>CBDCUO010000035.1:0-288847 GCA_965222705.1 Saprospiraceae bacterium | reverse complement strand
TATGCTGGGTTATCAGAAAAAATCTTTTTTTATAGATATAAGCAAAGATACAGCTAACCAAAATTTTTTTCTTCTTCCCTCGGCCTTTGATTTGCGAGAAGTAATAGTTAGAGAATCTAGCTTACCCTATGATAAGGAAAAATGATACTACTTCTTATAATATAGCTTCTTATATTGATAGTACGGAATATTCTGTTGAAGATGTTTTAAAAAAAGTTGCCTGGCGTACAGGTAGGCGAAGCAGGAGGAATAACTGTAAATGGAAAGCCCATTGATAAAGTATTAATTGAAGGAGATGATATGTTTGGGGCTAATTATACCATTGGCACAAGAAATATACGAGCCAATGTGATTGATAAAGTTCAAGTAATTGACCATTATCAAGATAATCCCGTTTTGAAAGATGTAAAAGAATCGGATAGAATGGTATTGAATTTGAGCATAAAGGAAGAAAAGAAAAATATAATATCGGGTACTTATACAGTAGGTGCTGGCTACGGGAAAGAATTAAAGACCTATTTGCACACTAATTTATTTTCATTATCTAAAAAAGCAAAAACGTTTTTATTAGGCAATTATAACAATAATGGATTTGATGCAAAGGGAGAGTTAAGTGCCACTTTTACAGACTTGAACATAGATAACCAAGCTATAGATAATAGTATAAGCGAACCTCTTTCCTTAATAAATTTACCAACTATCCAATATATAGGCTTACCCGAAAAATTTACTGCCCGAAGACGTTTGGGGTTAGGTAACCTTTCACAGATATTTAATATAACATCATTCTTTAAGGTAAAACTGTTGGGAACGCATTATAGAGAAAAGAATAACCAACAATATTTTAATCAGAATACTTTTTTTTCTCAAAAAGATACCATTAGTTATAAGGAGGAATCAGTCTATTCAAATAAAAATTTACTTACGGATGTAGTTATCCAAACAGATTATTTATCCAGCCAACAGAACAGTAGCTTAAAAACTCACTCTAATATAGCTATCCAAGCTAATAAGGTAAATCTATCCTTAAACAGGAGGGAAAATAATCTAATAGAATATGTGCTTCAATTTACAAAAGAACAGCCGACCCATATTTTTAATGCCTTAGAATATACTCAAAAACTTAGCAGACATGCTGCTTCACAAGTCATTATAAGCCATTTCTATAGCAGAAATAAGCAACAGCTCAACTCAAGATATATTAAATACCCTGTCTTTTTTGGTATGGAAAATTTGGATAGCCTTTTCCAGAATAGCAATATCTCTCAGAGTGTGTCACAGATAATTTTTAGATACATATACAATAAAAATGTTTCACTTAATTTTGATATAGGGTATTCATGGAATACTACCAACGTATCTTCCAATTCAATGCTTTATCGGGCAAAATTTGAATATGAAAATAAGAACCTTTCTTCTAATCGCATAGAAATTGAAAAGTCTAGCCCCTTGTTAAGAGCCGTATTAAAAAAAAGAATTAGAGTAATAGATTTATCGTTAGGACTAAATGCATCATTAGAAACCATAACCTCTCCTCAGGTTACTTCTTCAAATTACTTACTACTTGCCCCTTTTTTGCAACTAAAAATTCCGCTGAATACGGATGCTAATTTTAAGCTTATTTATCAATATAAAAATGAATTGCCAGATGTCAATACCTTGACCAATCATTTCATTTTTGTGGATTACCAGACAATTAGTACAGGAGTTTTGGACTTCACGCCTTTACGAGAGCATAGAATAGTTAGCAGATTTGGTTATAAAGATATATTAAATTCTTTTTACTTTAATGCTAGTGGCTACCTTTCCAGTAGCCATAATGCATTAGGAACATCCTTTAATTTTAATAAAGATATATTTAGACAGTTTTTTTACAGGCCCGTGTATTTTAAGGCTTTTGGAGGAGGTTTTAGCGTTGAAAAACTTTTTTTTGATATAAGCTCTAGATTCTTACTGCGATATAATTATAACTCCTATTCCACTCAAAATAAGATTAATGGACTAGACCAAGATATTAGGTACACCACTAATGAAATTTTCTTTGACTATGGCTCTGCATTTGATCTGCCGCTGAATTTTTATTTAACTAACTCCTTGAGATTGACGAATTCATTATCCTCAATAATAAATGAATGGAATCAATTACTAACATATAACACTAAATTCAAACTGCTTTATAAGCCCAGTAAAAATTTCTACCTTGATGCGAGTTGGTATAGTATCTATAATAAGATAATATCTGGCTTCAATAATTACTTAAACAGTATAGAAATGAATGCTTCTTTTATCTTTGAAAGAAAAAGACGAAGGCATGAAATCTCACTAAGCATTGTCAATATTCCGAATAAAGAACAATTCATTATCAATAATATTGATACTTATTCACAAAGTCGGTACAGTTTAGAAGTAACTCCTCGGTTTTTTCTCATAAAATGGGATACCTCTTTTTAATAATATTCAAAATTGTTGATTATAATTCTCACAACTTCATATAAATTGCTTCGTATTTCAAGTTTCCTCTATTTAAATTCATACCTTTGAAATTTATGAAATTTGACCATTTAGCGTATGGGTATATTTGGTTGGATATATCTGTCTGCGATGAATTTTCTTCTAGCTAGTTAAAGTTTTTTAACTTAATTTGCAGTTTCATTTTGAATGGTATTTGTTTAATAACAAAAAGATGAGTTTAAGGATAGTTTTTATGGGAACGCCTGATTTTGCGGTGCCTTCTTTAAAAATATTGCTGGAGACGGGTTATGAGATAGTCGGTGTAATTACTTCTACGGATAAAATGGGCGGCAGGGGGAAAAAACAGTTGATTCAATCAGCAGTTAAGAAATATGCTTTGGAAAGAGGACTAAATATTTTGCAGCCCCAAAACTTAAAGCATCCCGATTTTGTAAAAGAATTAAGGGCTTTAAAGGCGGATTTGCAAGTTGTAGTAGCCTTTAGAATGTTGCCAGAAGTTGTTTGGAATATGCCACCGCTGGGCACGGTTAATTTACATGGCTCTTTATTGCCCAAATATAGAGGAGCCGCGCCTATTAATTGGGCGATTATCAATGGAGAAAAAGAAACGGGCGTAACGACTTTTTTACTAAAACACGAAATTGATACGGGAGATATATTACTTTGCGAGCCCTTGCCAATTGGAGAAAATGAAACGGCTGGAGAAATACACGATAAAATGATGGAAATGGGAGCGGAGCTGGTTTTAAAAACCGTACGAGCATTGGAAAGTGGGGACTATCAACCTGTTCCGCAGGACAGGAGTGAGGTAACCAAAGCCCCTAAAATTTTTCATGAAACCTGCGAAATAAATTTTCATCAAGACACGGAGGAGGTGCATAATTTTATCAGGGGATTAAGCCCTTATCCGACGGCTTGGACTATTTTAGACGATAAAAAATTAAAAATTTTTAAAACGGAAAAGGAAATAAGGGACCATGACTTTGCACCTGGAGAATTTATTGCTAATAATAGAAAAGAGTTGAAAGTTAGCACTTTGGATGGCTTTGTACATCTATTGGAAGTCCAATTGGCGGGAAAAAAGCGGATGAAAATAGATAACTTTTTAAAAGGGTTCAAGGGGAAGCTTTCAGGTAGAAAGTGCCAGATTGGAAGAAGGCTTTCAACCGGAAATTGACTTAAATACTTGATTTTTTAGTTAACCTGCAAATTTGGGCTCTATTTTTCCGGCTACGTCCGTTTCTACAGCAAATAAGCGACCAGAAAGCGGAAACTCTTTTCTTTGAACTGCCGTCAATCCTCTATAAGCGGAGGTAATGAACAAAGTTTTCATGTCTGCCCCTCCAAAACAGCAGCTTGTTGGTTGTGGTACAGGCATAGTAACTCTTTTGACGAATAGCCCCTTGGCATCGTAGTGCTCAATTTTTGAACTGCCCCAGAAAGCAATCCAAAAACCACCTTCATTATCCATTGCCATGCCATCTGGATATTCGTTAAATCCAAATTCTATAAAATAATTTTTGTTAGAAATAGCCCCTGTTTCCAGGTCATAGTCATAGGAAAAGACACAGTGAGCGAGCGTGTCTATGTAGAAGAATTTTGTATGATCTAAGCTCCAGCCCATTCCATTGCTGATGTAAATGTTTTCGACTAAAAGAGTAGTAGAAAAGTTTGCATCCAACCGATATAATTTGCCAATATCCCGATGTTCATTCATATCCATAGTACCGGCAAAGAAGCGCCCTTTGGGATCGACAGCCCCGTCATTAAAACGCACTTTGGGATTATCTTTTTCAGGGACATTTTTGATTAATTTTAGCTTGCCGGAAGTTTCATCAAAAAGGCCAAAACCACCTTTTAAAGCCATTACTAGACCCCCTTTTTCCCGAAGGGCCAAAGCCCCTAAAGGTTGTCCGACTACATGGGTTTCAAGGATTCCCGACGGATAATCAGCTTTAAAATATTTTCCTGCCATAATATCTACCCAATACAATTGCTGGAGCACAGGGTCCCAGACTGGACCTTCACCCAATTCCGCCTGAATATCAAAAAGTGGTACAGGATGCTTCATATAAAAACAGACGCCCAGAGTCGGATTAAATTACGCTTAGATTCTCTCTCTATCGCAGTAATCCGACCAGGACGTCATTTCTGTGGTTGTTATTATTCGGTTAGTTCTTTTATAGAAATTCCATTAATAATTACATCCGCTAAAGCAGATTTTCCTTGATTGATAACTACTAAACTGTAAGCTATAGTACTAGAATCTCTATTCATGTTTCTAAATAATTGCTCCGCTTTTGGTGCCTTGTGTTCTTCCATATAAAACCTTTCAAAAGGATAGTGAAGAGATAGCTGACGAGGATTTTTATTCCAGAGGCGCTGTATTTCTGCTTTTACATAATTTTTGGTTGATTTTGGCGGGGTGGCTTCTATACGGCCAATTTTGGCAAAGCCTTTTTCATCTTCCTCAATGATTACATAGACTTTTGTTCCTTGCACCCAGTTTTCGGATGGAGATAATTCATATCTGTCCGCCTCGTAATTTAATACCACAAACTTTCCCCGAAAGGGATCATTAGGGTCAATAGGGCGCGTTTTAAACTTAAAGGCCGTACCATTTTTTAAAATACTTTCCTGCTCCCAAGTCATACTGATTGGGATAAGCCATTGGATCAGGCAAGTGACTAGGAAAAGAAGGAAAGCTTTGTTCTTCAATATCGTTTTTAGTTAAGTAGAATGTTCAACAGCAAATATAAATAGGGATGATCAATTTATCGAAAATATACTTGTAAAAGTAGCGGTTTTTTTTTATGCTAATTTATTAATCCGTATTATCCAGTAATTTCTCATTACTGGATAATTTTAGTTGGGAAAAACATTTTCCTATTAGAAAAAATATTCTTTGTCAGGTCGAGTGGGGATTTATGGAAAAACCTTAAAATTTAGGGCATCTGACCTTTGATCGTCGCTGGTTTTCTGGCAATAAATAGATGAAAGAGGCTTCAAAGGCTCCGCGTGAATTAGAAGCAGGGGTTAGCTGGGAAGTGTTGATGTCATAGCTTAGGCCCAACATCCAACTTTGCATTTCCAGCATGGCAGTGATGGTAAAAGCTTCTAGGGAATACCCCTTTTCTTCTTTGCCTGTGATGTGTGCCCAGGCACCAATTCTTAAGGCAAGGTCGTTTTGATCACCTGAAGTGTAGCGAAAGTTAGTACCCACATTAATATCAGTAGCAGGTCCTTGGAAATAGGCGGCGACAGCGGGTAGTAAACTCAAGTGGTCGTTGATCGAAATTTCTCCACCCAGATGACCTACATACCTTCTCAACAGAGGGTCATTGCTTCCTTCAAAAATAGAAATATTTGGCCGATTGATGTGATACATAGCTCCGCCAGCGTAAAAGGAACTATTTTCTGTGACGGTGTACCACAGCATTCCGGCACTAAAATCGGGAAATAGTCCCCCTTTTCTATTCTCTGTTTCTCCCGAAGGAAGACTAAAGTCAATAACTTCATTGCTGGCATCGTATTGTTCAGAAAACCAAAGATTACTCCAGTCCAGAGAATGCTGCCCAAGCCCTGCTTGAACTCCCGCTACTAAGTAATAACTTTTTTTTCTTTCACCACCCAGATACTTCATAAAGGCGGCGTTGATGTTTCCCTTAACCCTTTGCAAATGGGCCAATCCAGCCTCATCTTGCATGGCATTGATGCCAAAGGCAAAATAGTCATTCCTCGCTACATTAAACCGGTAATCCAAGTGAGCTGATATTGTTCTAAATGGAACATCATTCAGGACACTAGACCATTGGTCTCTGTAATTGGCAATGAAGCGAAGCCGACCTTCATAGACGACATTTAGGGCCGGATTCAATTGGTCCGGTGCTGCATAAAATTGAGCAAATCGAGGGTCTTGAGCATAGGAAGATTGCCAGATTAGGAGGGAGAATAGGAATGATAGGTAATGGTATTTCATATAATAAGAATCATTTTATTATCGCAATAATGTCGTATTTCCCTTTAAAACTTCTTGTTCACCGTCAATGTATTCTACCTCCAAAATCCATGTAAACACACCCGAATTGAGCATTTTTCCTTTAAAAGTACCATCCCATCCAATGGTATTATCATTTACCTTAAATTCTTCAGCGAAGAAAATTAACTCTCCCCATCGATCAAAAATTTTAAAATATTTAATTGTTGCATTTTCTTTTCCATGAATTAATAAACGATCATTGATTCCATCGGCATTTGGCGTGAACCCAGTTGGCACAAAAACTTTTCTGACTTTGGATACTTCAATTTGGATTTGATTACTCGCTTCGCAGCCTTTCTCGTCAACGGCATAAATTTCGTAGGTTACATTTGATTGGGCAGCACTGGTAATTGTTCCACAGCTTTCATTTGCACAGGAGAAACTGCCAGGAATTGAAGTATCCCAACTGAGCTGGATTGGTCCACTATTATTTTTATAGCGGGCGATAATTTGGATCGAGTCACCTAGATTGAGAACTGTATTAGAAGCAAACAAGGTGATGACAAATTCTGGTGGATCATTAATAATGACTTTATCATCTTGCCAGATGCAACCATTGGCATCTTTTACGTAAGCGGTATAAATTCCTGCAGACAGACCGATTATTTTACTTAAACCATTGAAGTTTTTGCCATCAATACTGTATTCATAAGGAGGCAAGCCACCAGAGGGGCTAATTATGATGCTTCCGTCCTTATCTCCAAAACAGGAGGTGTTTTCGGTTACGATACCAGCATTTAGTAGGTCGGGATTGGCCAATTGAAAAGATTGAATGTGGGTACAGTTATTGGCGTCCGTAATGCTAACTTCATAAGTTCCAGGAGTGATATTATTTAAGTTTTGACTATTATTTCCATTAGACCAGGCAAACTGATAATTTCCCGAACCTCCGATAGGTGTAATATTGATACTACCTGTTAGATCTCCATTACACGTATTAGAGATTAATTCTACTTCTTTAATACTGATTGTTTCCGGTTGTTCAATTCTTATAATGGAAGCCACACTGCAACCGTCGGTGTCTTCCACTGTTACGGCGTATTCTCCTACATCCAGGTTACTCGCGCTATTACCACTGGCATTAGAGGCATTTGCACTCCAGATGTAATTGGCAGGATCAGCATCGCTAATTAGTTCTACGATAGAAATAGTGCCATCCTGTGCGCCAAAACAACTAATGTTGGTGCTTTCTATGCTTAATTTAATAGGATCGGGATTACTTAAATACCTGCTAAGATTACTACGACAACCCTGTTGATCTCTAACGGTCAATTGGTAAAACTCATCGCCTTTTAAGTTGGTGATAAATTCTGCGTTTTGATTTGGGTTTGCATCCCAAGTGAAGGTATAGTTCATCGGATTCCCCTGTCCAATGCCCCCAGAAACGCTAGTGATAGCTAGTCGGCCATCTTCTTTATCCTGACAGGAAGGTTCTACGCCTGCTATATCTACAATAATAGAATCCAATTCAATAATATCAAATGACTCTATATACTCACAATTATTTTCATCGCTAATAGTGACGGAATAGGTAGCTGCGTCTAGGTTGGAGGCGGTATTTCCAACACCATTTTCTGTACTCCACATAAAGCGATAATCGGTGCCGGTTCCACCATCGGGAATGACTTCAACGGTGCTTTCTCTTTGATTAAAGCACCCAATATGGGTTTGATTAATTACGGCACTAACTGGAGTACTGGGTTGGCTAATGCTAGCTGTTGCCGTGTTGGTGCAACCATTCCTATCTGTTACTTGAACTGTATAGACCCCTTCGCTTAATTTGGTCGCAAAAGAGTCTTTTTGAGCACTTGGATCATTCCAAAAATAAGCGTAGGGCGGTACGCCGCCTCTGGCTGCTGCCTGGGCATTACCCTGGTCACCTCCGAAACAAAGAGCATCTTTGCTTTGCGTAGTAATTTCGATGAAATCAGGCTCTTCCAAGCTTATAGTTCGACTTATTTGGCAGCCATTATTATCGGTCACTATTACATTATAATTACCGGCAGCGGCGCCAATATAAGGATTGGCTGTACTCGTATTATTCCAAAGGAAAGTATAAGGGGCTTTTCCCCCTAAAACTTTTGCTTCCAAAGTGCCATTTGCCAACCCATTGCATAGGGGAGGTATTTGCAATAAAGTATCAATAAGTAATGCTGGTGGAGCATTCACTTCAACAGTATCAGAGAATTGGCAACTATTGTCGTCTTCAATAGTGTAAGCATATTTGCCAGGCAATAGATCGGTAATTGTCTCCGAAGTTTGCCCATTTTCCCAACGATAGATGAAATTTCCCGATCCCCCTTGCCCTTTAATATTTGCAATACCATCTGGACGATCATGACAACTTGCAGGAATGCCAGACGCAGAAGCCCCTAGTGCTGGGGGATCATTTACAATTACGTTTGCCGTTTGCTCACAATCATTTACATCTAAAATGGTTACTTCATAAGTGCCAGCTTGCAGATTCGTAGCCACTTGTGTTTGTTGGCTATCTTGATCATTCCAAAAATAGCGATAGGGTTCAACGCCCCCTATGACCGTTGCCTGAGCCATCCCATTAGCTTCTCCTCGACATGAAGGAGGAGAAGCACTAACAGAAAGAATCAGTGGATTGGGGTCTTCTATGGTTTGGTTGATGATTTTTTCGCAACCTCGCGCATCCGATACAGTTAGAAAATAATTGCCATTATCCAGATTAAAAGCTAATTTGTTAGTCTGATCATTACTCCAACGATATCTATAGGGAGGAACACCACCCTTGGGACTGGCTTCTATAATGGCATCAACTGCCCCACTACAAGAAATGGCTTGTACTTGTAGATCGATTTCCAATTCGGTTGGTTGGCTAATTTCGACGCTTGCTTCTTGAGTACAGGCATTAGCATCGGTGACTGTTACTTCGTAAATACCTATTCCCAGATTTATAGCAGCCGGACCTGTTTGATTATTGTTCCAATTGTAGGTATATGCTGGTGTTCCTCCAACTACTTTAATACTGGCGATGCCATCATTTCCTCCAAAACAAGTCACTAAACTAGGAGAAGGACTGATGGTTAATTCAGATGGCTCATTAACTTTAACCGTATCAGATACGATACAGTTATTGGCATCAGAAACGGTTACTATATATGTTCCTGCGTGAAGATTGGTCGCTCTATTAGAGGAACTAATATTGTCAGACCAGCGATAATTCGTATAGCCTCCAACTCCTCCAGAGGGATTAACGATTATTTGCCCGTTATTTTCATTGAAACAGTTGACATTTTCAACATTAAAATTTAATTGTAAAGGGGGCGGCTTATCAATGGTAAAGCTTAAAGTATCTGCACAAAATTGATCTCTGACCAGTACTCGGTAATTATCGGGAGCCAGATTGCTAAAAATATTGCTACTTTGAGAAATGGTATCATTCAGTATGTAAGTATAAGGCGATAAGCCTCCTGAGGTAGAAAGAATAACTTCTCCATCTTTGGAATTGGCGCAGCTAGTTGTGGCAATTCCTCCCACTATTTCACTTTGTAAGTCACAAATAATATATTGAATCGCTCGACTTACGGGACTAGCGGAACAATTAAGCTCTTTAAATACAGCTCTGACTCTGGCCACAAAATTATCTCCGCTACTTAACCCCTCTATAATATGAAATAAATCTCCACTTGCCGGCAGCCAGTCAATGCCATTAATGTTTACTTCGTAAGAAGTTGCTTCGGGTACTGCCGTCCAATTCAATAAAACTTTGCCATCTGGCAAACTATAATCGAGTAAAGTTGTCGGAGCCGTAGATTGTAGTAAATTTATTCGAATAGTATCAAAGACTTGGCAGCCACTTGGGTCGGTCTTTTCTAAAATATAATGGGTAGATGTTTCTGGAAAAGCGATAGGGTTGATACAACTCGTACAGCTTAAACTAGCGGCAGGTGTCCAGTTAAATTCGGCATCCGTTTCCCCTTTAAAGGAAATGGACCAGCTTTTTAAGGTGTTAAATTCCATAAAGCCTGCATCATCGGATAATTGCAACTGCCAAGTACCATTTGCATTGGAGCCTTCTAGCTCCGCCCAATCACCTTCTGGCAAAAAATCTCCTGTAAAAGGGGCTTCTCCATTTTTAATGGAAGTGCTGGCTTTGACAGTAAAACAAGTATTGGAATAATTGTCAAAAGAACCGCCATTGTCTGAACTTAGTTCTAGAAATACACCATTGGGAGAAATTAGGAAAATATCCAAATCACCGGTATAATCAGATTCAATATCCAGGCATACAGAAACTAAATTATCAATGGAAATCTTTTCTGGTTCTATATTAGAAACAAATAACTCGGACCGATAAGGGTTGGCGGGAGGGTGATTATCTCTTCCAAATTGGTAATCGGGAAACGTTTCAAAAGTAGTACTTCCCAATGCGTTGGGGTGAATAAAAGCTTCTAATTCGATGCTATCGCCTTCGCAAATAGTTGTTTCTTTTATCTTGAACAGTTGTCCCTCGCAATTGATACAGTCAGGATGGTTGGGAGGCAATACAGTTATCTGAATAGCCGTATCATGCACGCAACCAAAATCATCCATTGCTTCGAAAACGTAATTGGCGGTACCTGCATTTTGGGGGCGAGCAGTGATAATATCAGGCGTATAATCAATAATTGAAGGATCATTTTGCCATTGAAAATTAACAATCTGTGGACTAAAGGTTTCCAAAGAGGGGTATAGATCGGGATTAATTTCAATACCCCAGGAAAATATCCAGCCATTATCTTGCTCCCATAGATCAGTAACCGTAATCGTCCATTCTCCATTGAGCGGACAACCTAGCAAGTTTTCTAAATCTTCAAAAGAGCTGAAATTGCCAGTAGGCAAAAAATAGGGTGCTCCTGCGCTGCTGTTGTTATTATTATTGGCAAATTCAGTAAGCGTCCCATTAGCCGAGGCAGGTGTCCAGCAATAATTTAAGCCTAGGCCCGCTTTTGGGTTGACACCATCATTATCGTCGGGGATACCTAAATAGACTTCTTCGTTGATCACTTCCTGGGTTTGTAATAAAACGCTCTTTCCACTAGGGCAGGAAATGCTGATTTCCATATCATGTAGCCAGGAATGCTCCATATTTAAGCAAATGGATTGCAGATCGTTGATATTGCTTAATACTTGTCCGGGGTCAAAGTCTGTAAAACGAATGCTGGTTCGATAGGAAGTACCGTTTCCATCGGGCAAAGCCAATGAATCAGACCGGACTCCTCTAAATAAAAAAGCGCCCTCTTGGGTGCTTATTTCAATGGTAGATACGGTATCATTATCGCTCAATCCACCACTTAACTGAATCGTATCGCCTAGACAAATTTCATTGGGAAGTTCTCCAACTGTAAAAGTAGGATTGGTAGAAACTCGAATCCTTTGCAAAATAAAATTGCTATTTGTACAGCCAAATTGATCCGTAATGGTCAATGTTGCTTTATAGCCGCCGGGCTCTGAATAAATATGGCTAACGTTAGGACCAACTGCGACTGCCCCATCTCCAAAATCCCATTCAAAGAAAGCGGTTTCATCCGAATGATTATAGACTAAACCGTCCTGTGGATACATTCCCCTACCGGTAAAGTCAATTCGATCGCCTTGGCAAATATCTATCCAACCAGTGTCTAAAGGGACAGAAACAGGTTGACTATTTACCAGTTCCGCCTGGATGAGTTGACAAGAGGGAATGCAGTCTATATTTGCTTCCCAGCCAGGAGCATTTTCATTGGCGTTGGACTTAAAAGTAATGGTCAGGCAGCCGGAGCCATTAGCTGCAGTTGCTTGGACAGTAAAAGGATAGCCATTAAAAAAATCAGTTGCACATGCGAGTTCCGGTGCATCTGTATCTAATCCATCAAAGAAACACAGTTCATCTGTAGTTTTTAGGTCAATTCTGGAAAAGGTTAATTTGATGTGTGTTCCTACTGTTCTATCGGAACAAATAGTTGTTTGCAGATTCTCGTTGGCACTATAATCGCCTGTACTCCCGCCACTATCTTGAAAGAACCCACCACAAGCATTAACCAATGGGTGTTCATCAATTGGGTATTCTTGAGAAAAACTATTTACATGAAATGTGATTAGACAGAATAATAGAAACATCCCCCGACTTGCCCGAAATAGCAATGCAGATTTTGTTTTAGAAAAAAATAATACTGTTTGGAAGGGTTTCATCTAATCTATTATAATTTGCCCGATAGTTGGATGAAGGTTTTTGGTTAGCGAATTTTGGAGGTTGAAGAATCTCAGTATTTTGCACACCTATTACAAAACGCTAAAATTCAGTATTTTATAAAAAAAATTAAGATAAGCAACGATAAAAGAATAACTTGAACAACTTGGCTGTGTCTTTTGCAGCTATACTTCGTTGAAAATGCTCGCCATAGCTAGGCTATGGCTGTGCTTTTCGCCTTGTCTAACTACAAAACTCACTACCCAAAGATGCCCACCTTATTTTCTTATCGTTGCTAACTCTTTTCCTAAAAGGTGTAAGACAAGTTTCCCATTATTTACAAAATGAGGGAATACCGTGTGGCTTACAAAAATTCCCAAACCTCTGTAAGTTGGACTTTTGCAACCGCTTATTTTTTTATTAAAAAAAATTGATCCTACACCTATACTAAATATAAATGTTTTTTAGTTGTACAAATTATTTATTACAAAATACAAATTTAAAATATTCGCAACTATAAAAACTCAATTACCTTTCCAATTATTACAAAAGAAACGACAAAAGACAAGATTGGTAAGAAAATTGGCAACAAATTTTAAAAACAAGGTTTAGTAACGATGAAATAATAAATCCGTCGATTTAGATGAGTTTATTATTTCATCGTTACTTAGTGCTTAGTCAGGTTAATAAGCAGGATAGAGGGCATGAATTTTTTATTCGATTTCCAAGTTGCTTTCTCCTTTTGCATTTCCTTTTAGGACAAGTACTTTGTATTTTCCTTTTGGCAAATAATATTTTTTGCTATCCTTTGCTTTTTCCAGTTTGAAATCATCGGCATTTTTGCTCCCTTTATTATTGGTTTTCATCGCTTTTTCTAGCACTCTGACCCCGTTTTCTTCAATGGATAAGTCATAGGGAACAAAGTTTAACCCTTGTGTAGCTTCTGTTTTAAAAGACTTAATCGTCCCATTTTTTTCAGTTTGAATTTTAAGATCCACTTCTCCACTATTTTTGCTGTAAAAACCAATTTCCACGTTGGGCTCTCTTGCGTCCCTCCAGGCACTGGGCTTAACTCCCCAGCGACTGCTGTGCTTGATTTTTTTTATATTAAAAACGTGAATTTCTTGGTCTAAAATATTTGTTTCCAGTGCTTGAATGGGGGCTATATTTCCAATGTAAATGGAGCGACCATGCGTTCCTACTACCAATTCATTTTCTCTTGGATGCACTACGACATCATGCACTGCAACGGCTGGCAATCCATTATCTACTAACATAAATGAAGTCCCCTTATTCAGTGAAATATAAAGCCCGTGATCTGTTCCAACGTATAGAATATTTTCATTTTTAGGATCATCTTTAACGACATTTATTGCCTCCATTGGTAAGTCAGAACTAATCGACTTCCAGGTAGTTCCATAATCTTCAGATACAAAAAGGTAAGGTGAAAAGTCGTCCCAACGATAACCATTTAAGCTTACATAGACGGTTCCTTCTTTGTGGGAAGAAGCCCAGACCCTTGTTACCCATTGGTTTTTGGGCAATCCATTCGTTATTTGGGACCATTCGTGGCCACCATCTTTGGTAACATGAACCAAACCGTCGTCCGTGCCTACGTAAATCAATCCAAACTTTTTGGGAGATTCATGGATAGTGGTCAAGGTAGAAAAGGCAACATCCCCTTTTTTGCCCCCCATAGTCAAATCACCTGATATTTCTATAAAATCGTCCCCTTGGTTCATGGAGCGATGTAGCTTATTAGAACCAAAATAAACGATATCAGGATTATGCGTTGATAAATGAATGGGCGATTGCCAGTTCCAGCGGAGCGGTCGCTCCCCCAACTCATGTTTAGGCGTAATCATTTTTCGCTTGCCCGTTTTGGTGTTTATTCTAAAATAAAATCCAAATTGAAATCCAGTATAAACAGTGGTATTATCTCTGGTATCTATTGCTACCTGCATGCCATCCCCACCCAAAATGGATTTATAGGGATAACGTCCGCTACCATGCCAACGAGTAGTAGCTTTGTAGATGCTAGGCCCCATCCAGACTCCATTGTCCTGCAGACCCCCATAGACATTATAAGGTGTCTGCATGTCTACGGCAACGGCATAAAACTGGCCAACAGCTGGTGTATTGCATTTAATCCAGTTTTCGCCGTCATCATAACTAATATGGATGCCTCCGTCATTTCCTAAAATTAAATGCCCACTTCGGTTGGGGTTGGACCATAAGGCATGATGATCTACATGGACATTTTCTCCATTGATATTTTTAAAAGTTTTTCCGCCATCGTTGGAACGCAAAATGGGGACCCCTACAATAAATATTTTATTAATATCATCAGGAGCAACCCTAATTTGACCGAAATAATAGCCATAAGAGTAATAAATATCATCTAGATAGCCTTCGTGTGTTTTTGTCCAGGTTTTGCCGTCATCCACAGATTTATAAACCTCTGCTCCTATTACGGGTGTATTGAACAGCAAGGAGTTGGCATCTTCCAGATATTCAACTAAGGCGATAGGTTTGATTTTATCCGTTTTGACCATTTTGATGACCTTATCGGCAGGATACTTTTTAGGAAAACGGTTGGTTTTTAAGAATTCGGCAATTTTGGATTTATCCAGATTTAAAAAATCGGTTTTTGATAATTCTCTTAAGTCATCTTTGGTTAATAGGTCTTTTTTATCTTTCTTTTCTTCTTTGGGCCGCCTAAAGTAATTATCCAAAATGGCAAAAACTGCTGTTTGCCCATTATTTGGATGAACTGCCAGTCCGATTCGGCCAATCCCCTCTCCATTGGGAAAACCGCTGCCTTCTTTATTTATCCTTACCCAATTATCCCCTCCATCAGTGCTTTTATAAATGCCTGAGCCCTTGCCTGCTTCTACAAAATTCCAGGCTCTGCGCTCCCGATGCCAAAGTCCAGCATAAAGTATATTGGAATCATTTGGGTCCAGCACTAAATCAATTCCGCCGGTATTTTCATCTACGAACAATACTTGTTTCCAAGTATTTCCACCATCTATTGTTTTGTACAGCCCTCGTTCTGGATTAGGAGAATACAAATGCCCCAGAGCAGCTACCCAAAGCGTATTTGGGTCAGTTGGATGTAAAACAATTCGGCCTATATGATGCGATTCTTTCAACCCTTTGTGTTGCCAGGTTTTTCCTCCGTCTTCGCTTTTATACATTCCTAGACCAGCGTAAGAAGAACGACTAGAATTATTTTCACCTGAGCCAATCCAGATAATATTTTTTTCCCAATCGACGGCAATATCTCCGATGGTCATTACCGCTTCTTTTTCAAATAAAGGAGTAAAGGACATTCCATTATTTTCGGTTTTCCAAAGTCCGCCGGAGGCATAAGCTACATAAAAATGACTGGGATCTTTAGGTGATACATCAATATCAGCCACGCGCCCGCTAAAAACCGTAGGACCAACACTTCGAAATTTAACTTGATTGATAATGGATTTTTCTTTGAGTGCTTTTCGCTGTTCAAAGCCTTCGATTCTCTGCTTTGCAGGTGTAAAGGGAGGTTGGGGGATAGTTTCTTGAGCTAGTAAAAAATAGCCCGATAACAATAGTAGGAGGATGTTCAGCAAATTCTTCATCATGCCAGTTTTGTTTTTGTTTTTTCTAAAGCCATAAAACTAGCATAAATTTTTAAAATATACCCTAAGTAATTAAAAAGAAAGCCGACCTGGCACTGAACCAAACCGGCTGTTGAATTCTTTGATTTTTGAGTTATGTGCTTATAACTTGGATAAATCCTTTACGAAACAATCTTCTATTCCAGAATTGATTAGGGACATTTTTTTGTTGCTTGCGATATGATAAGAATCGTGATACCCCAATAGCACTTTATAGACGGTATGCCCTTCTAATTTAGAAATATGTACCAAAATATCCGATGAATATTGATCCTGTAAACGAGCGACCTCAGCCAGCACATTGCCATATTCCTTATAAACGCCTACTTGCACGCTATATCCTTTGGCAGGGGCTTGTTTGACATTGAATTTAAATAAGCCCTCATGCCCAAAGGAAGCTTTGCTTACAGAAGCAGGGGCTTTATTTTTAATCCTTTTTTTATGACCATTGGCAATTGCACTTGTAGTATTGGAAATAGGATTGTGATCGTATTTAATATTTTTACTACTTCCGGTCGTACTGGGCTTTTTATACCCATGTTCTGGGGCGGCTCTTACTGTATTTTTTACAATTGGTTTGTTGAGTGGATTTGTTTTAACCTTTTGGGCATTGTGCTCTTTTAATACCTTGATTAATCTAGATGGTGCCATTGATTCTTCGTATTTTTTTACCAGCTTTCCATTGGTATTTAACACGAGAATAGTAGGGAGCCACCTGATAGCATACTGTTTTTTATAATTAACGCCCTCAAAATCATCAATATCTACTCGGACAGAGATGTAGTTGTCATTCAAGTAGCTGATGACTTCTGGTCGAGCAAAGGTTTGTTCATCCATCCATCTACACGGGCTACACCAACTTGCCCAAAAGTCCACCATAATTAATTTTCCTTCCTGTGCAGCTTTTCTTTTTGCCAACTCCAGGTTGTTATTAATAAAAGCAATTTTTGCGGGGGCGATGGCATGGAGCGTCGTAGCAAAAAATAAAGAAATAATAATAAAATGTGTTTTAGTGTTTTTCATAGCTCGTAGGTTTAAAATAGCCTCGTTGAATAAGAAATAGTGTTTCATCATGTTCGGTTAATGGATTAAATAATAAATATTCTAATACAGGGCCATCCATGACCACTTTTGAGCAACCCTCAAATGGATTGTTTTCACTCATTTGTCTTACTTAATCCTGCCTTTTGTGCTTATGTTATCCGAATCGAGTAGTTAGACTAGCCTATCTTGATGTTTGACTAAACACGAATTGACTCGCCAATTAGTGTTTGGAGCATCCTGTACAACGGACTTTAGTCGCGTTGCAAGTCATAGCTGTAGGCTAGGATCCACAGTACAGTATCCATCAATTTTACTTGATCGAACATTTAGCTTCTTTTTTGAGAGTAGATGTCTGTGGCTGGCTGCTTATTTCCGTTCCGATGTGGTAAGTAAAGGTTTTCTAGCATAGTTCTTTCAAAGGAGAACAAATACTATACCACATATTATATAATTTTTTAAATTATTATAAAAAATATTGATAGCGGACAAATCCTACTGCCAAGCCCTGATTATCCTTTTGGACATCGTAGTTTCCTTAAGCTAATTATTAACTGTAATTTCTATAAAATAGAGAAGATAATTATCTTCGCTCCGATTTTTTAGCTGGTTTTTGTTAAATGCAGGAGCGTAATTACTTTTAGAAGAGTTTATTAAAAACAGCGGATACATTTTATTTATTGCTTATTAACAAAATAAATATTTCAAATTATTTTATATGCGTAAAACTAGGGCTGCGATAACCGGAGTTGCGGGTTATGTTCCTGACTATGTTTTAAGTAACAAGGAACTGGAAACAATGGTGGACACCAATGACGAATGGATTCAATCACGTACGGGTATAAAAGAAAGAAGAATTTTGAAAGGAGAGGGGAGAGGCACTTCAGAAATGGGGATTGAGGCAGTAAAACAATTATTGGAAAAAACAAATACGGACCCCAACGAGGTGGGTTTAGTCATTTGTGCTACCGTGACGGCAGATATCAGGATTGTTGACACGGCTAATCTTATAGCCTGGAAGACAGGTATTCGTAATGCTTTTACTTATGATGTCAATGCTGCTTGCTCTGGCTTTTTGTTTGCTCTGGCCACTGCTGCCAAATTTGTCGAAAGCGGCTCCTACAAAAAAGTGATTGTGGTAGGGGCGGATAAAATGTCTTCGATTATTAATTATGAAGACCGAGCTACTTGCATCATTTTTGGAGATGGGGCTGGGGCCGTGATGCTGGAGCCGGTGACGGAAGGAACCGGCATTCAAGACGTTGAACTAAAATCAGATGGCCGAGGTTCAGAGAATCTATATATAAAAGCGGGCGGATCCGCTCATCCAATTAAGCTTGAACATGTTTTGGCCAAGGAGCAATTTGTAGTTCAGAACGGTCGTCCTGTATTTAAAGCGGCAGTGGCAGGAATGTCGGATGTTGTCAAAACGATTATTAATCGGAATAATTTAAGAGTAGAAGACGTTAATTGGTTAGTTCCACACCAGGCAAATCGGCGCATCATCGAGTCGGTAGCTAAAATGACTGATTTTCCGATGGAAAGAGTTATGGTCAATATCCATAAATATGGGAATACAACCGCAGGTACGATTCCGCTTTGCCTTTGGGACTACGAAAATCAATTGAATAAAGGAGATAATATCATTCTGTCAGCATTTGGTGGTGGCTATACCTGGGGTGCCATTTACTTAAAATGGGCTTATTAGTTACAGGATAAATTAGAGCCTTTCACAGCCTGTCAGGGTGTATGGTACTTTGTCAATTAACTTAATTTACAAAGTAATAATGATCTATTCTCAAGTACTATGCAATTTCAAAAAAGGTTTTTATTTGCCTGTTTTTTACTAACTTGTTTTACTTCCTGGAGTCAAGAAGACCTCCATTTATTTTCTTTAAATAATTTAGTTGCTAATAGTCGTTTAAACCCTGCTCAAATCGGAGATTTTCGCTATGGGATTGGCTTGCCTTTGATTGCGTCTAATGTTTATTTTAATGGGCCACCTTATTTGGATTTTGTAGGAAAAAATGAGTCAAAAACTGTTAGTAATTTTGATATTGCGCTTGGAAAAATTGAAAGAACAAACAATTTTTTGAGAGCTGGTTCCACCATCCAAACCTTTCAGTTTATTTATAATGCTCAAAACTGGTCAGTTAATATTCATCATGCTGCCAAAAGCAATGGATTGATTCAATTTCCGGGCGAGCTATTAGAGCTTGCTTGGAAAGGAAATGCTGCATTCATTGGAAAGACAGCTACCATTGGGCCCGATTTTGATATTTTTTCCTATGAAGAAGTGGGCATTGGGGGCGCGGTAGATATTGGTAAAATCAATATTGGTGCAAGGATAAAGTATTTAAGTGGGCATTCGGTACTTTCTACTACTCGTTCCAATGTTTCTTTATATACTGATGAAGATATATATCAAGCAGAGCTAGAAATGGATTTCCAGTTAAATGCAGCAGATACAGATAATGCCGACTTATCTCGTTTTAATTTTGGGCCAATTGGATTGGATTTTACGGATACAGATGTATTAATTTTGCAGACGCCCAGGCTTCTATTTGATTTAAACGAGGACTTGTTTTCTGTTTTTCAAAAAGGCAATCATGGATTAGCCTTTGATTTGGGCATCCAATGGGCAGTAAATGATCAATTTTCAGTTGCTTTTAGTGCTTTAGATATCGGTAATATTAAATGGAACCACCATCAACAAAACTTTACTGCAAACCGCACTTTTTCTTATAATGGCTTAAATATTGGCCGGATTACTTTTGATGGAGAAGATACCATTGATTTTTCGGGCGCACAAGATTCCCTCGACATACTGGAATTTGAAAAAGCAGCCAATGTTTTTACCACGCAACTCCCTGCTCAATTTTATCTTGGGTTAACTTATGAACTCAATGAACGATGGCGATTCAATGCCACTTTATATCATACTTCTTTCAAAAAAAATGCCTTTTCAGCATTTTCAATTGGTGCTAATTATCAAGTTCATAGGATTTTAAATCTGGGAACAAGCTATGTAATTAGAAATGAAGCACATTTTCTGTTGGGCCTTAATGCAGTGCTACAACTGGGTCCTTTTCAGATTTTTACGGCTACTGATAATATATTGGGAGTCTTTCGTCCTTTAAAAGCTTCTACTATAAATGGAAGTCTGGGAGTAGGGCTAACTTTTGGTAGTTAGTGCTTTTATGGAGCTGATGACAACATTTCCGCTAATGAGACAATTTTACTTCTGATATCAATGCCCAAACTTTTGTACCCAACAATTAGGTATATAGCCGATTTGTCCAACTTTATAGCAAGTACCGTATATCCAGTCTTTATTCAAAAGCGTTTTTCGATGCCCTCGACTTGGAATGCCGTCGTCCACCAAAAGCAGAATCACCGCTTCTCGGACAGAGGAAGGACCACCCACAAGATTTTCATTGCCGTCAGACAATTGCGTACAGGCTCTTTTTACCCGATCCCAGGGCCAAGAGCCGTCCGAGCCATTATGACCGGTACTGCCCCTTTGCTTTTGGTCCAAGCCATGCATTTTGGCAGCATTATAGAGGCAGGGGAGAGGTTTTAAGACTGAAAGTACAGGAGTTGTGCGCAATTCAGCGATTAGCTCGTCGCAAACAGCGAGAGAACTACCAAATGACTTGCCGCTTTGAATATCTTTTTTATAAGCCTCAATATACTTGATGTAGCCCACAGGGTTAGAGCGAACCAGGTTTATTTCATCTAGCATTGCCAGTTCTTCATTCGTCATATAGCTGGCCGAAGTAGGTGTGGGGACAGCAGGGTTATCATTATTTGTAGTTTGATTATTGCTATACGTACCACTTCCAGGGTTACTTAGACTGGTGATTTGTCCCCCTATTGGTTCTGCTGGAGGAGGAGAGCTTTCGTAAGGATCGTCATAATAGCGATCATATTCTTCTGGCCGATAAGTCCCTTCGGAGTCATATCCTCTATCTTGAAAACGATCATAAGAATCGTAATTAGGATAGGAGTTAGAGGAAGAGGGGCGGGCATTTAAATCTTCATAAGTTGTGACCCTATCGCAAGTACAGTCGGTTGATAAAATGATAGAGCCAGGGCTAAGCTGTTCCCCTGGTTTTAGCAGATTAATCCGGCGAAATCGTTCCTCCGTATAGCCATAAAGCCGAGCCAGTTCTTCGATGGTTTCCCCTTGTCGGATCATGTGTTTGCCGCCGCTTTGTTTTTGATACATTGGGGCAGAAGCATAATTGTACCCCGATCTTTCTACCAAATTATTATCAGAATAAGTATAATCTCTTACAAAATTATTATCTGTATTGGACACTGCCAGTTCCTGGCAGGCGTAGAGAATGGTATTAGTAGAAATATTATTCCAATTGGCTAAATCTATCAGAGACAAATTGTATTTTTTGGCAATTCTAAACAAATTTTCACCGCTTTGTACTACATGAATACCGGGTCGGCTATAATTGGGACATTGAGCATTTAACTGGAAAAAGAAAATTGCCAGGAGGGAAAGGGAACTAAATTTTTTCATGCTAAAAGAACGTTATAGGTCTTATAATTAGGGGATTAAACAATTTTAAATAGAAAACCAAAAATAATATTTTTGTTAAAAATACGAATAATTTAGAACATATTTGCCTGGAAAGAAGAGATATAAGTTTTTGCGATTACTTATAGAGGGGCTGCTAGAAAAGAAGGATTTGATGGATATTAAAAAAATGTGGGCAGCAATTTCCCTTCTATTGCTACCCACGGTCCTACGAGAAAGTAGTGTTTCTGCATACTTAAACGACTGTAGATTGAAAAAGGTCGCCAAAAGCCAATAAATACTGGGAAAATGTTTAAAATTAGTCATATAAAAATAGTATTTATAACAATTGTTTTTTGTTTATAAATCTTGGTTTTTAGGGTTTTTTATATCCCAAAGTAGCCAGCGTGTTTTGCATCCGTAGAGGAAAATCAATCCGATTATTTCTTTCCCATTTCTTTATTTGTTGATCTTCAGAAAGATAATCATTTTGGAAATGATTATAGGATAAAATTTACTTTAAAAAGCAATTTTGAAAAAAAGCCTCATACGATTGAAGGTCAATCTATGGGTTGATTACATTAGAGAAAACCTCCATGTTGACAAAGATTATAGAGAAATTGAATTTTATTCGACCGCTCTTCCGCCATCCAGCACTTCTTTTAACATATTTAATTCCTCCCATTTTCCTTGGGCAGCTAGGCTAGATTGCTTAGGCCAGGTAGCGGGATCGTGCATATTAAAGCGGTCGCCGGCTGCGGAAAGGATTTCTTTAATGCGATCCGGAGAAGTAGTGGCTAAGGTCAGGTAAGAATAAATTCCAGCTTTTTTGAGCAATTCTTCAATTTTTGGACCGATTCCTTCTATTATTTTCAGATCATCTTCAGCTTCATAATGGAATTTGACTTTCCAGTATTTTAGGGTTCCTTCATTGGAGGAGTGGAAATTTTTTATTTTTAAAGTCCAGATGCCTTTTGTTTGGGAACCTACTAAGCCATCTAAAGATTCCTGATTCCAGTGATTTTTTAGATACTTTTGAGAACCACCGACTCGGTCGTGTAGGGCTACTTCGTTTCCATCGGGCGAAATGATAGAAACGATCAAATCGCCAATTAATGGATGCTGAATCTCTACGTCCACGGCTGCTTGAGTAAGTCGTCCATCGAACCTACAATCTTGGGTGCTTAGAAGCACCTCTTCTTTTTCAACCTCGGGAATAAAAATTTCAGTAGGTTCATTTTTGAATTCTTCACAATCCAATTCGATACTCCAGGAGTCTAGCGTTCCTTTGTCTTTATTGGCAGGGCCGGTAGCGGTTATTGTCCAGGCACCTTGCGCTTGCTCGCCTATGAAATCTTGTAAAATTTCTCCATGAAAAGAACCTTCCTTGTTTTCTCCTTCTTTTTCCTTTAAAGATACTTCTTTGCCAGAGGGAGCAGTAATTTTTATAGAAATATCTTTAATATAAGGATGGGGGATATTTACGCTTATTTTAATATCTTTAATATTTCCTTCTTTATGAATATGAATAGAATCGGTTAAGCTTCCCTGACCGGGTATGGAGGCGTTAATCTGATTTTTTTTTAATAAGGTAAACATAGTTTTTTATTAAAATTATTATGAATAAAATAGCCACACTTATCAATCATTTCTGCATTGAGCACGAATATTAGGAGGCGATATTAGAGCCTGCCACCGTCCAATTTTTCCTGCCATTCTCTCAATTCGTCCCAATTGCCATTAGCGGCTAGTTCTGCTTGAATGGGCCAGGTAGTCGGGTCGTGGATGCGGAACCTTGGCCCTGCATCGCTCAACATATCTTTGATTTCATTGACAGACATTTCTGATAGTTGGCGAAAAGTATAAATATTATTTTTGAAGAATAGTTCTTCTATTTTAGGTCCAATTCCTTCTATGACGATTAAGTTATCCCTATCTTCATAGGTAGGTTCAGAAACTTTCTGGATAGATTCTGATTTACTTATCTCCTCTTGGGCTTTAATAGCTCCACTTCCATTATTTGCTTCTTGGGCAGTTCGCTCAATGTCTGTTTTCGAGATTTCTGGTGAAGTTTTCTTTACCACTTCCACTTCTTTGATCACTTCTTTGATGACTTCTACGGGTACTTCTTTGATCACTTCTACTTCCACCTCTTTGATGACTTCCATGGGTACTTCTATCACTTTCTCCACTTCCACTTCTTTGATGACTTCTTTGATCACTTCTACAGGCACCTCTTTGATTACCTCTACTTCTACTTCCTTTACTACCTCTTTAATAACTTCTATGGGCACTTCTTTTATTAACTCTATTTCTACCTCTTTAATGACTTCTATGGGCACTTCTACCATTTTTTCCACTTCTTTAATGACTTCTATTTCCACAGGTACTTCTACTACTTTTTCCACTTCCACTTCTTTTATCACCTCTACCTCTTTAATGACTTCTATGGGCACTTCTACAATTTTTTCTACTTCCACTTCTTTTATCACTTCCACTTCTTTTATCACCTCCATAGGTACTTCTACCATTTTTTCTACCTCCACCTCTTTGATAATTTCAACGGGTACTTTTGTTTCAATTACTCCTTGGATTTCCTTAATAATTTCTATAGGCTTTTCTACTACTTTTTCTACCTCCACCTCTATCTCTTTGATGACTTCCACGGGCACTTCTACAATTTTTTCCACTTCCACTTCTTTTATCACTTCTACAGGCATTTTTACTTGTTCGATTGCTTCGATTTCTTTGACCACTTCTACGGGTACTTCTATCACTTTGACCACTTCTACCTCTTTGATGACTTCTTTGATCACTTCTACGGGTACTTCCACGATTTTTTCTACCTCCACTTCTTTGATCACTTCTACAGGCGTTTTTACCTGTTCGATTGCTTCAATTTCTTTGACGATTTCTACAGGTACTTCTTTGATCACTTCCTTAATAATTTCTTTAGGGATTTCTGCTTCCTCCGTAAAAGTTGGGGCATCTGATTTTGCTGCGAAACCTTTACTTTCATAAGTGCTTAATTGAGTAGAAATAGATTGATTTTTTACTTCCCAGTCTTTTAATTCTTTTTCCGTTTTAATTTTATAGGTATTATACTGACTACTTAAATCTGTGTAAGTAGATTCCAATTGCGCATATTTAGAGCTTAGTTTGGCCTTATCTTTATTTAACAAATTAATGCGATCTTTTAAATATTCCCAGATAATCCATCCACCTAAGGTGGCAGCTATTAGTCCGAATAAAAATGGAAAAAGCAAGCAAGAAATCATATTTTAATTATAATAAATTAATCATTAATTAGGTTAAGACAAAACCACTATTGAACAATAGTAATTTATCACTGAATAGTAATTTCCACCCGTCGATTTAAAGCTCGACCTTCTTCTGTATCATTAGTAGCAATTGGTACATTCGACCCCATTCCCTTATTGACGATTTGTTTTCTATTGATACCTTGCTCGACCATATAATCCCGAACAAATTCAGAGCGTTTTCTACTTAGTCGCTGATTTCCACGATCGTTTCCTTGATTGTCTGTATGCCCGGTTACACTCGCTCTGGCATTGGGGTTTTGCGCCAAATAATTTTTTAAATCTTCAAAATATTGTTTTTGTTCGCTAGTCATAGAAATTTGCTGATCATTGGAATCAAAATATAAGGTAATGTTGTTGGCTCTTAATCGCTCTTCCATACCACTAAAATTGTATTCCACACCCCCAACTATTAAATTATCTAGTTGCTCCAGGCTGGACTTACTTTCTGAGGTGGTTCGAATTCGATCTGCAGGTGCACCCATTTGAATCAATAATTGCTGAACTCGTTCTGCCCGCCCAATGCCCAAATTTTCTGAATTTGTACATTCATTATCTTCTAAATATTCATACAAGCCAGACAGGGTTAATATTCTGTTGCTATTGTTATTAAGATGTTGTGCCACTAGGGAAAAGACTTCTTGTAAATTTTCCGAAAGGGGCGTTTTGTAATCGCAAGTATTTTTTGAAAATAAAAGGTTATCTGCTGTTTTCGCACTAAAATCCAAATTAATATCTTCAATAAGGATCGCTATTTCCTGTTTTTTTTCGGGAACAGGTGGTACGACGGCAGCATTGGCCACTTCCGTGCTACAGGGGCAAGACTTAGAATGGCAATAACTGACCCCCAGCAACCATAGGAATAATAGAATGGAAAGGAGAATGATTATTGGTTTATTCATTATCAATTTTATTCTTTTTTACCAGAAAATTATGCGCAATGTTACTCTTACCGAAAGGGCAAAGGGGCAATCATTGAGGTTTTGGAATGGTATAGTTTCATAAAGAAGGAGGTATTGTTTTGTTATAGTTTTCTCATTTTAGTAGAAGATTTTTGCTTTGGGGAGCAATTACAACTACTTGTTTCTGCCCTAAATATAGTTAAGATAATTGAAAAAAAAAGGTAAATAGAATGTTTTTTTGGGAAATTGAAAATCTACTTTTTAATAATTTTTACTACTGCCGGTGCCAATAATTGATTGACCTTTTTAGCACCTTCTTTATTAAAGTGCATGCTATCATAAAAATACCTGGAGCTTTTGGGCATTCGGCAAGCAAGGTCAATCAGTGGGACCTCCAATTCACGGGCTACTTGCCTGGTTATTTGATTATAATTCTCAAGTATCTCCCAATAGCGTTGCCCGTATTGAAAGCGGGAAGCGATTGTGCCCAGTTGAACGCCCGTGTATTCGTCTTTGCATTCTCCAAATAAAAGGGGTTGGGTTAAGACAATCGGCTTTATTCCAAAGTTGGCGGTTTCTTTGAGCAAAAGCCTCAATCGTTTTTCATAGGCATTGATGAATTTCGATTGACGATTTATTTCCTGGTAAATTTCAAAATAGTCAATTTGAAAATGAGGCCGACTTTCCAACTCCATAGCCTTGCGGCCGTGGCCGGCTTCGATCGTATAGGCTTTAAAAGATCGGCGGATATTATTTATCAATAGTGCAATTTCACTATTCTTTTTTAGCCAGTCCTTTGCTGAAAAACTTCGGTTTAGTTGAATAGCTAGATCATCATTAAAATCATCGGACCTTAAAATCTCGTTGATTCCAATCAGGTAAATAACATAATCGGGTTTTATTTTGGAAATATGCTGATGAAGTAAGATTCGATGACCAAAGGTGGAATTTCCGGCCAAGCCCGCATTATTTATCCATAAAGATTGGGATAGGCTCATTTTTAATTCTTGTCTTAGTAAAGCCACCCAATCTTGTCCTTCTGAAAGAAAACGACATTCTGTGGTGCTGCCCCCTATGGCGATAATGGATAAATAATTTTCCAATTTATTGGGTAAAGGCGTACCTCTAAATCCCAAATGATTATTGCGAATTTCAATCAAAGAATCAAGTCCTGGAATATGCTTATTTAAAAAGGTAAAGGTTCGATTAACGGGAAGGAATAAGGTTCCGTTTTTCATGCGAATGGGAAAAGGGTTGTAAATCCTCAAGCCTATTTCTAAAATAAAAAAGGCCAGGAGTAGCCCAAAGCCCAAAGCTAGTAGGTTTTTTAGTTTGTTCATAGCTGTTTAAATACGTAGGGAAAGAATCTTTTAGTTAGAAAACTTGCACAGAAAAAAAGCTCCGCGCTAAAAAGACATTTCTTAAATAACTATCAGGTCTGTTTTTAGACGTACTCTTAATCCTGTTTGCAGTATAAAGGAGGGTAAGGCTGAAGATAAGGATTTTATCTAAAAATTTTATAAGGATTAAACATAAAATCAGAAGAAAAATTGAAGGAATTGTCTTGGAAAGGGCTTACCATTCCAAAACGATCTTCCCAAAGTGCTTGCCGCTCGCCTGATAGCGAAAAGCATCAGCTAATTGGTCAAATCCAAAGCTGCGGTCAATCAATGGTTTCATGCCATTGATGTTGATTGCCTTCACCATTTTCTGTTGCATAGCGCGACTACCTACAGCGATGCCGATTAGTCGAACATGTTTGAAAAATAATTTTGGAAACGTAAGTTCTCCTTTTCGACCACCACTCAGAATACCAATGGAAGAAACATGCCCACCTATTTTTACCGCTTCTATGGATTGTTTCATGGTAGAACCGCCTCCTACATCCAGGACGTGATCCACCCCTCCACCGGATAATTTAAAAATGGTTTTTCCCCATATTGGGTCTTCTTTATAATTAACGATGGCTTCGACACCCAGCGATTTTAACTGCTCTGCTTTTGATTGAGAGGAGGTAGTGGCAAAAACTTTTGCTCCAGCGTTTTTGGCAAATTGCAAAGCGAATATGGATAGCCCTCCGGTTCCTTCAATCAGAACGCTATCTCCGGCTTGTAAGCCTCCTTCTACCATTAGACCCCGCCAGGCTGTAGCGGCAGCACAAGGTAGGGTAGCAGCTTCTGCATAACTATATCCATTCGGAATAGCAGTAACAGAGGTAGCGGGGATACAGCTTTTTTCAGCAATAAAACCATCCACTGTTTCGCCATTAATGAACCTAGTCTTTTGTAAAGTAGGTGGGCCCTCTATCCAGTTGGGAAAAAACAGCGACATTACTTTATCACCAGCTTTCCATTCTTTTACTCCTTCTCCCACCATCACGATTTCTCCTGCACCGTCTGACATAGGTATTCGCCCCTCCGGTACGGGAATACCGCCAATGGCCACCAAATAGTCATGAAAATTCAGAGAAGTAGCATGCCATCTCACTAAAATTTCTCCTGGACCAGGAGTAGGGTCCGACCTTTCCGTAATGTTTAGTTTCTCCAGACCACCTGGTTGTATTACTTCGATTACTTTCATACTTTTAAAAATTTTGTCCTTTTTTCGTTTACAAACTTTGGAAGCAAAGGTACATATTCTACCTAAACATGCCTACCTTCCAGTTTTGATAAAACCATCACCCTTCAATCTCAGACTTTGGATACTCTTTTTATTGAAGAGGTATCCTTTCTTTTAGGTCTGTTTTGTACTTTTAAAACGAATAATATAAGGAAGAAACATCTATACCTTTTCGTAATTTTAAATCAAAATAAATGAAAAACCTATTTTTATTCCTTTTAATTGGTTGCGGAATTTCTTGTCAGACTGCTCAGAAAACGACAGAACCTGATATGGCCTTCCCATTAGAAGAAATCACGATTGATCAATTACAAACAGCTTATAAAAATGGTGACTTTACCATTCAGAAAGCAGTACAATACTACCTTGACCGCATTCAAGCTATTGATGATAATGGACCAAGGCTTAATGCGGTTATTCAGATCAATCCTGATGCACTAGCTATTGCTCAAGCACTAGACGAAGAGCTACAAGCAGGTAAGTCGCGGGGAGCAATGCATGGCATTCCAGTTTTATTAAAGGATAATATTGACACGTATGACCAAATGGAAACCACAGCGGGATCAAGGGCACTGGAAGGATCTAAACCCCTGAAGGACAGTTATGTAGCAACCAAATTGCGACAAGCAGGAGCTGTTATCTTGGGCAAAGCTAATTTGAGCGAATGGGCCAATTTTAGGGGAAAATTGTCTTCCAGTGGTTGGAGCGGTATTGGAGGACAAACCAAAAATCCTTATATCATTGATCGAAATCCCTGCGGCTCTAGTTCCGGTTCTGGTGTGGCAGTGTCTGCTAACTTATGTACGGTAGCAATTGGAACGGAGACCAATGGCTCTATTGTTTGCCCTTCTTCTGCCAATGGAATTGTGGGTATTAAACCAACAGTTGGGCTAGTTAGTCGTTCGGGGATCATTCCCATTTCTTATACACAGGACACACCTGGTCCCATGGCTCGCACGGTCAGAGACGCAGCAATTTGTCTAGGTGTACTGACAGGAACAGACCAGGAAGATCATAAAACGGAAGGAAGCATTGGAAAAAGCCATGTTGATTATACCCAATTTTTGAAATCAGATGGACTAGTAGGCAGGCGCATTGGGCTGTACAAACAAGCCTTTGGGCAGCATAAAAAGGTAGATGATTTGACTATGAAAGCAGTGGATTTTTTAAAAAGTCAAGGAGTAGAAATAATTGATATAGAAAAAATTTACGACAGAGCAGTTCGACAAGCATCTTTTCAGGTGATGCTTTATGAATATAAAGACGGACTAAATAAGTATTTTGCTGGTCTAGGGAAAAATGCGCCTATTGAAAATCTGGAAGAGTTGATTGCTTTTAATAAAAAAGATTCCTTTGAAATGCAATTTTATGGGCAAGAATACTTAGAAATGGCGCAAGAAAAGGGGGATTTAACAGAAAAAACTTACCGAGATGCACTGGCTATAATGGAGAAAGGAAGTCAAAAAGAAGGGATAGACCGAGTCATGGATAAGCATAAACTGGATGCCATCATCGCTCCAACCGGATCGCCTGCCTGGAAAACGGATTGGGTCAATGGGGATTCTTTTCAGGTGGGGAGTTCTTCTCCAGCAGCGATGTCGGGCTATCCCAACATTACTGTTCCCATGGGATTTATTGCAGACTTGCCAGTGGGCTTGTCTTTTTTTGGGCGTGCCTGGAGCGAGCCAGTTTTATTGGAAATCGCCTATGCCTTTGAGCAAGGAACTAAACATCGAAGTGCACCAAAGTTTCTTGAAAATTAAAACGAAGAGCAGGATTTGTTTTATCAAAATATTCTACAAATAAATGATATAAAAGAAAATTATTTTTTTAGATTTGCTTTATTAAAGAACGAGGAGAGCTTTGGAAGCAGATTTATTTTTTAGCAATCTTTTTTACTGTCAATTCAAATCAAAACTTATGAAAAAACTTTACTTGCTCATTACTTTTTTTAGTTTTTTTACATTTTTAAATCTGGGAGCGCAGTCGATTTCCGGCAAGGTAACCGGAGAATCCGGCGATGCGCTAATCGGTGCAAGTGTGCTAGTTAAAGGGACCACTACTGGCACTATTACAGATATAGATGGCAATTTTGAACTCAATTACTCCGAATTGCCATTTACTTTAGAAGTTTCTTATACGGGCTATACGCCAGAAGAAGTTGAAATTACACGCGCAACTACTGGCTTGAGCATTGTCCTGCAAGAAGGTGTTTTAATTGGGCAAGAGGTGATCGTTTCTGCTTCCCGAAAAGCTGAAAAACTTCAGGAAGCACCGGCGGCAGTTTCGGTAATTAGTGCCAAGGAGATTGCTGCTTCAGGTGGGACTTTATCGCCAGTCAGAGCCTTAATCAACACACCGGGTGTTGAGTTGCAACAACAAACAGGGCAGCGAATAAATCTCGCTTTACGGGGCAGTAGTGGTGTATTTTCAACCGATGTTTTTCCTATGTTGGATTACAGATCGTTGATTACCCCTGGACTAGAGCTTTTTGATTCCCAAAATTCTCCTATCAATAATATTGATGTCGAGCGCATCGAAGTTGTATTGGGACCTGGTTCTGCACTTTATGGACCCGATGTGACCTCAGGGGTTGTGCATTTCATATCTAAGGATCCGTTTAGATACCCTGGAACGACCGTCGAATTAATATATGGAGAAATGAATACTTTTAAATCCGCCCTCAGGCATGCAGGGCATAATGAAAATAAAAATTTTGGATATAAGATTAATGCCCGATATGGTAGCGGGGATGATTTCACACTAAAGGCAGGAGACCCCCAGGACGATGCTGTTCTAGCTAATTTTCAGGAAACTATTAGTAGAGGATTCGTGACGGCTGAAGGCTTCGTTGATCCTCAACAAGATGGCCCAGTACTTTTTACAACTGGTAAAGTTCAAAAGCCCGAATATTGGGCGGCAGCTATCAACGGTCAGTTACATTTCAAGCCTGATGGAAATACGGATATAATTGGAGCAGGCGGATGGAATGCCGGAAGTTCTATATTCTATAATGAGCTAGGAGAAGGATTTAACCACTCCAATGAATATTGGGGGCAATTAAGATTAAACCACAAGGGCCTTTTTGCTCAGACCTATTACATTAAAAATGATGGGGGAGATGATTCAAATCCTGCTTATTTGAACAGAACAGGGCTTATTGTGCCATTAGAGCGGACCCATTTTGAAGCTCAGGTTCAATATAATTTTAAAACGCCTTCTTTCCTGGATGCGGAATGGACGACTGGTATAGACTTTAGAAATGCCAAAGCCAATACAGAGAATCATGTGTATGGTCGAAATGAAGACGACGATGATTATAGAATATTTGGAGGTTATCTTCAGGGAAAATTTAAGTTTGGATCAAAGTTGGACCTTTTCCTGGCAGGTAGATATGATACTTATAACTTTACAGATGAAGAAACCTTTTCTCCAAGAGCTGCTTTGGTGTATAAACCCAACCAGTTTCATTCTATTCGATTGAGTTATAATAAAGCAGCTAATCCTATCCCCGCTTCTGATATTTATTTTGACTTGCCCGTACAGACTACGCCCGTATTCAATGTTTGGAATATGGGAGGAATCCGTGAACAGACCTTTAATAACCCAATGATTACCTGGTTGATCCCTGGCGTGCCAGAAACACCTTTTGATGCGGGCTTTCCCTTAGCTGCAGCTTACGGAGCAGTTAATGCCGATGTTATAGCAGGCATTGAGGCATTAGGGGCACAAGACCCCACTTTGGCACCACTAGTGCCGGTATTGGTTCAATTACTTCAATCAGATGCACCTGCTGGTTTTTCCAGTGGAATAGCCAGTACAGACTTTAGCGGTAATGAATTATTACCTGTATCATTTCCGACAAAACTTATCTCCCAACTCTCAGCTTATGAATTGGGCTATAAAGGTTTATTTGGAGAAAAATTTGCAGCTGGATTTGACGTTTATTACTTCCGAAAAACCCGGGCGGGCGGTTTTTCTCAGGTAAGCCCAGTCATAACAATGACCAGTCTTCCACAGGATTTGGGGGCTGGCGTACAAGCTACTTTTCAACCACAGGTGGCAGCAGCTTTACAGCAAAATGGTTTTGATGCCCCAACTGCTGAGTTTCTTGCTGCACAAGTCGGCAGCATATTAAATGGTGCCTATGCAGATGCAGGGCAACAGTTTCTAGATGCCTTAACTGAAGCGGGTTTGCCTTTTCATGGCATTGTAGAATCCGACCAAGTGCCTAATACTGGATTTCCCCAACTGGCATTTGGTTATCCTACTCGAAACCCTGATGGTATAAGCGATGATTGGGGCTTTGAAATACATACTAAGTATTATTTTTCAGAGGTATTGACAGCTTTTGCCAATTATACCTGGTTCAATAGACCAACAGGAGAAGCTGGTGACCTCAATTTTCCACAGAATAAAATACGTACAGGTCTGCGCTATGGACCTGAAACCGGTTTTAATGGAAGCCTATCTTATCAATGGGATCAGGCTTATACTTCCAACAACTCTACCTTCCCTGGTAGAATTGATGCCCGATCTTTGGTGGATTTGTCAATAGGTTATGGATTTGAAAATGGCCTTTCATTAGAGGCTTCTGCGACCAACTTGCTCGATAACGAGTTTAGGTCCTTACCGGGGTTCCCAAAAATTGGCAGGCGAGTTATTGGCAAGGTGACTTATAATTTTGGCGGGAATAGATAATAATTGGCAGGCAGCAATATGCTTATAACAAGCCGCAGATTCACAGATTTGGCACGGTGCACACAACCTGTGAATCTGTGGCTTTATTTTTCAAGGTTAAAATTCAAATTGATAAAAAGATGAAAGAGAAATTAACCATTTTAACCTTTCTACTAATTGCAATTGCTGTCTTTGGCCAGAAACGACCCTACATAATTTATAACTCAAAGGGCAAAAAAGTCACCTATAAGAAAATGATGAAAACGCTTAAGAAGAAGAATATTATTTTATTTGGAGAATTACATAATAATCCCATAGCTCATTGGTTGCAATTTGAAGTAACTTCCGACCTAAACAACGTTAGGCAGCTTGTTCTGGGTGCTGAAATGATTGAATCTGATAATCAAGAACTTCTGGATGATTACTTGTTGGGAGTACTTTCTTATGAAGGGTTTGATTCATTAGCAAGATTATGGCCTAATTATAAAACAGATTATGCACCTTTAGTTGATTTTGCCAAAGAAAACAATCTTCGGTTTGTAGCTACCAATATCCCAAGAAGATACGCTAACTTGGTTTTTAGGAATGGTTTTAGGATACTTGATTCGCTTTTGGCTGAAGAAAAAGAATGGATTGCCCCCCTACCTATCCCCTTTGACAGCACATTGGCAACATATAAAAATATACTTACTATGTTGGGAGATCATGGTACTCCCAACCTTGTTAAAGCTCAAGCCACTAAAGATGCTACCATGGCTCATTTTATACTGCAAAATTATGAAGAAGGTCAATTGTTTATTCATTATAATGGCGCTTATCATTCTGATAATTATGAAGGAATTTTGTGGTATCTGAAAAGGGAGCGCAGCGATATAAATTATGGCACTCTTTCAACCGTTTCACAAGATGATGTATGTAAATTACTTAAAGAACATTATAACGTCGCAGACTTTATAATTTGTGTAGATAGCGATATGACAAAAACTTATTAAACCGAACGCTAAAATTGCACAGATAAGTGGCGTTGATCTTCAAACTTTGATCCCCGATCGCATTTGCCGCAATTCATCTACTGCATTTTTCTCTAACATTTTCACCTTTCTCGCTTCGTTCCAGCGCTTGAAATAGTCCAGCCAAATCATAGAAAAATAGCCAAATAAAGGCAATGTAGCGATTAATATAAATACCCACTTGTTTGCCCATATCCAACTGATAATCAATAAGGTGAGATAATAAAGAGGATAGGAAAAAGTCGAAATAGTAAAACGCACAGAGGCATGAAACTTTATTTGCTTGATATTTTTATCCACATAAGCTTTGCACAATCTAATAGGCAGGAAATTACCAATAATTCCAATCAAAAAAGGAAGTAGTCCTATTAATAGAGTGAGGGTTAGCGGGACATTGAAATAATGGCTTTGTGCCAGCCCAATGTCTTTGATACCCAGTTTTTTTAACTTTCCAAAGTATTGATCAACCTTTGTTCTTAAAGCAGCCTTGGCATTTGTTTCTAAAACGTTAAAACGATCAATCAAGGCAACAAACTCGGGTAGGCGCGAGGGTTGATAGGAAAGCGCGGGTAATGGTTTTTCCATTTGGTTGTTTTCTGTTATTTTTAGCAATTGATTGGCTAGTTTATCGTCTTCTTCTTTGGCGATGTGGATGACTCTTTTTTGGAGTTCTTCGCCGATGCGATCGGTGAGTTGTTTGATGGCTTTACGCGGATTTTCTCGATGACTCTCATAAAACTGAGAAAGGAGAATGGGCGTTCCAAAGTCTCCAAAAATCATGCTTCTAAATTCATGAGAATTGGTATAATTGATGCCTACGGGGACGATGGCGATATCTTTTCTACCGTATTTTTCATAGGCTCCAAAAGCCATTCGAGCAGTGCCTTTTTGAATGGGACGCAAGCGTTTCTCGTGCTTGGACTCTCCTTCTGCCAAGATGAGTAGGTTTTCTTCTTTGTTGAGTAGTTCATAGCAATATTCCAAGATGCCTTCGTTTTTCTTTAAATTGGCGATGCCATCTTGTCGCCGATAGATAGGAATGCATTTGACACTCCACAGAAATTTTTCCACCAACCAACCGTTTTTGAACATATCGCCGCGTAGAATAAAGTTTCGTCCATGTAGCGAAGCTGCCCCGATCAGAATGGGTTCCAAAAAGGCAGTAGGGTGATTGACTGCTAATATAAGCGGTTGGTTATCAGGGAGTTTATCAAGTCCCGTAAAATAGATTTTTGAAAAAAAAATCCTGCCATACAAGCTGACAAAAGGTCTTACAATGTAATAAAGCATTATCGTTTCTCCGTGTTCATTAAAAATTTTTCAACCATTCTTAAGATGCCTTTTCTCTTTTCTTTTAGCTGATTGATGATTGCTTCTGAGACCTGGTGAAATTGTCTTCCGTTTCTCCACTTTTTCACATATTCCTGATATTGTAGGGCAAAAAAGCCTAAAAAAGGAATCATTAGAATGAAAATGAAAAGAAAAACAGACTCGAATTTGGCTGCTAGGATAAGTAGCCCCGAAAAATAGATCAAGTAAGCTGCCAAGGCAGAGGAGGCTGCTACAGAAGCGTAAAATTCAATTTCCTTTACCCATTTATCTGCTAAAAATTTTCCTAAAAAAACAGGTAAAAAGTTAAATAAATAACCCAATAAATAAGGCAAAAACCCAAAAATAATTCCGATTATTCCAAATTTGGTATAAATATTTGGTTGCACAATGACAGCATCTTTGAGTTGGTTTTGTATTAAATTATTCTGGTATTTTTTGATTTTAGCCATTAAAATTTTTTTGTCCTTTTTTGCTAGTTGATTGACCATATTGGCGATAGCTCGTTCTCTTTGTAGAGGCTTATTCGTTTCCGATTTAATGGGAAAGCTTATTTTGGGATAGTTATTGCGATATAACTCAAACAATGCTTCTGTGAGGGCTTCATCTTCTTTTTTATCAATAATAATGACGACTTTTTCCAATCCTTTTTTTAGTGTTTGGGTAATTTCCTGGATTATTTTAGCAGGATGATGTGCTTTATTTGATTTTAAAAAATTTTGTACAATGATTGGATCAGCCAATTCCAGCATAGCAACAGATCGAAACTGGTTGGCAGCTGTATAATTTACACCGACTGGAACGATGTGAACATCCAAATCGGGATATTTTTCAATTGCACCTAAAGCCATTCGAGCAGTGCCTTTTTGAATGGGGCGCAGTCGTTTCTCTTGAACTGTTCCGCCTTCTGCCAAGATGAGGATTGTCTTTTTTTGTTTTAACAAATCATAGGTGTAGTCCAGAGAAGAGAAATTGTTCTTTACTCCTTTTATTCCAATATCTTTGAGGCGGTAAATCGGAATCATATGTAAAGACATCAACAAAGTGCGAAAAAGGGCTTTTTGAAAAAAATCGCCCCGAACCATAAAATATAAAGGACGAGGAAGAAAAGTAGCCAAAATGCAAGGCTCTAAAAAAGCACTTGGATGATTGGCAGCAAGGATGACAGGTTTGTCTATTGGCAGCTTTTCTACCCCGCTAATATAAATTTTCCTAAAGAAAGTCTTCAGCGTAATTCGGGCAAGTGGGCGGACAATTCTGTACGGTAACTTCATTAAAAAACGTAGCCTTTTGAGACAACAAAAATAGCATTTTTTACTACATAAAATGAAAAATCACCCTCCTTCACTTTTCATTCCTTGTTAAGACCTTTATATTCGTCCCATGCCAGCAAAAAAACATCTAATTGTCCTTGGTGGGCCTACGGCTATTGGCAAGACGGGATTTGCTATTCGCTTGGCCAATTATTTTGGTATAGAAATTATTTCTGCTGATAGTCGTCAGTTTTATCGGGAAATGAATATCGGAACAGCCAAACCTTCCGCAGAGGAATTGGCACAAGCCCCTCATCATTTTATCAATAATTTGAGTGTTGAAGATACGTATAGCGTAGGTGACTATGAACGGGAAGTGCTGATTTTATTGGAACAATTGCTGGAAGGCTATGATGCAGCGATTTTAGTGGGTGGATCGGGTCTGTTTATTCGAGGAGTATGCGAAGGGCTAGATGAGTTTCCGGATGTTCCCACAAAAATTAAGAATAAAGTCCTGCAAGAATATAAAGAAAAAGGCATCGAATCTTTACAAAAAAAGTTGTTGAGATTTGACGAAGCTTATTACAAAAAAGTGGATTTAAATAATCCGCATCGGCTGATTCGGGCTTTGTCGGTCATGGAAGCAAGCGGGCAGCCATTTTCCAGCTTTCTTAACCGGTCTCCACAGAAAAGGCCCTTTGAACCTATCTACATAGCCTTGGAAATGGAGCGAGAAAAACTGTATAAACGCATTAACCAGAGAGTGGATCAAATGTTAGAAAAAGGACTATTGGAAGAGGCCGAGCAATTATACCCTCAACGTCATCTAAATGCCTTACAAACAGTTGGCTATGAAGAACTATTTGATTATTTTGAAGGAAAAACTACTTTGGAAAAAGCGATTGATTTAATCAAACGCAATTCTCGCCGCTATGCCAAAAGACAAATGACCTGGCTTCGCAAAAGGAAACACTGGAATCGTTTTTCTGTGAATAATTCAGAAGCAATTATTGCATTCGTAAGAGCGCGATTGCTGGAAGGATTGTAAAAGATCAAACGTCCTTCCACCACCAACTAGCAGGTTTTCGCTTTCCGAATTTTAATACACTATCCAACCATAACATTATTTTTCTAAAGGGGCTGTTTGCCAGGCGAATACCCAGGCGATGCCACCATTTGGAATAATCTTTATGGTAGGGGCAGACGCGGATGCAGATGGCACAATCCGTATTCATGCCTACCCAAAATTTAAAGCACTTTTCGGCGTTGACTGTCCATTTTTTTACCATAGAATGACTAGAAATGTTAGGCGGTTTTTCTGTTGGGGCTTCTTTGGCAATAGCTTTTACTGGGCAGGCATTGGCACATTTTCGGCAAATTTGGCAAAATTTCCGAACGCCAAAATCTATGGGTTGATCGGGGGTTAAGGGCAGATCGGTAAATACTTTGGCAATACGCACATTGGGGCCATATTTGGGCGTAATAAGGAGCCCATTTCTACCATATTCACCCAGACCCGCCTGAATAGCTAAAGGAACATTTTGAGCTGTGTCGTTTAGAGAGGCAATCGCTTCGTAACCCAGGTTGGTGATAAACTGGGCTAATGCGGTTGCACAATTCAAACTGGTGGCATAGCCCAAACCCGTTGTTGCGCCGCCAAGAGCAGAAGGAATAGTTTTGCTCAATTCATAGTTCATAGGCAAAATTAATACAATGACATGAGTAATTTTTTCAGGTAGGTTCAATGGTTTTGCTTGTTGGGTTTTTCTACTAAAATTATGGGAATAGACCCAGCGTTCATCCAATTCACAGATACCAACCATACCTGCGCCTAGAATGGTCGCCACTTTTTTTATTTTCTGGCTGGTTTCTTCTATAGAAGGCAAAGTTATTTTTTGCGGAGGGCCCTGTGTTTGAAGAGTATAATAGTCAGTAAATCCCTCTACTCTTCCTTCATCGGGAAGCTTTAGGTCTCCCACTACGTCTGTTAGATGCCAGCTTGCATTTCGCAGAGCAAAGTCCCAATGGTCAAAACCTCTGGATTTTTTGGGTTTAAAATTGGTGATGTCATAGCTAATATAAAAGCTTTTGGGATCAATTTTGTCATCCCACAAGGAGCGGTTGAAAATATCATTTTTTTGATTAAAACGCTGGAAATCGGGCTTTATCTGAAAAAGTTGATTCAAGTATTCTTTGGCAGGTACAGCAATTTTTTTTGTTGTAAACATGGTGGTTTCAAAAATATATAACATAATATTATTTCAAATCGAAACATTCCTTCGCACACTAATCGTATTTAAAGAGTCACGATAGCTATCCAATAGCATGCAGGGCATTTAAAGCAAAAGGATTCATAGTCAATCATTTATAAAATGTAAATTTTCATCCAAGAAGTGCAAAATTGTTTTATCCTTTGCTGTATAGTTACGAATTTTTTAGCCAAAAATTAGCATAAATTACATTAATATAATTATAATAATTAAATTTATGTTTTATAAAACGATAATAATCAGCCCGTTAATTTTTTATTAAAAATAATAATGATACGGTTTTATAATTCTTGATTTGTTGGTCATTATGAAATGTTAAAATTATATTATATTTTACAACTATCTAATATCTAGTGGCTTAGTACCAATCACTGCATTAGCTAATTCGAAAAGAACAGCCTTACTTTCTATTACCTATATCTATTTAGTAGCAAATAACAATCCCCTGAAAACCGAGCAGTTGTTTTAGAAAAATACTAAATAGGCGGTATGCCTGCCAAAATTTTCCTTTCTAATACAAATAATTGAACAAAGAGAAACGAATATGAAACACTAATTTAGTCAGTATCAAAATTTTAATTTCAAATCGATTTTCTAACCTTTTTGTTCCCTGCGATAAACAAATGACAATTTGAAAATTTTATTGATAGCATTTTACCAACATATTAATTCTAAATTATTTTAAATACAATCAATTTGATTATGAAGCGACTACTTTACCCACCTCCCGTCAAGTTTTTTTTGATGGTAATAACGCTTATTATAGGAGGAATTACGCTGCTTTATGGAGAAGGGTCCAAAGATTTTTGGGACTATCCTGGTTATCGGCTCTTTTTTAATGCAGAGCAACAACAGCAATTGAAAGTGTATGCGGCAGAGGGAGAATTCATTAATCTCGGTGCCAGCCATGTTGGGATTACTGGAGGTACGATCTCCCTTTTTCGCCCAGATGGTACTTTAGCTGCCACTTGGGATGGTTCTGATAATTTGGCGATTATTAATAATGATGTAGAAGAATTGGCCGGGCCGACTGGTGGCGGTTCTACGAATAGTACGGGCTATACCCCCGGAATTGTTCAAGTAGGAGCAGGACAAGGAGGAGTTTGGACGGTGAGAATGGAATTTCCCCAATATCAAATTGTAGAATTTAATAGATTATTGAATGGACAGCCCTGGATCAGAGAAAATGACCAGCCGCTTATCCAACGGGTTGTTTTGGCTTGGGACATTACCGTTACGCAAGGCAACGCAGGTAATGAGGGTGGAATACCTGTTGAAGGGAGGGTTTATTCCAATGAATATATTTCTATTCAAAATCAAAATGGCATCACTACCTCTCCTACTTTTTTTGTTTTGACTAATAGTGGTTATTTGTATCAGGTTGACTTTAACATGACGGACCCCTGGGGCTTTCCGCTACATTCCAATTCTTTTGGTATAGTAGATGCAGACCAACGACCGACCTATCAGTCTTTGCCCGATGGGGGCTATATCCGAAATGCCGATCCCACTAACTGGACGCAAGGCAATAGCTACCTTTACGAGCCGCAGGCAGAAGATAATGGACCATTGATTAATAATAAAATATTTTTCAATATGCCAGATCCAAATATGCCCAGTTCGGCAATGGTAACCGATATTTTTAGAAATAACACGCATACGACCTGGCTATTCAATGAAGTGCCTACTCAAATGACTAGTGGGAATCCCTTCACGTTTAGAGGAACCTTATTGCCTGGTAGCCCCTGCACGGCGGATTTGACGATGGAACAAGGCACAGGCGGGTTTTTTGTATTTGACACGGATTTAGGAGGACAGGCAAAATTATATTTGGACTTGGATAATAATAATTCTTTTGATGACCCAGCAGATGTTTTGTTAGAAGAAAATGTCCTTTTTGGAAGAGATTCCATTTTTTGGGATGGACGAGCCGGCACAGGTGCGGTGATTCCTGCCGATTCCAATTTTAATTTTAATTATAGACTAGTGATCAGAGGGGGAGAGATTCACATTTTAATGTTGGATGTAGAAAATAATATGGACGGGATTACTTTCACCCGTTTGAATGGAGCAGATAGCCCAGATAATACTTTTTATTACGATCATTCCAATGTTGGGGGCGGAGTGAGTGGAGGCGGTACGCCAGGTAATCCATTGCCGACTACTGACCCATTTACCTATGGAGATCGTTTTGGAAATGACTTACTATTGGATTCTTGGGCATTTATTGAGACGGACAACTTTGGAAGCGGCACTTTAGTTATCGCAATTGAGGAAGATTGCCAGCCGCCGTTCACAGATAATGACATGGATGGCATTAATGACATTGACGATATTGATGATGATAACGATGGCGTACCAGATTTACTAGAATTTTGTCATCCTGACGAGGGTTGGGCTTGTTTGCCCGGTGGATTGGACCCAAGCGGAGATGAAGATGGCGATGGCATTTTAAACTATCAGGATGCCGATGATCCGGCTGTCAATAGCGGCTGCGCTGATGCCAATAGTGATGGCATTTGCGACCAACTGATTCGAGCCTATGATACAGACGGAGATGGTGTTCCTGATCATTTTGATTTGGATTCGGATAATGATGGCATTACGGATTTGGTAGAGGCAGGGCATGAACAACCAGATGTGGATATGAATGGGATAATTGACGGAGATGCAGTTGTTTTTGGTTTAAATGGGTTTTACAACCCCTTAGCAACAGATCCGGATGATTTGGGAGCAGTTGCAAATTATACACCTTGGGATTTTGATGCAGATGGCATTCCTGACCACGATGATCTGGATTCGGATAATGATGGTATCTCAGATGTAGTAGAAGCAGGTTATGGAAGCTCTGATTCTGACGGAGATGGCCGAATAGACGATGGCAACGGGAATATACCTGCTGTTAGTGTTACGGGTTTAGTGCCTTTGATTGACCCAGCTATTACCGGGCAAGGAGTTCCATTCCCACCTGATACGGATGGCGATGGCGTGCCTGATTGGCACGATCTGGACTCTGATAATGATGGTATTTTAGATGTAGTAGAAGCAGGACTGCTTGCTTCGGACTCTGACCAAGATGGTCGAATAGATGATGGCAATGGCAATATTCCTACCGTAAATATAGATGGAATACCACCAGTTATTGACCCAGCTATTACCGGGCAAGGGATTCCTTTCCCTTTTGATAAAGATCAGGACGGGGTACCTGACTGGCATGATTTGGATTCGGATAACGATGGTATCCTGGATGTCATTGAAGGAGGTTATCAAGGGTCTGATACTAACCTCGATGGTCGAATAGATGATGGCAACGGCAATATTCCTACTGTAAACGTGGATGGACTGCCGCCTATCATGGATCCAATACTTACAGGTATTGGGGTTAACCTCCCCCCTGATACAGATAGCGATGGGGTGAGAGATTGGCATGATTTGGATTCGGACAATGATGGTATAAACGGTACAATTGAGAACTTAAACCCTGATCCGGATGGTGATGGCATCATTGGAGTCGGTATTCCAGCCGTTGATGCTAATGGTATTGCTACAACAGATGGTAATGGAACGTCTATTGACATTCACACCCCATTGGTCAATACAGATGGCGAGGGGCCTGCGGATTTTAGAGATTTGGATAGCGATGGCGATGGCTTAACAGACGTAATCGAAGCAGAACAGCCTGACCCAGATGCCGATGGCATCATTGGGACCGGAACACCTGAGGTGAACATTCATGGTCAGGCAACGGCTGATGCCACAGGTACACCGGTGAATCCTATTTCGGACCCAATAGATACAGATGAGGATGGTATGCCAGATTTTCAAGACCTTCCTGAAGAAGAAACCTGTGTGACTCCCAATTTAGTTGTGGATGATAATCTATTTTGCATGGGAGGAGATTTGATGTTTTCTACAGATGTTTTACCGGATTCGGGAGTGAGCTATATTTGGATATTTGAAAGGGAAGATGGCATAATTGAGCAACTAGCTACGACTATAGTTCCCGAATTATTTATTGAAGGCTTGGTTCCTACCAATACTGGAAATTATTCTGTGCAAATAGTGACAGATACTTGCATATCTGATACTTCCAATATAGTAAGAGTGGATGTAAAAGTAGGGGGATTAGAAGAGGCGATTATAACGTCTTCTGCTCCTGTGGATAATCCAGCTTGCGAAGGAGATATCGTTACATTAACAGTAACGGATGACCCCGATGCGGTTTATGAGTGGATTGGACCTGATGGATCGGTCATTTCTACAGAGTCAATAGTCACTTTTGAAAATGCTTCTTCTAGTATTAATGGGGAATATTCTGTAAATATTACAAAAGATAGCTGTCCAGCCGTTTTAGGTCCAGTTATTATCCAGGTGAATTCCAAACCGATTACTCCTGCCATTAATTCTAATAATATTAATTTCTGCCCAGGCGAGTCGATTGTTTTAACTACGGACATAGCAACTGGAACGACTATTTCTTATCAGTGGCTTTTTGATAATGGCGATTCAACGGTAATTGTGACTACCACTACTAGCCCTGATTTAACACTTGACCAAGCAGGGACAGATAATTCGGGCAATTATTCCGTGGTCGTGTTAGATGGCACTTGCGCCTCTGACCCTTCGGAAGCGATTGCTATTACCGTTCAGCCAGCATTACAAAATCCGTCAATTACAGTAGAGCCTGAAGGAGCTTGCGAGGGAGAAACCATTAGCCTTTCGGCTACGGTATATGACGGTGCTACTTACGAATGGACAGGCCCCGATGGTTTTGTTTCCACAGATTCAGTTATTATTTTTGAAAATGCAAGTACTGCAATAAATGGCGATTATACACTGGTTATTACTTTAAATGATTGCCCAACTACAGTTGGACCTGTGGCTATTCAAGTTAGTCCAAAACCGGCTACTCCCACTATTAATTCAGCCAATAATAATTTATGCCCTGGAGAGCCACTTGTATTAATTACCGATGCTGCAACAGGTACAGCAATTACTTATCAATGGTCCATAGAAATAGAGGGAGAAGGGAGTATAGTTAGTACAACGGAAGAACCCACCTTAACCATTGATCCAGCAAACCCAGATAATGCGGGCAATTATTCCGTGGTCGTGTTAGACGGCACTTGCGCCTCTGATCCTTCGGAAGCAATTGCTATTACCGTTCAGCCAGAACTGGAAAATCCGGCAATCACAGTAGAACCCGAGGGAGCTTGTGAAGGAGAAACGGTTACACTTTCTGTGACTTCTTATGAAGGAGCGAGCTATGAATGGACAGGCCCCAGTGGCTTTACTTCCACCGACTCGGTTATTATTTTTGAAAATGCAAGTGCTGCTATAAATGGTGATTATACAGTCGTTATTACTTTAAATGGTTGTCCGACTACACTTGGGCCAGCCACTATTCAATTAAGTCAAAAGCCAGCTACCCCAAATATTGGTGCTGACAATGAGCAAGTTTGTCCAGAAGATGCCCTGGTTTTAAATACAGACGTAGCAACCGGTGATGCCATTAGTTATGAGTGGAGTGTTGAAGTTGATGGAGCAACAACGATTGTAGGAATTACCGATGAACCTTCTTTGACTATAGAGGACTTTCAGGAAGTCAATGTGGGCAATTATTCCGTAGTTGTAAAAGATGGCACTTGCGCTTCTGATCCTTCTACTCCAATCACTATTTCTTTATTAGAAAATCTGGAGGACATTACGGCTGCTTCTAATAGTCCGATTTGCGAGGGTGATACGCTTAACTTAACAGCGACAGCCTTAGAAAATGCTACTTATACCTGGACAGGCCCTGGTGATTTTTCTTCTGACCAAGCCAATTCTTCTATTCCTAATGCTACAGCGGATGCTACTGGAGCATATACCCTGACGGTAAGTGTGGGCAGTTGTTCTGCTACTTTAGATCCAATTAGTGTAACTGTTACTCCCAAACCTGATCCGGCGATAATCACCTTGGATAATGCAAGCGTTTGCGAAGGAAATCCGGCAAGTATCACTGTAACGACCCCCACAACTATTCCAGATGGAACAGAAATCCAGATTATCAATATCGAGACAGGCGAAACAGTTGCTACTGGTACGACTAGTACTCTTGAAGTGCCGACCGATGCTAATAGTAGTGGAACCTATGCAGCCATTATTGTAGAAAATGGTTGTCCAAGCGATCCTTCCAATACGGTGGATTTGGTCGTTACTGCCAAACCAGATGAATCTGCTATGATTATTGCACCGGATAATACTTGTGGCGATGCTATGCAGGAGATTGAAGCAGTCGCGCCAACAGAAGGTATCGGAACATGGTCCAGCCCTGACCCTGATATTATTTTTGCAGACCCAACAAGTTCAACTACTACGGTAAGTGGGTTGAGCATGGGTGCTAATACAGTTATCTGGACCTTATCCAATGAGGCTTGCGGAGAATATGATTCTGATATGGTGACACTAAATGTTATGGATCCAACGACCACCGCAAATGATGATGCTTTTACTATTGATTTTAATACCAATCTAAGCGGAGGAAATATTATTGGCAACGATGTCCCAGGTGAAGGAACAATCACAATCATCAACGGACCTACTAATGGTACTGCCACTATTTCTGGTGGAGCGGTTAATTATACTCCAGATAATAACTTCTTTGGTACAGACCAAATAGAGTATGAGTTGCAAAACGCAGCTTGTCCCAATTCGCCTCCAGACAGAGCTTTTATAAATATCAATGTAGTAGATAACCCAGATTGTTTTGTACCGGATGTCATTACGCCTAATAATGATGGATTGAACGATGCGCTGATTATTCCTTGCGCAGACTCTAATCCGACCGCTATAAAGATTTTCAATCGTTGGGGCGACCTGGTTTATGAATCTAATAATTATAATAATGATTGGGCTGGAACCCACGATGGAAATAACCTTCCTCCCGGCCCTTATTACTATATTTTAGAAGTAAATGCCAGTGGTGCGGAACCTGTAACAGGTTGTGTCGCAATTGCGAGGTGATCATTTAGCCAATCAAATGACTTTTGGATGAATCCCCAAAGTCATTTGATTCAACAGTAATCAATAAATAATTAAAATTTATAAGATGAAAAAAATTATATATACTGCTGCCTTCTTACTTTTTGGCTTGACCCTCCTGGCACAAAACGATGTGCAGTACACCCATTATTTATTTAATAAACTCAATTATAATCCAGCCTATGCTGGCAGTGCCGGTGTGCCAGTGCTTACGGGCATTTACAGAAATCAATGGCTGGGATTGGATAAAGCACCTACTACGGCAACCGCCAATTTTCATACTCCTATCATGTGTGGAAGGGGCGGTTTGGGCATTGGCATTACAACGGATAAAGCCGCTATTTTCACCAATAATTTTCTAGATATTAGCTATGCTTACCGCTTTAATGTATCCGAAAAAGGAAAACTAGCTTTGGGGATTGGCGGACAACTGGAGCAGGGGCGAGCAGATTGGGCAAGAACGAATCCCATTCATTCTGGTGATAATTTCATTCTAAACGCCAATGACCGCTCTTCCGATGTCAAAGGAAATGTAGGTTTGGGAGCTTACTTTGAATATAATAATAGCTTTTATATTGGTCTTTCTGTCCCGCAATTGCTCAATTCGACCTTTTACAGAAATGAAGGCATTTCTAAGTACCGGACCTACTACTTAATGACAGGCTTTGTAACTAGCCTCAGCAGTAATGTTCGATTGATGCCAGGAGCTTTGGTGAGTTTTAATCAGGGCGCACCTTTTGAATTAGATGTAAATGCCAATTTAATTTTTATGGATAAATTGTGGGTGGGTTTGAATTATCGCTTAGGAGACTCCCTTGACGGCTTGATTCAATACCAGTTGACTAATAATTTGAGAGCAGGACTGGCTTATGATTTTACAACCAGCGAGTTAAAAAACTACTCTAATGGTTCACTAGAATTTATGCTTACCTATGCTTTCAATAACTTTAGTACAAAAATTAGTGATTTAAGATTCTTTTAAAAATAGAAATGAAAAGAAAAAGCATTTAATTTTAGGCTTTTCTAAGCATTTCATTCTTACAAAAAACAATCATGATTAGAAAAAATATATTAATCTCCTTGTTCCTCTTTTCTGTATTGGCCGCTTTTGGCCAGATAGAAGTGGAGGAAGTTTCTATCACCAATATTGAAGATATTAACTCTGGTCATAATGAATTTTTGGCTATTCCCTATGGTGATGGCATCATGTTTACCTCTTCTAATGGAGAAACATTTGGTGTCAAAGAGGACAAATGTAATACCTGCGATTATTTTCAAAATTTAAGGTTTGCACCCAAAAGAATAGATTCGGATTGCGGATTTCAACCACCTGTAGCTATTGTTGGGGAGGTAAAAAGCAAATACAATTATGGCACGCCCACTTTTTCTAGCACCGGTAGTCAAATGATTTTATCGCAAAATTATGACAAGTCAAGTGGAGAAAATGGGAAGACCTTAAAGCTAGTTGCCGCTCAAAAATCCGATCAAAATGCTTGGGTCAATGTAACCGAATTGCCCTTTAATCTTAAAGGCTACGAAACCACCCACCCCGCACTTTCACCGGATGGGCAAAAACTGTATTTTTCCTCTAATCGCCCTGAGGGACAGGGGGGAATGGATTTATATGTATCCATAAGGCAAGGAGACAATTGGGGAACGCCTCAAAACTTAGGCGCAGCAATTAACACGGCAGGAAATGAAATATTTCCGGTCATTGCAGCAGATGGTAAATTGTATTTTTCTTCCAACCGTCCTGGTGGCTTAGGACAATTGGACATTTTTGTTTCCGAAATGAAGGGAGGAACCTGGTCCAACCCTGAAAATGTAGGTGCGCCCTTTAACTCTCCTGCGGATGATATAGGCCTAGTTACGCTGGAAGATGGCGAGTCCGGTTATTTAACTTCCAATCGTGGAGGTGGAAAGGGGGGCGATGATATTTACTGTTGGAAAATTAATAAAGTTCCGGTATTACTAGCAGTTGAGGATGCCACCAACTCTAATAGGTTGCAAAATGCAATGGTAAAAATAGTAGGCCCTAACGCAACGATAGACTATACAACCGATGCCAATGGTAATACAGAGCCGGAAATTACCTTTAGAAGAAATTATACCATTATGGTAGAAAAGGAAGGCTACGAACCCTGGAGTAAAGAAGTAGCTGCAGCCGAATTGGCGGCGGTAAAAGAATATATTGTCCCCTTAATACCTCGTACTTACCAACTTACGGGCGATGTATTGCGGATTGGCAGCAATGTCGTTGTTCCTGGCTCCAAAGTGATTTTGCATAATCTGACTACTGGTGAAAAAAAGGAAGTTATTGCCGATGAAAGCGGCAAGTTTAATTTTAGTATTCGTTGTTTTGAAGACTATGAATTAATCGCCTATAAAGATGATCTGGAATCTGAAAAGGTTGCCTTGCCTGCTACGGAGATTGATTGCTCTAGTTCTACTCCATCAGTGGTTACTTTGAGAATTCCCAATCCGGTGCCTACTGCTCCTGTTTGTGCTTGTCATGATGCGGGTATATTGAGCCTGCCCTTTGATGCGACTCCACAAGTTATTTCTGCCTTAGGCTCTCGGCCGCAATTTGGTAATGCAGAGAGCCTCGATGCCGCGGGTTTTTATAAGAGGTTACAAAAACGCTATGATCGCAGCAAACGGGATGCAGCTTATCTGAATGATTTATTTAAGGCAATGGGCTACCCCAATGGTTTTGAGGATATAAGTGAATATAGTTTTACCGAAACGACTATCCCAAACGGTATGGTGGGTAATATGGGATATAGCAGAAACAGGTCCAAATACGTTCAATTGGATGCTCGAAATGACCGATACCTGGCAGCTTTTAGAGTTTCTTCTGTCAATGGTTGCGATGTGCATTTTATGAAAACCTGTGGAAATGTATTCTTTTTCTGTACGAATTAGGGGTTAAATTAGCTTTAAAAAGGAAAACCGCTTTGATTATTTTTATTTAAATCAAAGCGGTTTTTTTATTTTTACTGGTTTTGGCTGGGTTTTGTTTTGCATCTTTTTCTTTCCCATTGCACTTGCTGATACCCAAAATTCAAATCGCTACTTCTTCAAATCGGTATTTTACTTCTTCATAGACCATTTGCACCCCTTTTTCAAGTGAAATACTGGATTTCCACCCCAAATTGCCTAGCTTATCATTGTTCATTAACTTTCTGGGCGTTCCGTCTGGTTTAGATAAATCTAATTGAATTTTCCCTTCAAAACCTACTATTTTTTTAATCAATCCGGCTAAATTCTGCTATGCTTATTTCTTCGCCCGTCCCTACATTTACAAAGCCCGGTTCGTCGAAATTCCTCATTAGGAAGTAACAAGCATCAGCTAGATCATCTACGTGCATAAATTCCTTAAAGGTTTGCCTGTACCCCAAATTTCTACAAAAGGCTTTTTAGCGCTTTTGGCTTCGATAAATTTTCTTAATAAGGCGGGCAAAACATGGGATTTTTTCAGGTCATAATTATCGTTGGGTCCATATAAGTTTGTAGGCATAGCAGAAATAAAATTGCAGCCGTACTGGCTTCTGAAGGCATCGCACATTTTAATACCTGCTATTTTAGCGATCGCATAAGGCTCATTGGTGGGTTCTAACAGGCCCGTCAATAGTGCTTCTTCTTTCAAAGGCTGGGGAGCCATTTTGGGGTAGATACAAGAAGAACCAAGAAACAAGAGTTTTTTAGCTTTTTGCAGATAGGCATTGTAGATTACATTATTTTGTATCATTAAATTGTCGTATAAAAAATCTGCCCGATAAGTATCATTAGCTAGTATGCCCCCCGACTTTGGCTGCGGCCAAAATACATATTCGGGTTTTTCTTGGCAAAGAAAGTAGTAACTGCCTCCTGATTTCGCAAGTCTAATTGGGTGGAAGTGCAGTAAATGAGGTTTTGATAACCCTCTTTTTCCAGTTTTCTTTTGATTGCAGAACCAACCATGCCTCGATGTCCTGCAACGTAAATTTTTGCCTCTTTATTCATACGATTAAATTTGATCGTTAGACTTTTATAGGTTCCAATGCCCTTTGCGCGATCGTATTCCCAATAGCTAAACAACTAGTGGCCGCCGGAGAAGGCGCATTGCAAACATTGACGATTTTTTGATTTTGTAAAATCAAAAAATCATCGACTAAATTGCCCTGTTCATCACAAACTTGTGCCCGAACCCCCGCGCTTTTATAGCGAATATCGCCCAATTTTAAAGAAGGAATGAAGCCTTGCAGTTCGCTTAAAAACTTCTTTTTAGACATAGAGCGGTGCAACTCATTCAATCCAATGCTGGTGTATTTACGCGCTAATTTTTGAAAACCCCTGTATCGGATAGTTTCCCAAAATTCTTTTAAGTTAAAATTTTTTAAATGATAGCCTTCCCGCTTGAAAGCCAATACGGCATTGGGGCCGGCTTCTACAGAATTATCCAGTTTTTTGGTCAAATGAACACCTAGAAATGGAAATGCTGGATTAGGAACTGGATAAACTAAGCCCCTGACCAAGTCGCTCAATTTTTTATTTTAATTGGTAATATTCGCCTCTAAAAGGAAGAATTTGAAAATTGATTTTTTCACCGGAAAGCTTGGCTAGTTTATCTGCATAAAGGCCAGTACAGTTAATAAGTTTTGTCGTAAAAAAGTTGCCAGAGGTAGTCAAAATTTTAACCGTATCCTTTAGAACTTCAATGCCCGTCACTTTGGCATTAAAGAAAAACTGACAATTTTTTTCTTCCAATAATTGTTTAAGTTTTTGAGCGACCTTTTTGTAATCAATAATTCCCTGCTTGAGGAACGTGTATGGCTTTGATTCCTTCAATATGCGGCTCAATGCTTTTAATGCTTTTTTGATCGATGATTCTCAATTGTTCCATTCCTTTGGCTTTGCCTCGATCATAAATCATTTGTAGTTCGTCTAGTTCGCTTTCATTTTTGGCGACTATTATTTTACCGCATAAATTATAGTTTATTTTGTGTTCGTCGCAAAACGCTAACAATTGCCCATAGCCTTCCAGGCAATTTTTTGCTTTTAAAGAACCGGGCCTATAGTAAATGCCAGAATGGATGACGCCGCTATTATTGCCGGTTTTGATGCTGAGCGATCGCCGATTCTTTTTCAATAATTCCTATTTTTAGCACCGGGTCTTTTTCTATTAGTCGAAAAGCGGTAGCTAAGCCTACTATTCCCGCCCCTGTAATAAGAATGTCGTAATTCATTGGATTTTTTCAAAAAAATTAAAAAAGAACGCTCGAATTAATAGATATAATGTCGTTTAGTTAGTGGGAACATATTACCCTAAAATTACGGGATAATAGGAAATTATCCAGTAATAGGGCTAGGTTGTCCAGTAATTTCCCATTACTGGACAAGGAAATTATCCAGTAATAGGGCTAGATTGTCCAGTAATTTCCCATTACTGGACAAATTTTATCGAAATTCAAACAAGATACAGCCCTTAACTAAACGACATTATTAATAGATATTTTCATATACGAATTTGTTTTTTGGGAAAAGTCTAATAAACAAAAGCGGGCTTGGATTCAGTTTTTTTTAGCAAAGGATGATAATCCCCCTGAATGCCAACCGGCGTAGCATTTCTAATGGCATGTACCAATTCAATGGAGGTTTTGGCATGCGCAATTCCATAACCACCGTCCTTCAATTATTTCTTGATAGCTGATAGTGTGTAGGTCGGTAAAGCCATCACTAAACTCTATCTCTTTGCCCTCCCACCGTGATAGACCGATAAGTGCGTTTTCCAGTTGCTTTTACAGCCTCTGGAATATAGTCATAATTAATGCTTAAAATCCAACGCACTCGGGCTTTTTCCAGGTCGAGATAGCCTGCGGCCCGATCTTTGTCGTGCAAATGGACAATATTTCTTTTAACTGGTCCAAAAACCCAGGTTAACATATCATAAAAATGGACACCAATATTGGTCGCAATGCCACCTGATTTTTCTATGGCTCCTTTCCAGGACTGCATATACCATTTGCCTCTGGAAGTGAAGTAGGCAAGGTCCACGTCATATATTTTATTTTGAGGGCCGGTATCAATTTTGTTTTTTAAATCAAGAATTGCTTTGTGATGCCTTAATTGCAAGATATTATAAATTCTTTTGCCCGTTTCTTTCTCAATTTCTGCCAAAGCATCTACATTCCAAGGGTTTAAAACCAACGGTTTTTCACAAGATGACCTCCGCCTGATTTCGCAAGCCAAAGCGAATATGTGCATCGTGCAGGTAATTGGGTGTACAAATACTCACATAGTCAATTTTCTCTCCTTTTCTTCTTTGCTTATCAATATGGCGATCAAATCGCTCAAATTCGGTAAAAAAGCTGGCTTGAGGAAAATAACTATCAATGATCCCTACGCTGTCAAATTTGTCCATAGCCGCCACCAAATTATTGTCCGTATCTTTGATAGCGCGCATGTGGCGAGGGGCGATATATCCTGCTGCACCAATTAAGGCAAAATTTTTCATGGAAGTTTAATTTGAAAATTCAAAAATCAGCATTTTTCAGTTTAACAACTGCTGGTTTAAAAAAATGATTGTACCCCTTTGATTATATATTCCAAGGTTTCCCTATCCATTTCTGTATGAATGGGCAAGGAAAGCACGGATTGGCATAAGGACTCCGTAACGGGAAACGGGTTACCGCTAAAATACGATTTAAAAGCCAGTTGTTTATATAGTGGAATTGGGTAATAAATCATAGAGGGGATGCCCCTGTGATTTAAATAATTCTTTAAAGCATCTCTTTTTCCATTATTAACCAATAAAGTGTATTGATGAAAAACGTGGGTTGAGTTGGGCTGTCTAAAGGGGGTTACTAACTCAGAGATTCTCTCAAAAGCTTTGTCATAATAAGCAGCGACTTGCTGTCGAGCAGCGATATATTCATCGAGATATTTTAACTTCACTTTTAATACAGCCGCCTGGATAGCGTCTAGCCTGGAATTGCAGCCAATTAAGCTATGGTGGTATTTTTTGACTTGTCCGTGGTTGGCAATCATCCGTATTTTAGTAGCCAGTTCGGGATCGTTGCTGCTGATTGCGCCCCCATCGCCATAACACCCCAAATTTTTGGAAGGGAAAAAAGAAGTGCAACCAATATGACCGATTGTTCCTGCTTTTTTTTCTACGCCATTTTTGAAAGTAAAATCTGCTCCAATGGCCTGTGCATTATCTTCGATCACATATAGTTGATGTTTTCGAGCAACTTCCATTATCTTTTCCATATTAGCACTTTGTCCGAAAAGATGAACGGGGACAATGGCTTTAGTTTTAGGAGTAATGGCTTTTTCAATGATCTCTGCAGCGACATTAAAGGTGTTTAGGTCAACATCTACCATGATTGGCGTCAGTTGTAATAAGGCAATGACTTCTGCCGTAGCTACATAAGTAAACGCTGGAACGATGACTTCGTCCCCTGGTTGTAGATTTAAGGCCATCATAGCGATTTGCAAGGCATCGGTTCCATTGGCGCAGGAAATTACGTGATTGACACCCAAATATGCTTCCAAATTTCGCTCAAAGGCAGCTACCTTTGGTCCTTTGATAAAATGAGCGGTTTCCAATACTTCTGTGATTTCCCGATCTACTTCAGATTTTATTTTATGGTATTGACCAACAAGGTCCACCATTTGTATTTTTTTAGTAGCTACAGTTTCCATATTTGAATACTATTTTCATTAAAGTTAAAAATACCCTTTAAGTCAAACAAAATAGGCGTTCCATTCATTAAATTTTTGAAATAGGCTGCGTCTTTTTCTTTGTATTCATCGTGTGCAACGGCTACAATGATGGCATCGTACTTTCCAACTGGAGCGTCAATGAGGGGAATGCCATATTCATGTGCTACTTCATTAGGCGAAGCATAAGCATCAACCGTGTGTACATTCAAAGAGTAATCCATTAATTCTTTTATTAGATCAACGACTTTAGAATTGCGGATATCTGATACATTTTCTTTGAAAGTGATACCTTGCACTAATACTTTACTTTTTCCCGGATTTTTGCCATTTTCAATGAGCATCTGCACCAGTCGTTTGGCAATAAAATGGGGAATGTAGTCATTGACCCTTCTCCCTGCGGCGATTACTTGTGGGTCATGTCCCAGTTGTTTGGCTTTATGCAATAGATAAAAGGGGTCAACACTGATACAATGCCCACCGACCAAGCCCGGGTGATACCTGTGGAAATTCCATTTTGTGCCGGCAGCATCCAATACGGCATTGGTATCAATATTCATTTTGTCAAAAATGATAGACAGTTCGTTCATTAAGGAAATATTGATGTCCCGCTGGGTATTTTCGATGACTTTGGCTGCTTCGGCGACTTTGATGGATTCTGCTTTGTAAATGCCGGCTTTTATGATGTGACCATAAACTTTGGCGATGACCTCTAGCGATTTTTCGTCACAGCCAGAAACAATTTTTTGGATGGTTGTTAATGTTCTTTTTTTATCTCCAGGAACAATTCGTTCCGGTGAATAGCCAACCTTAAAATCCTCAACAAATTTTAAACCCGAATGCTGCTCCAGAATTGGGATGCAATCTTCTTCGGTGCACCCCGGATAGACCGTAGATTCATAAATGACATAATCGCCTTTTTTCAAAATTTTCCCCACTGTTTCAGATGCTTTTTGCAAAGGGGTCAAATTGGGGACTTTATGCTCGTCAATATCGGTAGGCACGGCAATAATGTGGAAATGGGCATTCTTTAAGTCTTCTGGATTAGCTGTAAAAAGAATATCCGTTCCTTCAAAGGCATCCGCTTCTAGTTCATTAGAAGGGTCCGTACCCTGCTTCATCATTCCTACCCTGGCCTCATTAATGTCAAAGCCCACTACGCTAAAATGCTTGGCAAACTCCAAGGCGATAGGCAAGCCTACATAGCCTAGACCGATAAGGGAGATTTTTTTTTGTTTATTTAGGAGGTCGTTGAACATAGTCTTATCTTAAAGGGAGATTTTTTGATTGTTTTGGTATAAATCCCAGATTTTTACTTTATAAATGAGATGGAAATGATCTAAAAGATGATTTTAAAAGGCTTCCAGTAGTAACGAAATAATAAATAACCTTGTTTCAGATACTTACCTTAATAAATAGGGTATAGGATAATTTTCCAGATTGTTATTTTTGACTCCAATTCTACACCCAATAATAGACTGTTTATCAAGGTAAGAATTGTAAAGCACATGGATGTTTTTTAACTAAAGATTAGTTCAAATGACTCCTTGCATATAGACTAGAATTTGTGAAACTAAATTTTTTATAACAGGTATATTAGTAAAAATTATTTTATGGATGTAATAATAAGTGGTGTTGCTGGATTTATTGGCTCCAATTTGGCTAAGAAATTATTAGAGCTGGATTGTAAAGTGACAGGGATTGATAATTTTTCCTACGGAGAAGAGAGGAACTTGGAATCCATAATAAATCATGCTAATTTCCATTTTGTGAATGGAGATTTGACAGACTCAAGCGTGCTAAAAGATGTAGGTGGAGAGGTATTGGTCCATTTAGCTTCTCAAAAAATCCCCAGATATTCAAATGCTTTGCGAACTCTGGAGGAAAATTCTCTAATGCTAAAGAATGTGATTGAAAAGTGCCTGAAAGACAAAATTAGGGTCGTATTTGCTTCTACTTCTGATATTTATGGTAAAAATCCCGATTTGCCCTATACGGAAGAGTCTAATAGTGTACTAGGCCCTACCACCGTAAAAAGATGGGCTTATGCACTGTCCAAAATATACGGCGAACAATTAATTCAAGCGAACCATGACGAATATGGACTAGATTATACCATTGTTCGTTTTTTTGGGAGTTATGGACCCAATCAAAATTTGACTTGGTGGGGCGGACCACAGTCTGTATTTATTCAAAATATTTTAATGGGTAAGCCCATTGAGATTCATGGAGATGGACTCCAAACCAGAACATTTACGTACATAGAAGATACCGTTCAAGGCTTGGTTCGGTGCATTTTTGACAAAAAGGCAGTGAACGATATTTTTAATATTGCTAGTGAACCTAATGAAGAGGTGACCATAAAAGAACTGGCAGAGATTATTGTAGAAATGATGGGAGACGAGTTTGAATCTGAATTGAAGTTTATCCCCTATTCCACTTTTGGCAAATATGAAGATGTGAGAAGAAGAGTACCTTGTATTGATAAGATAAAAAATAAACTGGGCTATCAACCCCGATTTTCTTTGAGAGAAGGCTTGTTGAGAACGATTGAATGGCAAACCAATATATTTAAGTCCCATGATTTATTTTCTCATTCCAATATATAATGAAGCACCAAACCTTGAGTTGCTTGCTGACAATCTGAAAAAAACATTACCAGAAGAGGAAAAATTTTACGTTTTTTCAGACGATGGCTCTTCTGATAATAGTGTGCATTTAATAAAACAGTTCTTTAAAAATGAACAATTTAAATGCTTGGGGGATGGAGCTAATCATGGGCCAGGCCACGCATTCAATACGGGATTTGAGTGGATACTCGACCAATCGGCGAACGAGGAAAGCGTAGTGGTAACCCTGGAGGCAGATAATACCTCGGATTTATCTATTTTGCCTCAAATGTTAGGAGTGGCTAATTTGGGCTTTGACTTGGTTTTAGCTTCTCCCTATGCTCAGGGAGGAGGATTTGAGAAGACTTCATTTATCAGAAAGATATTATCCTTTTTTGCGAATATGTTTTTTAGGAGTTTTTTTGATGTGAAAGTATTGACGCTTAGTTCTTTTTATCGAGTTTATAAAATAGAATTGCTACGGGAGATGCAAGCGAATTATAACCAAATAATTGTCGAGCCGGGTTTTATTTCCATGTTAGAAATTCTGTTGAAAGCGATTGGTTTAGAAGCTAAAATGTTAGAAGTGCCAATGGTGTTGCATTTTTCCAAAAGGAGAGGAAAGTCTAAAATGAAATTAATGAAAACAATTATCAGTTATTTGAGGTTTTTCACTGCTAGCAAAAAGGTACTTCAAAAGAAAGCTTCTATAAAAAAAGGGGTAACGCCTGTATTAAATGAAGTAAGTTAGGGACTTTTAACAACAGGTAATATGAAAAAAATCCTTGCCATAATCGGGGCAAGACCTCAATTTATCAAACATGCCCCCGTCGAAATAGCTGCTCAGGGGAAAATGGACATCGTATCCATTCACACTGGACAGCATTATGATGATAATATGAGCCAGGTTTTTTTTGACCAACTCAAAATGACCACCCCTAAATATCAACTCAATATTGGCAGTCATTCTCACGGAATTCAAACAGGCAGAATGATGGCGAGCATGGAGCCAATTGTTATAGAAGAAAAGCCCGATGCTATTTTGGTTTATGGAGATACTAACTCCACCTTAGCAGGGGCATTGGTAGGGGCTAAATTGCATATACCCATTATTCATGTAGAAGCAGGTTTGCGTAGTTTTAATAGGCAGATGCCGGAAGAAATTAACCGAGTGCTAACAGACCATACCGCTTCCCTTTTATTCGTTCCGACAGACCAAGGCATAAAAAATCTGGAAAAAGAGGGCATCAAAGAAAATGTTTATCGCGTAGGAGATGTAATGTGCGATATGGTTTTGTTGGCTCTTAAGCGACAACTTATCAGGCAAACGGAAAATGGCAGCCCTTATCTTTATGCTACCATTCATCGTCCTTATAATACAGATGACCCCAACAGATTAAGATACGTACTAAACGCGCTTAATAACTTGCATTATCCAGTAAAATTAGCGCTTCATCCGAGAACTAAAAATAGGATGAAGACACTAGGCATACCAGAAACACTTTTTAAAGATATTCAATTTCTGCCGCCCGTTTCTTACTTTGAAAACGTCGCCTATCAAGCCAATGCCCAAGCAGTGCTGACAGATTCTGGCGGGATGCAAAAAGAGGCCTATATTTTAAAGAAAAAGTGCATTACTATAAGAAAAGAAACGGAGTGGCTGGAAACTTTGCAGCATGGTTGGAATGCATTGGCTTTTGAGGATTTAAGTATTTTGTCTGGTCTAATTGAGAGACAACCTGGAGATCATTATGCAGAGACTTATGGGAATGGGAAGGCTTCGGAGGAGATAGTGGAGATAATGCTCAAGCAGTTAGAGCAAAATTTTTATCGAAAAGAGAAGATAGTCGTGCGATCATGAAAGGGTTAATATGCTAAAGCAAAATAACTAATATCTTAGAAATGGAAGCCATAAGTGTAAAGGTTGATAGGAAAAAATCGAACGATTTTTGCTTGAACTTATCTAGGTATGTTTTTAAGATCCTTATTGAAACAGCAGGCTTTCCTTGTAGATTCGTAGATAACAGTTTGGAAGCCGATATTTACTATGGAGAGACGAAATCTTTTGAGTTTAATGGAAAACTATTTATTCAAGAAACTTGGCAAACTAATAGTCACGCTCAACCGGTAAATTTTCAAAAAAAAGAAAACCTTTTATTATTATTATTTGAAAAGGATATTCCTAAAAAAGTACTTGTACAGGAGAGAGAAACCCTATGTTTATTCAATGACATTATTTACACCTCAGCTTATTATCTGACTTTTCAGCATGAAAAACGCATTCCTTTAGACAAGCACAGTCATCATCATATTGAAAAGTTATTTCGGCATCAAAAGCAGATTTTACATATTCCATTTATAAATTCTTACATCCTATTTTTAAGAAAAGTATTCAAGGAGAAAAATCCAATTGATATTTGGCCCAATAAAAAGAAATACGCTGTCGGGCTAAGCCATGATGTAGATTATCCGGAAATGATAAAATGGATAGAAGCTATCCGCTATCCACTATTATTAAAAAAGAATACTAGGCTCTCTAAGTTACTATCAATTGCGAAGGGTAAAGAATCTTTTTGGAAATTTGATGACTTTATTGAAAAAGAATATTATCAAAAAAAAATAAGATCGGCATTTTATTTTTGTAGTTTTAAAGGTAGTTTGTTTCGTTATTTATTTAAAGCACCCGATACTTTTTACGATATTCAAAAAAATAAGTATAAAAACTTATTCAATAAATTATCAGGACTAGATTATGAAATAGGGCTCCATAGCAGTTATAATGCCTACTTATCGAAAACGGAGTTTCTTAAAGAAAAGGTAGAATTGGAAAAAGAACTCGGGTATAATGTTGCGGGGAATCGGCATCATTACTGGCATTTAAATCAGCTAAACCCAGTAGAGACTTTAAAAATTCATCAGGAAATCGGTTTTCTTTACGATTCTTCTTTAGGATATGAAAAGTGTTATGGACTTAGAAATGGAATTTCTATGCCGTTCCAGCTTTTTGATGAAACTAACCATTCAAAACTAGATATCATCCAATTACCTCCAACTTTAATGGATGACCACTTATTTGGCTACCAAAAGTATGCTTATTTAGAAAAGAGTAGAGTGGTTGATGAATTAATAGAAACCATTAAGACTTACCAGGGATTGTTTATTGCAGATTATCATGTAAGGGTTTTGAATGCAACTTTTTTCCCTGGTTGGGCAGCATCTTATCAACAGATTATAGATAAGGTAACAAACGATGAAACTGCTTATATTGATACACCTAAGAATATCGCCTTATACTGGCAGAAAAGAATAAACAAAATATCTAAATTCGAAAATTGAAGAAATGAAAACAATCAAATTATTGATTTTAGTTTTTAGTTCTATTTTTCCTTCTCCTGTAAGGATTTTTCTTCTTCGAATGATGGGGCATAAAATAGCCTACTCTGCCAAGTTAGGGCTTTTAAGTATAATTATAGCAAATAAAATTGAAATAGGTGAGTATTCAAAAATAGGGAGCCTTACCATAATAAAGTGTGATAAAAGCTTAATTCTTAAGGATAATGCAGAAATTTCTTCCTTTGATTTAATTTATGGGGAAGGTAGTTTAATTATGGATTCAGCTACTTATATTGGACCTAAGTGTGTACTAAATGTAACGAGGGATATTTCTTTAGGATATTACTCTGGTATAGGGCCTGGAAGTTATCTCTATACTCATGGCGTATGGCTGCCTTATACGGAGGGCTATCCGAGGCGATTCGCAGAAATTACACTTAAAGAATATGTATGGATTCCTGCCCAAGTATTTGTTGGGCCTGGGGTTGAAATAAAAGAAAATACTATTGTAGCATCTGGTTCACGGATTTTTAAAAATATTGGGCCTAATATTTTTTTTACGGATCATGTGCAAGAACCAAGAAGTATAAATACTATAATCAAGAATAAACCCAAGACCACTTTTTTAAAGAAACTTTTGGATGAATTCCTTAATACTAGAAACATCCAGTATTCGACTAATTCGGTGGGAACGGATCATTTCGAATATATTTTAACCGATAGAAATATTAAGAAGTTTGATCTTCTACCAAGTGCTATTGATTTGCCAAAGGAGCTTAAATCGGATACTATTTATTTTTTGTGTATTAGTAATGAAAAACTGCCCCAAACTTCTAATGTGTTTTGCTTTGACCCATTCATTGCCACAAAGAGCAAAAATAAGAGATATTTACAACTCAAATCATTCTTTGAAAGAGAAGCAGGTATTCGATTTGGTATTAATGCACCATTGGTCAGGTATTTTGACTGAGTAAATGTATAACCTTAAAATATGGCCGGAAGAAAAAATATTAGTACTCGTCCCTCAAAAAGAAAAAGCCGAACTAAAAGGAATAACGCTCCGCAAAAGGTAAAAAAAAGAGTAGGTTTCAAGTTTAGTATTCCATATAAATATTTATTAATTTTTGTTGTCCTATTAGGATTCTTATTGAGAGTAATTAATTTGGGAGAGCTTTCATTATGGGTGGACGAATATGTCCACGTAAATTGGGTGAAGAGTATTCTTTCTGGTAATGGCTTAGGCGCATCCCAACTAAATGGTATTAGTTTTACGTTAAGCATTCTGCCCTTCTGCGCTTTATTTGAAGTTAGTGAATTTTGGACTAGATTGCCTAGCTGTTTGTACGGAACGGCTTCTATTGGGTTATTATATTTTTTGGGTAAAAAGTTATTTAATAGAAATGTGGGATTGTTGAGTGCTTTTTTAGGGGCAGTTTCCCTTTATTTGGTGTTTTGGGGAAGGCTGGCTAGAAATTATGCCATTTTTGAATTTTCATTTTTACTGCTCTTGCTCGTTTTTTTATTAGCTTTCGAAAGTGAGTCAACTGAAGAAGGAAATTTTTGGAAGAAGAATGGGCTGAACAAAAAATATTTGGTCGCTTTTCCCTTTGTATTTGTTTTTTCTCTTATAAGTCATCTATCTACTTATTTCTTCTTATTTATTTTTATTACCTATTGCTTGCTTAATACTATTCCAGAACTATTAAGGAGAAAAGCGGCAGGAAAAATTGGCTGGATTAATAAATACTCTATTTTTACTTACTTAACGCTTGCTGGAGGAGCTTTTATCGCAATTTTTCCTACTTTTTCTTATGAATCTATCCTTTCTATCTTGGAACTCTTTTTAGGGGATAATACAGCTCGAACCTTCCCCAAATGGTCAAATGTTACAAAAGCCTGGGCAGAGAAGCGGTATGATGTTTTCAATATGTTTTACGACGTATTAAAATACGATTTTAACTATTTGCATTACTTGGGATTATTGGGGCTTATTACCAGTTTCTTTTGGAAAAAGAAATCTGCTTTTTTTCTTGTAAGTGTAGTAATTGTACCATTTCTTTTACAAAGTTTCATTTTTAGAGATCCGGCTTTACCTCGATACATTATATATATCTACCCTATTTTTTTGATTGGTATTGCGGCCTTTTTACATTTTTTGGTGGATTTTATTACACAGCATATTCCTAAAAATTTATCTCGATGGTCCTGGATATTAAAGGTAATTCCTTTTCTGGTAATATTACCTTTCATAAGATATACCGAATTATCCAATTTATTAAAGGTAAAGAAGAAATACGGTTTTGTAGTAGATAAAAAACTTTCTCATTGGTCTTTTACCAATTGGAAAGAGCCAGCAAATTATGTGAAGGTCAACAAAAAACCAGGCGATATTATTTTATCTACAGTTCCCTCGGCAACTAATCACTATACGGGAGAAAAAGATAATATATTATTTCGACAAACTTACTTGGATCGGAAAACCTTGAAATACCTCCATTTCGATGAATCCTACACCTCCAATCGAAGTGCTCAAACCCTAAATGGCTTGGTTAAAACCATTAACGAAAACCCCAAAGGCTGGCTAATCGCCGATTATTACTTTGATAATGTATATACCGATCCTAAGGCCAGGGAAATAGTATTTCAAAATATGGATTTGCATTTTGATGCTTCTTCAGAAGGGTATGTGCGGGTGTTTAGCTGGGATCATAGCCGACCGCGAGTAAGCAATCAAGATATGGTAGAAATAGTCGGTAAGTCAGATACCAAAATGGCTTCTCAGGAACTAAAATTTAATTATGCCAAAGGCACTCAATCCTCTAAAAATTTATTGGTACAGACCAGAGCGCAAGCGGTCAGCCACCAGGAAGCCTTCTTTGTTATAAATAAAAAATACAAATATTATTTGCCAGCGAATAAAACGACAGGGATTGAAATATTGCCCGTTAGCATTACAAGAGATAAGTTACAAGAAGGCCAAAATACTATTCAGTATGGTTACAATCCGAAGGCTCAAAGCGATTACCGGAAAGGATTTGCGGTGCATCAGGTAAGATTTGCCAATCAGTAGACTTTATTCTAAAAAATTTCGTATAGAGCATTTTCCAAACTACTGATTGGAGGCGGTTTGTGTGCAGACGCACACAAATCCGAATAAGGTCTAGTAAACTTTAAACTTTTTCGCCAATAATCGTAAATGCGGAGCTAATATTTGATCCTTTTGGATGATGGATCAGTAAAAGATCAAGGAATTTAAGAGGGAAGGTCAGTACCATGAGGACTAGATGAAAAACAGTATATAAAGGTTTGACGCCCAGAGAAAGTATCAAGGCCAACCACTCTTGAAATACCCACAAAAAGCCAGAAGTTGGGCCGTCCGCATTTCGCAAATCTATAATTTCAAAATCTTTATATAATACCTTCATTCCATTTATGGTTCTTCTGGAATAATCGTGTGGAGAAGCATGAAATCCTTGCATAAACGGAATCAACGAAAAGACTTTTCCTCCTTTTTTTAACACCCGATGAATTTCTTTTACCACTAACTCTGGATTGGGAACATGCTCCAAAACGGCGATATTAACGATGGCATCAACAGAATCATCTTTGAAGGGAAGTTCTAAAATATCACAAACAATATCTACATTCGCATAAGGGAAAATATCTATGTTAAGTACCTTTTTAGAGATATTTGAATTGCCGCTTCCGATATTGAGAATAATAGACTTTTCGGATTTTATTTGTTCTTTTAAGAATTTTTTTAAATTTCTTCTCCAGTAAAAGGTGAGAACTGGGCTGATTAAATCAATTAAGCCCTGGTAAAATATTTCATTTTTCTTTAATAAAGATTTGAACCGGTTGAGGAAATTTTCATTATATTCTTTTGCTTCCATTTTGTAGAAGACATATTTTCCTTTTTCTACAGAAAAATCAATAGGTAAGAATAGATCGGATTCTATGTGTTTTTGCATATTTTGAGAATATAAATTATTGATTAGCAGAAGATTTGAAGGCAGAAGAAGAATGGCTATAATTACGATTAAGTTAAAAGATTTGTTGCGCTTTTTGGAGCATGGTGAGTAGGATTAATGTCTGCTGGCAATAGAATCTTTTATTACCGCTTTGCGTACTAAATTGCGTGGTTTAATGAGCTATATGCCATTTTGCCATTGAAGAAATTTTTATGGATAAGCTAATAACGGACCAAAACCGATTTCCCCTTCCGGTTATATCTGTGGTAATACCGGTTTATTTAGGTGAAAAAATTTTAGATTTATTGCATGCTCGACTGAAAAAAGTACTAGATCAGGTTGCGGAGCATTATGAAATCATATTGGTAGATGATCGCAGTCCTGATAATGCCTGGATAAAAATTACTGAATTAGCTAGTAAATATTTGGAAGTAAAGGGAATTCGCTTGAGCCGAAATTTTGGGCAACATTATGCGATTACGGCGGGATTGGAAGAGAGTAGGGGAGAGTGGATAGTGGTGATGGATTGCGACTTGCAGGACCAGCCGGAAGAAATAAAGAAATTATACCAAAAAGCTAAAGGAGGATACGATATTGTTTTTGCACAGCGAAAACTAAGGCAAGACACTTTTTTTAAAAGAATTTCTTCTAAGCTATTTTATGGACTTTTTAGTTATTTGACCGATACCGTTCAAGATTCCTCTATCGCTAATTTTGGGATATATCATCGAAAGGTAATTTCGAGCGTTTTAAAGATGAAAGACCATATTCGATATTTTCCAACTATGTCACAATGGGTTGGTTTTCAGTCAGTTAAATTAGAAGTGGAGCATGCTCCACGTTTTGAAGGAGACTCTTCCTATAATTTAAAAAAGCTGCTGAACCTCGCCTTTAATAACATCATTGCTTTTTCAGATAAACCACTTAGACTAGCAGTACAATTGGGTGCTTTGGTTTCTTTTATTTCATTTTGGATAGGTGTTTTTTATATTGTGAAATTTTTTCGAGGAGAGGTAGAAGTATTGGGATTTACCAGCATTGTTATTTCTATTTGGTTTCTATCCGGTATTATTATTTTTATTTTAGGAATAGTAGGCATTTATATAGGCAAAATATTTGAGAAAGTGAAAGACCGGCCTGCCTATATCATTGATGAAAAAGTGAATTTTGATGAATAGCATCGTTTTGTACTTGATGTCTTTGAAAGGACTAAGCGTTTTTGAAAAAATTATTTCGAATGGGCAGACCAATAGGATTACAGCAGTTGTCAGTAGTAGGGATAAAGGAGTAGAAAATGATTATTATGAAGATATCGAAAAACTTTGTTTAGAAAATAGCATTTCGTTTTATGATCGAAAAGAAAATGCTTCTTTTGAAAGCAATTATTATATAGCGATTAGCTGGAGATGGTTGATTAAAATCCCGACCCATGGCAAGTTAATCGTTTTGCACGACTCTATTTTGCCAAAATATCGGGGCTTTGCTCCTCTTGTAAATCAGTTGATTAATGGAGAAGCTTTCATTGGTGTCACCGCCTTATTTGCTTCGGAAGAATATGACAAAGGGCCGATTATCGCTCAAGAGAAGACAGCCATTAATTACCCAATTAAGATAAATACAGCTATCCACAAAATTATTCCATTATATCAGCAACTTGTCGCCTATATTATAACCAAACTAGATCGCAAAGAACCATTACTTGGAGAGCAGCAATCGGAAGAGGAAGCCTCTTATAGTTTGTGGAGGAATGAAGAAGATTATCGAATTGACTGGGGGAAAGATGCGACTTATATTAGAAGGTTTGTGGATGCACTTGGTTTTCCCTATAAAGGAGCAAAGACTTGCATGGGAGCACAATTAATAACCATTGAGGAGGTGAGTATTTGGGAAGATGTTAAAATTGAAAATAGAGATATTGGAAAAGTCATTTTTTTTGATACCGGAAAACCAGTAATCGTTTGTGGCAAGGGATTACTTAAAATCGAAAAAGCAGTTTATGGAGAAACTTCCAAAAGTATTTTCCCAATGAAAAAATTTAGAGTTAAATTTAAATGAAAATACCTTTTAATAAACCCCATCTTATCGGCGGCGAGCTAGCGTATATTCAACAGGCGGTGCTTAGTGGAAAGATTTCCGGTAATGGAATATTTTCCAAAAAGTGCCAGGCATTTTTTGAGCAAAAGTTTCAAATTTCGAAATGTTTACTCACGACTAGTTGTACGGATGCTCTTGAAATGGCAGCTATTTTGTGCGATATTCAGCCAGGCGATGAGGTGATTATTCCTTCTTATACTTTTGTATCAACCGCGAATGCTTTTTTACTAAGAGGAGCAGAAATTAAACTAGTTGACTCTAGTATAGCACATCCGAATGTTTGTGTGGAGGAAATCAGGAAAAACATTAGCCCTAAAACCAAAGTAATTGTGGTTGTTCATTATGCAGGAGTAGCTTGTGATATGGATGCAATTATGGACATTGCAAAAATGCATAATTTATTAGTAGTTGAAGATGCTGCCCAAGCCATTGATTCGTACTATAAGGGTAAACCATTGGGAGGTATTGGAGATTTTGGGACTTTTTCTTTCCACGAAACCAAAAATATTATTTCAGGGGAAGGCGGGCTGTTAGCCATCAATGACGAAAAATACATTAAAAGGGCAGAAATAATATGGGAGAAAGGGACCAACCGATCTGCTTTTTTTAGAGGGGAGATAGATAAATATACCTGGGTGGATATTGGCTCTTCTTTTCTCCCTTCAGAACTCGTTTCTGCCTTTTTGTATGCGCAGCTAGAAAACCTGGATAAAATCCAACAGCGAAGAATTGAGATTTGGAATAACTATTATGCAGGACTTCAACCTTTAGAGGAAAAAGGATGCCTCCAACGACCACAGGTAATGGAGTATGCTACAAATAATGGCCATTTATTTTACATAATTTGTAAAAATATTGAAATCAGGGGCGCTTTAATAAACCACCTCAAAAAAAAGGGAATACTGGCAGTTTTTCATTATGTTCCGCTTCATACTTCGGATTTTTACAAAAAGAAATCTAAGCTTAAATTGCCCAATGCAGAAAGATTTGGGAATTGTTTATTAAGATTACCTCTCTTTTATCAGCTTTCAGATCAGGAAATCCAATTTATTATTCAAGAAATAATTTATTTTTTTAATGAAAACGAAAAAGAAGCAGCCTAAAAGAATAAAGAAAAAGATAACAAAACCTATCCAGTCATCCCCTGACCAGCAATTTTGGAAATTGCCAGAGTATGTTTATTTGGGATTGAGCTTTGCTTTCTTTCTAGTTTATTTCATTTTTAGTTTTTATTCTGTGGGGTTTTATACACATGATGAAGTAGCCCAATTCTTCAGTATGCAGGCCTTTTTGTTGGATTGGAAAGATGGGCTAGGAATTTGGGCAAAGCCAGGATTTAAATTATTTTATGCCCTTCCAAGCTATTTTGGGGCTAAGGCAGTTTTAATTACTAATTGTTTGTTAGCAGCTATAACTGCCTATATCGCAGGGCTTGTGGCTAAAGATTTTAATATTAAAGACAGGATATTGGTAATGATATTATGTGCCTTTATGCCTATGCTGTACCAATTGTCTTACCGCACATACGCAGAAATTCTTACTGCTTTTTTATTGGTTCTCTGTATTTACTTTTACAAAAAGGACAAATTAGTCATTGCTGCCTTGCTTGCGTCCTACTTATATCCTGTTAGGCATGAGATGGCCTTGATAGGCATTTTTATGGGCATATTGTTTTTGTATAGAAAACAATTTATCCCTTTTCTCGCTTTAGCAGCCGCTCCCTTTTTGCTAAATATTGCTGGCTGGATCGCTACTGGTAAACCTTTATTTATATTTGATCAATTAGCTGGAGGGCCTGGCAATTACGGAGAATTGGGCTTTTTTCACCTTTTTAAAATGTTTACCCCTGCTGTTGGAACGGTTATGACAGCCCTGTTTTTGTTGGGATTTTTAGGGTTTTTAGTTGCTCAAGAAGGTTGGAGAGATTATTTAGCGAAGCATGAAATATTATATATCGGATTTTTTCCCGTGTTTATTTTTATGTGTTTGGTAACTGAGCCTAAGTTTACTTTATTTAGTCTGGCAGCTAACTTAAAGCAATTAGTTTCCTTTGCGCCCGTGTTGGCTTTATTTGCAGGTTTGGGCTTTGGCTTACTTAGACAAAATACGCGCAAAAATAATATTTTTGGATTGACGATAATGGTAATTTATGCTTTACTTATTCTTGCTTATTTTTCCTATGAATACAATTGGCTCGTTTATACCAATGAGTCAGATTATTCAAAGATTTTAGTAATTTCTTTGGTTATTTTTGCTTGTTTTGCACTTCCTCGATATGGAATATCCTATAAAAATATTGGGATAGGATTGGGGGTTTTAGCTATCGTTCATACCGTTTATTCTGAAAAACCCGTTCCTATGGGTTCTGAGGATGCTGCGCTTCAAGAAATGGCTGCTTGGTTTAAACAAAATAATTTGCATACTAAAGAAACAATTTTTGTGCAACACCCAATCTTCCATTATTTTATCGGGAATAATGCCAAAGAGCGAATTAATCAATATAAACCAACACCTAAAAAAGAGGGATTAGCTACGGCACCTGCTGGCTCTATTATTGTTTGGGATTCGCATTATACGACCCGTAGGACAGAGATTGATATGAACTTTTTTCAAAATAATCCACAATACAAGTTATTGAATCAGAAATTAACAGGTGATAAGCGGTTTTATGTAGGCATTTTTGAAAAACTGTAAAGTTAATAGCCACCAAAGACATACACCCTTGACCACAAAAAGATTGCAAAAATTCAGAGAAACTGCTCGCCGGCGGCAGCCCAACTTGACGGTGATATTGGAGAATGTCCACGATCACCACAATATTAGTGCGGTACTGCGCAGTTGTGATTCGGTGGGGATACAAGAGATTTTTGTGCTATATACGGAAGAAAGTTTGACAGAAGACCACCTTCGGCTTAGCAAGAAAATCTCTTCAGGGGCGAGGCGTTGGGTGGACGTCCATTTTTATAAAGACCCTGCTGCCTGTTTTACTCATGTAAGAGGAAAGTATGATAAGGTTTATTGTACTTGTTTAGAGGAGGAGCCGGTTTCTTTATATTCTCTTGATTTAACGCAATCAGTTGCCCTGCTTTTTGGCAATGAACATGATGGGGTAAGCGAGATTAGTCTGGCTAATTCAGACGGCAATTTTATTATTCCGCAGATGGGAATGGTGCAAAGTTTGAATATTTCCGTTGCTTGTGCGGTGAGTATTTATGAAGCTTTTCGTCAAAGGGATTTGAAAAAAATGTATAACGAAAATCTGCCTATGAGTGAAGCCGCCCAGCAGAAGCTATTTGAAGCTTTTAAAGAACGGCAATTGAACAGAGAAAAAGGAAATATTGCAAAAAGAATCAAATAGGTATAACGACCGAATCATTTTTTAATGTACTGCCCGACTTTTTGTTTTTAAGTTTTTACCTTTGAATCTTTTTACAAAACTGGCCTTATCTCTCTATCCGACTTCTTTATGGTAATAGCGATTGTTGAGATTTACCAGATTCACCCATAAATTGCCCATTATAAAGATGATTTCTAACAAAATGACCAAGGCACTCAACGAGCAAATCCAATTGGAAGGCAAAGCATCTTTTTTGTACTTGTCTATGGCTGCTTGGTGCGACAAGGAGGGACTGGAAGGCTGTGCTAAATTCATGCATCGGCAATCTAGCGAAGAACGAGATCATATGTTACGAATATTTGCTTACATGAGTGAAGTGGATGCACATGCCTTGACCCCGGCTATCGAACCGGTACCGCACGAATTTAATTCTGTGCAGGATTTATTTAAGTCGGTCTATAAACATGAGCAAAAGGTAACAGCCTCTATTCATCGTTTGATGGATATTGCTGTAGAAGAACAGGACTATACGACTCATAACTTTCTGCAATGGTATATTACCGAACAACGGGAGGAGGAAAATTTGATGCGCACCATTTTGGATAAGATTAAATTGATTGGAGAAGGCCCTATGACCCTTTATTATATTGATAAAGAAATTGAAATGGTGAACGAAGCCAAAGCTGCGGAAGAGGAAGGAGAATCAACGCCTCTCTAATTGGCTAGAGATGGTTTACTACCTGTCAATTCGATTGTTTTTCCCGTTTTAAAGGCTTTATCTGCAGCCAGAACAATTCGCAAGCTATTGACAGCGTCTTTCATGTGTTGGCTTAGATCTATATCTTTTTTAATGGCATTTAATAGATACTTTTGCTCCAAAAGGCAAAGCTCGTCGTGGTCGGGTTCGTTAGAAGTATCTATTAGCTCGTCTTTTTTTATAAAATGCCCGTTTTCATCTATTTCAGCATGATGTAGTCGAAGGCCGCTTGTGTTAACATGTCCTTCTAAATCTGCCGAATCGTGAAATTTATCCACAATGCTCACGCAACCTTTGGGGCCAATGACATCTTTTATAAAAAAGGCGGTTTCGCTCATCATTGGGCCCCAGCCCGCCTCGTACCAACCGACCGAACCGTCGTCAAAACTAACTTGTAATTGCCCATAATTATACATATCAGCAGCGATTTCATTGGTCAATTTTGCACCTATGGCGCTTACTCTGACGGGGTTAGCTTTGGTCATCAAACACATCATATCTACATAATGCACGCCACAATCTACGATTGGGGACATCGTTTTCATTAAAGCTTTATGGGTTTGCCATTTTGAACCGGAGCTTTGTTGATTGAGGTTCATACGCATTACCAGAGGTTTTCCTAAAGATTGCGCAATTTCTGTAAATTTTGCCCAGGCTGGATGTACTCTGAGAATGTAACCAATGACCAATTTTTTATTGAGGGTGGTTGCTGTTTTTACAATTTTTTGGGCTTCTTCGACTGTATTTGCCAAGGGTTTTTCGAGGAAGACATGCGCATGGGCATTTAAGCTTTTGATAGCGTATTCTGCATGGGTTTCGGGATAGGTATTGATGGAAACGACGTCCGGCCGAGTTTTATACAAAGCCTCATCAAAACTACCAAAAGTTGGCAGGCCACCCAGCTCTTTGGATAATTTCTCGCGACTTTTTGCTCCTCTGCTAACTAAGCCAACGATTTTGAAATCAGCCAATTGGCAATAAGCACGGGCATGAGATGTTCCCATATTTCCGCAACCAACGACGAGCACTTTTAGTTTTTTAGTCATAGGCATTATTTTTTTCTAAATACGAAAAATTTTTGCATCAAATAATTATAAGTTACCGCAATAGAAACACCCACTATTATCTTGGAAAGGATATAATTTAGAGAACCAAACTCAGTGAGTAAGTAAAGTCCTAGTGTATTTAAAGCCAGGCTCCCTCCTGACACCATCCCATATCGGATTACTTGAGAGGTAATTCGACCCTCTTCTGCCATAAAAGCCCAATATCTGCCGAGCAGAAAGTTAGTAACAGCTCCTAAGGTAGCACCAACGATATTGGAATAAATATACCATAAACCCGCGATTTCTGTTAAACCGAGCGTTATCAGATAATCAACTGCCGTACCGAGAAAAGCAGCTACTTGGGAGCGAACGAATTCTTTTTTGTTATAGGTTTTTTGATGAATCACTTCGTGCTAGAAAAGACTCTTTGACATTTTCAAAGACAGTTAAATAATTTCCATTAGTAATAAGATTTGTAAAACCAAATTTCCATACACACCAGCCAGTACATCGTCTAGCAGAACCCCCCAACCATTTTTAATTGCTTCCATTCTTTTGATCCCCAGTGGTTTAAAAATATCAAAAAAACGAAATAAAATAAAACCTATTAAAATAGTGTGGGTATTTAAAGGTACAAAAAGCAGATTAATCCAAACACCGACCATTTCGTCAATTACCACTTTGGATGGGTCTTCTCCCCAGTCATTTTGTAAATTTTTAATTGCCCATACTCCCAAAAGACTAGTTGTTATTATTAATAATAAAAAACTTAATTGAAAACTGGTATTATTCTGGATATCAAACAGGCGGACGTACCCCCAGAGTATGGCGCAGGCTAATGCAGCCCCAACCGTTCCCGGAGCAAATGGTGAATATCCAAAACCAAAACCACTTGCAATTGTTTTATATAGCAGTTTCAACATGTGAGCCTTATTTTGTAAAGGTATAAAAAGTTTTGAAGGGAATCGGCAAAGGAAAATGGCATTTCTTTTTTTCCAAAGCTGTTTTTTCTGTTTTCTTTTGTCTATTGGGTGAGGAAATTTGTCCATTTGGGCATCAGAAAAAAGAAAATTTTAATATTTTTGTCTTCGATGCAAAAAAGCCCTAATCTATGAAGATACATAAAGAAGGATATAGAATCTTATTGGCTGTTGCCCTGACTTTAGCATCAATCAATGGGTTAGTTTTTTGGTTAGCTGCGGATTGGCTAACTTTTTCCTATGTCATTACGGGCATGTTATTTCTTGGAGTATTGCAATTTTTTCGATCTCCTTTTAGAGAGATTATGCTGCCGGAAGATAATGCCATTTATGCGCCAGCAGACGGCAAAATAGTTGCCATTGAGGAAGTACAGGAGGAGGAATATTTTGAAGATAAACGCATTCAGGTTTCTATTTTTATGTCTCCTACCAATGTCCATGTCAATAGAAATCCTATAAGCGGAACGGTCAATTATTTTCGCTATCATCCCGGGAAATACTTGGTTGCCTGGCATCCAAAATCTTCTACAGAAAATGAACGCACTACGGTAGTAATTGGCAATGGAGAAACAGAAATCTTATTGCGGCAAATTGCTGGAGCGATGGCCAAGCGCATCGTTAATTACCTCAATGTAGGTGAAGAAGTACAACAAGGAGAAGAGATGGGGTTTATTAAGTTTGGTTCTAGAGTGGATTTGTTTTTGCCTCTCGATGCCCAACTCGAAGTAACACTTAACCAAAAAGTCAAAGGAAATCGAACCATTATCGCCAAAACCAAATAATCAAATCTGTCCTGTTGACATTATTTCCATATAATTTATTTGCTAAACCTTCATTTTTCAAATAACTTTGACTGACCATAAAGGCAGGAGAAATTAGTCTTATTGGTAACAAACCGATTTAATTTTCAAAAACCATCCTGGACATCCTTTTAATAACTCCTTGTGTTACTTGCAAAGGGGTTTAGGGCTTTCAACCCTTACAATTTTGGACATTTAAATTTGTAAAGCCTTAACAACACACAAACAACAAATTAATAAACCCATGACAAAAATCTATACCTGCGATTTTATTTCTCTTTTTTTGTTATTACTTCTTTCTTTTTTTATTGAAAATAGGCTTACCGCTCAAGTTATTTTAGATACGGAAAATGGTAAAAATGGAAGGAAAACCATTTCTTGTGGAGGGAGTACTACTTTTACAGATGATAACAAAGGGGGTGGGGGGCTGTATCTGGATGATGCTGCCAGAAAAGATACCATTATTCTTTGCCCAAGCTCTGCAAATGCTCAAATAAAAGCCACTTTTTCTTCCTTTGATATGGCAAGCGGGGACTTTTTGAACGTTTATGATGGTGATTTGCTAAAAAACCCGGGCGCAAGTAAAACTGCAGCATCGGGTAATGGGGTCTCCAAAGCCTTTGGTGGATGGATTCAGGCAAATTGCGATCCAAATGTTAATCCAACAGGATGTTTGACTTTTGAGATAGAAACCAATGGCAATAACAGCAAAGGGACAGGCTGGCAAGCAAAGATTAGCTGCGAATCGAGTGATGTTGCGATACAATGCGCTGCCAATATATCAGCGGTGGACGATTGTTTTAGTTTGAACGGGCAAGTGACGGTAAGCATTCCACTGCCTACTTTTTCCGTTTGCGGGAGCGGGGGAGCGATGGTGAATATCACTTCTTCTTGTTCAATTATTCCTGACCAGACTGTTTCTGCTAACGGAGGCACTTTAGGTACTTACACTTTGCCTTTGGGGACTCATTCCATTACCGCTACTTTGGTTGGAAACGATTCCAAGGCCTGTACTTATTTTGTTATCATTGACCAACCAACTATTACTTGTAATGACAATGTGACCTCTTCCATTGTTTCTAACTGTCAAGCGACTATAAATGTTGATGGGATATTAGAGGACCCTTGTGTCGGGGCAGGCATTACCTATGAAATAGAAATAACTCTTAAAAAAGGTAAAAAATTAAAGGCGACAGTAGATGGCTCTTCTTTTAGCACTTTAAATTCAGGCAGTCTGCGAATTGATAAAGAAGATTTTGATTGCGGAGGAAATTATAGTGTAAAAATTACCAGAAATGTTAGTCATAGCGATTGCAATGGCGGCACTTCTACTTCTTCCAGGAGTTGCACGGGGCAGGTTCGATTTACCGATAACACCCCTCCTGTAATAGCTGTTTCCTCACAAACCTTAACTACTTGTGGGGAGCTGACCGATGCAGCAATTAGGCGCAAGTTGGCCATTAGTGCAGTTGATAATTGCGCAATTAAGGATACTACCTTTTCAGTAGGCGCATTTCCTGTCCAATTTTTGTAGTAATAATTTAGCCGTTCCCGTTACGGTAACGGCTACAGACCATTGTGGAAATGTAAGTAGAAAAACGGTAAATGTAAACATTGTTCGGCCTACCGTTTTTTTTGAGCCAGCGGACACTGCATTGCCATGTGGTTCTTCTACCGACCCCTCTAGGACGGGTTATCCAATGTTGGATACAGATGGCGACGGGAAAGGAGATTTGCCAATTGTTGATAATACCTGCAATTTTATCCCCATTTATTCCGACCAGGTGGTTTCTGCTGGCAATAGCACTAAAATTTTCCGCTCCTGGCAAGTAAAGGACTGGTGCAATCAAGCCGCACCCGTAACCTTGCCACAACAATTAATCGAAGTAAAAGATACTGGAAGGCCGACCATTTCCTGTCCTTCCGGCAATCAAAAAGGAGCAAAAGAAAACCCTTTTATCATTACTGCTAATAACAGCGATTGTAGTGCCACGCTTGATTTGAGTCCGCCAACGGGGACAGATGATTGTGAAGGAGGCTTAACTGCCCAATTCATTCGTACTATTAGCCTTCACAATTTTGTAGAATACGATAATATTAGCGATAATTTGCCCATTGGAGAATATTATGCTGAATATCGGACCGTAGATGCTACAGGTAATGCTTCCAACACGTGTCGGATTTATTTTGATATAAAAGACGGAGGCGCGCCGATTGCTATTTGCACCGACCAACTCTATGTTTCTTTCGTCGGGAATATAACTACCGTTAAAGTGGAAGATATAGATGCTGGAAGCGGAGATGACTGCTCTTTTGCCACCAAAGAAATTAGAAAAGAGGGCGGTAACTGGGCAAGCGAGGTCAACCTAAGCTGCGAAGAAGTAGCTAATAATATTAAAGTATATTTAAGGGTACGAGATGAGAATGGCGGGGAAAACACTTGCTGGGTCAGTATTAAAGGAGAAGACCATATAGCTCCTACTTGCGAGGATTTATCAGATATGACTTTTTCCCTGCAATGAGTTGGAAGTTTCTCTTTTGGGAATGGTTACAGATGCAAATGGTAATGGGCAATTTGACCTTAGTGAATGGAAAAGCTTATCAGGAGCATTGCTGGATTTTTATAATGATCGCCTAGGCAATCCTGCTTGCTCGGATAATTTGTCCTGTGCTTTACCAACCCTAGAGCAAGAGTACCAGTTAATTACAGCTAAATGTGGTGAAACCAAAATCAAACGTCGATACCGGGCGGTGGATTCAAGCATCAACCAATCCAACTGGAAGGAGCAAACGGTTAATTTGACCTTTGAACAAAACTTTATGGTTCATTTCCCGGCAGATTGGCAGGGCAATTGTGGGGATGACCTTCCTGCTGCCAATCTAAATCTAGACGCTATCGGTTGTAATGTACTTGCCTGGGAACATGAGGATAAACGCTTTGACGGAACTAACAGTGCTTGTTATACTATTGAAAGAACATTTACTGTCATTAATTGGTGTTTATATGTAGAAGGAGAACCTGCCATGAACTTACAGAGAATAGAAGACTCAAATGGATCGAATACTAATGGATTGACAGTAACCCATCAAATGCTTGAAGGTGTAGGTGCCTTTAAATATACCCAACTATTACAAATAACAGATCATACACAACCCACTATAAATATTGCGAGCGTGGAAGATTGTTTAACCGGCTTGGATTGTAGCAGTCAGAAATCTTTTTCTATATCCGCTGATGATTGTTTAGGAACAGAAGGGTTGACTTATAGCTATACTTTATCTGAAAATGGGGCAATACTTCAAACCGGACAAAGCACTTCTTTTGCCTATCGGGTATTTAATAAAACCTATCAAGTTGCTTGGTTAGTCCAGGATAATTGTGGAAATACAACGACAAAAAATGTAACATACACTTTTAAGGATTGCCTGTCTCCGAGTGCTTTTTGTTCGGACGACTTAGTGTTGACATTAGATGCCAATAGCGGAAAAGTTAGGGTATGGGCAAAGGATTTAAATCAAAAATCAACAGACAATTGCTCATCACAGATGACCAGCTAACTTTTAGGCTCTGGCATCCAGTACTAAGTAATTCAATAATAAAACCCCAAAGTGGTGCATCGGGCAGTACAGTGCTTGCCTTGCCGGATAATATAGAGTTGGATTGTAATAATTGGGCGACCAGAAGATAGAACTATATGCCATTGATGAGGCTGGGAATTGGGCGTTTTGTTTAGCAAGTGTTTTTATCCAGGATAGTAGTGGTAAGTGTGGTAGCGGTTTAGTGGATAGTACAGATGTAGCAACAGTCGCAGGGGGTATCTTTAATGCGAATCGTCTGCCTCTGGCAGGTGTCACACTGAGAGCCAAAGGGACGGTTCTTTTTGAAAAAACGGTGACAACAGATGAATCGGGCAGCTTTTCGATGGATTTGCCCAAAGGCATTGGGTACATTATTACTCCTGAAAAGAGTGATGACCCAATGAATGGAATAACCGTTTACGATTTAGTTATTGTCCAACGGCATATCTTGGACCTGGAAGCTTTTAAAACGCCTTATCAATATATTGCAGCGGATATGGATCGGTCAGGGAGCGTTTCTACTTTTGATGTGGTGCAAATGCGGAAAATGATATTGGGGATAGCGCACGATTTTGCCAATGATTCTAGTTGGCGCTTTGTCAAAAATACTTATGATTTTACTACTGAAAATCCAGCAGAAGAAGCGTTTAAAGAGTCTATTTTTTATACCAGAACTGGTAGAGAATTTAACCGAATCGGATTTTATTGCGATCAAGATTGGAGATTTGAATGATAGTGCTGCTCCCAATGGATTATCGGCTGCTGAGGTTAGAACGACCACAGGGGATTTGCTAGTAAGTGTCAGTGCTAGAGACAAATGGATAAAAAAAGGAGAAAAATTAAAAGTTGGCTTTAAAATAAAGGAACTAAATACACTTTTAGGCTTTCAATTTACTTTGGAATTTAATCATTTGCGAATACATCATATTCAAAACGGAATTGTAAAAAGCCAGCACATGGCTAAAGTTGCCAATGATGCCCTGACCATTTGCTGGGATCAATTAAGTGCTGGAACTATTGACCAAGTCAACTAGTGATTTATTTGAATTGACTTTTGTGGCCAATACTGGTGGGCGATTAAGTGATTTTCTTAAACTGTCTAGTTTATATACTTCAAAAGAGGCCATTAATCAAGCAAAAGAACAGCTCAATATTCGCCTGACATTCCAAAAGGAGTCTATTATTAAAGGTTTTGAATTGCTGCCAAACAGTCCTAACCCTTTTAACGATGCGACCACTATTGGTTTTATTTTACCGGAAAAAACGAAGGCGATCTTTGAAGTTTATAATTTACAAGGCCACTTGCTAAGAGAAATAGAGGGAGTTTATCAAAGCGGATATCATCAGATTCTATTGACGAAAGAGGAATTGGGAGAAAGCGGTGTCTTAATCTATCAAATTAAAACAGAACATGGAGTGCTTACCAAAAAGATGCTAAGGCTTAACTAAAAAAAGAAACTAATTGCCTTTAAATAGAGCTCTTCTTTTTTCTATAAAAGCATTGGTGCCCTCCACAAAGTCTTGAGTGCCAGTAAGTTCAGAAAAACTATTGATTTCAGTTTCAAACCCGTCTGCACCATCTTGAAAGTAGGCATTGACAGACGTTATGATTTTGGCAATCGCAAGGGGAGCTTTATGGGCAATTTTTTCAATGATTTCTTTTGCCTTTGCTATTTCTTCTCCAGCAGGTACAACGTGATTGGCCAATCCTAGAGCCTTTGCTTCAGTTGCTCCAATCATATCTCCTGTCATCATTAATTCTATGGCCTTTCCTTTGCCGATGTGCTGTGTAAGACGTTGGGTGCCGCCATAACCGGGGATAATACCGAGATTGACTTCTGGCTGTCCAAATCGAGCTTTTTCGCCAGCTATTCTTATATGGCAAGCCATTGCCAACTCACAACCACCACCTAGCGCAAAGCCATTCACGGCGGCAATGACTGGCTTTGGGAAACGTTCTATGGCAAACATTACATTATTGCCTCGACGGGATAATTGTTGGCCATTTTCGGCATCTATACCTAAAAACTCTTTAATGTCTGCTCCAGCAACAAAGGCTTTTTCCCCCGCACCTGTTAGAATAATCCCTTTAATTTGCGTTCGTTTTGGAGCATCTTTTGTAAAGAAATGTTCTAATTCCTCAATGGTTTGTTTGTTCAAGGCATTGAGCGATTGAGGCCGATTGAGGGTAACTACTAAGATGCCGTTTTCGTCTTTAATAGAAAGAATTTTATATGCCATTTATCGGTTGTTAATATTATCCTGTTATTTGGGAACAAGTCTTTTAGAAGGTTCTTGGTAGCTGCCAAAGAATAGGATTTAAAGAGGCTGTGCAAAACTAATTGATTTTCATTAAAATCTTTTAATCTTTTGTTAAGATTCTAGTTAAACGCATATTAAAAAGACCGTAAATGGTTGTATATAAAAAGCGAGAGAAAGGTTTATTTTAAATTGTTAGCCAGTAAAGAGGATTCGTTTTCCTAACAAAATCATTTTATGAAAAAATTATTTGTTGCATTATTTTTATTACCAATTGCTTTAGTGGCGCAAAGGAATAGCGTTTTCACCGTTCAAATTGGCACATTTGTCAATCCAAAATTGGAGGATTTTCAGCTGATCCAATCATTGGGTTATTTGTATGCAGAGCCATTTGGAGATAATTTTACAAAGGTTTATCTGGGCGAATTCAAAACTCAGGAGGAAGCGGGAAGGGCCTTGCAAGCAGTAAAAAACAAAGGCTTTAATGCATTTATTGCAGAACGCTCAATAGTCAATCACAAAGAAATGATCGTTGTCCAGTTTGCGACTGAAAAAGTGGGAACAGTTATCAATTGGCAAAAATATCAGCCAGTTGGTAAGCTTTATGCTTTACTGGACGATCCTACAAGGGTCAAAATAATTACTGGGGCATTTGCAAATCGTACAATAGCTAGAGAACGAGCAGGCTTTATTAGACAAGCAGGCTATAAAGATGCTTTTGTTAAAACGGTGAATACGGGTTTATTGCACGAGTTGACAGATTTTGAATTGGGTGAATATAGTACAGTTGGCAAATTAAATGCAGCCGTAGAAGCCATTCTGGAAGGAGCTATTCCCCAAAGCTATGAAGCCGTCACTACTAAAACTATCTCAGAAAATGCCCGCCTACCTAACTCTAAATTCACTCGACCAAGTATCAGAGCTAAAGTGAAACGAACAGCCGCTCTGGATTTGCAAAAAGTGCTGAAAGCGGAAGAATATTATGTTGGAAGCCTAGACGGTTTATATGGAAAGGGTACGGCAAGTGGTTTTCGACAATTTGAAGAAAATGATTTTCAATATAATAAATATAGCCTCCTAGCGAGCTATTTTAATCAAAGTAGGGATAATAATGATAACAGCTTTCAACAAAAAATTAATAAATTGCTGGAGCTACCTGAATTTGTTTTGCCGCAATTAGAAGCCTCCGAAGAACCACTAGCCAAGGCTTATCGAGCTTACTGGTCACTGACAAATGGTGGAGATTTAAAGGAAGTTAATGCGCTGATGAACACAGCTATTCAAGAAACATTTGCCGATAAAAAATTGAAAAATACGCCGCCTTTTGATTTTAATGCGGCTTATTCATATGATAATCTGGAGCAATTAATCTTGCATCTGCGATATTTACACGCTGTTGCTGATTATGCGATTCCCTGTTGGTTATTTGAACGGCATCCGGTGGTTTCAAAAGCAGCTTTTAGCAAAAAATCCAGATTTGCTTCTTTTCCCAATACAAAAATTGCTAATTGTAAAAGTTTTGACAGTTGGAAAGAAATTGCCATTTTAAATACAATGCTTGCTGATTTGCAACCTGCTGCACTGTCTGCCGACCAATTGGAGCGACAATCTGCTTTACAGACCGGCCGTTCTTTTCTCTATCTCTTTCCTGAAAAACTAAATAAAGAACAAAAAAAGCAAATGGATAATTGGGTGGTAGATTTTTGGAAGACTATGGAAGGAAGTGCCAAACGCAATCCGATTTTGGCGAAATACTTTTCTACACTGAAAATATTATTTTTTCAATCTCAGGTTCTCCTGGAAGACTATTATATGAACCAAGGATTTAGTGCTGATGAAGCAGAAGGCTTGGCTTTGAGCGTATTGAATACTTATGTAGAAGTGCCACTTACTTCTTATACCCATTAAGCCATTTTAAAGAATAAGCATTGCATCTCCATAGGTAAAAAAGCGATATTTTTCCTTAATGGCTTCTGCATAGGCTTCTTTGATTAAGTCTGTACCGGCAAAAGCAGAAACCATAATTACAAGGCTTGATTTTGGTAAGTGAAAATTGGTAATCATTGCATTGGCAATGTTAAATTCATAGGGCGGATAAATGAATAAATTGGTCCACCCTTCGACTTCTTTTAAATTATTAGTTGCAGAAACAGCGGATTCGATGGAACGCATACTGGTTGTGCCAACGGCACAGATCCGCTTTTCTTTATCCATAGCGTTATTTACGGTTTCAACAGTTTGAGAATCAATTTTGAAGTATTCGGCGTCCATTTTATGTTTAGACAAATCTTCTACATCAATGCTTCTAAAAGTACCCAAGCCCACATGCAAAGTCAATTCTGCAAACTCTATTCCTTTGATTTCCAGCCTTTTCATTAGCTCTCGGCTAAAGTGTAAGCCTGCGGTTGGGGCAGCAACAGCCCCCACTTCTTTCGCATAGATTGTTTGGTATCGCTCCCTGTCCAAAGGCTCGGAGGGGCGATCGATATATTTGGGTAAGGGGGTTGTTCCCAACTTTCCAAGTTCCTCGTGAAATTCTTCATCTGTTCCATCGTATAAAAACCGAATAGTACGTCCTCGCGAAGTGGTATTATCGACTACTTCTGCTACCAGAATATCGTTTTCGCTATCATCGCTAAAATACAATTTATTACCTACCCGAATTTTTCGGGCAGGATCAACCAGCACATCCCAAAGCCTCGCTTCCTTGTTTAGTTCCCTCAATAAAAATACTTCGATTTTTGCACCCGTTTTTTCTTTTCTTCCATATAATCGGGCGGGAAAAACCTTGGTATTATTGAAAATCATTACGTCTTCTTCATTGAAATAATGAATGAGATCTTTAAAGAGACGATGCGTAATGGTTCCCATTTTTCGGTTAATAACCATCAAGCGGGATTCATCTCGATTTTCAACCGGATATTGAGCAATTAATTCTTTAGGTAAGTCGAAATTAAACTGTGACAGTTTGGTCCTCATTCAATATTAGTATTATATGTAAGTTTTTGACTAAAATTATGTTCTCATATAGTCAAAGAGTACAAATCTAAGACTAAAAAATGGCATCTATTGGAGATCATTACCTAACTATTGGCGAAATTCCAATATCCATTTTTTTTTTAAATAAAATTTGCTGTATCAGGAAAATAAAATATGAAGTTGTAAAGTGCTGAAAGTCAATACTTTGTTTTTTATATGTTTAGAATAAAAACTTTCCAAAAAACTCCTAATCAGTCAGTTTTGGATTTCAATTTTGGAAAATGAACGCAAAGATAAGAAATGTCTGGTTTTTTGAAAATATCAACCTGATCCTTTCCATTTTCTTCTCTAGTTTTGATACCGCGAATATTTTCAAAAGTTTAGTTCAGAAGAGATGAAAATAAAAATTGGCACTTCTTTGCTATTCTATTTGTGCTATTATTGCCATTAGCAGAGAATTATGTGATATTGATCGAATCATTTATTTAAAATAGAATGCTTTCTACTAACTTTAGGTTCAAATTTACCTTTGTGGTTGGAGAAGAAATGATTTTTCCGTATTTGCCGTTTTTACTTATCACTCTTTTATGATTACAATTATCAAAGTCATTACCGAAAGTTTTCGGCAGGCCTGGCAATCTTTGATGAGCAATAAGATGCGGAGTTTTTTATCCCTTTTGGGGGTGTCTATAGGCATCTTTTGTATTATTGGTGTTTTGTCTGCAGTGGATTCGCTAGAAGACAATGTACGCTCCAGTTTTGATAAACTGGGAAATGATGTGATTTATGTGGATCGCTTTACCTGGGCAGAGGACCCCGGGCATAATTATTGGAAATGGATGCGGCGGCCTAAGCCCAACCATAAAGACTTTAGAGCCATTCAGACAAAGGTGAAATCAGCAGATTTGGTATCTTATTTTGTTGTGGTAGGTATAAAAACGGCTAAATACAAATCCAGCAGTGTAGAAGGCGGCTTTTTGGTGGGAGTAACAGAGGATAGCGAAGAGTTATTTAGCTTTGAGTTTGGAAAAGGGCGTTACTTCTCCCCAACCGAAATGTACACAGGGGCAACAAAGGTCGTTCTTGGACATACGATTGCAGAGGAACTTTTCGGACAAGTTGAACCCATTGGAAAAAGAATAAAAGTAGGAGGGCAAAAATTGGAAGTCATCGGTGTATTGGAAAAGTCAGGGGACGATTTGGTTAGCGTTATGAATTTTGACGAAGGAATGGTTATTAATTATGGCTTGGCGAGAAAAATGGCTAATCTGAGTGATGGTTCTATCCTTGGCGGCAACATTAGTGCCAAGGCTAAAGAAGGGGTTAGCCTGGAAGATTTGAAGGATGAAATGCGGGGCGTGATCCGCGCCAGTAGAAAATTGAAGCCCAAAGAGGAAGATAATTTTGCCTTAAATGAGTTGTCCTTACTGAGTAAATTGCTGGATGGCGTGTTTGGCGTACTGAATACAGCCGGATTTATCATTGGCATTTTCGCATTGATAGTGGGGGTATTTAGCGTAGCGAATATTATGTTCGTGTCGGTAAAAGAACGAACCAATTTGATTGGTATAAAAAAAGCATTGGGTGCAAAGCGATATGTTATTTTATTAGAATTTTTAATCGAATCAGTCATGCTTTGTGTGATTGGTGGTTTGATGGGTATGGGTTTGATTTGGTTGGTACTAAAGGGTTTGACGGCTGCTATTAATTTTGAATTATACCTAGATATGGGAAATATTATCTTGGGGCTGACAGTTTCCATTATCACGGGTATATTAGCCGGTATTATTCCCGCTGCACAAGCAGCCAACATGAATCCGGTAGATGCCATCCGAGCTTAAGAAAACATCAAGAGAATTACTCTACTAGCCTCTGTGGTGAAATATCTAAAGCATTCGTCACTATATATATTCCTCTCTTAAATGTAACACTCTCAAAAGATATTGATTCTTTTAGAAAAGATCCTTGTTAAATTTCAAGCCTATTTGTGCTTTTTTTCAAAAAGAAATTTTATCATTACGGACTGAATTTTCCTAAAAGGAACGCATTTCTATTTAATAAAACATTTTTTTTAATAAAAACCCTTACTATGAGAAACATCTTCCTTTTTTTTCTGATCATTTTTTCTGCCAATTTAATGGCTCAAAACCTTCGGCTTAAAATGCCTGCTGACCTTTACTACTCCAGAACGCCTAGTCAGAACAAACTAGTTAAGTTTACGGTTACTACCAAGCTGACCGCTATTAACCTGATTACTACGGATAATCAAAATTCTGAAAGATTGGCAGCTAATAGTACCAATCGTCGGGCAGTTGGCCGTTCAGGGTTATTATTAGCCATTCCGAAATTGTATAAAATTAATGCCAATGGAAATGTTAAAACATACAGTTTTGGACAAAATGGAGGAGAAAATAATAACGACGACGCTACGGTAACGCTGACTTATCAGAATGCAGCTCCTTCCAATACAAGCCCTTCCAACCAGCCCCCTGTGATATTCCAAGTAGCTAATAATGAAATACATACTGCTCGAAATGCAGCAACTCCTTTTACGAATAAGCAGCAATTTTTAAAAGTAGAAGCTTCGAGCACCAATACAGCGACCATTCGAATTAGCCGGAATACTAATCAAGGAAATACTATTGTTGCCATTTTTGATAGTCGAAGCGGTAATTTGCTGGCTACCCTCAATCCTAAAGACCCGGATAATTCCGCTGAAACCTTATCTTTCACTATAGATAAAAGCGCCTACATTATTCCGGTGATTCGACCAAAGGTAAGCAATGCAAACGGGAAAGATAGAATCCTTTTTGAAGTAGGCGACCCGGAAGTCAATGGAGAGGCAGAGTCAGAGGAGGAGTAAGAGCCTTATTGGTCATACAATAGGTCAATTCCGCTCCATTGGTCCGGAGCACCGTTTTGAATGAAACTGGTACATTTTTTGAAAAAATACTGCGTAACTTTATCTGCTTCGTTTTCTTCAAGAACATACTGAAATTGAACGCACGCTTCTTTGAAGTTGCCTTCTAAAAAGAAATGGATACCCTTTTCAAAAATTTCCAGGGTGATTAATTTAAGGGATTGAGCTTCTGGCTCATCACCTTCAAAGCACTCGTAGATTCCAGTTACTTTTTCTTTGCCTTTCACCCGGACCTTGCCGAGGTAGCGAAAATGCAAATGCGCTCGATTTTCGAGCCGTTGTATAAAAGCTTCACTAACGATGATATTGACTCCGTAGTGTTTGGTTAGCCCTTCCATTCTGGATGCAGTGTTGACTGTATCCGAAATGGTAGCAGGGTCCGTGCGCGTATCGTCACCAATAATGCCCATGATAAGTGGGCCTGCATTCATACCAATACCTAGCTGAATGGGTTTTCGCCCCAATTTTTTTCTTTCTCCATTATACTCATTCAGTTTGTGTTGGATTTCAATGGCTGCTTTGAGGGCATAATTTTCTGAATAAGGAAAAATGGCCATAAATCCATCCCCTAAAAATTGGTTGATAAAACCCCTGTTTTGACGTACATAAGGACCAAGTCGTCCTAAAAAGGCGTTGACAAACTTAAAGTTTTCTTCTGGGGTCATTTGTTCCGAGAGGGGTGTATAATCTCGGATATCGGCAAACATAACCGTTACATTTTTTGAAACATGGTCCCCTAGTTTGAGCTCCGAAATGGATTCTTTACCAATGGCCCGTAAAAATTCGTGAGGAACAAACCGGTCACTCGCTTTATTAAGGCGGTATAAATTGAGGTGTGTTTGGATCCGGCTAATTAACTCATCTTTAGAAAAAGGCTTGGTTAGATAATCGTTAGCTCCTACTTCAAAGCCTTCTACTAGATCAACGACTCCGTTTTTGGCGGTGAGCATAATAATGGGCATTTCAATGGGGGAAAATCGCTCTCTTAATTTGGTGCAAACCTCATAGCCCGATAGTCGAGGCATCATGATGTCCAGAATAATCAAATCAAAATGTTGCCCGCTTTCTATCAAATCCAGTGCTTCTTGACCATTGGTTGCTTGTATGGAGTCGTAACCCTCTAATTGCAGATGATTTTCCAATACTTGCCGATTAACTGGCTCATCGTCAACTATGAGTATTCTAATTTCTTCAATCTTGTTTGCTTTAATTTTGGGCGAAACGGGAGCAGTCCCATTTTTATTAGATCGTATAATTTCCGGAGGTTTGTTTTTGGATTCGGGCACAACTATAGAGGAAGGCTTCCCTTTAATTTTTTGAGTTTGGCTAAGTGGTAGCGTAAAAGTGAAGGCGGATCCTTTTCCCGGTTTTGATTCTACAGTAATTCGACCTTGATGTAGGTCAATTAACTGTTTGCTTACACTTAACCCTAATCCAGTTCCGCCATATTTGCGGGTACTAGTGCCATCCAATTGTTCAAAAGAATTAAAAATGCTTTTGTGTTTTTCTTTAGGGATGCCTATTCCGGTGTCAGATACCGTAATTTCAAAAAAATTACCTTTAGGCTTGCCAAAAACTCGGATGCTTCCTTTTTCTGTAAATTTAATGGCATTGCCTATCAAATTATGCAGAATTTGTTGGATTCTATTTTCATCTGCGTTTACTAAAGGAGCATCATCGGGCAATTGATTGATTAATTCAATGGGCTTATTTTGGAGCAAAGGGCGCGACAATGCAAAGACAATCTTCGTAACTGCAGCGAGGTCAACTGGTTTTAATTCCAGTTTGAGGTCTGCATTTTTGAGTTTGGAAAAATCCAAAATATCGTTAATCAGGTTAGATAATCGCTTGCCACTTGCGGTTATTAAGTGAAGGTTTTCTTTGGCTTTAGTCGGCAAATCTCCGGCAATGCCATTTTCCAGAGAGGCTGCGATCCCAATAATGCCATTGAGGGGAGTCCTCAACTCATGAGAAGTATTAGCCAAAAACTGATCTTTGAGTTGGTCAATGCGAAGCAATTCCTCTACTCGTTTTTTCTCATGGGTCGCTTCTTTTTTCTTTTGCCGATAGCGGAACAACAAATACAAGGCGGACAAAATGACTACGGCAACCAGCGCAATGCCCACAATTAGGTTTCGATCCCGAAGTTGTTCACTCATTTCCAATTGTTCTGCCATATTTTCTGCCCGTAATTTTTGAAGGGCTGTTCGGCTTTTTTCATGCTCGTATTGAGCAGCTAACCTAGCCAATTGTTCCGTTTTTTCCGTATTGAGCAGACTGTCTTTTGCAGCGGCATATGATTGAAAACTTTCATAGGCTTTTGGATAATTATGCAGCCGTTGATAAGTAGTTGCTAGCCCCTGATAAGCTGCTTTCTGCATGACCCAATTGCCTTTTTCCTTAGCGATAGCTAACCCATTCTGAAGGGCAATGAGAGCTTGCTGCAAATTACTCATGTTCAGATAAACTTTTCCCATTTCAATATCGGCATTGGCTATATGAATCGTTGCATTTTGCCCTTTATAAATTCGATTGCTTTCAGAGAGATAACTCAAGGCTTCTGGATATTCCTGTAGTTCTGCCAAGGTTATACCCAGATTTAAATAAGACCGAGCAATGCCGTTTAGATTGCCTAGCTCTTTTTCAATAGCTAGTGACTGCAGTAGATATTCCTTCTTTTTTTCTAAGTTTCCCGAATGACCATATAAATTGCCAATATTTCCTAAGGTGGTAGAAATCAAGGGTTTATCGGTTATTTCTCTAGCGATGACTAAACTTTTTTGGTAGTAATCCAGTGCTTTTTGAGTATTTCCTTGATCTTTGTGATTGTTTCCAAGGCTATTGTAGATAGCAGCCAGCCCCCACTTGTCTTTAGTCACTTCATAATGGGCTAAGACTTTCAAATGATATTCTAAGCCTTTAGGATAATCTCCAATTTGGTTATGCAAATTGCCAATATTCAGGTGGAGATTAGCAATACGCTTTTCCGCTTTTTGTGTTTTTCTTATTTCCAAACTTTTTAGGAAATACTCTATAGCTTCTTCATAATTGCCAATTTTATTATGGACCAACCCCAGATTATTATAACAGGCTGCTACGCCGTCGAGATTCCCCGCTTTTTCTCTTATTTTCAGACTTTTTTCAAAATAATTAGCAGCTTCAGTATAGGCGCCTTTGTTTTTATAGATAAGTCCGTAAAAATTATATCCCCAGCCTAAACCAGCTTGGTTTTGCAGGACTAAGGCCAATTGAAGAAAATCATCTAAGAAGAAGGAGGCAGAATCCCGATTCAATTCGTAATAATAAGCTCGGGCGAGCGTTTTTCGGGCATCTAACTCAGCCTCCTGATTGTTTAATTGGAGAGCCAAATCAATGCCTTGTCGGGCATAATATTTAGAAACAGAATAAGCTTTTTCGCTTATGGCTGTATTGGCAATTTGATTTAGAAGGCTTGATTTTTCTTGAAAAGAATTGGTTTGATCTAGGATACTTTTGAGGCTATCCAAGTGGCGATTTTGGGTAAACAAAGAACCGAAGCAAGCGCAGGTTACTAAAATAAACAAGCCCGCCAAGCGCAGCCTGAACCGATAGAGATTCTTGGGTGAAGCCATTTTTTGCAGTAGGAATTTTACTTTTAAGTCAATAGACCTTGTTCGGGCTTGTATGCGCCAGTCCACAAACTGTCCTCAATTAGTGGTTTGGAAAATGCTCATACGAAAATTTTTAGAATAAAGTCTAATGACTGAAATGAGTTTAAACCAGTCAAAATTTTTCTATTATTAAAAAGTATTCTCGTGGTAAAAAAAGAAAAACCAGCGTTTAGGTTGAGAACACAATATAAGGATTTAAGCTGATTTTCTATTTAAAATCCTTTTCTTCAAGACAGAACTGCTTGGCATTCGTAGCCAGGTGTTGGTTTTTGGTGGAAGATTATTCGGTTTTTAATATCTTTTTCACAATCTTTTCCTGGTTCTTTATTATTTGTATTGTGAGAAGACCGTTGGCATTGCTTGGTAAACTTATTACATTTCTAATTTCTCCTGGAGCAATCCTTTTTTTATACAAAATTTGCCCCAAATTATCTATTATCAAAACCATTGCTTCTTCTTCCAAGGCGCTTAAAAAATCAATGGTTAGCTCTTCTTGGAAAGGGTTGGGATAAACCAGAACAAAGGGCGTTCCATCAGGTTGTACCAATACTTGAAGGGTGGGGGAGTAGATAAAATCTCCGTTGGACTGGAGGTACTTTATGCGGTAAAAACTGGTGCCTAAGAATGGATTTTTATCACTGAATTGATAATGACTGGCAGGTTTTCCATAAGCAGTCATTATTTGGGGCAAAACAAAAAATTGGCTGCCTTCTTTGGAATGTTCTAACAGATAGCGGCTTTCTTTTTGCTCATTGAGGGTTTGCCATTCCAGCCAGACAAGTTTGTTGTCTAAAATGGTCGCCTGAACTTTGCCAAACTCAAATCCGCGCGGACCTAACTCTGGTGGAGCTTCCGTACAGGTATCCGGTTTGACAAGTCTAACGGTAAAGTTTTGAAAGCAATTAAGGGAATCCAAAATGGTCGCACTGTAAATTCCTTCTCCTAAACTATCCAAATCTTCTACATTACCAAAATCGGGCTCCCAAATAAAGAGATAGGGTTTAACGCCTCCTCGGACAGTCAAATCAATTTGGCCATCCAAGGAATCACAACTTGGATCCACAACTTCTGAAGAAACGCTCAAATCGCTATTTTGACAAGGATCTTCTTCGATAATTATTTCTTCTTCCTCTTCTTCGCAATTTGGGCGAAAGAGGATGGTGATAATATTTGTTTCTTGTAAAAACTTACTACAACCTTCGCGTCTGGCACATCTTCTAAAATAGGTAGTTTGATTAATGGGCAAAGGGTCATATTCCAGCCCGTGTGAACCAGGGATTAAAAGCCATTGAGCATCTCCGCTATTGGGATCATCTGTAGTTATCATCCACATTACCTCTAAGTTGCCGCTACCTCCGCTCGGTGCTTCGATATTGGTGATGGCTTGTGGGTCAGGGTTTTCCGGACAGACGATTTGGTCGGTAGCAATGACTCCAGGATTTGTAAGGTCATCGCAAGGGCCTTCAAAGTTATCCACTAATCCGTCGCAGTTATTGTCCAGGTTATCTACTATTTCGATGGCATTTTCATAAATTAGGTCATTGTGGTCATCACAGTCTTCCCGATTAGCTACATAGCCTTTAGGTTGAGCAATGGAGATAGAATCCAATTGGGGGTTGCCAAAACCATCTCCATCCATATCCCGATACCAACTAATTGGAGCATCAGATTCGTCCGTTTGTCCGTTGCAATTATCATCTATTCCATTATTGGGGATTTCTTCTGTTGATGGATGGATACGAGGATTGGAATCGTCACAATCTCTATCATTTGAAATAAAGCCCACTGGAGCGACGCAAGCCATTGTGAAAATTTCGGCATTGCCATAGCCATCGCCATCATTATCTGCATAAAAAACCAGGCAATTTTCAAAGCAATCAAAGCCGGTCAATTGGGAGTCGTCGCAGTCACAAGCAGCACCCAACTCATCCTTATCTTCATCCATTTGGTCGGGATTGGGTATAGTAGGGCAATTGTCTTCTAAATCTACAATCCCATCCATATCCGAATCTACCAAAACAGGGGCTTCATCAATGGCTCCATCGCAATCATCATCTATCTCATTGTCCTGAATTTCAATGGCATTGGGGTTGACAAAAGACAGCGTATCATTGCAATCACAGACCAGGCCAAAGCCGTCACCATCTTCATCTAATTGATCCTCATTGGCAATCGTTGGGCAATTGTCAAGCCCATCTTCGATGCCGTCTTCATCTTGGTCTTCGGAGTTTTGGATTTCATCAACCTGTCCATTGCAATTTTCATCAAAACCATTGCTTAAAATTTCTGTTGCGGCAGGATTAATACCAATATCGGTATCATCGCAATCCAGATTATTAGCCACAAACCCTTCAGGAGCAATACAGGTAATAAGAGCATCCATTGGCGAGCCAAAGCCATCGCCGTCTGCATCTAGGTAAAAAGACTGGCAACCTAGTGCGCAATTTGTCCCTGTTTCGGGAGAATCATCACAATCACAGGCCAGGCCAAAACCGTCTTCATCATTGTCTATTTGATCGGGGTTGGGTATATCGACACAATTGTCTTGGGAATCGTCGATACCGTCTTCGTCCGTATCTATTTCGGATGATCGAGTCAGGTTTATAATGTACGCTCCCGGGAAGAGCGAAGAGGGAAAATTCAAACCAAAAATATCATTATCATTGGCATTGACTTCTGCCTGAATTTGTATGTGATAATCTCCTGGAAAATTACCTTCTCCAGGTATGCCAGAAATTAATATACAACCCAAGATACTATCCGGAAATAGACAGCTAGGCGGATTACAGGAATAATCTAAGCCACCTGGCAAGCCGATAATTCCTTCTTCAGGTAGCAGACGTATATGGTTTAAATCAACATTAAATCCAGTGAAATTAACAGAATCCGCCAATTTTATTGTAAAAATTAATTCATAAGGTTCACCGATTACAGCTGGAAAATCTGCTAATCCACCATTGGGGAAAACGATAGAGTCAAAAGGAGTAGGGTAGATGCCAATAGGTGCGTCAGATAGGCTAGAATCGGGCTTGCATACGTCCTGAGCTGTTATATTGGTAAATAGAAAGCCAAAAAATAGCCAGAGGCCTAATCGGAAAAAAGGATTCCGCTTTTTCATAGTTTTTTGTTTTAGCTTGTTTTTAAGATGCTCGATTTTTCAGTGCTGATTTTTATGATCCTAATTTTAAAAAGTGTGATAGGATCAAAGGCCCACTGTATGGAAAACCTGCATTTTTTGTTGATAAAAGGGGTAGAAGTAAGTGACCTGCACCAAAAAAAGGGGGGATTATTACCAAAAAAAAATTTTTCTAAAAATACAAATTTAACTTTAAGAACTAAATGCCCTGGCTACTTTTTGCTAAAACTCCACTGCTGCACCCACCATAATTTGCATCAACCATTTGGAATTTCCTTCTAACAAGGGAGCCTTTAGCAAATCCGAGCTATTATTATCGCGAATGAAAATTTGATATTTGTCATTACTGGTAAAATTGACTGGATACATCCGAAAACTTCCAAATAATTGTACATTGCGCAATCGGGAGTCGCAATCAAATTTGTAACCAGAAAAATAATAGGGAATAGCCAATTTTGCTCCAATATAAGGACGGAAAGCATTTAAATCTGCCAACTTGGATATGATCTCATTTTCAGGGCTGAATATTTTTCTGGGGAATTGACCGCTATCTTCGCCCCAAAGTAGGCGAGTTTTATGACTAAAAAATGCCCCGCCTTCCAGTTCTACAATAGGCAAGGGGAAATATAATTTCCAAGCCAAACCTGCACTCAATTGGGTAGTTTGGAAGGAAAATTGCTCCTCTGGCAACACTGCTTCTGGTTCATTTAGTGGATTTTCGGGATCAAGTGCCAAAACCGGATGCACCCTATTCCAGTCGAAAGACAATAGTTCATAAGATGCTTTGACATGTATCGTGGAAAAAGAACCAGATTTTCTTGTACTCAATTGCCATTCAAAAGGCAGGCGGGCACTCAGGCTGATCCGATTAGCGGACTGGTCTTTCCAGTATTCATTCAATCCTCCTGTTTTAGTAATAGATTGGGCATATTCCAAAGACAATAATGGAGTGATATTTCGGAAATTTTTGCTGGACTTGATAATCGGATAGATAAGTTTTTGATTGGCTGGATTGTATAAGTCTTTTTCAACATAGGTAGAAATATTCCTTAGCGCTTTGGAATTTAGAATTTGCTCGTTTTTTTTAATAACCTTCGTCTGGTTGGCTTTACTAATTTTTAAATCAGATTCCGAAAGAAAGACCTTTAGTTGATCCTGCCAGGAATCATTTTCTTGCACATAATCAACGACTTCTCCCGTTTTAGAACTAACTTTTGGGGCAAAGTTGATAGTCGGCTTGAATTGTGTATAAAACTGCTCGATGAGGTTCGTAATGGCATGGGCAGACGCCTCTTCCCCCGCTAATTGGTTGACCTGCTCTTTCAGATCAATTTGGTCTCCCTGAAAATCATCCTGTAGGTAAGCGACTACTATCCAAGAATCCTTATGTGGCAAGCCTTTAAAAAGTTTGACTTGTCCGGAGGGCAAAATGAGTTCTTGCACTTCTTCGCCAGGGGATTTTTGTAGAAAAACGCTCAAAGTTGCAAAAGGGTGTTTATTTGTTAGTTGATAACTATACTTGGAGCAGGCAGCAACTTCGATTAGACCGTTTAAACTATATTGCTCATCATTTGAAGCGTTTAAAATAGGATCACCCGGCTGGGGTTCTGAAGGAGGTTTGTTGCGAGCACTTGGTTTATATATGTTTTTTCTAGGACCATTTTTGCCGGGGGTGATGGTTCTGGTTTCTTCTGTATCACCAGTGGGTTCGCTTTGAGGAGAGGCGGTAATCGGCTCACCTGTTGCTATTTCTTGAGCTTTGTTGAGAACGGCTATTTTAAGGTCCTCATCCATTGTTCGCGTCAGCGTTTCTTGGCTACTTTCCAACTCTTTATAGTAGGCTTCTCGTCCCTTTTCCCACTCAAATTCTAAATCTTCCGGACTGGAGAGGCTCAAAAATTCACCATAAAGTGCCTGTTTATCTTCTCCACCATATATTTTTTGTAATAACAGATTTCCTTTATTGTCAATTGCTGTTACTCTATAAGCGGGTGTTTTATAAGCTACTCGATAGGCAAAACCTATATCAGTAATGGCTGTTTGTAATAAATAATTACTCCGCAATCCAGTTAGAAAAACAACCCGAATATGTACATCGCCATTTTTTTCTACCCTTCGCAAGTTGCTGAAAGTCAGGTTTATATCTTTTTCGGTCAGGGTGTTGCCAAAATCAGTGCGAAAAGGGATCACCTCTAAATTGTAGGTGGCATAATCAGCAAGGCTAATTTGTGCAGTCGAAAAAGTACATAGACAAACGAATACTAAGCTCAGTAAAAGTGCCCGTTTTTTCATAGCATTTAGTTTAGTCAAATCCGTAATTGAGTAGTCAGATTTGTTGTTTTGTTTCTTCGGGTACATCAAATAAATAGATGACTTTATTTCTTCTTTAATCCAAAGTGCAAAGGGTGTTCTTACAGTGAAGATTACACCCCTTTAGTGTGCAGGATGCAAAGATCGCCAAGCATTTTTGTAGTAGGTTAAATTAAAAGTGTAGAGGGTAAGCAAAGTGTTAAAAGTCCAACTTATTTTTTCATCAGCAATAAATAATTATTATAGCAAAAAGCAATCCTATTTTAGTGAAAAAGAGATAATTACAAAATTTTTTTTTTGCTAAATGCCGATTCTTTTAGCAAAAATGATAAATTAGACTACAATAAGTTAAAAAAGAATAGTGGAAAAATGCAACTTAACAATGTCTTTTCAGCTACTTTAATTCTCTTCAGCAAATTTGCAGCACTTTTATCAAATGAATTCATCTTAATCAGGGGACAGTCGAGCGTAAATATAGAAAAATCCATGAATAATTCTACTGAAATGCAGAGATTATCATAGGAGTATAATTTTTGAAAAGGCCTATTTTTTCTTATCTTTCAAATCCCTCCCATATTGACTCAAATTCGAATAAAGAAAAGAATGAACGCTGTTTTTTATCATTTTTTTTGTGGGTTTTTACTTTTTTCCTTTTTTAAGGGACAAGCTCAACGCTACAAGCTAACTCTTGAAAAACTTCCCCCGCCTATTAATTCGTCTGCCTATGATGAAATAACGCCGGTTCTTAGTTACGATGGACAAACGCTTTACTTTACTCGAGTTCGCTATCCTGATTTTGATCGAACCCTAGAAGTTGAGGGGAGGAATATACATTTGAGCCTGTCAGAATCCCAATACTTTCGATATCTGGCAGAAATATATTCCCGAATTGCGGGTTACCCAATCAAGGAGGCGATGCACTCGGATTTTAATCAAGACATTTGGATCGCCCATTTTAAAAAGGAACAATTTCAAGCTTTGTCTCATCCTGGACCACCTTTGAATAATGCTCTACCCAATAGCATTTGCGCCCTGACACCAATAGAAAACTCCTTTGTCATTCTCAACCAGTTTTTGATGGGTGGCGGCATGGACCAAGGTTTTTCAATTATTCAAAAGGAAAAGGAGGGTTGGCAATTTCCTCAGCCAATGGAGATTGAAAATTTCTATACAGAAGGAAACAGTGTCAATGTAACCATGAGTCCAGATGGGGCAGTACTGATTATGTCTTTACAAACGGGCGGATTCTTATGGGCAAAATGACTTGTATGTTTCTTTTAAAAACGGAATAGGTGGATGGACCGAGCCAATGAACCTGGGCTCAGGGGTCAATTCACCCAGGAATGAGATTACACCAACCATTTCGGAGGATAAGAAAACGCTCTATTTTGCTTCTAACCGTTCTGGTACGCTTGGCGGGAGTGATATTTTTAGAGCTAGAAGAAATGGCGAAAACTGGACGGATTGGTCTCAACCTCGTCGGTTTATTGAACCCATTAACTCAAGCACAGATGATTCCCAGCCTTATTTTAACGATGCGACGGGCTACCTCTATTTTACTTCTAAAAGAACAGGCTCGGCGGATATTTATCGGGTAAAAGTTGCGGCTCCCAAGCCGGAGGAAGTGCTACTAAAAGGAAAGGTGCTTCATGCGCTAACGAACGAGTTATTGCCGGCAAAACTATTATATGGGCCAGATGATTTGAACTATTTTTTAAAATACTTTAAGTCTAAAGACGGCCATTTTGAAATTCGCATTCCCAAAGGGAAGCATTTTAAAATCACGGCTGAAAAAGAAGGCTTTTTAAGACCTTTTAAGCTAGTCAAAACCCAAAAAGGAAAATACTATCCCACTCAGGAAATTACGCTTTTGATGGCTCCTATAAAAGAGAATGCTCGAATCAAACTAGACCCAATCTATTTTAAGCAATCCGAGCCGGTTATTTTAGAAAATTCTTATCCAGCTTTGGACCATTTGCTCCAAGTATTGAAAGAAAATCCAGACATTTCTATTCAAGTGGAAGGGCATACCGAAAATCGAGGTAAGGCACAAGACTTACAGCATTTGTCTGAAGCTAGAGCTTTTGCGATTAAACGCTACTTATTAGACAGGGGGATTGATAGCGAACGGGTGGCAACCATTGGCTATGGGGCTACTCGTCCTATCACAAATAATAAAACAGAGCAAAATCGGCAGCGCAATCGGCGGGTGGAGATCCGGATTAGGAAGGTTAGATGATAGTGATTTGTTAAGTAATGATCAGCTAATAAATCCGTCCAAATGGCGGAGCTATTGTTTTATTGTTACTAAGTCCCGAAATAATCTTCTTTTCAGCAGTTTTAATTGTTTATTTCACTTTCCGTTTTTTTTCTAATTAAAAATACAGCCGCTCCTGCTTCCTCACTTTCGGTATAGAAAAGCGGTGTGACATCAATATCATTTTCATTAATATAATTAATTACCTCTGCCGTTTTTCCCCATGCGGTGAAAAAGGGAACCAGTTGGAAAATGAAAAGATAGATCGCCAAGCAGCCGCCCAGAAAGTGTAATAATCCGTTTTTTCTGTTTTTTGATCGTTGCATTTTTAACAAATTTTAATCCGAAAATTTGTCCCGTACCCATTTAAGAAGCCTTGACCAATGAATTTGTTTCCTGTTTAGTAGTTTCCTGTTTTTCTAGCCATTTTCGGGCATTTAAGAAAGCTGTTAGCCAAGGCGATACCTCATCTTTTCTTCCGGCAGGATAATTGGCCCAATTCCATTGAAAAGCAGAGCGTTCGATATGGGGCATAGTGACTAGATGACGACCATCCTTACTACATAGCATAGCCGTATTATAGTCGCTGCCATTGGGATTAGCAGGATAGGATTCGTAACCGTATTTAGCGACAATATTATAAGCTGCTTCAGGAAGGGGCAAATGAAATTTTCCCTCTCCGTGAGAAATCCAAACGCCCAAGGTGCATCCAGCTAGGTTGGATAGCATTACTGAATTATTTTCGGGAATGACCACAGAAGTAAAGGCACTTTCGTGTTTACGTGTATCATTATGTACCATTAGGGCTTGTTGTTCGTGTTCTGGATTGATTAAGTTTAATTCCAGAAATAGTTGACAGCCATTACAGATGCCAACAGATAGTACGTCTTCTCTTTTAAAGAAATTTTCCAGGCTTTGCTTTGCTTTTTTATTATACAAAAACGCCCCTGCCCAGCCTTTGGCAGAACCTAGCACGTCCGAATTGGAAAAGCCACCTACTGCACCTAAAAATTGAATATCCTCCAGGGTTTCTCTACCAGAAATCAAGTCGGTCATGTGGATATCTTTGACTTCAAAACCAGCTAGGTACATTGCATGTGCCATTTCTCGCTCCGAATTGCTGCCTTTTTCGCGGAGAACAGCCGCTTTAGGGCGAGCTTTAGAATGGTCAATAATAGGCTTTCTACCGGTAAATTTTTTTGGAAAATGAAAGCGGAGAGGTTGGTTTTTATAGTTATCATATCGTTCTTTTGCTTTGACCGGCCCAGACTGCTGCCGATCTAACAAAAAAGAGGTTTCATACCAAATATCTCTTAATTCGGCTATTGGAAAAGATAATTTTTCCTTCTGGTTAAAAATGGTCAGGGTGTTTTCTGCTTCTACCTTTCCTATTTTGTAAAAATCAATCTTTTCTTTTGTAAGAGTATCTTCTACCGAATTGTCCTTTGTTTGAAAAATAATACCACTATTTTCAGCAAATAATAATTTGATCGTATCCTTTTCGCCAATGGGCGTTAGGTCCAGCTTAGCTCCCAAATCATTATCGGCAAAACACATTTCCAGGAGAGTCGTTAGCATTCCCCCCGATGATATGTCATGACCAGCAAGTATTTGTTCCGCTTTTATCAATTGCTGAATAGTATTAAACGTAGCTGCAAAATTGGCAGTATTCTGGATAGTTGGGGCTTTTGCACCTATTTTATTCTGTATCTGAGCAAAAGAAGAACCGCCCAGTTGATAGCTATCCCCTGAAAGGTTAATATAGTAAATGGCACCACCATTTTTTTGCAAAACAGGCTCTACTACTTTTGTAATATCTTCACAATTTCCAACTGTAGAAATAACAACCGTGCCAGGTGCAATAACTTCCTCATTGGGGTATTTCTGCTTCATGGACAGAGAATCTTTACCCGTTGGAACGTTGATACCCAACTCAATAGCAAAGTCTGACACGGCTTTTACTGCTTGGTATAAACGGGCATCTTCTCCTTCGTTTTTACAAGGCCACATCCAGTTGGCAGAAAGCGAAATAGATCGAATTCCCATTTTTAGCGGAGCCCACATGATATTGGTTAGGGCTTCAGCGATTGAATTTTTAGAGCCTGCAACTGGGTCTATTAAACCGCTGACTGGGGAATGTCCAATGGACGTTGCCACTCCTCCCTTACCTTCAAAGTCGAGAGCCATTACTCCACAATTGTTCAAAGGCAACTGTAAAGGCCCGACACATTGCTGTTTGGCTACTAATCCCCCACGCAGCGATCTACTTTATTGGTCAGCCAATCTTTACAGGCAACAGCTTCCAGCTTTAAAAGCTGTATGGCATAGCTCATAATTTTAGAGGAATCATAAGTTATTGCTTGATAGTTTGGTTTTAGGGTGCGATCTTCCATAACGGTACTTGGAGAGTTGCCAAACAAGTCCTCTAGGGCCATGTCCATAGGTTTTTCTTTGGTGGACTCAAAAGTAAAGCGATGATTTCCTGTTACTTCGCCCACTTCATACATGGGCGTTCGCTCCCGTTCTGCGATTTGGCGAAGCGTTTTGAGGTCTTTTTCGGCGATGACCAGGCCCATTCGCTCCTGAGATTCATTGCCAATAATTTCTTTAGCAGACAAGGTCGGATCGCCAATAGGTAATTTGTCTAAATAGATGATTCCCCCTGTATTTTCAACTAGTTCGGACAGACAATTGAGGTGCCCACCGGCACCGTGGTCATGGATAGAAATAATTAGATTGCTCTTGCTTTCCACCAATCCTCGAATGGTATTTGCCACCCTTTTTTGCATTTCAGGATTAGAGCGTTGCACAGCATTGAGTTCGATGCCTGCTCCGAATTCGCCAGTATCCGCAGAAGAAACAGCTGCCCCTCCCATACCTATCCGATAATTATCTCCACCTAGAATCACAATTTTATCTCCTGCTTTGGGTATCCCTTTGATAGCTTGTTCTGCTTTGCCATAACCAATGCCCCCTGCCAGCATAATGACTTTGTCATAACCTAGTTTTCGGTTAGCCTCTTCATGCTCAAAAGTGAGTAAGGAGCCAGCAATCAAAGGTTGTCCAAATTTATTACCAAAATCGGAGGTTCCATTAGAAGCTTTGATTAAAATATCTAAAGGACTTTGGTAGAGCCATGGTCGTTCTGTCATGCTCTTTTCCCAAGGGCGATTTTCTTTAAGGCGGGAATAAGCAGTCATATAAACGGCAGTTCCGGCTAAGGGCAAGGAGCCTTTCCCTCCCGCCAGACGATCTCTGATTTCTCCACCTGACCCAGTAGCCGCTCCATTAAAGGGCTCGACCGTAGTAGGGAAATTATGGGTTTCAGCTTTTAATGAAATAACGGATTCGAAGGGTTCTTTTTGGTAAAAATCAGATTTTTCTGCTTGTTTTGGAGCAAATTGAGTGACAGTTGGTCCTTTTATAAAGGCTACATTATCCTTGTAGGCAGAAACAATTTCATTGGGGTTTTCCTGGGATGTTTTTTTGATGAGTTTAAAAAGGGAGGTTGGTTGTTTTATACCGTCAATAATAAAAGTTCCATTGAAAATCTTGTGCCGACAATGCTCACTATTCACTTGGGAAAAACCAAATACCTCAGAGTCCGTTAATTTTCTACCAATTTTTTTAGAAATATCTTTTAAATATTGGACTTCCTCCTTGCTCAAAGCCAAGCCCTCCGACTGGTTATAGGCTTCAATATCTTCGATATAAAGTACTTCTTCCGGTCGGATATTTATAGTGAAAATTTGCTGGTCTAGTTGGTTGTATTTTTGAAAAAGCATGGGATCGTAAACGGGGACCTCTCCTTTGGCCGACCAAAATTCTTCGATTCGTTGGATACCTTGGATGCCCATGTTCTGGGTTATTTCTACTGCATTGGTACTCCAAGGCGTAACCATAGCTGCACGAGGGCCAATAAAAGTTTTCGCAATAACTTTAGTTTCTACCAGGGGTTGATTGCTAAAGAGCCAGCATAGCTTGTCAATTATTTCCGGCAAGGGTCGTTTAGGACTTTCGACAGCAAATATTTTATCAGTGGCATTTCCGAAGAAGAGAATCATAGTAGGAAAAAGTTTTATGACTGGAAGCTGCAAATTTCACTTATTTGCTCAAAAAGTACAGAAAAATGAGTGGAAATTTTTAAGCACTGTTGGAAAAAGCAGAATTACACATTTAAAAAGGAGCCTCTGTAAAACTCCATATGGTAATAAATGATCGGTTCTAAATGAATTCATTCAACCAAAAAGAAGCTGCCCTCTTTTTGCCCTCCTCTTCGATTAAGAATAGGGTTAATATTTAATTTCCTGATAAAAAACCAGCTACTTATTATAAGTTAATCGTTGTTGATTTTTTTATATAAAAATTTGACTAATTAGTTTTTTTGATGTATGTTGCAAGCGATTGACTAAAGATAATTTGGTTGATTATCCCTCCATTATTCCTTTTTATTCCCCCTTTTTTTGAAGAATATTAAAAATTTATTTTGTCGCCGGTTTTGGCAGATACAGGTGTTCATTGTCCTGTTTCGAAAAAATTCTATGGAAACCTGGATTTGTTTGTTTTAGCCAGCTCCTTGAATTTTCTACTTTATTTTCTTTTTGCATACTCACATAGTAAAAAATCAAAATTTATACCTACCAACTGGCGGTAAGATTTTTCAAATTCGGTAGCAGTTGCTTCGGATTAAACATCTATGGGTATGCAATGTATTCTTACACACCACATTTATTTACTTGGCAAACGTTTATTGTTTTTCCTCCTTCTTTTATGTTGGATAAATGAAGGTTACAGCCAATGCACGATGGCTTGCAATGACAACATTCAAGTTTCTTTAAATCAACATTGCGAGGCAGAGATTACTTACCATATGGTGTTAAGGGATCCAGACAATCCTTATGTTTGTAATCCAAATGGACCTTCTGCTTATAAAGTGGTCGTAATGGATGAAAACAATGTGACGATCCCTACTAGTCCGATTATTACCTGCGAATATATCGGGCGAACCTTAAACATCAAGGTCAAACACTGGTATTCTGGTAATAGTTGTTGGTCAACGGCGAAGATAGAAGATAAGTTACCGCCTTTTCTAGACTGCGAACCAGTAGAACTTTGGTGCAATCAAAACGGTGCACCTCAAGCTGAGGGGGGTGCTGCTTCTGGTCCTTCTATAATGGATGCCTGTGCAGTATCTTGCCAAAATCTCAGCTTGGACTATACAGATGTGGATACGATTTATCCCTGCGATAGCCCTGAATTTAATCAGGGAATAGCTGCTAGAACGGACAGAACCTGGGTAGCTTGCGATGACTTGGGAAATTGCACTAGTTGTGTCCAGCCCATTATTTTTAGAGTATTAGATTTGGGAGAAATTACCATGCCGGCCGATATTATTGGAGAAAATACGCTAGACTGTGGGGCATGTGACCCTAATGACCTTGGTTGTACCGGAGCCCCTACTTTGCACGGTATGGATTTTCAAAATCCTTTATGTAATGTAAAAATAGAATATTCCGATTCCGTCACTAAAGAATGTGAAGGAACTTATACAATAGCCAGAATGTGGGCAATTCAGAATACATGCACAAATGACACGCGACACTACACACAGCAAATCGAAATTATGGACCAGACACCACCCAATATTATTTGTTCTAATGGGGCAACTGCGCTCGTTATACAAACGGACCCAACACCCTTTTCCTGCGTGGCAAGCATTGTAGTTCCAACTGCTGATATAACGGATGATTGCTCTTCTTTGGAGCATATTAGCGTTATAACAAAAGTAGTGAAAATTGACTCAGAGGATCCTGGGCAAAAAGAGGTATTTGCTAGAGTTGAAAATGCTAATGGTGGATTTAACTTGGAGCTTCCTTTTGGGGAATACGAGGTTTATTATCAGGCAACCGATGACTGTGGAAATGTTATTAATAATTTAAATCAAGGTTGTAAAATTGAAATTCAAGATCAGGCAGCCCCGACTCCAGTTTGTAATGCAATTACTAAATTATCTCTTGCGGCAGACGGGACCGGGATTGTTTTTGCGGAGTCCTTTGACAATGGAAGTTATGATAATTGCTGTTTGGAAGCATTTAAGGTGCGAAGAATGGACGATTTAGATAGCGAGTTTTCTGATTTTGTGGCATTTAGTTGTGAAGATGCCACTACGACGGAACCCTTAATGGTCATTTTGAGAGTAGTTGACTGCAGTGGAAATAGTGCAGACTGTATGGTCGAAGTAAGAATTGATGATAAAACGCCTCCAACTATTATCCATTGTCCGGAGCCAATTTCTTTTTCATGTGAGGGTGATATTTCTTTATCCGAACTTGCCGCTGATTTGATGCCTCCAGAAGTAGCTGACCCATGTGGCATGGGGGCGGTTTTGGTTGAACTCAAAGAAGACTTTAGAAACGATTGTGGTTTAGGTGCAGCTATTTTTGAATGGCATGTTTACGATGCCGCCGGAAATGGCCCTGCTAGATGCGAACAACTCGTCAATTTTATAGGCGCTTCTCCCGCTACGGTGGTTTTCCCAGGAGATTTTACTGCTTTTGCCTGCAAAGATATGGAGGCTTTAAATCCAGATGAAACAGGAAGACCTATTATTGAAGGGCAACCCTGTGGACAATTCGAAACCGCTTTTACCGATATAGTGCATAATGAAGGCACGTCCTGCTTGACCCTCCAGAGGGAATGGACCGTCACAAATCTGTGTGCAGGACCAGGAGAACCTACAGTTTTTGAGCATACTCAAGAAATTAGAGTAGAAGATCGAGAAGTGCCCGTTCTTAATTGTAATGGATCGACCTTTGATGTTTGTATTGAAGGGGCGGCTTGCCAAGTAGCATTTGCTGTGCCAGGTGTGACAATTACTGATTGTAATTCAAATGTGATGGTAAGCGCAGAATGGTTGTTTTCTACCCATGAGCTATGTGTAGAAGCAAGCCAAAGTGGATCCATTGCTGAAGCTGCAAATGGCTTTACTACTCCCAATTTTGGGCCGGGACAATTAACAGTTACTTTTTTTGCAAATGACGGCTGTGGAAACGTAGCAGAATGTCAGAGAATTTACAACATCAAAGACTGTGAAGCTCCGACTGTTTTTTGCACACCTGGTTTGACCTTAAACTTGGATGAAAATGGTCAACTGGAGATATGGGCAGATGATTTTAATCAAAAAAGCGAAGACAATTGCGAAGAATGCCCTGGAAATGAATTGACTTTTTCCTTTTCTCAGAATATTAATAATCAAAATAAAATATATACTTGTGAGGACTTAGGCGTAAAAACCGCTCAGATATGGGTGACAGATGGTTTTGGTAACCAAAATTTATGCGAAGTTGCTTTTATAATAAAAAGTAATGGTTCTTGTGATTCATTGGGAATGAACGAACCGCCCCCAGATACCCTCGATACAATGGTCTTACTAGCCGGAAAAGTTTTTAAGGAGAATGGTACTGCTGTGGAATCTGTTACTATTTCCGTAGAAAATCAAGAAGAAGAAACTATGAAAACCAATGCCACCAATGCAGAAGGCACTTATACCATTGAGGTTGCCCGCAGCGAAAATATGATAGTCGAGCCTTCCAAGAATACACAACCTTTGAATGGCGTTACTACTTTTGACCTAGTACTTCTAAGAAGGTATTTACTGGGAAATTTAACTCTAAATTCTCCCTATCAAATGATTGCTGCAGATATCAATCATTCTAATTCTATTTCAACGGCGGATCTGGTAGCTTTGAGAAAGGTAATTCTGCAAATAGAAGACGATTTTCCCAATAATACTTCTTGGCGTTTTATAAAAGCTAATTATGAATTTCAAAATCCCACGAATCCTTTTGAAGAAGAGATGCCAGAAAAAGTGGTCGTTCCAAAGCTCCTAGACGAAATGAATATAGATTTTGTGGCAATCAAAGTAGGGGACTTAAATGGAAATGCATTGGGGCAGGAATTGAAAGAAATCAGATCTCTTGAATTGAGAAATAATGAAAAGGTGTTTTTTGAAATTAAAGAAAAAGAATTGGCAAAAGGGGCTATAGAAACGATCCATTTTACTATGGATAGTCAACAACTTTTGGGATTCCAATTTACCTTGAATTTTGATCCATACGCCATAGAAATTCTCGAAATAAAAGAAAATGAATGGATAAACGCCTCTAACTTTGGCACTCGATTGCTGGAAAGAGGGGCCATAACGATAAGTTGGGACGCATTGGGAACGGAAAGTGTGTCAAAAAAATTGAACTTTCAATTGAAAGTAAAGACTAAAAAAACCGTCAAAATTAGCGATTTATTTAGCATAAATTCTCGTTTCACCTTAGCAGAAGCTTATGATTTAGAAGGAAACACCTTGGATTTAGGACTAGTCCTTACAAAAAACAAACGCATTTTTGATTTATTCCAAAACCAGCCCAATCCATTTAATCAATGGACAGTCATTCGCTTTGAACTCCCTGGTGAAAGCAAGGGCGAATTGACGATCTTTGACCTGACCGGAAAGAAAGTTAAATCTATTTCAAAGGTCTTTCAAAGGGGTGCGAATGAATTGATGATTGATGATTTAGACCAGAGAGGGGTTTTCTACTATCAACTGGAAACAGACTTTGGAACTAAAACTGCTAAGATGATTCGAGTAAAATAGGGGAGCCATTCTAAAGGGTGGGCAATTTATTTTATATTTTTAATTATATTCTGAAAAAATAAGCATTTACAGAATAATCAATTGATTTTTAATTTTTAAAACAAAAAATTATTAAATAATTTGACTTTTTTAAGAATTATCTGTTCCTTTGACATAACCCTTTTAAAAACCACTAATTACTCAACACCTGTTTAGATTTTAACATGAATCCACCAAACGATCTAAGCGCAAAGGATTTTCAGCTCCCAACCCTTTGCGTCAAAAGGGAGCAAATTAGTTTAGTTTGAATTTTGCTCAGCACTTGGTGTAAATCAAAAGGACGAGAAGCTAAAAGAAAGCTGTAAAGGGGAAAGCATATACGAAATAAGCCGATTTAGTCGCTTTATACTTTCTTAATTGTGGTTTCTTATTATTCCGAAATATAAACACAATGAAATAATATATAGCTGGGTTTTGCATTATTCGTTTTTCTAAAACAGACAAAAAAATTCGACTAGCTAAAAAAAATGCCGGTTGGTAATTGAGCCAATTGGCATTTTTTTTAGCGATTTATGGATGTCTAAACTTTAATCGCCAGGAAACACCTAACTCGATAAAGCGATTATCTATTTCTTTTTCACCCAAAAAACCAACCTGTAAATCCAGTTTTACATCATTTTCAATAAAATAATAAACACCGGCTCCAAAATCTGGCTCCCACCGATCAGTTGTTCCATAGGACTCTAAGATAAAGCCGAAACTTTTATTCAAACCATATAAAAATCGCAGTGCATACAGGCTTGTGGGCTTGTCATTATTTCCCTGCCATATTAAGCCAGTATTCAAGACCATTTTCCATTTTTGGGGAAACGCGAAACCCGCAGCTACGACAATTCTACTCCCAAGATTTTCAGCTTGAAAATTTTCTTCAGGGGGCTTTATCCAAATTCGACCATTGATACCCATTGCTCTGAAAAATCCCGTTTTTTTATTCACTAGATTGATCCTGCCACCGATGCGGAGGTTGCTGATTCCCTTTACTTCAATGGCATCAATCACCGGATCGTCTGGCATATTTTTTCGCCAATTGAGAACTGCACTTAGCTCGATCCTTTCAGTAATGCCGTATCTAAATACATTTTTGAAAAAAATGGTATTTTGATCTAGACCTAGCCCCTCTTTATTGCCAAACAACAATCCGGTTTGGACCTGAAAAACATTTTTTCCGATGGTATAAGTACCCACGGATGCCCCTGGCCTTATAGAGCGAATGGTCGGCGAATATTGAGCGTAAACCGATTGCCAAGTCAGCAAAGTAAAGCCGATAAGGAAGAATTTGCAAAAAATGGGTGATTTCATAAAATGCAGTTAAAATCAGAGAGAAGGCTTGGCATAAATATCCAAATGCTTTATTTCCAGTTGCTGTTTTCGAGTAATGACCAAATCTTTTTTTCGTTGCAGCCATTTTTGAAAATTGGCTTGCATGGTAAGGTCCAGGCCCATTGTTTCGATTGCATTTTCTATAAAACTCAACAGATAATAATGCATTTTAATGTCCGCTTGTTCAATTTTCCAATTGCTTGATTTTGAGTGGGTTAGCCAGTTTTTTTGCTCGAAAAAGGAAAGGATTGTCGTTTCTGAATTTTTACCCATTGCGTTGCCAAAATGCTGTTTTCTTTCCAAATAAGTATGGTACAAATCAATAAAAATTGCATCGAAGGGATCCTCAGGCTCGAACGAAACACCTTTATAATTCAAGGTGAACAAACAGGGGATTTTGTTTTTGAGAATCAATTGAGCGAACTGATGGAATTGTGCTGCAGGACGGTTTTCAAAAGCGGCATTGGCAAGTATTAAATCTGCTTTTGACAAATTTGCAAAACTAGCTGGACTAGCAAAAGAATCGTTAATAATCTCAACTTGAACGGTTTTGGCCAAAGAGCGAATGCTTATTTTTTTCTTTTTTTGTTCAAAATCGTATTTGTGGAAACTGGCATAGTCTTTTAACCGCCGGATTATTTTAGCTTTGAAGTTTTCTTTTTCCTCAATCAATAGCCATTTTTGATTTTGCGCTAATTGTTTTATGAAGTAAAGGCAGTTAGAACCAGTGCCAGCTCCAATATCCACCAAAGTCAGTACCGATTTCTTTTCCAATGGTTTTAAAGCCATTGCTTCCAGTTCCTTACTCCTGGCTTCTACGTCAAATGGATAGCGTTCTTCCAGCCAGCTAATTTCAAAGATTTCTTCTTCCTCTTTTTCCTTCATTCTTGATGATTTTCATATACATTGATCATTGGGTATAATGCTTTCATTTTGGTGATTACTTCTACACCGGTAGCTTTTAGGTCGGCTTCATTATGGGTATTGGCATAAGCGACTACTCTAAATCCGCCAGCTATTGCCGCTTGTATTCCAAATAGACTATCTTCTACGACTATACAATCGGCAGGACTAAAACCCATTGATGCGGCTGCGTATAAAAAAATAGCTGGATCAGGCTTCCACTTACCAATTTCCCAACAACTGAAGATATTGCCTTCAAATTTGGGAAGAAGTCCTACAATTCCCAAATTTAAACGGATTTTGTCTATAGGACCACTAGAAGCGACTCCAAAGGGAATATTCAATTGGTGAATTAACTCAGGAACCCCTTTTATAGGTTTTAATTTTTTTTTGAAGGCTTGAAAGGAGCGTTTTCGGTACGCTTGAAAAAAGTTTGCTGGCAGGGGTTTGTTGCCCTTTTTTTCCAATATTTCCTTATTCTTTTTCCAGGAGTTACCTACAAAATTTTTTTCTATGAAATGGTAATCCACATCAATTCCAATTTCCCAGGCCATTTCAGTAATAATTTGGCAAGTAATAGGCTCACTATCCACCAAAACACCGTCACAATCAAAAATAATGCATTTGGGCAATTGCTTCATGCCACAAAAATAATAATTAATCCTTTACGCAACGACAGGAAAAACCACCGTCTTTTTCGTCCACCAGAGTATTATTAAAAATAGCTTCTCCTCCTCTTCCATTATGAGCGGCGGAAAAAGCAACGTTCCCGCCTTGTGTATCGCTATTTTCATCGCTGGACCAGTAATAACCAGAAGAGCCCATGTTTTGATAAGTATTATCTGGAAAACGAAGCCCACTTAAAACCATATTAAACTGCTCAACGGCTTTTTCGTAGCTTATTCTTGAGTTGCCAGAGTTGAAGTCCTCAATAGGCCAATAGTAGCCGCCAAAATAATTTAGTAGAGATTTCCACTCTTCGCTAGAAGGCAAGTGCCAGCCTTTGGGGCAGGCCACTAAAGCATCCTCCCAGGAATACAATCTTCCCAATACATTGCAGTTGGCAGTTTGTCGCTCATAGCACCAGGAGTTTGGGGTGGAGAATTTTAAATTTTCTGACATCCAGGTTTTGCCATTTAGCTGAACGGTTTTATAAACAGCACCATCTCGAGGATCAGTAAAGGTATTGGGAAGATTATTAACAGGTGGTTGATTCACAAAAAGATCGCATTGAGCTAAAAAGGAAAAGGCAAGAAGTATTAAAAGGTTTTTCATGGCTTTGAATATTAGTGTTTTTATTCTCTATCATACACAGAAACCCTGCCCCCTCCCTCTCTTGTCTAGCCGTCATAGGCGGCGTTTATGTGTAAGGTAATGAGTATTTTTAATACTTCTAAAAATAGAAACTATTTGAATTGTTTAATAATTTTTTTGAATTTTTCGCCTCTTTTGTAAAATATTTCTCTCTTGAACCATTAGCAATGAAATCTGAAACCTACCCCGTGAATGTTTTCCACTTTTAAAGACTGATCCGATTTCAAATACCTTCGTAAGCGGGAAATAAAAACATCCAAGCTGCGCCCTAGGAAATAATCGTCTTCTCCCCAAATTTTTTCTAAAATTACAGAGCGTTTAATAATTTGATTTTTGTTGTCAATAAACAATTTTAGTAGGTCTGCTTCCTTTTGGGTGAGTTTGCGAACGTGATCGTCAAGGCTTAAACGGAGGTTTTTATAGTCAAAATCAAATTGCCCGACCTGGATATTGCTGTTATTGAGCATGTTCGTCTTTTTGCTTCGCCGAAGAAAAACTTCAATTTTCAACACTAACTCTTCGATGCTAAAAGGCTTGGTAATATAATCATCTGCTCCTAATCTCAAGCCATATATTTTGTCTTCTTTCAAAGATTTGGCAGTTAGGAAGATGATTGGAATATGATGATCCCATTTACGGATTTCACTAGCGATAGAAAAGCCGTCCAATTCGGGTAACATTACATCTAACAAGCACAAATCAAAGGTATTCTTTCTAGCAGTTTCTAGCGCGGTGACACCGTCTGAGCAATGCGTGATCTGGTATCCCTTTAACTCCAAATTATCCCTGGTGACAAAGCCCAGGCTTTCATCGTCTTCTACATATAATAAATGTGGTTTCATGGATATTTGATTCGAGATTTAAGTATAACTTGTCGGTTTTTGGGTCGAATAGCTTTTTTTGTTTTGCACTCTATTTTTTATCCAACTCCAAGCGTTTTCATTTTTTTTCTGAGGCAATGGAATTAAAACGAAAATGGTTGTTCCTTTTGCCACTTCACTGTCCAAATGCACTTTCCAACCATGTGTTCGACATATATTTTTAATGTAAAAAAGCCCTAATCCAAAGCCTTTGACATTGTGAATATTACCAGTCGGCACCCTAAAAAATTTATTAAAAACCTTTGTCTGATATTCTTTTTTGATGCCAATACCATTATCCTGGATACTAATTATTAATTGATTTTTATCTTCACAGGCCTTTACTTTGATATTGGGTGATTTTTGACAATATTTTAAAGCATTATCCAATAGATTGTGGAGGATATTGGTCAAGTGATGACGATCGGCCACTATGATTAAATTGGGAACTGCCAAATCCCGTATTAATTGCCCCCCCAATTGATTTATTTTTAACTCTGCACTATCCAAAACGCGCTCAATTAGTTTTTGCACTTTGATTTTTTCCAGTTTTAGTCGAAAGCTTTCTTGTTCTACTTTGGCGATTTGCAATACCTTTTCTACCTGGTCGTTGAGTCGTTGATTTTGTTCTTTGATGATATTGGTATAGCGTTGAAGCCGTTGATTTTGTTTTATTTCAGGAGCATTTTTAAAGACATCCGCCGATATTCTTATAGTAGAAATAGGGGTTTTGAATTCGTGGGTCATATTATTGATGAAATCCTTTTGCATTTCGGAGAGCCGCTTTTGGCGAAGGATTATGGAAATGGCATAAATGAAGAAAATAATGGCTAAAAGGAGGAGTACGGTAAAAAAAATAGATAAGTACATTTGTCCGAGCAGGTAGCTTTGTCGATTTGGAAATTTTACCCCAAAGTAATAAGTTAAATTTTCCATTTTTGGAAAATCACCTAAGACCGGTGATTTTTGCGCTGTTTCTCCTGAAAGTTTACAGTAGTTTCCATGAATCATTTGATTACTGACACAATCATAAATGGCATACTCATAATCGACTATCAGTTTGTGCTCAATTAAGGATTTGCCGATGAAATATTCAAGTGTGGGGGCATGGATGTTATTATTAATGTTGATTACATAATAATTGGAAGAGCGGCGGGTGATGAAATTTTCGGTAGGCAGCACAATACTATCCTGTTTGGCCAGGTCATTTGCTACTTGAATTAAAGCAATTTTAGCAGTTTGATGAAATTCTTCTTCTTTTAAATCCCAGGTTTTGATTACCCAATAAGATTGGATGACCAATATGCCAATAATGGCAAGTGCCCCTAACAAAATGACCCGCTTTATTTTACTGCTATCCATATCCGATAATCAAAAGTCCAAACCTCTTTTATCATAACGTAAATTGCAGGAAATATTTCGTTTGAAAAAGTCTTTTATTTTTATTAACAAGGTATTAACAATAGAAGATTAAACTTTAAAATCAAAACAGCTAATTTGGCAGACTTGTCAAAAAAAACTAGCTTTAGGCTGTGTTAAATATTGTTCTTGAAAAAACAATCATCTATACAGACCCTTCCGATATTTTAGACTGTTAACATTTGATCATTGAGTATGGATTTATTACAAAACATAAAGGTTGTCGATTTTACGCGCCTATTGCCTGGACCGGTGGCAACTCATCTTTTAGCCCAAATGGGTGCAAAGGTTTTAAAAATAGAAAGCCCGAAACGGATGGATTATGCCAGAGGTATGGGTATGCAGGTGGACGGAGCGAGTATTCTATTTCACCAACTCAACCATAATAAAGAAATAATGCAAGTAGATTATGAACTTGCCACGGAAAAAAAACGCTTATTAGAAAAAATTAAAAATGCAGATGCACTCATTGAACAGTTTCGTCCCGGAGCAATGGATGCATGGGGTTTGGGATATGAGACCCTTAGAAATATTAATCCGGGTATCGTTTATGTTTCTTTAACTGGTTATGGACAGGACGGGCCTTATAGACGGGAAGCTGGGCATGATTTTAATTACTTAGCGAATGCCGGAATGATGAGCCTATTGAAAGATGACAAAGGAAAACCAGTTGTGCCAGGGTTTCAGATTGCGGATATAGCGGGAGGTGCTTATATGATCGTGATGGCTTTACAAGCTGCTCTATTAAAAAAAGCATACACGGGGGAAGGTGCTTTTGTAGATGTAGCTATGTGCGATGGCGTGATGCCTTTGTTGGCTGTTCCCTATGGTATTTATAAGGGAGGAATGGACCATCGCCAGTTTAATATATTGAATGGCAAAAATACGGTAAATTATGCAGCCTATGAATGTGCAGACAGCAAATGGCTGTCGGTAGGAGCAGTAGAGATGAAATTCTGGAATCGGATCTGTGAATTGATTGAAAAACCAGAATGGCAAACCGATAATCCATTGAATTTATTAACTTCGAGGTTTCCTAAAGCGGAACTAGAAGCCATTTTTAAAACCAAAACCAGGGACGAATGGATGCGAGAAGTATTTTTGGGAGAAGATGTGTGCATCGCACCCATTTTGGAAATTGAAGAGCTCGAAGCTTCGGATTATCACAATGCTACCAATTCTTTTGAGGAATTTGAAACGACTGGAGGAACAAAATTGAAAACAATTGGCTTGCCATTTAGGGTAAAGAAATAAAACCAGAATAAATCAGGTTATTCTGGCTTATATCTGAAAAGCCGAGAGTGATTTTATTTTTCTTCCCAGACTTTCTTTATTTCGTTTAGGAAAGTTCTACTTTTGTTGCAAGAATGTTAAAACTGGCTTATGATTCTCGTTCGGATAATTTGCTTGACGGCTTTTTTTTGCATTGCTTGCCAGCAGCAAACTCCTACAAAAGAAAAATCATTGATCGAAATAAAGACAGAAAATGAGAACATCCGCGATGCGGCGATCATTCGAAATCCCGTTGGAAGAAATAACTCAATAGATACTATTAATGTAGCCCAAATGGCCTTTGATGCGATTCGCTATCATTACGGAGAAGTAGAAGAAGGGACGATTGTTAGTCACAAATTTAAATTTAAAAATATTGGAAAGGTGTCTTTGGTTATCACTGACTGTAGGTCAACTTGTGGTTGTACAGTATCGGAATGCCCAAAAGAACCCATTCCTGTTGGAGGAGACGGGGCAATTTTGGTAAAATTTAATACTGAAAAGAAAGAAAATTTCCAGACGAAGCCCATTTTTATTACTGCTAATACACATCCTTCAGAGACAACCTTGTACCTGATAGGAAGAGTGAAGCAGCGGTAGCTTAAGCGTCCGAACTAAGCCAAAAAAATTTAACCATTCATTTATTTTAAACTATGGAAAACCTACAACCTTTACTTTTGCAATCCACTACTGACTTGATCAATCAATTTATGCCCTTTCTGTTGATTTTGGTGGTCATGTATTTCTTTTTTATCCGACCGCAGGCGCAAAAGCAAAAAAAACAACAAGCCTTCGTGAATGACCTGGAAAAAGGAGACGAGATTGTTACCAGTAGCGGCATTTTGGGGAAAATAACCAAAATAGAAGACAACATTGTCACTTTAGAAATAGGGCAAAAATCCTATATTCGAATGACCAAGGGGGCTATTTCGAGGGAGTTGACCGAAGAATTGTATAAGAAAAAGGCCTAACACGACGATAGCTGGGAGTCAAGTAAAGTAACCTTAGCCAACCATTTCTGTTCCTGCAAAATGAAAATTGCCTTCCAGTAGGGCGTTTTCGTCAGAATCAGCGCCATGAACGGCATTTTCTCCAATACTTTTGGCATATAGCGCGCGGATCGTCCCTGGGGCAGCTTCTGCTGGATCGGTGGCACCGATTAATTTTCGAAAACCTGCTACGGCATTTTCTTTTTCTAAAATAGCTGCTACAATAGGGCCACTAGACATAAATTCGACCAATTCTCCATAAAAAGGGCGCTCTTTGTGAACGGCATAAAACTGCCCAGCCATTTGCGGTGACAAATGGGTCAATTTCATAGCAATAATCTTAAAACCACCTTCATTTATTTTTGCCAAAATCGCCCCGATATGTCCAGCTTTTACCGCATCGGGCTTAATCATAGTGAATGTTCTGTTTCCAGCCATTGGTATAATTTTTTATTTGTTGAATTTTAACCTTTCTGAGCAAATCTCGCAGTCATTTTGAATAGACCAAAAACTATGGGATTTGTAAAAGGATCAATTATAATGAATGCCCTTTTTCAAAAGCGGTGCAAAGGTAAATAAAGTAAAGAATAACTATCAAGCCCTAACCCAAAATCAAATATTTTTAATTTTAAAGAATGGGTTTTCTTATGAAAACTTAGTTTTATCAATTGTTCATTTTTTTCACCCAACCCTAAGGAGAGAAAAGGTGGATTAATTTAAAGGGATAAACTTGGTGAAGTGGACAAAAATTAAGAATTTCGCACTTTGGAATAAAGCCCTGTAAATGGACCCACAGTTAGCAGAAGTTAAAGCATTATTAGCGATCCCCAGGGATATTGTTATTACCTCCCATAGAAATCCCGATGGAGATGCCATTGGTTCAAGCCTTGCCTTACAACAATATCTAGATCAATTAGGGCATTCAACAAAAGTAATATTCCCTTCAGAGTATCCGGATTTTGTAGCCTGGATGCCTGGAAGCAGCGATATTTTAATCCATGATTCAGAGCCAGAGGAAGCTAATGAAGCATTGAAGAAAGCAGCTATTATTTTTGTTTTGGACTATAATGGACTGGATCGAGTAGATAAAATGGGAGAGGTGATTGCAGAAATGAAGCAAGCGACCAAGATCATGATAGACCACCATTTATACCCAGAATCCTTTGTGGATTATATGTTTTCGGATACTTCGGCGAGTTCTACCTGTGAAATGGTTTATGATTTTATTGCAGGCATGGATGATTGCAAAAAAATTACTGTCCCAATGGGCGAATGTTTGTATTCGGGCATTTTGACTGATACGGGCTCTTTCAAATATGGGACTTCTTCCAAATTGTTCAGAGTGGTAGCGAATTTGAAAGATTTGGGGGTAGATGATATGAAATTGCAGAACTTACTTTTTAATAGCTTGCCGGAAAAGAACCTGCGCTTATTAGGGCATTGTTTGAATAATCGCATGGAATTATTGCCAGAATACAAAACGGGTATTATTACACTTACCAAACACGACTACGAAAAATTTGATATTCAAAGGGGAGATACAGAAGGCATTGTCAATTATTTATTGATGATGAAAGCAGTAAAGTTGGCCGCATTTATTACAGAGCAGCCCACAATTGTTAAAATTTCTTTGCGTTCTAAAGGCAATTTCTCCGTTCAGGAGATTGCTCAACAACACTTTAGAGGAGGCGGACATAAAAACGCATCAGGAGGGGCCTCTTTTAAGGGATTGCGAACCACCGTCAGGAAGTTTAAAGAAATTCTTCCCTTGTATAAAGAACAATTAAATGCTTTATAATTTAGGAAGAAGAATTGATTTGTTTTTGGTTTTGAAAATAAAAAATTTTTTGAATAAACTTTTAATAAACCTTGTCGGGGCTTGTGTGCGTCTGCACACGAACCGCTCTCAATCAGTAGTTTGGAAAATGCCCCATGCGAAAGTTTTTAAAATAAAGTCTGTTTTAGGATTTTTAAAAATGGGAAAGAAAAACTTTTATTTCTTTCCCATTTTGATTTTTTCACCTTTTCAAATTTATTAATGAAATATTTATTTTTTATATTAAGTATGGGCTTGATTTGGGCTTGCCAACCAAAAGAGTTAACAACGCCTTCTGGCTATAAATATATTCACCACGTACAGACCAATGGGCAAAAACCACAAGTTGGAGAAGAGATTTCATTTGAAGTAGATGTACGCAATGATACAGGAGTGGTTCAGAGTAGCCGTCAACAAGGAGAACCAGCTCGTTTTTTGGTTCCTCAGACGGACCAAGTGGGCAAGTCGATTTCTCCTATTGTAGAAGCTTTAATGCTAATGTCTATTGGGGATAGTTTGACCATTATGCAGTCAACGGATTCCTTTCCGCGCAAGCCCCCGGGTTTTGAAAATGCTGCTTTTATTTATTATGACCTGGTTTTAAAAGAAATTAAATCTAAAGAAATCATTGCTGCCGAAAGAGCTGCCGAAATGGCTAAAATGGATGCTGCCAAAGCCCGGGAAAGTGATGTGCGAGCACAGACCAAAGACGTATTGGATAAATATCTGGCAAATCAATTAGGGGATCAACTCTTTACCACCGAATCGGGTTTAAAATATTACGTTATTGAAGCCGGAACTGGAAAGCAAGCGGAAAGTGGCCGACTTGTGGATGTGCATTATTATGGTATGCTAACAAATGGTAAAGAGTTTGACAATTCTTTTAAAAGAGGGCAACCTTACCCTGTACCGGTCGGGAGAGGGCAGGTCATCAGAGGTTGGGATGAAGGCCTCGCTTTATTTAAAGAAGGGACTAAAGCTATTTTATTCGTTCCAGGTGATTTGGGCTATGGCGCAACGGGCAGCCCTCCAAATATTGGACCCAATGCGGAGCTAGTGTTTTACGTGGAGTTAGATAAAGTGAGATAAGTAACGAGTGAAAAATGTGGAAGTTATTCTTGAGTGGTTGCTAGGTATCTTTAGGCACTCAATCTCCCTATTTGTTAACCTTTTAAACCGAAATATCATGACTTCAGATCAATTAAAAGATCTAAAAAACCGACTGGGATTATTGGGGAGGTATCTTTGACGTTGATGATCGAAAACTGCAGATTGAAGAAAAAGAACAATTGACGCTGGATCCCAATTTTTGGAACGATTCCAAAAAAGCGGAGTTGGTAATGAAAGAAATTAAGAGCCACAAAAATTGGGTAGTGCAATTTGAAACCTGCGCAATGGCTATTGAAGACTTAGAAATTTTAGATGAATTTTTGAAAGAAGGAGAAGGGACGGAAGGCGGAGTAGATGTCCAATATAATAAAGCATTAACTGCCATTGAAGACTTGGAATTTCGCTCAACCTTAAATAAACCCGAAGACGAGTTGGGTTGTATTTTGGAAATTAATTCTGGTGCTGGCGGAACGGAGTCGGATGATTGGTCTTCTATGCTCCTGCGGATGTATGTCATGTGGGCAGAAAAGCAAGGGTTTAAATTGAGTGAATTGAATCGAGTAGATGGGAATGTGGCAGGTGTTAAATCCGTTTCTATTGAGATAAGTGGCGATTTTGCCTATGGTTTACTAAAGGGGGAAAATGGGGTTCATCGTCTGGTTCGGGTAAGCCCTTTTAATGCGCAAGGCAAACGCATGACCTCCTTTTCTTCCGTTTTTGTTCACCCATTAGTGGATGATAGAATCGAAGTCCATGTCAATCCAGCTGACTTGGATTGGGATACTTTTCGGTCGAGTGGGAGCGGGGGGGCAGCATGTGAATAAAACAGAATCTGCTGTAAGGGTTCGCCATCTACCTTCTGGATTGGTAGTCGAATGCCAAGAAGAGCGATCACAGCATCTAAACAGGGAAAAGGCGATTACCATGCTCAAATCTCGCCTGTATGAATTGGAAATTCAGAAACAAAATGAAGAAAGAGATAAAGTAGAATCTGAAAAAATGAAAAATGAATGGGGTTCCCAAATCAGAAGCTATGTACTTGATGATCGTTGGGTAAAAGACCTGCGCACGGGGTATAAAGTACATAATCCCGATAAAGTACTGGATGGTGATCTCGATGATTTTCTAAAGGCTTTTTTAATGCACGGGAAGGTAGGAAGTGACTAAAAAGCAATAAAAATGGCAGAATTAAGCACCAAACATGTGCTGGGCATCAAGTACCTCACAAAAGAAGATATTGGATTAATCTTTGAAACGGCGGAAAATTTTAAAGAGGTCATTAACCGCCCGATCAAGAAAGTTCCTTCTTTGCGAGATGTGACCATTGCCAATTTGTTTTTTGAAAATTCTACCCGCACACGCATTTCTTTTGAATTAGCTGAAAAGCGCTTGTCGGCTGACGTAGTTAATTTTTCTGCTTCCTCCTCTTCCGTAAAAAAGGGAGAAACCTTGTTGGATACTGTCAATAACATTTTATCTATGAAAGTAGATATGGTGGTAATGCGACATCCTGCACCGGGCGCACCTTCTTTTTTAGCACAGCACATTGACGCAAATATTATTAATGCGGGAGATGGTACGCATGAGCATCCAACTCAAGCTCTATTGGATGCCTTTTCAATGCGAGAACAATTGGGAGATTTAAAAGGTAGAAAAATTGCGATATTTGGCGATATCCTACACTCAAGAGTGGCTTTAAGCAATATTTTTTGTTTGCAAAAACTAGGGGCCAAGATCAAGGTTTGTGGACCGCCAACTTTGATTCCCAAATATATTTCTCAGCTTGGTGTTGGTGTTTCTTATGATGTTCGGGAAACGCTTAATTGGTGCGAAGTAGCTAATGTGTTGCGAATTCAATTAGAGCGCCAAGACATTAAATATTTCCCTTCTATTCGGGAGTATTCCAAATTTTTTGGCATCACTAAATCTCTATTAGATGAATTGGATAAAAAGATTTTGATTATGCACCCTGGACCAATTAACAGAGGGGTAGAAATTACCAGTGATGTCGCCGATTCAGAACATTCTATTATTTTGCAGCAAGTCGAAAATGGCGTAGCGGTGCGAATGGCTATATTGTTTTTATTAGCCAGTAAAAAGATAGTCTTTCCTTACCGTCCTATGAAATTTAGAACCACAAAAGCCTTCAGATTGTTTTATTTATTAAAAACATCAAGGCCAGGCCATTTAAGCCCCTGTTTGAGCAAATCGTTATTCAATAAAAAAAATCAGTATGCAATTAAGGCTATTATCTATTTTGATGCTGACCATTATCTGTAGCGCATGCAACAGTCAGGCACCTCCCAGTGAAAGCACTAGGCTATACCAGGATGAATTGCAATCCTATTGGCATAATAACGAGGCAGAAATAACAAGCTATAAATTAATGCAGGCACGATATGGAGAGCTACACGAAGGTACGGCGGTGCTTGTATTTGTTACCGAACACTTTTCGCCTTCCCAATTTGTTAAGCCTGATAAAGTTGAGTCTGATGACTTACCCATATTAAAACTCAACTTTACTAAAAAATTTAATACGGGTATTTATCCTTACTCGATGATGAATAGCACTTTTTTCCCTTTTCAAAATGGAAGCCACTCTTTAAAAATATCTTCCTCCTCTCAAGAATGGTGCGGGCATACTTTTATGGAATTGAAGAATAAGAAAAATTTTAAAATTAAGATTTTATCCTATTTTGACGGGGAGTCCAGAGATGAAATCACCTTGAAAAAGTCATTACTAGAAGACGATATTTGGAGTATTATTCGACTGGACCCTGATAAACTGCCCACAGGCGAGCTTAAAATGATCCCTTCATTCTTTTTTTTAAGGCTATTGCATAAAAAGACGGCGGCTTATACGGCCATTGCGTCCAAAACGAACAATCAAGCAACAACGACTTATGAATTGAAATATCCGGAACTAGATAGAAGCCTGGCGATTACTTTTGAAAAGTCTTTTCCTTTCCGCATTTTATCCTGGGAAGAAAGCTCCTATAGCGGTTGGGGAGTAAATCGAAAACAATTGACCACTACTGCTGAAAGAATTCAAACCATTAATTCGGCTTATTGGACTCACCATTCTAATAAAGATTTGAAACTTAGGGCAAAACTGGGATTGGAATAAAAAACCTATTTTGCAAGCCTTGATTTTTATTAAAACTAATTAATAATGGCCTATAATGAATTTCTCGCTGACCGAATTCGACAAATCTTTAGTGATAAAAAGGTGCAAACAGTAGAAAAAAAAATGTTTGGCGGCTTATGTTTTATGGTCAATGATAAAATGTGTTTGGGGGTACATGAAGAAAAATTAATGGCTCGGGTAGGACCAGAGCTGGAAACAGCAGCCTTGTCCAAAAAAGGTGCCAGGCCCATGGATTTTACTAAACGACCAATGAAAGGCTTTATTTTTGTAGAACCAGAAGGAACGGATATGGATAAAAATCTAGAATATTGGGTACAACTTTGCTTAGCCTATAATCCAAAAGCAAAAAGTTCGAAAAAAAGAAAGAAAAAATAATCAAAAGTGCCATAAAGTGGTCGCTGTCTCTGATTCTCTTCATATATGTATCGTCTTCTTTCACCTTTTTGTTTACATCGCAAGGTACGAAAAGCGGGTGTGGGAGCCAGCTTGTAGCGGAGCATTTTTTCAGCCTAGACTTTTTTGCTTCTTTTTTTGGCGATGAAAAGAAGAAGTCAACGTCTAGCTTGCAAATCACTTTTTTATCCAGTTTGGAGTATAATATGAAAATTTTAACCATAAGTGGTTCTACTCGATGGCAATCTTCTAATATAAAGTTGTTGGACGGTCTGCAAGGCCTATTCCTTAATTGTACTTTTCAAAGATATACAACGCTTCACCAATTGCCGCTTTTTCAAGCTGATGCCGATAAGCACCCCTGGCCAGAGATTGTCTTGGATTGGAGAAAAGCATTAGCCCAATCGGATGCAGTTATTATTTGTACGCCTGAATATCTCTACAATTTGCCTGGACTAATTAAAAATGCCTTGGAATGGACCACCTCTTCTGGAGAGTTTGCTCATAAACCGGTACTGGCTATGACGTTTACCCCTCATCCACCAAGAGGGGAGAAGGCCATGCAGTCGTTGCTTTGGTCTTTGCAGGCATTAAATGCTCGAATTGTGAGCCAACTGGCTTTATATCAAAATGAAATAGTGGTGAATGAAAATGGAGTTATAGCAGAAGGAGAAACTTTAGAGATGCTTCGGGAGGCTGTTCATCTATTGGAATAAGCTAGAAATTTTAGATATTAAAGCAATATAAAGACGGCATTTTTTATTGCTTAAAAATACAAATCCTTGAATAAATCCATTTTTGTGATATTTGATTTTAGAACCAATTGGCCCCATATTGCTGAAAAGGCCAAGGAATTCTGGATAAAATCAATACAAGTGCAATGGCGAAAAAGATAAAGGTTGTTTTAAACTTTTGACTATCATTCACGGCTTTTTTTGCCCTACTATAGCCCACGGATATCAATATAATACCAATGAGCATAACTACTAGATGCTCGACTGTAAAAAAACGATTGATTGCATTGCCCATTGGATTGTCAAAATTTACTTTTGGGCTAATGAAGTACAAGCCTAGACCAAGCAATAATTGGATATGACTGAAAATGAAGGTAAACAAACCTAGTTTTCGATCTCCTTCTGTATAAGTTTTATTGCTCCTCCACTTGATGAATGCATTGAAAGTAGCGATTAGCAATAGAGCTAAAAATATCCAGCGAAGGCCGGAATGGGCATGTCTTAAACCTTCGTACATTGTTTCTGGTGTTTAATTTGATAATTTTTTTTTTGGTAAAAATAGTAGGAAAAATTTAATAGATAAAATTTATTTGCACGTTAGTAAGAAAGATTATATGTCGAGAATGGTTGCTTTTTACTAAAAAGAAACATAAATTTCTACTTCCAATCCTCATTTTTCCTTCCCTCTTTCAATATTAAATAAAAACGCCTACTTTTGCACTCGTTAGAAACCCACCGTCTCTTTGTGAGATTAAATGGGTATGGTTAAACCAAGTAAAATTTAACAAATGGTAAAAATCAGACTTCAGAGAAAAGGGCGAAAGAAGAAGCCTTTTTATCACATTGTGGTAGCTGATGCTAGAGCGCCCCGAGATGGTCGCTTTATTGAAAAATTAGGGACTTATAATCCTATGACTTCTCCAGCTACCATAGAACTGGATAGAGATAAGGCGTATGACTGGTTGATGAAGGGCGCACAGCCCACGGATACTGCCAGAGCAATTCTTCGCTTTAAAGGGGTATTATACAAAAAGCATTTGATGCGAGGTGTTAAAAAAGGCGCATTGACAGTAGAGGAAGCAGATGCAAAATTTACAGAATGGGTTAGCGAGAAAGAAGCAAAAATTGCTTCCAGAATTGCTAAAAATAAGGAAGAAAAGCGAAAAAGATTGGCAAAAATTTCAGGTACGGCTCCTCCAATGCCTGAAAAAGTAGAAATAGAAGAAACTACAACTGAAGCGGTTGAAGAAGCAGTAGCAGAAACAACTACTGAGATCGTAGAGGAGGCGAAGGATGCAGCAACAGAAGCAGTAGAAGAAACTAAAGATGCCATAGCGGATGCTGCGGAAACAGCAACCGAAGAAGTTAAAGATGCAACTACAGAGGCAATGGAAGCAACTGGAGAAGTTGCAGCAGAGGTAGTAGAAAAAACCACAGAGGTTGTAAAAGATACCAAAGATACAGCGACTGAAATTGCAGAGGAAGTTAAAGATTCGGCAGTCGATGTAGCGGAATCTACAGTAGAAGAAACGGCTGAGGTGGTAGAAGATGCTAAGGATGAAGTCACCGATGCAGCGACTGATGTAGCAGAAGAGTCTTCCGGGATTGTAGATTCAATTAAAGAAGCGGTAAGCGATGCTACAGAAAGTGTAGTAGAAACAGCTAAAGATGTGGCGGAAGCAGTTGCTGAAAAAGTAGAAGATGTAGTAGATGCAGTGAAAGATGCGGTGGACGGGGATGAAAAATAAGGCCTGTTAGGTCAGCAAAATATAAAGAGGTTTGGTATTACGCCAAGCCTTTTTTTGTTTCGAAAAGAAAAATTAAACCAGCAGCGTTTTAATCGCATCCAGCGTTTGATTTTTTTCGAGGAGGTTTCTTGCCAGTTGATGCAAGGCATTTTCCCTTTCGGCCGGTTGATTTTTATATTTTTTTAAAATAGCTTGAATAGCCTTTGTTCGCTTCCAATTGGCGATAGATGTAGGGGAAGGGAGTTGTTCTAAGTTGCCCAAACGGCCTAGATTATTTCCAGTTAATATTTTGCTATTTCGAATTTTTTTAGGCAGCGCATCCACCCCAATGCCTAGTGTACGGATAGGTTTAGGAATTTCGAAGAGTGCTTTACCGCTTGCTCTGCAATACCAACTGCCCCCCATTCGGGCAACCAAATCCAGTTTTTGTGTATCCAGTTTGCCATTTTTATCCAAATATTCTGCTCGAATATGGAAGCAAAGCATTTTGCAAATAATTAGATTACCTGCCCCGCCTTCCTTACCCGTTTCGATAATTTGTAAAACTTCACACTCAAAGGCAACTGGGGACTCTCCGACTCTTGGTGGCTTTATTTTTGAAGAAGGGATTGGTGTTAAGCCCGCTTTTATAAATTCATTTATACCTTTATTGTACTGGGTACTGGCTAGGGACATTTGCTCTACTATTGGGTAATTGACAATATTGATGACGACCTCTCTGACTTCTTGCACGTTTTCAAAAGTATGCTTGTTGGTATTGCCTTGAACTTTCCGGGAAGGCGAAAAAATTAGAATGGGCGGATTCGACCCAAATACATTAAAAAAACTAAATGGACTGAGATTGACATTTCCTGCTTTATCAATGGTACTTGCCAGGGCAATAGGGCGAGGCGCAACCGCAGCTAATAGATAGGCGTGTAATTCGGCTGTTTTCAAAGCATCCGGCAAAATGGTTTTTACAGTCATTTTAGATAATTGAAGGCTATTTACTAGGTAAAATTTCCGTTCGAACCTCTCCAAAACCTACTCGGATGCCATTTTTTTGGGCATAACCGCGCATGATAATGGTATCGTAATCTTCCAGAAAAACTCTGGTGGTTCCATCTTTCATTGCTACGGGCTTTGTACCTGCCCAGGAAATTTCTAACATAGAACCATAAGCACTTTTATCCTTGCCACTTATCGTTCCGGAACCCATTAGATCCCCTACTTTTACATTACAACCATTGACTGTATGATGCGCCAATTGCTGTACCATATTCCAATACATATATTTAAAATTAGAACGGGAAACAGTGACCTGCTCACTCCCTTTTGGTTGGATGCCTACTTCCAAATGGATGTCATAATTGCGCTTGCCCTCAAATTCTAAATAGGGGAGTACCTTAGGGATTTGTTTAGGTCCTACTACCCGAAAAGGCTCCAAAGCTTCCAGCGTTACTACCCAGGGAGAAATAGAAGAAGCAAAATTTTTACCTAAAAAAGGGCCAAGTGGCACATACTCCCAAGCCTGAATATCTCGGGCGGACCAATCGTTAAACAACACTTTCCCAAAAATATAATCTTCGGCATCCGTAGTAGAAATAGAGTCGCCTAATGCGGTTTCTTTGCCGATGATAAACCCTGTTTCCAGCTCAAAATCCAACCTGGCACAGGCTTGATAGACTGGACTGTCAGCATTTTTTGGCTTGACTTGACCTTTGGGACGGTGTATAGGTGTCCCGCTTACGATAATAGAGGAGGCCCGTCCATGATAACCGACTGGCAAGTGTTTCCAATTGGGTAAAAGTGCATTTTTAGGGTCTCTAAACAAAGAACCGACATTGGTAGCATGCTCCATGCTGGAATAAAAATCAGTATAATCTCCAACTCGAATAGGTAAGTGCATAGTTGCACTTTTTTGTTGGATCAATACATCTGATTTGTCCTGTAAGGTCATATTACCTTGGCTCAATAACTCTTGTATTTTTAGACGGATAGCACTGGTTTTTGCCTTTCCTAGAGCAATAAAATCATTTAAAAATTCATTATCAAAAACTTTTTTTGGAACGTTTAAATTATCAAAATGCCCCAATTCTGCCACAGCGTATAGGTCTATTATTTGATCTCCAATAGCTACCCCAATTCGCGTTTTTTTTCGACCAGAAGAAAAAACGCCAAAAGGTAAGTTATAAATGGAAAAGTCAGCATTTTGGGGAACGGGTACCCAGGATTTTAGTGGATTCATTATTTAAAAGTTGTTGCTTTATCGTGTTCTAACCAGGATTGATAATACAGTCCATCGTCGAGTTTTAAAGCATCTTCCGTTATCATAAGTGGTTTAAAGGTATCAATCATGACCGCCAACTCTCCCGTTTTTGTTTGTCCAATGCTGCGTTCATAAGCTCCTGGATGCGGCCCATGCGGAATGCCTGCCGGATGCAGCGTAATGTAGCCGGGGCCAATATTATTCCTGCTCATAAAATCACCATCTACATAATACAACATTTCATCACTATCAATATTGGAGTGATTATAAGGCGCAGGAATGGCCATTGGGTGATAATCATATAGTCGGGGACAAAAAGAGCAAACGACAAAAGCACTGGTTTCAAAGGTTTGATGCACTGGTGGTGGTTGGTGCACCCGTCCTGTAATTGGCTCAAAATTATGAATAGAAAAGCCATATGGAAAATTATAACCGTCCCAGCCCACTACATCAAAAGGGTGCGAAGAGTAAACCAATTGATGTAGCATACCTTCCTTTTTGATTTTCACCAAAAATTCTCCTCGTTCGTCATAGGTTTCCAGTTGTTCGGGTAGTTTGTAATCTCTTTCACAAAATGGGGCATGTTCTAGCATCTGCCCAAACCAATTGCGGTACCGCTTGGGGGTATAAATCGGATGAAAGCTCTCGGCGTACAGAATGCGATTGTCCGCTGTATCGAAATCAATTTGGTAGATCATTCCCCGAGGAATCAGGAGATAATCCCCATACTCAAAGGAAATATTGCCAATAAAAGTCCGGAGCGTTCCCGTTCCTCGATGGACGAATAGCAACTCATCTGCATCGGCATTTTTGTAAAAGTAATCTCGCAAGGATTTTTTAGGAGCAGCTAATCCAATATGGATATCCTGATTGACTAAAACAGGTACCCTACTTTCCAAAAAGTCGTCTTTAGGCGGCACTTGGTAGCCGATTAATTTGCGGGGAGTAATATTTTTCTTAATAGCTACTGTAGGGCTGATATCCTTTGCTTTTCCAATGGATTGAATCATGGTGGGGCGATGGATATGGTACAAAAGCGAAGACATTCCGTCGAAGCCAATTGTGCCAAATAGCTGCTCGTTATACAAAGTGCCGTCCGGTTTTCTGTATTGGACGTGCCGTTTTGAAGGGATTTTTCCGAGTTTGTGATAAACAGGCATGGCGTTATTTTTAATTTCGATTAAAATAGTTTCATTTGAAATTATTTTTATTGCAAATAAATAATAATTGTTTACTTTTCCAAGAATTTTCGCTTTTTTTGTAATAGAAAAGAAAACTTGTGAAGATGATGTCAAAAATAGATACCGACGATCAACGATTGAGCCAATATCCTGTCTTTTTGATGGAAATGATTATCAAACAATTTCGAAAAATTGCTAAAACCCGATTGGCAGAAAGCGGCGCAGCGATAAATGTAGATCAATGGCTTATTCTAAAACAAATTAGCGAAAATGAAGGAAGCAATCAGGTGGCTATTGGAAAATATACCATTAAAAATGGTCCGGCGACTACAAGAATCATAGATGTTTTAGTACAAAAAAACTTGATTAATAAACAGTTAGACCCCAATGATCGCCGTTCTTACCAGGTTTCCATTAACCGAAATGGCTTGGACTTAATGAAAAAACTGGGCCCAATCGTTAAGGAATATCGCCAAGTCCCCCTAGAAGGCTTTACAGAAGTAGAAAAGACTACATTAGTAAATTTATTGAATAAAATGTTGCGTAATTTTTAAAAAATTATATGAGTAGGGCCGATGCTTAAAAAAGTAAGAATTGATAAATGGCTGTGGAGTGTTCGCATTTTTAAATCCCGTTCTTTGGCAACGGAGGCTTGTAAGTCAGGGAAAGTAAAAATTAATGGACTAACTATTAAACCTTCTTATTTACTACAACGGGAGGAGGTGCTTGAGGTACGAAAAAATGGCTTTAATTTTATTTTTAGAGTAGTGGATTTATTGGAAAAACGCGTTGCTGCTCCTTTGGCGCAGTCTTGTTATGAGGATAAGACTCCGGCTGACGAGCTGAATAAATATAAGAATTGGTATATTGGGAAAGGCAAGCCAGAAGTGCGAACTAAAGGAACTGGCCGACCTACCAAAAAAGATCGAAGGAAGATAGATCGGTTTAAAGATTTTGATTGAAATAAGTCACCCTTTTTCTTTTCACGGCTCCATCTCTTTTAATAATTTCTCTATATCTTTCATAAAATTATTAACTGACGCGGGATCCGTACCATCGCAAAAAGCCCGCAAATGCCGATCCTTATCCACCAATATGAGTCTGCCGCTGTGATTGTATCCGCCGGGCGAATCTTTGTCCTCAAAGGCAATATTGAAATAGTCTTCGGCAATATCCATTATTTTATCTTTTTCCCCTGTGACAAAATGCCATTTATCAGAACTAACCCCTAAGTTGTTAGCGTATTTTTTTAACCTGGGAATCGTGTCGTACTTAGTATCTATAGAGTGGGAGAGGAGTAGAAGTCGGTTATCATTTTTAAATTTATCATGAATTCGCAACATGGACTTGGATAGCTTTGGACAGATGGTTGGGCAGGAAATAAAAAAATGATCAGACACATAGGCTTTCCCTGCAAAAGTTTGGTTTGTTACCTCCATGCTATCTTGGTTGACAAAAGAGAAGTCCCTAATTGTATGGTATTCTATCTTGCCATTGACTTCGGTCTGGTTGCCTAATATGGGAAGTGGACTAGTATCTTGACAAGCTGAAAGTATCAGAAGTAGCGTGTAAGAAACAATAGGCAGTATTTTTTCCATAGTAAATAGTTTAGAAAATAATGGATAAAGCATAAGGAAAAAGGTCTATTGCGGACCAAAAGATTCCAGAAAATCGAGTCCGTCTTGGATGCTTTTATTCATAGCCCTACCCACCGCTTTGATCTCCTCATCCGTTTTGGCCAAATATTGCATGATTTCTTCATGTGTTTTAGTTTTTTGTAACTTTTCCAACTGTTGAAAATTATTCATCCAATCCATCATCCCTTCATCTGCCTTATTTAATTGAGTGATTAGATTATTGATTGTCGCTTGGGAGTTGTCTGTCAAATTTTTATCGGCTCCTAATAGTTTTTTTAGATCTTTTCTAACTTTGTTAGTCGTACCCATGAGGGGCATAACTACATCATGGTTAGCCATTACTTCTTTCCAACGTTTTGTTTCTTCGTTTTTTAATTGGACTGTTTCACTGTTTCCACAAGAAGAGAGTCCGGAAAGGATAGTCAACAGTAGGATCGAAAATAATTTAGCAGATCGGTCAGTCATAATTTCAAGTTTGAAAAAAAGCAAAAGTAGAACTTAATGAAGTGTGTTTAAAGGGTTTTGGGGTGCTTTTTTATACCAAAACAAATAAACCTAAATTTATCTGTCGTAAGTCAAACAATAAGAACCTTGATTTATCCTGTACTTATTTTTGAACTTTGCTAAATTTGCAACTTATAAATAATTTAGCGAATACAAGATAATTTCTAATAATGAAAAATTTACTAGCTCTTTTTTTTATAGGAACCCTCTTCGTCAATTGTGGAAAAGAGAATACTTTCTTGTCTGCTGAAGAGCAATTGGAAATTGACACTAAAATTATCGAAGACTATCTGGCGGCAAATAACCTAACTGCTCAAAAAGGAGAATTCGGACTATATTATCTCATTGAAGAGGAGGGAGAGGGAACGGCTATGCCTTCTTCAACTTCGCAGGTTATTCTTCATTATAAGGGATACTTTCCTGATGGACAGGTATTTGACGAATCAGGTGCGACCCCTAGAACCTTTAATTTAATTGATACTATTGTAGGTTGGCAATTGGGTATTCCATTATTTAAAAAGGGAGCAAAGGGAAAATTATTTATTCCTTCCAGGCTGGCGTATGGGATTTATGGTCGAGGCTCTATTCCCGGCGACCAAGTACTCTTTTTTGATATTGAATTGATTAATTTTCTCTAACTTAGCATTTTAGCGGACTTTATGAGTTTTATGCCTAGGTCCTTTCTAATTTGCGTGCTTAACCTTCTCAGACATCGCATTGAGAATACCATTCAACTGTTAGACGGGGAACTACTATTATTTTTGTTGCTCGCTATGGAAAGGAGAAGATTGGCTCTTTGGATGAGATTAACCTCCGGTTTCTTGACGCAACTGCTTCATTTGACTTTCCCATAGCTGGCGGGTATCTTCTACTTCATCCTCATCGCAATAATCCGTAATTTCAAAAACAGTTTCCCCAGTAACAGGGGATCGGGACATTCTAAATTCAAGATATTCATTTTCGTTTTCTGCATCTTCCCATTTAAATCGCAACCGCTCGTCTTCTATATCATCAACCAACTCTGCTACTTCTTCTGTTCCCCCCCAAATAAAAGTATAGGTATCCCCCGTAATATCTACTTCATCACAAAACCATCGAATGAGTGTAGAAGGGGTCGTTAAGAAACGATATAAAATAGTTGGAGAAGCTCGAAAAATAAACTCGAGGTTGACTTGCACCCTTTTCATTTTGGAAAAGATTTTATTGGAATAAGAAGAACATTTGGCTAAAATTTTATTTTTTTAAAGACCTTTTTTATAAAATATTCTATTGAAATCACTTAAATTTTGTAAATTATTTCGCTTTTGTTGGCCGCAATAAAAAATAAAAAAATGATTTTTCCAAATAAAAAGGAATAATACTTTTATAAAAAACAAGTTCCATTTTAATAATCTTATAAAGAAACTTCTCGCCTTCATTTGAAAAATGCTTGTATAGTTTCTCAAATCCTTCTATTTTGAGGAGCAAAAATAATTTGATTAAATTCTGCTCTTTTAAAGCTATTTTTTATCCATTTTTGCTTGTTTTATTACTCGTGTTTTCCTGCACCAAGAGCCGGATAGGCGATAATTGGTCTATAGATAGGGATCGAATTGTAGAAGGAGAAGGCAAAAACGATATTCCCGCCATTAATAATCCGATGTTTACGATTGCTAGAGAAGTGGATTTTCTGGCGGACTCCAGCCTAGTTTTGGGGCTAAACGTAGAAGGGCAAATCAAAGCTTATCCACTAGACATTTTGCAGTGGCACGAAGTTGTCAATGACCAAATCGGAGGTCGAGCGATTGCGATTACCTACTCGACTTTAACGGGTAGCGGTATTGCCTTTGACCGTAGAATAAGCGGTCAATTGCTGACTTTTAGTGTAAGTGGACTTTTATTTGAATCCAACACGATCTATTTTGATGAATTAAGTGGTACAGAATGGCTTCAGTTTTTACGAAGGGGAGTTAGGGGAACATTGGACGAACAGCCTTTGCAAACCGTTCCTTTGGTAGAAATGAATTGGAAAACCTGGAGGCGTTTATTTCCTGATTCTAGGATTTTGAATACCATTACCGGTTTTAACCGACCTTATTCGACCTATCCTTATGGAGATTACAGAGAAGATTCTACCAAAATTTTCTTTGACTTGCCCATGGATATAGATTCCCTCAATACCATTTTGCCTTTAAAGGAAAAAATGCTTGGTGTAATTATAGGAGAAAATGATAAAGCAGTTAGAGGTTTTTGTAGTAAACTTTTTCCCCAAAAAGGTTTTTCTATTTTAGAAGAAGACATTAATGGAGAGCCGGTAATTATTATCGGCAGTCAAGCATACGATTTAATGATGGCTTATAGCCGAAAAACAACCGAAGGAAAAATACTTAACTTTACTGCTGTGGAGGATGAACATAACATAATCTTACTAGATCACCTGGGAGGTCAATGGACTATTTTTGGTCAATCCATCGAGCATCCAACCTTGCAGCTAAAGCAAATTCCAACAAATGTTGCTTTTTGGTTTGCATGGGCGACATTTTATCCAACAATTGACATCTTTTAGGCAGTACAAAACGTTCTTTATTAGCTTCTTTTCCATAAACAAGAATAGTAAAAAAATTCAATCATTAATTTTTAACCTTCTTTGATTCCGTCAAAAAACGGAATGGTCAGATTGAAATAAAATAACTTTGACGATGAGAAAAAGTTGTTTCCATTTTGATTCGACTTAAAATCCTGGGATTTATCAAAGAATTATTTTTAATAATATGAAATTACAGTTTGCTCAAAAGCAAGTGGTCAAAAAAACGATTCAGTTACTTTTTTTAATAGCCCTTTTTTTTATTGGTTTGAGCTTTAATGCCGAGGCACAACGACGAGACCAAGACCGGGAAGTGGACAATTATTTCGATGAAAGCGGAGTCGGAGCCTTCCGCTTTTGGTATGGAGGTGGGCTTGGATTGGGGTTTAGCGGAGGAACTTTTAGCAACCAATTCAACTTATCTATTTCTCCAATGGTGGGCTATAAAATAACGCCAGAATTTTCAGTTGGACCAAGAGGAGAATTATCTTATACCCATTTTAGGACTAATGATGGACGTGGGGGCGTTGAGAAATACAATTTCTTCAATTATGGAATAGGTGCTTTTAGCCGTTATAAGCTTTTTCAACAGTTTTTTATCCATGCTGAATATCAAGTGGAAAATAGACAATTGCTCAATCAGTTTGGAGATAAATTTAGGGACACTCGAAATAATTTCTATATTGGTGCTGGCTATACGAGTGGCGGATTGGTAGGTTATGAAATTTCTTTATTATGGAACCTGCTGGAAGAGGAAACCATTGATTTACCTATTGATTATAGAATTGCCTTTACTTATAATTTTTAGGAATAATCTAATTTTCTTCTACCATTTTTGCGACTTTTTGGGCTACATTTTGACCGTCTAGTGCTGCTGAAACAATTCCGCCAGCATAACCTGCACCTTCGCCGCAGGGAAATAAACCTTCAATATCAGGGTGCATAAATGTGTTTTTATTTCGGGGAATCCTGATAGGCGCACTAGTTCGACTCTCGGGGGCGACTACGATGGCATTTTTGGTATAATAGCCTTTCATTTTTCGCCCAAATTCCAATATTCCTTTTTGTAAATATTGATAGACGAATTCAGGTAACAATTCATGGAGTGGGGCAGGGTAAATGCCTGGAATATAGGAGCTTTTAGGTAGAGTAGTCGAGTTTTTTCGTTGTATAAAATCCGTCAAGCGCTGGGCCGGCGCTTGTTGACTGCCATTTTCTTTATCGAACATTTTTTGCTCGACTTCCTGCTGGAATTCCAGACCGGCAAATAAGCCATATTTTTTATAGGCTTTTAGGTCTTTCTCTTCAATGGAAATGACTGTACCAGAATTGGCAAAAGGAGAATCTCGCCGAGATAAAGACATTCCATTTACCACTATTTCACCAGGGGCAGTTGCCGAAGGGACAATTAGACCACCTGGACACATACAAAAAGAAAAGACCCCTTTTTGACCGATTTGACAGGCCAATTGATAACTGGCAGCTGGCAGATTTTTTTCTCTCTTTGCCTGATTGTATTGAATCTTGTCAATTAGGGACTGCGGGTGCTCTATGCGAACGCCCAATGCAAAGGGCTTGAATTCCATTTTGACTCCTTTTTGATGCAGCAAAGAATAAATATCCCTTGCAGAATGCCCCGTTGCTAAGATAACCCTTGCCGCTAAGTACTGCTTGGAGTCATTTACCACGATTCCCCGGCATTGCTGTTTTTTAATTAAAACATCGGTGACAAAGCTATCAAAGTGGATTTCGCCCCCATACTGCAAAATAGTCTCGCGTATATTGGCTACAATTTTTGGCAATTTATTAGAACCAATATGTGGATGGGCATCAATTAGTATATCCTTCTTTGCACCATGTTCTACTAGTAGTTTCAAAACTTTAAAGATGTTCCCTCTCTTGTGAGAACGCGTATATAGCTTTCCATCGGAGTAAGTACCCGCACCTCCTTCCCCAAAACAATAATTGGAATGAGGGTCCACTATTCCAAATTGCTGGATAGCTCTCAAATCTTTTCTTCTGGTTTGGACATCCTTTCCTCGTTCAAAAATAATAGGCTTTAGTCCTTGTTCTATTAACTCCAAAGCGGCAAAATAACCAGCCGGTCCAGCTCCAACAATAAGGATGGGTTCTGAGTCATTTACTGACTTAAAATTTTTTAAGAAAGTAGGTTCGCCTTGTAATACTTCTCCTCTGCTAGCTTCAATTTTTAATAAAAAAAAGGGTTGATAGCCACGGGCATCAATGGAGCGTTTGAGAATGCGCCAGTCCGAAATATCCTTTTCGTTCCAATTTAGCTTGGAAGCAATTTTACTTGCTATAAAATGCTGATTATCAATATTTTTTGGTAATATTTTTAAATCAATTTGTCGAACCAAAGGGGTGAAGTTTACAGCTTTTTAAGATGAATGTTATGGAGTTAAGCATTGACAAAAATAGGATTATTTTCAAAAAGCCGAAAACTGGGGATGCTACAGAGAAAAGTAAATTAAATAATAACATATTGAAACATTTATAATATGAAAGCCGTTTTCCTTTTTGTAATCTTTGAAGAATGTCAAGTTGTTCTGGCTCCGGCGTAACGCCGGGGCTTTCTTCATTTAGGGCAGTATTTATTTACCCATCCTCCCATTCCCCCTGAGTTTCGATTTCTGTTGCTTAACTATTTGCGATTTGTCCTAATATGAACATAAAATGTCCGAATTTGGACAGCTAACTTTTTGTTTTTATTTTTTAAACGACTGATTTTTAATAAGTTGTGTCTTTGGCACATCCCTTGAAAAGCATTTAGGTAATATTGCAAATTAATTTTACATTATTTTATTTTTAATTACAAATTGCATTTGAGTAATTGATAAAACAGCTATTTAACTTTAAAAATATGCTTTATAATAATTTAAAAATTGCCCTACGAACCTTGCGTAAAAATAAAATTTATACAGCTATAAATGTTTTGGGCTTGACAGTTGGGATTGCTGCGGCACTATTGATTTTTCGACTGGTTAATTATGAATTGAGCTTTAATAAAAATTTTAAGGGCTATGATCGAATTGTACGGGTAATCGCTAAAGTAAAAACACCGGAACAAGGAGAACAAAAGAATGTGTGTATCCCAATTCCGGCTATGGAAGAGATTATTAACTCCGTAAGCCAATTCGAAGCGATCGGGAGGATACATGAAACTTGGTCCAGCATTACGGTTCCAAATCCCAATGGAGGGCCTCCTTTGAAAAAGTTTAGTACAGAAGACCCTATGACAGCATTTTTTGCAGACCCTGGCTTGTTAAAAGTTTTTGATTATCAATGGTTAGCAGGCGATCCGAATACAGCTTTGAATGAGCCGGGCACCATTATTTTGACGAAGACCTGGGCGGAGAAGTGTTTTGGGTATTGGGAAGCTGCAATAGGCGAAACTGTGCTGGTAGATCATCTCATCCCTGTTCAAGTGACAGGTATTATAGAAGATTTACCCACTAATTGTGATTTTACCTTTCCCTATTTGATTTCTTATGAAACGGTAAAAAAGCATGCAGATCTGTTTTTTTATTTAGGAGGTTGGGGGAGTTGTAGTTCTAATAATCAAATTTATGCTTTACTTCAAAGCAAGGACCAATGGGCAACCGCAACAAAGGCACTTGCCAAGGTCGGAGAGAAAGAATATACGGATAAAACTACTGGTGTAAGAAAAAAGACACACATTATGCAGCCTTTATCAGAATTGCATTACGATGAAGATTTGGGGCATTCCGGATCACATCAGACTTCTAAGAATAGGTTGAGAATACTTGGATTTATTGGCATTTTAATTCTGATCATCGCCTGTTTTAATTTTATTAACCTGGCGACTGCTCAAGCGACTATTCGAGCTAAAGAGGTAGGCGTAAGAAAAACTTTGGGCGGCCGACCAGGGCAATTAATTGGGCAATTTATGAGTGAAACGGGAATCATTGTATTAATTTCAGTTCTTTTAGGAGCCAATTTGGCTTCTTTGACTGCACCATTGCTCAAATATGTTTCGGATGTTCCGGATAGCCTTCCTTTTCTAGGAAGTCCTATAATATTAGTTTTTCTAGCAATACTGGCAATTGTAATCACTCTGCTGGCGGGGCTGTATCCCGCTTTTACCCTGGCGAGCTATCAGCCTGTAGAAGCCTTGAAGAGCAAAATAACAAACAAGACATTTGGTGGTTTATCGCTTAGTAAATCATTAGTTGTTTTGCAATTTGTCATTGCTCAAGCTTTAATTATTGGAGCGATTATTACTATTAACCAATTGGACTATATTCGATCTCAAGATTTAGGTTTCAATAAAGACCTCGTATATACCTTTGTGATTGGAACAGATAGTACCACTCAAGCTAAACAAAATGGCTTAAAACAACGATTACTTCAGATTCCCACGATAGAAACGGTTAGTTTTAGTAGTGACCAGCCATTATCAGGAAATACCTGGCAATCCAATTTTAGATATGGTTCTCGACCGGAAGATGAGCGATATTCTATAAGCTTGAAATTTTGTGATATAGATTATCAAAAAACCTATGGATTGCAGCTATTGGCGGGCAAATGGTTGTCGCTTTCGGATACAATGCGGCAGGCAGTCGTAAATCAGACTTTACTAAAAAAATTGGGTATTCGAAACCCGCAGGAGGTCGTTGGGCAAAATATTTCACTAGGTCGCAGATCCTTGCCCATAGTCGGTGTAACGAAAGACTTCCATACTCATTCTTTGCATCAAGACCACGAACCTCTATTAATAACTAGTCGCAAGGCTTACTACTGGGAAGTGGGTGTAAAAATTCGTCGCGACGATATATCAGCCTCAATCGCTTCGATTAAAAATGTTTTTGATCAGGTATTGCCAGAGCAAGTGTTCGTTGGAAACTTTCTGGATGAAGACATTGCCCAATTTTATCAAAGTGATGATCGACTTTCTGCTACCTGCAAGGGTTTTGGTTTGTTGGCTATTTTGATTTCCTGTTTGGGTTTATTTGGTTTGGCTACCCATGCTGCAGCCCAAAGAGTTAAGGAAATTGGAGTACGTAGAGTATTGGGGGCAAGTGTTTCTAATATTATTGGTTTGTTATCTAAGGATTTCCTTGCCTTAGTAATGGTCGCCTTGCTAATTGCTTCTCCTATTGCTTGGTATTTTATGGATAGATGGCTGGACAATTTTGTTTTCCGAATTGATATTCAGTGGTGGGTTTTCGTTTTGGCAGGCGTGATGGCAGTTGTTATCGCCTTTTTGACAGTGAGTTATCAATCCGTGCGAGCGGCTTTAGCCAGCCCAGTGAAAAGTTTGAAAAGTGAATAGACTAAGTTAAGGTTTATCAAGTAAAGATCTTACATTATTGCGTTCTTCACATTCCCAAAGGGTTTGGTAATCATCAATAGAGAGGATCAAATAGGGAGTATAGCGTGTTTTTTTGCGAATATCCACTCGAAAGGAACCAGAAAAACTTTCATTGGGATTGAGCAGTCCGTTCTTGTCCTCAATTCCTGCCTCGATAAAGGCACCTCCCAAAACCATATCCCCTCTGGATAATTTGGGCGTCCCTGAAACATAGGCTCGCACAGCTACATTGTCTTCTATGGCTTTGGTTTCTCCAAACATAGGAGCTGGTCCTTTTCCATAATTAGTAATTTTAAAATCCAACTCTACCCATTTTTTTGAACGCTTGGACACAAAGAAGGTATCTATTCTCAAGTCGGCACAATATTCTTTATTGAAGGCATAGGTAATAGAAAAATCATCAGCACTATCTTTTCTTTTATCCTTTTTTCTTTTTTTCTTTTTTTCTTTTGAAGCAATCAATTGGTCTTTGGAAATATTAAATTTCAAGCCAAAATCTGATTTTATATTGCCAGGACTTAAAGTGATTTTTTGTTTTAACAAAGATCGTTCTAAGGTATTTTTAAAAGCAGCAATTCCTGTCGCTTCCAGGGATTGATCGTATTGAAACACAATTTTAGGGGTATCGCTGGATTTAAAAGGCAGTCTTATTTTTTCCCTGCCAGTATTTATTATTGTGCACTTAATTTTGCGCTGATTGCTTTTTTCTTTTTCGACAATTATGTTGGCTATTTGTAATCTAAAACCTTTATAATTAGAATTTTGCGGAAATATAGTATCTATCTTTTCTACAAAAAGATTTGCCCGTGCGTTATTTTTAGTTGAAAAAAAAATAAAAATGATTAGTACACTTAAAAAAATGCCTTTATGTATTTGCTTTAGAGCCATTATCTTATTTTGTTATAAAATGCGAACTGGTACAATCCTTGAACCACAAGCCTAAGTACAACGATTTTATTCCATTAAAATATATCAATAAAGAGAATGCTGCAAATTTTTTTGAAAACCTTAACGGTAAAAAGAGGAGGGTTTGCTTCAAATTTGACTTGAAATCGCTGGATTTGACGAGAAATCAGCAAAAACCTTACTTTCGTCCAAGTGTTGAAGGTCTAAAAGAAATTATGAAGCTCGCTCTATCACTTACCTTACTACGACTTATGAAAAACGCTTTTTGCCTTTTTTTGCTAACTGCCTTGATTTATTCTTGTAATAATGAATCGAAAATGACATCAGAAAAATCAACAAAAACAGAAAGCCCTCTGAAGGGATTAAAAGTATCTAAAACCTTTTATGGAGATACGCCAGATGGGCCGGCTGATATTTACACCTTAAGCAATAAGCGCGGCATGGAGGTAAAAATCACCAATTTTGGCGGGATTATAGTAGAAATCAATGTTCCAGATAAAAATGGAAAAATAGAGGATGTTGTCTTAGGGTTTGACAGCCTTTCGGGCTATTTAAGTGCTGCAAATCCCTATTTTGGAGGCATTATTGGCCGATATGGGAATAGAATTGCCAAGGGAAAATTTTCTATTAATGGCCAAAAGTATGTCCTTGTAAAGAATAATGGGTCTAATCATTTGCACGGAGGAATAAAGGGTTTTGATAAGGTTTTATGGCAAGCTAGGGAAGTTGTCGAAAATGAGGCAAAAGGGATAGAATTATCTTACCTGAGTAGGGATATGGAAGAAGGCTACCCAGGCAATTTGGATGTGAAAGTAGGGTATTTGTTGGATAATAATAACGAGCTATTGATTCGCTACGAAGCCAAAACAGATAAGCCTACTGTTTGTAATTTGACCAATCACACTTACTTTAATCTGGCAGGGAACGGGAAGAGAGACGTTTTAGGCCATCAACTTCTAGTTGATGCTGATTGGATTACTCCAGTGGATAAAACCTTGATTCCCACCGGAAAAATGATGTCGGTAAAAGGAACGCCCTTTAATTTTAGGGCAGGCAAGTTGATAGGGCAGGACATAGAAGCAGATGATGAGCAAATCAGACTTGCCAATGGCTATGACCATAATTTTGCTTTGGGAGATCGAGGCGGTGAGCGAGCATTTGCCGCTTCCGTTTATGAACCTATATCGGGACGATTTATGAAAGTGTTTACAGAAGAACCCGGCATGCAATTTTATACGGGAAATTCTCTTGACGGCACTATCAATGGAAAGCAAGGCACAAAGTATGGCTTTAGAGCAGGATTTTGTTTGGAAACACAGCATTACCCCGATTCGCCTAACCATGAAAAATTCCCCTCTACCTTACTTCGACCAGGAGAGGTTTACAAAACCTCTACAGCCTATAAATTTTCTACAAAGTAAATAAATCTTACTGTAAAGAGCGCAAAGGGTTTAGAGCTTGTTAGGATTTTGTTTTGGAGTAGAAAAAATGGGCAAGATGCCTCGTGAAAACCCTTCTATTCCTTGCAATGGAAAATTGCGTTGTACTTATTTGGGCAGCTATCTTTTTTACCCAAAAGGATGATTCTATCACATTATTTTCAACAAAAAATCTTCTTTTAGAATTAAATCACCACATTTCATATAAGTTTTTTGAAAAAAGAAGAAATTTGGCTAAAATTTTGTAGTTCTGTATTAGATTGAATAAGAGCAAACTACAAAACGGCCAACAAAAGGTTCATTCCACTCTAGAAACCTTATCACCTCCTAATTAAACTTATCAACGAGGAGCAATCAAAAAATTTGTTAAAGGACATCGGCAGGTTTTAATTGTTAAAGGTATTTCTAAAAAATACGATTAGCAATTTGCCAATTAATGTTGGATTAAATGGTGATACTATGAGGTTCAAAAACTTACACACAATTCTAATGAATGGTTTTTTACAACTATCAAAGACATCAAGTACGTTAAGTCTGGTGTTTTTTCTGCTTTTTAGCATCCATCTTTCAGCAGAAAAAAAGAATCCTTTAATGGGTGAATGCGATAATATCACAGATGGAGGTATTATTAGTGGGGATGAATCGGGATGTAATAATCCCACGTTTGACCCGGGATTGATTGCTAGTGTTACTCCCGCTACGGGAGGTTCCGGTGCTATTGAATATATCTGGATGAAAACCACCAACGACCCCAATTCTCCCTTTAATACTTGGCAAATTATACCTGGAGCTAATGCAGAAACTTATGACCCAGAGCCAATCACGGAAACGACCTATTATGCCAGGTGTTCTCGCCGTTTTATGTGTATAGAATATTTGGGAGAAACCAATATTGTGACCAAAGAAGTGAAGTGCTGCAATTTTAATGCAGCAATTAGCCCATTAGATGCAACGGTTTGCATGGGGAATATACTTGATTTTTCCGTTACTGCAAGCGGAGAAGGATTAAATTATTTATGGGAAGCATCGGGGGGGAGTTTTAATGACCCAACTTCTGCTAACCCGTCTTATACCATGATGACTCCAGGCACTTATGGCATCTCAGTAACGATTAGCAATGATGATTGCGAAGAGGAACTCAATACGACAGTCACCATAGGGAATTCGTTAACAGTAGAAATTACGGCGGATCATGACTATATTGCCTTGAATGAACCCCTAGCTTTGGGTAGCAATGTTAGTGGAGGAACAAATTTGACCTATAATTGGACGGCGACAGGAGGCAATTTTGATGATTCTACGATTCCAAATCCAGTTTATACAGCTGGAACCATAGATACCTTCAATGTCCTATTAACCGTAACGGATGAAAGTGGTTGCGAGGGAAAAGATACTTTTACTGTTAGAATTGGCGAGTGTAATTTAATAATACTTGGTACGATTCAAGATGCTTCTTGTTCAGGCATAGGGGACGGAAGTATTAATGTAACAGTTCAAAATTCAGAGGGAATAGTTAATTATAATTGGGATAATGGCATTGGCAATACAGCTTTTCCTACAGGACTTTCTCCTGGAATTTATGGCGTAACAATATCTGATCTGGAATGTTCAGATACAGCTTCTTTTTCCGTTGGAGAAGGGGGAACGCTACAATTAAATGCCAACGCAAAATCTCCAAATTGTGTAGGAGGTTCAGATGGGCAAATTTTAATTATTCCCAATAATGGAACTAGTCCATTTACCTATAGCTGGAGTGATAATTTACCAGATAGTTTTTTGGTACAAAATTTATCCGCAGGAGATTATACAGTCACGGTAACCGATGATAGTGGATGCTCGGTTGTGCAAACTATTACCGTTGATGATCCAACACCTATAACTTTAATGATCAATGTAACAGATGCAGATTGTGGAGAAAACAATGGTTCTGCATCGGTAACCGCTTCAGGGGGATTGCCTGACTACACTTATAATTGGAGTGATTCCAATAATCAACAGACGGCTACGGCTACTAATCTTGGTTCGGGTAATTACGTGGTGACTGTTATGGATTCTCAGGGTTGTACAGCAATAGAGAATATAACTATCAATGCTATCGGCGGCTTAAGTTTGAATACAATTGTGACCAATGCCTCCTGCGGGGGGAGTGATGGTGCCATTGATCTAACAATCAATGGCGGAAAAGCCCCTTTTTCTATCAATTGGGATAATGGAATTGGTGCAGTGGAAGATCCGAGCAACCTGGAGTCAGGTACTTATATGGTTGAGGTAAGAGATTCTAGCGGTTGCTTTGCAACGGAAGTGGTGATAGTTGGAGAAGATGGTTCTATAAATGTCAATATCATGCCCATTAACATATCTTGTCATGGAGGAAATGATGGTATGCTTTCTGTTATAGCTACCAGCGGAACTTCACCTTTTAGCTACCAATGGTCGGATGGCTTAGGAGATAGTACTGTAATTAATAATTTAACAGCGAATACTTATTCTGTTACAGTAACAGATAGTACTGGATGTTCTAGTATTGCTACAGCTACTTTAATTGAGCCAGACCCAATTTCTTTAACTGTGATTCCAACAAGTGCAGGATGTGATAGCCCTACAGGCTCAGCAGTTGCAGAAGTGTCGGGAGGCACTGCGGGTTATTCTTTTCAATGGAATGATTCCAATAATCAAATTACGCAAACTGCCATTAATTTAGTGCCTGGCGATTATACGGTGACGGTTACTGATGCGAATGGCTGCATTGAAATCGCTACGACCACAGTGACTAACAGCCAAAACATCAATTTCTTTATTACTCCTGAAAATGCAAGTATTTGTGGAGGGGAGGAAGTGCAATTTACCAGCTCGATTAATGATAATAGTTACTCGTATTCTTGGACTGCGAGCGGCGGAAGCTTTAATGATGCCGTTGTTGCTAATCCGGTTTATACCATGATGAGTCCTGGCACCTACACCATTATTGCAACAGCTAGTAGTGGTAATTGTGTGAAATCAGATACTTCAGTGGTAACAGTAGTTGATAATATCGTACTTTCTGCAATGACCACAACGAGCAATTGTTCAGGAACTGGCACAGGGAGTATTGACTTGACAATTGATAGCAGGAGCGATAATCCAACGATCAATTGGGACAACGGCTTGGGTAGCGTGGAGGATCCGTCTGGCTTAGCCCCTGGTACTTATACGGTTACAGTTACCGGTGATAATAATTGTTCTGCGTCGCTTGCAGTTACAGTTGATGCGGATACTGGTTTGATTGTTACTGTAACAACTACGCCTGTTCTTTGTAGCGGAGAACATAGTGGAGCAATTGCAGTTAATGTAGCTAATGGGACGCCCCCATACACTTATCAGTGGAATAATTCTTTGGGAAATTTTCCTGGCTTTACAGGGCTAGCACAGGGCATTTATCAAGTGACGGTAACTGATGCTAATGGATGTACGGGAACTGCTAGTGGCAAGGTGCATTCTCCTGACCCTCTCCTAGTGACGTCTATGGTAGAAGATGCAGATTGTGGGGAAGATAATGGGCGTGCTAGGGTAGATGTGAGCGGTGGAACCGCTCCTTATTCCTACCTTTGGAGCGCACCTTTGAATCAAACGACTGCCGCTGTAAGTGGTTTGGCGCCAGGAAGTTATGGAATTGCAGTTATGGATAATAATGGTTGCTCCTCTGTAGATACACTAACTGTTAACAGGATTGCTGGTGAAAATTGTAATCCTGATACTTGTGTAGTAGATGGGGGAACCATTTCTACGACCGATTCGACGACTATTTGTGCAGGTGACGGCAATGCAGATTTAATTAATGTTACTTTAACAGGTGTAGTTGGTGCTAATTCCAAATGGTTTATTACAGATAATACTTTTAATATAATAAGTTTTCCTACTGCCCCTCCTTTTGATTTTGAAGGGGCGGGAGCGGGTACTTGCTTGATATGGAATGTGAGTTATCAAGATAGCATTGGTGGTTTGGTTCTCAATAATAATATTTCTAGCTTATCAGGTTGCTTTGACTTGTCTAATTTTATTACTATTATCCGGCTTAGTGGGACTGATTGCATACCTCAAGATACTTGTGTTGACCTTGATCTCGTTGCACTGGTAACCGATGTAACTTGTGCCGGCGATAACACGGGGGCTATTAATGTTACGGTAAATAATGGTACACCACCTTATAGCTATAACTGGAATATGGGCATTGGAAATGTTGCTAATCCAACGGGGCTAATGGCCGGAACTTATAGCTTGACTGTCACGGATTCTTTGGGTTGCACGGCGGTGGAGGATATAATAGTGGGCACTATTTCCAACTTAAGTCTAAGTCTTAGCTCCACAAATGTTCTGTGTGGTGGGGAGAATGAAGGTTCTGTAGCGGTGGTTGCAAACGGAGGAATCGCGCCATTGAATTATAGTTGGAGCAATGGAATGACGGGAGTTGCCAGTATCAATAATCTTGCCCCAGGCACTTATGTTGTTACGGTCACTGACGATGTAGGCTGTCAAAAAGTGGATTCTGTTTCTATTACCGATGTTGATCCATTAATAATCAATGCAAACGCATCCGATATTGGTTGTGGAGAAACGGGCTTTGCTTTTGTGAGCGTATCTGGTGGAACACCTCCATATCAATATGCCTGGAGTGATGGCGCCAATCAAGCCACAGACACTGCTTTTAATCTCGCGGCAGGTAAGTATTTTGTAACGGTGACGGATGATAACAATTGTAGTGCCGTTGATTCGGTGACCATAAATGAAACGGGAGATATGACCTGTGCTATCTCTGTTTTGCATGATATTACTGTTCTTAATGGAGCCGATGGCCGATTGGCTGCTTCAGCCTCTGGTGGAAGTGGAGGATATACTTACCAGTGGAATAATGGCGGTATGGACTCTGTCATTAATAATTTAAGTGCTAACACTTACATCGTTACGGTGACGGACAATTCTGGTTGTAATTGCATAGATACCTTTAAGTTGGAAAACCCAGCTAAAATCGGTGACTTTGTATTTGAGGATACCGACTCCAATGGCATTCAAGATCCTGCGGAAATAGGCATTTCAGGGCTTCCTTTGCGATTGACTGGCACGAATTATTATGGTGGATTTGTGTCTTTGGATACCTTGTCAGATGCGAATGGGATGTATATGTTTTGGGTTCCTCCAGGAACCTATAAACTGACAGTGCTGGATGTTTTAGGCTTAAATATTACTAAGACCAACCAGGGAGACGATGACGATCTGGATAGTGATATTGACACTATTTCCTTGATGAGTCACTTGGTTAGTGTAGCTGCCGGAGACATCATTTCCAATTTGGACATTGGTCTTATCCCCAGTTTTTTCTGTGATAATGTTCTGTCAGGCGGTTCTGTTACGGGCAATGAAGTGTTATGTGGGCCGGATGCAGATCCTGCTCCTATTACCAATTTAGTTTTTCCAAGTGGCGGTTCAGGAGAATTGGAATATCTCTGGCTAATGAGCCATAAGCCCAGTTATACACCCGGAGATCCAGACTGGCTGGAAATTCCAAATTCTAATTCACCTAATTATGATCCAGGCATTATTAATGATACGACTTATTATATTCGTTGTGCGAGGAGAAAGGGTTGTGATAACTATCCGGGGGAGAGCAATATTATTAGAAAAGCGGTTAAAAATTGTGTTGAGGAAGTACCCTCTGCAGAAAATTTGAGAGCGCAAATGACAGAAGAGGGCGTAGAACTGGTTTGGGACGGTAAGACTCCAAACAGTGCAGACAATTTTATCATAGAAAAAAGTGAAAATGGAATCAATTTCTCTGTGCTGGGCACAATGCAAGGACAGCTTTCTGAAGAAATGAAAGAATACCATTATATGGACGAAGCTCCCAGTTTTGGAGAAAATTATTATCGTATTAAAGTGCTTCATCCAGACTATAAATATACTTTCTCCAATATAGCAATGGCTATGGTCAGACCCAATAACAATCAGCGCGTAATGATTTATCCCAATCCTGTTCAGTCTAGTTTGACTATCCATTTCTTTGACGACATTGAAGAAACCGCTGTGGTGCAAATCATCAATGGCTTTGGACAGATTCTAAGAAGAATAGAAATCGACATGCCTGCTAAAAAATATCAGCTTGACCTAAGCGAACTTCCAAGCGGCATGTATTACATCAAATTTGACAATAAAAAACTGAAAAGAATCGGGCAGAAAATTTATAAAGTAGAAGAGTGATGCACTTTAATTGTTAAAACTGCTAAATTGCTTGCCTATCAATCATTTAGCAGTTTTAACAATTCAGTAATTTAGAATTCCAACTCCATTTATTCAACTATTAAAACCTTAAAATCGCTATTTACTTTTATCTTTAAACTGTCTTTACTAAAAGTAAATTTTACTGCTTGCCCGTCAACTTTGCAAGCAGTTGCTTTTTTCTTTATACCAAATATTTCCATATTAAAATGGGCGTAAGTTAATGGATACTTTCCTGTTTTTGACTGTTCCAGTTTTAAAGACCCTTTATTTTTGCCAAACTTAAAAGTTCTTAGGCTAAATTCCTTCTTTAAATAAGCATAGCCTTCTCCAGCGTCCTCATAAAAAATGCTTGCTGTAATATCATCAGAAACATATATTTTTAAATTAACTTTGTCAATGGGCATTTCATTTGTGTATTGCATAATAGGGTAATGAGGAATAATTGCCCCCGCTTTTACGAAAATGGGAATTTCCGCCAAGCTCACTTTATACTTTATTGTCTTTCCTCCTTCGTGTCTTTCGCCTGTCCAGTAATTATACCAGATGCCTTTGGGCAAATAGCATTTAATTTTTTTTGCGTTTGGCTCAATGACCGGACAGACCAAAAGATGGTCGCCAAACATAAATTCTACTTCCTTATCATAGGTATTGGTATCCTTTTGGTCATAAAAGGCTAAAGATCGAATCATGGGGGTTCCTTGTTGCACATATTGCCAAAAAGTAGTATAAATATAAGGCAACAGACGATACCGCAATTCAATAGCTGCTTTTGCAAGAGAGGTGAATTTATCTCCAAATGCCCAGGGCTCCTGATCCAGGCGATTTTCTCTATCCCTTGCTTTTATCTTTTCAGCATCTGCTTCTGCCGAGCCATCGTCATTATTACCCATGGAATGAATTCGGTAAAAGGGATGAAAAATACCTAGTTGCAGCCATCTTACTAGCAGTTCGCCATTCGGATATTGAAAAAAACCGCCTATATCTGTTCCCACGAAAGAAAATCCACTAATGCTCAATCGTTGGCATTGCCGATTGCCCAATTGCAAGTGCTCCCAGGAAGCAACATTGTCCCCTGTCCATACTGCGGCAAATCGCTGCCCTCCCGAAAAAGTCGCTCGGGTCACCAAAAAGGGACGTTTTTGGGGTTTTAATGTTTTTAGCCCTTCTATAGAGGCGCGAGACATCTGCAAGCCATAGACATTATGTGCCTTGGCATGGTTGGTAGTTTGCCCGTCGTAATTATGTGCAACTTCGTTAGGGAAAGTGTGTAGGTTTACTTTAAAGACAGCAGGTTCGTTCATATCATTCCAGAAACCGCTCACGCCATTTTCTACATATAATTCTCGATATAATTGACTCCACCAAGTTCTGACAACGGGGCTTGTAAAATCAGGAAAAGCGCAATTGGGCGGCCAAACTGGCCCTTCCATGATTTCTCCGTTTGTTCGTTTACAAAAGTAATCGTTTTTTATTCCTTCTTTGTAAACAAAATAGTTTTCATCTACTCTAATTCCAGGATCAATCATTGCAACAGTCTGAAAACCAGCCCTTTCTAAATCTTTGATCATCTTTGTCGGCTTTGGAAAATGGGCTTTATTCCAAGTAAAGCAACGGTAACCATCCATATAATCAATATCCAGATAAATGGCATCACAGGGAATCTTTCGATCCCTAAATTCTTTTGCCAATTCTCTTACTCTGCTTTCTGGGTAATAACTCCAGCGGCATTGATGAAAACCTAATGCCCAAATTGGGGGAAGTGCCGGTCGGCCAGTCAGGTCAGTGTATCGTTCTGCCACAGAGAGCAATTGTGGACCATAAATAAAATAATAATCTATCTCTCCGCCTTCTGCCCAAAAAGATAGGACCCCTTTCCCATTTTGATCAAAGTCAAAATGGGTTCTATAAGTATTGTCGAAAAAGATTCCATAGCCAATCCCTTCATTTAATCCAAAATAAAAAGGAATAGAGCGATAGAGTGGGTCCCTTTCTGCATTATAGCCAAACGAATCGGTATTCCAGTTTTCCAGTTTTTGGCCTCTTAAATTCAGCCTGCCCGACTTGTCGCCCAATCCGAAAAAGCATTCTTTTTTGGGCGATTTTTTGCTAATTTTTACTTCCGTTATGCCTTTTAAAATAGTGCTTCTGGCAAAATAACCTTGCTCGTCCTCACAAATTGTAACCCCTTTTAGGTTCTTCAGGCAAATACGCAAATCTTTTTTGGAAATTTCACAGATTAGTTTTTTGGTTTGAATTAGGATTTTCGTCTTTTTTTCTTCAAATATATAGGGCGTATCTTTTGCCGAGAAATTAGGATCAATGGCATAGGAAAAGTCTTCAGAGAATCCCCCTTTTTTAGCGTAGCGAAACCTCAGAATGGATCCAGAGAGTAAATAAATTTTTAAGGCGAGTCCATTTTTACAAAAAAAGGTTATGCAATGAGTTTCCTGCAAAAAGGACTTGACTTCATTCGGTTGCCAATCTATATAGACATCGGGGTAGCGGCTGGTCCCTACTGTATTTTTTAATGAAACAGCGGCTGATTTTTCCAGTATTTCTTCTTCTTGCTGGTCTAGTTGGTCTTGCAGCTTTTTTAGTTGTTTGGAAAGCCAAGATTTGGATTTGCTTTTTTTTGCCATTTTTCGGTGTGTCCTATCTGAAAAGTTCACAAATATAGGCTTAAAAAATAAAATTGTAAGGTGAATTGTTCATCTGGGTATAAGACAAGTCCCCTACTGTATAGATTACTAAAAATTTCCAAAATTGCTCAAAGGTTTTGTAATCTAGACTTTTCAAAAGAAAATTTGTCCATTTACCAAATAACTTTTGCTTAGTGTATTGGCAGATCTTTATGCAACCTTTCCAGTACTAAATTGATTAAATTTTCTACCGTTTTTTTAGGCTGTTTACTAAACTGGCCGGTAGCACGGTTGGCCAGCAAGGCATTGAAAGAAATTGCTCGATGCCCCAGTAAATTGGCCATACCATAAATACTTGCAGTTTCCATTTCAAAATTGGAGATTTGCCAGTTTAACCTTTTCCCTTTTTTTTCAAAAAAATAATTTTGTTGATTAAAGGATAAAAAATGATCTAATAAGCCTGGCACGCTGTTTTTGGCTCTGATTTGCCGTCCCTGCGGACCGTAAAAACCAGGACAAGTCAGGGTAATTCCCTGTTTGAGCTCTTGTCCTAAACTATTGATTAAGAATGGATTGCCTTCAAAAATATAAGGGATTCGACGAATCTTGGACTTGATCGTTTTTAGATGATTTTTCAGGCATTGCTGGAGGTCTTTAGTCGCTTTACTTTTTTTGAAAGCATAATAGTTGAGCAAATTATCCAGCCCAATGGCAAAAGAAGAAACCAAAAAAGAACCAATCGGTATTGTTTTTACCAAACAACCCGAAGTGCCAATTCTAATAAAATCCAATTGCGTTATCTGCTCTTTTATTTCACGGTTTTTTAAATCAATATTGAATAGAGCGTCCAATTCATTGACTACAATGTCAATATTTCCAGTTCCGATTCCAGTGGAAATAACTGTCAGTCTTTTTTTGCCAATCCAACCAGTATGAGTGATAAATTCTCGTTTTTGCACCTGATGATCTATTTTATCAAAATGCTTGGAAACGGCCCTTACTCGATCTGGATCACCGACAGTAATAATGGTTTTAGCGACCTGTTCTGGCACTAAATTCAGATGGTAAATACTTCCGTTGGGGTTCAAAATCAGTTCTGATTTTTTCAGCCGCTTCATTAATAATTCATTGACAATTGTTGAGGATTGAAAGGTTTACTTCCTATTGTTTTATTGCACACGGGACAATTTTTTTGAAAGGTCTAGGGTGCAAAATTTTCCAAAACTTAATCTACCCGTCTTACATCATGGAAAATTTGCCCTGCACCTGTTTTATTCGCTCTTAAATCCAAAGATACTTTATATTCATGGACTCTATGTGGTCGTAACGGGCAAATTTATTTGCCACGTTTAAGTTCACTTGGAGAACCTGGCAAATAAATTTGCCGATTACCATTTCATACTTTTGCCGAACAGTATAGAAGCATATTCATGTAAAAATTTGCAGATTTTCGTAAAATCCTGCTTTCCTTATTTTAAGTTTGCGGCATGAAACTAAAAAACGACCTGTTGATACGGGCAGCTATGGGAGAAAAAGTCGAAAGGCCTCCTGTTTGGTTAATGCGACAAGCAGGGCGTATTTTGCCCCAATATCGCACTTTAAGGAGCAAATTAAGTGGCTTTAAAGAATTGGTAGAGACGCCGCACTTGGCGGCTGAAGTAACCATTCAGCCTATAGATGAATTGGATGTTGATGCAGCCATTATCTTTTCCGATATTCTTGTTATCCCCGAAGCAATGGGCTTGACCTATGAAATGGTAGAAAAAAAAGGGCCTTTATTTCCAAAAACGATTAAAAATCAGCAAGATATAGATGGATTAAGCGTAGGAGTACCTGCTGCCGAAGCATTGCATTATGTCTATGATGCCATTGAAATCACTGTGAAAGAATTGGGCGGACGAGTTCCTTTAATTGGTTTTGCAGGTGCGCCCTGGACGATTTTTGCCTATATGATTGAAGGCTCGGGAAGTAAAACCTTTTCTAAAGCGAAACGCTTTTTGTATAAACATCCTGAATTATCCCACCGATTATTAAAAAAAATAACGGATACCACCACCGTTTATTTAAAGAGAAAGATCAAAAGTGGAGTTAATTTAGTGCAGCTATTTGACTCTTGGGCAGGCATTTTGACCCCGACCCAATATCAGTTATTTGCTCTGCCCTATCTTGGACAAATAGCGACTGCTATCCAAGAGGTCCCCCTTACGGTCTTTGCAAAAGGAGCTTGGTTTGCTTTGAGTGATTTAGATGCAATTGACTGCCGTGTTATCGGCTTGGATTGGAACACTTCGCCTCTATATGCTAGGCGTTTGGTTAGCAAGGTGCTTCAAGGGAATTTGGATCCTTGCCAATTATATGGAGAAAAAGCAGCAATCAAAAAAGCAACCCTAAACATGTTGAGTACGTTTGATCGTCAACATATTGCCAATCTGGGACACGGGGTGTATCCCGATACACCTTTAGATCATGTGAAATGCTTTGTAGATACGGTCAAAGAATTTAGATATTAACAGTAAATTTTCTATCTTATCGGCCAGCGTTCACTCTGTTTTGCCTGCAGTTAAAACTTGTTTTGAAGCCTGTATGACATTTAACCAACCCTTTTATAATTTGTAAAATAAAGTTTATTGTACTGATAAATTATTGATTATAAGTTTTTTACGATAAAAAATAATCAATAATTGAGCGTACAAGCCCCGATATTTATCCTTTCTTTTTTCTTATTTCCTTTTCATTTTTGTAGTGCTAATTCAGCTTTAGGTAAAATTAACATTGCGATGCCAATAAATTACAAGTCCTCGATTGTTGAACCTACACTTAATTGCTGCTAGATTTTGAATATTTAAAGAGCAATTGAGTAAAAAAAATTACATCCAATGAGTCGTATTTTAAAAAATTGTACAAGTCTAATAGGCACCTTTCTAATCGCAATGAGTCTGTGCGCAGCAGATTTCACGATTTCTGGAAAAGTATCTTTAATTATAGAAGAGGTACCATTGCCTTTTTACGAAGTGAGCGTGGCTGACGGGGAAGGAAAATATGTAGAAACCGTTACTACTGGATTTAATGGCGGTTATTCGGTGACCTTTGATATTCCCGAAGAGGAGAAGGTTAGTTTTGAAGTAGCGGTTATTGACCGTTGCACGGGCGAAAGTATTATCCAGGCTATAGAAAAAGAAGGACAGGAGAAGAAAGCCAACTTTATTGTTTGTGCCAAAGAGACGGGAGAAGATAGTGAAGAATGTGAGGCTGACTTTGATCCAACTGTCGAAGGTAAAACGGCTTATTTTTCTGATTTATCGGAAGGGAATATTAGTTCTTGGGACTGGGACTTTGGAGATGGTAATAAAAGTGAAGAGCCTAGCCCAACCCATATTTATGAAGGAGGTGGCGTTTATTTTGTTACTTTGACTGTAAAGGGAGAAAATTGCGAGGACAGCAAGCGCAAACCAGTTATTATTTTGCCAAATGAAATAGAAGATTGCATTTGTGATGCAGAATATGACCCCGTCTGTGTGGTTTTAGACAATGGACAAACCATTCCTTTCTCTAATGATTGTTTGGCGATGTGTGCCGGATTTACGGAATATGAAGCCTGTGAATCTACTAATCCATCAGACACCTCTTGTTATTGTCCAGAATATTATCATCCGGTTTGTGTCATTTTAGAAGACAGCACCCAGGTTGAGTTTTCCAATGAATGTTTTGCAAAATGTGAAGGGTATGTTGATTTTTTCTATTGCGGCGAAGCCCCTCCTTTGGACTGTGACTTATTGAATATCAATTTGCCTGTTTGTGTTACTACTGCAGACGGCGAGCAAACGGAATTTCCCGACCCATGTATGGCAATAGAGGCAGGTTTTGCTATTAATCAATTGGAGTTTTGTGGTGAGATCCCGCTGGACTGTGAAGGGCTTGGTATCGATTTTCTTCCCGTTTGTGTCCTTTCATCAACTAATGAGCAAATAGTTTTTCTAAATCCTTGCGAAGCTTTGACTGCTGGTTATTCTATTGGTCAATTGAAATTCTGTGATGGATTAATAGGGGAAGGCAGCCCTTTTGACTGCGAAGCATTGGGGATAGATATACCCGTATGTGCAACTACTTCAGACGGGGAGCAGTTGGAATTTTCGAATCCCTGCGAGGCATTTTCTGCTGGTTATTCTATAAGCCAGTTAGAGTTTTGTGAAGGGCTAACAGGAGTTGATAGTCTTTTTGACTGCGAAGCATTGGGGATAGATATACCCGTATGTGCAACTACTTCAGACGGGGAGCAGTTGGAATTTTCGAATCCCTGCGAGGCATTTTCGGCTGGTTATTCTATTGGCCAGTTAGAGTTTTGTGAAGGGCTAACAGGAGTTGATAGTCTTTTTGACTGCGAAGCATTGGGGATAGATATACCCGTATGTGCAACTACTTCAGACGGGGAGCAGTTGGAATTTTCGAATCCCTGCGAGGCATTTTCGGCTGGTTATTCTATTGGCCAGTTAGAGTTTTGTGAAGGGCTAACAGGAGTTGATAGTCTTTTTGACTGCGAAGCATTGGGGATAGATATACCCGTATGTGCAACTACTTCAGACGGGGAGCAGTTGGAATTTTCGAATCCCTGCGAGGCATTTTCGGCTGGTTATTCTATAAGCCAGTTAGAGTTTTGTGAAGGTATTTTTGGTGGAGGAGAATTTCCCGAAGAATCAGCTATTTGCCAGGCCTTCTTTTTCTTCAATCAAGCGGAAAATGATGCAATGACCATTGAATTTCACGATTTATCTTTTGGGAATGTAACAGAATGGAACTGGGATTTCGGAGATGGTCATACGGCTAATGGGTCAGAAGTTGTACATACTTATGCAGAACCCGGATTGTACGAGGTGACTCTAACAATAAGCGGACAAGATTGTGAAAGCAGCTTTACCATGTTGGTATTTAATGATTTTAATGCCTGGTATGATGCTGAATGTCAAGCTTTATTTGTACCATTGATAGAGGGGAAAAAAGTGAAATTTTGGGAGATATCGCAAGGAAATGTATCTGAGTGGAGCTGGGATTTTGGAGATGGGCAAACCAGCACCGATAGTGGGCCTATCCATGTTTATGAAGAGCTAGGAGTTTATACAGTTCGATTAAGTATTATAACTAAAGATGGCTGTACAAGCGATTTTGAATTGGAAATTGATTTGGGAGATGGCTTTAATAGTGGCGGTATCATGGCAAATGTTGCTAAATTATTTGGGCTAACTGACGCACCGGAACCCGATCTAATTATTCAGGCAATGGAGCTATACCCCAATCCTGTAAATAATCAACTGACCTTGAACCTTCAATTTGTGCAAGCAACAAACTTTGAACTGCGTATTCAATCAATGAATGGAAATGCTATTTATAGACAAAAATTCAATGCTTTGGGCGGATTTAATGAAAAGTCTATAAACGTTTCTAAATTAGCAGCCGGTATTTATTTTGCGCAAATCATAACGGAGAATGGTGTGAAAGCGATGAAATTTGTAAAGAAATAAACCTTGTTTAGCTAGGAACTCCTTGATAGCGAAACATTAGGTTCAAAAAAATATAGAGCTTTTTAAAAGTTAGTCTGTGAGGGTACTACTTTGAGGGAATCTTTCGTAGGAGAGATTCCCTTTTTGTTTTAAAAAACAATAACTAATTCTACTTTGACACTTTAAACAAAACTAGATGTTGTTCTTTTTTCATTGTGTTGATTCTAATTAAGTCGTACTAAGTAGAATCTAAAAAAGTCGTACTAATCAAATGATCTTCCCAGGTAAGAGGAAGTTTCAATTGAAAAGGTGGGAGAGTAGCTTCAAAAAAGTCTTTTCCCATCAAAATTTCTTTAGAAATTCCTTTTATAGGTTGTTGATCTATTATCTGTTCTTTGACATCGCGGAAGACAAGTAATTTAGTTTCTTCATTAAAACTAATTTGGAGGACGGACTGCTTTGGTGCATCCTTAAGGTAGTACCATTGACCTCCTAAGTGAATGGTCTTTGTTTTACCTGCTTTTCGATACCATTTTCCCTTAGCTAAAAATTGATAGATCCGTTTCAAATCAATCATTTGTGCTTCTAGTTGAGGGTAGTAGGATTTACCAGAAAATCTAGCATTTGGAAAAGCTTTTAGCGGGGCAATACCACCTAGGGTTGAACAAGGAAGCACTTCATTTAGAAGTTGACGCCTTTCATTACAATAAGAATGCAGAGATATAATAGACTCCAAAGTAGTTCCTTTCACTGCTTGATTAAATATGGTTTGATGAGTTCGTTCAACCACTCCCTGGTCGGTTGGCGTATTACTTCTACTAAAAGTAAGTGGGATACCTAAACTAATCAGCCATAAATGAAATCGAGTTGGATAAGGAGACTTTCCTTTGTTTTCATAGAATACACTAGCATGATCGCATTGTATTCGTTTGGGCAGACCGAATTCACAAAAAGCTGCTCTAAGAGCATGCTGATAATGCGTTCCAGAAGGTGATCCACTACGAAGTCCAGCAGCGTTTGGAATAGACCCACAGTACGTTCTAGAGAATACATCTTTTATATTGATTAGATGTATTCTTCCTATCCCTTCTATAGGAAATGCTCCTTGCCCGTCAATTTGCCAAATATGATGAGCATGTTGAGCACTTTGTAACTCCGTATTAGGGATGGGCACATGTTTATCGTACTTCTTGGTTAAACCTTTACTTTTTAGAAATAAGGCTATTGAACTGGGTTTTGGAATTTTGTGATTTTCAAACCTTTTATCAAGCTTTAATTCTTCCCAAATAGTACCAGGTCCCCAACCAGGATGAACATTCCTTAAGTAAAGAATTTGTTCTTTTACGATGGTTGAGAAACTAGATAAGCATCCAGTAACTGGTCGCCCCATTTCAGAATGTAGGCTCGCTTTTTTTTAAAGCGTTGTTTCCACTTCCTAACCGTCCAGACAGAACAGTTCAGCTTTTCTGCAACTTGAGGAGCCGTTAAGCCTTGGTTGGAAAGCTCAATCATTTGTATTCTTTGTTCTTCCGTAGTCATAAACAGTATTTCAAGATGATTAACTCTCTTTTGAGTTTAATTTAACCTAACTTTTTTGATCAAAAAAGTTAGCACGACTTTTTTAGAATCAGGTTAGTACGACTTAATTAGAATCAACAATTGAAAAAAAAGAACCAAAAATTCTAGTTAAAAACAACCGCTCCGCAGTTTTTAACAGGCAGCCGCCACCAAAACTAGGAGCTAATTACACTTAAAACAATCACTATTTCTAGAGTGCCAAAGTAGAACTAAATAGATTAGCAAAAAATAAAATATTTTAAAAAGAACGGTTGTTTCTATCTCGATTGAAACCATTCTTAACTTTTAATTGCTTAACTTTCCACATTTATTTTTGTACATTGACTCCAATAGGCTTTTTATACACTTATACAATTACAATGTCTCAGGTTGTAGATGAGGGGTCAATTTGTCCTGCATTCATATAATAATTTATATTACTTAGTACTATAAAGCACTAAAGACTAGAATTTTATAAATTTATTTTTTTAATGCATTCATATTATTTTACAGAAGACCATGATTTATTCAGAGTATCTTTTCGAGACTTTTTGGAAAGGGAGGTTAGACCTAATGTAGATCAATGGGAAAAAGACGGGGAATTGCCTCGGAGCATTTATCGAAAGTTTGGTGAAATGGGCTTCTTCGGAATGAGCCTGCCTGAACAATATGGCGGTATGGGCTTAGACAGGTGGTATAATGTCATTTTTGATGAAGAGATAGCTAGAATGAATTCTGGTGGCTTTGGTGCATCTATTGGAGCGCATCCGCTATTAACTTTGACCCATCTGAATGCAGAGGGAAACGAAGACCAAAAGCAACGGTATTTAGTGCCGGGCATAAGAGGAGAAAAAGTGGGTTGCCTTGCCATTACAGAGCCTTTTGGCGGTTCTGATGTTGCAGCGGTTAAGACTACTGCTGTGAAAAAAGGGGATTACTACATTGTCAATGGCTCAAAAACCTTCATCACCAATGGCGTGTTGAGTGATTACATTATTGCAGTTGTGAAGACGGCTCCTTCGCTTGGAGCAAGGGGAATCAGCTTGTTGATAATTGATCAAAATACACCTGGAGTGAGTGCGACGAAGTTGAACAAACTGGGATGGCGGGCTTCAGATACGGGCGAAATGGCTTTTGATGAAGTCAAGGTTTCAGTAGAAAATTTATTAGGGGAAGAAAATAGAGGCTTTTTTTATATTATGGAACATTTCGTTTCAGAGCGATTATCATTGGCGGTTGGCGGCTATTCGGCGGCGGCTTATGCTTTAGAATTGACTTTGCAATATATCAGCGAACGGGAGGCCTTTGGCAAAAAGCTTAACAAATTTCAGGTACTAAGGCATCGAATTGCCCAAATGTCTGCAGAGATTGAAATGAATAGAGCTTTTGTATATAGTCTTTACAAAAGGTACCAAGAGGGAGCATACTGTGTAAAAGAGGCTTCTATGGCTAAATTATTAGGTACGCAACTTGCAGACAGGGTAATTACACAGTGTCTGCAAATGTTCGGAGGATATGGTTTCATGGAAGACTACCCTTTGGCTCGGATGTTCAGAGATGCACGTTTGGGACAAATTGGGGGAGGTACTTCTGAAATTATGTGCGAGATCATTTCTAAAATGATGATTGACCAAAAAGACTATGTAGCCCCAAAAGTAAGTAACGATAAAAGAATAACTTGAACAACTTGGCTGTGTCTTTTGCAGCTATACTTCGTTGAAAATGCTCGCCATAGCTAGGCTATGGCTGCGCTTTTCGCCTTGTCTAACTACAAAACTCACTACCCAAAAGATGTCCACCTTATTTTTTTATCGTTACTAAGCTAAGTTTAGCTTGACCAAAACGATCACTATAATTAAAAAAATTGCCAAACAAAACCCATTGATTTTTATGGAAACCATTCAACTAACAAAGAAGAAAGACTATGCAATTGTCCAACTCAATAGAGGTAAAGCCAATGCAATTAATCACAAAATGGTGCAAGAAATTCGAACAATTTTTCATACGTTGGCAAGCGACGATGCAGTGCGCGGTGTGATTATTACTGGCCAACCTCATTTTTTTAGTGCTGGGCTGGATGTGATTGAATTGTATAGTTACGACTATAATAAAATGGGTTCCTTCTTTGAGGATTTTGGTAATATGTACATTGCATTAGCCCGATTTCCAAAGCCAACAATCGCTGCCATTACCGGACATTCGCCGGCAGGAGGAACAGTCATCGCTATTACTACAGATTATAGGGTCATGGCAGTAGGCGAAAAATATATCATTGGACTCAATGAGGTAGCTGTAAATGTTCAGATTTCTGAAGACATTGTTCGCGGTTATAGTTTTTGGATTGGAAGTGGGAAAGCCCATAAATATTTGCTGGAAGGCAAGCTGCTAAAAGCAGAAGAAGCACTATCTTGTGGGCTGGTGGACGAAGTTTGCCCATTGGAAGAGGTAATGGAACGAGCTGAACGGCAAATGCAACATTATCTAAGGGCAGATGATGCGATTTTTCAATCTACTAAGTATAAAGCACGAAAGGACTGGTTGGATCGTTTGAGCATCGATGGTGAAATGGCTTTTAAAGAAACAATGAAGATTTGGTGGCGGCCAGATATTAGAATAAAAATGAAGGGCTTTGTAGATATGCTAACGAAAAAATAAGCCCTTTTGGGCTGAGCGTTACTATTTTCATTGTAATTACCAGCGAACGTTACGAAGTTATTAGAAAAAAGTTAGAAGCTGCTGATTAAGTCTGCTTAGAGAAGATCAGCCTTTGGATTTTTTCACTTTTTTGTATTTAGTTCCTCTTGCATTGCCGAATAAGTCTTTTTTACTTCCTTCCAAAATGGGGGCAGGGCGAGGGGGTTCTTCAGAAACCTGATCAAATACTTTTTCAACATACTGCCAAACGCCCGCTTCCAGCTTATATCCCATATAGCTGCCATCTGGAATATTGGCAGTTCCTTGTCCTTTATATTGCCCTTTTACGGGCACTAAGTGATTGTAAATAATAATATCCAGATTAGGATCATAATTCAATCGAATAGAAACATCAGCAGAGTATTCGAGATACAAGCGATTTTTGATAGAAGCTTCGTAGCCTTCTACTGTTTTATAGAAAGCAGGTGCGCCAAAGACAGGCTGTCCTTTTTCATCAAAATAGAGAATATCTGCTATTTTCCTTTTATGAAAAAAACGATAGCCATCAAAACCAAATAACAAATATTTTTTGCCTGTTGGCGAATCATATTCCTGCAAATTATAATAGACTGCGCCGTACCAACTTTCAGGGGTTAACTGCTCGTATTCAATATCATAAATGGGCAATATATCGGAATGGTCTTTCAACTCAAAGAGTTCTTTTTTTTCATTATTCATTTGAATCAAACCACCGTATCGGTATTCATTATCATGTATAAAAATTTGCCAGGTAAAAATCCGAAAAATGCTGTCGCTTGGATAAAGGATAGAAACAGTCTCTATTTTTTCAAAAGGATATTGAAAAGAATTATTTTGGGATAATGCTTCTTTCAGTTGCTGCTTGAATTGGGCGTTAGCTTTTGTCCTATTGGACAAAATAGTATCTTGGATAATCGTATTAGAAAGTTTTACCAAACCTGTTTCTAGGGTAGAGAGGGAGTCGCTTTTTGCCGCTTCCTGAGCAATGCCCGTGTACCCTGTTAATAGTAAAAAAAAGACAAAAATCAAATGGCAAGTACGCATGGGCTTGTATGGTTTTTATATATGCTTTCCAAACGTTCCTGGGGCAGGAATAATTGTCTTTTGAAAAAGGCAATTATTGATTCTAAGAAAAATTTAACAGACTGTTAGATTATTGCAGCTAACGTATTAAAGTAGCGTATCCTTCCAAACGAAAATCCTTACCCCTTGGTCCTGTAAAGGTAATAATGTAAATATAAACACCATTGGGGCTAATTTCACCTACATTATTTTTTCGCCCATTCCAAGCATCGTCTGGGTTGGATGTTTCAAAAATGCGTTCCCCCCAACGATTCCAGATGGAAAAAGTATAATTTCTAGCCCCCAAGAGCGTTCCTTTTCCTAAAAACAGATCATTGACCCCATCGTCATTAGGTGTAAAAGCATTGGGCATAAATAGGCGCACTTCGGGAAATACATCAATAAATTGAACAATCGTATCTGTACATCCACTTGTATGAGTTACCGTTAATTGCACGGCTGTCAAGCCCGTATCGCGAAAAGTAAAAACGGGATTAGTCAATAAAGAAGTGCCCTGTCCGCCAAAATTCCAAAACCAACCAGATGCGCCAAAAGACTCGTCAGTAAAGCTAGCAGTTGGATTTAGAATGCTTACTTTTTCTGGCGCAAAGCTAAAATCAGCTACCGGAGAAGGGCGTACCTGAATGTAATTCGGGTAATAATCGGATATGCTGCAACCAAAAGGAGAAGTGATATCTAAGGAAATACTATATATCCCTGGTTCTTCATAAATATGATTAGGACTGAGGGCAGTGGAAGTTTGTCCATCACCAAAGTCCCAAAATATGTCATATTCTTCGTTAATGGTTGAAGTCAGGTTATTAAAGAAAATATTAGCAGGTGCACAACCATTGAAGGTATTTGGGCTAATAATAATAATTGGAGGAGCCGGATAATAACCCAAGGGGATAGTTTTAGCATCTGAACAATTATTATTATCTGTAACTCTTAGGGAAACTGGCATAGTGCCTGCTGTCTCGTAGGTATGGGCGGGATTGCGTTGGCTAGAACTAAAGCCGTCACCAAAATCCCACTGCCAGTCAATAATCCTTTCTGCATTGGTAGTGGAACTATCTGTGAAAACAACCGGCCCAACTTCACAAGTATCATAAGCCGCCGAAAAGTCGGCTTCAATTTTCGGAAAAATGTTTACAAAAATATTTGCTGTATCGCCACACTGGGTACCCGGATTAAGATACAAAACGCCTTGGTATTCTCCATTTCTAGGAAAAGCGATCCGTGCATCCCAATCATTAGAAACAACTTGCTGGTTGTCGATCTCAAATTCCCAGCGAAAATTGTCCACAAAGCTACGTTGAAAACTTTCATTTTCAAACAATACAGTGTCGTCTCCACAAGAACTAATCAGGTAGGTTTTGGAGGTGATTTGTCCGCCGGGTCCGAACTCTATGATGGAGGTATCATTGGCGATTTGGGCAACGACTGTTGGCTCGCAATCTGCTACATTAAATTGAAAATCCCTTTGAAGAGTACTTAATAAAACGCCATTGCGGAATTCCTGAACACAAACACCTACTACGAATTGGCCAATCGTGGAAGGTCGGCCAGTGATTACGCCCGTGTTGGGATCAATTCTGACCTGTGTTTCTTCTATGCTGCTACTTCCCAATGGATTTTTGGCAGAGTAGGTAGGGGATTTAAAAGAAACTTCCCGATAAGGAGGAGGGCACGCTGGATTTGGCTGAACGCCGTCACAACCTGCTGCGCTTTCTCCCACATTCAATCCTTGTAATCCGCCCCCCAAAAGAGGGCTACAAAAGGAATAAACCAATTGGTCGCCATCAGGGTCGGTTGCTGAATGGTCAAAATTAATAGGTTCATTATTGCAAATAACCGTCGGAGGAAAATCATTAAATACCGGACTGCTATTGCAGGAGGCTTGGGCTTCGGGAGTGATTTCTATTGTATAGGTGGCTCCAGAAGATTCCGGACGATTGATATTATTAATAGTATTATTTCGACAACATCTTTGGTAGCTGATAAAATAGCTATCCGTTGTGCTCGGAGGCAAGCTAACCCCATAGTCGCTCAACTTAAAGCGATAAATGGCCTCTTGAGCGCATATATTGGGCGGTAAGATTAAGCAAGGAATGTCGGGCGGTTCAATCGGAGCAATGCTAATGGGTTCTACATTCAATACTGCGGCATCAAATTGAATTAATTCGCTACAATCTTGGGCTGCATTGCATTGATAAATGGCAATAAAGGCAGGAATATCGTATTCTGCACCCGTTGGATCCGCACAGTCTCGATAAATATGTAACTCAAATTCATAATTGCCATTTCCCAGACATTTATAAGTGATATCTCCTCCTATAATATGTTTGGAAAAGAGTGGATTAGTATAAAAAAGAAAAAAATAGATGATTAAAAATTTTAACCTCATGCGGCTTGTTTGAGCATTTGAGTAAAATTATAAACTTATAGCGGTTGTCCAATGATTTTATGAGAATATTTAGAGCATGTTTAAAATTCCATTAATTGGCTACAAACGGCAAATTTTCTTCTGCACTTCGTTAAAAAGCCTCCTAGTACCCTTTTCTTAACGAATACAACCAAAGTTCCTGTTAAAGTAGTCAAATAAAAAGTATTTTTTTGTCAGGAAATGTACTAAAATTTATTTTAGACAGTTTATTATGGACAAAATTATTTGGCTCCCCTTTCGTTCGGACATCTTACCCATTTCGGAAACAGGTTTTTCAATTATATAAACTGACTTATCCAAAAACCATATTTATTTGAAAACGTAATAAGAAGGAATCCCTTGATTGTTTGAAACCCTATTGATATTATGAATGCAATAACTTTACAAAAAAATACTACTTTTGAACATGGCTATTTCGATTTACTAAAAGACCTCTTAATAAATGCTGGCATCATTTTATTCCCGACTGATACCGTCTGGAGCATTGGTTGTGATGCTTCCAATCCAACGGCCATAGAAAGGATTTATAAGCTAAAACAAAAAAATCGCAAACACCCTCTTATCCTCCTGGTAGATAGTGTGGCAATGCTTAAGAAATATGTTATGCAAATACACCCTCGTATAGAAACCTTAATGCACTACCATACTCGACCTTTGACAATCATATACGACCAACCTCAAAACCTCTCGCCTAATATACTCGGTCCTAACAGCACAATAGCCATCCGCGTAATCAACGATCCTTATTGCCAACATTTGATTAGTACATTGGGAAAACCTTTGGTTGCAACCTCTGCAAATATTACTGAACAGACAGTGCCCAAAAATTTTGGAGAGGTTAGTTCTCAAATTATTCAAGGCGTAGATTATGTAGCCAAATACCGCCGGCAGGAGAAGACTCTCGGAGCGCCTTCCGTTATTGTGAAATATGATAAAGATGGAGAATTAAGCTTTATTAGAGGTTAACAAAAAAGGGACATTTATGAGAATTTAAATGATTTTGAAGCTACACCAAAATATAGTTGCATATACAGACTAGGGGAACAAACAAATCACTCCTTTTCAGCCTTTTGTCTTTTGATCCTTCGACTTTTCTCCATTTTTCAAAGCATTCTATTTTTATATTTCTTATCTTAACCTTTTTAAGAATTTGAAAACGGTTAGATACCATGCGCATTTACTTTTTTCTTGCCCTATTTTTATTAATAACGGCGTGTCAGTCTGCCAGCAATAAGGATAAGCAGTCCCAAGTGATTAGCCTACCTCAAACAAGAGAGCTCATTGGCACTTATAAAGACGCAACAGTATATGCAGGGAAAACAGATTACGCTTTTGAAGTAGATGGACAAACCATTCTGGTAGCTGTGAGCAACCTGGAGGAAAAAAATCAACCGATTATGCCTTCCAACCTTCTCGACCCAAATTCAGAGGGCATCCCTGGAGCGAACCCCATTTTGGTAGGAGCGAAATACTATTTAGAATATGATGTAAATGGAAAACTGAAACGCATCAGCTTATTTGGCCCACATGATCCTTCCAGCACAGAATTGCCTGCTTTGCCGGAAAATTATTCAGGATTATTACCAGAAGCAATTTCTCCTGATAGCCGAGCATATTTGAATTTATCGGCAGATTTGACGGCAATTTTGCTTATCAATGACGAGAAAGAACAATGGCCCGTGGTGTCTTTTGGCCGGTGGACGCGATCTTCTGATGGCTCTAAGGCAATTTTGATGTTCGATCATAAGGAACCAATGGAATTTTTGATAAAAGGCAGGTCTTTAGTTCATATTGGAAATGAATTTGGCACGGCTGGTTTATCTATTTTGGCAAATGATAAAAAAACAATTTGCCAATACGTCCATCAAATATTAGCCAATATTTCTGCTATGGACGGCGGGACAAAAGTGCCGGTGGACCAGATCAGCGATTTTACACCCTTTAGAGATTTGGTCAGGACGGAGCATGGCTTTATGAATTTGTATGGTCTTCTGGAAATAGCTTTTAAAGTACCGGAAAATTCGATTGGCAATACTCTTACAGAGGGAGCAACCGTTCAGGATGTATGTGATTTGGCTATGCACAAAGTAGAGGGGCAAATGGGGCATTAGGATTGCTTCCTTCCTTAAGTTTTTTTAACTTTGATGCTGTTAGATGTAATTATTTCCCCCCTTTGCTTCTAAGAAAATTCCCCTTTTTTTAATTATATTATCCTTTCTCATTTTTAAAAGTGGTACATACTCTTTGCTATTTTTAAAAATGCTCTTAGAATAAAAAATTATGAACAAACAACTTAAACTCTATTCTTTAACGCTTTTTGTCTTCATTACTTCCGGTTTTTCTTCTTATCTATTTCAACCACCAGGACTCAACGAGCCCGTACCAATTGGTAAATTTTTAAATGGAAATCTTCCTGCTTTGACACCAGGGGATGGAGACAATATTATGTGGAGTGTCGAACCAGCCTTTCCCAATTTGACTTTTAACTCTCCTTTAGTTATTACGCCACATCCAAGACAAGATAGATTATTTGTCGCTTCTCGAGATGGGCTAATTGAACATTTTGTCAATGATCAAAATACCAACAGTAAGGAAGTCTTTGTTGACTTGCGGAATGAAACTGGGGTAGTCTGGGACGGTGGATTTTTAGGGTTGGCTTTTCATCCCGATTTTGGCTTGCCTAATTCGCCTAACAGAAATTATTTTTATGTTTATTATACTGCCAAAGGAGACAATGGAGAGCATGGCCCCTTTGCTTGCAATAGTACTTGTTTTTCCTGTGAAGGAAATGAAAACTTTTTTGGGAGTTACTTGAGGTTGGCAAGGTATTCCGTTTTTGATGGAACGCTGAATGTTGATAAAAATTCAGAATTGAGACTATTCAATGTTCGACAATATAATGGCACACATCGGGGTGGGGGACTAAATTTTGGAAAGGATGGCTTTTTATATTTGGCTATTGGAGATCAGGCTAGGAGGACAACCGCACAAGATATTGCCGGTAATTTTGAAGGAGGGGTCATTAGAATAGATGTCAATCAATCAGGAGGAAGTATAAGCCATCCTCCACGCCGAAAGATGGGTATTCACGTTGGAGAAAGCGATGAACATACGGGAGTAGGCTACTACATCCCCAGTGACAACCCTTGGCTGGATGTCAATAATGGTGTCTTTGAAGAATTTTATCATAATGGTCATCGAAACCCCCATAGAATGACGATGGATCGCTTAACTGGTGAGTTTTGGATTGGAGAAGTAGGGGCTGGTTCGAGAGAGGAGGTTACCATTGTAAAAGCAGGTCATAATGGCGGCTGGCCAATTTATGAAGGCAATTTATACCGACAATTTACGGCTTGCAACTCTCATAACCTCCCCCTAGGTGTGGGAACATACAACCCGCCGGTGGTTGACTTTCTTAGGACAGAGGCTAATGCAATTATTGGCGGATATGTCTATCGAGGCTCGAAATTCCCTTCCTTATATGGAAAGTATATCTGTGGAGGATATTCTCAGGATCGCCTATTTTTGATAAGCGAAAACTCTAGCGGCACTTATTCTAAAGACCATTTTCTCAACTTTACCCCTGGTAGCCTTATCACTTTTGGAGAAGGACCAGATGCAGAAATATATATGGGTCGCCAAGCAAGTAATACGACGTTATTTACTTTAAAAGCGAGTGGCGCTAACCCACCTGCTCCGAGCCTTTTATCTCAAACAGGAGCTTTTAGTGATCTCTCTACCTTAACGCCCATAAGTGGACTTATTCCATACGATATGATTGAACCTTTTTGGTCGGACGGCGCGATAAAAAAACGTTGGATTGCCATTCCAAATGACGGGACCCATAATACCAGCGAGGAGCAAATCCAGTTTTCGGAGAACGGGAATTGGGCTTTTCCCAAAGGTGTGGTAATGATTAAACATTTTGAATTAGGTGGAAAAAAATTAGAAACCCGCTTTGAGGTAAAGGGCGATGATGATAAATTTTATTACCTTATTTATAAATGGAATAATACAGGCACGGATGCAACCTTGTTAAACGCCCCTTTAGACGAAGAAGTAATCGTCAATGGGCAGGCTCAAACCTGGCACTATCCCAGTCCGTCCGAGTGTTTAACCTGTCACCAAGCAGCTGCGGGAAATGTATTGGGGGTCAGAACGCGCTATATTAATAAGTCTATTACTTATCCCAGTACGGGTATTCATGCCAATCAGTTGGTTACCTTCAGTAGTATTGGAGCAATCAACCAAACCATTACAGATAGTGATGTAAATAATTATATCACCCTAGCTACCAAAGACGATGCAAATGCGTCTCTAACATTAAGAGCAAGGTCTTACCTAGATGTCAATTGTGCCCATTGCCATCAACCAGGAACGGGTAATAGGGCACAATTTGATGCCAGAATTACTATACCACTTGCCCAGCAAAATTATATTGAAGGACCGGTTATCTCTCATTTGGGATTGAATGATCCTCGATTGATTGCCCCTCAGGAGGTTAATAGGTCTATGATTCATCATCGGCTGAATGCTCTTGAAGTCATTGCGGCCATGCCGCCTTTGGGAAAAAATGTCGTTGATGTAGCTGGTGTACAATTGATTGAAGATTGGATTAATAGCCTTTCACCTTGTACAGGCATTTTTCAAGACACGGATGAAGATGGAATATGCGATAGTGATGATTGTCAGCCTAATGACCCAAATTATCCAGCTGCGCCCGGAACTGCCTGTGACGATGGGGACCCAAATACCTCTAATGATCAAGTAGTAGCTGATGGATGTAGCTGTGCGGGTACGCTTTCGGACCCCGATAACGATGGGGACGGGGTGCCAGCTTCCCAGGATTGTGACGATAATGATCCGAATTTAACGGTAGTTGGAGCAAGTTGTGATGATGGCGACCCAACTACAATAAACGATCTGGTTCAATCAGACTGTACGTGTGCAGGTACTCCTTCTGGTGGAGGTGGTACGCAGACAGAAGACTGCAATGGCAATACGATTACTTATGGCAATGGGCAAATTACTATGATCAGCGGAGGAGAGGCGACCTATTATCAGATTCAGGATGCGAATTGGGGTTATGTAGATCACTGCGGCTGGAATTGTGGCAATACCTTTACAGTGAGCGGCTTGCCTGCGGGCAGTTATCGGGTTGTTTTTCAAAATCTTGCCTACGTAGCTATTTGTGATAAGTGGATTGATTTGACCTCTGGGGGAGGGGGGAATGACCCCGATAACGATGGGGACGGGGTGCCAGCTTCCCAGGATTGTGACGATAATGATCCGAATTTAACGGTAGTTGGAGCAAGTTGTGACGATGGCGACCCAACTACAATAAACGATCTGGTTCAATCAGACTGTACGTGTGCAGGTACTCCTTCTGGTGGAGGTGGTACGCAGACAGAAGACTGCAATGGCAATACGATTACTTATGGCAATGGGCAAATTACTATGATCAGCGGAGGAGAGGCGACCTATTATCAGATTCAGGATGCGAATTGGGGTTATGTAGATCACTGCGGCTGGAATTGTGGCAATACCTTTACAGTGAGCGGCTTGCCTGCGGGCAGTTATCGGGTTGTTTTTCAAAATCTTGCCTACGTAGCTATTTGTGATAAGTGGATTGATTTGACCTCTGGGGGAGGGGGGAATGACCCCGATAACGATGGGGACGGGGTGCCAGCTTCCCAGGATTGTGACGATAATGATCCGAATTTAACGGTAGTTGGAGCAAGTTGTGACGATGGCGACCCAACTACAATAAACGATCTGGTTCAAGCAGACTGTACGTGTGCAGGTACTCCTTCTGGCGGAGGTGGTACGCAGACAGAAGACTGCAATGGCAATACGATTACTTATGGCAATGGGCAAGTTACCTTAATTTCTGGCGGGAATGCTAGCTATTTTAAGGTATATGATGCGGGTTGGAATACGGTAGGTCATTGTGGTTGGAACTGCGATAATACCTTTACTGTAAGTGGCCTTTCTTCCGGACAGTATCTCGTTGTTTTTCAAGATGTCAGTTATGGCATTATATGTGATAAGTGGATTAATTTGGCAGGAAGCAGTAATTTAGCAAGTGCAGAGAATAGAAATACACCTCATTTGTCATTCATTGCTTTTTCGGCCAATAGAGAAGTAAAGTTAGAATGGCTAACAAATACAGGGTATAAAAATGATTTTTTTATTATTGAAAAATCAGCAGATGGGGTTGTTTTTAGCCGATTTCAAAAAATAAAGAACCAGGCATGGGATGACCAATTATCCCATTATCATGTTCGGGACGCTAATCCAATTTTGGGAACAAATTATTATCGAGTCCAGCAGGTTTATACAGATGGCAATTTTAGCTATTCCGATATTCAACAAGTTGATTTTTCTATCAACCTAGACGATTTTAGTATGTATCCTAATCCGGCAACTGACCGGCTGCATTTTAATCTAAAGCCACTTATTGGAAAAGTCGTCGATATTAAAGTCTTCAATACTTTTGGGCAAGAACTAGCTTCAATGAAGGTGGAAAAGGTAAAAAATGAATACCACTATCTGAGTCTAAAAGCCCTTCCAAATGGCTTTTATAATGTCCTCATTCGGGCAGAAGGGCAAGTTTTGGTAAATCGGAGTTTAGTGATTGCACGACTGTATTAATCCAAAATAGAAAGCCCTCCTGATAGACAGGAGGGCTTATTTCCTATTCGTGCGAACAGATTAACAATCCGTTTTTTCCTACATCATTCCGCCCATTCCTCCAGGAGGCATGTGGGGAGCAGCAGCACCTTCTGGCTCTGGCTTATCATTGACTACGCATTCCGTTGTCAAGACCATTCCAGCAATGGAAGCGGCATTTTCCAAAGCAATTCTGGTTACTTTGGTTGGATCAATCACCCCTGTTTTTTTCAAGTTTTCAAATTTATCTGTTCGTGCATTATAGCCCATATCTCCTTTGCTTCGAGCCACTCTTTGAAGGACAACAGAACCTTCTACTCCTGCATTTTCAGCAATCGTTCTCAAAGGAGCTTCTAAAGATTTTTTAACGATTTGTACACCGATATTTTCATCCTCATTGATCCCTTTGAAATTTTTAAGGTTATTAATAGCTCTTACCAAAGCGACACCGCCACCAGCGACGATTCCTTCTTCTACGGCTGCTCTAGTAGCATGTAAAGCATCATCTACTCTGTCTTTCTTTTCTTTCATTTCTACTTCTGTGGCGGCACCTACATATAAAACAGCAACACCTCCAGCCAATTTGGCGAGTCTTTCTTGCAATTTTTCTTTATCGTAATCAGAAGTAGTCGTTTCGATTTGTTGTTTAATCTGGTTAATTCTAGCGGTAATTTGATCTTTACTCCCTGCGCCGTTTACAATGGTCGTATTGTCTTTATCAATAGTGATTTTTTCACAGGAACCCAGGTGCTCCAAGTCCACGTTTTCCAGTTTGTATCCTTTTTCTTCAGAAATAACGGTACCACCTGTCAAAATGGCAATATCTTCTAGCATAGCTTTTCTTCTATCTCCAAAACCAGGAGCTTTCACCGCTACGATTTTCAATTGTGCTCTTAATCTATTGACAACCAATACACCTAGTGCCTGGGATTCAATATCTTCTGCGATAATTAAAAGAGAACGGCCTGCTCCAACTGCTTTTTCCAAAATGGGGACAATGTCCTGCATATTGGAAATTTTTTTGTCGTGGATAAGAATATAAGGGTTCTCATATTCCACTACCATGTTTTCTGCATTGGTGACAAAATAAGGGGATAAATACCCTCTGTCAAATTGCATACCGATCACCTCCTCCATGTAAGTATCTGTACCCTTTGCCTCTTCGACGGTGATAACGCCATCTTTACTCACCCGCTTCATCGCATCAGCGATGAGCGTACCGATTTCTTCGTCATTATTGGCAGAAATAGCGGCGACTTGCTGGATTTTTTTGAAGTCACTCCCGATTACCTCAGACTGGTCATGTAAGGCTTGAATTGCTACTTTTACTGCTTTGTCAATTCCTCTTTTCAGATCCATTGGGTTTGCACCTGCTGCTACATTTTTTAATCCAGCCCTAACGATAGCCTGCGCCAAAACGGTAGCAGTAGTCGTTCCATCACCTGCAGCATCAGCCGTTTTAGAAGCCACCTCTTTTACCATCTGTGCGCCCATATTTTCAACAGCATCTTCTAGTTCTATTTCTTTTGCGACTGTTACGCCATCTTTAGTGATAGCAGGTGCGCCAAAGCTTTTTTGAAGAATAACATTTCTTCCCTTTGGACCAAGCGTCACTTTGACAGCATTGGCAAGTGCATCTATACCTGACTTGAGTTTTTCTCTAGCGTCAGAATTAAAGCTAATTTGTTTAGCCATTTTTATATTTTTTATAAGTTTAGAAAAATTAGGTTTTGAGCAGCTATTATGCTATGCTGCTGCTTAGAACTAAAAAGTTTAGAGTATGACCAAAATGTCATCCTCTCTCATAATCAGGTAGTCTGTTCCGTCGTGGTTTAATTCTTGACCGGCATATTTGCCATATAAAACAAGATCCCCTTTAGAGACGGTCATTTTGTTTCCGTCTTTTCCTGGTCCAACAGCTACGACTTTTCCTCTTTGAGGTTTTTCCTTCGCTGTATCGGGGATAATGATACCGCCTTTGGTTTTCTCCTCAGCCGGTGCTGGTTTTACAACAACTCGATCGTTTATCGGCTTCATTGTGATAAGTTTTTAATTAATTTAGGTTTAAAAAAAATGGGTATAAAGCATCTAATCAAAAGTGCCATTTCCCGTAGGATTTACAACTTAATTTTTAGCATTTATTATACCAATAGGCGAAAAATGCCAATTTTACAGAAATTGTTAAAAAATACTGGAAAATGTGTCAGTAATGCCGAAATCTTGTCAGCAATGCTTAAAAAATGCTTCAAGCGGGTGCAAAAGTACTTGAAAGGAAAGATTTTTTTGTTAAGAAAATGTTAATAAATATAAGAAATTACCTATTTTAGCTACTGGTGTTGGTGAGTCTGTAAAGACTTTCTTGACTTTATCCTTTTTTCGCAATCATTTCGCAAAATTCTTCTACTAATAATAAAGATATACCTTGGTAATGTCGTTCGGGATGGAGACGTTGTTGATGCAAAACCCCTACTTCTTTATCTTTTTGTAAAAATATTCCTAAAGTTCTGCTAACCTTAAAAAACCGATCCAGATCGTTGAGTTTTGGAATATTTCGGCTACCTAGATTGATTAAGGTATTTTTGAAAGTATCAAAATCGTAAAGGGTATATTGGGCAGGATAACGGAAAGCAAGGTAGAGCGAGATCATTTGATTGTTGTGATAGTGATGGTTTTCAATTTTAAGCGGGTATTTATTCCTGTATTCTGCTAGTAATTCATCGCAATAAAAAACAAAACGATCTACTCGAGCATCAATGCTTTTTGCTTCATTAAATAAATCCTTGAAGGCAAATCGGACGTAATCCGGTTGCATTTTGCAAAATAGGAGCATGATTTGTTTAGGGAAATACTGATTAGCCTTCCAGAGTCGGACCGTTTGCGTATTTTGAAGGCTTCGATCGTACATTTCGGACAGGCTCTCTGCTTCCAAATTCCAGTTTTGCTGAAAATTTTGTAAACTTTCCCACTTATATAAAGCATTTGTTGCGCTATTGCTCTTTAAGTATTTTTTGAATCGAAGGATATAGTACTGAATTTTTTGCAAGTTCATTGCAGCTTGTCAGATTTTTTTAAGCCATATTTAAGGCTGCGTTTTTTGCTCGTTTTCGATCATGTTCTTTTAATAATATCTTTCTTAATCGCAAAGAATGTGGCGTTACTTCGACGTATTCATCCTCTTGTATATACTCCAGCGCTTCTTCGAGAGTGAACACAGTTGGCGGCACTAATTTGGTCTTGGCATCTGCGCCAGCGGCACGCATATTGGTTAACTTTTTGGTTTTTATTAAATTAATGACCAAATCGCCAGGGCGACTATGCTCGCCAACCACCTGACCTTCATAAATGTCTTCATTAGGTCCAATAAAAAATTTTCCCCGTTCTTGTAAATTATTGATGCTGTATGGAATAGACCTCCCCTTTTCCATACTGATCAAGGAGCCGTTGATTCTACCTGGAATAGCACCTTTGTAAGGCTGAAATTCTTTAAACCGGTGGGTCATAATGGCTTCGCCTGCAGAAGTGGTCATCAAAAAACTTCTCAAGCCGATAATTCCTCTGGAAGGTATTTCAAATTGCAATAATGTGCGATTGCCTTTTGTATCCATAGAAAGTAGCGTTCCTTTGCGCTTAGTAACGGCTTCGATGGCTTTACCCGAAGTTTCCTCTGGAATATCAATAGTCAATTCTTCTATTGGTTCGGATTTTATACCCTTTATATTTTTAATAATTACTTGTGGCTGCCCGATTTGTAGTTCGTAGCCTTCGCGGCGCATGGTTTCAATCAATACAGATAAATGTAAAACACCGCGGCCATATACTCTAAAGGCATCCGCTGAGTCGGTGACTTCTACTCGTAGTGCAAGGTTTTTTTCCAATTCTTTTTCCAGCCTTTCTTTGATATGTCGAGAAGTCACAAATTTGCCCTCTTGCCCAAAAAATGGTGAATCATTAATGGTGAATAACATGGACATCGTTGGCTCGTCAATGGTGATAGTCGCCATTGCTTCGGGGTTTTCTACATCGGCGATTGTGTCGCCGATTTCAAAGGCCTCTAATCCTTGAATGGCACAAATATCTCCAGCTTGTACTTTTTCTACCTTTTTTTTACCCAATCCCTCGAAAGTGAATAAGCCCTTTATTCGACTTTTTCTAAGAGTTCCTTTTTTGTTAATTAAAGCAACCTCTTGTCCAGTTTTTAGCTCCCCCCTATACAACCTCCCAATCGCCATTCGACCAGTATAATTGGAGTAATCCAAAGAAGTAATCAGCATTTGGATACTACCAATTTCTACTTTTGGCGGAGGGATATATTTAATGATTGCATCCAATAATGGAGTAATGTCTTTTGTTTTATTTTTCCACCCATCGCTCATCCATCCATATTTGGCAGAGCCATATAAGGTAGGAAAATCCAGTTGGTCTTCTGTAGCTTCCAAATTGAACATTAGATCAAAAACGGCTTCGTGAACCTCCTCCGGTGTACAATTTTCTTTATCTACTTTGTTGATGACCACGATTGGTTTTAGCCCTAATTCAATCGCTTTTGACAATACAAACCGCGTTTGGGGCATCGGGCCTTCGAAGGCATCTACTAGTAAGATTACACCATCTGCCATATTTAGGACCCGCTCCACTTCTCCCCCAAAATCGCTGTGCCCAGGGGTATCTATGATATTGATTTTTGTCCCTTTATAAATAATAGACACGTTTTTGGAAGTAATCGTAATGCCTCTTTCTCGTTCCAGATCATTATGGTCTAAAATCAATTCCCCTGGCTTTTCGTGGTCGCTAAACAGCTTTCCTGCGAGGATCATTTTGTCCACTAGAGTCGTTTTCCCGTGATCTACATGTGCAATAATGGCAATATTCCTAATATTCATTGATTTAATAGCATTAATTTTGCGGATAGGGGATAAAACCTATTTTGAAAATGGGCGCAAAGGTAGTATTATTTAAAAGAAAATGCTTGAGAAAATTTAAGAATCACTGCGCCACTAAAACTTTCAAGAGCGGTTTGAACGAATTAGAACTGTTAAAAATTTCTCGGATTCATAAAAAGTTCAATGAAAATTCCAGAAGGCATTAAAAAAATAGCCGCTATGTGCGTACTTAAAAATGAGCAGCAGTTTTTATTACTAAAACGCAACAAACAGCCTAATATAGGGATGTACGCTCCTGTCGGCGGAAAGTTAGAACCTTACGAAAGTGCTTATAAAGCAGCCCTCAGAGAAACCTTTGAAGAAACGAGTATTTGCTTGGAAAAAGCAACTTTCTGTGGTACCTTAATTGAATCTTCTCCTACTAAATACAATTGGGTTAGTTATATTTATTTGGCGGAGATTGATTTTCAACCACCGCCATCTTGTAAGGAAGGTCTGTTGGAGTGGATTCCTATTAGCCATTTGTTAAAAATACCTACTCCTCCCACCGATTGGTGGGTTTATAAATATTTATTGGAAGGAAAACCCTTTGCCTTTAGTGCAGAATATGACGGACAGTTGGCTATGCTAAAAATGATAGAAGAAATAGAAAACAAAGTAGTGTATGCTGCTGCTCAACATTCGTTATAAAATTCGGTGTTTTGACCTATTTTTGCCCCAATGCCATTCCCTCCGCTAAAAATTACTTCCCCCTGGCGAATTTTGACACCAGTAGCGGGGTCTTTTTTGAGCAGTAAAGCACCATCCATATCTACATAATCCAACAGCGGCAATAATTGAGCAATAGCAGAGATGCCAATACTGGATTCGGTCATACAACCACACATTAGCTTCATATTCAAAGACCTAGCCATTTGGATCATTCGCAAAGCAGGTGTAAATCCTCCACATTTCATCAATTTAATGTTGATGCCATGAAAACGGTTTTTACATTTGACCACGTCTGATTCGACTTGACAACTTTCATCTGCGATGATAGGCAGCGGACTTTTTTTATAAAGTATTTCCATTGCTTCCCAGGCATCTTTGGGCAGCGGTTGCTCAATAAATTCTACCCCGAGTTCTTTGAAAGCTGCTGCATTTTTTAAGGTTTCTTCTACTGTCCAAGCACCATTGGCATCTACTCGAAACAAGGCCTTAGACTGTTGCCGCAAAGCTTTTATCAACTTTAAATCGTCTTTTGTCCCCAGTTTTATTTTATAAACAGGGCTTTGAAAGTTTTGCATTTGCCGAAGCATCTCTTCCACAGAACCGATGCTGATCGTAAAATTGGTCAAGGGAGTTTTATCTAAGGGAAGACCCCATGCCCGATATAGAGGTTTGCCTAGTTTTTTAGCCCAAAGGTCATGTGCCGCTACATCCAGAGCACATAAAATGAACGGATCATTTTTAAAAAAAGAATAGCAATATTGCCAAAATTTAGTAGGCTCTTCTAGCTGATACTGTTCTATTTTGCTTTGATAGTTTTTTAGCATTTCTATAAAATGCTCTAAAGTTGTTCCGTAATAAGAAATAGCTGTTGCTTCTCCATAGCCAGATAAATTCCCCTCTTTTAATTCTACGATGAGTGTATTTCGGTAAGTAAAGGTGCCATGTGCAATTTTAAAAGGATGTTTTAAAAAGAGCTTTACGGGATGAAGGATTAATTGCATAAGATATTCTTGAGTAATTAGACTTTGAAAAGTAAAGTGTTTTTCAAAGTAAAGAATTTTTTTTTGGAAGACAACTTTGCCAAGATTTAAGGCATATAAATTGATTTAAAAAAAATTAAATATAAATGTGTGTATTAAAAAATTGAAATTTGGCAAGAACCTTGCAGTTTGGTTAAGTGTAAAGCTTTTCAATTTCCCATAACCGCCCCGTAATAATTTACTCGCACCCCAGTATAAGCTAACAATCTTTTATCGTTGTTTTTTATCTGAAGATCAGATTTTTAGATTTAAACAAAATGCTACATTATTGTAGGAGAAAATGAACGAACATAAGTAATTGACAATCAATTTTTTATGAAATTTTCTCATTTTCAATGATGAGCAACCCTCTCTGGTTATTAGCCAACCTCCTTATTAACGAACCAGTTCTCAATTTCAACAATCACATTGTTCACTTTTTCTTTTGAAAGTTAAGGAATTCTAATGAGAAAACGTCTATTATTCTTATTCTTTGCGATGGTTGTTTTTCAATTAGAGGCACAAGAAAATACCAACCTCTGGATTAAAAACGGTCCCACTGAGCAAAATCCGATTAGAGTAGAAAAGAGCGATCTAATTGTCCGTGATTATCAGATTTTTCAACTTGATATATCGTCGCTTCGCCAGACCTTAAGTGCCATAGATAATTTATCCAGAAATGGAGCCAAAAATGCAGTGATTTCTATTCCTTTCTCTAATGGGCATATTCGCCGATTTCGAGTGCAAAAATCCAATACCTTACATCCTTTATTAGCTCAAAAATACCCTTTTATTCAAACCTTTGAAGGCATCGGAATAGAAGAGCCCAATGCGATTGTTCGTTTTGAAATTACTCCAAAAGGATTCTTTGGAATGGTTTGGTCTGATAAAGAGGGAGTCCAAGTAATCGAACCATTTGCAAATAGCAGTCAATCGAATGCATACTTGGTTTATAATAAAAAAACACTTCATTCAGCAAAAGAAAAAAAATTTTATTGCCAATTTGACGAAATAGACCATTATCGCCAAGTACAATATGGTACTACAGGTCGAAATAGTGATAGCAAACTAAGAACCTTTCGACTGGCCTTGGCCTGTACGGGCGAATACACCCAATTTCATGGAGGGACGAAAGCCTTAGCTTTAGCAGCAATGGCTACTACTTTGAATAGAATAAATGGGATTTTTAAAAGAGAAGTAGCCATAGAATTGCAATTAATTCCTAATAATGATTTGATAATTTTCACCAATGGAGCAACCGACCCTTATACCAATACTGATGGTAGTGAAATGTTGGGAGAGAATCAGAATACTTGCGATAGCCTAATTGGTTCTGCCAATTACGACATTGGTCATGTGTTTTCCACTGATGGGGGAGGGGTGGCTTATCTCGGTTCGGTTTGTTTTGACCCAATAAAAGCAGGTGGTGTAACTGGACAACAAACCCCCAAAGGGGACCCCTTTGATGTGGACTTTGTCGCTCATGAGATCGGGCATCAGTTTGGAGCTACCCACACCCAAAATAATGACTGTAATCGTACTATTGCTTCCTCTTATGAACCTGGGAGCGGTTCCACTATAATGGGTTATGCGGGTATTTGTTTTCCAAATATCCAAAATAATAGCGATGCTTATTTTCATGCTAAAAGTTTAGAACAAATAAAGGGATTTATTACAGGCAATGGGAATAGTTGTGCTGTTCGGACAGCTACGAATAATGCACCTCCAGTAGTCAATGCTGGTGCAGATTATTTTGTTCCCATTTCTACCCCTTTCGAGTTAATGGGTACGGCTACGGATGTAGATAATGATAACTTGACATATATTTGGGAGCAAATGGATAATGATTTTGCGCCTATGCCACCCAAATCTACCTCTAACGTTGGGCCTGCGTTTCGTTCCTTGCCTCCATCCGCTAGTTCTAGTCGAAGTTTCCCAGCAAAAGGAGTGAATAATACTCACTCTAATAATACTTGGGAAATTCTACCTGCTGTTGAGAGAACCATGAACTTCCGGTTTACAGTCAGGGATAATTTTTCGGGTGGGGGAAATAGCGCAAGCGATGATATGATAGTGACTTTTGTGGCAGATAGCGGCCCTTTTCAAATCACACAACCCAATGACACAACTGCCCTGAGTGCCAATACTACTCATACAATTACCTGGGACGTTGCAGGTACCAATTTGCAGCCTGTAAATTGTGAAAATGTTGATATCTTTTTGTCCTTAGATGGGGGTATAAGTTATCCGGTTTTATTAGCACAAAATGCAGTGAATGACGGTTCACGGGAAGTAGATTTTCCCAATGATTTGACGGACAATGCCCGAATAAAAATCAAATGCTCGGATAATGTCTTTTTCGATGTGTCTGATGTTAATTTTCGAATAAAACAGGCAAGTCCAAGTTTTAGGCTCGAGATTGACCCAGAGTCTTCTAATATCTGCCAGGGAAATTCTATACAATACACTATTGATGTAATAAGCGTAGAGAATTTCACAGCACCTGTAAGCCTTAGTGCGATTGTTCCGCCAGAAATTACCAATTTTAATTTTGGACAACAAATGGTAGTTCCCGGCAATACTACCACTTTGACGATTAATACCACTAATGCTGTCCCAAAGGGGTTTTATGAGATAAGCATTGAAGGAAATAGCAATGGAAAAGTTGTGACCAAATCTGTCAGTTTAGACATTTCCGATGATGCTCCCCCTGCTACGACACTTTTGAATCCCGAAAATAATGCAACGGGTGTAGCGGTTAGTCCTGCATTTAACTGGCAATCAATGGGACTTTCGGCTCTTTATCAGTTGCAAGTAGCTTCAGACGAAAATTTTTCGAATATAATTTACGAAGCTACTCAATTGACCCTCAATGCGCATATTCTTCCATTTGCACTAGAGCAGAGCAAAACTTATTATTGGCGGGTAAAAGCCTCTAATGAGTGTGGGGCAGGAGCCTTTTCTAATATTTTCAATTTTACCATTTCTAATGTACTTTGCCAACAATCTACCAATGACAGTGGAATGGTTATTACCTCTGCTGGAACGCCAACGATTACTTCTCCAATTAGTATTTCAACTACCGGCAAAGTGAAAAGTATCAAAGTAAGTATTAACATTTCTCATTCCTGGATCAATGATCTGACAGCAAAACTGATTAGCCCGAAAGGTACAGTGGTTACTATTTTCGATCAAATTTGTGGAAATGAAGACCAAATTGGGTTAACTTTTGGAAATGACGGATTAGCTTATGCCTCCTTTCCTTGTAGCCCTAATCCCGTTAGTAATGATACCTATTTGCCTTTGGAATCTTTTGCTTCCTTCGTGGGAGAAGATATAACTGGAAACTGGATATTAGAAATAAAAGATCACTTTAACCTAGATGGCGGCAATTTGAATAGCTGGAGCCTAGAAATTTGCAAAGAGGTAAATGCTGATATCCCTCTGGAAGCTATCATCAATAGCAGCCAAAACCCTACCTGTGCAGGAGGCGAGAACGGCAGCATTAATGCAGGTATCTTAGGAGGTAACCCACCTTATACCATTAGCTGGAACAATGGAGGGAACGGACTAAATTTGACCAACTTAGGTGCAGGAACCTATACGCTTAGCGTGAGCGATGAGAGTGGGGCAACAGCTAGCACTTCGATTACTCTTACCCAACCACTTCCTATTAGCATAGAGGCAATAACTGAGAATGTTAGCTGCAACGGACAGGCAACGGGTAGTATTCAGATTTTTCCCAGCGGTGGAACACCTCCATACAATTATGCTTGGGACAATAGCCGGACACAAGCCAATATTCAAAATCTAACTGCCGGAACCTATACGGTTACTGTGACTGACCTTAATGGCTGTACTGCTTCTTCCAACTTCACCCTTACCCAACCAACGCCAATTGCTTTGGCTTTTACTACGCAAAGTGCGGTCAATGGAACAGAAGGAAATATAGATTTGGAAACAACGGGAGGAACTCCTCCATACCAATATACTTGGTCTAATGACGCTACAACTCAAGACATAGATGAATTGGCACCGGGTATTTTTATGGTGACAGTTACAGATGCTTCGGGTTGTACAAAAGAAGGACAAGTAGAATTAGACAATGAAATTACAGATCAGGCTTGCTATAACCTTATAATCAATATCACTTTGGATAATTATGGAGAGGAGACGACTTGGGAGATTAAAGATGCTAACGGCCAAATCGTGGCCGCTAATGGACCTTATCCAAATTTTCAAAACGGGCAGGTGAAAACAAGTAATTTATGCCTCCCAGCAGGCTGTTATGAATTTACCATTTTCGACTTATGGGGCGATGGAATCTGTTGTTCTTATGGACAAGGGGCTTATGAAGTCATTGAGGAAGCAACTGGAAAGATTATTGCTTCCGGCGGTAGTTTTAATAAAGAAGAAAATATGCCCTTTTGCCTACCTACTACGGATCCCTCTGCACCCGAAGTTTTGACTTATTGCGGAGCTAATGGTAGGAATACTTTATACGAATGGATAGAAGCTATTGAAATAGAAGGACAAGTATTTAATTCTGGCAATAATGACGGTTATAAGGATTTTACGGATACTCCAGTAGAAATTGCATTAGGAGATGTACTTGATTTGGCGTTTACACCTGGTTTTGGTTTTTTTGAATACCAGGAAAATTGGCAGGTCTGGATAGATTTCAACCGAGATGGCGATTTTGAAGATGAAGGAGAAAACGTTTATCTTACTTCTGGAAGTGAGCGAACTACTGGCACCATAGGTATTCCGCTTACTGCCACTGTGGGAATTACTAGAATGCGTATCGCTATGAAATGGGGTGAACTGGTGGAGCCTTGCGAATCTTTTAGTTGGGGAGAGGTTGAAGACTATGCTCTTGATCTTAAACCTTCACTAATTGCAGCAGAAAAAGGAAAAATAGACCAACTTGAACCCGTTTTTAAAATGGGCCTCCCACAGCTATATACAACCCAACAAAGAGGAGAAGCCTATACCTTGAAAATATTTCCAAACCCGACCACAGAACTGATAGCTTTGGAATGGGAAGCGAGCAAACCTAAGACTTATGACCTGACCATTTATAATTCCTTTGGACAAATTGAATTAAATACAGTACTTTCTTCTTTTAAAGGATCAAATAAAACCCAAATTGATCTTGCCTCCTTGCCTGCCGGAATGTACTTCTTATCAATTAGACATAAGGACAAAATGATGACCAAAGATTTTATTATTGCTAGGTAAAATTTAACCTAAAACTCGAATAAGGGCATCAAATTCATTTTTGGTGCCCTTTATTGCCCATTAAAAATTACTACCAAAATAAATTGCACGATCATTGTTCCGTCCATCAATCCCGTAAAAAAATAATCTTCTTCTACCTGGTCGCTGTATAAAACCAATAAAAAAGAAAATAAGTAAGAGATAAATAAGGCGATTAGTGTCTTAAATGAATAAAGCTCTAGCCAAAAATTTCCAATTGCCAGTAAAAAAGCTGCCAAAAGACAAGCCCCTGCCAGATGTTTTGTTTTTTTAGTCCCAAGACTGCTGGGAATAGTCTTTACGGCTATATGTGCATCCACTTTCAAATCTCGAATATCGAAAGGTAAGGTAATTGCAAAAACAAAAATGGCTCTTTCTAAAAAAATAACAAAATGAGAAAAGTTCAATGAAGTAGTCCTTTCAAAAATGGGCATCATAACGGTTATTATCGCCCAAACGATTGCAATTAAAAAAATTTTTAAATAATCCAAATCCCTTAGTCGCTTTTCTCCTTGTACAAAGGGCAAGACGTAGCCCAATGACAAAATGGCAGGAATGCTGACCAATAAGTGGTTATTGAAAGAAAGGAAAAAGAAAAAATAGAAGGCTCCTAGTCCGCCAATAAAGGCATAAATTTTAATGTGAGTTCTAAATTTGTAGATAGTACCATAGCGGTATTTGTCTAAAAATGGACGAACTTTTTTCAACCCCACGATTCGATGTATAGCATATAAAAAAAGAGTAGAAAAAAAGACAAAACCGATTAGAAAAGTCCATTCCAGTTGCTTATATAACAGTAACTCTGTCTGGAAAGTCATAGCAACTGCGCAAAATGCAATAAAAAAATTGCCATAGAGTAGCAGATCAATAAATTTTTGGAAAAAAGAGCGCCACATAGTCAATCCTGATTTTTTATCTTCCTAAAAATGAATTTGCTGATGATTATTAAATTCTGGATGACCGAATAGAGTCATCCTTTGTTTTAATTTTCTATTTATTGAATTCCTGCATAGCACCAAACTGTCAAAGAATCGAAAAAATAAGACAAAAATTCAATTTGCATTTATAAAATTTCTTTTTTTGTCAGACTAGCACCTCAAAAAAAGCTACATTTGGCATCTTTTTTTGCATGGCATAGTACTTGACTAGAGCATAATTAGTTATATGTTTTGTATTTTGCTGCCAAACTGACATTGTCAGGTTAGGTCGGCATGAGGTATTTGGTTTTTAGGAGTTGTTAAAAATTTAGAAGAGCATTAATTTTTAGCAACCTTTTTAACTTTTGAAGTTAAGAACATTATCCAGCTATTAATAAATCACATGTTTAATAACTTTTTTTTCCCACAAGGAATTGACGAAGAAGGTGATTTTATGCCCTTTATGTCTATGGAAGAAGGAGAAGAAATAAATCAGAGAGAAGATTTTTCCCCTGTTTTGCCCGTATTGGCCTTAAAAAATACGGTTCTTTTTCCTGGAATTGTTATTCCTATCACGGTAGGAAGGGACAAGTCTATTAAAGCCATTAATCGAGCGTATGAGGAAGGGAAGAAAGTAGCCGTTTTGTCCCAGAAAGAACCAAGAACAGAGAACCCTTCTAAGCAAGATTTATTTCAAGTGGGAACCATTGCCCGAATTCTGAAATTGCTGAAAATGCCGGATGGGACTACTACTGCTATTTTGCAAGGGCAGCAGCGATTTTCTCTGGTGAAAATGATTAAAGAAAACCCCTTTATGGAAGGAGAAATAGGAGTTATTCAGCATGTGCCACCTGATAATCAATTAGAATTTGATGCCACTATTGCTTCTATTAAGGATTTGGCGCAGCAAATTATTGAGTTATCCCCGCAGATTCCTTCAGAAGCCGTGGTAATGTTGAAAAATATCAATAATGGCGCATTTTTACTCAATTTTATTACTTCTAATCTAGGGATTGATATCATTGCCAAACAGCGCATACTGGAGATTGATGAACTGACGAAAAAGGCGAAGGCTGTTTTAGTTCAAATGGATAATGAATTGCAGTTGCTCGAACTTAAGGATAAAATTGAATCCAAGGTCCGAACCGATCTGGAAAAGCAGCAAAGAGATTATTTTCTCAATCAGCAGTTGAAAACGATCCAGGAAGAATTGGGAGATAACCCTCAAGAGCAGGAGTTTGCAGAACTACAGCATCGGGCAGCTAAAAAGAAATGGTCCAAGGAAATCCATGAGGCCTTTCAAAAAGATTTGAAAAAACTAAAGCGACTCAACCCACAAGTAGCGGAGTATTCTGTGATCATGAATTATCTGGAATTGATGCTGGACTTGCCCTGGAATGAATATACCAAAGATAATTTTGATTTAAAAAAAGTACAAAAAATACTGGACAAAGACCATTTTGGCTTGGAGAAGGTCAAAGAGCGAATTTTGGAACATTTGGCCGTACTGAAACTAAAGGGGGATATGAAATCTCCCATTTTGTGCCTGGTCGGCCCTCCAGGGGTTGGGAAGACTTCACTAGGCAAATCCGTCGCAACTGCTTTGAAGCGAAAATTTGTCCGAATGTCCCTAGGCGGCTTGCACGACGAATCCGAAATCAGAGGGCATCGAAAAACCTATATCGGAGCAATGCCGGGTCGTATTATTCAATCTTTAAAAAAAGTGCAATCTTCCAATCCCGTCTTTATTCTGGATGAAATTGACAAAGTAGGGAATAATTTTAGAGGGGATCCTTCTTCTGCTTTGCTGGAAGTATTAGATCCGGAGCAGAATAGCACTTTTCACGATAATTATCTGGATTTGGAATACGACTTGTCCAAAATTCTGTTCATTGCTACAGCCAATTCACTAAACACTATACAGCCTGCTTTAAGGGATCGAATGGAGGTTATTCCTATTAGTGGCTATTCCATAGAGGAAAAGATAGAAATAGCCAAGAAACACTTAATTCCCCAACAAAGGATAGCTCATGGCTTGAAGGCAAAGGACCTAAAGTTGACCAATCGGGTTATTATGCAGATCATAGAAAACTATACCCGCGAATCTGGTGTCCGGTCTCTAAATCGCCAGATTGCAGGAGTTATGCGTGCCACTGCCAAGAAGGTAGCTATGGAAGAAAAGTACGACATCTCTTTGAAACCGGAAACGATCCGCGAGATTCTGGGCCCGATCAAGTTCTCTAGTGACCAATACCAGCGCATAAAAGTTCCCGGCGTAGTAATTGGCCTAGCTTGGACTTCGGTAGGCGGAGATATACTTTTTATAGAAGCGAGCCTTAGCAAGGGAAAAGGTAGTCTGGAATTGACAGGAAATCTTGGAGCGGTAATGAAAGAATCTGCCAAAACCGCCCTAAGTTTCATAAAAGCCAATTCTGAGGAACTAGGCATTAACCCAAAAGCATTTGGAGAGCAGGATATCCACATCCATGTGCCGGAAGGTGCGATCCCCAAAGACGGACCTTCTGCCGGTATTACTATGCTTACTGCTCTGACTTCAGCCTTTTCTAAAAAAGCAATTAAGCCTCATTTAGCTATGACCGGAGAAATTACTTTGAGGGGTAAAGTGCTTCCTGTCGGCGGAATCAAAGAAAAGATATTAGCAGCCAAGCGAGCTGGAATTAAAGAAATTATCCTATGTAAGGAAAATAAAAAGCATGTAGTGGAGGTCAATCCCGATTATATCAAGGGAATGAAATTCCACTACGTAGAGCGAATGAAAGAAGTATTAAAAATAGCGATTGACTAACCACTTGGGATGATTATCGACTCAAGACCACCCGCTTTATCTCTACGCCTTCTTGTTGCTTTATTACTACTAAATAAGTTCCATTAGGTTCATTGATTAAATTTAGAGTAATGTTATTTTCCACTACAGGTTTTATTGTTTCCTGGACTAGTTGACCGGTCAGATTATAAACAGCTATTTGTGCTTTTTCCATTATTGGTTGACTAAAAATGACCTCAAATTTTCCATCATTGGGGTTTGGATGAATGAGGACAGGATTGACTATAGTGGGTACGACCTTTTTTTCATTAAAATTTAGTTTAACTTTTCCTATTTGCAATTCATTGGTGTAGCTTTCAGCTACTAAATAGCGATTGCCTGCTTGAATTACTTTATTTAAAACACCCGCTCTTTTTGCTTTGAAATTTAGGGTAAATAAAGTAGGGGAATTAGGTCGCACCTCCAATTCGGGAGCAACCCAAACGAGTTGAATTTTGCCCTCCTTTAAATAATTTAAACCAACATTATTTTCATCGAAATTGGGCAGAGATGCTGTCTGGATATTGTTAAACTCCAGGCTATTTTTATCAAAATCCAATTCCAGTTGAAAGCCTACCATTTGATCTAAATGATTGGCACTTATCGGGATTTCTACTAAATCGCCTTTCTTAAAAGATTGATTATCAGTACTAAATACTAAAGTTTTATTCGTTCTTGGATTGGTATTCCCATCCTCAGTAGGAAGTGTATAAGATACATCTGCCACTTTCACTCCGATGAAATCAAGCCCTTCCAGGATATTCGTTAGATTGACTAGATTAATGGATTCGGGAAACGGGTTAGCGAAGGGGTCAGTCGGGTCGGGAAAGACATAAGACTTTGGTATAAACCTCCAAGATTCATTATTGGGAAAAGCAGTATTCAATCCCAGGATAGCTCTTTGTATTAAAACTAGATCAAAAACGGTGATAGAATTAGACCTATTGACATCGGCAGCGATTAATTTGTAAGGAGAATCCAGCAAGCGGTTGCCTAAGATATGCCGATTAATGAGCACAATATCAAAGGTGGACACATTTTCTAAAAACAGGGTATTTAAGCTAGGAGTGATTTCATAATCGTTGCCTATTGCCAGTTTTTGCACGTCATAGTTTCCTAAATTATTAGTTAGAGAAGAACTGAGATTATTGCTGACCCTGACCTCAACGTCTGGTACAGCTGCACCTGTTTCTCTAGAAATATTTCCACTGATGCTGACGGAAGCCCTCGTGCAAACCTCTCCATTTATAATGGTAAAAGGCACTTCTCCTACACCATCGCTCTGATTGCCTACAACTTGAACAGGTACGGGCGAATCCTGAATGGTAATGCCAATACAGGTATCAATATCAATATTTAAAGTTAGTATCAGATTATAAATAACCGTGCCATTCGGAACATGCTGCCCACTATTACTTGGATCTAACCAAACAGTGGTAATGGTTGAATCATTAGCCAGATAAAAATTATCTGTATTCATTGCCGTCAAATTTATATCGGAAATTCCTACAAATTTTGCTAAACGGGGGTCTTGTATTTGAATAGTTTTTTGGAAGGATAATACATTTGCGAAATTTTCAACCATTACGGGCACCAGTACAGTATCATTCCCGACCCCATTTAAATCATTTACAATAAAAGTAACTGGTCCTGTCGTACCAAACTGTATAGTTTGACAAGTAGTAGCACTTCCACAAGTATTATCGGCTGTTAAACAAACCTCGTAAACCCCCGGAGCATCGTAAGTAAAGGTTGGATTTTCTTCGGTAGAAAGGCTGCCATCACCAAAAGTCCACCTAAAGGATTCGGGGGTATTAGTAGAATTATTGGTAAAAACAATAGAGGAATCCGTAAACTCAAAGTCAAAAGCCGCAATCGGGTCTCCGGGGAATGTATTTTCAATTACAACAGTCTCCAAACTGCTGCAACCTAGTGTGTCTGTAATAGTCAAGGGATAAGTTTGAGCAGATAACATTCTGTATATACCTGTATTGGAAAGCCTACCGTCCAGCGAATAGGTATAGGGAGGTGTTCCACCTTCTACCACTAAATTGACATTCCCGTCATGGGTTCCTGGGCAAGTTTCATTGACGATTTTACTGCTATCTCGATTATAAAAGATAGAAACCCCATCGGTCAGAGTAATGCTCGAAGAAACGGATGTTCCAAGAGAATCCGTAACGGTAACTGAATAGGTGCCAGCAGCTAGATTATTTGCATTATATCCGATAATTCCAGGCGTACTCCAGTCAAAGGTAAATGGCTGGACACCTCCAGTGACCGTGGTTGTAATGGCTCCGGTGCTATCTCCTGAGCAAGCAGGGTTGGTTGCAGAAAGGGTCAGAAAGAAAGAGCTATCTGCCAACACCTCTACTACATCTCTAACAGAACAACCAATTGAATCATAGGCTTCTATAAGATAAGTGCCGGGCATTAGCCCACTGACTATAGGCGTCGTGTCGCCGGTACTCCAGTTATAGCTAATGTTGCCTTGCCCTCCTAATACAGTAGTAGTAGCAGTCCCACTTTGTGAATTTGGAGCAGACGAAGTAGCAGAAGAGGAAATGGAAATCTCAGCGCAAGGATCATTACAAACATCTCCAATCACCTTAACCAAAGATAGATTATCAAAATAGGCATCATTATCATTGCCATTTTTTCGATTTCCTGTTAGGAAAATGACCACTGTACTTGTTCCGGGAGGGGCAAGTGTGGTATCTGTCAAAAGCAACCATCCGTCTCGATTGGTTGTAATTCCCGAATTATAGGCACTTAAAACCGTCCCGTCATCACTTCGATATTCAACAGTAACCTGAGCCTCGTCTGAAGGAAACTGATCAAATGACCGGACATAGCCAGAAAAAATAAATTGCACTCTTCCTGCTGCAATATTTGCAGAATCAGCAGAAAGATCAATTATTTGTGTCAATTGCCCAGTTTCTACTTGCCCGGGATAAAAATAAAATGCACCATCCTGCGGTCTGGGATTGAAAGCCCTATTCTCCCAATTGCCTAAACTTTCCTCCCAACCATTAGCCCCGATTGGAAGTTCTGCGCCTGGATTTAAAATCAAATTATCGGAAGTGGTAGGTCCATTACATTCACAAAAACAGTCTGCATCTGCACAATCGGTTAAATTATCATTATCGTTATCCAAACCGTCAAAACAACTTTCGACTACTTCGTCGTCTTCTCCCTGGTTAAAAAATTCAGGACTTAAAGGTGTTTTTGCAGGTACATCTGCCTTCCTATCTTCTGATTGAAAGAAATGAAGGTTTAATTCTTGTAAGCCAATGGCTTGCGCTCGTTCTGTATAAAATTGAGGGACAAAATCCTCCTGAACGAAACCTAATGCTTTGGAAAGCCTACCTGTTCTTTTAGCAATAAATTCCAATTGGAATAGACCATTTTTGAGTTGTTTGATAGGCAATTGTTGGAGATTTAGCCAAAGCATTTTTAGGCGACCATTTTCAATATCTTTTGTGCCAAAATTATTAGAATCTACCTGTAAATAGTTATCTTTTTGGGTTTGTTTAAACATAAGTACATCAGGGTCGAATTCCAATTCAAACTGGAAGCCCATGGCCCTTTCTACTTGTTTCATTTCAAATGAAATGGTTACTAAATCTCCAACTTCAAAAGTTTGATCTTTTATATTAAAGCTAATAGCATCTTGGATGTTTTGAGCATTTCTTCTACTAATATCTTCTATTACGTCTCCTGTTTTTATGGCTACAAAATCAATATTGCTGGTATCTGTATCCAACTGTGTTAATACCAAGGATTCGGGAAAAGTTTCTGCTAGCGGGTTAGTCGGGTTGGTGAAATTGTAAGTTTCAGGCACAAAACGCCAAGGGGCATTATTTGGAAATTCATTTATCTCTCCTAATAATAGGCGCTGTAATTGTACCAAGTCAAGACTATTGACCATTAAAGAATTATCAATATCTGCTGCGATGATTTTATAGGGCGAGGTCAATAATTCACGGGTTAGAATATGCCGCATAATCGCCACCAGGTCAAAAGTCGTCACTCCTTCCAAAATATCATCTCCTTTTGTGGGTATCACGGTAAAAGTAGTTCCCCCAAATAAACTACCGAGATTATAATTGCCGTCTGTCAAAGTAGTAAAAGAAGTACTGTTATTAGTAGAAACTAATACGCCAGCAACCCCAGTACCTTCTTCTTTACTAATATTTCCTGCGATAGAAACAGTAGGTGCGACACAAATTTCTCCAGCACTAATTGTGAAAGGAGCCCGAACGGATTCATTCATGAAATTTTTAGAAAATTCCAAATTTAGTTGAGCATTAGAACCAGTAATTTGGGTACAGTCGCCGGTGTTACCTGTAAGCAATACATCAATAACAAAAATTTGAGTACCTACAGGCAATGAGACAAAATTGGTATCTTCAATAAACCAACTCATTGTGATATAATCGGGTTGAATCACAAAATCTTCCTCTCCTAAAAAGGGTAAATTGAAATCCCTAACCCTTTGAATAGCTGCGACTTCCTGAGCGATCTCAAAGGTACCCTGAATGCCGATTACATCTTCAAAATTGCCAACTGTTACGGGTATTTGAACAGAGGTGCCGGCTAAACTGCTAGTATCCCTGCCAAATATTAAATCTACGCCAGGTACAAGTATGCCTTCTACAAAAACAGTATTACAAGTTGTTTGAAATCCACAATTATTCGTAACGGTTAAACATATTTCATAATTGCCGCTATCGGCGTATTCATGAATAGGATTCATCTCAATAGAAGTGGTGCCGTCTCCAAATTCCCATAAATAATTGATAGGTTCGTTTCTGGAAGTATCGGTAAAAGCAAGGAAAAATCCTTCAGAATCAACTGTGAACCCAGGTTCTGGTAGTCCTGGAGAAAGCGGCTCCAAAAAGAAAGTGGTATCTGCTTCGCATCCATTGCCCGCTAATATTCTAAAGGTTCTTTGACCAGAAGAAAGTCCTCCAATAATCCCATTAGAAGTAAGCCCGAAACCAAAATCGATTAAATAATTACCAACCGTATTGGACGGAAATATTCTTACTATGCCATTGGCAGAAGTAGGACAGGTTGGTGGTACTACCTCCATATTAAACCTAATTGGTTCTGGTTCACTAATGCTAATAGAAGCCGTTCCCTTTAAACCCAGTGCATCTGTCACTGTAATGGTATAAGTCCCTGCTAATAAATTGGTGACGGTCGGGGTCGTATCTCCTCGGCTCCATTGGTATCTAAAAGGGGTAGTTCCTTCAAGTGGGGCAGCAGTCGCCCTGCCTGAGGCACCGCCATTGCAACGAGCATCTCTAACTTCGATAATAGATACGGCTATTTGATTAAAATTAATATTGATGGTTTGGGTAGCAAAACATCCATTGGCATCTGTAACGGTAACTGTATGATTGCCGGCAGTCAAGCTAATAGCGGTATCGGCTGTTTCTCCATTATCCCATTCAAAAGAATAAGGAGCCGTCCCACCAGTGGCATTTCCGGACACACTGGCGTCTGTTGAAGCGGGGGTGCTCGCTGGAACCAACTCTGTTAAATTAATCGTCAATTGGATAGATTCTGAAATTGTAATTGAATCGAACGCTAGACAACCCATTGCATCTGTGGCAGTCACCGTATATAGTCCGGGGTTTAAGTCCCCAATTTCAGTAGAAATTTGTCCGGTGTTCCAGTTAAGGCTATATTCTGGTGTGCCGCCGGAAACCATGACACTGGCAATGCCATCCGCATTGCCGTCACAGGTAGCCGCTTGAACGACAATGGCATTTGCAGACAAAGCGGGTAGTGTTGAAAGTTGAAAACTATCTATGCGACTGCAACCCAATGAATCTGTCACAGTTATTGTATAAGTCCCTACTTCTAGTCCGGTGAGCGTGTTAGTTGTATCTTGTGTATTCCATAAATAGGAGAAATTTCCAGTTCCACCTGTTGCTATTGCAGCAATGCTTCCAGAATTGGCAGGATTCATGCAAACGTCTTGAGCCATTCCAGTGATGACAATTGAGTCAGGTTGACCAAGATTGACCCCTGCAATGGCAAAGCACCCGAGGGTGTCCGTAACGGTTACATCATATTCTCCCACATCAAGTGAATTAATAGAGGAGGTAGTATCACCGGTACTCCATTGGTAGGTATAGGGACCTGTATCATTCCCAATAACGGCTGCATTAATTAAACCATCCGCAAACCCAAAGCAACTGATATTGGCTCCTGTCAAACCGATTTCAAAATGGGTGGCAGTAGTTATGACTATATTTTCTGAAATGGAATCTCCTTGACTATTTGTTACGGTTACGGTATATGCTCCTGGACTTAGACCATTAATAGTTTGGGTAGAATCGCCTGTACTCCAGGCAAAAGACAAGCCAGTTATATCTAATGTATCATTGATAGTAATAGAGCCATCATCAACACCATTACAGGTGGCATCTGTTTTGTTGATTTCTATATTTAACTCAGGAATTGTATCGGCCATTAAGGCATTAATAGTGATGCTTGCAGAAGCAGTACATCCATTAGTACCTGTGACAGTTACAGTATATTCGCCAATAGCCAGACCATTAATAGTCTGAGTAGAATCGCCTGTACTCCAGGCAAAAGACAGGCCAGTTATATCTAATGTATCATTAATAGTGATAGAACCATCTTGGTTTTGATTGTTGGTTGCATCTGTTTTGGATATGATAAGATTAGGGACTGTTCCTGAATTAAGACTGATAGCCTGATTAACTTGGCAACCCAATGAATCTGTTACGGTTACTAAATAATTTCCTGCGGACAGCCCACTAATAATCTGGGTAGAATCTCCTGTATTCCAACTAAAAGAAAACCCTTCTACACTCATAGTATCATTGATAGCAATAGACCCATCGCTTGCACCGCTACAAGTTTCGTCTGTCTTAGAAACGACTATTTCTAAATTGGTTGCATTCCTTACAATAGCTGAAGCGGCTCCTAAACAACCAAATGGGTCTGCCACTGCAACTACATAAGTTCCTGCAGCTATACCACTAATCATTTGCGTTGTATCTCCTGTATTCCATCCAAAAGAAAATCCAGTAATATCCATAGAATCATTCACTATAATGGAGCCATCTTCCACGCCAAAGCAAGAAGCATTTGTTACAGTAAGATCAACTGTTATTGCTCTTGTCACACCTATACTAACAGTATCAGAAGCGATGCAATTTCCTGAACTGGTGACGGTGACAACATAATTCCCTGGAGCAAGGCCGGTAAGTGTATTGGTAGAATCTCCTATGTTCCAAGCATAAGTATAGCCACTTAGGTTTAAGGTATCATTGACGGCAATCATCCCATCATTAATACCTGCACAAGTAGCATCCGACTTAGCAATTTCCAGCCTTGCACTTGTAATCATACCAATGCTAAAGGTTTCTATTGCCGAACAGCCTAAAGTGTCGCTAATCGTTACCGAATAGCTCCCTGGAATTAAACCATCAACCGAATTGGTGCTATCTCCGGTACTCCAAACATACCGGTAACCCAACGTATCTTCTATTCTTGCAATACCATCTTCCGACCCTATACAAAGCGCATCTATGGTTTCGAGGGAATATTCCAATGCTGCTTTATCTGCTATAAACAAGGAGTCAATCTGTACACAACCGGAAGTATCGGTAAGCGTAACATAATGAAGTCCTGCGCTCAAGCCGATGGCAGTTGCAAGCGTATCTCCGTTGTCCCAAATAATAGAAATGGGCCCGCTAAGACTATCCCATTGAACGGTTGCACTTGCATCCATCGCCCCGTTACAACTTAGTTGAGCAACTTGGAAAACAGTGTCCGTAATCCCACAAATAGTGTCTTGTCGGACTGGAAAGAAGCTTTCAAAGGACCCATAATCTGTTTTATTTGTGTCTCCATAAAGCGGAGAAATTAAAACGAAGCCCAACAAAAAAAGACAGTAGAAGAAAGAAAAGTTAAAAATTCTCATAGATAATAAGATTATTTTTTTAACAAAACTTGTTAACTATCGAAGTGGAAACAGGTAAAGATGGTGGTTAAAAGAAAGGACGAAACTGATTTTGCCCCGTAGCTAGTGGATGGTAATATACTTATCTGGCTCTTTGGGGTATTTATAAGTAAATTTTTTGCTTAAATATAATTTTTTTAAAACAGCTTCATAGTGTGTAAAGGTCCAGCCCATGATTTATTCTTTTACGGTTTCTGAGAAATTGGTACTATCTAATTGCAAAATTGAGAAAAATTATACACTAAAACCGAATTATTTATATTTAATATTCGTAAAATTCAGTTTTGTTATATACCCACAATCTTCTGGAGGCTTTATTTTTTTTGTTACAAAAAGAAAAACAAATTTTACCAGAAGGGAAGATAGATATTTTTTAAGGGAAAAACTTTTATTAAGTACTTACCTATAATGATTACAAATTTTCTTCAAATCACAACGCTGTTTAACGAAAAGATAAAGCGGAAAGTTGCAAAAGGCAATAGAATGGAGCAAAACGATAAAAGGATACTTTAACAGGGCATTTGTACTACTTGAGAGGCTTTGGGCATAAAGAAAAAACAAAATTAACCTTATACAATTTACTAACAATCAATGTTTTAAAAATAATTTTTCCATTTTAGCTCTTGCCCAAAGCCCCAATTAAGTATACTAAGTAATACAAATTCTTCGTTCGGATATCTAAGAAGATGATGGAGTTGGCGTAGCGGATTCTTGGAATTTTTTTCCATCCCAACAACCTAACCATTCACAATCTTTTCCTACTTTTTTATACATCAAATAGGAGTTTACGGCTTCTTCTTTAGAATCCCTTGAGATTGTAATGTTTTGAATTCCTGATTTAATACTGAAATAATAAGTTCCAACGCCCATCTTATAATGCTTCGACTTGGCCATATAACAACGATTTTAGTGAAAAAAAACAATAGCTCTTTGATGTTTAGGGATGATTACTTTGTAAATAGGACTAGGTAGTTTTGTAGGAAGGGAATAGAATATTTGTTTCAATTATACTTCTTTTTACGTTTACTCGACAATGAATAGATATAGCCTCTTTTTATAAAAAAAGCAAATTTTTTAACAAAATTACTTGATTTTAAATTAAAAACTGTTGGTTCTTGACCTATTCCTGAAAAAACTCGGCTGTCCCCCTCTATTTTTTCTAATTTCAAAACAGCTTCTAAGAAGATGATTATTTTAACAGGGTATAAAATAAAATTTTACAAGAAGTATTTCTTCATATCAAATATTTTACTTTTATTTGGGCTTGCAATCATAAATTAATGCTTATCAGGTCTTTTTTAGCATTAAAAAATTTTGTTAATCTCATCCAATAAAACAAAAATACGCTCCAATAAACCGTTGGTGAACACTTCAACAGGCGAAAAAATTTATGAGTCTTGATTTTAAAAATAGCTGACAAATCAAGAATGTATTCATTTTTTCAAGTTTTTTTAAGGCGATCTGATAAAACGAAAAACACTTTTTTAACAAATTTGCTAAATTTTTAATCAGATGATGTGTGTCTGATAAGACTATGTTCAGGTAGTCTAATCAGACACCTTGTTTTTTATTGAAAACTCAACTTTTATGGAATTGTGATCTCATAAGGTATATCTGGAAATGGATAGCTAATTTTGATCTTACTAATGTACTTTGCCACCCAATCTCCAAATCAGGAAGAGTTACATCAAAAAAAATTACATGAATTTAAACTTGAAAGCCAAGGATCAAAACACGTATGATGCGATTGTAATTGGTTCGGGTATTAGCGGTGGTTGGGCCGCTAAAGAATTGACCGAAAAAGGACTGAAAACGATTATTTTAGAAAGAGGGCGCCATGTCCAGCACATTACCGATTATCCAACGATGAATATGAACCTCTGGGATTTTCCTCATAGAGATCAAATACCAGTGGAAGAAGCCAAGCATTATGAAAAGCAACTGCGCACGGGCTATACGGTCAAAGAATCTACCAAGCATTGGTGGGTAAAGGATACCGAACACCCCTATGGAGAAGTAAAACGCTTCGACTGGATTCGAGGCTATCATGTTGGCGGACGCTCTTTACTTTGGGGTAGGCAAAGCTATCGCTGGAGCGAGATGGACTTTGAAGCTAATGCAAAAGAGGGGGTAGCAGTGGATTGGCCCATTCGCTATAAAGACTTGGAAAAATGGTACGACTATGTAGAGGAATGGGCGGGGATCAACGGGCAGAAAGAAAACTTACCACAGCTACCCGATGGTAAATTTTTGCCCCCAATGGAATTAAATTGTGTGGAACAGCACGTTCGAGAAAGGGTAGCGGAAAAGTTCAACGACCGTATCTTGACCATTGGACGTTCTGCGAATTTGACGGTCCCCCATAAAGGTAGAGGCAAGTGCCAATTCCGAAATTTGTGTATTCGGGGTTGCCCTTATGGCGGCTATTTTAGCAGTAATGCTTCTACTTTGCCGGCTGCTGAAAAGACGGGAAATTTGACTTTGCGACCATTTTCCATAGTGACGGAAGTACTGTATGATAAAAATACCAAAAAAGCAACAGGCGTGCGAATTGTGGATTCGGAAACTAAAGAAACCATTGATTTTCATTCTAAAATAGTTTTTGTTTGCGCTTCTTGTGTGCCGACTACCCAAATTCTGATGCAATCTGCTAATGATGTGTGGGAAGGCGGTTTGGGTAGCTCTTGTGGAGAGTTGGGCCATAATATAATGGATCACCATTTTCGCTTAGGAGCCTCTGGGGTTTACGATGGCTTCAACGACCGCTACTATAAAGGAAGAAGGCCCAATGGCATTTATATTCCCCGATTTCGAAACTTGCCTGGTCGGCCAGCTACCGTGCAGAAATACCTACGTGGCTTTGGTTATCAGGGAGGAGCGAGTAGAACCGACTGGTCCCGATTTGTGAAGGAACTGACCGTTGGCAAGCCAATCAAAGAATTGGTACAAGAACCCGGGCCTTGGAGAATGGGCTTGACAGCGTTTGGTGAATGTTTGCCTTATCATGAGAATAAAATGACTTTGAATAGAGAAGTCTTGGACATTGATGGCCAACCCACCGTTACTTTTGACGCAGAATGGAAAGAAAATGAATGGGAAATGCGAAAAGACATGATGGCCTCTGCTGCCGAAATATTGGAAGCGGCTGGATTTAAAGACATTGCCACCTATGATAATCAAAGTTATCCCGGCCTGGGTATTCACGAAATGGGGACTGCTCGCATGGGGCGCGATCCAAAAACTTCTGTCTTGAATAAATGGAACCAGGTATGGGATGCTAAAAATGTTTTTGTGACCGATGGTGCCTGCATGACTTCTGCTGCTTGTCAAAATCCTTCTTTGACTTACATGGCCTTGACTGCCAGGGCAGCAGACTATGCGGTAAACGAACTGAAAAAACAGAATTTATAATAAATGTAGCGTATTATAACCTAAGTTTTCTAATGTTCCCCGAAGTTTGCTTGAATTTTTTTATATAGTCGAAAAAGTTAATTTTTGAAATGAAGAGAAGAGACGCTTTAAAAAATACGGCTTTTGTAATAATGGGCAGTGCTTTATCCGCCTCTACAATTGCCTCCATATTTAGTAGCTGTAAAGCTCCGGTGGATAGCATTAGCTGGAAACCAGAATTTCTAAGCCCAGAATTGGGACAGGTCGTCACACAGATTGCTGATATGCTCATTCCTGCATCTGATACACCGGGAGCAGTAGATGCTTTAGTACCTCAGTTTATTGACATTTTTGCCAGAGATATTTTGACCTCTGAGCAGCAAAAACAATTTGCAGAAGGATATACTACTTTTGAAAAAGCATGTAAAAAAGCGAACGGAAAGTCTTTTGCGCAATGTTCTGACGAACAAAAACTAAGCTTTTTAAAAGAAAAAGAAAAAGAATTTATAACAAGCAAAGATGACACCTTTTTTGGTACGCTGAAAGAGGTAATATACAGGGGCTTTTTCACTTCGGAGGAGGGAATGAATGAAGTCTTGGCTTATGACCCAGTACCCGGAAATTATGACGGCTGCATTCCCTTTTCTGATGTAAATACTACTTGGGCGATTTAGTGCTTTAAAATGGCCTCACTAATAAAACTCAGTGTTATAAGCACTGACCGGTTTCTTACTCTAAAAAATGACTGCTCTTTTTGGTTTCTATTTGGAAGAAAGAGCAGTCATCTTTTTTTAAGACTATTCGTTGCTATTGACCGCTTTTACCAATCGATAGACCTGAATTCGATCTTTTTTATGAACCTTATTGATCGCAGTTAAATCAGGCCATTCGGGCGTTTCTGAAAAGCTGGTTCCTGGTACTATTGCTTCACCGAGGCTGGAGTAGCCATCCACTGTCACAGCATTAAAAGGCAAGCCTGCTCCCGAAGGCATTAAGAGGGCTGCTGTCAACCAGGACACCTGGGTGGTTTTGCCAGATTCTATTTGTGCTTTGATAAAAGGTTGCCAGACGGACTGTTCAAGCTCCAAGTATTTGCTGAGTTCAGAGGCTTTCGCATAATTTATCCGTATAAAATTGGCCTGTTCTCCGCTTCCTGCATTAGCAACTGTTTGAAAGAAGAGTTGGTGATTTAAGGTACTCAGGCTGTTGGTTTCTATTTCTGAAAACCTTCTATTTGGAAATACTTTTGCTAGATTCCAAACTTCTCCGGTATGATTAAGGTGTTCTGGTTTTTCAAAAACGTTGACAAACATGAAGTTAGAACCGCTAGACAAATTCCAGCCTCCTACTTTTTGCCATAAAGCCCAATGGACCATTTTCCCTTCTTTAATAGCTGCTCTGGCTACTTCGCTCCAATAAGTCGTTTCGCGATGAAGGAATTCTTCTATGTTTTCACCCGATACGTATCGGTACTGTACAACGGCGATGCTTTGACTTTGTAAAAAGGGAAGTAAGGATAAACTTAATAAGAAGGATAAGCATAAATTTCTAATAAATTTTCTCATAAATATTGAGTTTTTAAGGTGAAAAAGAATTATAATAAATCGAAGATAGAGTGGTTTTTTAATTAAAATCTGGACAAATCTTTCAAAAATCTGGATTATTCTTACAAAATTGGATTGGTTGAGCCCTTCCTTTTAAAGCCTGTTACTTTTGAGCAGTTTGTACAAAACGGGTACTATAAATTATGCCAGGCATGGTCCCACTGAATATTCATTTTTGCTCGTGGGGCAATAATCCTATCATTGGAAAGCTGAACGTAAAAATAAGCTGACTTTATTTATAGACGGATGATTTTTGTATGCGTTGAGTTGGAGAAATGAGTCATTAAAACTGGGTTAGCATCCCTTTTGGTAAGACCTCCAACACTTCGATATTAGTCAAAGCGAACTTTCCCCGATTGCCAGACAGTTTAATATTGCCGTAACTTTTATAAACTGCCCAGGGCGTTTGAAAACGGGGTAGCGAATCGGTGGCATTGGTATAAAAATCCCATTGGGTGACTAGGCGACTGGATCGGTCCACATAGACCAGATATTTATTATTGGGTGTATTGCCAACTTCTTTGAAAGTCAAGGCGAGTACGTCTGCTTGCGCGCCCTCCTGCGTCTGGTCTTCGCCAATGTATTTTAAAGTAACTCCCGAATCTTTTAGCTTGAAGGGCATTATCAGCCAGTATGCGTCATTGATCCAGACCGACTTTCCTTTTTGCATAAGTGCTGGATAGCGGTCATCACCTTGGACGATGAGCGTATCATTTTTCATTGCTTTACCTTCCATGCGGTGAATATTCATCAATATTTTTAAATCTTCCTTTAAAAAATCAACCCGAATATCTCCTGTCCATTTGTCCCATACATGATTTCTATTCCCAAAGAAATTCCACTTTAAATAGCGCGTATTTTCCCAGTTTTGACGACCGCCCTGTGCAGTCATTACCTCATCGGCGATAGCAATGGCTTTCGTATCTGAATTGGTTAAGTCAAAGCCTTTTGCAGGCGGATTGCCTTTAATGCTTGTTTTTTTATTGGTGTTACAAGAAATTAGAAGTAAAAGCACAATAAAGAATAAATATTTCATTGAATGGAGGTTTAAATTGTTAAAACCACAAATTGTTGATAAACAAAAGCTTAAATTGCAAGCTATGCATTTTCATTAGCACGAATTTAAACTAATTTTCAATCTCTACATCTGTATTTTTGTTTAAAATGGATAATATGTTCCAAAAAGCAGTCTTCTTGGTCTTTTTTGCGGCACTTCCTTTACTGACTGGGCATTCCTTGAATTCCAGAAGAACTGATCACGCCATTTATATTGGGGTGGTAAAAATAGTCCATCAACCTTTTGAAACACAAGCCACAATTGATATAAAGGTTTTTACAGATGATTTACAGAGTGCTTTGCAAAATGCCTTTGGTTTTGAAAAGGTCATAGGAAAACTTTCCCTTTGTGAGCAAAATAGCTCCCGTATCAATCAATATTTTTTAAATTATTTTCACTGTGAAATTAATGGCCAAGCTACAGAGTTACGCTTAAAAAATTGCGAAGAGCAAAATGAAGTGTTTTGGTTGGCTTTTGAAATATTCTGCCCCGAAAACTGGAAGGAAATTGCTCTAAAAGCCGATTTTTTTATGGAATTATTTCCCGACCAGTCTAATGTTTTGAGCGTGTATGAAGGGAATGAGAAGCGATTTGGACGAGTGACTAACAAGCAGAAGGACTTGGCATTTAATTTTTAATCAGTGTGGGTCAGTTGGACTTTATCCAATTGAAAGCATGACTTTTCAATTAAGTTAAAAAGGAGTTTATTTGATTATCAATTGTTGGCAGTGTGGCAGAATGTATGATTAACTATGTAGGCGGGTGGGTGTCAAAATATTGTTCGACATGAGGAAATATATTTCCGAACCCGAAGGGGTGGGTCGCCTTTATTTTGACGAGATTTTTGACGCCTAATATCCGCTGGGATATTATTGCCTTTTCATCAATTGGAAAAGTAACAAAGTCTTATTAGAAGCCTACTTTAAGCTTATCATACATTTTAAAACACTACCCAATTGTTTAGGAAAATCCTTAATTCCTTGAAATACTTTATTTATACTCCAATAAAAACGATTATAAAAACACGCCCCCGAATTTGCATTCGGGGCTATTCGCTTTAAATCGCTTTGTGGTTTTCTCAATTTGAGAATTGCTGATATTTTAAATCAAAATGGCTAAAGTCGAGGTCAGAACAAACTACAAAAACACTTCCCTTTTGGCTTTCATCTATTTTCATGTAAGGTGATTATGAAAATGATCCAATAAAAACCTGCCAGCAAGAGCGAAAAATTGTAAGAGGTGATGGAGATTAATTCCGCGAATAATTTTAAGTCAAACTGACAGGTCTTTATTAGATTTTATTTTAAAAATTTTCACATAGCGCATTTTCCAAATGACTGATTGGGGTAGCCGAATAAGGCTTATTGATTAAATTCTTTTACTCTTTGAAAGTATCGAAGCCAATTTTCTATAGCCTGGACACCCATTATTAAATGTTCGTTATTCAATAAAAAAGCAGGAATAGCCGCGACTCCTTTTTCTCTAAAGTGGCCAATCTTTTGCTTTACAGCTATTGCGCCCTCCTTTGTTTTTAAAAACTGCTGAATAAAGGCAGCATCCAAATCAACTTCCTTGGCCAGCTTGCGAAGGACTTCAGGGCTTTCTATGTTTTCTCCTTTTTCAAAATAGCTTCTGAACAAAGCCATTCCCAGTGTCTTGCGCTGATCCCTGTTTGGACATAAATACATCAAGCGGTGCGCTTCCAGCGTATTGGGTATTTGATGAATTTTTTGATAATTAAAAATCAAATTTTCCCGTGCTGCCTCTTGCTTTAAGTGACTGCCCATTCCTGGTTTTCTAGCGGTATTAAAAGATTCTTTGGGCAATCCACCTTTAGGAATATGTGGATAGAGCAAAAAGGGTTGCATATCCACCAAAAAATCATAGCCCTTGCCCGCCCTTTTCATGGCGCGATATAGTCGGCTTTTGCCTATATAGCACCAAGGGCAAATGATGTCTGAAATAATGTCTATTTTGATTGTTTTAGTACGTGTCGAAGGCATCAAGTAGGCGGTGTTCGTTTTGGGTAGAATTGTCAAAATTGTTAATATGAGCTTCTTCGATTATTCTAAAAATGGATAATCTTTCTGCGTATAATTGTCCGTGAATAATTCGGAGGGATCGGGATATTTAGAAGCTTCAGCAAAGGCAACAGCTGCGGCTACCTCTGCGTTCACTTGCTCTTTGATATCTTTGATTTGTTCTACCGTGGCGTATTTTTTAGTGAGTAAAGTTTTTTCGGTTACTTTTATGGGATCAATATCTTTATAATGTTTTACCTCTTCTTTTGTTCGGTACTTTGCTGGATCAGATACGGAATGACCCTTGTAACGATAGGTTTTAACTTCTAAGAAATAGGGCCCTTTTCCTGCTCGAATATGCTCTGCTGCCCGACTGACTGCTTCGTGAACCGTTTCCGGTTTCATACCATCTACCTGTTCACTAGGAATGTTGTAAGATAAGCCCATTTTGTAGAGTTCTACTACATTAGAGGTTCGCTTTACGGAAGTGCCCATAGCATAGCCATTGTTTTCAACAATGTATAACACGGGAATATTCCAGGCCATAGCCATGTTGAAAGCTTCGTGCAAAGCTCCCTGGCGGGAAGCTCCGTCTCCAAACATAGTGACGCATAAGTTATCCGTTTCTCTATACATTTCCGCAAAGGCGATACCTGTGCCGATTGGAATTTGTGCTCCGACAATTCCATTTCCACCAAAATAATTATTGGATTTGTCAAAAAAGTGCATGGAGCCTCCCTTGCCTTTAACGATGCCTGTTTCTTTGCCGTATAGTTCTGCCATAGCTGCATTCATGGAAACGCCTCTTCCCAAAGCAATTCCATGCTGTCGATAAGCCGTGACGATACAGTCGCCTTTTTTCAAAGCAGATTCAATACCGGCGGCAACCGCTTCTTGCCCGATATAAACATGACAAAAGCCCCTGATTTTTTGCTGCCCGTACATTTGTAAGGCTTTTTCTTCAAATTTTCGGATGCGAAACATTAATTTAAACCATTCCAAGTACATTTCTTTGGAATATTTTGCCGAACTTGTTTTGCGACGGCTGGTGTCTCCATTATTATTAAGTTTTTCTTTTTCAACTACTTGCGCCATGTGTTAGAGTGGTTTTAAGCGAATTTTCGCCTTATTTGAATATAACAGTCTCTAAAGTTAGGAATTTTATTCGATTATTGGGCTTTTCTATCGAATCACTACCTCTGTGATGTATTCTTCTCCTAGTCCTTCATTCATCAAAGCAATAATTTTTTCTTTGGAATAAGACAATTCTTGCCGCAAAGGAGCAGAGCTGATGCCTATAAATAATTTCTTACGCCGAAGTCTTAATTCTTTAGTATAACCAGCAATGGTCGTCCCCATATTGAGTACCCAAATTTCTTTAATTTTAGTTTGATATAGCTTGGCTTTCCAGTTTTTTTCTTCCACTATTTGCCGGAGTATTTCGGCGAGGGTTTGGTCATTGTATTTTTTGAATGCCACTATACGACTGGGTTTAAGAATTTTTAATAAACTGAAAACTAAGCGTTTTTGAATATAGAGTCAATAATCTAAGCCATTTTGTAATCCAAAATTAGGCACTTTTTTTGAAAAGCGTTCTGCTTTTCTTTTTGAATTTTATGACTTTTCCAAAACCTAGGTCGCCAAAGAGGCAATAACACTAATTACCAGAAATTTTAAGCATACTTTTAGACCCAAATTGTTATACATTCGTTAATTAGGACCATACACTTTCCTTTTTATAATAAAGGAAAGATATTGCGACTTGTGATTGTTAAACTAATTACTAAAAAATGAATAGAAAGTATTTTTCATTAATTACTTTGCTCTTTTTTGTGACTACTACTTTGTGGACCCAGGAAGGGTATCACATTGAAGTATTGCTGGATAATTATGACCAAGAATTATTATTACTTGGCTATCATTATGGGGATAAACAGTATATCAAGGATTCGGTGAAAGTAGATAGTAATGGAGAATTTGTTTTTGAAGGACAAGAGGCTTTAAAACCCGGCGTCTATATAATGGTGATGCCCCCCGAGAATAATTTCTTTCAAGTATTGATTGATGAAGAGGATCAGGAATTTGTGATCAAAACGGATGCGAAAGCTCCTAATATTCACATGAGGGTAGAAGGCTCGATGGATAATGAACTGTTTTATGGTTATATGGACTTTTTATCTAAAAAGCGGCCAGAAGCAGATGGATTGAAAAAAGAGCTGGAAGCCGCCGCCGGAGCAGAAAAAGATAAAATTCAAGCAAAACTGGACGATTTGAATAAGGCAGTTAAACAGTATCAGCAAGGTCTAGTTGAAAAATACGGACAGACCCTGACTGCCGCCTTGGTCAAATCGGGTATGGAGGTGCCGATGCCGAATTTTGAAGGGGATGAAAAAGAGGTGCAAATGAAAAGATATAGGCATTACAAAGCCCACTATTTTGATAATATCAATTTGGCGGACGAGCGATTAGTTAGAAGCCCCATTTTATTCCAGCGCATTGATTATTATGTCAATAAACTAACTGTTCAAGACCCAGACTCCATCAATAAGTCCATAGACTATATTTTGGAAAAGGTCCGACCGGCAGAAGAAACCTTTAAATATTACCTGGTTCATTTTTTAAATACTTATGCCAAATCAAACATCGTGGGTATGGATGCGGTCTATGTACATTTGGCAGAAAAATACTATGCTACAGGACAGGCTCCCTGGACAGAGGAAGAACAGCTAAAGAAAATAGTAGATAATGCAGAAACATTAAAACCCATTTTGATTGGGAAAACAGCCCCCAATGTAAAAATGTACGAAATTGATTTGCAGGGTACCTTGGATGCTAAAAATGCCGAAAATGAATATCAACGTTGGAAATCAAAACGCACTTTGACCTTGCATGAAGTAAATGCGCCTTATACTGTCTTATTTATTTGGGATCCCGACTGTGGGCATTGTAAAAAGTCTATGCCCCAAATGCTTGAATTTTATGATGATTTTAAAGACAAGGGCGTAGAAGTTTTTGCTGTTTGTACTAAAATTTATGATGAAATCCCTGCCTGTGCTGAAACGATCATAGAGAAAGGAATGATTAAATGGATCAATGTAATAGATCCATTCATTAAGTCCAAATATAAGCAGTTGTACGATGTTCGCTCAACGCCACAGATTTTTATTTTAGATGAAAACAAAAAAATTATTTCTAAAAAAATCGGGGCAGAACAAATAGCTGAGGTAATGACTCGAATACTCGAAATGAAAGAAAAACAAAATGGATTAGGAGGGGCTTCTAAGCAAGAACCATAAGAATAGTTTTCATCATAAATACTTATAAGAAATTTTTATAAAAAACTGCAAGTCAATTACTTAAACTTGCGATTTTTTTTATGTGTTATAGCTGGGTTTATATTGTAAGAAAAATTTTTTTGTTAGAATTTTATGAGGTATTTTCGCAAAAAATTGGGTCTTTTTAGACTTTTCCAAACAAACATTTTTTAACAAAAATAACAAGAATGAGAAAATTAACACAACTTACCCTCGCTTTTGTTTGCTTCTTTGCCATTGCTGGATATGCACAACCAGAAGGAGTAGATCAAGAAGCTGGTAAGTGCTACGCAAAATGTTTGATTCCTGATGAATACGGAACAGAAACGGAACAAATCCAAACGAAGGCAGCTTATACAAGAATGGATGTCGTTGCACCTAAGTTGGAAACGATTAGGCGCAGAGTGATGGTGAAAGCGGCAGGTACAAAAGTGGTACCTAGACCTGCTGAATATTCTACCGTCACCGAACAAGTCTTAGTAAAAGAAGAAAGCAAGCGGATGATTTATGTTCCTGCCAAGTATGAAACCTATACGGAGCAGATCGAAATTAAACCTGCTTCTAAGAGGATTATTCCCACACCTGGCGAGTATTCCACCGTCACGGATCCACAGGTTTATTTAGGGACTCCAGAAGGGGTAAGTGCTGCGAGAGGAAACAATCCGGACGTATATGATCCCGATGCTTTTAAGGCTGTTGGAGATGCACTTGCCGGAGATGGTGATAAAAGTGGAGTAGGGGTAGGAACAAATGATGGACCAAATGCCAGCGCGGATGCGGGTACAGGATCTGCTTCGGGAGTTCGAGCAGGTAGTACAGATGCGGGCGATTTGGCTATGGTTGGTACCATTTTGCCCTATATTACCAGCTCTGCTTCTATCAACGTAGAAAGAGTTCCAATGGAATACGAAACGACTACGGAGCGTGTAGAAGTATCTCCTGCAACTACAAAATGGGTCAAGCGAAAAGCAGATAAAAACTGCCTATCTGCCAATCCAGATGATTGCCTGGTTTGGTGTTTAGTAGAAGTGCCAGCTGAATATAAGACGGTTACTAAGCGAAATGCCAAAGGGTGTGCAGAGGGCTATACCAGAAGCAGCACGACTAATGGGAAAGAAGAGTGTGTTAGAGTTACCCAAAAAGCAGCCGCCTATGGCCCTCGCCAGATTGTAAAAGCTGCTCCCAGCTATCGAGAAGAAGTAATTCCTGCGGAGTATGCAACAGTTACCAAGCAAAGAATCGTTACACCTGCAACTGTGAGGGAAGAGATTATCCCTGCAGAGTATAAAACGATCACCAAAAAGTCCATGTCTAAGGAGCCTAGTTATGACCGAGTGGCTGTTCCTGCAGAATATAAAACGGTTTCGACTACTTCCCGTTCTGGCTTGAAATTAAAACCTGGTTATAGATGGACGACATCTGGGTTAGTTTATAATCCAATGTATGATTCCAATGCTCCCAATTTCAGTGGTTCTAATGCTCCTGCTGGCGCTGGAAGTGGTGCAAATGGCGGAGGTGGTCCAGTAGGGGATATGGTTCCTGGTGATGTTCCTGCAGATGCCAGTAGTGCTGCCCCTTATGCCAATTGGGATGCTGCTGGGTGCCCTGCTGGATATGCGTATAATAGTGATTCTGGCGTTTGTTCTCGCACTGTTGAAGTGCCTGCAGAGTATGAAACATTAACGAAACGTTCTGTCAGCAGAAAAGGCGGATTTACAGAATGGAGGGAAGTTGTTTGCGCAAATGATGTTACGGCTGATATGGTTCGTCAGGTGCAAAGAGCGTTAAGAGATAGGGGATACGATCCAGGACCGATTGATAATGTAATTGGTAGCCGAACAAAAGCTGCTTTAATTAAGTTTCAAAAAGATAACGGTTTGCCTGTAGGGAATATGGATTTTGAAACCTTAAAAGCACTGGGTATAAAGTATTAGGCCTTATTCGGATTTGTGTGTGTCAGCACACAAATCCCCCCAATCAATAGTTTGGACAATGCTCTATACGAAAATTTTTAGAATAAAATCTATTAATTAGAAAGCATTGGAAGAATAATTCCGGCTTAGCTGGCTAACGCCGTTCATTTGGGAAATCCCGAATTTTTGATTATTTCAAAAGTTCGGGATTTTTTTTATAATTTACCAGTCAGTAATCATTAAATTATGGCATCAACAAAACAAGAGTCGCAAGGGTTAAAAAGGACCCTTGGCCCACTCATGCTCTGGGGGTTGGGGGTTGGTTATGTGATATCCGGAATGTATTTTGGCTGGAATCTGGGATTGGAAAAAGGAGGAACACTTGGGTTAGCCATCGCTACCTTTTTTATAATAATCCTATACCTTACTTTTACTTTTAGCTATACGGAATTAGCTTGTGCGATTCCAAAAGCGGGCGGCGCGTTTGATTATGCAGTTAGAGGTTTGGGTAAAAATTGGGGTTTTTTGGGTGGAATGGCCCAAAATATTGAATTTATCTTTGCACCCCCTGCTATTGCCTTTGCAATTGGAGCCTACTTGAATATTTTTATTCCGTCGGTTTCGATACTTACTATTGCTATCATTGCCTATGTTTTATTTACGGGTTTAAATATTTACGGAGTTAAAGCCGCTGCTTCTTTTGAGTTAGTTATTACGATTATTGCAGTAGCAGAGTTATTGATTTTTGCTGGAGCTGCTTTGCCCCATTTTGAAGTAGAAAATTTACAAAAAAACGCACTGCCACATGGTTGGGCGGGGGCATTTGCAGCTATCCCTTTCGCTATTTGGTTTTTTTTGGCAATAGAAGGTGTGGCAAATGTAGCTGAAGAAACAGTCAATCCACAACGCAATATTCTGATTGGTTTTGGTTCTGCGATTTTGACCTTAGTATTGCTTTGCTTGCTTACCTTTTTCTCTGCGGTCGGTGTAAATGGCTGGGAGGCGATTGTCTTTCCTGCTCCTGGTGCAGCTCCTTCTGATTCCCCCTTGCCTTTGGCAATGGCAAATGCACTTGGTGAAGGCCATATTCTCTACACTTTGGTGACTTCTATTGGCTTATTTGGGCTAGTAGCTTCCTTTCACGGTATCATCCTAGCCGCAGGGCGATCTACTTTTGAATTTGGGAGGGAGGGCTTTGCCCCTGCTTTATTGGGCAAGGTACATGGAAGATTTCGCACACCTGCTAATGCTTTGATTGCGAATATGCTTATTGGCATTATTGCTCTATTTACGGGAAAAACGGGAGAAATTATTACTATCGCTTGTTTTGGAGCTTTAAGTTTATACATTATTTCGATGATTGCTATGCTGGCTTTGCGCAAAAAAGAGCCAAATTTGGAGCGGCCTTTTAAAGTGCCTTTCTATCCTTTCTCCCCAATCATCGCTTTAGTAATTGCGAGTATTGCCTTTGTGGCCATGGCGATTTATAATCCAATGTTGGCTTTGATCTATTTTGGCATATTATTGATTAGCTTCGGATGGTTTAAACTATTTGGTTAATTCTTTTCTATTCCCAATTTTTCAAAGGTTCGGTCTTTTATTGCTTCAATCGCTCGGATTAAAACTGGATCATGAGCATTAAAAATAGCATAATAGGCATCTACATCCCAGACTTGAGGAGCCATCCAAGCTTTTATTTGTTGGATAATGGTTGCTGGGATATTTTCTTTAGTTAAGTTGAAGACGATATCTTTTTGTTGTTTATATTGATCCATAAAAATAGCAAAAGCAATTGCCAGCTCTTTGTTAAAAGATTGATCTCGTCGAAAGACATCACTGCTTTTAAATCTCTTTTTAAGCTTTATTCGGTTTTTGTCAGCATAATAAACGGTAAACCGATACACCAAACCCAGTTCATTCAATTTTTCCAAAATGGGGCTGGAGGCTTCTTTTGTGGCTATATAAATATCCGGAATAATCCCGCCTTGCCCTTTGATAATTGTGCGGTCACTTTTAGTTTTCCAAATTAATGAATCAGGTAATTTTAGTTCTTTCGTAAAACCGCTTGGCGACAGCTGTTTTAGCTGTTGGACGGTTAAATCTTTATTTTTATCATAATTGTAGGGTCGTTGTAAGGTTCGATTAGTGGGCGTATAATATCGTCCAATAGTCAGACGGACAGCCGAGCTATCTCCCAGTAAATAAGATTGTTGGATAAGTCCTTTTCCAAAAGTGGGCTGGCCAACTACTATCCCTCGGTCCCATTCTTGGATAGCAGCTGTGAAGATTTCACTAGCAGATGCTGTATATTCATTTACGAGGATGACTAGTTTTCCTTTTTCGAAATGGCCCTGGTGGGTTGAAAAAAAATCTGATCTTGGAAAACCTTTTCCATCCGAGTACATGATCAAGTCGCCAGATTTTAAAAACTCGTCTGCCAAGTTAGTTGCTCCTTTGACGACCCCGCCTCGATTATCTCTCAAGTCGAGGATTAAATCTTTTAGACCCTCTTTTTTTAAATTTGTCAGTGCTTCTACAAATTCGTTTAGCGTTTTTAATGTAAAACGATTGATTTTAATATAGCCCAATTTTGTATCAATCATATAGGCAGTTTCTACACTGGGAACTGGTATGGTTGTACTGGTGATGTTGATTTCTTTGATTCCTACGTGCTTTCTAAAAATGAGAAAAGAAACTTTTGTTCCTCTAACTACTTTGATTCGCTGACTGATAGTGTCAAAATTTTCCCCAACTGTATGGATGCTATCCACTGACAAAATTCGATCCCCTCTTCTCAGTCCGGCTTCTCTCGCTGGGCCTGCTTCTTCTATAAAAGTGATGGTAGCGGTATCGTTGATTATGTAATACCTAATCCCCAGTCCATCGTTTACGGCACCACTATCGTCTTCTTTTTGACGATCTAGCTCTTCCTTGGATTGGTAAATGGAGTAGGGATCCAATTCTTGAAAAATTCGCTCAATAGCCAAAACGGTCAAGCGCTCATTATCTGTAGAATCTACATAATGGGTCTTAATATAAAAAAGAGTCCAATCCAGTTTTTTGCCATTCTCTCCGCCATAGTATTTCGGCTGGGCGAAGGACATGATACTTCCAAAAAGATAAATTAGTAAAGCAACAAATCGCAAATTTTGTCTGTACATAGTACCTGATTGATAGAAAAGTAATTAGGAAGGATAAGCTGCTATTTATTTAGATTATACTAGAAAATCAAGAAAACTTTTAGTAATATTAGAACAATTTTTATAAAATATGGATTACTGGATCACTTTCCTAAATGGCTATAAAGGCTATGCGCATTACCTGTGGCAAGAAATTACTCATCCTGGCTGGCATAATTATTTTTACTGGTTATTGATCGTTTCTGCTTTCTTCTTTTTATTAGAAACAATTGCTCCCTGGAGAACCAAACAGGCTAGGTTTCGCAAAGATTTCTGGCTGGATTTTTTTTATATGTTTTTTAACTTTTTTCTGTTTTCGCTCATCATTTATAATGCGGCATCTGATGTAGTGGTAAAATTTTTTAACGACCTTATCAAATCCTTGACTGACTTTGATTTACAGGCTTCTAATCCTTTGCGAAATTCACCCATGTGGATCATATTGTTGACGGGCTTCGTTGTTAGGGATTTTGTGCAATGGTGGGTGCATCGCTTACTGCATTGGAGCCCAACCCTTTGGGAATTTCACAAGGTACATCACTCGGTCGAGCAAATGGGCTTTGCAGCACATTTGCGGTATCACTGGATAGAAAATGTGGTGTATCGGTCTTTGGAATACATTCCCTTAGCTTTATTGGGGGTGGGGCTTTATGACTTTTTTATTATCCATATTTTTACCCTATCAATCGGACATTATAATCACTCCAATATTTCGGTAGAAAGCTGGAAATCTGGTGGATTCTTGGGCGGGTTGGTCGGAATTTTAATCGCCACAAGTAGTTTCGATATTCAATTATTGAACGATCCTTCTGTGCCGGTTCAGTTACTGGTTATTGGGGCTGGTATTCTTTTGGGCATAATCGCCTTTGCACCTATTATGAAAAAGCTATTCAATAGCCCTGAAATGCACATTTGGCACCATGCCTACCACTTGCCCAAAGGTAAACCCTATGGCATTAATTTCGGAATTACTCTGGCAATATGGGATTATTTATTTGGAACAGCGCAGATTCCCCACAATGGAAGGGATATAAAATTGGGCTTTCCTGGAGTAGAAGCATTTCCCGATAGCTTTATGGAGCAAAATATTCATGGGTTTGGAAAGCTTTAAAATTAGAGATTTTGGACACCCTGTTAATTACGGATAAATTCTAACTTTTCTACCTCAATCAAGAATAATTCTTTTGGGATATAAAAGTTGTCGGCAGAAGTATCTTTTAGTAAAATTTCCTGCCACTCGGTACTGGGATACAACATTTGTAAGCCCCCTTTTTTGCCTGCCAACAGAGGCATATCGAAAGATGTCACGTTTACCAACCAGCGATATTTTACTATCAAATCTTTTCCTTTCTGGTTTAATTGATATTGAAAAACAGGAAGGGCGGGATAAGTCAAGTACTGCTCAAAAAAAGCAGAGTAATCCCTTTTAGTGCAAGTATTAATAAAATCAATAATTTGTTGGGTGCTAACATTGGACATTTTAAAAGATTCGTGCAATGATTTTAATAAATCGAACCAGATTTCGTCCTTATTAATGGTATGACGCAAGGTATGCAGCATCCAGGCTCCTTTGAAGTAGTGGTCACTGCTTTTCCAATACTGCCAGTTGACATTTAGCGGCCCTAAAATAGGCTCTTTATTTTCTATAAAAGGCAATTGACTATTCATATAAATCAAGGCATCTTGGTAGCTATAGGCACATTCCACAAACAGTGCTTCCATGTAGGTAGTAAATGACTCGTGAATCCACATTTCTGCGTGATCGTTGATACTAATGCTATTGCCCCAATATTCGTGCCCCGTTTCATGGACAATGATGTAATCCCAGTCCATATAGGGAGGAATCATACCACCTAGATAGCCCCTTTTGTATTCGTTCCCATAGGCGATTGCGCTTTGATGTTCCATGCCGAGGTAGGGGGTTTCAACGAGTGCGAAACCATCTTTCCAGAAGGGAATATTTTCCAAAATAGCGTTCAAAACAAGCGAGGGTTTTGGGAACTTGCTGAAAAATGTTTTTTGGCTTTTTCCAAATTTTCTTTTAAAACGTAATAATCCAGTGCTAATTTCTCTCCATCATCTGCTTCGTATTCCTCCTGAAAATGAACATAATCCGCTACATTGACTGTAACATTATAGTTATTGATTGGATAACTAACGAACCAATCGTAGCGAGTATAGCCGTCTTTTTGTAGGACTTGTTGCCTTAGATCGCCGTTTGCTACCCCTACTAAGCCTTCGGGGACAGTGATGCGAATGGATATGCTATCCGGCTCGTCCGAGAGGTGATCTTTGTTGGGCCACCAAAGACTTGCGCCATCGCCCTCACAGGCAACTCCTACCCAATGCTTGCCTTGCTGATCTTTTTCCCAAACGAAGCCACCATCCCAGGGGGGCATTTGAGCAATTTTTGGATAGCCAGAAAAATAGACCCTGATTTTATCCTGAGTTCCTGCTTTCTGTATTTCGGGAAAGTGGGCAAAAACAGCATTAAATTGTCGATCAAACGAAATGTTCTTTTCCTCAGTTGAAATTTTCTTAATGCTCATATTTTGATACAAATCAATCTGCATCGTAGAAAAGTCAGCTAAAACATTGAAATAAATGTCTGTATAACCTTCAATAAATCGTTTTTCTGGATCAATTTTGATAGCCAAATCATAAAAGTTTACATCGTAGCAGGTACGTTCTGGCCGTAGCATTCCCCGCAGGGTATCCGCTTTTGAAAAAGAGTAATTTTTGTAAAAATCTTTTTGCCCTATAAGGCTGGCAGAGAGGAGTAGGGGAGTCAATAACAGGAAATATTTGTACATATTGTCGTTTTTCTGTAAATCTAATAGAAAAGAACAATTGATATAAAACAAAAGTTGTTTTTGGGTTTTTTATTGCGGGCAAAGAGCGCAATATTTGTCCATTAATTAGAGTTTTGTACTTTTGTGCAATGCGTTTAGAAACGTTTTATATGAGATTCAATCAATTATTTTTGGGGGGGCTTTTATTCCTTTTTTTTGCATGTAGTTCTGATAAAACAAAAGAAAATCAGAAAGAACTATTAACCGGACAATGGAATTTGGTGGAAGGCATTCGAAATGGCAAAATTACTGAATCCCTAGAAGGCACTTATTTTATTTTTAGCCCAGAAAAGATGTCTACTAACCTGCCCATTAGAGGAGCAATGGATAGCCCTTATACGTTGGAAGAAAATGCAATCATTCAGACAATTGTCAATGATGTAAAAGTGCGTTATGCTATCCATGAATTAACGGCGGCCAATTTGAAAATTTCCACTCAGTTACGGGGTTACGATTTTGTTTTTACGCTAGAAAAGACTGCTATTAGTGAACACCCCAATCCTCAATCCCCAGCCATCAATCACGAATAAAATACTTATAACAAGCTTGCTTTAGTCATTGTGGTAAGGCTCATTTCTTAAAATGGTCATTGCCCTATACAACTGTTCTAAAAAAAACAATCGGGCCATTTGGTGAGAGAAGGTCATATTGGACAAGGCGATTTGCTGGTTTGCCCGTTCATATACCTTTGGTGAAAACCCATAAACTCCGCCAACGAGAAAAATAGCTTTGGAATAAGGCTGTTGTAATTGTTGATAGAGAAATTGGGCAAACTGTTTGGAAGTAAATGACTTACCTTTTTCATCCAATAATATCAGGTAATCCTTTTTATCGAGCTTAGCTAAAACTTTTTCTCCCTCCTTTTCTTTAATTTTCTCAGGGCTAAGGTTTTTTGCATTTTTAATATCCGAAATTATTATCATTTGTAGTTTTAAATACCGACGGAGCCGTTTTTCAAAAATGGACATTCCTTCCCTCAAATAGGCCGCTTTTGTTTTACCAATAAACCAATACTCGATTTTCATAAAAAAGAATTTCGACCACTCCTGATGAAAAAAATAGGATGCTGGTTTGTCAAGCTCATTTTATTTTTTAGATATGCCCTAAGTTCATATAATGGTAGGATCAACGTGGGACTAAAGCCCGTTGTATGAATCTTTGAGCAGGCCGTCTTGCATTTCCATTTTTCGATCACTCATAGCTGCCAATTCTTCATTATGAGTAACAATAACAAAAGTTTGATGAAAATCATCTCTCAATTTGAAAAGCAACTGGTGCAATTCTTGAGAAGACGTAGAATCTAAATTGCCGGACGGTTCGTCAGCGAATACAATTTTTGGACTATTAATGAGAGATCTAGCTACAGCTACTCGCTGTTGCTCACCACCTGACAACTGACTAGGCTTATGAGTCAGGCGATCAGATAAACCGAGATAGTCGAGGAGTTCTTTCGCCCTTTTTTTTACTTTTGATTCTGGCATTTTTTGTATAAATCCAGGAATACACACATTTTCTAAAGCGGTGAATTCTGGTAATAAGTGGTGAAACTGAAAGATGAAGCCAATATGCTGATTGCGAAAAATGGCTAATTCCTTGGATTTTAGTTTGGAAATTTCTCTTTCCTCAAATAAGACACTTCCTTCGTCTGCTGTATCTAGAGTGCCGATTATATGTAAAAGTGTACTTTTGCCAGCTCCTGATTTGCCGATGATGGATACAATTTCGCCTTTTTGGACTGAAAAATTGACACCTTTCAGGACGTGGAGTTGATTATAGGATTTGTGAATATTCGTTGCTTGCAGCATATTTTTTCAAAAGTCTGTACGGAATCAAAAACCAAAAATAGAATTTCTATTTTACCAAAACGATAAAAATGTTCTTAAAAAAATTAAAAGAAGTGCAGGAATTTATAGCAGGTGATGAAACCTTATTAAAAGAAATCCTACATCCAAAGAATGATCCCCTTGATTTGAGCTTTAGTTTGGCACATTGTCAAGTCAAGGCGGGAACAGCAACGATTCCACATTTCTTAGAAAACAGTTCAGAAGTCTATTACATTTTATCCGGTAAGGGAATTATTCATATCGGTGAAGAATCATCGGAAATAGAGGCTGGGGATATCATCTTAGTGCCTAAAAGGGTTGTTCAATACGTAACGAATACAGAGAAGAGAGCATTGACTTTTTTGGTTATTGTTTCACCGCCCTGGAGTAAAACAGAAGAAGTTATTATTCAGAAAAATTAGTGTTGCACCTTGCTTGCTCGACTACTAATTTATTCTGCTTTTATTTCCACAAAAACGGGTAAATGATCGCTAAAGCCACCATAATAAACATCTCCACCGTAGGTTCGGTCTGGAGAAAGGCCATACTCTGGATGGTTGAATAAAAGCATGTTATCTCTGTAAATATCGAATGAAGAGATGTAAACGGGACGGTTTGGATCAATAAAATGCCCAGAGGCAATTATTTGGTCAATCATCTGCCAATCGCCTCGAAAATTATAAGAACCTTTCCCTTGATTCATAGCGGCCATCGTACAATTATATAGCTGATTATCCATTGCTTGTTTTTTTTCGATCTGAACGTTTAAAACTTCTTTTAGGCTTTTATTGTCCGGCTCATCATTGAAGTCTCCCATTATTAAAACATTTGCGGCAGGCTCATTTTTAAGCAGTTGATCTATTTTCTCTTTTAATATCCTCGCTGCAAATAATCTTTTTCCCTCCGTTTCTTCAATACCCCCAGACCTGGATGGCCAGTGATTGATGTATATATAAATGTCTATATTATTAAAAGTGCCGGCGACTTTTAAAATATCTCTGGTTGAAGCATGAGGAGATATACTTGGGGGAATGATTACTGGAATGGTTTCCCAAGAACGAACCTGAAATACATCCGTTTGGTATAATAGTGCTACATCAATCCCTCGAAAATCGGGAGAATCTTCATGGACAAAATGATAATTTTTATCTTTTAGACGCACAGACTGGGTCAGGTCTTGCAAAACTATTTTATTTTCTACTTCGCACACACCAAATAAAAAAGGAAAATCCATCCCTTCCATCACCTTTCCTATATTAGCGAGTTTGTGTTGGTAGCGTTCTGCTGTCCAGTTTTTGGGACCAGTTGGTGTGAACTCTTCATCATTAGGGTTGGCGGGGTCATCTTGGGTATCAAACAGGTTTTCGAGGTTATAAAATCCGATATATAGCCCCTCTGTAGCTTCTTCGGTGGGTGAGGGATTTATGATGACAGGGGTTTCTTTTTCACAGCTCGTTAAAAATGCTAAAAGAAGGAGAATGCTTATTTTGTGTTTCAGTGGATTCATAGCAGTTAGATGCAAAATAGGACTTCAAAATATAAATAAGGATGGTACGACTGATTTGGTCACTCCTTTATTTTTCAAAAATAAATGAATTGTCTTTGAATCTATTTATTAAAATAAGCAATTGACAAAATTTTGCCAAAGAATTAAATTTAAGCATATTCGTCTTAAAAACTAATTTTTCAACCAGATTGACCATTTTCAAAAGAGTAAAAACTGAGAATAGTCAATGGGGTAGTTTACTTCTTAAAGCTCCGTAAGTAAAAGTACCTAGTAATGCGCTAGCAATAACTACTAAAATTATCCAAAAACCGTGCCCTAGCAAGGTGTAGAGCGGTCCGGGACAAGCACCAGTCATCGCCCAGCCTAGCCCAAATAGTGTGCCCCCCAGTAAGCTGGCTTTATATGTTTTAGGCTTGTCTGAAAATTCAATGATTTGACCTTCAATATTTTTTAAATGACTCTTTTTAATCACCCAGTGTATAAACGCTCCGGCTATTACGGCTACGCCAATGATGCCATACATGTGGAAACTTTGAAAACGGAACATTTCTTGAATTCTAAACCAAGAAATGGCTTCCGATTTGGTCATAACAATTCCAAATAAGATACCTGTCAATAAAAAATTTAGTAGTCGCATTTATAGATTTTTTGAAACTATATAATAAACTTTAGTCTGTTGCTTCTTTCTGGTTTTTTACATACCTCAATTTGCCCCATAAGTACAGAGGTTTTTAAATTTTACAGGGCAAGAATAATTGGTAATAATACATGAGTCATCAACAATCCCCCTATGAAAAAACCAATAACAGCTGCCAAAGAAGGCAATTGTAAATTGGACAAACCAGTGATAGCATGACCAGAGGTACATCCGCCCGCCCAGCGCGTGCCAAAACCTATGAAAAAGCCACCCAAAATCATTAAAATAAAGCCTTGTAGGGAGCTTAGCTTTTCAAAACTGAACAAATCGAGTGGCAAATAACCCGTACCTTCAGAAATCGCTGTGGGGACTTTTACCCCTAAGGTGGTTAAATCTGTTACGGTTGCAGCGGAAATTTGAACAGGTTCGGGACTTGGAAGCCAATTAGTGGCTATGCTGCCGCCGATAATCCCTCCGATAATAAAAGTTAACAACCAATCGTGAGATTTCCAGTCGTAATTAAAATAGCTGACAGATTTTCCTACTCCGCTGAGTGAGCACAAAGCCCTGAAAGAAGAAGATACTCCAAATCGCTGCCCTAGATAGATTAATAAAAACATAACTAGCGCAATCATTAAACCAGAGATAGACCAATGCCAAGGTTGGCTAATAAATTCTACCATTGTGGAAATAAGTTTTAAGTTGAATTACTAAGTTAAAAAATATAAAACTAGATGGAATCTCGAAAAACTTTTGTGATACTTGTCACAAAATTAGCAGCTATTGCTTTTTCAGCCATTCCAAGATTTTCTTGGTATTTTTATTTTTAATGTCGTCAGATAGAGGAAGGTTTATCCTTTTTTGCATATCAACTGCTATTGCATGATTATTTTTCTGTTGGCGAAGGACGATGAAACGATTGTCCAATGCACTTTTGGAAATTTCCTGGCTTAAGGCAATTGGTTTTTTCAATAGAGGGTTAATGGAAAAAGTTTCTTCCTCCCAGTCATATTCAGGTAGGATGACCTGGTGTTTTTTTCTATCAGAAGGCAGTAAAAATAAAGAACTGAAACGAGTTTCTCCCAGAGCATATTCTGCAAAAGGTAGCACAGGGCGAGGTTTGGAGAGATTTTGTATGTCAAAGACAAAGACTCCTTTATCCTGTGCAAACCCGATCAAAAAATCTTCCCACAATTCCAGTCGTATGATTTGGCCGGAGGAAGCATCTACTGCCAGCCTTTCGTTTTTAAATTTTGGAAGCAGCATAGGTAGCATTTTTCGGGAAACTATATCGAAACAATAAACCGTTTCTGCCCCTTTAATAGCGACTACTTTGCTGTGATTATTATAATTAATATCTGCTAAATAATAGGGAAAATCTGGACTTTTATTAACGGGCAATACTAGCCGCAATTCAAGCTGGCAGTTGTGCAAATCATATAATTCTAATACTCGATGACTGTTGCCGTAATGATCGTCATAAGTCGAAGAATCTGCTATTATTCGAAGCATTTTTGCCTGTTTTTTTAGAAAGACCTGATTTTCTTCCAATAATTCACCGCTTAACGGGCAGTCTTTTTTTAATTCAACTTTTTTGGAAACATTTTGAGCACTAATAGGTGAGTGATGGGTAGAGTTAGTCGTTTCTTCGCAGGCATAAATTAGTAAAAGCGACAAGAATAATGAGAGATATTTCATTTTTTAGAAGATTGATTGAACAATGATTATGGTAAAGATAATTCATTAAAATTGTTAGTAGAAAAAAAAGCAGGAATAAGCCAGACTTTGTTATTTTTGTGCAGCGAAGAAAATTAGTATAAAGTCATCGTATGAATAAATTACTATCAATTTTTTGTTTTTTAATACTTAGTTTTCAAACACTTGCTCAGGTTGAAAAATCGCCAGATCGCCAGGAAGGAGAAGGCCCTTTTTCTCAATTGATTATCAGAGGTGTCACCTTAATCAATGGAAACCTTGCCCCGCCCATTGGCCCGGTGGATATTGTTGTAGAAGGCAATCGCATTAAGAATGTACAAATAGTGGGCTATCCCGATGTAGAAATTGATGACAAAAGACGACCAAAATTGGGGGAGGGCGGTAAAGAACTAAATTGCGAAGGGATGTATTTACTGCCGGGCTTTATAGATATGCACGGGCACATTGGCGGTAAGGCGCAAGGTGCGGACGCAGCGTATGTGTTTAAACTGTGGATGGCGCATGGAATTACGACCATTCGGGATCCTTCCTGTGGCAATGGTCTGGATTGGGTGCTGGAGCACAAAGAACGAAGCAATAAAAACGAAATCACAGCCCCCAGAATTGAAGCTTATACCGCCTTTGGCATGGGAAGCAAACAACCAATCAGCACGCCCGAAATGGCACGAGAATGGGTGCGGGAAAATGCCAAAAAAGGAGCTGATGGTATCAAGTTTTTTGGCGCACCGCCAGCAATTATGGCTGCTGCCTTGATGGAAAATAAAAAACTGGGACTGCGCTCCGCTTGCCACCATGCTCAAATGAATGTAGGCAGGTGGAATGTGCTGCATTCCGCGCGGGCAGGCCTGACCTCTATGGAGCATTGGTATGGCTTGCCGGAAGCTTTGTTTTCAGATAAAACGGTACAAGACTATCCATTGGACTATAATTATCAAAATGAACAGCATCGCTTTGGAGAAGCTGGCCGACTTTGGAAGCAAGCCGCTGTTCCATATAGCGATCATTGGAATAAGGTCATGCAGGAATTGCTGGATTTGGATTTTACGATTGACCCTACGTTTAACATATACGAAGCGAGCAGAGATTTGCATAAGACCCGCCGACTGGAATGGCACGAAACCTATACGATGCCCTCGCTTTGGCGTTTTTATTCACCGAGCAAAATTTCTCATGGCTCTTACTGGCATTATTGGGGAACGGAGGAAGAAGTCGCCTGGAAGAGAAACTATCAATTATGGATGACCTTTATTCGGGAATATAAAAATAGAGGGGGGCGAGTGACGGCAGGTTCCGATTCGGGCTTTATTTATCAACTCTATGGTTTTGCTTATATTCGAGAATTGGAGTTGCTGAGAGAAGCCGGCTTTCACCCCTTAGAAGTGATTCGATCAGCTACCCTAAATGGAGCAGAAGCATTAGGATTAGACAAAGAAATCGGGACCGTAGAGGTTGGAAAATTGGCGGATTTAATTATTATCGAAGAAAACCCCTTGCAAAACCTGAAGGTATTATATGGAACAGGAGCAATAAAATTGACCAATGATAACGAGGTGGTTCGGGTAGGGGGCGTTAAATATACCATTAAAGATGGCATTATTTATGATTCTAAACAATTATTAGAGGATGTAAAAGTAATGGTCGAGGCACAAAAAAAGAAAGAGGCATTTGAAATAAAGCAGCCTGGAATGAAGTAGAAGCCTTTGGTAAAAAAGGCTTATTTTGTCTAGACCATTTCATAAAAAATTAAACTATATTTTTTCTAAAATCCTGAACATCTATGATTGTTCTTCGTTTAGAAAAAAACCGACCTTAAGTATATTGGATTTTTGCTAAATTGTATGTAAATTGCACCGTCATTTTAACACACTTCTTTGGACCCACACGTCCTTGGTGCAATTCGCTTTAGCAATCCATCACCAGTTTCCAAAAACCGTTTAAGGAAGATATTTGATATTTTATCAAGCGCATTTATGCTACAAATAGCTTTTAGATAATTATCGCATAGGGCTATTTTGTTATTTTTTCAATGAATGAAATTGAAAAAATAAATGAATTGCATATAGCAGATATTGTGTGAAAATGTCAATTGTACAGCAATTATTTTCCCATTATTACTTCTGCTGTATTTACGTTACTTGAATTTTTATTAGAACCAGAAGAACTGAACATTATGAAATTGCGGCTACTTGTATTTTTGTTTATCGCTTTATTAATTGCAGCTTGTACGCAGGATAAAATTTACTTGGACACTCCTTTGGACCAATTACTGGCTTCTGCCTTGGTTCGGGCTTCCAAAGCTAATGACACCGACTACTTTCTCTTGCCTGAAAGCAACGATTTTGCTTCCATTCCTCAAGATTCCCATAATCCTATAACTGCCGAGAAGGTCAAGTTAGGCCAAATGTTATTTTTTGAAACGGGTTTAGCTTTGTCCCCTTTTAAAGAGGCAGGGAAGAAAACGTATTCTTGCGCTTCTTGCCATGTGCCTACTGCTGGTTTTCGACCGGGAGGCGTACAAGGCATCGCAGATGGCGGTATTGGATTTGGACAAAATGGAGAAAATCGAGGAAAATTAGCCGCTTATCGAGATTACGAGATGGATGTACAAGGCGTTCGACCTTTGAGCGTTTTAAATGTTGCTTTTGTAAAAAATACGACCTGGAACGGCCGTTTTGGTAGCAAAGATGCAAATCTAGGCACGGAAGAACTTTGGGAATTAGATCCCTTTTTAGAAGTTAACAAAGAAGGATTAGCCGCTTTAGAAAGTCAGAATATAGAAGGACTGAAATTGCATCGCATGGATATTACAGAGGAAGTGCTGGATGATTACGGATATCGGCAGTATTATGATGAAGCTTTTGGAGAGGTAGAGGTGTCGGAACGATATTCTGAAAAAACGACGAGCTTTGCCATTTCTGCTTATTTGAGAACCCTTATGTCCAATAAAGCACCTTTTCAGGAATATTTAAAAGGGGATAAAAATGCAATGACCGAACAGGAAAAACGAGGTGCTTTATTATTTTTTAGTGATGCTAAATGCTATCATTGTCATAAAGAGCCCAACCTCGGTGCCAATGAGTTTTACGCAGTTGGTGTTAATGACTTGTATCAAACTGGGCGCGCTTTTAATACCTCCGCAGATGATGCCAAGAATTTAGGCAGAGGCGAATTTACTAGACGAGCAGAAGATTATTATAAATTTAAAATCCCACAGTTATACAATTTGGGCGATGCCCCTTTTTATTTTCATGGAAGTAGCAAAACGACTTTAAAAGAGGTTGTAGAATACTTTAATGAAGGCGTTCCTGAGAATCCAAATGTTCCTGCCGAACAAATTGCCCGACAGTTCAAACCCTTAAATTTAACGGATGAACAGGTAGAAGATTTAACCGCTTTTTTAGAAACAGGACTTCGCGATCCCGATTTGTTGCGCTATGTGCCAGAGCAAGTACTTTCGGGTTATTGTTTTCCCAATAATGATTTGTTTTCTCAAATTGAATTAGGTTGTAGCGAATAGAACAGTTGAATTAATAGAAAAAACTGCCAAGGGCCGTTTTTTTTAATGAAGAAAAGTTCTACATTTGCACTCCAATTTTTCAAAATAATCAAGAAGTTTAAAATAACTCCTTCTTTGACAAATCCTGTAGTCGAAGAATCAATAACTAAAATATGGCACATCATAAATCGGCAAAAAAGCGAATTAGGCAAGACGCCAAAAAGCGAGTGGCAAATCGCTATTATAAAAAAACAACGCGTACTGCTATAAAGACTTTAAGAGAAATAGAAGATAAAGCAGAAGCGGAAAAGTTTTTACCGAAAGTCATTTCTATGATTGACCGCCTGGCAAAAAGAAACAGTTGGCACAAAAACAAAGCCGCCAACTTGAAAGGAAAATTAACCAAATATGTTAATGGTTTATCCTAACTAAAATGGTTGATTATTTGCTTCAAAAGGGCTATTTCGTAATTTAGCGGAATAGCCCTTTTTTATTTTACATTAGACTTGTTTGTAAATAAATTTGAACAAGTCCATTAAATCACCACAGCTACTATTCATACAAAACATTACAGAAAAATGGAACGAACAAAGCTAATCTTAATTCTTTTGATCTTTTCCAACGCCCAATTTTTTGCCCAAAATCGGTTGTTACCCATTGATACAAGCGTAGTCTCTTTTCACGAAGTAAGCATAAAAGGACAGCGAGTTTTGTACAAAGCTACTTGTGGGACCCAGCCTGTTTGGAATGAAGACGGTAAGCCCATTGCCTCCCTTTTTTATACCTATTATGAACGGACAGATGTCGTCAATCGAGCAACTCGACCTTTGATGATTTCTTTTAATGGCGGTCCGGGTTCCGCTTCTGTCTGGATGCATATTGCCTATACAGGCCCTCAGATTTTAGAAATAAACGACGAAGGGTTTCCAATACAACCTTATGGCATTCGGAAAAATCCACATTCGATTATTGATGTAGCGGACATTGTTTTTGTCAATCCTGTCAATACGGGCTATTCTAGAATTTTGGATAAAGAAGTTAAAAAATCTACCTTTTTTGGGGTCAATGCCGATATAAAATACCTCGCTGATTGGATTAATACCTTTGTGACCCGAGCAAACCGCTGGCGGTCCCCTAAATATTTGATTGGCGAAAGCTACGGCACAACAAGGGTTTCCGGATTGGCTTTAGAATTACAAAACCGCCAATGGATGTATCTGAACGGCGTTATTTTGGTATCCCCTACAAGTTTGGGAGTTAAAAGAGACGGCCCAGTTGGGGCTGCTAATCAGTTACCTTATTTTACGGCTGCCGCTTGGTATCAGAAAGCCCTAAATCCAGAATTACAGGATAAAGACCTGGATGAGATTCTGCCGGAAGTAGAAAACTATACTATTAATGAACTGATTCCTGCTTTGACAAAAGGCGGCTTTTTGGAAACTGAAAAACGGAAAGAAGTTGCTGCTCGAATGGCTTATTACTCAGGGCTTTCTGAAAAAGCCATATTACAGTACAATTTAAATATACCGACTTCTTTTTTTTGGAAGGAATTATTGAGAGACGATGGTTTTACCGTAGGTCGCTTGGACTCTCGCTATAAGGGAATTGATCGCAAGGATGGCGGTGATCGTCCTGATTTTAATTCAGAGTTAACTTCCTGGCTTCATGCTTTTACCCCTGCTATCAACTACTATTTTAGAAATGAATTAAATTTTGTTACGGACATAAAATATAATATGTTTGGACCGGTGCGCCCTTGGGATAGAAGCAATGACAATACGGGTGAAAATTTGCGGCAAGCAATGGCCCAAAATCCTTACTTGAATGTGATGGTTCAGTCTGGTTACTTTGACGGTGCTACTCAGTATTTTAATGCAAAATATACCTTATGGCAGTTGGATCCGAGCGGAAAAATGAAAGACCGTTTGCGTTTTGAAGGTTATCGAAGCGGACATATGATGTATTTGCGGCAAGAAGATTTGGCTTTGGCAAATGACCACATTCGAGATTTTATTAAAAAATCTACACCGGCACCGGATCAGCCAGCCAAATATTAACATTGGGAAGCAGTAAGGCTGCAAGCTTCAAATCCAGATATGACCTTTCGATTTACCAATCCAGATTTTGAGATGCTCCATTCTAAGGAATGGCTGATTACTAATGGTATTGGTGGATATGCCTCCGGAACTTTATCAGGGGCTAATGCCCGTCGTTATCATGGGATGTTGGTGGCTTCTTTAAATCCCCCAACAAATCGTAAAATTTTAGTGTCAAAAATAGAAGCATCTATTTCGCTATGGAGAGATACCGACATTGAAATATCCTCCAATCAATACCCCAATGCCATTCATCCTAAAGGCTATCGATATCTGACTGCATTCGAGCGAAAGCCCTTACCAAAGTTTACTTATGAGGTGGACGGAAATAAATTGGAGAAGACCGTTTTTATGGTTTATGGAGAAAATGCAACGATCGTAGAATATAAAAATGCTGGGAGTACTTCTTTTCCCCTTTCGCTTACGCCCTTTTTGGTTGATCGGGACTATCATGGACTCTTTAAAGAAGGAAGGGTCTTTGACTTTTATTATGAAAAAATGGGGCAAAGCTTAATAGTTTATTCTCGTTATAAAGCGATGCCTTTGTACATTAGGTATTCCGAAGGGGACTTTGAAGAACAGCGATACTGGATGAAAAACATTGAGTTGGAAAAGGAGCGATATAGGGGGTTGGACTATCACGAAGATGCTTACGTCATTGGTAAAGTCAAAACTTTGCTTGCTCCAGGGAACGCAATTTACCTATTGTTATCTACCAATCCCGATCTCTTAAACCAAAACCCAGAACGCTTAAAAAAGGAAGCATTAAAACGTTTAAAAAGCTTAAAATCAAGAAATAAGAAAAATCCCTTTTTAGATGACTTATTGCTGGCTGCGGATCAATTTATCGTCAAGAGAAAAGCGACGGATAGTTACTCCATTTTAGCTGGCTATCATTGGTTTACGGATTGGGGAAGAGATACGATGATTGCATTGAGAGGTCTCTGTATTGCTACGGGTAAAAAAGAAATTTGCCAATCTATTGTTCGCACTTTTCTCAAGTACTTAAATAGGGGAATGTTGCCCAATCGCTTTCCAGATAGTGAACAAGATGAGGTGGAATATAATACAGTGGATGCCACCTTATGGCTATTTGTGGCTTTGTATGAATACTATAAGAAATTTCGAGATAGTGACTTCATTGAAATGGTTTACGAGGATTTGGCAGGCATTTTATGGGCTCATTTTGAAGGGACAAGGTATAATATTCGAGTTACTCCAGAAGGGTTTCTATCTGCCGGAGCAGCGGGACTTCAATTGACCTGGATGGATGCGAAAGTAGGCAATCACGTAGTGACCCCTCGACAAGGCTGTGCCGTGGAAATACAGGCTTTATGGTATAATGCCCTGCTAATTTTCCAATATTTTCAAAAGAATTTAAATCTGCCAGTTGACACAGAAATTTTAAAAAAATGTACCGCCATTTCTCGATTACTTAAAAGACACTTTGCTGCTTATTTTTATAATGAGAAGAACTACTTGAATGATGTCATCATTTTCAATAAAAAAGTAGATGATTCTATTCGTCCGAATCAGATATTTGTCTTGAGCCTGCCTTTTTCACTATTGAATAGACAGCAAGAACAAAAAGTATTGGAAACCGTTAAGAATCACCTTTTTACGCCTTATGGCTTGCGTTCCTTGTCGCCGGAAGCTACTGAGTTTAAACCCATTTATAAGGGTAGTCAGTGGGAACGGGACACCGCCTATCATCAGGGGACGGCTTGGTCTTTTCTATTGGGTGATTACTGGCTAGCTTACCTTAAACTAAACCAATATAGTCAGAAAGCAAAAGAAAAGGTAAGCGCAGAAATAAAGGCATTAGAAAATCACTTTTACCAATCGAACGGCATTCACTGCATCTCAGAAATTTTTGATGGGCAAATGCCAAAAGAGGGGAGAGGCACGATCCAACAAGCCTGGTCTGTGGGGGCTTTGATTATGGTATTAGAACATTTGTAAGAAAGTAAAATGCTCTGTGGTCGAATGGCACACCATCCGACCACAGGTAGGCAATCATTCGATTGGATTAATTTGGATTGTCAATTATTCAGGTATGGCATCAGGGTTCAGTAAATCGTAAAACTGATCAATTTTTGGCAAGATGATGATTCTGGTTCGACGGTTGGTTGCTCGACCTTCATAGGTGTCATTGCTGGCTAGTGCGTTATATTCGCCACGTCCGGCAGCAATTAACCTATTAGGATCAATATTATAATCTTTTTGGAGTATTCGCACTACTGAAGTTGCCCTTTTGACACTCAAATCCCAATTGTCAGAGAGACAATCGGACTTAATCGGAATATTATCTGTATATCCTTCGACCATCACTTCTAGATCAGGTCTGGATTCGATGATTGTAGCAATTTTACCCAAAACGCCTTTTGCCCTTTCGGTGATAATTGCACTTCCGCTATTGTACAGCATTTTGTCTGAAAGATTGATAAAAACAACCGTTTTGTCAACTTTTACCTCTACATCATTGTCTTCAATACCTTCATTTAGTACGCTTTTCAGATTGACTGCCAAAGCTAGGTTAATCGAGTCAGCTTTGGTCTTTGCCGCTTGCAATAAATTGATGTACTTATCTTTTTGCTCCAATTGAGAGAGTGTTTCTCTAATATTTTCATTGGCGGATTGAGAAAGCACTGTCAGGTCACCCACCTGCTCTACTTGTTTATCCCGCTGAGATCGAATATCTGCAATTTGCTCTTTAAGGTCGTCAATTTGTTCTTGGCGCAGTTGTAAATTGCTTTGAGCTGTTCTAATATCTCCTTTGAGCTTTTCTTTTTCTTGTTCACACAGTGCTATTTGGCTCATGTAATCATTCAGTTTTTCGCCACATACCCCTAGGTCTTTATTGGCCACGTCCAGTTCGGTCTGTAATAAATCATATTGCTTTTTGCTGATACAAGAAGTCATTATCAAGCAAAACGATAGGAAAGTCAAGAGTTTTGTTGTTAAATTCATAGCTGGATTTTTATAAAAATTTTTAATAAGTTATTTTTTATCTGCAGAAGAAAAAATTCGACTCCAGTTGATACCATTTCCAACATTTCCATTTTTGGTAGACCACCAAATAAAGAGTGGTTTTCCCACAATGTTTACTGCTGGTACATAGCCCCATACCCTAGAATCTTCAGAATTATGCCGATTATCCCCCATCATCCAGTAATAATTTTGCTTAAAAGTATATTGAGTCGTTTGTTGGTCATTGATAAAGACCCTTCCATTTTTAATTTCCAGTTTGTTATTTTCATAAACGCTAATAATACGTTTGTATGGAGCAATACTTTCAGGAGTGACGATAATCGTTGCTCCTTTTTTGGGAATGTAAATGGGCCCATAATTATCCGTGGATTGATTGGGATAATTTTGGGGATCATGTGGGAATAAGCGGTCGGCCTCGTAATTATATTCTACTTTTAAGTTATTAGCTCTAAGAGAATCTACTTGTTCTGTTTTCAAAGTTAATAATAAACGAGTAGCGGAGGTGCTATGTCGTAGATTGCTATTTTCAATACCCCATTTTTGCAAGTTTGCTCTATTAAAGTCCGTTGGCAACGCTACCCAATACATGTCATTTGGAATGATTTCAATGCTGGCATCCATTGCTTGAATCCTTTCTTTTTGCTCATTAGAAAGTACCAGCATTTTATGCGTTTGGGATTCGGGGTTGGTGCCGTCATTATAATAAGTTCTATCTTCAGGAGTAATGCCCCAATCGTCAAAATTTCGATCATTGATCTGCCCTTTATTGTGCTTGACTAAATATCGAAATTGGATGTGGCTTGGATCCTCTACTTTTTTACCATTTATAAATAATTGACGATCAATAATTTGCAGAGAATCACCGGGCAAACCGACACAACGCTTGATATAATGATCCATTTTGTCCAGCGGGCGCGTCACCAATTCTAACCTTTTTTGGCTAATAGCTGCTGCAATGTTTTGTGGTATTGCCCCCCTTTGATAATCATAAACGCTCCAGGTTCTGCCAGGGGTCACATAAACGCTATCCCCTTCTGGATAATTAAAAACAACAGGGTCGTAGCGATCAATACGCTCTAAGGCGGGCAGGCGATAAAAGGGTAAATTGGGCTTTTCAAGGTAAGATTCTTTATTTATAAATGGAATTCTATTATGCAGAAGTGGCACCATGGCTACTGTTTTAGGGGTCCGAATACCATAGTGTGCTTTGCTCACAAACAAATAATCTCCTACGAGCAAAGACCCTTCCATGGAAGAGGTGGGGATGACATAAGCTTCGATCAGAAACATTCGGATAAAAGCGGCGGCAAAAACGGCAAAAATGATTGCTTCTACCCATTCTCTGAATTGAGATTTTTTATAAGGGTTTTTTTCAACCAGTTTTTTGAGTTTATATTCTTCTTTTTTCTTGATGGCCTCTGCGATTTTTGTTTGATAAGCAGCCTCTTTTTTCAAAGCGGGGCCGTCATATTTATCATTTTTGTTGGCACCGATTTTAAAAAAGGACAAAGGGGCATATATGACCGCTAACGCACTATCCCAAAAGGAATATTTTTTAAAGGATCGAACCAGGTCAACCGCCATTCCTGCAAAAATGAAAATGTTGACTATTGGAAAAAGAAGCCAAGCTGCCCACCACTTAGTTCGCCCAATTATTTTGCACCACTCCACAAAATTTACTCCTGGTATCAAGGCTTTATTAGGAGGTACTCCCGCTTTCTCGAAAATTTTTCGGAGACTAATGCTCAGTAAGATGTAGGAAATAATAAGAAAATATAAAATGGTCATTTAGATGAATTGATTCAATATTCGAAGATTAGCACTTGAATATGCTTGAAAAAATTTTTGCAAATATAAACGAATTTGAGAAGTGCGGAAGTTAAGTCGCACTAAAGAAATGACCTTTGGACAAAAATTGCGTTTCTAAGGGCTGAAGAAAATTTAGATACACCCTTTCATCGACCCTATTGTAAAATTTATTGATCCTTTACTTATCTTGTTGTCAAAAAGTAATAAACTGTAAAAAAATGGCTATAAAAATAAAAGGAAAACTAAGCCTCCCTCAATTGGAAAAAAAGATTTCTAAAGGCAAAATAGAGACTATAATCCTTGCTTTTACTGATCATTACGGCCGACTAGTTGGCAAGCGATTCGATGCTGAGTTTTTTCTTCAAAGTGCTGTTGAAAATGGCACGCATGGCTGTGATTATCTGCTTACCACAGACATGGAAATGGAGCCAGTGCCTGGCTATGACTTTGCTAATTGGGAGCTAGGCTATGGGGATTTTCACCTAGTGCCAGACTTGGCAACTTTGCGAAAGGCAAATTGGCTAAATAAGACAGCGTTAGTGATTTGCGATATACAAAATGAACAGACCCACAGTTGGGTAGAAGAAGCTCCACGATCCATATTAAGAAAGCAAGTTTTGGAGGCTAAGTCATTGAATTTCAACTGTTTTGCTGCTTCTGAGTTAGAATATTATATTTTTGAAACGAGCTACCGGCAAGCTTTTGAACAGCACTTTTGGGATTTAAAACCAGCGGGTTGGTATCTGGAAGATTACCATATTTTACAAGGTACTCGGGTTGAAAAATTCAATGCAACTGCTCGCAAGCACTTAAAAAATTCAGGAGTTCCCGTTGAAAACTCTAAAGGGGAATGGGGTTTGGGGCAGCATGAACTGAATGTACAGTATGCAGAAATATTAGAAATGGCGGATCGGCACATCGTCTATAAACAATGCTTAAAAGAATTGGCAGATGCTATGGGAATATCGGTTACTTTCATGGCGAAATATCAGGAAGAACGAGCAGGCTCTAGCTGCCATATTCATATTAGTTTATGGAAAGATGGAAAGAATGCGTTTGTGGGAAACAAACAGTTTGGACCGGTCAAAGGCTCGGACATTTTTTTCTGGTTTTTAGGTGGTTGGATCGCACATGTGGAAGAGGTGATGCCCTTTTATGCGCCGACAGTTAATGCCTATAAGCGATATGTAGATGGCTCCTGGGCACCTACTCGCTTGGCCTGGTCGTATGATAATCGAACGGCGGGTTTTCGAGTAGTGGGAGGAGGACAGAGTTTGCGAATCGAGTGCCGCATTCCAGGAGCAGATTGCAATCCTTATTTGGCATTTGCAGCCGCACTGGCTTCTGGATTGGATGGTATAAAAAATAAAATTGAAGCACCTGAAATTTTTGAAGGCGATATTTATGCCGCCAAACATTTGCCGAGGGTACCTTACACCTTATCAGAAGCAGTGGCTAAATTTGAGGCCAGCGAATTTGCCCAAAAGGCTTTTGGAGAAAAAGTTGTCAAGCATTATGCTCATTTCTTTAAAACAGAACAATCAGCTTATAATCAGGCAGTTACAGATTGGGAACGGCAACGATACTTTGAACGGATTTAGTAGTTAGACTTGTTTTACAGCATCCACCTTTTTTAATGTTCGTTGGATTTGTTTATAATGTCGGTCGAAATGTTTTTCAAAAAAAGACAGCATACCGCCCAATTTTAGCCGTCCCGTAAGCGGATGTTTGTAAACTTCCTTTTCAAAAACCTCAGGAGGAAGGCTTTCCAGATATGCCCCTAATTGCTTCCTTTGATGTTTCCACTGCTTGGCCACTTCCCAAAAGGTCGTTTCAGTTGATAAAATAGCTCCACTGACCGTTTTGGGAGCTTTAGCTTTTACTGGGCTTGCCAGGTAAAAATTCAATAAAGCAGAACGAAAATTGGCGAGTATTCCTGCTTTTTGCAACGAAGGGTTATAACTCAATTTTTTTTCGATATACTGGTGGGCGAGGCTTTCTACTTTCATTAAATGCTGCATGACCTGAAGCACTGACCAACTTTTTTCGTCGGGCTGCTCATTTAGTTTGGCATCCGAGTAATGCTGTAAATCCTTTAAAAGTGCCCCTAGTTTTTGATCAATTTTATGTAATTGGTTTTTAACCTTAGTGTCCATTAAAGTCTTTTAATCCTAGAATCTGGAGAACTATTTTCTACTTAACTGCTAAGTTAATCATAAGCTTGCGTAATCCAAATTTTGTATGTGTTTATTGGATTTTTTAGGCCTTGGTTTTTTCATTATCACAAATCATTCTGATAGAATCTTGTTTTAAATTTAGTGGCTTAAAAATTGAAAACCAATCGTTTATAATATCAAAATGCTCTTTCTGGACAATGATTTTTTCTAGATATCATTGGCAATATCAAATTATGGCCTTAGCTTTGCCCAATCATCCCTAAAATTTCTTTATCTGACCTAAGAAGACAAGATTTCTCAAATTCCATTCCATGGAACATTATGAAAATCATGTGTTTAGTTAGGTTAAAAGTGAAGAAGGTGCGGCTACGCATAAACCCTCCATGCGTGGTCGCTTTTTATTTGGTAGAGGCAATTTTAAGAATTTGCACCCCTTTACTTTTCAAATTGTCAATTATGCCTACTTCTTTTTCTTTGTTTAAGCTTCGCCATCCACCTTCTACTAACCAGGTTGTATAGCCCAATTCCAAAGCATCCAAAGCTGTGTGTTTAATGCCTAGTTCTAAAGGCAGACCCAAGAGCAGCAAGTTTTTTATAGCTCTATTTTTAAGTAAGGTGTCTAGCTGGGTAGAGTTCTGTTTGGCATTGTCGAAAAAACAGCTATAACTATCTATTTGAGGATTTGTTCCTTTGCTGATGATCTCATCTATTTCGGAAATATTTAGTGCAGGGTGAAAATGGGCCCCGAAAGTGTCTTGGACACAATGAATGGGCCATAAATGCTGCTTGATCCCCTTTAATTCTATTTCCTGGTTTAATTTCCTCCAGGGGTGGTTGGCAGCAAAACTACAATGGTTGGCTGGATGCCAGTCTTTGGTGCCAATTACCAATTCAAATTGACCCATTAGCTGGTTGGCCAGGGAGATAAGTGGGTTGCTTTCCTGAACTTCCATTGCTCCGCCCGGAAAGTAATCAATCTGTAAGTCAACTAGAATTAAAGCAGTATTTTTCATTTATGCAAAAACTCAAAAACTAACATTTGGAAGCGGGCATCAAAAAAAGCTTTGTTTCTGTGCTCTGGCCAGCCCTTCTGAAAAATCTCGGACATCCCTGTACCCTGGAGGAATTACCAGTTCACCTGTGGTGTTTATAAAACCAATGCCCTCTCTAAAGGCTGCTCGGGCAAACCCTTCTTTAAAATCCCAAACCAACCCAAAATGGGCAGGAGTTATTTCTTCACCGGTTTTGCTCAAAAAACCGTATAAAAAACCGACTCCATAGCCCGCAATTCCCTCAGAAAAAGTGTTAATTTGATCATATTTAAAAGGAGTCAGCGTGTTTCCTTCTGCGCTTATGAGGGCATATTTTCGATTTAATTCAGCAATCCATAATCCATTATTAGCATAGATCAATTGGTCGTATTTAGGAAGTAGAATATATTTACCATTTTTATCAATTAAGCCATATTTACCTTTAGTTTGGGCAACTGCAAACCCTTCTTTAAAATCGCTGCAATATTTAAAGCCAAGAGGAATTTTCTGCTTGCCCATCACATCCAAATACCCAAATGCATTTCCCTTTTGAACTCGAATATATCCTTCCGAAACCTCCCCCATTCTTTTATAGTTGATAGGAATAATGACTTTTCCTTTTGGATTTATCATTCCATATTGATTGTGTAACATTATTTTGGCCAACCCTTTTTTGAAAGCGAACGCTTTTTGATAGCTTGCAGGAATTATTTTCTCTCCTTTTTCATTAATATACCCATAATGAATTCCTTCTCTAAATACTGCCAACCCTTCTGAAAAATCCGCTAGTTCTTCCCAATCAGGAGGAATAAGCCACTGCCCTTTTCTATCAATAAAACCCATTTTATTGCCAAAAGTCATTACCCTAGCCGATTCATTTTTAAAAGACCAGCAAGCCTTAAATTGCAAGGGAATCACTTGCTTACCCGCCTTATTAATATAGCCCCATTTCCCCTTTTTTCTAACTGCTGCAAAGCCTTCGTGGAAATTGCGATTATCATCAAAAGCGGCTGCGATTACCTCTTCTCCAGATTTATTGATATAACCCCATTTTACAGCAGCAGCTTGGTAGTCTTCTTCTGGCGACGGAATGCCCTGCTCATTCGGAGCATCTAGTTGGCAAGTGCAAAGGAAGGTGATTGAAAAAATAAAAAATAGCCTTGATAATGAAATGTCCATAATTGCGAATTTAAGAACAAATTCAGCTTCTTTTGAAATAATTGCCTTAAATTCACCTTACAGGAACGTTAAAATACAGGATAAGATTTTAATAAAGCTCAACATGGCCTAAAACGAAGTTTTGTGGTAATAAGAAGATTTTTTTGAATATTGAACCACAACCAGAAATTTTAATATGCCTTATCAATATCATTTCAGCGATAATCTCTCTCTTGTGTGGCTGAATAATAACTTGCCCCGATTTCTTTTTCCCGATATTACGCGCCAAGCTTCCAGAATTGAAAAGTCATTTATGGGGATTTTGGCACTTAAAGATCAAAAACCGGTAGGACTCATTTTGGCGACCTTTGAAAAGACTAAGACGATTGCCCGAGTTCATTCTTTCTTGGTGCATCCGGAGCATCGAGGTAAGGGCATTGGATCAAAATTATTGCAAAAACTAGAGCAAATACTTGCCCAAAAAAAAGGTAAATGGATAGAAATAACCTACCGGAATCATTGGAAATCAGTTAATTACCTTGAGCGTATTTTAAAAAAATCTAACTGGGCAAAACCGGTTGCGCATCTGATTCTAGCAAAAGGAAGGATTGAGAAAATAATCCACTTTCTTTCTAGTAATATGGTGTTCTCAAATAATATTTTATCATTTTCTTTTACTCAGTTAAAAAAATCTGATATAATATTTATTAAAAATAAACAGCGGCAAAAAAATTGGTTTCCAAAAGAATTGGATCCCTTGATCGAAGCCAATTCTATTGATAAACAATGCAGCTTTTTTTTGAAGAGGGAAGGAGAGGTGGTCGGTTGGCTGGTGTCTCATCGAATTAGCCCAAAAACAAATGAAATAACCGCCTTGTTTATTGATCCAGATTATCGGTTTTATAAAATAGCTTATTGGATGATCTGGAAGTCTCTTAGACGACAAATGGAACTGGGAGTGCCCCAATTTATAGCAAGCTCTAAAGCGGACGGGAATCCAGTTGCCAAATTGATTTTGAAGGCGGCTACTACTGGAAAAATATCTTGTACTAAGAGTTATTATTCTAGAAAATTGCTATGACTTGATTTTAAAATTTTTGAGGAATAGCTACCTATAAAACCTATTACTTTTTAATGAAAAAACATCTAAAAAAGGTACTTTTAGCTTTTGGATTGACCTTGGTTGCTTATTGGTTTTGCCTACCTAATCCGCTATTTGATACTCCGAGCTGTGTAGTGCTAGAAGATCGAAACGGCAATTTATTAGGGGCCAGAATCGCTGCAGATGAACAATGGCGTTTTCCTTCGCAGGGAGAAGTTCCCCAAAAATTTGCTCAGGCAATTATCGAATTTGAAGATCGTCGATTTTTTTTTCATCCAGGTATTGACCCCATAGGCATAGGCAGGGCGATTTTGCAAAATATCAGAAATAGGCGGATAGTGAGCGGGGGAAGTACTTTGACCATGCAAGTCATCCGTTTAGCTCGACCTAGAAAACCTCGAACCATTTTTCAAAAAATCGTTGAAATAATACAAGCGACTCGCTTGGAATTGACTTATTCTAAAGCAGAAATACTGCGCTTTTATGCCTCTTACGCTCCTTTTGGGGGCAATGTGGTAGGTTTAGATGCTGCCTCCTGGAGGTATTATGGCAAACGCCCTGCGTTACTGTCTTGGGCTGAAGTAGCCACTTTGGCAGTATTGCCTAATAGCCCGGCCTTGATTCATCCCGGTCGCAACCGACAGGCTTTATTGGACAAAAGGAACCGGTTGTTGGATCGCCTTTTTAAAAAAGGAGCGATAGATCAATTGACGCTGGAATTGGCAAAGGCAGAGATATTGCCTGATCAACCATTACCATTACCTCGATTAGCTCCACACTTATTGGACAAGGTCTCCCTTGAGTTTGAAAAAAAGGGAGGTTTAACTCGACTGAAAACCACTATTCATCGAAATTTGCAGCGACAAAGTACTCGAATTTTACAAAAACATCAGCAAGTATTTCAAGCTAATGGCATTTATAATGCGGCCGCAATTATATTGGAAGTAGAAACGGGTGATGTCTTAGCTTATGTGGGTAATGTGCTTGGAGCAGGAGAGGAGCATGGTGAGCAAGTGGACATTATTAAAGCTCCTCGCAGTACTGGAAGCATATTAAAACCCTTTTTATATGCAGGAGCTTTGCAGGAAGGACAGCTACTGCCTAATAGTTTGATAGCGGATATTCCTACTCAGATGCAGGGATACCGGCCAGAGAACTACTATGCAGTTTACGACGGGGTAGTCCCTGCTAAAAGAGCCCTGATTCGTTCTTTAAATGTTCCTTTTGTTCGCATTTTACAGGAATATGGTTTGGAAAAATTTCATTTCTTGCTTAACGAATTGGGCTTGACCACGATTTTCAGACCAGCTAACCACTATGGTTTGCCCTTGATTTTAGGAGGAGCGGAAGGTACGCTTTGGGATATTGCGAATGCTTATACTTGCATGGCTCGGACCTTGAATCACTTTCAAGAACTAGACGGACAGTATGACCCCGATGACTTTCGACCGCCAAATTATATTTTTAAAAATAAAAATTTGGAAAGTGAATTGGTGCGTTCTCCTGGGCTGGGCCAAAAACTTCTTAAGCAAGCTCCGAAATTAAGTGCTGCTGCTATTTATCAAACCTTTGATGCCATGCAAAGAGTGGAACGTCCGGATACTGAAGGCAATTGGGATTATTTTCGATCTAGTCAGCAAATTGCTTGGAAAACAGGTACTAGTATTGGTTTTCGGGACGCTTGGGCAATAGGAGCTACACCCAAGTATGCAGTAGGTGTGTGGGTGGGCAATGCAGATGGAGAGGGCAGGAGGGGGTTGGTTGGTGTTGAGGCGGCGGCTCCTATTTTATTTGACTTGTTTGATTTACTTCCGGCAGCGGATTGGTTCTTTCCGCCTTATGATGAAATGAAAAAAATAGCTGTGTGTAGAAAAAGTGGTTATCGAGCTTTAGACATCTGTGAAACCGATACGGTTTGGGTCACAATTAGTGGAGAGAAGGTGAAATCTTGCCCTTTTCATCGCCTGATTCATTTGGATAAAAGTCGGGAATTTCGGGTGAATAGTGCTTGTGAAAGCCCCTTGAATATGGTACATCAACCTTGGTTTGTCCTACCGCCGATAGAAGAGCATTATTATCGTTTTCGCGATCCTGGTTATAAAACCCTACCTGAGTATCGCGCTGATTGCCAACACTTTGCATTGGAAGCCGATCACCCAATGCGATTGATTTATCCCAAGAAGGCAAGCAAAATTTATGTACCAATTGACCTTACTGGCGAATTGAGCCGAACCATTTTTAAGGTAGCGCATCGCAATCCAGAATCAAAAATTTATTGGCATCTGGACAATACTTATTTGGGTAGCACTCAATCTTTTCACGATATGGCACTTAATCCGCCTACTGGAGAACATTTGCTGACTTTGGTGGATGAGAAGGGGTTTCGATTAGAGAGGCGATTTGAAATTATTGGGAAGACGGCGATCGAATGACTAAGCGATTAGTTATTTGCAAAACATCGAAAACCAGCCCTTTAGTCACTCGATCACTTAACTATTATCTCTTCCGATATCCCCATGATTTGGTTATTATTGTCAAAATATTCGTGGTATTTTCAATTTCCTCCCAGTATCATTGGAAGCCCGTCACTCCCCTCACTACCGACGATAACTATTTTGGAATTTGGAGAATTAGCCAGCTCTAAAGTGGCCTCTATACCTTTGTCCTTCAGGATATTAGCTGTTAGACTGGAATTAAGGATTTTATTGGCTTCTGCTTTTGCTCTTGCAGCGATGATGATCCGCTCGGCTTCTTGTTGCTCTTGCTGTAAAATGTATTTGTACTTTAATGCAGATTGTTCTGCTTCTATCTTTACTTCTATGGCGTTTTTGACCTTCTCTGGCAATTCAATATCTCGAATTAATGTAGCTTTTAGTTCGATAAAATTGACAGCTAGATTTTTTTCCAAATCCTGCTGGATTAATTGTTGCACTTCATCTCTTTTTGTAGAATACAATTCTTCCGGCTCAAAACGACCAATGATTTTTCTCACAGCAGAACGCGTTTCTGCCCGTATTAAAGTGGTCATATAATCTCTTCCGAATTTCTCGTGCAAATCTCCAATTTTGTTATATTGTGGATTTACCCGAACGGTTACATCTACTTTGATATTAAGTCCATTTCGAGATAAGACTTCCATTTCTTCTTCCAATTGTTGCTCTCGCACACTATAGACATACATTTCGTTCCAGGGAGCAATGACATGAAAACCGGGCGTATAAACATGATCTTTATCCAAGCCGCCCCCAAATCGTTTGAACAGAACGCCTCTTTCCCCGGGCTCTAAGGTGACAAAAATACTATTAGAAAAAGTAACCAAAGCGATGAACGCAAAAAAGCCAATAACGGCATAACTAATGAATTTACTTTGCATGTTTTTTTATTTACTGATTTAATGAATTTTAAGCAAGCGAAATTACTTGAAAATAATCCATGAAATTAACAAAACTTTGGGACATGAGGAGGCTAAATTTCTATGTACAACGAAAGAATCCCGATTAGTGACAATAAAATATTTTTTCACATAAAAAATATTCTCCTTTTGCTTGTTTTTAGCTATTTGCTTTCTCTTCCATTTTTTGCTCAAAGCATTTTATTTTTGGTTTTTATATTTTTGTGCTTCAAATACAAAAGTCAACCCTATCTTGGTTGAGCATTATAAATTGGAATGGAAGCTTGGCAGTTAGATTTTGAATGGTTAAAAGTTCGGCATTTTATAAAAGATGCTTTTCAACGGGATGCTTTACCCGACCTGAACGCTGTGCTATACTTGATTGGCATTCAGGAATTAGGACAAGCGAGAACAAAATTTACTAAAGAAGAAAAGCAGGATTTGATGCACATTGCGATATGTCGGCTATTGAGTACAGAGGGCTATTACGAGTTTGAAGGCTTGGATCAGGACGGTTGGCCGCACTATAAACCCCTTAAGCCCGTTCCGGTTGAGGGGGTAAAGGCGCAAGAAGAATTTTTAAAAAGAAGAGTAGTCCAATATTTTAAAGAGGAAAACCTAAACGAATTATGAAACGATTACTAAATGCCTTTCTGGGCTTATTGCTTATTGCTTTGATAATAGCCTGTGGAGACGGTAAATCCTATGTACTCATCGAAACAGACTATGGCAATATGAAAGTCTTATTGTATGATGAAACACCTATTCATAAGGAGAATTTTCTAAAGCTAGCGAGTGAGGGTTTTTATGATGATTTGCTATTTCACCGCGTTATTGATGGATTTATGTTACAAGGGGGGGATCCTGATTCGAGAACAGCAGGGCCCAACCAGATGCTGGGGTCGGGCGGACCAGGCTATTTACTAGATGCGGAGATTGGCATTCCGCATTTTAAAGGTTCCTTGGCAGCCGCTCGGACAGGAGGTCCTAGCAATCCAAAGAAAAAGTCTTCTGGTTCTCAATTTTATATTGTTCAAGGTAATTCGATAGATGATGCTCGTTTGGACCAAATGGAGCGAATAAAAGGAATTAAGTATAGTACTGCCCAAAGAGAATTGTATAAACAAATTGGTGGTCGGCCTGACTTAGATCAGGATTATACCGTTTTTGGCGAGGTAGTTGAAGGGCTGGAAGTAATTGATAAAATTGCTAAAGTGCCTACTGGGCAAGCAAATAGACCGATAGAAGACGTGAAGATGAAAATCAGGGTTTTATAAAAATTTGCCTTCTTTGACAAATTGTGTGGAATAAAGTCATTTAAAAGGACGTGGCCTTATTCCCCCCACAATTTTTGTCGAAAAACCAAAATTTGAAGGACTTGTAAAAATCAGAATAAAGTCGAATGAATAAAAATCACTTATTTTTTTTATCCGTTTTGTTGATAATTTCTTGCGCACGCCCCATTGCAGATTTTACTATTCAGGCGGAAGACCATACTGCTCCAGCCGCCGTTCAATTTGAAAACACTTCTCAGAAAGCGGAGCAATACGAATGGGACTTTGGTGACGGCACGGTTTCTGAAGCGTTTTCCCCTTCCCACCGATACCGATCCTCGGGCAACTATTTGGTTGTTTTAAAAGCCATAAAAGGAAATAAAATGCGCAAGATGGAAAAGCGAATTAAAATTGATGCACCGGAGCAATGCTTGGTAGAAATTGAAACGGATTTTGGCAGCATGATTGCAGTCCTTTCTGATGCCACGCCGAAGCATAGAGATAATTTTTCCAAACTGGCAGAAGAAGGTTTTTATAATGACTTATTATTTCATCGAGTCATTGAAGGGTTTATGGTTCAGGGCGGTGATCCCGGTTCGAAAAATGCAAAAGCGAATGTTCCACTCGGTGGTGGCGGACCTGGCTACCAGATCCCTGCTGAGTTTGTAGATTCTCTTATTCATATAAAAGGGGCTTTGGCCGCAGCCAGAACAGGCGACCAAGTCAACCCTGAGAAAGAATCTTCCGGCTCCCAGTTTTATATTGTTCATGGCAGATCAGTGACGGATAGTGTATTGGATCGAATAGAAACTTCTAGGGATATTCGTTATACTCCAAAGCAACGAACTGCCTATAAAGAATATGGAGGCACGCCTTTTCTCGACCAGAATTATACTGTTTTTGGAAAAGTGATTTCAGGGTTGGATGTTTTGGATAAAATTGCAGCTGTGGAAAAAGATAGAAGGGATCGGCCGATGAGTGACATTAAAATGAAAATTAGGTTGATAAAATGAGAGATAAGCGTATCTTAAAAAAACTTTAAAAAACAAGAAATGTCATAATATTTAATTTTTGCTGCACGTTTTAAGTCCAAAAATAAAAATGAGAAATTATCAAATCGAAAAAAGCGAGCGTGCCACCCGTATAAAAGCCCTGTTTTTTACTGCCCTGGTTCATGTTGTATTGCTATATGGGTTATTTTATTATAATAGTGAACGACCGGGGGAGTTGATTCCCGATTTTGTAAAAGAATGGTTAGAAAATGGAAAAGAGGAAGTTGTAGCAAGTAAGAAAAAATTGCCTTAAATCTTTATTGAAATAAACCATGCAATTCCCCTTGCACTAAATTTAAAACACTTCCCAAGTCTTCTGCATTATTGAAAAAATCAAGTTCATCGGCATTGATAATCAGCAAATTACCCTTATCGTAGCCCTCAATCCAATTATCATAGCGCTCATTTAGCCTTTTGAGATAGTCAATACTAATACTACCTTCATAGGTCCTTCCTCTTTGTTCGATATGTTGCACTAAAGTCGGAATACTTGCCCTCAGATAGATCAATAAATCGGGCAGTTGAATTTGCGAAGACATGGTTTCAAACAAGGAGAAATAATTGTTAAAATCACGCGTAGTCATTAGCCCCATATCGTGTAAATTGGGCGCAAAAATATAAGCATCTTCATAGATGGTGCGATCTTGAATAACGGTTTTATTGCCATTCAAAATTTCCAATACTTGTTGGTAGCGACTGTTGAGAAAGTAAATTTGAAGGTTAAAAGACCAACGGTGCATATCATTGTAAAAGTCGCTGAGATATGGGTTGTCATCCGTTGATTCGTAATGAACTTCCCAGTTGAAGTGTTTCCCTAATTGAGTGGTCAAGGTTGTTTTTCCGGCTCCAATATTTCCGGCTACAGCAATGTGTTTAACTTCAGGCTTTGGCAAGTCCATTCTAGAGTTTTTTAGGAAAAGATAGCCTTTTCCTTTTAGCTATCTATTCCGATTGATTATCATTTTCAGATTGGACGCTAATTTACAATTCCTGACTTGATTTGTAAGTAATTGGGTAAAAGAAATTTTGTCAAAAAATGGATTTTTTCATCCAAAAATTAGCGCGATTCCCCCCACGATAAAGCAGTAAAGGGCAAACCAACTTAGTTTACTCCTTTTCACTAATTGAACCATCCAAAGGCATGCGAAAAGACCAGTGAAAAAAGCCGCCAAAAAGCCAGCTAGTAAAGGCATAGCTAATTCGCCGGATAGGTTTAACTTTCCATCCAGTATGTCCTTTGCCATTTTGCCCAAGATCAAAGGGACAACCATTAAAAAAGAAAAACGGGCGGCTTTTTCCCGATCAATTCCTAGTAATACGGACGTTGAAATGGTTACTCCCGAGCGAGAAATCCCTGGCAAGATAGCGATTGCCTGAGAAAGACCAATAAGGATCGCATGTAGAAAACGGACATTTTTATTGGTGTTTTTTGCTCGATCTGCTAAAAAAAGTAAAACTCCAGTGACGAATAGCAGTGCCCCAACCAGTTTTAATTGTCCTTCAAATAAAGCCTCTAGCGCTTCGTCGTAAAAAAAACCAATAAAGGCAGCTGGAATCATGGAAATTAAGACTTTGATCGCAAATTGCCATTCTTCATTCCAAGCGGGCTGAAGGAGCCCTTGGAGTATTTTACCAATATCTTTTCTAAAAACAATAATCGTACTTAAAGCTGTTGCTGCATGCAACAACACACTCAATAGCTGTTCGTTTTCTTTTAGACTTTCCATGCCTAAAAGGGCTTGCCCGATTTCAATATGCCCACTACTGCTCACGGGCAAAAATTCCGTTAAACCTTGAATGATGCCAAGGAGGATGGCCTCGAGTATTCCCATTTGTATGAATTAAATAAACGCTGGATATAACCTAAACTAAAAATGACACCCCCCCCAAATGCAGAGAAATGTCATTTTGTTCTTGATTGTCTAGTTAATTAACCAATTATTATTTTGGTTCTTCGACAAAAATTGTGTTTTGGTGGAATAAAGCCACTTAAAATGCTCGTCCTTTTAAATGGCTTTATCCCACACAATTTGTCAAAGAAGGATTATTTTTTAAAAATTGCATATACCTCTACTGCTAGCCCTGCAACCATTAAAAGTGGCGCGAGGACCGTTCTTCGCCAGCTGTAGATGATACTTTCGTCCCAAACGTCAGGGCTTGGCATAGAACCGCCGGACATTAAGACTAAACCCAATGCGATTAAAAGCATTCCAATACCCATCCAGATATAGTTTTGCTTATTAAACAATAGTTCTTCTTTAGAAAGATTTGAAGAACTAGTGGCAATTCTCCTCCTTGATCTGGTCGGCTGTATTTTCTTTTTCACAATAGTTGCAGTGTCATTTGCTTTGTTACTGGTCGTTACTACAACTTTTTTCCTTTTTGAGGGAACCTTTGATTTCGATTTACTCATTATTTATGATTTAGAGAATCAGTAATTTACTGACTTATTTTATTTAAGGCTAATACAAATCGTCTAATCTCATCTTCAGGTATTTATTGATGACGTACCAGGTACTAATGGCACTGATAAAAATACCCAATGATAAAAGGCAGAAAAATAATACAAAATAGATTGGAATATCTTGTGTCATTTGCAATTCTTCAATACTTCTTTGCATCAGCAAAATTACTAAAACTAATGCGGCAATGGCAAGTAAAGCACTCAAAATGCCATGCCAAATGCTTTTGTTGATATATGGCTTACTAATAAAACTCCAGGATGCACCAACTAGCTCCATGTTTTTAATTAAAAAGCGGTTAGAATAAAGGGCTAGTCGAATTGTATTGTGAATTAAAGTAATAGCAACAATCAAAAACAATAGACTAAAACCCAAGGCAAACCAGCCCAATTTTTTAACATTTTTAGCAATGATATTTACTAGTCCTTCCTGATAATAAACATCGTTTACGTAGTCTTTTGCCTTAAAGTTTTTTCTAATCTCCTCTAAAAAGTCGGACTCCATAAAACTTGCGTGGATATTAAAAGTAATTACATCATATAAAGGATTAGGCAAACCTAAGGCCATAAAATCTGGCCCAAAATCCTTTTGCAAGGATTGAATTGCTGCCTCCTTACTTATAAATTGCACACTTGCGGTTTTGGTGTAATCAGCAGATTTTAACTCGCTCAATAAAATGGCAATTGAAAGGGAGTCTGCTTCTGGCTCTATTTCTACCAACACATTGACCCGCTCTTTTAAAACGATCACCAATTTTTGGGTCTGTAAAACAACCAACCCAAAAAATCCCAATAAAAATAGTACTAATGCCATACTGACGATAGAGTATAAATAGTTGGGTTTTGAGCGTTTGGTAGGCGGTTTTCCCAGCAGATCAGACATAGGACTCTGGTTTTTGCTATTTTCAATCACAAAACTAGTAATTTTTTGACCGATGTTGGGTTAATGAAAGGTTATTGCGCCTATTTCTTAGGAATAGAAGGTCTTGCTAAAACGGGAAATTGATTAATTTTGGTTTTTATCAAATTATTTTGCAATTGTATCTTTGATGAATAGGAATATCGTTTTTCTTTTTTTCTTACCGCTTATTTTTTTACTATTTTCTTTCTCTGTGCTATTTGGTCAGAATGTTCGGCTCGAAAATGCCTCTTTTGAAGGAGAACCACAGGATGCCACTATGCCCCAGAGTTGGCACGGCTGTATTCGAGGCTCTACGCCAGATATTTTGCCGGGTTTTTGGGGGGTATATCTAGAACCGTCCGACGGTAGCTCCTACGTAGGATTAATAACTAGAGGAGATGGCAGTTATGAAAACATAGGACAGCGCTTAGTAAAGCCTTTGAAAAAAAAGGAATGTTACAGTTTCAGTGTACAATTGGCATTAGGCCGACCTTATGCTAGGTACGATTTGCCTATTCGCTTTCGGGTTTACGGTGGCACTACTCGTTGTCAAAAGTCTCAGTTATTGGCAGAATCTCCAACCATAACCCACTCAAATTGGCAAAAATATGATTTTCGATTTGTTGCAAAAGAAGAATATAATTACATTATTTTTGAAGCCTACTTTGCCAAAGGAATTTCTTTTCCTTATGGAGGGAATGTATTAATTGACGGAGTATCGGTGCTTAAAATGTGCCCAAGGGCTTTAGTGGATTGAGCGCACGTTTAAAGTTGATCTTTTTCGCTGTGACTAATTTCTTTAGCAATAACTTGGCTATTATTTCAAAAATTTCTTGTGTTAGAATAAAAAAATCTCATTTTTATCTCCACATACTCTACTCCAGGCATCAGCCTCCGTAGCCCAATGTTTTGCGAATTTCTGGCGGCAAAGGCTCGTCTTTTTCTAAAGGAAAAAGTTGCCAACCATTTGCTTTTTTTAACATAGCCAATCGCTTTAAAAATGCATTCAAAACAGGAAGGGGTATTTGATCAATAGCATCAAATTGGTATTCTTTTGTTTTACCATCTACTTCCAAAAAGATTTTTTTACCGACCATTAAATCAGTAATAGCCGTATTTAGTTGGTGATTGACCATTTTGGCTACAAATGTTTTTTTTCCTTCTTCCACTATCAAAACATTCGTAGCATCGAAGGCAGTCCATTCTAAGGCATCCTTGTTTTTTTTGCTGATGGAGGTATTGATTGCTATTGCTTCCTTATTCGTTAAAGAGGGTTCGTTCGAGACATTTTCAGTTTTAGAAGGAGTGCCATTTTCTTCTGTTGAACTATTATTTTGATTGTTTTTAGAGTTGTTTTTAGATTTTTCTTTTTTAGTTTTTTGAATTTCCGGTGGTAGGGACTCCCCTGATTTGATTCGGATTTGGCCAGAATTTTGAACTTCTTTCAGGAGGCGTTCTTCTGTTAAAATATCTGCCAGACTTCTTTCTGCATAGGGGTCGTATTTTTCAAAACCAACGATTTTTAACTCAGTCCTTCGATTCAATTGATGTTCTGTTTCTGAACATTTTACACCGTCTCGACAATGATTGACTAGTTCTGATTCGCCATATCCTTTACTAGAAATTCTGGTTGGACTTATCTTGCCATTTTTTATAATATAATCTACGGCAGCTTCCGCTCTTTGACTGGAAAGTCTTTGGTTATATCTAGTGCCACCTCTAGAATCCGTGTGTGACCCTAATTCTATGATGATACTTGGGTTGTTTTTTAGCACATTGATAACCTTGTTTAGTTCTGTGGCTGCGTCTGATCGAATGTCATATTTGTCCAGATCGTAATAAATATTGTCAATCCGAATAGTTCTATTCAGAGTCGCAGGCTCCAGTTCAATGTTTGCCAGGACGGAACCCATTTGAAAACCTGCGGACATTACATCGGATACACCGGGCGTTACTGTACCAACACCTTCAAAGCACAAAATACAGCCTTCTACATCTACATAGGCTTCCAGCCGCTTATTGAAAAAGCCCTCTTTTCGTATCAAAATGGTATAATGATTCCCTCTTTCAAAGGTCACATTAAAATTAATTCCTTTTAAAGAGTCAATGACGAGCGTTTCTCCTAACATGGTATTATTATAAACCTCTATTTTTGCGCCATTGATGGCATCTACAGTTGCTGTTGGTGTGCCTTTTTCGGCCAATGTTACATCAAAAATATAACCTGGTTTGCGCTCCAATTTGATTTTGGCATAGACTTTTTCTCCAGCTGATTTGTCTTTAGTAGAAAGAATTTCTTCTTTTTGAAAAAACAAATCCTTATTTACTTTGATCAAATAATCTTTTCCCACGGGCAATGACACAGAAAAGAAGCCATCTATATTGGTGATTGTTTTAGTAACAAAGGTTTGAGAGATGGCATCGAAGAGCTGCACTTCAGCTTCATTGAGAAATCCTCGATTATTATCTTCGAAAACATACCCTTCGATCAAGGTATTTTGCCCTGTGATTAGACCAGCAAAGGTTAGCGATATGAATCCAATTAAATAAAAGTGTTTTTTCATAGTTTTAAAAATTTAATGAATAGCAAATTTAATAAAAAGTTATCGGACTTATTAGGCAGCGAAGCACTTATGCAAATATTGAATGGTTTTTGTAAAAATGTGCTTGGATAGCTTTTTTTATATAAAAATGCAAACAGTTAGAATGAAAATCATTATTCGGCAAGAAACGACTAGAGACCATGAGTCTGTCTTTAATTTAATTGACAAGGCATTTCGGACAGTAGAGATAAGCGATCACCAAGAACCTTTCTTGGTGGAACGATTGCGAGCGTCAGAGGCTTTTGTACCTGAGCTTTCATTGGTTGCACAGCAGGAGAAAAAGATCGTTGGTCATATTTTATTGACGAAAATTAGAATTGTAAATGACCGAGAGATATTTGAATCTTTGACCCTTGCACCTGTTACTGTTCTACCTGAATTTCAGAATAAGGGTATTGGTGGACAATTAATCGTAGAAGCCCATAAAAGGGCAAAAAAAATGGGTTTCAAATCAATCATCCTATTGGGGCATTCCCATTATTATCCAAAATTTGGGTACCAATTGGCTAGCAAATTTGGCATCAAATTGCCCTTTGAAGCTCCTGAAGAAAATTGTATGGCGGTTGAATTGGTGAAAAACGGATTGCAAGGCATTACAGGAATGGTGGAATATTCAAAAGAATTTTACACTACTTAATTTTTTACCTGTCGAAAACTGAGTGTTTAATTTAATAGCTTCTACAATTCAATTTTAACAAATATTTTAATATTTCTTCCTTTCAAAAGTGTTCCAATATCTTTGAATTAGGTGTACCTTTGCGCTTTTTTTTACAAAATTACTACCAAATAAATGATTACAGTTAGCGATTTAGGCTTACAATATGGCAAGCGGGTACTCTTTGACGAGGTGAATTTAAAATTCACACAGGGAAATTGTTATGGCGTTATTGGAGCAAATGGCGCAGGGAAATCTACTTTTATGAAAATTCTTTCAGGAGAAGTAGAACCTAATAGAGGCTCGGTGTCTATCCATCCTGGACAGAGAATGGCAGTATTAAAGCAGAATCATTTTGAATTTGAAGAATTCGAGGTGCTGAATACTGTCATTATGGGGCATAGGGAGCTTTATGATCTTATGGTGGAGAAAAATGCCATCTATATGAATCCCGATGCCACCGAAGAAGACGGTATGCGGGCAGCCGATTTGGAGACCAAGTTTGGCGAAATGGGAGGCTGGAATGCGGAAAGCGATGCTGCAGAACTGTTGAGCAATATGGGCGTTAAGGAGGATTTGCACTATAAGTTGATGAAAGAATTAAGTGGACCAGAAAAGGTCAAAGTACTTTTGGCTCAGGCACTTTTTGGCAATCCCGATATTCTAATGCTCGATGAGCCGACCAATGATTTAGATGCAGTGACGGCTACTTGGCTGGCAGATTTTTTGGCAGATTTTCCCAATATGGTTATTGTGGTATCCCATGACCGCTATTTTCTGGACATGGTCTGCACGCACGTAGTAGATATTGATTTTAAAAAAATCAGAATTTATACAGGGAATTATACTTTTTGGTACGAATCTAGCCAATTAATGGCACAGCAAATGGCAAATAAGAATAAAAAAGTGGAGCAAAAGCGTAAAGAAATGATGGCGTTTATCCAACGGTTTAGTGCCAATGCTTCCAAATCTAGGCAGGCAACTGCCCGTAAAAAAGCGTTAGAAAAACTAAATCTGGAAGAAATTCGACCTTCTAGCCGGAAATATCCTTTTATTCATTTTAGACCTGAAAGAACAATTGGCGATCAGATTTTAAAAGTGGAAAACCTAAGCAAATTGGACGCTTCCGGCAGTGTGCTGTTTGCCAATATCTCTTTTACCATTAATAAAGGGGAAAAAATTGCGCTATTGGGCAGGGAGTCGGCGGCTTTAACAGCCTTTTATGAGGTGCTGTCTGGTGAAACCAAACCGAGCTCTGGAACTATTGAATTTGGTCAAACTATTACTAAAGCCTATCTACCCAATGAAAATGAAGCGTATTTTTCAGCGGCATATGATTTAGAGTTAATTGATTGGCTGCGGCAATTTTCTGATGACAAGGACGAGCAATTTATCCGCGGATTTTTGGGTAGAATGTTATTCTCTGGCGAGGAAGTTTACAAAAAATCGAGTGTTTTGTCGGGGGGAGAAAAGGTGCGCTGTATGCTTTCCAAAGTAATGCTGGCTCATCCTAATTTTCTTTTAATGGATGAACCGACCAATCATTTGGATTTGGAATCCATAACTGCATTGAATAATGCCATGAGAGATTTTCCAGGCAATATGATTTTTACCACCCACGATCACCACATTTTACAAACAGTTGCCAATCGAATTATAGAGATTTCGCCTAATGGAATGATTGATACATTGCTTTCCTTTGATGACTATTTGCGGTCGGACAAGATTAAAGTACAACAAGCAAAGCTATATGAAGCCATAATGGTTTAGCAGGAGTCATTCCATAAGTAGGTTAGCCACCCCGCTAATAGGTTGAGTTTTTTGGTGGGACACCATAAGGTTTTTATAAGAAAACCTTACATGTTTTTTACTCAAAGGCTTTATTTTAATTATCCTATTGTTATATTTGAGTTTTATATGTTTTGTCAATATTATTATGGAGACATTTTTAAACTTTTTTGAGCAACTAACAAATGGAGAAAAACTCTTATGGATAGCTATTTGTTTGGCTATAAGCTGGATATTGGAAAGCCTGGTGCCACTTGTTCGTTTTAATTATAGGAAATGGAAGCATGCAGGGGTGAATTTTGTTTTTCTGACAACGACGATCATTATTAACGCCCTTTTTGGGATTGCCACTGTCGGCGTTTTTCTTTGGATAGAAGAGAGTCAATTTGGGCTGTTGCATTTGGTTAATTTACCTATATGGGTAGAACTTCTAATAGGGGTGATGTTGCTGGATTTGATAGCGCAATATGTGGTTCATTACTTATTGCATAAAGTAAAATGGATGTGGAAATTTCACATGGTGCATCATAGCGACACTAAAGTGGACACTACTACGGGTACGCGGCACCATCCAGGCGATTATGTTATGCGAGAGGTTTTTGCTTTAATTGCCATATTAATTAGCGGGATACCTTTTGCTTTTTATATGGTGTATCGGATTACTACTGTTTTTTGCACTTATTTGACCCACGCTAATATTGTTGTGCCTGTCTGGTTGGACAAGACTTTGAGTTTATTATTTATTACGCCTAATGTACACAAATTTCATCACCATTATGAACGCCCTTGGACGGATACTAATTATGGCAATATTTTTTCTATATGGGATAGAATATTTGGTACTTTTGTCTATGACGATCCGAGAAAAATTCGCTATGGATTGGATGTATTAGAGGACCAGAAGGACGAAGATGTGCTATATCAATTCAAAGTTCCTTTTGATAATACGATAAAAACGGATTATTGAGGCGGGTGCTCTTTTACACATAAATGTAGATTAATGAACACCCTCCTCGTTGGTACCTTTCAATTCTCTTAATGTTTTTTTCATGTCTTTTATCACCTGATCCATTCTAGGCAAAACAACAAAATCAATTCGGCGATTTTCGGCCTGCCCTTTCTTGGTGTCATTAGAGGCACGGGGAGAGAATTCTCCTTTTCCAGCAGCAATGACCCGACTTGGACTTAATTCATATTCATCGGTTAATATTTTTACTACATTAGAGGCTCTGATTACGCTAAAATCCCAATTATCCCGATAGTTTTTTGCTTTGCGATTATCCGTATTGCCCACGACGTATAAAGTCAAGGTGGGATATTTATTAATTAGGTCTGCAATTTTTTGAAGGTTAGCAATGCCCGCTGTTCGTACTCTGGCACTTTCTGGCCTAAAAAGAAGATCATCTGCAAAGGAAATTCTAATTTCGCTATTGGTGTAATCAACCGAATATTTTTCATTTCCCAGGGATTGTAACTCCCAGCGAAATTCTCCCAATAACTGATTTTGTTTTTCTTCGAATGCTTGAATAATTGTTTCTAAAGTGGTTAATTGCTCCTCTTTTTTGGTGATCATCTGGTCTTTCTCGGCAAGGATGGCATTTAACTCTTGAGCAGTAGAACTTTTGTCTTTTTGGGTAGCTACAATTTGGGCCTGTACTTCGTCAATTCGGTCCTGAAGCTTGTCTTGGGTCATTAATAGGGCCTCGTTGGCTCCTTGTAGTTTGGCATTCAGAAGCGTTAAGGTATCTATTTCTTTATTTTTTTCGACTATTTTCCCGTTTAAAAGCGTGATTTTATTTTCGTAATCCTGATTTTCTTGCTTGTGATTAGTGAGTGTTTGAAGATGCTTTTTTTTACTAACGCAGGAGGTCGAAAAAATTGAAAAAGTAAAAATTACCATAAATATTAAACGTACCATAACGATTAGTGTGTATAGTTTTTCACAGAAGATAAAATAGAAATGTCTCAGAAGAAACCGTTTCTTCTGAGACATTTTTATCTGAGCAAGAAAAGATTAACGCAATCGGAAACTAGCTGTACCCAATAATCCCAAATCGGTATATACAGAAGCCCTGTAAAAACCTTTCTTTAGTTTTTCCTCCAGATCATGGGAGAAAGATAACCTTTGGCTTTCTTTGATGTCCACATCTTGTTCTTTGACGGCAATGATGTCTTTTTCCATGCCATTGATATTTACTTTAGTGCTGATAGGGCTGGTTTTTTTAATGGGAACGCCCGTATCATCTGTAATGACCAAATATACTTTTCTAACGCCGTGATATTTTTCGGGCACATCTACCAAATCGAAACTAACCTTGACTTTTCTGGCCCATCTTGATTTGGCGGTCGCCTTTTTATTTCTCTTTTCCAATTCTACCGTAAAACCACTAGCTTTGAAGTTTTTCAAAGTGAGGTTGGCTATGTCAGCCTCCATCGTTTCATTCAATCTGGCTAGAGCTGCTTTTTCATCTCTGGTAGTCGCCAAGTCAGCAGCTAGTTTAGTATTCTCCGCCTTTAATGCTTCATTTTCTGCCTTTAAGGTATTAATTTCTGCCTCTAATTGAGATTTAGCATTTAGCAGACCTTCAATTTGAGCCCGCAGGGAAGCCATCTCACCATCTTTAGCTTCAACGGACTTCGTCAAGCGATAAATAACCGCTTTTCTTTTATTGATTTCCCGTTGAGCATCTTCGACAGAACCTTGGAGTGCCTCATTTTCCGCAGCTAAAGAAGAGTATTTCGCCTGCAAGTCTTGTAAATCTTTTTCCAGACCGGTTTTAAGACCTTGCAAATCTTTAATTTCATCGCTTAGCTCCGTATTGGCGGTCGTTAAGCCAGCAATTTCAGCTTTATGCTTATTACTGACATATATTCCGCAATATCCTAAGGCTAAAAGAGCGATTGCTAATAAGATTCCTAAAATAGTGCTGGTTTTCATAATCTTAATTTAAGTTCTTGTAATTTAATTTTTTGACCCGTTTACCAAAATTGGAATTTAAAAAAGCAAACATAACTTTTTCTACCTATTTCTCCCTCTTTTTAGCCAATTTCTTTAGTAAAAATGCTGTTTTTTTGCACATAATTGCAATTCGGTAGGATTTTAAGGTTTTAATAACTCTTGGTCAGAAGGAGACTTTAGTGCTTGTAATGTTTCAAACAAAGCCCCGTTTTTGGCAATCAGACATCCGCTTTGTATCATTTCGTACAGTTCTTTTTCCCGATTGACTTTATAGGGTTTTTCAGCCGTATATATTTGGAAGTTTGTATTCGGGTTTTTCATTATTTGCCTCATCGTTTCGAGGCGGTGATTTTTGGTAAAATCTATTCCTGCATTTTCGTTTACGGAAAGCCCCATTAAGGTTATTTTGTCTTTTTGGCAGTGGAAAGTTTTGATATCATAGGGCGTTTTAAATTCTAAATATTCCAGTTTTTTTAAAGTTTTATCAAAAACAATTTCGCTAAAAATACTAATTAATTTGGCTACCTTATCTGGCGCATTTTCTTTTAGCTTCAGCCAGTCTTTAGCGGTAATGTGGTTAGTAGCAAGAAATTGCACGAATTCTTTCTCCAGTTCTTTTAATTCTTTATTATTGAGTCTTCTGTATTTCATATAAAACTTTAAACCGATTAATTTTAGCAAAAAAACTATATCTCACTGCATTGTTTTCTTAACCAAACTATTTCTGTTTTTTCCAATGAAGGAGCTAATTTTTCAAAAACTTTTTTATGATAATTATTGAGCCAATCAATTTCTTTTTTACTTAATAAATGCTTGTTTATCAACGTCTTGTCGATTGGAAAAAGTGTTAAGTCTTCAAAGCGAAGAAAATTGCCAAAGTCATTGGACTCATCTTCTACACATAAAATCAGGTTTTCGATTCTTATCCCGTACTCTCCTGCTTTATAAAAACCAGGCTCATTGGAGGTGACCATGCCTGCCACAAAAGGGGTATTTCCTCTGGTGATGCTGGTAGCAAAACTCTGTGGTGGTTCGTGTACATTTAGGAAAAACCCAACTCCATGACCAGTGCCGTGCCCATAAGTGAGCCGATGTTGCCAAAGCGGTGCTCTGGCGAAAGCATCCAATTGAATGCCCTTGGTTCCTTTGGGGAAGACTAAACTGGCAATGGCGATATGTCCTTTTAAGACAAGTGTAAAATGCTCCTTCTGCTCTTTCGTGGGTGGTCCCAAGGCGAAAGTTCTGGTGATGTCGGTTGTACCATCTTCGTATTGCCCACCGGAATCTAGCAGTAAAATCCCTTCTTTTTTGATTTCAGCGCATTTATTGGGTAGGGGACGATAATGCACAATGGCACCATTTCCCTGATAGCCGACAATGGCAGAGAAACTCTCCCCATGATATAAGCCCTGCGCTTTTCTAAAATCAGCTAGCTGGGTTGCTAATTCGTATTCTGAAACAGTCCTTTTTTGCAATTCTTTGTCAAGCCATCTTATCGTTCGCAGCAAGGCTACACCATCTTTTTCCATTGCTTTTTTAATATGTACTATTTCCGTTTGGCTTTTAATCGCTTTCAAGGGAGTAGAGATCGTTTTGCCTTTTTTGATTTGAGTAGAAGTCAGTAAATCAAAAAGGCAGCCGTTAAGGGTGGTGGGATTAATTAGAACTTTTTGGTTTTTAGGCAATTGAACTAGAAATTTTGAAATGGCTTGATAAGGCTTTATTTCAATATTTGCTTTGTGAAATTTTTGAATAATTTTGGCAGGGACTTTATTGGGATTGATGAATAGCCAGGCTTTTTCTAATCCAATCAACGAATAGGCAATTGCCAGGGGGTTGTATTCGATATCATTGCATCGGATATTGAAAATCCAGGCGATATCATCTAAGGTACTTACCAAGTGCCAGGCTACATTTTTTGCTTTCATTTCTTCGCGAATAATGGCGAGCTTTTCTTTTCGATTTTTTCCTGCAAATTTTACTTTGTGTTCAAATATTTGGTTGTCAGGTAGTTGTGGGCGATCTTTCCAAATGTCTTTGACGAGATCGTGGTTGGTTTCTACTGACATTCCTTTTACAGATAGCACTTTTTTAATATGCTGGATTTGACGAACTGAAAATAAAAGCCCATCCAGGCCTACCTTGCTGCCTTCCGACAGATTATCTCGCACCCAGGCAGTATGTTCCGGTGCATGGGGTACACCTTGCTTGTGCAGTTTCATTTGGCTATGGGCTAACTCCTCTTCTGCTTGGAGAAAATAGCGGGAATCTGTCCAAAGCCCTGCATGGTTTTGGGTAATGATCACAAGTCCTGCTGAGCCGGTAAACCCCGAAATCCATTCTCGCGTTTTCCAATGGGCATTTACGTATTCGCTTTGGTGGGGGTCGCTGCTGGGAATTAGATAAGCGTCCAGACTTTTTTCAAGCATTTTTGCGCGAAGTGCACCGATTCTATTATCAATTAATGTCATGTGATTGATTAGTTTTAAAATATATCTAAATTTTCCCTACATTTGGCTCTGGCAAAAAATTCAATAGGCTTAAATTGTTCATCGGAATTTTTGAATTAGACTGATCACTATCTATCAATTTCAATGGAAATATTCCCTTTTCAAGCATGGTACCCCAACTTCGACTTAATCGCTTCTCCCGACTCTTTTTTTGCTTCTGTCAAGGAAGAATATGTCACTTACAAACAAAGCGGTTTTTTTAATCAATTAAAAGAAAAGAACTTATTTTTTTATCAGATAAAATCATATAATCGAACCTATACAGGATTGATAGCTTGCACCAATGTTCAAGAGTATGAAAATGGATGTATTTTAAAACACGAAAGTACACTTTCTGCCAAAGAGCAAAAAATGATACAATTATTCATGCAACGCAAGGCCATTGTCAAGCCAATTTTATTAGCCTATCCTTCTGTAAAAGATATTAATGACTTAATTTTTGAGTACATAAGGGCGCACACGCCCCTTTTCACTACTTTTTTTGAGCAAGAGCAACAGGAACATTTTTTGTGGAAAGTAAGCGATGATTTAATTATTCAAAAAATAAAAAATTGCTTTCAACAAAAAATAAAGTTCACTTATATCGCCGATGGTCATCATCGCACAACGACGATGACTTTACTCAATCAACGATTGAAAAACAATTTAGAATATGGCGATTATAATCAGTTAATGGTGGCTTTGTTTGGCTCTGATCAATTAGATATTTTAGAATATAATAGGGTTATTGAGGGATTGAATGAGTGTTCACCAACGGTTTTTATAGCAAAATTATCTCAAGTATTTGATATAAGAATATTAAAAAGACCAGAGAAACCTGTTAAAAAACACGAAATTACTCTCTTCATTAACCGAGAATGGTATAAATTGACCTGGAAGCAATCTGTTTTAATGGAATTTGCAAGAGAGAAAGCTATTCTGGATGTAGCTTTATTGAATAAAAAGGTAATTAAAGAAATTCTAGATATTGAAGATGTTCGTTTTGACCAACGCATTCATTATATAGCAGGGACGAAGGGCTTGGAGGGTATGCAAGAAGCGACTATTAAAAGTAAAAACCGCATTGGTTTTTATTTGTACCCCGTTCAATTGTCAGAATTGATGGCTTTAGCAGATATGCGCCAATTACTACCACCCAAATCTACTTGGTTTGAGCCGAGAATTAAGAACGGATTATTGGTAAAAAGTTTAGTTTAGCTAGCAGCCATAAACCGCCTCCAGCCAATAATTTGGAAAATGCTCCATACGAAAATTTTTAGAATGAAGTTTAGTGAACTAAGAGGGATCCATTCGGTAAGACATTTTTTGAATAGCCGCGATGATTTTGTCCAGTGCAGGCGGATAATCTACATAGCGGGCATGGTGTTTATCTTTGCCCCATATGCTAATGGTTACGACCTTTCGACGATTGCCGTAAGCGACCGCTAGACGAAGGGGAATAGGACTGGGTTTGACCTTTTTTCGTTGAAGGCAGAGGGCAGTTTCACAGTCGTATAGCCCTTGCATTTCAAAAAAGTTTTGTGCGATAATATATTCGGCAAATGCTTCGAGTTCTGTGCGAGGAATATTGCGTTTGGTGACCACCAAGCCATTCTGTACACTTTTATACTCTTTGATGAGGCGACCGTCGCTTTTAATTTGGATATAGTCCCTCAAAGTGGGATTGATGCCGCCATAGAAGCCGCCACCAATGACCTCGATGCTGATATAGGGTTGATTTTCCTTGGGCTTATCTTTTCGGTTTCTCTTCTTTTTCTTGGGTCTAAATACCCACCATCGGCTTTCTTTTTTTTGAGGATTAAGAGCTTCAACCAATACATCGGGGAGTTCATTGAGTGGTTTTGCAAATGGAGAATTTTCAGAACTAACTCGAATAAAATGGTATTGATAAGTTCCTTTGCTATTGGTTTGAGTAAATTCCAGCACTAATGCTTTTTTATTAATATCCGCAACAATAAATTTTTGAATATGCTTAAAACTGTAAAGCAATTCATTCTCCACCAGGTGCCAACTGCCTTGGCTGAACTTGTCATTTAAATATTGCTGGTAAGTATTGTCATAGCGAAAATGCAAAAAATAGTCGTAGGCGTTTTCGGCTTTGTGAATAATGGTGTTGGATTCCAGATGGAGTGCATAGGTATATTTCCATTTAGTTTCAACCAGTTGATGCTCTGCGACTTTAAAAAAAGAATCGCCTTTTGCATACCTGCTTTTTTGGGCATTTACTAGAATCGGAATTAATCCAAAGCACAGGAAAAAAGAGAGGTGCAAAAAGTACTTCATTGCCGATTTTTGTTTTAAGATCCCAAAAGGCCTGCTTAACGCTGGTCATTGCTTAAAACTTAAATCCCAGCGTCAGCAAAAGATTATTATTTATAGTATTGGTACTTACATTTTGCTCGGTATATACGGGATTATTCACGGTGTAAGGACGGAAGGTTTCGTCAATATCTGCAAATTTATAAGCAAAGTCTATAAAAAACCTTTTTTCCCTTATTCCAAGCCCTAAGACATAAGTATTATTTATAATATTTTCACCAGCATAAGGCGTGCCAGATAGGTTAATTCCACCCCTAAACCGCAACTTTTTTAGAGCAAATTCGCCTCCAAGTCGAATATTTAATGCAGATTGATAAAAATTAGCAATATCATTGTTCAAATCTCGCTGAAAATCTGCTGTTTCTGCGCTGCTGTCATTGGCGGTTAAATCGAAAGAAGCACTTCCATAATTGACATATTCTACCTCTGCTGAAAGGAAGCCCATTTTGCGAATAATGAAGCCCGCACTCCCAATAAATCGCCAGGGTGTTTTCAAATTATATTCGAAGGTACTTTCAGGAGAGGAAGATTCTAGTGCGCCGTCGTTATTGATATCTACAAAATCATATAAGATTCGGGTAGCATAATTATCGGTCAGCGTATATAGGGTAAGGGTATGGATAGCTGCACCAAGACGAACCATTTGGTTTAGTCTAAAAATGGCACCTAGTTTTAGGTTTGCTCCAACGCCGGTGGTGGTCAATTCTTCTGAAAATTCCAATCTTCGAAAAATTGGCACTTCATCTGTTGCCGTGTCATCCTCATTGTACAGCTTTTCTTCCGTATAGGAAAGAATGGGCAATCCTACGGTAAATCCAATCATCCATTTTTCTTTGAGGTTCCCTGCCATAGCGAAGGCTAATTCATTGATAGAACCCGATCGCCGGATGGACTGGCTTTTGAAAATCTGTGCACCTGGGGCGACTTCTTCCTCTACATCTGTTTCATAAAAATCGTCGTCGTCAGCTTCGTAAATTGCTCCAACGTCATAAGCCAATCCAGTCGTAAAGTCACTCAATTCATTTGGAGTTAGTGTACCTGCTTGTTCCTGAAAACTGTCAATATAAGAGCCTTCAGAAGTGCCTTCGTATGCAAAGTTTTGATGAAAATTAGCCGTTCTGTTTAGCCCGATACCGATGTTAAAGGTCTTCCAGTTTAAACTACGGGTAGGCTTGGCGAAAACGATCCCCAGGTTATTAAAATTAAAGCTGGTTTTGTCTTCAGAAGTGCTGCTATTATTACCGTTTTCTAAACGGGCATCTGTTTTGGTCAAAAACAAGGAAGGGGTCATAGTAAACTCTGATCTGCGAAAAGCTGCTAAACCAGCTGGGTTGATACTTATTACTGAAAAGTCAGCCCCCAGTGCGCCAATGCTACCACCCACTCCCACTGTTCGGGCAGTACCGCCCACTTCAAGCAGCGAATACCGAAGCGCGTCCTGTGCCACTTGAGCATTGAGCAATAGAAAACTGGAAGAGATAAAGAGCAAAGCCAAAAGTAGTCGCTTCATAATTTTTATTTTTAAATAGTTTTATACCAATGCAATTTTTGGTAGTGTTTTAAAATGTATGATAAGCTCAAAGTAGGCTTCTAATAAGACTTTGTTACTTTTCCAATTGATGAAAAGGCAATAATATCCAGTGGATATTAGGCGTCAAAAATCTCGTCAAAATAAACTCCTCCGTCGAACAATATTTTGACACCTACCCGCCTACATAGTTAATCATACATTCTGCCACACTGCTCAATTTTTATTCTTTAAATATACGGTCGTTTTTTTGATTGCACAAAACTACTCGAATCCTTCTAAGCGTTTGAACTAATTCCAGCGCTATAGGGTTTAACAATTTATCTTAAAAATCCTTTAAAGTTCCACGTGTTTTAACAACTAAACAAGAAAAGCATTCCCTATCTTTGCACAAATTTAAAGATGTGTTAATTATTTAGGCTTTGTGCTTTTAAAGATGTGCTGCCTTATAACAAGTTGAAAATGCAGAAAATCGACGACCAGTATCAATTGAATGAAGGTATTGACCCTTTGGAATTGTGCAAAAAATACGGTGCTCCTTTATATGTCTATGATGGTGCGATCATTGAGCGGCAATATAATCGCTTGAATAAAGCTTTTCAGGTGCCTTCCTTGCGCCTGAACTATGCTTGTAAAGCTTTGACCAATATTTCTATTTTGAAATTTTTGCACCAACTGGGAGCGGGGTTGGACTGTGTGTCTATTCAAGAAGTAAAGATTGGGCTAAAGGCAGGTTTTCGACCGGAAGAAATTCTTTATACTCCCAGCGGTGTTTCTTTTGAAGAAATCCAGGAAGCAATAAAAGCGGGGGTACATATCAACGTAGATAACCTATCTCTATTGGAGCATATTGGTAAATTGGAACAAAAAATACCTATTTGTATTCGTATCAACCCACATATTTTAGCAGGAGGAAATGAAAAAATTTCGGTTGGTCATGTAGGTTCAAAATTCGGCATTTCCTATCATCAGATTCCGCATGTTTTGGAACTAGTCCGTGCTTTGGGTATTGAGGTAGAAGGTTTGCACATGCATACGGGCTCGGATATTTTGGATGTGGATACCTATTTGAGAGGCGCAGAAATATTGCTGGAATTAGCGCAGAGTTTTCCCAACTTGGATTTTATTGATTTAGGAAGCGGTTTTAAAGTGTTGTATAAAGAAGGAGGTAAAGCGACAGACATCGAAGAATTAGGGATAAAACTATCTGAGAGGTTCAACCGATTTTGCAGAGAATATGGAAAAACGGTTAGTTTGGTATTTGAACCAGGTAAATTTTTGGTTAGCGAAGCGGGCTATTTTTTGGTAAAAGTCAATGTTGTAAAACAAACGACAGCTAAGGTTTTTATAGGCGTGGATTCTGGCTTAAACCACTTAATTCGCCCTATGTTTTATGATGCTTATCACAAAATTGAGAACATTTCCAACCCTACGGGAAAAAAGAAATTTTATTCAGTAGTGGGCTATATCTGCGAAACGGATACTTTTGGCGAAAATCGGATGATTTCAGAAGTCAAAGAAGGTGACCTCTTAGCTTTTCATAATGCCGGGGCCTATTGTTTTTCAATGGCCTCCAATTATAACTCCCGTTTTCGTCCGGCAGAAGTCCTTTTGTACAATGGACTGGATTATTTGATTAGAAAAAGAGAAACAATGGAAGATTTGATGCGGCATCAGATTGAGGTAGATGTACAGAAGGAAGAACAGCCTTTGAAATTGCCGAAATTATTGCCAGTGGAAGCAAAAAATGGAGCGGATCAAAAATAGTTTGTTAAATTTGAGAACATTAAAAAAATATTATACTGCCTAGAATAAATATTCGTAAAATAGCAACCCTTACCGGACATAATTCTTCTATTTTTTCCCTTGCTTCTTATCAAAAGCCCAGCGAATTCCTTTCCGGTGCTGGCGATGGTTGGATTGTTGTTTGGGATATGAATGATCCGGAATTAGGGCGATTACTGGCTAAGGTAGATAGCCAAATTTTTTCTTTATATTTTTTGGAAAAAGAAGGCTGGTTAGTCGCTGGGAACATGTATGGCGGCCTTCACTGGATTGATTTAGCTGCTCTGGAGGCAAGCAAAAATATTGCCCACCATCAAAAAGGGGTGTTTGCTATCGAAAGAGTTGGAGATGCACTATTAACGGCTGGAGGAGGAGGGACGTTGATTCGATGGAATATTGCAGAACAAAGGGCAGTGGAAAGCCTGCGCCTTAGCAATCAAAGTTTGAGGTGCATTGCCTACTCTCTAAAGCGTAATGAGCTAGCCATTGGAGCAAGCGATCACCATATTTATTTGCTAGATGCCGCTGATTTGACCATTAAACGGACCATTCAAAAAGCACATAATAATTCCGTCTTTTCCATTCGATATTCAGCTGATGATCAATACCTTATAAGTGGAGGAAGGGATGCCCATTTGAAAATTTGGAGTATAAATAATAGCTTTGAATTAATAAGTGCTCGACCGGCGCACTGGTACACGATCAATGATGTTGCATTACACCCAAAAGGCCATATCTTTGCGACGGCAAGCAGAGATAAAACCATAAAGATTTGGGATGCCATTACCTTCGAATTGTTGAAAGTTATTGAAACCATTCGAGATCAGGGGCATCTAAATTCGGTGAACTGCCTATATTGGTCCTCCCATCATGATTGGTTGGTTTCGTGCAGTGATGATCGCAGTATTTTAATTTGGGAAATAAAGGACTAAAATGATCTTAATATAGCTATGATTTTTAGTGATAAAAAGATATTGGAATCTATTAAAGCAGGAGAAATTGTTATCGAACCCTTTGATCGTTCCAACCTAGGCACTAACTCTTATGATGTTCATTTAGGAAAATACCTGGCGAGGTATAGGGATCATATTCTGGATGCGCGAAAGCATAATGAGATTGAGCATTTTGAAATACCGCCAGAAGGTTTTGTCCTGCATCCCAACACCCTCTACTTAGGTGTAACCAAAGAATATACAGAAACCCATAATTCGGTTCCTTTTTTAGAAGGCAAATCCTCTGTCGGTCGTCTGGGCATTGATATTCATGCAACCGCAGGAAAGGGAGATGTTGGTTTTTGTAACACTTGGACTCTAGAGATTTCCTGCACGCATCCGGTTCGCGTATATGCTGGAATGCCAATTGGCCAGTTGATTTATTTTATGGTAGAAGGCGAGATTGAAAATTATTATAATAAAAAGAAAGACGCTAAATATAATAAGCGAACTATAAAGCCCGTGGAAAGCATGATGTGGCGAAATGTCTTTTAGAATTACAGTTACCTTCTGGCGGCAAACAAAAAGGGGCTGCATTGTTTTGATGCAGCCCCTTTTTGTTTGTACTAAAAACAGAAAAAGCTATTGAGGAATAATTCCTCCACAGCTAGGATTCCATTTATTAGAGGTTTTTTTTCCTCCTTTGACACGATTCATATCCTCGTCTGTCATAATTTGAAGATCTTTTTTAAGATCATCGAGGTTCTTTTTGCTTTTGTTTCCCATAGTATAAACTATTTTAAGTTTAACTTATTAAAAGCCGATTACTCAATGAGGCAATCCTTATTCTGGCAATAAAGGTACGAATATTTAGGAATAATCAAAAAACTTACATTAGTTTTTTTTAAAATTTATTAGTAAAAAATTAATTTATGCCAAAAAATAACAATTCTTTACTATGCTATATTTGATATTTATTTTTTTAAAACATTTAAATCATTGTAAACGAAGCTTCAAAAACAGCTTTTGATAAATAGTTGTTTCTTAATTGCTGGAGCTTGCAATGGGCTTAGCTAACCTTTAATGACTACCAGCGAATCAACGCACTCCCCCAAGTAAAACCGCTTCCGAAGGCCGCTAAACAAACCAAATCGCCTTCCTTAATTTTGCCTGCTTCTCGCGCTTCACACAGAGCGATTGGAATGGAGGCCGCAGTGGTATTACCATATTTTTGAATATTGTTAAACACTTGTTCATCGTTTAGACCCATTCTGCGCGCTACAAACTGACTAATCCTCAAATTGGCCTGATGAGGAATTAATAGGTCGATGTCCGCAGCAGTTAAACCAACTTCCGTCAAGGCTTCATTAATTACTTCTGGAAACTTGGTGACCGCTAATTTAAATACAAACTGTCCGTCCATATTAGGATAAAACAAGCCGCTGTCTAACATTTTTTGAGTAGCGAATATTTCGCCATATTCAGCGTCGTGATTAAACCCAAAATCTATGTCCAGTTCCAACTTTTTAGCGTGGTAACCCCCATGAGAGCCAGGACTTAAAAATGCGAGTTTTTCAGCATAAGTTCCATCTGAATGCAATTTGGTCGTCAAAATTCCCCTTTCTTTTTCTTCAGTGGGTTGAATGATGGCAGCTCCAGCGCCGTCACCAAAAATAACGGTTACATTCCTTCCTCGCGTGCTAAAATCAAGACCCATTGAGTGCATTTCTGCCCCTACTAATAGCACATTTTTGTAAACACCTGTTTTTACAAATTGGTCAGCAATGGATAAGCCGTATATAAAACCAGAGCATTGATTGCGAATATCTAGCGCACCAATTTCCGTTCTCGTTATGCCCAGTTCCCTTTGCAGCAAAACACCATTTCCGGGGAAATAATAATCGGGGCTAAGAGTTGCAAAAATGATAAAATCCACCTCTTCAGGTTCAATCCCAGCTTGTTCAATGGCGAGGCGGGCGGCAATAGCCCCCATAGTCGTACTTGTTTCTTTATGTTTGATGCCATAGCGGCGTTCTTGTATCCCAGTACGCTCTTGGACCCATTCGTCAGAGGTATCCATTACTTTTGCTAAATCATCATTTTTAACCACCTTTTCTGGCACATAGTGGCCAATTCCGGCTATTTTAGATTGTAACATCGCTTTTTATTTAATTTAAGTGATTGATACGCTTGTTAGAAGGGATTAAAAAATGCGGCTGTAAAATCGGCAAATAGATTTGTTTTTCAAAATCCTTTTCCGACAAATCTTCTATTCTCTTGGAGGAAATTGGAAGGTTAAGGGCTACTGATGATTTTGGATGAGCCAACTCTTGGTAGCCTTTTTCTTTGGATGAGTACAAATAAAAAAGGTAATCCAGCTTATTATGTGGATTACCTTTTTTGCAGTAGGTTAGTCTTGTCAATTACCGGGAAATTACTTTTGCTGTTCTCAATCCTTGTTCTAGGTGACGAAGGTGCACGGGTAAATCTTTCAGGAGCTTCATTGAATTTGTGTGGTACTTTCTAAATGTTCCATCGGTAGTGGCAGCTTTGTGGGTGGCTGCATCTAATTTGGCTAGCAAGCCTTGAAGTTTAATGAAATCGTCACGATTCATTTGTGAATTGGTTTTAGTGATAAATTAGGTTGACTGAGATAAGGGTTCCGTGTGGTTTATTATACGAAATAAATTAATATTTGTTTAATATTAAAAATAATCATACAATGCAACCAATTGGAAAATAAAGTAGTGAAAAGTTCGCAGTAATTTGTGCAGATTTTTGAATTGTAAAACGAATATACAACTTTATTATTATAGATGAAAGGGGAGATTTATATTTTTCGTGGTGGTTGTATGTGGTTAGAAGGGTTGTTTTTTGCAAACCTTCTGCAATCAGACAGCTTTACCATCTAATTGCAGAAGAGTAAACAGTTTCTTAAGGATGTCTTTATACTCCGAATGAGATTGCTATACCCTAAACGGGATTACTTCTTTTTTGATCACTTTTTTGCCAGTTTCTAGTATATTTTCAACAGTTATCTTATTTCCATTTTACTGCCTTTCTGGCAATCATTCCGTCTTTAGATTTTAAATTAATAAAATAGGTGCCAACAGATAAGGAACTTGTTTCTATTTGAAAGGTGTTGTTGCCATTTTGTGGAATAATTGTTTTGGATAACTGCAACTGCCCCAGTGAGTTATAGACTTCTATTAAAAAATCCTTCTTTTTTGTTAAAGCAAATTCCAAGGTCAAATCACTAGAAAATGGATTGGGGAATATCTTGAAACCAGAAACCGCCTTTTCCAAATCTTTGTTAGAAGAAACTAGCTGTCGAGTGCCGTCCGAAAACCATACGCCTAGCTGTGCACCAGGTGTTTGGGAAATTAAGACCGCTGGGTCACCTACTGGAGAAATTTTATCTTCTTGCAAAGCCCTTATGGCGACCACATTATTGCCATTATTAGTTTGAGCATTAAAGATAATTCGATCGTCCAACCTGCCGTAATTGGGAAAGTTTAAATCGTTATTTTGAAAAATCGTCTGTACATCTCCTGTACTAATATTGACTCCGATTAAATCATATACTCCTTCAAAATTGTCTATATAGTCAAAGGCGATGATATTAGGCGAATTTTTCGAAAAAGTGGGATTGCCAATACTTACATTTTCTGGCAAGCCGGTAAATAATTTGGAAATATTATTGGTGACATTCTGTTCGTAATCGTTAATAGCGCCATCATAGATTTTTATGAAGCTAATATCCCAATATTCAATATCGTTGGCTCCAAAATTGCCTCGAATACTGTTAAAAGCATCGTACATCACATATTCTCCAGTAAAGTCAAATTCAATTACATCTGCATATAATACATCTCCAGTGGTGATCCCTTCTGTAAAGGTGGGATTGTATAATTGAAAGACCGCCCATTGCTTTAAGGTAAAATCATAAACCCATATTTCGTTGTTCAGTTCATCTGCCAGGGCAGCTATTCTGGATCCATCCCTAGCAACTGCTACGTTACGCCAAACCGGATTATCGTCCAAAACTTGTTCTTCATAGGTTCCGCCGCTTGCCCAGTCAATAAATATAACATGCATGGTTTTATCTGCTGCGATAAAGACAATAGCTGAACCATCATCCGTAATGCTGGGCTTGCTTAGGATACCAGAAGTAGAAAAGGGATTTACCAATTCATTTCCTTGCCCGTCCGCTACATATAGGTTGGTTTGAGTGTCATCTGTATAAACGACGAAGTCGCTACCAGGATTGGGCTCCACCTCTACCTCTGTTGCGCCTCCAGATTGGCTGCCACCTCCAGTGTTGCTACCCAAAATACCTACTCCATCAAAGGCTGAAATAGCTGCAGTTACTTCACTACTATTGGCACCATATAAATCCGTAGCAGACTGAATAATAGAAGCCCGCAAATCCACAAAACGCGAAGAATTAACTAGGTAAGTTGTTAAGGCTCGATAATAAACCTTTTCGGCTTTATCTTTGCCAACGCTATTATTGGACGCAAATAGATAAAAGGCACGGTTGACGATTCCGCTATTGATATGAACGCCGCCATTGTCTTCTTGCCCTCTGTATTGTTCAGAAACGTGGGCGGGTTGGTAACCAGGGTCACCGAGTCGAGTGCCGCCATTATTGGGGTTTCGCATATCTCTCAAAGCACCCGTTCTAAAAATATTTGGATTGACCACTTCTTCTCCCAACTGCCAGTCATCTCTGTCCACTAAAATGCCAAAAATATCTGCAAAGGATTCATTCAATGCACCCGATTCGCCTTGATAGGTCAAATTCGCTGTATTTTGAATCACGCCATGGGACATTTCGTGGGCAGCCACATCTAATGATTTTGCGAGTGGTAAAAAGGCGTTTCCACCATTCCCATAATACATAGCAGCACCACTCCAAAAAGCATTTTCCAGGCCTCCGCCGTCTTCGTCTGCTACATTGACTACGGAAATAATCGTACCTCCTCGATCATTAATGGAATTTCGACCAAAGGTATTTTTAAAATAATTATAAGCAACGGCTGCATTGCTGTGGGCAGAAACGGGTAGGGGGTCATTCCAAGAATTATTGGTGACGACGTGAACGGCTTCAAGGTTAGTGGGAGAGGTATTCGTGGCATCAATGGTCCAAATAGCTCCTACCGGATCGTGGGGTAAATCCGAGCGAGCGGCATTAAACATAGCTCTGGATGCATCGATCAAAAAGAAATTGCCATCAATTTCATAGCTATTTACTTCCTGAATATGATTATTTAAATCGAAGGCATTGGCTTTGGCTGGGCCGTTTGGGGGCAAAAAGGAGCTATATCCATCACAGCCATCTGTTATTAAAAATTCGGAGTAGTGTGGATGATCTTTTTCTAAATCTGGTAAGCCTGCGGCATCTATTTTAGGGTGTAATTGGCAAAGGGTTTTAAAAGTGTTTAAAATTGCTCCCGAGTGGGCATCTATGAAGTATTCCCATTGGTTGCCCACATTGGGGTATAGGTGCAAATGCCAAGCCAGATGCTCTGTTTGTGCTTTAGGCGTATGATAGATGACCAATTCTGGTTCTTGCATTTCTCCGATCAATTTTTGTTCTAAATTGCTTAATTTTTTAATGGAAGTTACTCCGCTAATAGATTGATTAGCAATTTCTTGTGCAGCCGCCTGGGAAATGGTTGGTTGCGTATTTTTTATCAGAGGAGTAGGGTAGTAGCGACCATTGAAGAGACCAATTTTGCCTGCAGAACCATGTAGCCAGATCATTCCACCATAGACCTTTATTCCTTCATACTGTTGTTGCATTTTAAAATGGACCTGCCCCAGTTCATCCGTTTTTCGCTCAGTAATTGCAAACTCTTCTTTAGGAGATTTAATTTTGATGGCAGATTTAACAGCATTCAAGTAATCAAAAGTTTGGAGAGCTATATCTCTTCCCTTAGGAACATTTCTCAAATTCCCTTTAATCATTATAGGCAATCCTTTTTCTGAAATTTCTACGACTTTAAGATTAGAATTACCGGACATCCGCTTCATGATAGGAGGTAGCGGATGATAATTGACTGCATTTATAACGGTTCTCTCTGCTTTTGGTATAGACATTAGAGAAGTAGTAATTGGAGGTATTTCCTGTTTTAGATTAAGGTTATTTGGGGAAGGCGGATGCAGGGGTTTTCCCCTTTGTGCCGCAAGTATGTAACAAACTAGGCTTAATAATAAAGTAAAAATTATTGATCTCATGGTATCGCGTTTTTGAAATTTTTGATTCTTCGACAAAAAATGTGTTTTAAAGAAATTTTATGATTCAATTTACTCAATCACTTAAGCTCCTCTTCCTTTTTGATTAAAGAATTTAGTAAAAGATATAATTCATCAATGGCAGCAGGGATTTCTTTTGTGTTGCTACCCCAAGTGATTCGATGGTCAATATCTTTTGTTTTATAAGCGATAAAAAAATATTTGTCACCAGGCTTATTCAAATTCATTTTTTCAATCCCTAATTTTTCAATTATTTTAAAGCATTTTTTTGCCTGTTTTTTTTTCACTTTTTTGATAGCGGTCATTTCTTCGGAAAAGGTTTTTTTTGAAAATACCTGCCCATTGTCCAATAGGCAATACGCTTCTACCGCACCTGTAAAACCACCCCCTTCTCCAAATCGAATTTGTTTAGCAGGTAAATTATTTGCGGAGTACTTTTGAGAGGAACAAGAGAAAAAAAAAAGAAGCAAACCTATAAAAAAACAAGGAGGTTTCATCAATTTAAATTTTGCACTAAATATAGTTTAAATTAAAAGATTAAAAGAATAAAAATAAATAATTGTCAAATAATCGCTGGATAGTTGAAAAAAACTGTTGTATCTGATTGGTGATTCTCTTTCTATTGCTCACCGGCATTTATACATTTTATTAAACAAAATTTATTTTGTAAGTAACTGGCTATGAATTTTTTTAAAATAGTCGGAGATAATGTTTTATAAATTCAATGAATTTCATTTTTGGCATAAACTTGGATAATATTAAAAAAAATATTATGTGATAATTTTTGAATATAGCCGTTTCTTTCTCTCCGAATGTGTACTAGACTTATGGATTAAAACTCGGAATTTCGATTTGATTTTTCAAACACGAAAATTACCCTCAAAAATGATAGAATATTTAATGAGCCTTTTCAAATTTACTAAAATTTTTAAGGCCGCACCCTTCAATTATCCTTTAGGCGATGAGATTTTGACCAATTATTTTAATTTAAAAAGTAGAAAACTTGCCTTCATTTTAAGCTATAGTATCTTATTTCTTACTGTTTTGGGGATAAGTTCTTTTGTTTTGAACGATAGGGTGGATTATCAAAAGACTGCTGTTTTTGGAGCTATCACCCCTTCTGATCTTGGTATGTTAGTTTTCCCTGCTCAAGGAAATGAACGAGACACGACCCTGGAAGAAGCAGCTTTGTTTTCTACAAAAGTAATTGTTGATAATAACCATACTCCAGGGGCTAGCCCTTTATGGGTTTGGTCTATACCTTCTATGTCCACTATGGGTGGAACGGTAACTTTAACAACGGATACTACTTTTGATTATGACCCTCCCCTTAACTTTTTTGGGGAAGATTCCATTTTTTATGAGATTTGCGCGCCCCCTTTTGATTGTGTGATGGATACCTTTTTTGTTACGGTTCTCCCTGTGAACGACTTGCCTATACCCCAAAATGATACTGTTGAAACGGTAAAAAATGTTCCTATTATAATTGATGTTCAGGCGAATGATATGGACATAGATGATGATTCTTTAATAACGATGATGAGTGGTGGACCGCCACATGGCACAGTGACAATTCTAAATACCGATAGCCTGGAATATGTTCCCAATCTGGATTACTTAGGTCTGGACACTATCAATTTTAATATTTGTGACACTACCACTGCGATGACACCACCCTGTGTCCCAAGTATCGCCATAGTAAAAATTACCTCTGTTCCTATTGCCAAAAATGATACTTTTTCCATTAACGAGGACTCTGTCGGCGTTTTTTTTAATGTTCTAGCCAATGATATGGATGCAGACATGGATTCGTTAATGACGGATACCATCACGGGCCCCAAAAATGGTACAGCCGTAGTGGTCAATATGGATTCCATTCAATACACGCCCGATCTAAATTATAATGGACTAGATTCGATTCAATATATTGCTTGCGAGGATTTGGGGTTTTGTGATACCGCCTGGATAATTATTAATATCATACCTGTTAATGATCGGCCAATAGCTACTCTTGATTCATTGACTATCGTAGAAGATAGTATAGGCGTTCACATTCTGGCAGATACTAATGATACGGATATTGAAATGGACACTTTAAGCATTCGCTCCATTATAACTGCACCCATTCATGGAACAGCGACTATTGCCAATGATGATTCTATCAGTTATGTACCCGATTTAAATTATACCGGATTGGATTCCTTGCAGTATGAACTATGCGACTCTGTATGGGCTTGTGATACTGCCTGGGTAATCTTAACGATTACACCGATCAATGACCCACCAATAGCTAATACCGATTTTATAACTATTGCAGAAGATAGTACGGGCGTTCACATTCTGGCAGATACCAACGATACGGATATTGAAATGGACACTTTAAGCATTCGCTCCATTATAACCGCACCCATTCACGGAACAGCGACTATCGCCAATGATGATTCTATCAGTTATATGCCCGATTTAAATTATAATGGATTGGATTCCTTGCAGTATGAACTATGCGATTCTGTGTGGGCTTGCGATACGGCTTGGATTTATATTACGATCAATCCCGTCAATGACAGCGTGGTAGCAGTAGTGGACTCTGTCACCGTTACAGAAGATACTTCAGGCGTGACAATAGCTGCCACAGACAATGACATCCATGCCGATACCTTTGGTACAGGCGATTCTCTAAAAATAGCTTTAAGCCTGGACGGAACGGTACTAAATGGCAATTCGGAAAGAGGTGGCACAGTAACGGTGGTGGGGTGCGATAGTTTATTTTACACACCAGCAATGGATACCACAGGGCTGGATTCTATAAAATATTATGTCTGTGATACCTCTATGGTGTGCGATTCTACTTGGGTGATTATTACCATAATGCCAATCAATGACCCGCCAATTGCTAATATGGACTTATTGACCATAAGAGAGGATAGCATAGGTGTTCATATTCTGGTAGATAGTAATGACTTTGATTTGGAAATGGATACTTTAAGCATAGATTCCATATTAATTGGACCGATTCATGGCGTGGCGGCTGTTATCAATGACGACTCTATTAGTTATATGGCTGATTTAAATTATAATGGACTAGATTCTTTGCAATACCGGTTATGTGATTCTCTGTGGGCTTGTGATACTGCGTGGGTTTATATTACGATTACGCCTGTTAATGATAGTGTAATGGCAATGAACGATTTTATTACCATTACAGAAGATACAATGTCTGTAAAAATAGCAGTTTTGGATAATGATCTACACGCTGACACCTTTGGCATGGGAGATACGCTAGCTATTTCCGTTTCAGGACTATCTGTGAGAGGAGCTGCTGTATCAGTAATAGGAGGCGATAGCTTGGAATATATGCCGGATATGGATACTACGGGGTTAGATTCGGTAAAATACTATGTTTGTGATACTTTAATGGTTTGTGATTCTGCTTGGCTGGTTATTACAATTTTACCAGAAAATGATTTGCCCGTTGCGTTACCAGACTCTATTGAAATTGATGAAGATTCTGGTCTGGACACCGTAGATGTCCAAGCCAATGATTTCGATATTGACGATGGAGATACGTTAGTAACTTCTATTATCGGAGCCCCCAACAAGGGGGTAGCTGCTGTTTTGCTAGACTCTTTAATTTCATATTTGCCGGACACCAATGCTTTTGGTATAGATACTATTCTATATCAGGTTTGTGATATAGATATGGCTTGTGCAACCAGTTACGTTATTATAAAAATTAACCCCATAAACGATCCACCCACTGCCGTTTCGGATACCATAGTGGTCATGGAGGATGTTGTAATGGCAATTATTCCTGTGCAAGCAAATGATAGTGATATAGATGGCGATCTTTTTGCTACCTCGATAACCCAAATGCCTATTAATGGCGCAGCTGTGGTTGCCGGCGGAAATGTCAATTACACGCCTGATAGCAATTTTGTAGGCATGGATACGATAGCGTATCGTATTTGTGATGCAGGTACGCCCAGTCTTTGTGATACGGCAACCATTTTCATTACCGTTACGCCTGTTAATGATGCACCAATTGCCAATAATGACACGATTTGTATTCCAGAAGATACGACGGTTATTGCCATTTTGGTAAAAATGAATGATATGGATGTTGACGGAGATCCCTTTGGGATAAAAATTATAAATAATGCTACTAAGGCTCAGGTGGATAGCGTTAGAAACGATACAATAATTTACCTGCCTAGTGCAGATTCGACTGGTATGGATAGCATTTATTATGAAATATGCGATGCATCTCTGTGCGATTCTGCTTGGGTATTGATTACCATAAAACCAGTTAATGATCCACCGGTCGGCGTGAATGATAGCTTATCTGTTACCCAAGATACCGTAAACGCTCTGATTGATGTTCTTTCCAATGATATAGATATCGACGTAGGTGATAGCTTAAAGGTAGATACAGTCTATTCCCCCACCATTGCCAATGGAATTGCCACAGTCGCTAATGGAGATTCCATCGCCTATACCCCCATGCCTGGATTTAATGGAATAGACAGCCTTTACTATGTTGTTTGTGATACTTCTCTTGCTTGCGATTCGGCGATTGTGATTATTGCGGTAGGTTTTGTAAATAGACCTCCTATCGCTCAAGTGGATTCTTTTACCATCAAGGAAGATAGTACTGCTACCTTTAATGTATTGCTCAATGATACAGATATAAATGGAAGTGGAGATACTTTAAAATTAAATGCGGTCACTTCTCCTGCTGCTTCTGGAGCAACAGTAAGCATTGTTGGAGATAGCTCGGTCAATTATATACCAGTAGCCAATTTTAATGGAATTGATTCTTTTACCTACACAGTCTGTGATACCTTGCTGGCTTGTACTACTGCAAAAGTATATGTGACACTTGATTCTGTGAATGATAAACCTGTGGCAGTTCAAGACTTGATAAGTTTGACCAAAGATACGGTGAATGCACTCATTGATGTAGCGGGCAATGATACGGATGTAGATGGAGATGTTTTGACGGTTGATACGATTGGACGCTCTACGCAAGGCGTACTATTGGAGATCGTGAATGATTCCATTAAGTATTCTGCCCCAGGTGGATTCTTAGGACTAGATACCGTAATTTATACTATTTGCGATCCCTTCATGCTTTGTGATACGAGCCTTCTGATAATCGGTGTTGCTGACCCAAACAATATACCACCAGTAGCAGTTGCTGATTTTGTAACGACGGATGAAGGCACAGCGGTTGTGATTGATGTTCAAGACAATGATATAGACCTTAATGGAGATGCCCTCTTTACTTCTATCCTTGCAGGGCCTAGTGGGGCAAATACGGTTATTGTTTTAAATGGAGATAGTCTTCAATATACACCGGCAGCCAATTTTGTTGGAAAAGATACAATTGTTTACCAAATCTGTGATCCTTCTTTAGCTTGTGACCAAGATACAGTATTTATTACAGTAGAAAATGAACTAATCGTTTCTGCCAGAGCATTTTTGGAAGGACCTTATGATTCCAGCACTACTTTAATGCATGACAGCTTGCGGAAAAAAAGTTACCTTCCAAGGACAGAACCCTACAGCACTTTACCTGCTTTGCTGGGTGCTTATCAATTCATTCATAAAAATCAAGGCGGTGGCGAAACGGTCGTAGACTCTATTGCCGTTTTTGCAGATCGCGGAGACAGTTCTATTGTGGATTGGGTCTATATGGAACTATTAACAGAAGTAGATACGATGCCCATAGCTTCCAGGGCGGCCTTGATTCGACGGGACGGAAACATTGTAGATGTGGATGGCATTTCTGCTGTCAAATTTGCCAATTTACCCGACGGGGATTATTTTCTGTCCATCCGACATAGAAATCATCTGGGCATCATGACCAAAGATGCAGTTGCTTTTAGCAATAATGCTTTCACCAAACTGGATTTTACTCAGCAGGGTGCACCCGGAACCGAGGCTTATGGCAAACACGCAATGGACACCATAGGGCTTAGACTAGTGCTTTGGGGGGGAGATGCTAATAGTAATAGAACGACTATTTTTTCCGGTCCAAATAATGATCGAGATGCTGTATTCTTTGATGTATTTACGGATCCTGCTAATACCTCCAATAGTTATAACCATATACGATTTGGGTATTTCCAGGGCGATACTAATATGAATGGACAGGTAGTTTATCAGGGTAGTAATAATGATATTGATGCCTTGATTTTCTTCAATGTTTTGTTCCATGAAGGAAATATCACGAAGGTAGTTAATTACATTATTGAAGAGCAAATTCCGAGATAAGTAGGACGGATTGCCAATCCGTTTCACCATTTTATAGCCTAAACAATTTCTAATGACCTTTTCTAAAAAAATAATTCCTGTTTATCTTTTCCTATTAATAGGAGTGACTTTTGCCAAGGCACAGATCAAATTCAAGCTAATCCAGTTAGATGACAGGAAGACCTATCAAGTATCACTAATTTCAGAAGCCAGCTATGCTCCTCCTTTTAATTTGACCAGTACGGCACAGGTTACATTAAAGGTCCCTACGGATGGATTGGATATCATCCATCTTGTCAATTTACAGGAAGAAGTTATTTGGGAACCCAACTCCAAATCTGCTGCTCCCGAAGAGTCGCCAGGTTTTGATTATATTTCTTTTGGCTTAATTTCTCAAGGGACGGACAAACTGCATTATCAGGCAGGAGTAGAATTGCCTTTGTTTGCTTTTCAAAATGCGATAGAATGTAGTGGAGAAATTTCCTTAATCGACAATTTAAATGACCCCTTCGCACCGCCCAATTCTCGACAGGTAAATGTGGGCAACCAAATCACGATTTATGGTGCTAAAGGGGATGCCTATATAGGGAATATGGAAGAAAGTGTGGTGCCTTGTAGTAATTTAACAGCACTAAAAGAATTAAACCAATCCAATGTCCAATTGACTATTTTTCCCAATCCAATTGTAGAAGAACTTAATTTGAGCATAAACTGGAACAGAAAGCAGGAATGGATATTATTGTCCATCATGGACATTAGTGGCAAGATAGTTTTTATTAAAAACATAGAACTAAGCAAGGGGCTTAATCAAGAAAGAATCGCTACTAGTCCCTTGGGACAAGGCAGTTATTTTATAGAATTAAGAGGAGCAGACTGGAGGATTAGTTCTAAAAAATTTGTAAAAGTAAATCCTTGAAAGCCCTTGATTTACTAAAACTCAAAAACTATATATCACTTTTCCTTTTATAAAAAATGGGGTGCCAGGGGTAAAATGCAATTCTTCGACTGGACTCACCTCTCCTTGCAATCGAGATATAGTAGCGAATTGGGCTTCATTCCATTCTGCGTTAAAAAGGTTTTGGATGATTAGTTCCCACTGAATTTTTTTATAAGCATAATTGACGTTCACGTCTGTAATAAAATAACCTTTGGCTGTAATGCTATTATCTTCGTTTGCCGGTCGATCTTTAATATATCGGTAGTGAATACCGCCGCTAAAACCGGAAGGAAACTGAAAATCGAAACCGCCAGTCGTAGTAAATTCAGGAGCAAGGGGAATTAAATCGGCCCCTTCTGGTTCATCAATCAAACGAGCAAACGTATAATTAAAATCCGTATCAAAAAATAGTGACTTACTCAGTTGCCAGCGCATGCTCAGATCTATACCCGTTCTGCGCGTTCTGCCGCTCGGCTCTACAATTCCGGCGTCGCCTACATATACAAACTCTTGTTTCATATACAAATACCAAAGCGCTGTATTAAACCATAGTCGAGACCTCGGTTTCCAGACGGCCCCTATGTCTGTACCGAAAGCACCGGGTAAGACTTCTTTTCCATTTTGGGCAGTAACTACGCGAGTATCATTGGAATGAAAACCTATACCAGACTTGAGAAACAACTGTAACTGTGGAGTAGGGTTGTAAATAACATTTAACTTGGGGCTGACAAATATTTTGCTTTGCGAAAGGCTTTGATGGATGGGTAAAAGCTTATCTTGATACCCAAAATTAAAAAAATCCAGCCGCAATCCGGGATTAATTAAAACCTTTCCAAAATCAAATTCTGTATTTAAAAAACTATATATATTAGATTCGCGCACTGCTCCCTTGGCTAAAGAGAACAGATTTGTTTCTTTATTTAAGGTATGAGCTAATTCAAGATCATTGACTCGATCATGTCGCAGGCCAATACCACCTTGAAAATGAATATCTGTAAAAGAGGAATTAGCTGTTCGGTGAAAAACACTTTCCAAACCAATAATGTTTCTGCTTTCTGTTTGACGAATTTGATCGCCATTTTCCGGATCTTCCAAAAAGAAAGTAAAATTGGAGAATAATTCGAAGTTATAATTTGAAAAATAGACTTTGCTTTTTATAAAAGATTGATTACTAACATTTTTTAGATAGATTAAGGCCATGTTCGTTCTATTCGTTTTTCCACCTTCTGTATCATCAATCGCACCAAAACGGGTAATCATCCCTGCTGATACGGCTCGTTGCGGAATCTGCCCAGAGGCGCCCCATCTACTGTTAAAATGGGAGGCTAAGAAAGCTATTTTATCGTCATCGGGCAGTTGCAAAGTATATTTACCCATTAGATTGAGGCGGTTGAAGTTTTGAGGCGATTCGAAGGGACCGTCACTTATTATGTATTCTCCAGCAAAGTAGGCATGCTGGTTTTTGATTTTGCCTAAAAGATCAATCAGAGCGACCGTTCGCAGCGTGTTAAATTGACCAGTTTCTAACCCGAGCAAGCTGTTTTCTAACCGTTCCTTTGTTTGAAAATCTACATATCCTGCAGTAGTAAAATTGCCTTTATTGGCGTAGTAAGGTCCTTTGCCGAAACTCAGTCGCTGAATGGTTTCGGGGATTAAAAAATGTAAATCTGAATAGCCTTGACCATGAGCGTGAGAGACCATATTAACGGGCATGCCATCTACCGAGATGTTAACATCCGTTCCATGATCTATATCAAAACCTCGAAGAAATAGTTGCTCAGCTTTACCTCCTCCTGCGTGTTGTCCAATAAATAAGCCGGGTACTTTTCTTAAAATTTCCTGAGAAGATGCTACTGGGTTGGTTTTCAGATCAATATCTGCTATTTGGTTCAGTGCTTTGACACTATTGGACACAAATACTTGACTGAGATCGAAGCGTTTCTCTTTTAAAACGATGCGCATTGTTTCCTTTGCATTTTGTTCTCGGACTACTAGTTGGACGGTTTCAAACCCCAAATAACTAATTATTAATGTATCTCCTACCTTTACATTTTTGCAAATAAAATGCCCTAGTTCATTGGTCAAAGCATGGAAAGAACCATCTTTTTTGAGAATGTAGGCATCTTGAATGGGACTGCCCATGGAGTCAAGGATTTGCCCTTCTATGGTCAAGCTCAGGCAAATAGTAGGAAGTAAAAAAAGTATTGAAAAAATAAAAATATTACTTAGCTTCATTTTCCTAGCTTTAAGGTGGATAAATGTTTGACTGAATTTAAATTGAAGACTTTTCCTAGAAGGTCAATGCGCCCTCAATTCTTATTGGTCAAATACCAGCATCAAAATTGTTAAAGAGCTAGAAAATTAGCTTTGTGGCGGTGGCAAAACTATGGAAGGTGTGTTTTGATTAGTATATAACGAATAGAAAAAAGGTAATGTTTTTAATGTAAACCAGTGGATACTTAGGCGGGTTTCGAGCTGACTCCATTGAACCAATTTTTTGATTTTGATTGCCAAATCTTCTTGAAGAGGAGTCGGCGTATCAGCCTTTTTATCAAGAATTAAATCGGTCACCTTCAGCATCAGATGGTTATGATTATCAGGGTGGTGACTAAAGCCATGCATGGGTTTTCCATTTGAAATATCCTCTAAATGAGCTAAAAAATGGAGACATTCCAGCATCGGATGGTTGAAAATGCCCATCAAGTAGAATGAAAGCAAGCTAATCGCTAAAACCTGGCGATATGTATGATTTATCGAAAGCATTCTAAATCAAGAACTAATTAATGTTTATTTAGTTCAATTCCAACCGTATAGTTTAATACATTTTGAAATTGATAAAAATAAGGACTTTTCAATTAGATTTGTTCCTAAAATTCTTCTTATCTTGCTTTCTTGCAAAGGAAATGTATTTGAAAAAAATAGATATACAGATACTAGATCAACCTTTGTCCCCGCAGGATTGCATTGATTTTGTGAGTAATGCTTCTTCTGGAGGTATAAATGTTTTTATTGGGACAGTACGGGATCAGACAAAGGGAAAGCGAGTGCTTCGACTTGATTTTGAAGCATACCTTCCCATGGCGATTGCTGAAATGCGAAAAATTGCAGAGCAAGCCAGCAAAAAATGGCCCATTGAAAAAATGGCGATCTATCATCGAATAGGCACCTTACACATTGGAGCAATCGCAGTAGTGATAGCGGTCGCTACGCCTCATCGAAAAGCAGCCTTTGAAGCCTGTCAGTTTGCCATTGACACCTTAAAACAAACCGTTCCAATTTGGAAAAAGGAGTATTTTAAAGATGGTGAAGTCTGGGTGGCAGCGCATCCTTAAAAATTAATCAACGATAGTGTCCATAGAAATCAAAAAAGATAAAAAGGTAGCCATTATTTTTGGCGCAAGCGGCTTGGTTGGTAGTCATTGTCTCAATTATTTATTAGAGCACGCAGCTTATAAAAAAGTTTTGAGTTTTGGTCGACGAAAATTGGATATTTCCAACTCGAAATTGAAAGAGTACTTCATTGATTTTGATAATATGGAAGCTTCGGCGACCCTCATTAAGGGAAATGACGTATTTATTTGCCTAGGAACGACTCGTGCCGTAGCGGGAAAAGAAGGTTTTATTAAAGTGGATTTTGATTATGCCTTTTGCGCTGCAAAACTAGCCGCTATCAATGGCGCTAATCAGTTGATGCTCGTTTCGTCGCTTGGAGCGGATCCTACTTCTTTCTTTTTATATCCTAAAATCAAAGGAAGATTAGAGGAGGCTGTTAAGAAACTACCTTTTTGGGGAGTTCATATTTTTCAACCTTCTCTTTTATTGGGCGAACGCAAGGAGAACCGCTGGGGAGAGGAAATTGCCTCTAAAATGAGTACTTTCATTAATAGATTCACAGGCGGTTGGCTAAAAAAATATAGCCCCATTGAAGCAGAAACGGTCGCTAGAGCGATGGTTAATACGGCGCAAGGCGTTCGAAGCGGCATCCATGTTTACCCTTCTCACAAATTGCAAGATATGGTAGAAAATCGTTGGCTGGTGGGCTGATAACCACCCTTAAAAAGAAATGAAAAGTTTACCCCAATTTCATTCTATTGCCATATTTAATAATTATTTTCGCCGCAACGAATTTTTTTTATTTTAAAAATGCTTAAATGAGATTAAAAAATAGAGTAGCTATCATTACAGGTGGTGCCAGAGGAATAGGGCAAGCAATTGCCGAATTATTTGCCGCAGAAGGAGCGAGTGTAGTCATTTGGGATTTATTGAATGAAGGAGCAGTTACTTCAGAAACCATTCAGGCAAATGGCGGTAATGCCTCCTTTTCCAAAATTTCTGTGACAAATAAAGAACAAGTTGAAGCCGGAATGAAGGAAGTATTTGAAGAGCATGGGAAAATTGATATTCTTATCAATAATGCAGGTATTACCAGAGATAAAACTTTGGCAAAAATGACCGATGAGGAATGGAATCAGGTCATAGCAGTTAATTTGACGGGGGTATTTTATTGTACGCGTGCAGCTATCCCATATATGAAGGAAAAAGGGTATGGCCGGATTGTTTCTGCGGCTTCTAATGTGGGACTTAGGGGAAACTTTGGGCAAACCAATTATGTGGCTACTAAGGCAGGAATTATTGGAATGACCAAGACATGGGCTTTGGAATTGGGGAAATACGGCATTACGGCTAATTGTATTGCTCCGGGCTATACGCTGACTCCCATGACGGATATGATACCAGAGGAAATTCAAAAAAAGTTTGCAGCTCAAATCCCTGTTCGATTTCTAGCTGACCCCATTGACATTGCCTATGGTTACCTATACCTGGCTTCTGATGAAGCGCGGTTTGTATCCGGTATCTGTTTGCCAATTGACGGAGGGACTTCCAGATAAAACCTTCAAAACGTTAAAAACTAAAACATTATGGAATTTAAGAATATAGAAGCATTTAAAAAGCATAAGGGGAAGGACCTTCCTGACTCTGAATGGATTGCGGTCACCCAAGAAATGATTGATGATTTTGCAAAAGCCACCCTTGATTTTCAATGGATACATGTGGATGTGGAGCGTGCGAAAAAATACTCTCCATTTGGCGGACCAATTGCCCACGGTTTTATGTCTATTTCATTAGTCCCTAAACTAATAGCGGAAGTAGCCACAATTAAAAGCGTTAAAATGGGCGTGAATTATGGACTGAATAAACTCCGCTTTCCCCACCCAGTGCCTGCTGGTAGCCGACTGAGATTGAAAGCAAAAGTCGCAGACGTGGAAGATTATGGCGACAATGGAATCAAGACAACTTGGGGCTGCGTGTTGGAAATAGAAGGTATAGAAAAACCGGCCTGTGTGGCAGAGTTTATCTCTTTAGCTTTTGAGTAAGGGTTAGCTAGAATGTCTTTAATAAAAGCTAAATTTAAGCACATTTTTTTCAAAATACTTATTGAAATTATTTTCCATTGAAAACAGTCATCATAGACTACAACGCTGGCAACACCCGATCGGTCATTTTTGCGCTTAACCGATTGGGTATAGAACCAATGTTGACCGATGATTTTGAAGCAATCCAAAATGCTGATAAAGTCATTTTTCCTGGAGTGGGAGAGGCCAGTACTACGATGGCTTTTTTAAAACAAAAGAAACTGGACCAATTGATTCCTCAGTTGCGTCAACCCGTTTTGGGCATTTGTTTGGGTATGCAATTGATGTGTGCGTATTCAGAAGAAAATGAAACGACTTGTATGGGGATTTTTAAAGAAAAAGTAAAACGCTTTCAACCTAAAAATGGCGAAAAAATACCCCACATGGGCTGGAATACAATCAGCAATTTAAGCAAGGGGATTTTTGACTGGAGCTTGGAAGATCAGCGGGTTTATTTTGTACATAGCTATTTTGTAGGTTTGGGCGAACATACGGCAGCAATGACCAACTATTGCCTGTCTTTTAGTGCAGCTTTGCAAAAAGACAATTTTTATGCAACGCAATTTCATCCTGAAAAATCGGGCAAAGTAGGGGCTGCAATTTTGAAAAATTTTCTAAAATTATAATCTTCAGTTCCTGAAATATAAAAAATAATTGGCTCGATTTCGGTATCTTTGTAGAGACTCATTAGCACCATTAGACTATATAAATCAGGAAAAATGGAAAAAGTACAGCCATATCGTTCAAAGCACAAAATCCGTATTCTTACAGCAGGTTCTCTTTTTGACGGACACGATGTAGCTATTAATATTATGCGTCGGATTATTCAGCGTTCAGGGGCAGAAGTCATCCATTTGGGGCACAATCGATCTGTACACGAAATTGTGAATGCAGCGATTCAAGAAGACGTGCAGGGTATTGCGATCACTTCTTATCAAGGAGGACATAATGAGTTTTTTAAATACGCTTATGATTTATTGAAAGAGAAAGGTGCCGGACATATCAAACTGTTTGGTGGGGGAGGCGGAACGATTTTGCCGGCAGAAATAGAAGCTTTGCACGAATACGGCATTGCACGAATCTATTCGCCGGATGACGGTCGGGCAATGGGCTTACAGGGCATGATTAATGATTTGCTAAAAAGTTGTGACTTCCCAATTGGAGAAAACCTAAATGGGCAATTAAAAAAAACAACTGAAAAAAATCCCCTTAGTATCGCTCGTCTAATTTCTGCTGTCGAAAATTATCCAGCGCAAAATGCAAATTGGTTAGCAGATTTAAAAAATAAAATTAAAAACAGCAAAACTCAGGTATTGGGCATTACCGGTACAGGTGGGGCTGGAAAATCAAGTTTGATAGATGAACTGGTTTTGCGTTTTTTACAAAAATTTCCCCTAAAAACATTGGGTATTTTATCAGTTGACCCTTCCAAACGCAAAACGGGCGGTGCTTTACTGGGGGACCGCATTCGAATGAATGCTATTGCTTCTGACCGAGTGTTTATGCGCTCTTTGGCAACCCGTCAGCATAGTGCAGCTTTGAGTAAACACATAGATAGTGCTATTTCCATTTTAAAATATGCCGGTTTTGATTTAATTATTTTAGAAACTTCTGGTATTGGGCAGTCTGGTTCGGAGATTATAGATCATGCCGACTTATCGCTCTATGTAATGACTCCGGAGTTTGGTGCTGCTTCGCAGTTGGAAAAGATTGATATGTTGGACTTTGCAGATATAATTGCGATTAATAAATTTGATAAAAGAGGGGCGCAAGATGCGCTGCGGGACGTCAAAAAACAATACCAACGCAACCATGAGCTATGGGAAATTCCAATGGATCAAATACCCGTTTTTGGCTCTATTGCTTCGCAATTTAATGATCCGGGAGTTAATGCTTTATTTAGTAAATTGATGGACGGCCTTTTTCTAAAAAGTGCCACAAAGGAATTGAGAGAAAGCAGCAATCAAAAGCAATACATCATTCCACCTTCGAGGGTTCGCTATCTTTCAGAGATCACAGAAACGATTCGCCAATATGACCAAGAGGTAGAAACACAAAGTGAAATAGCGAGGAAATTGTATAGCATTGACAATACCATTAGGCATTTGGAAGAAGAAAGGGCTGTTGAGGAAACGACCGATGTCCTAGAATTACTCAAAAAAAGTAAAGCAGAACTAAGGCAAAACCTGTATCAAGAAAATCAAGCAATCCTTGATAATTGGGAAAATAAAAAAGCTGCCTATACAGCGGGTGAGTTTGTTTATAAAGTTAGAAATAAGGAAATCAAAGTCGAAAATTTTACGACGACGCTCGCTCACAATAGAATTCCCAAAATTGCTTTGCCAAAGTACAAAGATTGGGGCGAAATCCTCAAATGGAATAAACAAGAAAATGTACCCGGCGAATTTCCATTTACCGCAGGCGTTTTTCCTTTTAAACGCAAAGGAGAAGACCCAACCCGAATGTTTGCTGGCGAGGGTGGCCCTGAGCGGACTAACAAACGCTTTCATTACCTTTCTATGGGAATGCCGGCCAAGCGTTTATCTACGGCTTTTGATTCTGTTACACTTTATGGTGAAGACCCCGACCACCGCCCCGATATTTATGGAAAAGTAGGTAATTCTGGAGTAAATATCAGTTCGCTAAATGATGCTAAAAAACTCTACTCTGGTTTTGATTTATGCGACCCCAGGACTTCGGTTTCCATGACCATTAATGGGCCTGCTGCGACGATCTGTGCCTTTTTTATGAATGCAGCAATTGATCAGCAGTGCGAAATTTATATTAAGAAAAATGGACTAGAGCATCTGGTAGAAGCGAAGTTAAAAGAATTGTACGATGATAGGGACTTCCCGCGCCCCGTTTACGAGGGGACCATTCCCAAAGGCAATGATGGACTGGGCTTAATGTTGTTGGGCTTAACAGGAGATCAGATTTTGGACCCTACTGTTTATAACCAACTGAAAAACAAAGCACTAAAAGCTGTTAGGGGGACCGTTCAAGCAGATATTTTAAAAGAAGACCAAGCCCAGAATACCTGCATTTTTTCCACAGAGTTTTCTTTAAAACTAATGGGAGATATGCAACAGTATTTTATTGATTATGGGGTGAGGAACTTTTATTCAGTATCCGTTTCTGGCTATCATATTGCAGAAGCAGGAGCCAATCCCATTTCCCAATTGGCTTTTACGCTTTCTAATGGTTTTACTTTTGTGGAATATTACCTCGCCAGGGGCATGAATATTGACGATTTTGCACCAAATTTATCTTTTTTCTTTTCTAATGGCATTGATCCGGAATACGCTGTTATTGGACGGGTTGCCAGAAGGATATGGGCAAAAGCGATGAAGTATAAATACGGTGCTAATGAACGTTCTCAAAAACTAAAATATCATATCCAGACTTCAGGTCGCTCCTTGCACGCACAGGAAATTGACTTTAATGATATACGGACTACTTTGCAGGCTTTATATGCCATTTATGACAATTGTAATTCGCTCCATACCAACGCCTACGACGAGGCGATCACTACGCCTACAGAAGAAAGCGTAAGACGCGCAGTAGCTATTCAAATGATCATTAATCACGAACTAGGTCTAGCTAAAAATGAAAACCCTCTGCAAGGAGCCTTTATCATTGAAGAACTAACCGATTTGGTAGAAGAAGCAGTCTTAGCAGAATTTGACAGAATCACAGAACGAGGAGGCGTTTTAGGAGCCATGGAAACCATGTATCAAAGGAGCAAAATCCAAGAGGAAAGTATGCATTATGAAACACTAAAGCATAGTGGCAAATACCCAATCATAGGTGTCAATACTTTTCTCTCTTCTAAAGGCTCTCCAACAGTGATTCCAGGAGAAATTATTCGCGCCACAACAGCGGAGAAAGAAATCCAAATCAGCAATCTAAAACATTTGCACCAAGTCCATGCAGAAACAGCCATTACGGCCTTATCAAAACTACAAAAAGCTGCTATTAACAATCAAAATGTTTTTGAGCAATTAATAGAAACGGTCAAGTTTTGTTCGCTTGGACAAATTACCAATGCACTCTTTAAGGTAGGAGGGCAGTACAGGAGGAGTATGTGAGGTCATTTGATCAAACCTTCCATCAACCACTCTGCCAACAACTGCCGATTGCTTGCCAATAAAAATCGTTGTTGGTCAAATGGATTGGAAATATTGCCCAACTCTACATAGACCGAAGTGCATTGGGGTTCGCGCAGCATGTGCAAATCCCGGCCGCTCACTGTGCCTCGATACCCTCTGTTCTTTTGATATTTTTGGTATTTTTTGGCAAAAGTCTTTTTCAAGTTAATTGCAATCCGTTTGCCATTATTGCTATCTGGAAAATGGTAAAAATACACATCCGTTTGAGTGCCTTTACTTCGGGAGTCCACATGAATAGCGATGAGTCGTTGATCCTTGAAACCCAGCCGTTTGTTTTTGTCTATCAATTGATTGACTACGTCAGAACGTTGAAAGAGCCGACCTTTTTGACTAAAGGGAATTTTATAATTTCCCCAGACGGTTTCATCTTGGTCATTACCCAAAAATTTTTTGTCTCGGATGCCGTCAGTGATATCGCGAGTAATCAAGTAAGCTACCCCACCTCGCTGGACAATTTCGCGAGCTAGTCGAAGCGCTACATCATAAGCATACTCGTCTTCGCATAGCGTTTGGTTTCCAATTCTTCCAATGGCACCAGGATCGGGACCACCATGACCACTCACGACATAAATAATTTTTCCTTCCAATGATTTATTTTTTAAGGGAACTTTTTGATGTTTTTTTCCAAAAATTGGGAAGTGGCGGGTGGCTATGGAAGCTGCTTTTTCGCTTTTATCGGATTTTGTTTCCTGCGAGCAATACATTTCGTGATAGGGAACCCACAAAACCTTATTATCAATATAATCTTGTTTTCTTAGTCCCTCTTCTAGCATTATTCGATTGAATTCCTGTATTCGGATGGCTAAATCCCAATCGTCAATGCCAATAGTGGAGCGAATACTTCGACTATTGTATTCATAGATTAATATAGGTAGCCGATAAGTTACCCCTTTAGACAAAGGCGCATTTTTTTCTAAATTGTTGATTTCATAAAAGCGTTCGAGGTTACAAGGAGAATCTAATATTTTGTATCGCCTTAACAAGGAGTAAACCCCGTCGCCATTCTGGGCAGCAGTTTGGTGGAATCGAGCATTATCATTAGCTCGATTAGAAAATAAGAGCAGGCAGGGCTCCGTCTCGCCCGCCCATTTAAATGCTAATAAAAAATTGATTAATAAAGCTAGTCGCTTCATAGCTTGACCTAGTGTAGTTTAATAGTATTAAAAAGGCTACAATATTCCTCTAATATCCCTCCGCGTGATCCTCGCTTCGGTTATCCCCAACCCCATTCAGGGTCTTTTCAGGCAGGACATGAATTGCTTTTACACGAGAGATATAATCTACTTCTTTAAAGGAATGTCCCATTGCTTGCAAAGATTGTATAGTTTCGGGATTTAATCCACCTTTTTCATACATAATTACGTCTGGGAGCCACTGATGATGAAATCTTTTGGCAAAGAGGGCTTGGTCGAGGGGCATTCCGAATTCGGCTACATTTAAAAATACCTGAAAAATAGTGGTAATGATTTTCGATCCCCCCGGAGAACCAATCACCATGAATAACTGCTCGTCCTTTTCTATAATAGTTGGAGTCATGGAACTGAGCATCCTTTTTTCCGGTTCTATGGCATTGGCTTCATTTCCTACCAGCCCAAATTGATTGGGAACGCCCGGTTTGGCACTAAAGTCATCCATCTCATTATTCAGGAAAAAGCCCGCATCGGAAACAAGGACTTTTGAGCCATAGCTGGAATTTAGAGTGGTCATAACCGAAACGGCATTTCCTGCTTCATCTATTATGGAGGTATGGGTCGTTTCAAAATTTTCCAAAGGAAGGGCAAAATCTCCGGCGGCAATCGCTTTGCTTTTGGTAGCGGTCATTGCTGTAAAATCTGCCATTTGCTCGGCGATATATTCAGCATCTAAAAGAGCGTCTTGGGGTACATTATAAAAATCGCCATCTCCCAAATGCTTGGCCCGATCAGCATAAACTCTTCGTTCCGCTTCTACCATCAGGTGGATGGCTTCTTCGGATTGAAAACCGTATTGGGCAAGTGGATAAGGCTCCATCATCTTTAGCAATTGCAGTAAGGCAATGCCTCCACTTGAGGGTGGCCCCATAGAAATAATTTTATAATTTTTATAATTGCCTATCATCGGAACACGCCATTTAGCCTGGTAGGATTGCAGGTCCTCATGAGTGATAATGCCTTTTCCAGCTTTCATTTCGGCGATTATTTTGCTGGCAGTTATTCCCTCATAAAAACCAGCTCGACCCTTATTCCTAATTAAAGACAAAGTGTTTGCCAAATCTTTTTGAACCAGTCGGTCACCTTTTTTCCAGGTATTTTCAGGCGTAAAAACATTTTTAGAAGTGTTATATCTTTCAAAATCCTTTTTATAGCGATTTAAGCGGGCAATTTCCATAGGGGTTAAAATAAATCCATTTGCTGCTAAATCAATAGCGGGTTGTATTAGTTGCTCAAAATCTGTTAATTTCCCATATTTTTTATGTGCCTTAAACAAGCCATCTACTGTACCCGGCACCCCTATAGCTAGATGCCCATTTCTACTCAAGCCCGAAATGACCTTGCCCGTTTCGTCCAAATACATATCTCTGGAACTAGCTTTTGGTGCTTTTTCTCTGTAATCCAGGCTGGCGTATTCGCCGGTTTTTGTGCGGATGACCATAAAGCCTCCTCCTCCTATATTTCCCGCTCGTGGATAAACTACCGCCAGCGCATATTGCACAGCAATGGCTGCATCAACGGCATTTCCTCCTTTTTTGAGTATATTGACTCCCACTTTTGTTGCCAATGGATGTGCAGAAACAACCATTGCTTTTTTACTGATCGCACTTTTTACTATTTCTTCTTGGCTTTCCTTGGGGGTAGTTCTGCAATTTACCAACAAGGTCGAAATAGCAACGATCAATGGAAATAAGAAATAAAACCTGCTGGTAAAAAGATTCTTAAGCATGAAAAATATTTATATTGATTTAAAACTTGGTATAATATTTGAAAATAAAGTAATGGATCTGCTAAAGTAAAAAAATTTTGAGCACCTTTCTCAAATGGCAAAAAATGAGATTTGATATTTGAATCTATCAAAAAAACAAAAGCAGACTCAAATCAGAAAATTACACCTATAGGCTACAAGGACATTCGTTCGTTACATTTCGACTTGACTTCCTGATTTTTCCAATTGTTAAAATTTAAATCTTGTCATATAATAATTAACTGTATGTTGGTTAATTAAATAAACTCTATTTTCACATACGCTGAGAAACTAATCTTAAAAGTCTAATGCCTGTCTTTGACAGGGTTTTAGAAGGGAGTTAGATCGTGCAGTCTTGAGGTTTAGTTTATATCCCTATTTTAGCTGAACCCCCCGTGGACTGCACGAGTTTTTTACCAGATCCCGAATATTTTTTGTGCAAAATTAATATTCGGGATTTTTTTATTCCTTTTAAATGCTTAACTTTAATGTCCTTTTCAGATGTAGAGAATGTCAGTAAACAGCCAAATAAGGTTAAATTTTGCCTACAAGCTGCCATTTCCTCCCTTTTGAGCGTTTTTAGAAAATGCTATGACCAGGCGCAATTATTTTTGGGTCCTTTGAATGTGTATCTTAGAAAGAGTAGCACCATCAAAGGCGGTTATTTTTAAAATCCATAATATTTTGCTAAATTGGACTAAGCAAGATTTAAATCTTATCGTATGAAACAGCTCATTTTAAAATATTCTCTTTCCATTATACTTCCTTTTGTGTTGGTTACTAATTTTTTTGCCCAAAACTGTGACCAAATAATCGCCGATAATCGAATGTTGAAAGGTATCCAACTCTTGACTACCCAACAATTTACTTTAATTATCAGAGGGACTTACAGCTATTCTATAGAGTTTATAAACGATGAATTGGGCATTACTGCCAAGATGTTTTCAAAAGGAGGTGTTCAGTTTAATCGCGATGATGAAATAATTTTTATGGATGCCAATCGAAACCGAAAGAGCTATCGCTTTATTAATATGAACGTGATTGAAAAACAAGGAAATACGCCCGTTCATCAAAATATTTTACAATTGGACCTGGCAGCAATCAAATGGTTTGCCAATGCCTCTATTCATACTTTTTATATCAAAAATAATACAAGTAATCAAATGCGAAAAATGACGGTCAACCCTAACCGTCAAGCTGATTTGATGAAACAGGCGAACTGTTTTTTGCAATACTTAGACGAAGGGGGAATCAGAGAGGTAAATTTAACAACTAGTAACCGCCCGACTACCAGAACGATTACTCAAAGTGGAGATCCAATAAGTGCCACTACACCAACCTCTATTAGAACGACAGATATCAGTCAATTGAATGATGAGGAACTGGCACAGCTACAACGAGAATTGGTAGAAACCAAACGAAAATTGAGAGCAGAAATAGAAGCAGAAAGAAAAAAAACGGAAAGAAATAAAAAGCACCCTTCAAGCAGAAGTGGCTCTTGCTCGACAGCAAGCAACAGAAAAAAAAGCTGCTTATGCTAAAGAAGTTTTAGATTCTAGGCAAAAAAAAGAAGAGCAAATTCAAAAGTCATTACAAGAAATTGCCGCTTCAGTAGGAGAGGCTAGAAAAAGAGCCTCTACAGAAATAGAAAAATTAAATTTGGATGTAGTGGAGGCAAAGCGACGAGCTGCTGAAGAAATTCAAAAAGTGAAATTGCAATCAGCACAGGAGGTAGTAGATGCCAGAGAAAAGGCTGCCCAGGAAATTAAAGTTGTCAATGAAAAGTTAGACCAAGCGAAGACAGAGTATGCAGATGAAGTGGCTTCTGCTCGGGAGAATTCCCAAAATGAATTAAAAAAGATTCGAGAAGAATCTGCCCAAGCAGTTGCGGAGGCTCGCAAAAAGGCAAAAGAACAGCAGCATAAAACAGTCGAAGAGGTTGTCACGACCAAAAAGACAGCTACCGAACAAATTTTAAAAACACAAGAAGAAACGGCAGAAAGAATAGCACAGATAAGAGAAAATGGAGTGCTAGAAAAAGAGAAATACGCCTTTGAAGTAGCGGAATCCAAAAGAAAAGCTGCTGAACAAATTGCTTTGATTAAAGAATCGAGTGCTTCCGAAGTTGCAGAAATTAAAGCCTCTGTCGCTCAAGCCAGAGAAAAAGGGGCTATTGATATTGCAGAAGCCAAAAGAAAAGCAGTTGAAGAAATTAACAAAATTCAACAACAAGTGGTTCTGGAAAGAAATAAAGCCAATGAGGAAATAACAACCATTCAGCAATCGTCTGCTACAGAGGGTGGCAGTAGCTAGGGAGAAAGCAGAAACAGAAAAAAAGAATTTAGCTCAAGAAGTGGCTATAGCCAAACAAAAAGCAGGAGAAACGATTGAAGAAATCAGTAAAAAGGAAGCGGAAACGATTGCCCAAACCAGAGAGAACGCGGAAAAAGAGAAAGAGCGCATTGCTCAAGAGATACTTGCTGCCCGAGGAAAAAGCCAAAGAAGAACTGGCTAAAGCGGAGAAGGATTTGCAGGAAATCATTGCCCAAACCAGGTCAGAAGAGTCTTCTGCCAAGCAATCGGCTGCGGCTGAAGTAGTGCAAGCTAAAAAGAAAGCTACGGAGGAAATCGAGAAATTACAGTTGGAAATGGCTGCTAAAATTCAGGAATCAAATAAAAATGCAGAAGCGGCAAAATCCGAATATGCATCTGAAGTAGCAGTTGCCCAAAAAGCAGCTCAAGAGAAAATTGCAACTATTCAAGCAGAAGCAGCTCAAAAAATTGTTGAAGCAAAAGAAAAGGAACAAGAAATAAAAACGGTTTCTGCTAAAGAAGTAATTGAAGCAAAAGAACGAGCAGCTTCTGAATTATCCCAAATTCAACAAGCGACAGCTTCCGCTATTGCGGCGGCAAAAGAAGAAAAAGTAAAAGCAAAGCAGGCAGCTGCGCAAGCTATTGCAGCAGCAAAACGGAAGACAGCAGAAGAAATTGCTAATGTCCAGAAAGCAGAAGCGGAAGCAATAAAGCTTGCCAAAGAAAATGCTGCCAAAGAAAAGCAGCAAATTGCCAATAATGTTGCCGCTGCCAAAGAAAGGGCGGCAGAAGAATTAGCAACTATTAAAGAACAAGTAGCCAATGAAATAAAAGCGTCCAAGCAGGAAGTTACAAAAATGAAAGAGCAGGCAGCACTTGAAATTTTAGACGCTAAAAAAGCAGCGGCAGAGAAAGTTGCCGAAATTCAGGAAAATGCTACTTCTGAATTGGCATTGATTAAAAAACAAACAATGGAAGCTACTGCACTGGCTAAATCGGAAGCAGAAACCCGACTGAAAGAAATCACTGCTGACTTGGAGAAAGCGGACCAAGAGTCCAGAGGAGAACTGGCAACCATTAAAAAAGAAACAGAACAGAAAAAAATGGCCTATCAAAAGGAAACAGAAACGGCTCGAAAAGCTGCTTTTGAAGAAATTGCCAAAGTAGAAAAGGAATCCTCCGACGCTATTTATGAAGCGAAACAACAGGCCAGAGCGCAAATCACCAAAGTAAAAGAGGACACTGCTGCCGCAATCGAAGAAGAAAAGAAAAAGGTAGAAGAGTATAATAAAATGACCCTTGCCTCTCAAAAGGTCTATCAAGAAGGTAAAAATAGACTAACTCAACTAGAGCAGAAAATTAAAGAAGCAGAGAAACGTCTGCGAGAGTTGGAACAGCAAACAAGCAGTAAACAAAAAAATAACTAGCCCAAAAAGAAAAAGTGATCCCGTCAGGATATTATTTTTTGTAAGCATTTGACGGTCAATTGTTTAGGTAATTATTTTTTTCCTCGGTTGCTAACAATAATTCCTTTTCTTGGAAAAATCATATTATCAACGGTTTAAAAAAGGAGTATCGGCTTCTATTTTTTATTTTAATTATTTTAATATAATATTCTTTTAGCGTTAAGTAAAGCCAGGGCGGTTCCGATATTAACTATCCCTACAAAAAAACAAAGCGACCAAAACCAACCATTTTCTACCGATACGCTAAATTGGAAAAATCCTCTGGTAATCAAAAACAACAGGTAGCTATTCCACAAAATAAATAACCCGAGCAATAGGTGCTCCAGTATGGATCCATTGCCATTTTCATTTGGAATGGAATCAGGTATTCTATAAAACAGCCAGCCTCCAAAAAGATAGACAACCGGGGCATAAGACATAGGATCAACCCAGGAAAAGGGGATAATTTTCATGGCATAAATAGCAAACCAACTTATAAGAGCTAGCGAAATATTTCCCCAAAGTGCAAGCGAATAAAAGAGGTTATCTTTCATATTCAATTTGGTTATCATTTTAAGGTCATTTAATCAAAATTACTCATAGAGTCGGGCGGATGCTCCCGCATCTGCTTGGTGGAATGTTATCCTTCTTTTCCGTTTTACCAACAGCTACGGACGTTGATTGTTGTTGCTGACTTTGGCAGGCTATCGTTAAAAAGAGGATAAACATATAATGAAAAAGGCACCGCATGTTTTCTAATTTTTAATCTTCTTCCATATAAGCCAATGTCACTTTTTCCCACTTATCGGAAACCGAGTCTGCCTCTACAATTTGGCGATGCTGGGTCAAGAGTGGAAGGTTGTCAAACACTTTGCCAAAACTTAACAGCCTCTTTGTAAGCTAGAAAGTAAAACCATTATCGTTCTCCACTTTCTATTTGTTCTACAATAGTCTTTGCAATAGCCAGATTCAAACCATAATTTGACTTTAAATTTTTTACCGCTTGTAATTTACTCCATTTCAAATCTTTTTGATTGCTACCAGTTTGTTGTTATCCAAACTTGCTACAAATTCTCTAGCCTTTTTAAGATTTGTATTTTCCATTTCTGCCCACTCCTTTTCCTCTTCCATTTTGAATTTTCGACTTTTTGAATTTCTTCGACCAGTCTTTTAAGCAACATTTCGTCCTTTTCATCCAGAACATAAGTACGGTCTTCAAAATCGTAATCTTGGAAATTCTCCTGAATGTTTTCTAGAATCGCTTTTAACAAGTAAACAGCACTTAAAGCATCATAATCCAAACCCATGTCTTCCGGTAAATTCTTAAAATTTTTCAAATAGTTTTCGACAGCTAAAAAATCCATGATTTCAAGGTTTAAAGTTTTATAATAGGGATTCGAAAATAAATAAGATACCCATTTTAAAATCTGGGGTTTTCTGAAAATTCATTTTTGATGCGAATCAGGGTTGAAAAAGCAATTAGACATGACTTGAATTATAAAAACTCCTCCTTGAGATGCTCTAACTTTACCCGCTTCCAACCATCCATGACAGATTCCTCTTTTAAAACCCGATAATGTTGGATCAAGGGTGGAAGGCTGTCAAACATTTTGCCGGATTCATAAACATAGTCAAGATTGGAAGCAATCGCTTTACTTAAATCTAAAGTGGTATGGATGGGCTGGATATTCACACCGTAAATTATTTGTCAGCTTCGTCTTTCATTTCTTAGTGAGTAGCCCTTTGATGATTTGATCGTTCATCTTCATTTTACTGGTTTTTGGCCTGACTGTCTTTAGTATCAGTCAGTAAAGATTTATAATTTCAGATGGTCTCAAGCTGTAAATGTGAAAATACCTTAAAATGGAGTACAATGTAACCATAACGCCTAAAAACTAATATTAGTTTTCAGGAATGGATAATTCCCTATTTATCTTTCTATGTTTATTATTGCGGGATTCGTTTTAAGAACCCATCTTTAGATTTTTAGTCTATTCCCTTTTTATTCTCACTCTGATTGCAAAGGGCTGTGTGAATCGAGAAGTTCATGCATGGGTACAAATAAGGAAAAGTGA
>CBDCUO010000034.1:0-142563 GCA_965222705.1 Saprospiraceae bacterium | reverse complement strand
CAATGAAGACCCAATTTCAAGTGATAACCAAGAAACTGAAACGGACAATAGTTCTTCTAATGAAGACTTTGGAGGTGCAGACCCAATTTAAAAAAAAAATTAACCTATGGTTGACCCGTTTACATTATATGCAGCAGTATCAGCAATTAATGGTGTAGTATCATTAATAAATGGAGGTCTTACACGCAATCATCAGGATAAGATAAACCAAAGAAATCGCAATCAAAGGAAAGAAGATTTGGCATATCAAACTTGGTTGAAGTATTCGATAGATAGATTTGGTTTTTCGTTCAATCAAGGAGAATTCCTTAATGAAGTCTCTCCAAATGCAAAATCTCCAATTGTAATATTTGATACGAATTTAAAGCACCATACAACAAACAAGCAAAACCATTTTCCAATAAACCCTCTGATTGAATTGGAAAGTAGTTTTTCAAAGCAAAACAGCAAATATCTGAATAATCAATGTACAGTAATTGGTTTTTCAGCAGGGTTTAGAAGTCATGCCGAAGTACTGAACTTTTACAACAGAGAATTAAAAGATGAAAAAGCGGTAATTATTTATGCAGATTTCGACGGAACAAAATTAAGAATCAAAGCGGTTTATGGAGGCATGACCCTAAATCAATTTGCAATGAATAAGAATGGAGTTCTTGAAGTTATTAACTCTAATCCCTATTCAATCGAATTGTGCGAAATCCGCTACGACCTATTATTAAAAGAACTGTTACCCAAAAGTGGAGAAGCGAAGTTATCAAGTATGGAGATAATGAAAGGTAAACTGCAAATCCAAAAAGCAATTGAATTTGCTTCAATGACTTCACTACAAAGCGTTTTAGACTGTCACTTCTCATTATTTGATAACAAGTATGAACAGAAAGCAGGACTTATTGGCGATAATTTTTTTGACGGCTTCAAGGAGGTCAGTTTCACTTTAAATGAACTTTTAGAAGAAACTGAATTTAACCAAACGATGAAAGAACACAATGAATTCTTGAAGAATCAAAAGTTACTTGCCGAAGAACAATCATTTCTTTATTCAAATTCAAAAAACTCAAAAGGATTAATCATGTTGAACGCAGCCGATTTAAAAAGAAAATTTCACGAACAACTCAATAAAGTTTTCGCATTAAAAAAGAGACCAACAATTCTCGTTTTTGGTCAAGTAGGTGTTGGAAAGACAACGCTTATTCAAAAAGTGTTGGGGAAGGACATTGTTCCTGATGATACAATCTCACCATACAAGCCTGGAACAATGGACTTTATTGAATACAAAAATAATTACATAACCCTGATAGATTCGCAGGGTTTTGAACCTGGAATGCAGGTTTCAGATTTTACCGAAAACATCTTTCATAAGATAAAAAACCTTCAAACGAACGATGATATAAAAAAGCATATTCATTTGGCTTGGTACTGCATACAAGGTTCAGGAGGAAGAATTACTGAAACAGATTTTAAATTAATCAAGGATATTTTATCCCATAATCGAACAATGGTTGTAATTACCAAAAAGGATATTACGAAACCTGACCAGCTAAATGGAATGATTAACTATCTCGTTGAACGTGGAATTGCCAGAGATAGAATCGGTTGCTGTATCTGAATTGGATTCTGATAATTCAGGAAGAGCAGAATTAGTAAATAAAAGTATCAACATCTTACCTGATGCCTACAAAGAAGCTTTTATTGCCAAGCAGCAAGTAAATTTAGATTACAAAAAAAAGAATGCGGATGAAATAATTAGAAATGCGGCAAAAATAGCAGGTCGTTGGGGGGACTATACCCTTTCGTTGATTTTTTGGGAATTATTCCTACTCAATTGAACATGGCAGCAAGACTGGCAACAAATTACGGTTTTGATGCGACTGATATTGACAGGTTACTTTTTGGAGCTGGCTTCGCAACAACTATTTTTGGAAGTGTTGGAGCGAATTTGATTTTCGATTTAATCAATCCAATTTTTGGGGTGTTGGCGGGTTCAGTTAACGCAAAAGCCACAACAGGAGCGTTAGGAGTGTTTATTAATGAATACTTTATTGATATAAGCGAAACAATAATAAGCGAAGGAGATTTATCGAATGTTAAGCCCCTTGAAATTACCAAAGAAAAATTGGTCAAAGCTGCGGAAATATTTAAAGAAGCTGGAATATAAAAGAAAAGAAGAAAGTCGAGTAGGTAAGGGGGAATTTCACCCCCAAACCTCTCACAGAACCGTGCGTGAACCTCTCGATTCACACGGCTCTTCACAATCAGTCTAAGGCGTAAACCCCTGTTGCCAATGCGGAAAAATGTAAGGATAATCTTTTGCAATTTGCCTTAACCATTTTTGAGCATAGCTGACGAATTTGCGTCTTTTAAAGCGTTTGTACTTGTTAAATGCCCACTTTGCCAACCTTCGGTTGATAATTCTGAAAATACCCTCCATTGCCGTTTTGTGAAACCGACCGTAATAATATAACCAGCCTCTTATCTTGGGAGATAATTCGGCGGCTATTTGGTGGATGTTCAGATGTGTCCATCGGTGAAAGCCCAACTTTCGACACTCATCCGAGATACGTTTCATGGATTTTCGACTGATACAGGGACTGAATCCAAACATCACATTACCGTCTTTGGTTTGCACTTTGTGGCTTCGGAAAGTGTAGCCCAAGAAATCAAACTGTCGAACTTCGGCTTCTGTCCGCTTGCGTCTGCCCTTTCGGTTACAGTAAACCAATTTAGTCTTTTCGGGGTGCAGTTCCAATTTACATTGGGTCATACGTTCCCGTATGGACTTTAGGACATACTTGGCGGTACGTTCATTTTTCACATGGACGATGATGTCGTCAGCGTATCTTTCAAACGGACAGTCAGGAAAATGCTGTTCCATCCATTTGTCGAATACCACGTGCAAAAACAGATTCGCCAGTAAGGGACTTATCACTCCGCCTTGCGGCGTTCCTTTTTCCAGATTTTGGACAAGGCTGCCGTCTTTGAGTTGTACAGGGGCTTTGAGCCACCGTTTTACATAGGTGATGAGGTGGGGCTTGTCGGTGTAATGCCGTAATGCCCGTATCATCAAGCCGTGGTCTATGTTGTCAAAGAAACCTTTGATGTCCATGTCCACTACCCATGCATACTTCCAACAGTTGGTTCGGGCTTGGGCGATGGCTTGGTGCGCACTTTTGTTGGGGCGATAGCCAGAGGAATTTTCGGAGAATATTGGTTCTAATATTTCTTCCAACTCCTTGCATATCACCATTTGGGCAACTCGGTCTTTGACCGTTGGTATGCCCAAGTGCCGCTCTTTGCCTTTCCCTTTCGGAATGCTCACCCGCATGACGGGCGGTGGAAAATAACTGCCACTTGCCAAGCGGTTCCACACCGGGTGCAGGTGTTTCCTTGGATTTTCGGCGATGTCTTCAATGGTCAATCCATCTACGCCTGCCGAACCTCCGTTCGCTTTGACAAGCTTAAACGCTTCCCATACCTGTTCTTTGGTAATGGGATACGGCTTTGATTTGTCTTTAAAAATCATCCTTTTAAAACAGCTGTTTTAAAGTTGTTAATAAATAAAATCTGATTGTGCTAACCCCTTCGCTCCACCTTCATTACAAAAGTTTCATCACTACTACGAGTTAGTCCGCCACTCCCATGCTACTGAAGTAATTGGCTTACCCTGAAAAAAATAAATCTGGGCTTATACCGTTCCTTTCTTTTCGCACGGGAGTTTCCCTTGTTCCGTAAACGAGCCTAATTTAAGGTCATGCCATCTTTACACCGACTGCCCGCCGAATCTGTGTCCTGTCAGCATTTACACATTCGACTGGTCTCGTAAGGTCGCCGACCCCTGATTTTGAGCAGTAATATGGTTCTTTACGATGCCTCTGCGATGGTTCGCTCTCGTCTCGCTCATCTCCTTAAATCGCACCTGATTTCGTGTTTCTGTCTGTGTGGTACGCTCATTGAGTTTCCCGACTCCACCGAAATCTTTTCCACAACGCTCAATACCAACCCGTGAAAGGTAAGCACCTTGTGGTGGTTTGATAGGTGACGCTGATAATCTCCCTATCGAAAGCCCGTCTCAATTCCTAAAAAAAAATCAAGATTCTTTCATCTCGTTTACAGCATGGTTTATCTATTTTGTATATTGTACCCGATAAACCGTCAAGGCACACAACTGGCTGGAACAAAGCATACCCGTCAAGCTGCCCTATGCGGGCAGCCTGCGGGTATGCAGACCGATGCGGTTGTCATCCTCCCTTCGGTCGTCCGACAACCGCATCGGTCAAGGGTCTGCGCTCCATTGCTGGTCACTCGTCCTTCCTTCGGTCAGACGAGCACCCATCAATGCGTCAACGCAATGTTGGGACTGCGGTCGGAAAAATTTTTCGGCTTCGCCGAAATTTCCCCTCCCTCCGCCCAACACAGCGCAGACCCTTGACCGTTCGCTTCCATAAAAAACAAAAATGAAAGAAGAAGAAAGAATACTGCTAAAAACCATTGGAAACAGAGAAAGACTGCTGACTAAATCTGAATATCTCTCAAATAAAGAAAATCAGATTGAAGATGATTCTATAAGAAGTTTTATCATCAAAGAGAAGATTAAAGTTAATAAGCAAATTGAAGATTTAGAAAATCAATTAAAAGGTGTTGGATTACCTTTTTATGATGAAGAAATAGCAGTAATTTTCAGTCAAATAAATAGTGAGTTAAACCAAATTAAATCTCCTGACGAATTAGTAGCTTGGTTAAAATTGAAATCTCCTGATGAGTACCTCAATCAAATTGAAAAAGCATACGAAAAAAATAAAAAGATAAATTCAAAAATAGTTGGAAAGTGGGTGGGGCGATTTATTAGTGAAGACGAATATCAAAACATAGGAGAGTTCAGTTTTGGAATATGTCAAATCGGTAGTAAGATTTTTGGATATGGAGCCTTATTGGATAGCCTTTATACAAATGTATTCCTTAAAGGAATGGCAGATGAAGATGAAATAAATGTAGAGGTTTATAGTGAATCGGTAAATCTGAAAAGTATGTTTAATGGTAGTATCAATGAATTTGAAGGTAATGTTGTAATCAATGGAAGCTACCATGTTGAAGACGGTTTCGATAAAGGAAAAATAGAATCCATAATTGAAAGAGGGATAATAAAACTAAGTAGCAAAGGAGAAAAATTAGTGCTTTTTTCTGAACTAAGGAAAGTTATTTCTTCGGGCGATTCGACAACTTTAATTGAAGTATTAGACAAACTTAATGAGACTAAATATGAGAACGAGATTATAATACATAAAAAGCGAATTAATAATCTCAACCAAAGTAAAAGAATGGGAATCTTATCATATTCCGAAGCTCAATTGGAGGAGTCCAAAATTGTTAATGATATTTTGAATCTAATTTCTGAAATTGAATCAAATTATAGAAAAAATTGAATACGGAAGCGAACAAAGCATAGCCGTCAAGCTGCCCTAAGCGGGCAGCCTGCGGCTATGCTAACCGATGCGGTTGTCATCCTCCCTTCGGTCGTCCGACAACCGCATCGGTCAAGGGTCTGCGCTCCATTGCTGGTCACTCGTCCTCCCTTCGGTCAGACGAGCACCCATCAATGCGTCAACGCAATGTTGGGACTTCAGTCGGAAAAATTTTTCGGCTTCGCCGAAATTTCCCCTCCCTCCGCCCAACACAGCGCAGACCCTTGACCGTTCGGCGCAAATAGAAAAAAGCAAAACATGCAAGAAACGATATCAAAAATAAATGATATTAAAAGAACCATTTCAAAAGGAGACTTAGAATTGGCTTTTAATGATTTGAATAGCCTACTTTCAAATGTAGATTTTGTAAGGAAGGATAAGCTAATTCAATTAGAAAAAGATTTCATCCTTGTATCCGCTAAATTTAATGAAGATAGAAACAAAAGATTGAAAGGAACAATCGACCAAGATTCCTTGATGAGAAACTATTCTAATCAAATAATTTCTTTTCTCCACATTCTTGAAACTTTGAAAAATATAGCACAAGAGAAGTTTAACGATAAGATAAATCCTAAGAAAGAACCAATTAGTATCTCATTTTGGAACAAAACTTATTTTGATAACGAGAGCCCATTTAGTCGGGACTACTCAAATAGATACCAAGAACTTCCAATCCTCAACAGGACTAATTTAAGTCAAAAAATCATACAAGAAATATGCTTAAAAATCTCATCAAGGTTGGACAGTCAAAAAAAAATTTGGATAGACAAAGGAGATGAAGATAAGTTTGGGAAAATATATACCAATACAAGTGTACTTTATTTTTGGCTACAACTTGGGCTTGATTTGAACCATGAATTATGCGGAGGAGCTGTTTCTTATATTGATAATGTTACTGAAATCTCAATTGATAATAGAGCAAAATTTTATTTTGATATACAAACTGATAGAATTACGAGGAATAATGCTTTAAAATTCCTTCAATTATTAGAGTCTTTTCAAATAAAAAATCCTCGACAAAATAGCGGAGGATTCGTCCCTTTCAGACAAGGAAGTAGAGGTACTGTTGATAGTCCAAATAAAGTTCCTACTCATTATGGAGGACTTACTTTTCATGCCTGTCTCATAGCAGATGTATTGCTTCATCTTAATACAAATAGTCAGTCATTAATAAATGAAGCAACTAAAATATTAAAGAGAATCCGACTCTTTTTAATGAAAATGAGCGAAGAAAATAACGGCTTTTTAGTTGACGGGGACTTTGAGAAAAGTTCGCAATTTACAACATGGTTTTACGCTCTTTCAAGTGGGCTAAGTTTAGATTTGCCCAAAAATTGGGAAGAAAATATTCTTGAAATTTTAAAAATGGAGCATGATAGTATGTTCAAATCTTCCTTATTGATGATGAATCTTTCTCTAATTCTAATGCGATTAAAAGAAAAAATAAGTTCTTCCACGCAGCATAAGATTTATGACCAATTCGGATTCTACTTTGAGGAATTAAAAGATTATATGAATTCAAGTAGGGAAATATCATCAAGAGATTTATCTCTATATGGACGCTCCCTAATTTATATCAATCAGGCTCTTGGTAATAATTTGTCAAAAATCAGAAACGAAATAATGAATGAAATCTGCGCCGAACAACGTGCAAAACGGCAATAAGCCCTATGCGGGCTTACTGCGTTTGCACAAGACCGATGCGGTTGTCATCCTCCCTTCGGTCGTCCGACAACCGCATCGGTCAAGGGTCTGCGCTCCATTGCTGGTCACTCGTCCTTCCTTCGGTCAGACGAGCACCCATCAATGCGTCAACGCAATGTTGGGACTGCGGTCGGAAAAATTTTTCGGCTTCGCCGAAATTTCCCCTCCCTCCGCCCAACACAGCGCAGACCCTTGACCGTTCTGTCCAATTAGAAAAAAAACAAAAAGAAACCATCAATCAAGTAGAAACCTTTGTATCTTGCCGAAATGAGTAGAACAAAAGAAATATTCCTAAAGCAGCTCAAAGAGTTTGCTAAATCACTGACTGATTATGTCTCGACGAATAGCGGCGAATGGTCTATAAAAGGGTTTATTGATGTAGAAAAGAATGTTTATACTATATCTTCCGATTCCAAAATAATTTCAAAAATCCTTGAAATCCAGTTATTTTCAAAGTTCAAAGAGTTCGCAGAAAAACATGGGTATGAAATAGTTTTAGCCGAAAAACAAAATTGGTATCCCGACCTATCATTTGTAAACAAGAAAAATTCTAAAATCAAGTTTGCGGTCGATATCAAAACAACTTATCGTTTAAAAGAATATACTGGATTTTGCAATGGATTTACGCTTGGTTCACATGGAGAATATTTTAGAAATCGAACAAGTACAAAAAATATCCAGTTCCCCTATTCCGAATATGAAGCACATTTAACTTTGGGCATATTATACACAAGGGTACTTTCCACCGATATAGATGAAACGGAAATCCTCAAACTTTCCGAATTAGGTAAAGTCACTTCTGTAATCAAGGATTTGGTGTTTTTTGCCGAAGAAAAATGGAAAATTTCCAACGACAAAGGCGGTAGTGGAAATACTGCAAATATTGGCAGTATCAATTTCATTGAGGATATTCTCAAAGGTAATGGAGTATTTGTCAATCTCGGAGAAGAAATATTTGATGAATACTGGATAAATCAAAATGTGCTTCAAGTACCCGATTCCAAAAAGAAAGGAAGTTTCAAAAAGTTGACAAAATTGTCAGAGTTCCTTGAATTTAAAGGAATGGATGTGTCATTAATCAATTCACCTAAGCCGAAAAGAAAAAATAAGAAATAATGCCAATAGTACCACCAATAAAATCACAAGGGATAAAGACCAAATTAGTAAAATGGATTGCTTCTAACATTGAAGATGTAAAGTACGGAAGGTGGGTTGAGCCATTTATGGGAACAGGTGTAGTCGGGTTTAATATCCGACCGAAAAAAGCTTTAATGTGCGATAGCAACCCTCATCTGATTAAGTTTTACAATGGCATCAAAAACAAAGAAATAACAAGTGCAATAGTAAAGAAGTTTTTAACCGATGAAGGGGCAAAACTGCTTAAATCGGAAGGGGAATATTATTACGAGGTAAGGAGTAGATTCAATGAGACAGGCAATTCTTTGGATTTTTTGTTTTTAAGCCGGTCATGTTTTAATGGGATGATGCGGTTCAACAGGAAAGGGGGGTTTAATGTTCCGTTTTGCAAAAAACCAAATAGGTTTGCACAAGCATTGGTCACCAAAATATCCAACCAAGTCAAAAACGTTTCGCAGGTTATCGAATTAGGGGATTTTACATTCAAGCACCAAGATTTTAAAACAACTCTGAATGAAATCAACGAATCTGATTTGATTTATTCTGACCCTCCGTATATAGGCAGACACGTTGATTATTTTGATTCGTGGTCAGAAGATGAGGAAATTGCCCTAAATGAAGGGATAATAAATCAAACGCAAAATATATTTTATCTACTTGGTTGAGTAATAAATACCGAACTAACGATTATATTTTTTCTATTTGGGGGGATTCATTTATTGCGACCAAAGAACATTTTTATCATGTCGGAGGGAAAGAAACAAATCGGAATTCAGTAAATGAAGCTCTCGTTTCAAATGTGAATCTGAAGAACAGTATTCCCACCGAAGATATGGAGATAAAAATAAAAAATGGAGATTCCCAATTGATAACGGCAAAGGTGAAATATCAAGTTCCTACTCAATTGCTCCTGAAATTAGAAGAAGAAAAACTGGACAGAACATTGCATACCCGTCCATAGCCAGCAAAAGCTGGCTACGGCGGGTATGCGAGACCGTTGCTGCGCCAACCTCCCTTCGGTCGGCAGTCGCAGCAACGGTCAAGCGCCTGCGCCGCCGAAGTTGCCCACCCGTCCTTCCTTCGGTCGGACGCGCGCACAACTTCACGCCGACGGCCATACGCAGGACTGCGGGCGAAAAAATTTTTTCGGCTTCGCCGAAAATTTTTCCACCCTCCGCCTGCGCCCGGCGCAGGCGCTTGACCGATGCGGTTGTCATCCTCCCTTCGGTCGTCCGACAACCGCATCGGTCAAGGGTCTGCGCTCCATTGCTGGTCACTCGTCCTTCCTTCGGTCAGACGAGCACCCATCAATGCGTCAACGCAATGTTGGGACTGTGGTCGGAAAATTTTTTCGGCTTCGCCGAAATTTCCCCTCCCTCCGCCCAACACAGCGCAGACCCTTGACCGTTCGCTTCCACCAGAAAAAAATAAAAACAAACAACATGGATAAGAAAACACAATTGTGGAATCTTTACAAACAATTAAAAGATGAAATCACGCTTTCCGACAGTAGAAATAGTCAAATAAAAGGGCTATTGATTACTGCGTCAGGTTTAATTTTATCTCTCGGGTTCAACCAAGAAAATCCAGAAAGACCATGGATTATTTTAGGAATTTTTGTAGTGATAGTTCCTCTTTATGGAATGCTATTCGGCAATCGAAAAAATATTTGGCGAATAAGTACATATTTAAGAACATTTGTTGAACCTGAATTAGAGGAAATTAAATGGGAATCTCGACTTGACACACAAAGAAATATTGCTTCTTCAAAAGATAGGAAAAATTACTCTTCGGAAGCAAGTGCCAAAGAGTTTGATTTAGTCAAATATTTGAGTGGAATTGCTTTACTTATTTTGACAATTAATTTTTTGTATTATTTAGCGATTATTCTTCAAAACAATTTTACAACCTTGGAATATTTGAAAGTCGAAAATGCTGACAGTTTAAATTCCAATTTTCTAAATTCATTGATAACAACAATAATTGGTTATTGGGCATATTTTAAAATTGTAAAGAGAATGGGAAAAGAGTCTAAAGATTTAGAGCGATTAGGAAAAATCGAAAAAAATTATTTAGAATCTTGGATAGCAATTAAAGACGAAGAAAAAAGAAGGCGAGAAGCGAACAAAGCATAGCCGTCAAGCTGCCCTATGCGGGCAGCCTACGGCTATGCGGGACGTTGCTGCGCCAACCTCCCTTCGGTCGGCAGTCGCAGCAACGGTCAAGCGCCTGCGCCGCCGAAGTTGCCCACCCGTCCTTCCTTCGGTCGGACGCGCGCACAACTTCACGCCGACGGCCATACGCAGGACTGCGGGCGAAAAAATTTTTTCGGCTTCGCCGAAAATTTTTCCACCCTCCGCCTGCGCCCGGCGCAGGCGCTTGACCGATGCGGTTGTCATCCTCCCTTCGGTCGTCCGACAACCGCATCGGTCAAGGGTCTGCGCTCCATTGCTGGTCACTCGTCCTTCCTTCGGTCAGACGAGCACCCATCAATGCGTCAACGCAATGTTGGGAATTCGGTCGGAAAAATTTTTCGGCTTCGCCGAAATTTTCCCTCCCTCCGCCCAACACAGCGCAGACCCTTGACCGTTGGCAGCAACCAAGAAAAAAAAGAAAACCAAGAAAAATAGAATGGACACAAAAATAGTATCGGCGATAATAGCATTAATAGGGGTTGTTCTCTCGGTGATAATCAGCTATTTGTCAACAAAAAAATCGTTGGAAAATGAAACGAAGAAAAGAGAATTAGAATTTGAGCAAGATTTTTCAAATCGGATTTTAGAGAAAAGACTTGAAAAATATCCTGAAATAAATTTTGAATTAAGTCATTTCATCAAAGAATTATATGGTAGAAAAATGACGATTGAAAAATTCAAAAATTTCAAAGAAAGAATAGATAAATTAAATTCAGAGAATTCCATATTATTCTCGAATCGAACAACTAAAATTTTTTTTGATTTCAGAATAAAAACACTTTATCCAATTTTTGAGCAAGTAGAAAAATTAAAAAAAGATGAAGAATTAAATGATTTATTGTCGGGGGATGCAAGAAGAAATTTAAGGCTTGCAATTGGAGATTTAGAAGTGAGATTAAAGGATGAAATTGGAATAAACTTGATTGAGTATCGAGAGATAAAAAAAAGGAGTATAATTAGAGACCTCAATGATGCCAAAAGAAAAAATAAAATAGAAAAATAAGAAGTCGAGTAGGTAAGGGGGAATTTCACCCCCAAACCTCTCACAGAACCGTGCGTGAACCTCTCGATTCACACGGCTCTTCACAATCAGTCTAAGGCGTAAACCCCTGTTGCCAATGCGGAAAAATGTAAGGATAATCTTTTGCAATTTGCCTTAACCATTTTTGAGCATAGCTGACGAATTTGCGTCTTTTAAAGCGTTTGTACTTGTTAAATGCCCACTTTGCCAACCTTCGGTTGATAATTCTGAAAATACCCTCCATTGCCGTTTTGTGAAACCGACCGTAATAATATAACCAGCCTCTTATCTTGGGAGATAATTCGGCGGCTATTTGGTGGATGTTCAGATGTGTCCATCGGTGAAAGCCCAACTTTCGACACTCATCCGAGATACGTTTCATGGATTTTCGACTGATACAGGGACTGAATCCAAACATCACATTACCGTCTTTGGTTTGCACTTTGTGGCTTCGGAAAGTGTAGCCCAAGAAATCAAACTGTCGAACTTCGGCTTCTGTCCGCTTGCGTCTGCCCTTTCGGTTACAGTAAACCAATTTAGTCTTTTCGGGGTGCAGTTCCAATTTACATTGGGTCATACGTTCCCGTATGGACTTTAGGACATACTTGGCGGTACGTTCATTTTTCACATGGACGATGATGTCGTCAGCGTATCTTTCAAACGGACAGTCAGGAAAATGCTGTTCCATCCATTTGTCGAATACCACGTGCAAAAACAGATTCGCCAGTAAGGGACTTATCACTCCGCCTTGCGGCGTTCCTTTTTCCAGATTTTGGACAAGGCTGCCGTCTTTGAGTTGTACAGGGGCTTTGAGCCACCGTTTTACATAGGTGATGAGGTGGGGCTTGTCGGTGTAATGCCGTAATGCCCGTATCATCAAGCCGTGGTCTATGTTGTCAAAGAAACCTTTGATGTCCATGTCCACTACCCATGCATACTTCCAACAGTTGGTTCGGGCTTGGGCGATGGCTTGGTGCGCACTTTTGTTGGGGCGATAGCCAGAGGAATTTTCGGAGAATATTGGTTCTAATATTTCTTCCAACTCCTTGCATATCACCATTTGGGCAACTCGGTCTTTGACCGTTGGTATGCCCAAGTGCCGCTCTTTGCCTTTCCCTTTCGGAATGCTCACCCGCATGACGGGCGGTGGAAAATAACTGCCACTTGCCAAGCGGTTCCACACCGGGTGCAGGTGTTTCCTTGGATTTTCGGCGATGTCTTCAATGGTCAATCCATCTACGCCTGCCGAACCTCCGTTCGCTTTGACAAGCTTAAACGCTTCCCATACCTGTTCTTTGGTAATGGGATACGGCTTTGATTTGTCTTTAAAAATCATCCTTTTAAAACAGCTGTTTTAAAGTTGTTAATAAATAAAATCTGATTGTGCTAACCCCTTCGCTCCACCTTCATTACAAAAGTTTCATCACTACTACGAGTTAGTCCGCCACTCCCATGCTACTGAAGTAATTGGCTTACCCTGAAAAAAATAAATCTGGGCTTATACCGTTCCTTTCTTTTCGCACGGGAGTTTCCCTTGTTCCGTAAACGAGCCTAATTTAAGGTCATGCCATCTTTACACCGACTGCCCGCCGAATCTGTGTCCTGTCAGCATTTACACATTCGACTGGTCTCGTAAGGTCGCCGACCCCTGATTTTGAGCAGTAATATGGTTCTTTACGATGCCTCTGCGATGGTTCGCTCTCGTCTCGCTCATCTCCTTAAATCGCACCTGATTTCGTGTTTCTGTCTGTGTGGTACGCTCATTGAGTTTCCCGACTCCACCGAAATCTTTTCCACAACGCTCAATACCAACCCGTGAAAGGTAAGCACCTTGTGGTGGTTTGATAGGTGACGCTGATAATCTCCCTATCGAAAGCCCGTCTCAATTCCTAAAAAAAAATCAAGATTCTTTCATCTCGTTTACAGCATGGTTTATCTATTTTGTATATTGTACCCGATAAACCGTCAAGGCACACCACGGCAGGGAACAAAGTGTAGCTGTCCATTGCGGGCAAAAGCCCGCAACGTCAGCTACACGGGACGATGCGGTTGTCATCCTCCCTTCGGTCGTCCGACAACCGCATCGGTCAAGGGTCTGCGCTCCATTGCTGGTCACTCGTCCTTCCTTCGGTCAGACGAGCACCCATCAATGCGTCAACGCAATGTTGGGACTGCGGTCGGAAAAATTTTTCGGCTTCGCCGAAATTTCCCCTCCCTCCGCCCAACACAGCGCAGACCCTTGACCGTTCGCTGCAACCAAAAAAAAAAGAGAAAATAAAAAAGCGGACTGCAAAAAATTGGAAACCCGTTTTCAGGATTGGGCGAATAAGAAAAGAGGTTTTTACGGGCAAATCTGCTAAAACCGGAAAACCCGTTTTCCATTTCGGCGGATAAAAAGAAAAATGTCTGCCCGAAAATAAGTGCTAAAAATTTGGGGAATACGTCTCCGGTTTCGGCAAATAAAAGAGGGGGTTTTTTTGGCGAACCTGCAAAAACTGAAAACCTGTTTTCCATTTCGGCGGATAAAAAAGAAAGTTGCCCGCTTGAAAAATAGTGCAAAATTTTCGGGGAATACGTCTCCGGTTTTGGGGAATAAAGAAAAGAGCTTTTTTTTGGCGAACCTGCTAAAACCGGAAAACCTGTTTTCCATTTCGGCGGATAAAAAGAAAACCGCCCGCTTGAAAGATAGTGCAAGATTTTCGGGGGATACGTCTCCGGTTTCGGCGAATAAAAAAGAATAAAAAAAGAAGGTCTGCAGCGAACAAAGCATAGCCGTCCATAGCCATTAAAAAATGGCTACGGCGGCTATGCGGGACGTTGCTGCGCCAACCTCCCTTCGGTCGGCAGTCGCAGCAACGGTCAAGCGCCTGCGCCGCCGAAGTTGCCCACCCGTCCTTCCTTCGGTCGGACGCGCGCACAACTTCACGCCGACGGCCATACGCAGGACTGCGGGTGAAAAAATTTTTTCGGCTTCGCCGAAATTTTTCCTCCCTCCGCCTGCGCCCGGCGCAGGCGCTTGACCGTTCGCTGCCAGTAGAAAAAAAATGAAAAAACAAACTCTCATAAATTTGACAATAATCGGAATCAGCCTGATTGGGTTTGTCTACCTAATCAATGTCAATAGAGAGCAGAAGGAAGAACTAGATAAAAAAGAAAATGAAGTTTTGAGGTTATGGGATGACAAGATAGCTGAATACCAATTTTTAGTGAATGTCACTTATCGTGATACTGATAGGATGAAAGATTTTTTTGATAAATTGGATAGTGCCTATGATAAATTGAGAGCATTACTAAATGAAAAGGAATTGACAGAATTTGACAAAAAACAATTGAAAGACTTCATTTTGAATGATTTCACAAAAACTGCGGGAATGAAAGAAGAAGAAGTTTTCGGCAGATTAGAAGTGGAAGACATAAACCAAATATTTGTTGGGGATAATTTGGAAATTGTTGAAAAGTTAGAAAAACTATTTAATCCAAATTTTATGACCAAGTGTGTTTATTTTCAAGATTTTGACATTTGGGAAAAGAGGGAGAATTGGAATTTAAACGCAGGAGACACGACTACTTTCATGATAAGGCTCTTGAAAAATTATGACTTGTACAGTCATCATATGGAGTTAATACCAAGTGTTGATTTAAAGGTGATAGAACCATATTTAGGAGAATTACGAGTTGTTATCCCAGAGGATGCAAAAGAAGGAGAATCACGAAAACTAACCTTCCAAATTTATGATTGGGTTAATCAAGATACAATAGTTCAAGAAATGTATATAAATCAAAATTGAAAAAAAGAAACCAGCAGCGAACAAAGTATAGCCGTCCATAGCCAGCAAAAGCTGGCTACGGCGGCTATGCGGGACGATGCGGTTGTCATCCTCCCTTCGGTCGTCCGACAACCGCATCGGTCAAGGGTCTGCGCTCTATTGCTGGTCACTCGTCCTCCCTTCGGTCAGACGAGCACCCATCAATGCGTCAACGCAATGTTGGGACTGTGGTCGGAAAAATTTTTTGGCTTCGCCGAAATTTCCCCTCCCTCCGCCCAACACAGCGCAGACCCTTGACCGTTATGCCCAAGTAAAAAGAAAAAAAACAGAGTGTTTACAAATCGACAAAATCGGTAAACAAATAAAATACTCTTCTACTTCGGCAAATGGAAATATTTAAAATTCTGCTAAATTTCGAAAACACGTTTTCAATTTTGGCAAATAAATAAGGATTCCAATTTCGGCTAAATGGGAAAATAGCAAATCAAAATTGGAAATTAATAAGTCGAAATAATTCGCTAAATTTGACAATAACAAAAACACGTTCTCTATCTCAACAATTCTTAACTAATAATTTCAGTTGAATTTTCGGGGAATAGTTTTTCAAGTTTCGGCAAATAAGAAATGAATCTTAATTGGCGAAATCGGCTAAAAGTGAAAATCAGTTTTTCAATTTTAGCAAATAAGTAAAAAGAAGATTTGTTGATGAGTTTGTAAATACGTTTTCAATCTCGGCAAATAAATACAGATTCCAAATTGGCGAAATAGGTAAATAGCAAAAACTGTTTTTCAATCTCGGCGAATGGAAATAAATAAAAAGAAAACCTGGGCATAACAATGCATATACGTTCATTGCTGCTATGCGCAGCAACGACGCATATGCGGGGACGATGCGGTTGTCATCCTCCCTTCGGTCGTCCGACAACCGCATCGGTCAGACGCGCACCCATCAATGCGTCAACGCAATGTTGGGACTACGGTCGGAAAAATTTTTCGGCTTCGCCGAAATTTCCCCTCCCTGCGCCCAACACAGCGCAGACCCTTGACCGTTGCAGGTAATTAAAAAAATGAAAATAAAAGTATCCATAGGAATAATAATCATTAGTCTGTTTGCAATCAGTTGTAAAAAACAGACATACAAATCCTATAAGGAAAAATATAAACTTTCATCAAAGGGAGGATACTACGGAAAGAGTGGACCTTATAAATTGTATACGAAAAATGAAAAATTCTATTTGGAGTCAATCCCATTTGAACACATCAACGTAATATCGGGAGATTTATGCTCGGGAATTACAAAGGTTAGAGAGACAGTAAACGACAGTTTACTATATACCATAAATCGGTATTTTGGATTAGATAATACATTTGTCAGTTCTGATGGAAAATCGATAGCTTATGTAAATAACTTTTGGCGCGGAACAGACTATGACAGTTGTTCGACAAATATTCTTGAAATATATAAAGAAGGAAAGCTACAAAAGGAATATTCCTATCAAGCACTATTACAACAGGAGCCAAATGAAGAATACTCTTGGCTGTTTTGGGATTCAAAAATCAATTCTGTTTTAGCGAAAAATAGCAAGTATGTAATTGGAGATAGATTATACCTCATTCCAAATAAAACTGGAACAGTACTCGAAGTTGACCTTATTTCAGCACAAGTTTTGACCGAAATTGATACGACCGAATATTTTGAGCAACTTGGTACAGATTGAATATGTACCTCCAAAGGTAGAGTTTATTAAAATCATAGAAAAAGAGAGTTTACCAAAGTTGGGTAATGGGGTTACATTTCGAAATGGATTGAGAGAATCCTTAAACGTTGACCTAATTCCTACCGACGAAACTCAAAAAGAAGGACGTTATTATTTTCATTTTTCGATAGAATGCAAAATAGGCAAATCAGGAAATCCGTTCAAAATCAAAGTGAATTCAAACGAACACGTTTTATCCGAAATTTCAAAAGACCTCAGAAACAAAATAAAATCATATGTGGTTGCTCAGACTTTTCAAATTGACACATTACCATATAATTTAGATTATTGGCTGTTTGAGGATAGGTTTTACATTTCTCGAAATCCGATTAGCTTATCACATCAAGATTTAGAAAACTACAAAGTACAAGTTTGTAAGATTGATAGCTTGTCTGGAATATACATACCTATTGATGTACAAGATGCTCACAATGAATTGGACAAAATGTTAAGTGACACAGTAAAAGTACAACTTAAGAATGGAGAGCCAAGCCATTTTGGATTAGGTATGTGGATGCGGAACAATTGGGGTTTATGGGCTGGTGGTAGATTAAAATGCTATTTTGATGAAAGAGAATTATATCATCCAGACCACATTTCGGGTTTAATAATTTCAACCTACGAAATGAAACTAAATGATAAGCCAACAAATATTGACAGCTTAATTCAAGTGTATTCTGAATCTGAAAAAGAATGGATGAATGAATAAAGTCGAGTAGGTAAGGGGGAATTTCACCCCCAAACCTCTCACAGAACCGTGCGTGAACCTCTCGATTCACACGGCTCTTCACAATCAGTCTAAGGCGTAAACCCCTGTTGCCAATGCGGAAAAATGTAAGGATAATCTTTTGCAATTTGCCTTAACCATTTTTGAGCATAGCTGACGAATTTGCGTCTTTTAAAGCGTTTGTACTTGTTAAATGCCCACTTTGCCAACCTTCGGTTGATAATTCTGAAAATACCCTCCATTGCCGTTTTGTGAAACCGACCGTAATAATATAACCAGCCTCTTATCTTGGGAGATAATTCGGCGGCTATTTGGTGGATGTTCAGATGTGTCCATCGGTGAAAGCCCAACTTTCGACACTCATCCGAGATACGTTTCATGGATTTTCGACTGATACAGGGACTGAATCCAAACATCACATTACCGTCTTTGGTTTGCACTTTGTGGCTTCGGAAAGTGTAGCCCAAGAAATCAAACTGTCGAACTTCGGCTTCTGTCCGCTTGCGTCTGCCCTTTCGGTTACAGTAAACCAATTTAGTCTTTTCGGGGTGCAGTTCCAATTTACATTGGGTCATACGTTCCCGTATGGACTTTAGGACATACTTGGCGGTACGTTCATTTTTCACATGGACGATGATGTCGTCAGCGTATCTTTCAAACGGACAGTCAGGAAAATGCTGTTCCATCCATTTGTCGAATACCACGTGCAAAAACAGATTCGCCAGTAAGGGACTTATCACTCCGCCTTGCGGCGTTCCTTTTTCCAGATTTTGGACAAGGCTGCCGTCTTTGAGTTGTACAGGGGCTTTGAGCCACCGTTTTACATAGGTGATGAGGTGGGGCTTGTCGGTGTAATGCCGTAATGCCCGTATCATCAAGCCGTGGTCTATGTTGTCAAAGAAACCTTTGATGTCCATGTCCACTACCCATGCATACTTCCAACAGTTGGTTCGGGCTTGGGCGATGGCTTGGTGCGCACTTTTGTTGGGGCGATAGCCAGAGGAATTTTCGGAGAATATTGGTTCTAATATTTCTTCCAACTCCTTGCATATCACCATTTGGGCAACTCGGTCTTTGACCGTTGGTATGCCCAAGTGCCGCTCTTTGCCTTTCCCTTTCGGAATGCTCACCCGCATGACGGGCGGTGGAAAATAACTGCCACTTGCCAAGCGGTTCCACACCGGGTGCAGGTGTTTCCTTGGATTTTCGGCGATGTCTTCAATGGTCAATCCATCTACGCCTGCCGAACCTCCGTTCGCTTTGACAAGCTTAAACGCTTCCCATACCTGTTCTTTGGTAATGGGATACGGCTTTGATTTGTCTTTAAAAATCATCCTTTTAAAACAGCTGTTTTAAAGTTGTTAATAAATAAAATCTGATTGTGCTAACCCCTTCGCTCCACCTTCATTACAAAAGTTTCATCACTACTACGAGTTAGTCCGCCACTCCCATGCTACTGAAGTAATTGGCTTACCCTGAAAAAAATAAATCTGGGCTTATACCGTTCCTTTCTTTTCGCACGGGAGTTTCCCTTGTTCCGTAAACGAGCCTAATTTAAGGTCATGCCATCTTTACACCGACTGCCCGCCGAATCTGTGTCCTGTCAGCATTTACACATTCGACTGGTCTCGTAAGGTCGCCGACCCCTGATTTTGAGCAGTAATATGGTTCTTTACGATGCCTCTGCGATGGTTCGCTCTCGTCTCGCTCATCTCCTTAAATCGCACCTGATTTCGTGTTTCTGTCTGTGTGGTACGCTCATTGAGTTTCCCGACTCCACCGAAATCTTTTCCACAACGCTCAATACCAACCCGTGAAAGGTAAGCACCTTGTGGTGGTTTGATAGGTGACGCTGATAATCTCCCTATCGAAAGCCCGTCTCAATTCCTAAAAAAAAAATCAAGATTCTTTCATCTCGTTTACAGCATGGTTTATCTATTTTGTATATTGTACCCGATAAACCGTCAAGGCACACAACTACCTGCAACAAAGGCTAAAACGGCAATATGGGCTATGCGCCCATACTGCGTTTAGCCAAACCGTTGCACACAAGCAGAAAAAAGAAAAAACGTTATCTTTGAAGAAAAACAAATGATTAAAAGAGACGAAATATTATCCTTTTTGAGAGAGAGAAAAGATGAATTATTCTCTGAATATCAATTAGTTAAGATTGGTCTGTTTGGTTCTTTTGCACGAAACGAAGGAACTGAAAACAGCGATATTGACTTAATAGTCGAATTTCAACCGAATACCGAAAACTTGTCAGATAAGAAATCAAAGATAAAAAGCTTGGTGGCAAAAAGGTTCGATAGAGAGGTGGATTTATGCAGAGAAAAATATATCAAACCTTATTTCAAATCTCAAATCCTCCAATCCGCAATTTATGTCTGAAAAAGATAAGGGTAATCTATCTGCAATAATTGATAGCTGCTCCAAAATCGAAAAATTCATTGATGACATTTGGGATGCAGATGCTTTTTTCGAAGATGAAAAAACATTTGATGCTGTACTAATGAATTTTGTGATAATCGGAGAAGCTGTTACAAGGTTGACTGATGAACTTAAAGAAAAGGAAACTCAAATTCCGTGGACAAAAATAAAAGGGTTCAGGAATATTGTGGCTCACGATTATTTTGGGGTTGATGCAGAAGAAGTTTGGCAAATTATAAAAAACAACCTACCTGAATTAGAAAAGGAAATCAAGAAGATAATTAAAGAAAAATAAAGCCTGTGTGCAACAAAGTGTAGCTGTCAAGTGCGGCTATGCGCCGCACCTGCAGCTACACGGACCGATGCGGTTGTCATCCTCCCTTCGGTCGTCCGACAACCGCATCGGTCAAGGGTCTGCGCTCCATTGCTGGTCACTCGTCCTCCCTTCGGTCAGACGAGCACCCATCAATGCGTCAACACAATGTTGGGACTTCGGTCGGAAAAATTTTTCGGCTTCGCCGAAATTTTCCCTCCCTCCGCCCAACACAGCGCAGACCCTTGACCGTTGGCTGCAACGAAAAAAAAGAAAATAATGAGAATTCAACCGGAAATTGAAATTACCGGCGAAGAGATTTGAATGCGAATTGTTTGATTTTTACCTTTGATGAATGAATTTTGCAATCAACTGATTTTCAATGAATTACGATTCAAAAATTTGCCGGTGAATGAATTTTCGGGTAATCATTTTCTGAAATTTACCGGGAATAATAAACTTGAAATCAACAAATTGACAGGCGGCGAACGAACCGCTTTTTCGAACTCAAATTTGACACGGAACAACGAATGAATTTGCCTTCGCTCGGTTTTTTACCGGTGAATTTTCTCGGCTGAATTCCTCCGCTCCCGGTGAATGAATTTTCGGGTAATCATTTTCCGAAATTTACCGAGAATAAAAAACTTGAAATCAACAAATTGACAGGCGGCGAACGAACCGCTTTTTTCGAACTCAAATTTGACACGGAACGACGAATGAATTTGCTTTCGCTCGGTTTTTACTGGTGAATTTTCTCGGCTGAATGCCTCCGCCCCCGGTTGAATGAAAAAAAACGCAGCAGCCAACAAAGCGTATATGTCCATGTGGGCTAAACGCCCACACGGCACATACGCAGACCGATGCGGTTGTCATCCTCCCTTCGGTCGTCCGACAACCGCATCGGTCAAGGGTCTGCGCTCCATTGCTGGTCACTCGTCCTTCCTTCGGTCAGACGAGCACCCATCAATGCGTCAACGCAATGTTGGGACTTCAGTCGGAAAAATTTTTCGGCTTCGCCGAAATTTTCCCTCCCTCCGCCCAACACAGCGCAGACCCTTGACCGTTCTGTGTAATTAAATTAAAACCATATTCTTATGATAAAGTTGAACCTTAAAAAGATACATTTTCTGGCTCTTCTATTAAGTTAAAATTAGCGCATGTAAAATATGAAGACCTCTAAAAAAATCAGTAAATTCATAGAGAATAATGAATATGCTCAACTAACAATATTTTTTGCAATTGTATTTGTATTATTTTTAGTTCTCAATATTATTTTTAGTTGGGAGAAGTCAACCCTTTTTATTTTCATTTCGACTGTAGTCTTTTTAGTTTTTCTTTTTACAGCCTTTTATTTATTTGAATTATATTCTCAATTATCAAATAGAAATAGTATGAAACGGCATATCTTGATGTTAAACCTCATCAAGACAAAAAATTTAATTCATTCAAAACCTTCAAAATGGAAATTTGAAAACAAATTACAAGCCCTACAACATATAACTACAGTTCGACAAAGACGAATAAATGCTATTCGAGGTATTAGCCATAAAATGAAAGAATATATTTCTAAAAAAGAGAAAGACTTAGCTAAACAACAGGAAAATCAATTAGTCGATGGAATCCAATTAAAATATCAAAAAAGAATTCAGAATAGAATTTGTGATAGGCAATTAAAAGAAATAGAGAGAAATAAAATGAATTTAACAAAGTTAGAAGAGGTGCTTTCTGGATTATTAGCAATTCAAAAAAACACAAATGATGTGTTAAGAAAATTCAATAACAATGAAGAAAAAAATAAATTTCGAAAGTATAAAAAGGAAAAAACACTAAATTCTGAATGGGACAAAAACAATTATATCGATACTATTATGGAAATTAATTTATTAACTCCTTTAAACGTTAATTATACAAAGGTTGACTTAAATAATTATGAAATTGCAGATTTCGAAAATGTTTATAACAAAATTCTTTCTTCTTTAATGAAAATAAAAAACATTGATAGGAACAAGAACAATCAATAAAAACTTCAAATAAACGATGTCGAACTTTAATCATCAAAATATAGACGAAAGAATCAAACAAGCCTTTACTAATGATTTCAAAGAACTGGACTTGTCTAATTTGTCTTTAAAACAAATTCCAAAGTCTATTTTAAAACTAACAAGGATTGAAAAAGTAAAATTAAATGGAAACAAATTAAAAAAATATCCAAAAGAGCTACATAATTTAAAAAACCTAAAAGAAATTGATTTATCATTTAATTCATTACTAGAATTACCCAATCAGATATTAAATCCGAAATTAGAATACTTATTAATTCATAATAACTCAATAAAAAGCATACCTGACAGATTAAATTTATCTGAATCTATAAAAATTCTAGATTTAAGTTCCAATGTAATTGAAAAGCTTCCAAATAAAACGAGTTCATTTATTAACCTAGAAGAATTATATTTAAAGAATAATCGGATTAATAAAATAACAGCAAATTATGGATTTCTAAAAAATTTAAAAGCCTTAGATATAAGTAATAACTTATTAAAATCTTTACCATCCAGTCTAATAAATCTAAAAGAACTAATTGATAATGGAGGATTATTTATTGAAGGCAATCAGTTAAATATACCTCCAGAAATTATTAGTCAAGGATTAGTTGAGACAATTTACTATGTTCTAAATGAGGATAAAATATTGTTTAATGAGGCTAAAATGTTAATTCTTGGAGAGGGAAATGTGGGAAAAAGTGCACTTGTTAACAGGTTGAAAAATGATATATTTATTGATGATACATCAATGACAAGAGGTATTAATATAGAAAAATGGAAAATCGTTACCAATGATAACACCGATATAAAAATAAATATATGGGATTTTGGTGGACAAGAAATAATGCACGCTATGCACCAATTTTTTATGACCAAAAGGAGTTTATATTTACTTGTGTGTAATGCAAGAGAAAATAATAATGAAAAAATAGAACATTGGCTCAAACTTATAAAGTCATTTGGTGGAAGGTCTCCTGTAATTATCTGTGTAAATAAAATTGACGATGGAACATTTGAACCAGATATTAGGAGATTAAAGGAAAAATATGACAATATAGTTTCTTATGTTAGAACTTCGTGCTTAAAAAGAGAAGGGATTGATGAATTAACCCTAGAAATCAAAAAACATATTGTAAAACTTCCTCATTTAAATGATTACATTCCCGCAAAATGGAAAAATATAAAAAATGAAATTGAAAAAATTCAAAAAAACTATATTTCTCTAGATGATTACATTTTAATATGTAATGAAAATAATGTTAAAAAATTTAATGACCAACTTAGTCTCCTTAGATTACTCCATGATTTAGGAGTTGCATTTAATTTTGGAGATAAAGATACTCCTAAAGAAACTAATATTCTGAAACCAGAATGGGTAACCAAGGGAATTTACGATATATTAAATTCCAATTTGTTGTTCAAGAGAAAAGGAAAACTTTTTAGAAAAGAATTAGGAAATATACTGTCGGACAAGGTAAATTATCCAGTATTTAAACATGGTGTTATTTTGGAGATAATGCAAAAATTTGAGTTGTGCTTCAGTATTCCAAACGAAGAGGCATTTTTAATTCCAGATTTACTACAAACGGACCAGCCCCCTCTAGATAATGAGTTCAATAAAGGAATAATTTTTCAATACCACTATGATTTTTTGCCTGATAGCATTATGCCCCGATTTATTGTTAAATCAAATAATCTAACTAAAGAAGGATGGTATTGGAGAAATGGTATAATTTTAAATTTCGATAAAAATAAAGCATTGGTAAGAGTAGATAAAACTGAAAAGAAGATATATGTCTCTATTTCGGGTTTAAAATCTAATGCTAAGTCATTACTTCATATAATTCTGAATTATTTTGAAGAAATTCATGCAAGTATTACTAATTTAACATATAGTATAAAAATTGCTATTCCAGATAACCCTAGCATATATGTTGATTTCAAGCATTTACTTACACTTGAAAGCATGGGCAAATACGAATTTATACCAGAAGGAATGTCTAAATCCGTAAGTATAATAAATACATTATATGGTTTCAAGGAAAAAAATTCAATGAAAGATATTCTTTTAAGTCTAGATAAAAGTACGATGTATATTTTACTTGAAGAAAAAGAAAAAAGATTAAACTCGTGAACAATAAGAAAAAAATATAATAAAAAGTTCTATAAAAAAATAACGGACTCGAAAAGCAATTTTATTGCTTTATTGAAAAATGGTAACAATAAAAACGAGTCCGCTGCTTGCAAAGATAGCGCAAGTCAGCGCTATTATTGAGCATTTAAAGGATGGAAAAATATATACTATCCTTGTATTGGCATGTTGTATTCTACGCTGCCGCAGTTGTTGTTTGAATCATTGTAAAGTCGAACATGAATGTGTAAGTGGTGAAAAAGCCAAATTAACTACTGTTTATGGTAGATTTAAGCGAGTCTTCCAAACAGGAAAAGGAGCTAAAGTCCACAAAACGGTATTTGTACTAATTCTCCATTTGGTTTACCCTTTTATCAGTCCTTATTTAATAGTTGATAGAACTGAATTTACAATAGGTTAATCTTTTAGTATTCGGTGTAGTATGCAAAGGCGTACTAATTCCTTTGGTCTGGCAAGATTTGGGAGAACGTAAATCTTCCTCTCAAAAAGAACGCCTGATACTGTTGGATAAACTGTTAGCATGGTGGAAAGCAAGCGGTTTACCTAGACCAACTTTATCTCTTTTAGGGGATAGAGAGTTTATAGGTCAAACGTGGTTAATGGCACTTCAAAGAAGAGACCTAACCTTTGTCATTCGCCTAAAAACCAACCTGAGATTCAAGGTTTGGTATAAAGGCGATTTGAAGGATAGAACCATTAGATTGAAAGTCCTAGAGAAATATATGCACAAAAAAGGACTGAATCATATGGAAATCGTGATTTTAGATGAGTTAATTCTAAATTTCGTGGTCATTCCAAATGATGATACTAATGCCAAAGAACCTTTTATTTACTTGATTACTAATTTGGATAACCTTTCAATCGTTGCAACACTTTATAGAAAGCGTTGGCAAATTGAATGTTGTTTCAAACATCTCAAATCAAATGGATTTGATTTAGAAAAAACAGCCCTAGAAGGGGCACACAAACAAGAAATCTTGTTTTCCATTCTTGCTTTAACCTATGTTTTGGCAATAATGGAAGGAATTCTTAATGATTACGACAATACAGTAAAACAAAGAACTTTTTCGAATGGCAAAACTTACAAAGAAAAATCGCTATTCGTTTTTGGTTTTGAAATACTAAAACCAAAGGTGGACAATATGAAATTGCTACTGAGGCATCTTAAACAACTTTTGATTTTTTGCCTAAAACAATTTAAATATCCACATTTTTATTATACTTGATTTTTATTGTTCACGAGTAAAAAAAAAGATATAAGGTTTTAAATAAAAAATATAACGCATTATCTACTAAGTCAACTCAATTTGGGAATAAGGTTAACTTAACCATATGGGGGGGGATTTTAATTATATGTATTGGATTAGTTTATTTGATTTTTGAATTTGGATGGGACAAATTAGAAAAATACACTTACATTCTTGGACTTATAATTTCTTTAGCTTTAACGATAAGTAAAGGAAAAATATTACCGCATAATATATCCAAGTCACTCATAGAAAAGAAAAAAAAATATTTATTTAATGTCTATGAGTTCGATAATGACGAATACGACAGATTAAAAAAAGATATAGAAATGCTTAGGGAAGAGCTTGGACAAGATGAATTTTATCTTACTTCTTCAAACTTTGTATAATTCATATTAAAAAAACACAGAACATTGCATCAGCGTTCATTGGCAGCAAAAGCTGCCAACGCCGCCGATGCGAAGACGATGCGGTTGTCATCCTCCCTTCGGTCGTCCGACAACCGCATCGGTCAAGGGTCTGCGCTCCATTGCTGGTCACTCGTCCTTCCTTCGGTCAGACGAGCACCCATCAATGGGTCAACGCAATGTTGGGACTGTGGTCGGAAAAATTTTTCGGCTTCGCCGAAATTTTCCCTCCCTCCGCCCAACACAGCGCAGACCCTTGACCGTTAGGTGGCATTAAGAAAAAAATAAAAATGACGAAGAATATCGAAATAATATCAATAATCGTTACCCTAATTGTTTCATCAGTTTTGGGATTGATTTCAGTTAAGTTTTTTGGAGAATATGGATGGACAATTTTTGTATTAATTCCTTTAATAATTGGATTTTTACCTCCATTTATTGTGAGCAAGGTAAATGAAATATCAAGGAACAAATCTTATAAATTAAGTTTTTCAACATTAGGAGTTGCGTGTTTAGGATTGCTAATATTTGCAATTGAAGGAATTATTTGTATTGCAATGGCTTCTCCAATTTTAGCATTGTTAACAATGTTAGGTTCTTATTTAGGATATACTTCACAAGGAAATAGAATAATCAATTCGACAAACACAACTCTAATTTTAATTCTGGGAACAATCGGTTTAATGAGTTTTGATTCTTATAATGAGCCAAAAGGACTAATTCCAGTAACTACCAAAATAACTGTAAATTCTGAAATCGAAGAAGTTTGGAAGAATGTGGTTACTTTCAATAAAATTGATGAACCAGCGGACTGGATTTTTAGAACAGGAATTGCTTTTCCAACCGATGCAACAATAAAAGGAGAAGGCGTTGGGGCAATAAGATATTGTAATTTTTCAACAGGAAGTTTTGTTGAGCCAATAACAAAATGGGAAGAACCAAATTTATTACAGTTTGATGTCAAAGAACAACCAATTCCAATGAATGAACTGAATCCGTTTTGGGAAGTTCATCCACAACATTTGGATGGATATTTCAAATCTTATAAAGGTCAATTTAAGCTAACAAAATTAGATGACAACAAAACTGAACTTGAAGGAACAACTTGGTATCAAGTAGATATTACTCCAGAAATGTATTGGAAAATATGGTCAAATTTTATCGTTCATCGGATACATGAAAGAGTCTTAAATCATATCAAGAAAGAATCAGAAAAATGAAACCGCCACCTAACAAAGTGTAAAATGTTCATGCTGCCTATGCGGCAGCACGCCATTTACACAAACCGATGCGGTTGTCATCCTCCCTTCGGTCGTCCGACAACCGCATCGGTCAAGGGTCTGCGCTCCATTGCTGGTCACTCGTCCTTCCTTCGGTCAGACGAGCACTCATCAATGCGTCAACGCAATGTTGGGACTTCGGTCGGAAAAATTTTTCGGCTTCGCCGAAATTTCCCCTCCCTCCGGCCAACACAGCGCAGACCCTTGACCGTTAGCCACAACGAAAAGAAAATAAATCCATCAAAGTTTCATAAAATCTTAAAAATGAGAGCATTCTTAAAAGTTTTTTTTAAAGCGATTGGGCTTGTTCTTTTACTATACACAATAGATTTGTCTATTGAACTAATAGGTGGTGATTTGGAAGGAATTTTAAGAAAGAAACTTGGAGATAATTATTTCAAAATTGTTGTCTTTATAACCTTGCTACTTTTTGTTATTCAGGTAACTATTGAGAAGATTAATTTTTTTACTAATAGCAGAAAGGATATTGAGAGTTTATTTGAATTACAATTTAATGAAATAAAAAATAAACTAATTGGAAGTTACGAAAAACGACTTAACACTAAACTAGCAAGTCGTCACCCAATTAATTTAGAACTTACTTATTCAACTTAGAGTTTTGACAGAAAATGAGGTGGGCAAAAAAAAGGCAGAGTGCTTGCATTAGAAAAAGTGTGAAAAAGCAAAAAAAAATCTAAGCGAGCAATTCTGCCATGACATATTAGAGATGGACATAAATCGTTCCAAATCTCTAACAAACCTAATCATGGCTCTGTCCAGTTATCAGAAAGCTGATAGTTTAGTCCAAATAAGTGACAGTCCAGTATTTCATTATCAATTCTCTAGTATATTTAAACCAATACATCATTTGGCATATACAGAGAAAGGTTATGACTACCGAAAAGCGCAAATACTTGGACAATGTTTGAAATATGCAAAGCCGCAAAAACGAGTATTGTTACACACAGATGTTACCTCTTTGATAAAGGAACATTCCCCCACATTGGAAAATCGACAGCATGTCAAAAAATCCAATAATGTAATCAAGGGGAATAAACCTTTAGGAATAGGTTACCCATTATCAAGCATCAATTTATCGGCTGAATCTAAGTGGTCTTTACCCTTACAAAGAGGTAGAGTACCTTTAGAACATACCGAAAGTAGTTATGCAGTGGAACAGATTAAGGCACTTTTGCCTACTTTGCTGCTGAGCTTGCAATATGATTTAATCATCAACACCACAGACAGTAGTTATACTCATGCAGGCTATTTAAGTCCGCTTTATGAAGAAGATAACTTAGTCTGTATCAGTCGTTTTCGCTGTGGTTCAAAAGTTTTTACATCTGCTGCCGGGGATAATCCAAGAGGAACACCAAGAGTATATGAAGACTGTTTTTATTTGAGAAATCAGACCCGAATACATAAAGGTAAAGCTCCCAAAACAGGTGAAGTTTATGAAAAAGAGCAAGTCACTATTTACGATTTACCTTGCTCAGAAGAACAACACTTTGAAACAACTACTAAAAAAGGCAGACCGATAATTATCCAGCTTTATCGATGGAACGATTTAAAAATTCGTTCCAAAAATGGTCATTGTATGAAGCATAAACCATTTGATTTAGTAGGTGTCAAAGTAGTAGATGCCGATACAGGAGCACTCGTTTTTAAAAGAGAAATGTTCTTCGGTATTTTCGGAAAAAGAAAAACCGAAATCTCTTTAGGGCAATCTTACTGGGATTATCGGCATCGCTATGATATTGAACCGTCTTTTCGGTTCAATAAGCAAAAAATGTTCTTAGATAGTTATGATTGCGAGGATGTTCAGCATTTAGATAATTTTCTACTGATTAATCAATTAGCCAATTGGTTACTTTATGTAGCATCAGATGAAGTCGAATTTATCCCCAGAAAATGGGAACGGAATAAGGCTAATCCACCACCGAAACCTGATAAATTATCTATTGCTAAAACTCGTCGCTCAGCCGAAGGACTTTTTTTAACTTTTGACAAAGCACCCTTTTTGCCAAAACCTTCAAAAAAAGGAAAAGGCAATATCAAAAAGGAGCGACCACACTTTAAAGTGGTCAAAAAAGTTAAGAAAAAGCCTCCTGATAAATGATCTTTGGCTTCTTTAAGCCAAGTCATATTAACTTTATTTTTAACAGCTCCCCACTGAAAGGAGAGGAAGTTGTCAAAACTCTAAAATTTATGAAGCGGTATCAAAAAAAGACAATCTAATGACCATAATACTAAATCAGCAAGAACAGGTTAAAATGATTGACCAAATCATTGAGATGTGGCTTCATCATTTCGGTTTAAAAGAAAATGAAAACGAGGCAGAACAAAGTGCAAAACGGCAATAAGCCCTATGCGGGCTTACTGTGTTTGCACAAACCGATGCGGTTGTCATCCTCCCTTCGGTCGTCCGACAACCGCATCGGTCAAGGGTCTGCGCTCCATTGCTGGTCACTCGTCCTCCCTTCGGTCAGACGAGCACCCATCAATGCGTCAACGCAATGTTGGGACTTCGGTCGGAAAAATTTTTCGGCTTCGCCGAAATTTCCCCTCCCTCCGCCCAACACAGCGCAGACCCTTGACCGTTACCTTTCACCAAAAAAAGAAAATAAAAAAATGAAAGAATCGACAATCTTAATTGAAATATCAAAAGAAGATAAAGAATTAGCACTTGAATCATTAACAAAAATAAAGGCTAAAATAATTGATGAGTTTGAAGTTGATAGGTTAGACGGAATTGAAACAATACAATTAATTGTGGAAATAGCAGGAGTTGTTATTGGAGCGATTAGCTTAGCAAAAGATTTCCTTGCAAAGAAAAATGTAAAAATCAAAAAAGGCGGAATTGAATATGAAGGACCGTTTGATGATGAAACCATTAATGAAATATTTGGAGAAGATGAAGATATTCCAGAAAAATAGAAAGCAAACTATTCCTTCCTCAATCAAACGACTTCTTGAATTAGAATCGCCTGATATTGAGTTTCCAGAGATTGAAAAGTCAATAACCAATCTTTTAAGTGATGTAACATCAAAAATTTTAAGTGACTTTCAAATTGAAAAATCAACACCGCAGGCAGTATTTTTTTATGGTAGTAATTGTGATACTTCTTTTCGACCAAATAAAAATGGAACTTTTATCTGCATAAATCTAAGAGATAAGTGCTTTTTAGATTATGTATTTGAGAATAGGAAAAGAGAACAATTTGCGATAGGTGCATTGGGGATGTTGAAATCACTAATTGCCGAAAAACACGTATATTCAAAGAAAGGAATTTTATTTTCTTTAGTTTTTGCGTATGAAAATATCCCACCGTTTTTGTTATCTGAAATTCCTTACTCAGATAAGCAAAGTTGGTTTTCGGAATTTTTGACTTTCTATTTTCGAGGAGTGAATGAAGATAAAGTCACAAAGGTCTCTCATTGTTTTGACTATCTTCATGAATTAGCTCATGTGATTGAGAAATCGAACCCTAAAAAGTTAGAAAAATTTCATCAGATTGCTGATGAAGAATTTAATAGATATATCAACTCTAATCCATCCTTGGAAGAAGTAGAAGGATACGCAAAATCTTTAGGTTGGGCAGAGGAAATGCCAATAGAATTATACGATGAATTAACAAATACTAATAAAATCAGAAGTATTGAACGATTCCCCTATATGAAACAGGAAGTTATTTGTGATTTATTTGCAATCACCTATTTGTTACAATTTTCAAAGAAAATGAATTTATCATATTGGGAGCTATTAAAAATAATTCACGCTAAACTGAATGCTCACCATTTAAGAGTAATTGTGAATAGAGTGACAGACCAATTAAATTTAACTGAAGTCTTACATGGTGACAGTAAATTGAACGTTAAAGATTTAGATGTTTACTGGGGAGATATATTTGATAGGACAAGAATAGCAACTGATTATATGTTAAGTTTTGCAATAGATTCTGGCAATCAAAATCTGGTTGAAAAAGGACATTTGCATATTGATTTAGTCAGAACTCTAAATCAAGCATATTTAGAAGCCTTTCTTTTGCCTTTACTTAAGATAATTCCCAATTTCATAATTTTTGCAGTTGAAAAGCTGAAAAATGAACCGTATAGAGAATCAATGGAATATTTTATAAAAAAATTAGGGAATAAAAACTTGGCAAATTTTGTAAAAAAACCAAGTTTTATATAAAAAGAAGGTGAAAAGGTAACATTGCATAGCTGTCCATGCCGATTAAAAAATCGGCACGGCAGCTATGCGAAACCGTTGCTGCGCCAACCTCCCTGCGGTCGGCAGGCGCTTGACCGTTATCGGCAACTAAAAAAAAAGAAAAAAAATATGGCAGGAGGTCAAGCAACAAATTCGGGAATCAATTATCAACAGAGAGTCTCTGCGTTTTTCCTTATTTGCTTGTTCGCTGATTTCGATATTTCAGACCATATAAAAATATCGGGAGATTCTTTGAAAATAAAAAAGTTGTTCTTTGAAACTGATACACCAATAGATGACTTAGTAGTTGAATGCACCCCTTATACTAAATTGTTTCTTCAGATTAAAAGAAGTTTAAGCCTTTCAACTCAAAGTGAAAGTGATTTCAAAAAGACAATAAATCAATTTGTAAAAGAATTCATCAAGAATCCTTATGAACCTACATATTTCGGAATAATAACTTCCTCTAAATCTTCAAACAAGATAACGTATGATTTAAAAAAAATCCTTACTTCAATAAATTTAAATGATTCCTCCTTTGAACAAAATCCCTTAAATGATTCAGAAAAAGACACATTGCAAAAATTCAAATCCACTTTTTATGAATTGTTTAAATCAGAAACAGGAAATAATCCATCAGAACTTCAATTTTACCAGTTTTCTCAAAAATGTTTTGTTGGAATATTAGATGTTGAATCTGGTCAAACTGTTGAGCTTGCATCATATATGCTTTTAAGAAGTCAGGGCTTTTTAAATCCAGAATTAGTATGGGCAGTATTAATAAAGAACAGCCTAAGTTATGCAAGCCAAAGATTATCAATTCAACAAAAAAGTCTAACAAAAATTTTAGAACGATACCTGACAGAAAAAACAATTGAGCATCCAATAATTGAGGAAGACTATAATACCATAAGAAAATTAGACCACGGGTTAAGTTGAAAAAACTTACTTTGTGAAATGAAAAAGACAAGAAGAAAATTCAGTGCTGGCTTTAAAGCCAAAGTAGCCATTGAGGCACTTAAAGAACGGAAGACCTTATCGGAATTGGCGGCTCAGTATGAGTTGCACCCCAACCAGATCAGTCAGTGGAAACAAGAGCTGCTATCAAGATCAGAGGAGGTTTTCTCAATTAAAAAGAAAAAAGAGAAGGGGGAGGAAGCTATACCGACCAAGGAGCTGTACGCAAAAATCGGCCAGTTGGAAATGGAGCGTGATTTTCTAAAAAAAAGCTTACGCAAATGGGATCATATCAAGTAGCGTCGGTAGAGCAGAAGCGGCAGTTGATTGATAAGGAGGCCAAGTTATCGATCCGCCAGCAATGTGTATTACTATGTTTATGCCGGTCCAGCTATTACTTCAGGCCACAAGGGGAGAAAGAAGAAAACCTGGAAATGATGCGTTTGATGGACCAGTATATTTTGGAAGACCCTACATCGGGCGTACTGACGATGCAGGATATGCTGGAAGAAAAAGGGTATAAAGCATCTTATGAAAGGGTGCGTAGATTAATGCGTAAAGCCTGTATTCGCCCGATCTATCCCAGAAGGTTCCTTAGCGTGCTGAAAGAAAAAGAGTATGTTTACCCTTATCTTTTAAGGGGGCTTGAAATCAAACGTTCCAATCAGGTGTGGGAAATAGACATTACATACATCCCTATGGCCAACGGTTTTTTATACCTCACAGCGATCATAGATGTTTATAGTCGTTTTATTGTAGGATGGGGGATTTCAAATACACTGGATGCAGCAGCCAGTTTGAATGTTGTCAAACAAGCAGTTGAACTGCATGGTGCACCTGAAATACTCAATAGTGACCAGGGCAGTCAGTTTACCTGCTTGGAGTATGTGGAATATCTTAAAGTAAGTGGTATCAAAATCAGTATGGATGGTAAAGGCCGTGCTTTGGATAATATTTATATCGAACGGTTTTGGCGGTCCATAAAATACCGGCACATCTATTTGAACCCTGCACGGAACGGACAGGAGTTATATGGGGGAATAGAAAAATGGATCGAACACTATCATAACAGAAAACATCAGGGAAACGGACGGGTCAAGCCTGTTGTAAAATATTTGGAAAACATTAATACTTCAACTAACAACATAGCCGCAGTGGTTTAAATCTTTGAGGGTAGTATAAAAATAGGCTGGTGCCCAACAAAGCATAGCTGTCAAGCGGGGCTATGCGCCCCACCCGCAGCTATGCGAGCCGTTGCTGCGCCAACCTCCCTTCGGTCGGCAGGCGCTTGACCGTTGTACACAAGCAGACATAGTTGAATAAACAATTTCTTTTCATATCTTAAACAAAATATTTTTTCACTAAAAATCAAAATACAATGAAAAAACTCACCAACCACTTAATCTTAAAAACAGGATTAATTTTCTGTGTGCTACTTGCTACTAGTTGTGCAGAAACCAAAAAAGAAGATATTGTTGCAGAGGAAAAAGAGATTCCAGTTTTAGAATCAGCCCCTCAAGAATATGCGGATTTGGTTCAGAAATTCTATGACCTAATGGCAGACTTTAATCTTGATGCATGGAAAGAGGGCTTAGCTGATGACATCACATGGTATTGGCCAGATGGCAGTTCCGATACACGTAATACCATTAAGGGAAAAGATAATCTAATAGCATTTTGGGAAAAATGGAAAGAGACAACTAGTGGAAAATTAACTTTTACAAATAATACCCTGTTACCCCTTAAAGTGAATAAACCGACAAATTACTACAAGGTAGTTGGCTCAGGCGTACTTGCATATACAGATATGACTATTGTCCTTAAAGATAAATCAACAACAGTTAGACAACATGCTGTATTTATGTTTAATGATGATAAAAAAGTAAGTCATGTTTTTTTATATTACGATAGAACAGGAATAATAGAATTGACAAATGTTGTCCTTGGGGAAACGGAGTAAAGACCCAAAATTAATAAAAGCCTATGTACAACAAAAGCTACCCGTCAATAGCTGGCAGTCTGGTCGACACGCAAACCAAACTCGCCGCCAGCTACTGCGGGTAGCTACAAGTTGCTGCGCCAACCTCCCTTCGGTCGGCAGTCGCAGCAACGGACAAGCGCCTGCGCCGCTGAAGTTGTCCACCCGTCCGACCGTAGGAAGGACGGGCGCACAACTTCCCGCCAACGGCCATACGCAGGACTACGGGCGAAAAAATTTTTTCGGCTTCGCCGAAAATTTTCCCGCCCTCCGCCCAACACAGCGCAGACCCTTGACCGTTGTGTGTAATGATAAAAAAAATCAAATTTTAAAACAATCTAAATAATCATGAAGAATTACAAGAATTTAATCTACACCCTTTTATGCTTGAGTTTTACAATAATTATTGGAGCGGCTGTTTATGAACATCTTGCTGTTTGGCCAAGGGCCTACGATTCTCCCCCAAAGTCACTAAGCATGTTTCAAGGGGAATTTGGATTGAATGCAGGTGCATTCTGGCAAAAGATTCATCCTTTAACATTATTACTATTTATCACCACCCTCTTTATAAGTTGGAAAACAGAGAGAAAGAAATACATATTAATCCCCTTTGTCGGTTACATTATAGTAATGATTTCTACGTTCACCTATTTTGTTCCTGAACTTATAGAAATTGTGACTACGGAGTATGAAGAAGTTGTAAATCAAGAATTGGTTCAAAGAGGTTCACTCTGGGAAATTTTAAGCTTAATTAGATTGGCTTTTATAATTGTATTATCGCTCATTTTGTATTTAGGTTTGACAAAATCAAACAACAAAATTCCATGAAAATATAAGAAACACTAACACACAACATTGTATATGTCGGTCATGCCCAGCTTTTGCTGGGCACTCGTCCTCCCTTCGGTCAGACGAGCACCCATCAATGCGTCAACACAATGTTGAGACTTCGGACGAAAAAAATTTTCGGCGAAGCCGAAAATTTTTCCACCCTCGGCCTGCGCCCGGCGCAGGCGCTTGACCGTTGTGTGTCATTCCCCTATAAGAAAAAACAGAATTAACAAAAAGAGCTAACGGAAGTGACGTACCTTGGAGCCGGCACTATGCAAGACCGTTTTTTTAAGAGGTGCATCAAAAGCCCGAGTGTCATTCTGGTTGAAATGTAAAGAGTTGATTTCCAAAAGAGGGACAACTGGTGATAACAAAAATGGTGGCTTTCAATAGACCCCGCTCAGAATAATTACTTGGTATTACCAAAGACAACATTTCCTTAGAGCCAATTTCTAAAATTTAAAATCTTTGAAAATGGCTAAGCAAAAAAAGATGTCTTTGGAAGTGGTCACCCCCAATGCAGGAGCAATAGATGTAGGGAGTAAGTCTCATTTTGTTGCAATAGGACAATCACTCGAAGAGGTTAAAGAATTCGGAGTATATGCCGAGGATTTAAGTACTCTGGGCAAATGGTTGCTGGGCAATAAAATTGATACTGTTGCTATGGAGTCCACTGGTGATTATTGGCAAAACCTGCATGCCGAACTTGAATCCATAGGACTGGAAGTCCTTTTGTTAAATGGTAAGTACAGTAAAAATGTAAAAGGGAAAAAGACGGACGTACTGGACTGTATGTGGTTACAAAAGATGCACACACTGGGATTACTCAGCGGCATCTTTTTACCCGATGATGTGACCTTGCAGCTAAGGGGGTATTGTAGACAGAGGCTCGGCATTTTAGACCAATGTGCAATTCAGAACAACAAAATGAGAAAACACCTCAAGTTGCTCAATTTTCGGCTTGATGTGGTAGTAAGTGATGTGTGTGTGCTTAGGGGGTTGAAAATAATCGCAGCTATATGTGGAGGACAGCACAACCCTTTTGAACTGGCTAAATTAAGACATCCCAATTGGAGAAAGAGTGAAGGGGAAATAGCAAAGGCACTCCGAGGAAATGGAAGGAAAGAATACCTGTTTGGACTTCAACAAAGCTATGCTGCTTATCAGTTTTTCCGCAATCAGTTGGAAGAATGTGAAAAGGCCATCAAAGAATTTTTGGAAGAGTATTTTCTAAACCAGGAACTGCCCATAGATGATTTGCCAAGCAAAAAACCATACAAAAGAGTCAATAAAAATGCTCCAAAAAATATGGACATGAATGTAGTGGGGTACCAGTATTTTGAAGGAACAGACCTTATGTCCATAGAAGGAGTAGGCCACTCCACCATTCTCACCCTGATGAGTGAAATGGGTCCCAAAGGGTTGGAAAAATTCAAATCGGGAAAACACTTTGCTTCTTGGCTAAGGCTTGCGCCTAACAACAAAATAAGTGGTGGAAAACCCATCAGTAGAAGAACCCCCAAAGGAAGTGGAAGGTTAAAAATAGCTTTAAGAAATGCTGCCAATGCCATCGGCAACCTCAAAGAAGGAACATTGGCAAACTTCTTTAAGCGAATTGCTTTTAGGAAAGGCAGACAAGTTGCCATTACTGCTACTGCAAGGAAACTCGCTGTCATTATTTGGAACATGGTCATTAAAAAACAGGAATATGCCCCTGATGAAAAACATATGTTCTTGGATGAAAAAAGGAAACTCGGATTGGTCAAAAGACTAAGAAAGAAAATTGCTAAATTTGATTTAAAACCAGAAGACTTGGGCTTTGCAACTGATTAATTTTCAGTTATAAAATTGACCGTTAGTCAGAATTAAAAGAAAAATTCGTGTACATTGCAATAGAACAATTAATTAATCCATCGTTGGATTTAATAGGTTTGGAGGGCAATTCTTTTGGTATGTTGGTCGCAGTATTCATAATTACCTTTACTTCTTTTTTTGGTACCATTTTAATCGCACGTCGTCTTAAATTATATGAAACAGCATGACAATTGAATAATCATTATTCGACGAAAAAAGTATCAACAAAAATTAATGAAATAATAAAAGACAAAAAGACAAATAATTTATATCCTCTGTGATATAGAACGATAGCTGAAAATTGAAACCAAAAATTATAAAATCTCAAAACTCGAAATATCCAAAATATGATAGATATTCAAAATTTTGATTTTCTAATTGGGAAATGGGAAGTCCAAAACAGAAGGTTAAAGGAACGATTAGCAAATTGTGATGAATGGATTGAATTCCAAGCAGAAATGGAGACAAAAAGCATTTTAAATGGATTAGCCTTAATGGATGAAATGAAATCGACCCATTACGGAGACAATTTCATAGGACTGAGTATAAGAATGTTTAATCCCGAAACTAATCAATGGAGAATATTTTGGGCAGATACCGCAAATCCAGGGAACTACTTGAAAGAGCAAGTTACTGGTAGGTTTAAAAACGGCATTGGGGAGTTTTATGGTAAAGAATTATATAAAGGCGAAGAAGTTAAATTGAAGTTTACTTGGAAGAGACCATCAATAAATACCGCACAATGGGAACAGGCCTATTATGACGAGAAAAAAGAGGAATGGGAAACAAACTGGACGATGTTGTTTACTTCAATAAAGAAGAAGAAAACTACTGCCAACAAAGGCTAAAATGTTCATAGCGGCTATGCGCCGCTACGCCATTTAGCCAGACCGATGCGGTTGTCGGACGACCGAAGGGAGGATGACAACCGCATCGGTCAAGGGTCTGCGCTCCATTGCTGGTCACTCGTCCTCCCTTCGGTCAGACGAGCACCCATCAATGCGTCAACGCAATGTTGGGACTTCGGGCGGAAAATTTTTTCGGCTTCGCCGAAATTTCCCCTCCCTCCGCCCAACACAGCGCAGACCCTTGACCGTTGTCAGTCATTAGGCATAGACAAACCTTTTCATCATAAATAAATCAAGTATTAAAAATATTCGGTTCACTTTTTTAAATAAAAATTATGAAAGTTTCAAACAAGTTTAAGTATTCATTGATTAGTAAAATATTATTATTCTGTTTAATACTCACAAGTTGTGGGCATGATAAAAACACCACTATCAAAAATTATTCATTGATTGATATAAATAAACTCCCTGAATTGCCATTGCATTCACTATCTGGTGGTAGAGGCTTAGAGTTTGATCTTGAAGAGTCTTATTTAACAATTCCAATTGAACCGATCAAAAAAGATCAGCCGATTATTAATCCCCCTCATGAATGTATAAACAAAAGTTATCCGGTTTGGCAATATCTTACTCAAGTAACTTATCCCAAGGTTATTTGTTATCCTATTGATGCCCCAACTGATCAAGTCATAAAAAGAAATTTAACGGAACACAAAAGTATTGACAAGGAAAAAAACCTTCCCTCAAAAGAGGAAGATACAGGAGTAAAGTTTTTTAAGTTATCAATTTTAAATAATGAAAAAATTCAAAACCCCTTATTGTGTTCTGTTCATTATGGGCCCTGGTCAGCAATAGTTAATAAATATGGTCGCTGCTGTGATGAAGATTTAATTCGATGGGAGTTAACAGTAATAAGTTTTCCAGAAATCAAATTAGTATGGAATAATACATTCGAAGAAATCCCATCTGATTTAATCCCAAATCTTGGAGTTTTTCCAAATGACTTGTATCTATTAAATGAAAGTTTTGATTGTTGTGGAGACTTCAGGCTAATTAATGGAAGTTGTGTTAAGAAATCAGATCTTGGTGATAATCCCAATGAAATTTAGATATTGCGATGATAATTATTAAGATACTTTTTAAACAAATTGTCTATTAGAAAATGCAATAAAAAACGAACTGACAACAAAGCATAAAATGTTCATGCCGCTTATACAGCGACACGCCATTTATGCAGACCGTTGCTGCGCCAACCTCCCTTCGGTCGGCAGTCGCAGCAACGGACAAGCGCCTGCGCCGCTGAAGTTGTGCACCCGTCCTTCCTTCGGTCGGACGGGCGCACAACTTCACGCCAACGGCCATGCCCAGGACTACGGTTGAAAAAATTTTTTCGGCTTCGCCGAAAATTTTTCCACCCTCGACCTGCGCCCGGCGCAGGCGCGTGACCGTTCGCTTCAATCAAAAAAACAAATAAAAATCGAATAAAAATTAGATAAATTGATTTAGATTTTTATTTTTGCTTTGAATAAAAATTAGATAAAAATCAAAGAATCTAAAAATGGAATCCAAATTAGAATTCGATTTTAAAACCACTCAACAAATAATCAAGAAAATAGCATTTATAGATTCATTTAAAGGTAAATGGACAGGGTTGGAAGTGAGGGAATCAATTTATCTTAAAGAATTAAAGCAAATTGCGACAATAGAAAGTATTGGCTCTTCAACTAGAATTGAAGGATCAACATTAACAGATGAAGAAGTAAGAAAACTGATAGACTCTGTCAAAATAACATCATTTAAGACAAGAGATGAACAAGAAGTGTTTGGATATTATGAAGTCTTAAATTTGATTTTAGATTCTTTTGAATCAATAGAGATAAAAGAAAATCATATTCATCATTTACATAAATCCTTATTACAAGTAAGTTCAAAAGATCATAGCCATAGAGGCAACTATAAAAAGTTGTCGAACAAAGTAGCAGCAAATTATCCAGGAGGTCATCAAAAAATCATATTCAATACAACAGAACCATTTTTGGTAAAAGGAGAAATGGAAAATTTGATTTTATGGACTAATAATAACTTTGAAAAAGAAGTATTACACCCATTAATAATCATAGGAACTTTTGTGTATGAATTTTTATCAATACATCCATATCAAGATGGAAACGGAAGATTATCAAGATTGTTAACAACTCTATTACTACTGAAACAAGGCTACGACTTTATACAATATGCATCAATGGAAATCGAAATAGAAAAAAGAAAAAAAGAATATTATAAGGCATTAATGAGCGGTCAAAAGAATAGAGGAAAGAAAAAGGAAAAAATTAATCAATGGATACTATTTTTCTTAGACACCTTGGAAGCTACAATTAATAAATTGGAAGACAGATATGCTAAAATCAAGAATAAAAAAAGTTACTTAAATGAAAGGCAAAAGGAAATAGTAAAATTTATTGAGGAAAATGAGCCTGTAAAAATTAGTGATATAACATCATCAATGACAGAATATACATCATATACTATAAAAAAGGATGTGAAATACCTGTCAGATGAAGGAGTGATAAAAAAAATGGGAAAAGCAAGAGCAACAATTTATGTAATGAAAGATAAAGAATAAAAAAAGACTGAAGCGAACAAAGTGTATGTCGTTCATGTCGGCTAAACGCCGACACGACGCAAGCGCTTGTCCGTTGGCATTCATATGAAAAACAGAACCAAAACGAATAATGATTAAAAGTAACAAAGTATTTATCGCAACAAGTTTGGACGGTTATATTGCTGATAAGAATGGCGGAATTGATTGGCTTCATTCCATTCCAAATCCAGACAACGATGATATGGGATATGTTGAATTCAATAACGGAATTGACGCTCTTGTAATGGGTAGAACAACATTCGAGACTGTTCTCGGATTTGATGTTGACTGGCCATATGACAAACCTGTTTTTGTGTTGAGTAATAAGCTAAAAAAAATACCTGAAAGTCATAAAGGAAAAGCATTTTTGGCCAAAGGAACTCTGACAGAAATATTAGACCAAATCAATAAAAAAGGATTTAACAAACTATACATTGACGGAGGAGCAACAATAAGAAATTTTCTGAAAGAAGATTTAATTGACGAAATGACACTTACAAAAATTCCGATTTTATTGGGTGGCGGTTCTTCTTTATTCTCGGATTTACCGAACGAACTCAAATTTGAGCTAATTGGAACAAAAACATATTTGAACCAAATAACACAGAATCATTACAAACGAAAAAAATAAACTACGAAATGCTAACACTATATATGAAATCATAGCTCCTATTCGGTCGCTACGCTTCATATACTCACCGTTGCTGCGCCAACCTCCCTTCGGTCGGCAGTCGCAGCAACGGTCTTAGCCCTCATTAGAATAAAGAAAAACCAATGATAAAATTCTTTAGAAAAATTAGGCAGCGTTTCTTGACTGAAAACAAATTCAGTAAATATTTACTTTATGCAATTGGTGAAATTGTACTTGTCGTGATTGGCATTTTGATAGCTTTACAGATTAATAATTGGAATGAAAGAAAGAAATCATTGAATAGCGAAGTTTACATTTTAACCGAAATTTTGAAAAACTTAAATGAGGATAATCAGCTGGTAGGAGATATAATTCAACAAAGAAAAAAAGCTAAAGATGCAATTGACTATTTAATCAAATTTGTAAATAATGAGGATATCAATTCCAATCTAATAGAAGACAACATGGTCAACTTGTTAACCTTCGAAAGATATTTCCCAATTAATAATGCCTATGAAATTCTAAAATCAAAAGGATTGCAACTCTCAAACGACACACTCACCACAAATATTTCAAGATATTATGATTACGAGCAAAAAAAAATTGGTCGAAGTATTGAAGATATTGAGGAAGTTGTTGTTGCAATATATAATAATCCAAATAGTTTTATGAGGTTCATAAGTGAAATGAATAAGGATGAAGAAGTAGTGTTAGAAGATGCGTTCAGTCCTATTTTTAAAAATGAATTAGCCCAATTTTTAATCGCATTTAAAGATAACAATGGTGCAACATTAGCCAAGCTAATTGTTTTTCAAAAGAAGAATATGAACCTTTCAGAAAAAATAGAAAAAAATCTACAGCATATAAATTGAACAAAATAAATAACGAAAGGCTAACATTGTGTATGCCATTCATTGCCAGCAAAAGCTGGCAACGCCGCAGACCCTTGACCGTTGGTGATTATTTAAATAAAAAATGAAAATGAAAAAAACGCCACTCATTCTTGCCCATCGGGGGCTTGTTACCGAATATCAAGAAAACACTTTACCAGCCATACAGAGTGCGATTGATAACCAATATTGTGATGGCACTGAATTTGATGTTTTTTTGACCAAAGACAATAGAGTCGTATTGTTCCATGATGAAAATCTGAAAAGACTTACTGGTGTCGACCGAAGTATTTATGATATGACCTGGGATGACCTAAAGACCATTCAAATATTACCTGAAATAGAAGTGGATGGTGGAATTCGGAAATATACCGGACCATCCAACATCCCCCTACTGGAAGATGCTATGGAAACGATAAAGGGAAAAGATTTTTTCGTGGATATAGAACTGAAAGCTTATGCATCAAGTTGGGCTAAACGGAAAATTGGTAGAGAGGTGGCAAAAATTGTTAGGGATATGGAAATGCTTGAGCAGGTGGTATGTACTTCATTCAATTTCTTCATGCTATATGATCTGGAAAGAATGCACCGCCCGATTCCTTCTGGCTATGCCTATGATGATGATATGCCTTTATCATTGAAGATTCTCAATTGGTTGATGGAATCCAATGCAATAGGCAAGTTGGTTCATTCTAACGCTGTCTGCTCAGAATATACCCTAATTGATCAAGATACGGTTGAAAAGTACCATAAGAGGAATATGAAAGTTGGGTGTTTCACCCTGTACCCTTTAATGCCAGGTGAAATGCCTGAGGAAAAAAAAACCTTTTACAGTAAAGAAGTAAAAAGGCTGGCTAAATTAGAGGTAGATTGGATTGAAACAGATCAACCAGAGTTGGTATGGAAGGATTTGCATGATTGATTGAATTTTAAAACAATCACCAACCCAGCGCTATGTGCAAGAGACCCGGCTTCGCCATGAGCCTCCAGCACATAGCGGTGCCGTTGGCGGTAATTCCCCTAGAAAATCTAAAAAAATTCTCTTGATTTATGAAGCTAACGAATACAAAGTCCTATCTTTAGTTTGATGTATGTTCCTTGACAAGGCCGTTTTTTTAAGTGGTGTCAATGCTCTCATGAATATGAGTAGTAAACCCGAGCGCAATTCTGGTTAGAAATGTGAATGTAGTAATGAAAAAATCTGCTACAAGATGATTTATAAATGGTGAGTCCCTTTGTGGATATCCCGATCAGAATAATTTTGAATCATAAGATAATTAGACATTTCCGTGGAATATACATCTTTTGAATTGCGTATTTTTAAATATTTTTTCTGGACTATATGTCAATCATATAGACTGGATGTTATTTTTGTCAAATCAGAAAATAACAAATATAGCTACTGATAATCAGCCAGTTATGACCGTTAGTCAGAATTCCTTAACAATAAAATAGTAGACCCCGTGTTGATAACGGGAGTACGATACAGTTGAGTCAAAGCCCGTTTTTTTAAAAGGTGTCAATGAAGTATTTATTTACTTTAAACCCGCTCGGAATTCTTAGGGATAAGGTGCAGTCAAAGTACAGTTGGAGACCCGAATGGTGGAACTTTTAGTTACCCCGTAAATGATAATTAATACTTGAACTAAACAAGACTCCATGCACCTGGCTCAACAAATTAAATTGCTAATTTCCCCTCTGACTCATTGGGTAAGGGGTTTTAATTTCCAAGTCAAAGTTTTTGGATATTTTGAGAGTATTCCGTTATAAATGATAAAAAAGAAAAATGATGAACTTAAAAATTAAACAGGCAATATTTTTAATACTTTTTCTGGTTATTTACTCCTGCAATAATTCTTCAAACAAGAATCAATCTTTTAAAGTAGAGTTTAAAGGGGCATTAAAAAACATGATGCATAAGGGAGATTTGTCGGCTAAAGTAGATTTATCGGAATTTAAGAATCTTGATAATTTTTATGCTCTTGGAGCTATGGAAAATTTGAAAGGAGAAATTCAAATCTTCGATAGTGAACCTTATAATTCATATGTAGAAAATGGAGAATTAAAGTTTGATAAAGGTTATTCAAGACAGGCAACACTTTTAGTTTACTCAACTGTAGAAAGTTGGATTTCTGTCCAAATACCAAACGAAATCGTTACTCTCAATGAACTGGAGAAATATGTTGAAAAAGTAGCTAAAAAACATAATATAAATACAAAACAGCCATTTCCGTTTTTAATAGAAGGAGTTACTAAGGAAATTAGTTGGCATGTAATTAACTGGAAAGACGGAGATAATGAACATTCGCATGAAAAGCACATCTCATCGGGATTAAACGGAACTATAAAAAATGAAGCAGTAGAATTATTGGGATTCTATTCAGATTCACATCACGCAATATTTACTCATCATACAACCAATATGCATATTCATGTAAAACTGGACAATGGAGAAATTGCAGGTCATGCTGATGATATCAAATTGGGTCAAAATATGATTTTGAAACTACCTAAAAATAAATAAAAGAAGTCGAGTAGGTAAGGGGGAGTTTCACCCCCAAACCTCTCACAGAACCGTGCGTGAACCTCTCGATTCACACGGCTCTTCACAATCAGTCTATGGCGTAAATCCTTGTTGCCAATGCGGAAAGATGTAAGGAAAATCCTTTGCGATTTGCCGTAACCATTTCTGAGCATAGTTCACGAATTTTCGCCGCTTGAAGCGTTTGTACTTGTTAAATGCCCACTTTGCCAGTCTTCGGTTGATGATTCTAAAAATACCCTCCATTGCCGTTTTGTGAAACCGACCGTAATAGTATAACCAGCCTCTTATCTTGGGAGATAATACGACGGCTAATTGATGGATATTTAGATGTGTCCATCGGTGAAAACTCAATTTTCGGCATTCTTGCGAGATACGCTTCATGGATTTTCGACTAATCCTCGGACTAAATCCAAACATTACATTGCCGTCTTTGGTCTGCACTTTATGGCTTCGGAAAGTATAGCCTAAGAAGTCAAATTGTCGGACTTCGGCTGCTGTTCGTTTGCGTCTGCCCTTTCGGTTACAGTAAACCAATTTTGTTTTTTTCGGGATGCAGTTCCAATTTGCATTGGGTCATGCGTTCCCGTATAGACTTTAGGACATACTTGGCGGTTCGCTCGTTTTTCACATGGACGATGATGTCATCGGCGTATCTTTCAAACGGACAGTCAGGAAAATGCTGTTCCATCCATTTGTCGAATACTACATGTAAAAACAAGTTTGCCAATAACGGACTTATCACCCCTCCTTGCGGGGTGCCTTTTTCCAAGTTTTGGACAAGGCTTCCGTCTTTGAGTTGTACAGGGGCTTTGAGCCACCGTTTTACATAGGTGATGATATGGGGCTCGTCGGTATAATGCCGTAATGCCTTTATCATCAAGCTGTGGTCTATGTTGTCAAAGAATCCTTTGATGTCCATGTCCACTACCCATGCGTATTGCGAACAATTGGTTCGGGCTTGGGCTATGGCTTGGTGTGCACTTTTGTTGGGGCGATAGCCAAAAGAATTTTCAGAAAATATAGGTTCTAATATTTCTTCCAACTCCTTGGTTATCACCATTTGGGCTACTCGGTCTTTGACCGTTGGTATGCCCAAGTGACGCTCTTTGCCATTCCCTTTCAGAATGCTCACCCGCTTGACGGGCGGTGGAAAATAACTGCCACTTGCTAAACGATTCCACACCGGGTACAGGTGTTTCTTTGGATTTTCGGCAATCGTTTCGATGGTCAAACCATCTACGCCTGCCGAGTCTCCATTCGTTTTGACGAGTTTAAACGCTTCCCATACCTGTTCTTTGGTAACGGGATAGGACTTTGATTTGTCTTTAAAAATCATCCTTTTAAAACGGTTGTTTTAAAGTTGTTAATAGATAAAATCTGATTGTGCTAACTCCTTCGCTCCACTCCCATTACAGGGGCTTCATCACTACTACGAGTTAGTCCGCCACTCCCATACTACTGAAGTAATTGGCTTACCCTAAAAAAAAATCGGGCTTATACCTTTCCTTTCTTTTCGCACGGAAGTTTCCCTTGTTCCATAAACGAGCCAAGTCTAAGGTCACGCCACCTTTACACCGATTGCCCGCCGAATCTGAGTCCTGTCAGCTTTTACCCATTCGACTGGTCTCGTAAGGTCGCCGACCCCTGATTTTGAGCAATGACATGGTTCTCATGCGTTGTCCTCTGCGGTGGTTCGCTCTCGTCTCGCTCGTCTCCTTAGACCACACCTGATTCCGTGCTTCTGTCTTTGTGGTACGCTCATTGAGTTTCCCGACTCCACTGAAATCTTTTCCACAACGCTCAATACCAACCCGTGAGAGGTAAGCACCTTGTGGTGGTTTGATAGGTGACGCTGATAATCTCCCTATCGAAAGCCCGTCTCAATTCCTAAAAAAAATCAAGATTCTTTCATCTCGTTTACAGCATGGTTTATCTATTTTGTATATTGTACCCGATAAACCGTCAAGGCACACAACGGAAGCTAACAATGCATACCTGCCCATAGCCAGCAAAAGCTGGCTACGTCAGGTATGCTGGCCGTTGCTGCGCCAACCTCCCTTCGGTCGGCAGTCGCAGCAACGGCCATGCCCAGGACTTCGGTCGGAAAAATTTTTCGGCTTCGCCGAAAATTTTTCCACCCTCGGCCTGCGTCCGGCGCAGGCGCTTGACCGTTGGCTGCAACTAAAAAAAATAAAAAGCATGAATCACGAAGAGTTCTTCGAAGAATGGCACAAAAGAAAGGCGAATTTCAATTCAATGTGTTTTCTATGTGGAACTTCCCTTACCAAAAACAATAAGTCAAAAGAGCACATTTTTCCAAAATGGCTTCTTGCTAAATTCAATCTATGGGATTTAAAAATAAGTCTGTTAAATAAGACAAATTTTACCTACAGAAATGCTATTGTTCCTTGCTGTAAAATATGTAATAATGAACATTTGTCTGAATTAGAAAATGAAATAAGAAATGGTATCGAGAAAGGATATGACTATTTCTCACAAAAAGTCGATAAATTAAAAATCTATCAATGGTGTCTATGTATCTTTTACAAAATACTGCTGAAAGAGACTTTTTTAAAAGCTGATTTAAAGAAATCGGACTCTCCAAAAATAGTTTCAGAAAGACAATTTGAATTATTATCCTTAAATCGCTTAATGTTAAGAAGTATAGACAAAGAGGTGAAAATGGAAAACTTCTTCCCTGGTTCAATAGTAATTGTGAAAACAGAGATTCCAGATGATGAAAACTTCAGTTTCGATTATTTAGACAATCCAATTTATCAAACTCTTTGCATTAGAATGAATGATATAGGAATCGTTGCTGTTTTTAATGACGCAGAGAATCATCTTGGGCTTCTAAAAAACAATATTCAACCACTTTTAAATAAAGAAGAACTATCTCCTACCGATTTTAGATTACTTTATGCAAAATTTTTACATGCGTCGTATTGTTTTATTGACCCCTTCTTTTATTATTTAGAAGATAAAAAGAAAGAATCTGTAAAAGTAACGTTACATTTAAAATCAAAACTTAATAAAAATAAAAAAGCGGATAATTCAGAACGAGTTTACAAAGATTACAAACAAGAAGATTATAAAATGATTTTGGAACAAGTATTTAAAATGAAATTATAAAAAAGAAAGCTGCCGACAACAATGGCTAAAACGGCAATAACTCCCATTCGGTCGCTACTGCGTTTGCACAGACCGTTGCTGCGCCAACCTCCCTCCGGTCGGCAGTCGCAGCAACGGTCAAGCGCCTGCGCCGCTGAAGTTGCCCACCCGTCCTTCCTACGGTCGGACGGGCGCACAACTTCACGCCAACGGCCATACGCAGGACTTCGGTTGAAAAAATTTTTTCGACTTCGCCGAAAATTTCCCACCCTCGGCCTGCGCCCGGCGCAGGCGCTTGACCGTTGTGTGTAAGTCAATAAAGAAAAAAAGTATTGCAAAGTGTCCAAAATCAGAGTACCCAATTGTCTTTAGGATGAATCAAATACATTAAAAAATGAAACAGTTCTTGTTATTACTGCACGAAGACATTAAAAAAATGAACGAATTATCGCCGAAGGAAATGGAGGAATTGACGAATGCCCATATAAACTGGGCAGAAAAACTGGCTGAATCCGGACATTTAATTTCAGGTGACGGACTGCAAGAAAAAGGTGTTCTGATTTCAGGTAAAGACGCTGTTATAAAGGATGGACCATATCTGGAATCAAAAGAAATAATTGGGGGTTATTATTTATTACAATCCGAAAATATTGAGACAATCATAGAAATAGCCAAAGAATGTCCTTGCCACCTTTGGGGTGGCATTACGGAAATAAGACAAATTATGGATATGGAAGATTATGAACAATCCAATCAATGAATTCAATTATAGGGCATTATATGGCAAACTCTTTTCTGCTTTAACCAGTCAATTCGGCATCCATCATATTGCTGAAATTGAAGATGCCATCCAAAACAGTTTTTTAAAATCCATAAAAAACTGGAAACCTGATAATACTCCTAAGAAAAAAGCAGATTGGCTCTTTATTTCTGCACGGAATGATTTACTGAACCAACTTAAAAGGAACAGTAAACTAACTACTCTTACAGATTATCAAGTAACCAACCCATTTGAACCAAATGAAAGTGATTTACGACTTGATACAATTTTGGTTATTGCCTCATCCAACACTATTTCGAAACAGGCAAAAATTGTTTTCGTCCTAAAAAACATCTTCGGACTCGGTGTCCGTGAAATTGTCGAGAGTACATTACTCGGAACAGATGCTATTTACAAAATAACAAGCAGAGCTAAAACCGCTCTTCAAAAAGAATTCAAAGACCAAAAGATATCAGCTATCCCTGAAAATGCTGGAAAAAAGGAAGTTCCGATTGTTGAAGAAATTTTGTACGCCATTTTTAATACAGGTTTTGATTCATTTAACGAGAAATATAATTCAATTATCAATGAAGATTTGTGCTTAGAATCGCTTGCACTGGCAAAACTATTGTTTCGGAAATACTATCAGAAGTCTACAAGTAACTTGCTGTCACTTTTTTGTTTTCATGCTGCAAGAATTAATGCCAAAGTAAACGAAGGAAAATTGGTTTCCTTCTTCAATCAAGACAGAAGCAAATGGAATAATAAACTGATAAATTTAGGGTTTCATTACTTGAAAAAATCTCATAAAATCAGCAAATTTTATATTGAAGCCTTAATAGTGAGCAAGTATATGTCTACCTATTCTTTCACAAAGGACTTTTGGAACGACATTGCAAAACTTTATGAAATATTATTACAACTTTCATCCTCGCCAATTATAGAACTCAATTATTGCTTCTGCCTAAACAAAATCCAACGGAAAAAGGAAGCAATAGAGCGAATTGAGAATATAGAAAGCAAACTACCTTCCGAACACATTTATTTGTCACTTGTAAAAGCCGCATTGTTAAAAGAAACTGATTTCGGAAAGTCAGAAATAATTGCCATGAATACCTTATCTAAAATGAACCAGGAAATACGAAAAAGACACTTGCTGGAAAGTGATTTTATTAATTTATAGCACGATGCATATAACACTAAAATTATCAATAGTTTCGTTGACAGTATTTATGGTTTTATCTTGTACTTCAACAAGTACCAAAAAGAAAGATAGTCCAAATGAAAACCCTGAAAATTTTGATTGGCTACTCGGTAAATGGAAAAGATTAAATGAAGAAATGGACAAAGAAACCTTTGAGAATTGGCATAAAATAAGCCTGACTGAATATTCCGGGATTGGATTTACAATGCAAAACGGAGATACAATAAAACAAGAGAGAATCCGAATTATAAAACAAAATGAAACGTGGAATTTAGTGGTTAAAATTCCAGATGAACCTGAATCAATTGTTTTTCCAATAACCGAATTAAAAATTGATAACTTTACCTGCACCAATGATTCACTGGACTTTCCAAAGAAAATCAAATATTGGAAAGAAGGAAGTAATATAAATGCTTTGGTAGCAGGAGATTCTTTAAGGATAGATTTTGAATTTGAACGAATGGAACAATAAAAGCCTACACACAACACTGCATACCACGACCATAGCTCTTATCGTCGCTACGGCGCAGAGCACTTGTCCGTTCTCTGCAAGCAAAAAAAACAAAAGCCCGAAAAAACTGCATTAATCTTCCTTTAAGTTGGGATTCCCTTTTCCAGTTTCAATAAGATTATGCAAACTTTTTTGAATATACTCCTGCCATGCATCCTTACATACGTTATAGCATTCGTATTGGAGCACTAAGCCAAAATGAGTAAGTTTTAGCTCAGTATTATTGTCCTTCTCAGATATTTCAAAAATAACTTTTGTATCTACCCATTCCGTTTTATCCTTTATAAAACTAAGGTAGGCATCTGTTACATGCCAAACAACTTTCTGATTGGGAATTACTTCCACCAACTTCATTTTACAATAATGTATGTCCTTGTATCTATATATAAACTCATCATTAACATTTTCAGATTCTCCCACAATTTCTTCAGACCACCAACCACGCACATTATTGATAGCTTGAAATACCGTGGAAGGTGGCTTCGAAGTATAAAGACTTGTTGTAAAACTTTTGTTCTCCATATTTAAAGTATTGAGCTGGTTTAGCAATATTGTATTCAATCGAATATATTCTGATTTTAATTCACGACCTACATCTTGAGCGCCTTTCAGGGATGCTTCGGATGCTTTAATAGCCCCTAAAATATCACCCTTTTCTTTTAGAATAAGAGCATATCTGTATAACATACCAATGTGATTGGGATTTTGCTTTAAAGCCAAAGACATCAATTCTTCAGCACGATTTATGTCGATATTATTCTCAAAATAAAACATAGCAGCTTGAAAGTATGGTGGTCGTTCACCTTCGTGCAAAGCCTTTTCAAGATTGGGAACTACTGTACTTCTTAAATCAACTTCTAAGTCTATAGGTACAATTGTTCTATCCCAAGCCAATTGAAGCGTTGCAAAGTCAGAACCTACTTTATCAATATTAAAAGTAAAAGTTTCAATAGAATGGTTGACCTGTTGTGGAGTAACTGAGAATCTTATTACATCATTCTCAGAGTTATACCGATAAGAGCCCCATTGATTTTGACTTTCTTGCAAGATAATTTCCCATACATTTTCACCGGGAATAGCAAATAATTCATATCTACCAGAATCAATATGATTGCCTGATAGGCTTATTGGTGTACTAAAATAGATTTCCGTGGCCTCATCAGCTCCTGTTCGCCAAACTTCATCGAAAGGGACTAAATGACCGAATATTTCACGACCTTTTTTGTTTGGTCTATTATATTGGATTTCTACAAGTGTAGAGGCTATTGTTTGTTGTATTACGGCTCTTGAATTTGTCCTTGGAACAATAAAACCCTCGAACTTATCTTGAGCTAAACTCTCGTTAAAGATTAGAGTCACTATGGTCATCAACATAAAAAAAGAAGAATGAATTTTGAATTTCATACAAGCATCATTTTGTTAGAAGCAAAAGGAATAATGACTGTAAAACTATGATAACATAATCAAAAAAATTAGTGTATATTTGCCATTAATTAGCGGTATTCGTGCCAATGAAAAAAACAGTAATTGTTGTGCCTAAAGGAGAAGTATTACCAGATGCCATAGTATCTGCTTACTTTTTTCTTTCCCAAGCCAACAGCTATTACGCTTCCTTGAAAAAAGAGCCAGTCTTTGATTTGACTATTGCCAGTTATACCAAAACCAACTGGTTATACAATGGGCATTTCAATATAAAAGCCACTCTAATAAAGGAATTATCAACAAATATTGACCTCATTATTGTACCGGGTTTTATTACCGAAATGGAGCTTCCTTTAAAAGAAAATGCCCGTTTGATTAAATGGCTGAAAAATCAATACAATCATCATGGCTCAGAATTGGCAAGTATGTGTACTGGTGCATTTTTACTGGCAGCAACAGGAGCGCTCAATAAAAAAAGATGTACCACTCATTGGGCCTTTGCCAATACCTTTGTACAGTATTTTCCAGAAGCTATTTTAGAGACAGATAAAATTTTGACAGACGAGGACAGAACTTACACAAGTGCAGGAGCATTTTCATCTTTGAATCTTCTTTTATATTTGGTAGAAAAATTTGCGGATAAGGAAACAGCCATTTGGCTTTCTAAAATTTTTCAGGTGGATTTGCATAGAGATTCGCAATCTCCGTTTACGATATTGAACCAACTTTACAAACACGATGATATTACGATAAAAAAATTACAGAAATATGTAGAGGAGCACCATAATGAAGCACTATATGTAGCTGCTTTAGCCAAGAAATTCTCCATTAGCCAGCGAACATTAATAAGGCGATTTAAAAATGCTACGGGCATAACACCCATTGAATATATCCAAAGGGTTAGAATTGAAGCAGCAAAGCGTATGTTCGAAAAGAATACCTATAACATTAATGAAGTGATATTGAGGTGCGGATATCAAGACGGAACAACGTTTAGACAGATATTTAAGCGTTTAACGGGCTTTACGCCATCAGAATATAAGCAGAAATACTATAAGTCATAATTTGAAATTGAATGCCAGCAGAGAACAAAGGCTAAAATGTCAATAGCCCCTATGCGGCGCAGGCGCTTGACCGTTGTAGGTAATTCCCCTATAAGAAAAAACAGAATTAACAAAAAGAGCTAACGGAAGTGACGTACCTTCGAGCCGGCACTATGCAAGACCGTTTTTTTAAGAGGTGCATCAAAAGCCCGAGTGTCATTCTGGTTGAAATGTAAAGAGTTGATTTCCAAAAGAGGGACAACTGGTGATAACAAAAATGGTGGCTTTCAATAGACCCCGCTCAGAATAATTACTTGGTATTACCAAAGACAACATTTCCTTAGAGCCAATTTCTAAAATTTAAAATCTTTGAAAATGGCTAAGCAAAAAAAGATGTCTTTGGAAGTGGTCACCCCCAATGCAGGAGCAATAGATGTAGGGAGTAAGTCTCATTTTGTTGCAATAGGACAATCACTCGAAGAGGTTAAAGAATTCGGAGTATATGCCGAGGATTTAAGTACTCTGGGCAAATGGTTGCTGGACAATAAAATTGATACTAAAGAATTTTTGGAAGAGTATTTTCTAAACCAGGAACTGCCCATAGATGATTTGCCAAGCAAAAAACCATACAAAAGAGTCAATAAAAATGCTCCAAAAAATATGGACATGAATGTAGTGGGGTACCAGTATTTTGAAGGAACAGACCTTATGTCCATAGAAGGAGTAGGCCACTCCACCATTCTCACCCTGATGAGTGAAATGGGTCCCAAAGGGTTGGAAAAATTCAAATCGGGAAAACACTTTGCTTCTTGGCTAAGGCTTGCGCCTAACAACAAAATAAGTGGTGGAAAACCCATCAGTAGAAGAACCCCCAAAGGAAGTGGAAGGTTAAAAATAGCTTTAAGAAATGCTGCCAATGCCATCGGCAACCTCAAAGAAGGAACATTGGCAAACTTCTTTAAGCGAATTGCTTTTAGGAAAGGCAGACAAGTTGCCATTACTGCTACTGCAAGGAAACTCGCTGTCATTATTTGGAACATGGTCATTAAAAAACAGGAATATGCCCCTGATGAAAAACATATGTTCTTGGATGAAAAAAGGAAACTCGGATTGGTCAAAAGACTAAGAAAGAAAATTGCTAAATTTGATTTAAAACCAGAAGACTTGGGCTTTGCAACTGATTAATTTTCAGTTATAAAATTGACCGTTAGTCAGAATTAGAAAATAAAAATTAATGCCGTACACTAAAAATTTAGGATTTATAGAAGACCCATTTGCATACACTAATGCAGATGAAGAGGAAAAATTGACATCGTATTTTGTGAATCCTCCGTATTTTGAGTCTGTGACTGGAGACTCTAAATCTCCTTCGCCATGTGTAGTGCTTGCTCCTAGAGGTGCGGGGAAGTCAGCTCAAAGAAGAATGACAGAGGATTGGGCTTTAAAGAATAAAGTTCTTCCTGTGACTTATGATAGGTTTGAATTTTCTGAAAAAGACAAACTTTCTAATATTTCTCTAAATTATCATTTGAGAAATATAATAACTAGAGTCTTAACGAATTTGATAATATTTGCATCTCAGAATCCAAATAAAATCAAACAACTACCAAAAGCTCATAGAAAAATTTTGAATATTTCATGTCATAACTATCTGGGAGATATGACAGGACGAGATATTCAAGAAACAATTAAAAAATTCAGGTCATTTCCTCAAAAAATTAAAGAGTTTTGGAATACGAATATTGGATTTTTAGATTCCTTATTAAATTTTTTATTAAAAACTTTTGAACTTGAAAAAATTGACTTGCCATCTTTGAAGCAGGAGGAAAAAAAGCTAAGCTCATCCTATAAATATCAACTCGAAATACTTTATGAAATTGCAAAAGAATTGGGTTTCGATTCAATTTACATTCTTATAGATAAAGTAGATGAAACAGAATTAACGGGAAATAATGCAGAAAATTCATTTAGGCTTATTGAGTCTCTAATAAAAGATTTGGATATTTTGAGTTTGGAAGGTTATGGTTTTAAGTTTTTTTTATGGGATAAAATTTATCCTTTTTTCAAAGAAGCCGCTAGACCAGACAGAGTAAAGCAATATTCCCTTAATTGGACTAGACCTCAATTAAAGGAGATGCTTAAAGAGAGATTAAAAGCATTTTCAAATGAGGCAATCTCAAGCATGAATTCAATATCAGAAGAATTAAATGAAAATGATGTTGATGATATTGTTACTATTATGAGTTGGTATTCACCCAGAAATGTGATTAGATTTTGTCAAGAAATTATAGCAGAACAATTTCAAATCAATCCTGATAGTAAAAAAATCTCCTTACGTGCAATTGAATTAGCAAGTCTCAAATATTCTGAAAAATTAGCAAATGAGCAATACAAAAGAGATACACTAAGAAACTTAAAAAAAATAGATAAGGAACTATTTTCTATAAATCACCTATCATCAAATATTTATAAATCTTCTAGTACTGACGGCAGAAACAAGGTTATAGCTTTTGAAAAAAATGGTGCAATTAAAAAAGTTGGAAAAGAAAAAATTTCCTCATCTAATAAACCAGTTAATTTATATTCAGTTGTTGATCCGCGAATAAATAGGATTATTAATTCATCTTATCCAATCGATAAATTTATTAAAGACAGATTAATTAAATGTAACGAATGTAATAGAGAATCTTTAATTGACATAAGATTAATAAATACTGATTGTGAAATTCATTGTTGGAATTGTGATGTAGAGTTGTTCTCTTTCTCGAGTGATGAAGAAATCTCAAGTACTGAGATTAATTCAATTACTAATCAAATAAGGCAAAATGTTAGTACCTCAGAACTTAAAGAAGCAATAGAGCTAATTATACTAAATTTTCAAAACAATAAGGAAATTTATGAAGAGGCAATAATTCTGTCAAGTAATCTTAATAGAATTGATATAGAAAATAGATTATCTTTAAGTACTTCGGAAGATTACAATAGGAACAGAAATAGAATTGCATATGCAATTCTTGAAATTATAAGGAGAATCGAAAGTTAAAACGATGTGGAACATTGCATCAGCGTTCATTGGCAGCAAAAGCTGCCAACGCCGCCGATGCTTGTCCGTTGCTGCGCCAACCTCCCTTCGGTCGGCAGTCGCAGCAACGGACAAGCGCCTGCGCCGCTGAAGTTGCCCACCCGTCCTCTCTACGGTCGGACGGGCGCACAACTTCACGCCAACGGCCATACGCAGGACTACGGTTGAAAAAATTTTTTCGGCTTCGCCGAAAATTTTCCCGCCCTCGGCCTGCGCCCGGCGCAGGCACTTGACCGTTCGCATCAATTAGAAAAAACAAAAACAATGGAAATAGAAATCGCAAATAGCTTTTACATGAATGGAGAATTTGAAAAGGCGATTGAATATTTCGACAAAATAATCGAGAATGACAATCAAAATTCAGAGGCATTTGAAGGTCGGGGAATGTGCCATTATTCGATGCTAAATATTGAGAATGCAATTTCTGATTTAGATAAGGCAATAGAAATTAACCCAAGTAATCATAATGCTTTTTATAACCGAGGGCTGATAAATCTTGAAAAGAAAGAGTTAGAAAAAGCAAAATCTGACATCAAGCAAGCAATTGAAATTTATGGAGAAAGCATCGAATATTTTTCAAATTATGCCTATGTAAATTTGCTGATAAAGGATTATGATGAAGTCATAAAATACGCAAAAAAATTACTTGAATTTGACGCAGACGATAGATATGGATTAGAATATCTTGCTAATGCTTATTTAGATATAGGTAAACACGAAGAAGCTATGGATTATTACAAAAGAGTAGTAAGTCAAGACCCGCAAAATGGATATTTATACAACAATATAGGTTATGCTCTTTCGCAGAATGGAAATTATAGAGAAGCAATTCCATACTTTAATACTGCAATTAAATTTCAACCGAATTTTGCATATTCGTATAATAACAGAGGATTTTGTTTTTTCAAATTAGGTGAAATTGATAAAGGGATGAAAGATATAGATGAAGCATTGAAAATAGATCCTTCAAATGCATATGCCTATAAAAATAAAGGAATCGTTTATATGGAATCGGGGAAATTGGATATGGCATTGAAAAACTTTAAACTTGCCAGCGAATTAGGATACAAAGAAAAATACGGCAATGAAGTAGAAAAATTAATTAAAAGAATAAAAACTGATGCTAACAACGCATAAAACGGTCATGCCCAGCAAAAGCTGGTCACGCCGTTTATGCTTGACCGTTGCTACGCCGACCTCCCTCCGGTCGGCAGTCGCAGCAACGGTCAAGCGCCTGCGCCGCCGAAGTTGCCCACCCGTCCTTCCTACGGTCGGACGGGCGCACAACTTCACGCCAACGGCCATACGCAGGCCTGCGGGTGGCGCAGGCGCTTGACCGTTCGCTGCAAGCAAGAAAAACAAAACAATATGAAAAAAATAGCATTTCTCATCTTCATTATTTCTTTAGTATTTAGTTGTAAGAATAAAATAACTAAAGAAGATTCTAATTCTACTGAACAGCTTCAAGCAGAAGGAAAAGAGAAGTCAAAAAAGAAGCAAGGACCATTTGACAAGAGGGAATTAGAATTTTTAAAAGTGGATTTTTTGGGTGTAACAACTTCTGACGGAAAAGAGAAGGAATTATTTCCTATTCAATCAACAGGTATAACAACCCTTCCTATTAAAATTGCAGGGGAAGCATTTTTGAAAGGGTTAACAGAAGAACAGTTGGCAAAGACTTGTTTTGATATTCAAGATGATGAATGGCGAAGGTGGTGTAATGTTGCCAATGGAGCCTATACACGTCAAGGAATTAGCATTAAAGAAATGAATCAGGAGCAGCGTAAATTGGCTTTTAATTTAATGATGGAATCACTAAGTGCTAAAGGACTGCAATTGAGTAAAGATATAATGAAAACTGACCAAACTCTGCGTGAATTGAATGACAACAATCCACGTTTTGATGAAGAGCTTTATTTTTTCACTATAATGGGAAAACCCTCTATGACCGAACCTTGGGGTTGGCAAATAGATGGGCATCATCTTGTAATAAACTATTTTATTTTAGGTGACCAAATTGTTATGACTCCAACTTTTATGGGAGGAGAACCTATCATTACAACAACAGGAAAGTATAAAGGAAATACTATTTTTCAAGATGAGCAGAATTTAGGATTGAAATTTATGCAATCGCTGAAAATTGAGCAACAAAAGAAAGCCACATTATCAGATATGAAACAACGAAGAGACATTCAGGCAGAGGCTTTTTCAGACAATGCTAAAATTAATTATCAAGGATTGCCAGTTTCGGAAATGACCGTTAAGCAAAAAAATGAGTTACTTAATTTGACTTCTCTATATATAAACAATATAAGAGAAGGTCACGCCAAAGTGAAAATGGAGGAAGTAGAAAAATATTTAGACAAAACCTATTTTACCTGGATAGGACAAACTGACGAAGAATCCGTTTTTTATTATAGAATTCATAGTCCAATAATATTAATTGAATTTGACCACCAAACTCCAGTTGCAGTAAAAAATGCTGAAAAACAACCTTCAAGAAATCATATACACACCATAGTTCGAACACCGAATGGAAATGATTATGGTAAAGATTTGTTGCGTCAACATTTGGAAGAACATCACTAAATAGAGAAGCCAGCAGCGAACAATGTGTAAAATGTTCATAGTGGCTAAACACCACTACGCCACATACACAAAACGTTGCTGCGCCAACCTCCCTTTGGTCGGCAGTCGCAGCAACGGTCAAGCAAGGAAAAAGAAAAGTCAAAAATTGAAATGTACGGAAAAAAAGCGTACATTTGTATCGAACCAATAAATCTAAATTAGATTAAATATGAAAAGTATAGAAATGACAAGATTCGATGCAAGATTGACAAAAGAGCAAAAAGAGTTCTTTGAATATGCTTCGAAATTAGGCGGATTCAGAAGTTTAACTGAATTCATTTTAAGGGCAGTCCAGACAAAAGCGGAAGAAATTGTGGAAGAACATAATAGAATCATTGCCTCCCAAAAAGACCAGGAGATTTTTTTCGATTTTGTTTTTAAGGGAGTTGCCCCAAATAAAGAGTTGAAATCTGCTCTTAAAGAATACAATAAACTCCTTTAAATGGCAGATTATTTAACACTTCTAAATGGCAGATTATTTAACACTTCCCCTCGATTCGAAACACAAGAAATCAGAATTTACTTGTGGAAATACATACTTGGACAACTACATACAGAAACAGGCAAAACAGGACATTAAAAGAAAACTATCAGCCTGTTTCGTGATGACAAGCGAAGAAAATGAAATTGAAGGATTTTATACGCTTTCAAATGCGGGAATTCCGAGAGAAGTCATTCCAGAAGAGATAAAAAAGAAACTTCCGAGAGCCTACGAATCTTTGCCAGTAACTTTACTCGGCAGATTGGCAATTAGCGAAAAAAATAAGAGACAAGGATTAGGAAAATTATTGTTGATTGATGCTTTAAAAAGAAGTCTTGAAGTCTCGAAAGTCATTGGTTCAATGGCAGTAATTGTTGACCCAATTGATGAGAATGCAGTTAAGTTCTATGATAGATTTGGATTTATCACGCTTCCAGATAGTGAAAAAATGTTTCTTCCAATGAAGACAATCGAACAATTATTCAAATAAAAAAGAGAAAGAAGCCTGCTGCCAACAAAGTGCAAAACGTCAATATGGGCTAAGCGCCGCCACTGAATTCTCATAGCAGGCAGACTTAAATTAAGGAGTGTAAAGTCAGAAGTATTAACTAGACATAAAACTCTGAAAGAAGTTTATAAAACAAATCCTCAAAAAGCAATAATAGTAGATTCTGCGGTGGTTATAGGAGAAAACTTTAAAGATCCGTTTCGCTCAAAGGTATTGATGAATAGCGAGCTAAATACTCCAATGAAAACTGGTTTACATAGAGCGGTAGGAGGAGAGCATGATTATCCAAATCCAGGAGATATTCTATGTGCTGCCTTGGCAAGTTGTATGGAAAGCACAATAAGAATGATAGCAGATAGACTAGAAATTGAATTATTCCACACAAAAGTACTGGTTGAAGCTATTGCAGATGTTAGGGGAACATTGCAGTTTGAAAAATCAGTACAGGTGGGATTTCAGAAATTAAATATGGAAGTAGAATTGGGTGCCACTAAAAGAGAAAATAAAGAATAAACAAATGAGGAAAAGTAGATTAAATCACTAAAAAAATGCACAATGTCAAAAACAGCATTTGTAACTGGGGGAACTGGGTTTATTGGAATTAATTTGATTAAGCGCCTTTGCGAAGAAGATTGGCAAGTGACAGCCCTTCATCGCAAAACTTCTAATTTAAAATACATAAAAGAATTTCCTGTTCAACTGGTAGAAGGTTCTATTACTGATAAGTCTTCTTTGATAACAGCTATTCCAGAGCACACCGAAGTTGTGTTTCATGTTGCTGGCGACACTAATCAATGGTCTAAACGAAAAGCACAACAAACAGCTATTCATGTAGATGGCACCCGCAATATGACAGAAGTTGCTACCCAAAAAGGAGTAAAGACGTTCATTCATACCTCCTCTGTTTCGGTTTGGGGACCTCCAAAAAAGGGAACAATAAATGAGGGTAGCCCTCAGCATGGCGAAACATCTTGGCTGAATTATGAAAAAACAAAATGGCAAGCAGAGCAAATCGCTCTGAATGCCACAAAACAAGGGATGAAGGTAGTTTGCATCAACCCTGGTTCTGTTGTCGGTCCTTACGATATCAATACCTATGCAACTATGTTTTTTGCATTGAGAGATGGAGAGATGCCTGGTATTCCGCCTGCAACTTGCCCTATTGTTCATGTTAATGATGTCGTAGAGGCACACATAAGCGCAGTTGAAAAAGGTCGGAATGGACATCGATATATTGTAGTAGGCGAACATATTTCTATGAAAACATTTGTTGAGGAAATAGCACGTTTGCTGGGAAAAAATAAATTGCCTCCCACCATGCCAAAATTTGCAATGAAAATATTCGGCAGCCTTTCTGCTTTTGCCGCCCATTTCACGGGCAAAGAACCAACACTAACACCAGAAATCGCAGATATACTGACTCGCAAAGATTTTCAATTTTCTAATGAAAAGGCATTAAGAGAATTAGATTTAAAGATTACACCTTGGCAAGAAGGGGTGCAAGATTGTTATAACTGGTTGGTCAAGGAAAACCTCCTATAAAGAAATGGATTTTGTACAAGGAATTGACCGCAATCAGATGCAAATAATGAAACAAGAATTCTCACCCTTATTTGGAGAATTAAAGATTTGAAGAAGTGAAAAAGTCATTAAATATGAATAAAGATGAAATTTAATCCTCGAATTCTGTTTTTGATTACAGCAATTTGATTACAGAATTGTATGTTTGTTTTTGTCCTTCTAAATTTTTACAAAGGACGCGAATATGACGGAGCTTTTTGGAGTGCTATGATATGGATGTTTTTGGGATTTTATTTGTATAAGTATCCAATGGGAAAAGATAAAATCGAGCACAAATAATCTTTCAATTAGACTTGTAGAACTAAATTGACTTCATAAAACGGAATTCAAAACGAGGGTTGACTGCTTTGTAGCCAAGATTCCTAATGAATTCGAGAATAAATAGAAAAAACCGATTAAATAATATTTATGTTGGATAGAAAAAAATTAAAGATTGGTGATAAAATTCGCCTATTACGAGTTCCGCAGGGTGATCTAGATCAAAGAAGGCGAGAAATTGCTAATAACATAGATAATCCTGGTTGGACAGCAAATATAATTGAATTAATAATTGCTCAAAATCCAATTGTGGAAATAGATAGTATTGATGAATTTGGGCAGCCTTGGTTTACTAGCGAAATAATGGTAAATGGTAAAAAAGAGAAGCATACTTTGGCAATCAATGAAGATGAATCATGGGAAAAAGCCTGATAAATAGAAATCGATTGCTCAAAAGGAAGTATTTTCTGAAGTTTGAGAACTGAGCAGTCCATATCAACTAAAGGTATAGGAAACTGTTTTGAAACTATTCACAGATTTTTTTATGCGCTTTTGTTCCGCTATACTTCGCCCAATTTTTAAGCAATAGCTCGGCTATTACCTAAAAATTTGGCTGTGTCTGACGAAAAAAATCACTATAAAAAATTTCAGAACTAATTTTAAAACAGTTTCTAATTCTACTTTGGCACTTTAAACAAAACTAGATGTTGTATCTTGATTATTTTTATGGATGTGCAAATGGAATTAAAGGAATTAAAAATAAAACTATAAGCAATAAAACGGATAACTGGCTATGCTGCTAGGCGCGAGCACATCAGCTACGCTGGACATTATTAGCGATTATTATGAAAAGTTGGAAAAAAACGAGTCTTTTGACCACAGTTGGAATACTGCTACTTTTTTCGAGTATAGCCTACCTATTGAATATTTCCATTTCAATACCGTCATCGGATATTGAGTTTTCGCCTAGCGAAGCTTCTGATGAAGTAAATTTCAAATACAATGGTCAAAAACCGAAAAACATCATTATTTTTTTAGTGGATGGAATGGGTTTTAGTCATTTATCATTAGCCCTACATACCCAACAATTAAAGAATAGACCTTCTGTCTGGCGAGAATTTGATGTTAAAGGGTGGCACGATGCCAGATCTGCCTACGGGCCGCTTACAGACTCTGAAGCCTCGGCAACCGCTATGGCTACTGGAACGTCGACGAATTTTGGTCATATTGGGATTGATAAGGACGAGAATCGCTTAAAAAATATCTTTGAATTAGCCTCAGAAAGGCAATATAACACTGGCATTGTAACGGACTCGTATGTCTGGGACGGGACACCTGCAGCTTTTGTAGCACATATCAGAAATGAAGATGATGCCAGAAGTATTTTAACACAGATTGCAGCAAGTGAACTGGATCTATTGTTCGGGGAACTTGAGGATGTAGGTGAAGACGACGTTCCTGAAGTAGATGAAACCCTTGAAATCTTACGACAGCGATTTCAACTCCTGGAACGATCTTTAGAACTTCCGGATGGTGCAAAAAGTATAAATCCTGTTGCCGCCATTTTTGAGGAAGACGAAATTCAAGATATGAACTCATCTCCCAATCTCTTACAATTAACCGAAACGGCTTTGACATACATGTCATCTCAAGATAAGCCCTTTGTATTACTGGTAGAAAGTGAGGAAATGGATGCAGCTTCTCATAAAAATGATTCGAAAAGAGTTTTGAAGGGTTTGAAATCGATTCAGGAAACACTTTCTCTTGTTTTGAATTTTTCAAAAATCAATGGAGAAACATTGGTTGTATTCACTGCCGATCATGAAACCGGAGGTCTTGCAGCTGTTGCTGATTTTGATAATTATCCGAAAATGCAAATAAAATGGTCAACGAAAGAGCATACGGCCGCCGTTGTTCCCCTTTTTGCAAAAGGTCCGGGTGCCGAATATTTTGCAAACGTGCATCGCAATTGGGAAATTGGGTATTGTCTTAAAAAACTCATCTCCATGGATGCCTCTGTAGAAATAAATGAATTGGAAAGATAATAAAAGAATATGGAAGATAGAGACAGTCTAAGATTCCAATTCAAAATACTGCTTGACATTGATATAGAAATTATGAAAGAATTAATGGGTTGGTCACGTTGCATCTCTCTTTTTTTATTCATTGTGGTAATCTTAGGCTGCAATAAAGAAGATGAACATATTGATACGACTATGTCAGACACTCCCAATATTCTTTTAATTATTGCAGACGATATGGGTAAGGATGCTACGCAAGGGTTTTCTGAAGGTAGCGTTAAACCCAACATCCCAAATATAGACAAGATTAGAAATGAAGGATTGGTTTTTAATAATCTTTGGGTAAACCCAGTTTGTTCACCTACAAGAGCTTCAATTATTACAGGTAAATATGGATATAGAAACGGGGTGAAGTCGGTAAACGATGAGTTAGACCAATCAGAACGAATTTTACATAGGTTTATTAAGGAAGAAACAAATAATACTTACTCAACCGCATTAATAGGCAAATGGCATTTATCAGGTGAAAACACGACTATTAACCCAGAATCTTTTGGGCTGGATTATTATGCTGGTTTAATAAGAGGCGCTGTACAAAACTACTATCAATGGCGATTGACAGAAAATGGGGTGGATAATCGTCAAACTGAATATATCACAAAAGTATTTACTGATTTATCAATTGATTGGATTAATGAACAATCCAAACCCTGGTTCCTTTGGTTGGCATACAATGCTCCACATACCCCATTTCATGTCCCTCCAACTGAAATGCATGCGCAAGGTGACCTACCAAACTATGCAAATGGACTAGACCCGATGCCTTATTATATGGCGGCAATAGAAGCCATGGATTACCAAATAGGACGACTTTTATCTGCCATACCCCAAAATGAATTGGATAATACGATTATTTTATTTTTAGGAGATAATGGAACTCCGAATCAAGTGGCACAATCCCCCTATTCAAGGAACGCGGTTAAAGGTAGTCTTTATCAAGGAGGCATCAATGTACCAATGTTCGTTTCGGGAGAAGGGGTAAGCAGAACGGATGAAGATAACAGTTTGATATGCGGCACAGATATTTTCAGTACGATAGCTGAACTGGCTGGAGTCAACATTTCTGAAATCCATGACAGCAAAAGTTTTAAAACTCTTTTAAGCAGTGAAGCTTCACACAGAGCATTTCAATATTCGGAAATGAACAATGGTACAGATGATTTATGGGCTATCAGCAATGGAGCATACAAGCTTATTGTTAATGCAACCGGAAATAAAGAAATGTATAATTTAGCAAATGACCCTTATGAGCAAAATGACCTATTAAACGAAGAGTTATCAACAGAAGCAGAAAGTATAAAAGTGGAATTAGAAGAAGAGTTGTTGAATATTAGAAATTAAAAAACTGGCTACAAAAAAGTGCATAACATTCGTGCCCTAGAATGGAGAGTATGTGGGGAACTGTTAATACTGTTCATTCAGGAGAATTTGACGGAAATGAAACAAAAGCAACAAAAGCAACTGGAAAAAGTGTTCAATGGGATAAAGTTTGGCATTTTGACATAGTTAATGGAAAATTTGGAAGTAAATTCGATTTCATTAATAATGGAATAAGTAGAATGAAACAATTGGGAATTAAATGCCTACCAGAAGATTGAATTAAAAAGGGCATGCTTCCTTAAAAGTATCGAAAAAAAACTATAACAACATTGAACTACAATTGCCAGCTTTTACTGGCAATTGTAGGAGTTACTGAAAAATTAAATGAAAGAAATAAAGAAAAAAGCCATTATGCAGCCTGGAAGCCAGTATCAAAATTATATAGACTCTTTTGTGCTATATGAATTTCCAGATACGACGGCTGTTCGGTTTATACCAGAGGGCTGTTTTGAAATTATTTTTCAGTTAAAGGGAAATTTTGCCTATAAAACGATTACGAATTCTAAATGGGCGGCTAGACCAAAAGGATTTATCGGAGGCTTGCACAACCAAGCTTACTATGTAAAACCCGAACAAGCAAATTCCTATTGCCTAGGTGTTAAATTATTGCCGGGAGGCGCTAGACAATTATTAAAACACGAGTTGAATGAATTTAAAAATAGAATTGTAAACTTATCGGATTTTTGGGGAAATATGGGAATTTCATTTTGTAATAGAGTTTTGGAAACTCGAAATATCGAAGATATCCAAATTATTATCTTGGACTATATCCAAAATCTCCTAAATATAAAAGCAAAGCCTTATAGAGAGACAGCAATAAATTATATCTTTAAAACCCAGGGGCGAACTTCTATAAAAGAACTGGCGCGTTACGCAAACCTGAGCGAATCTCAGTATAGAAAAATATTTAGAGAAACTATCGGCTTATGCCCTCAGGAATATTGCAAAATAATACGAGTTAAAAACGCCATCCGCCATATTGAAAATAATCAATACGATAGCTTAACAGACCTCACTTTTCAATTAGGCTATTATGACCAATCTCATTTTATTCGAGAATTTAAGTCCGTCACTTACTCTACGCCTAAAGAATTTAGAGCTAACCGCAAAATATAATCGAATCGTACAATTTCTAGCCCAGAAATTTTCAGATTTTGCATTTAGATTTTAATAGGAATGCTATTCTACTGAATAACAAAAAATTATAATACCTGTAAAGCCGAATACCAATTTTTAATTTAGGTTTGCTCCTAGGGACACGTTTATTGAGGTGGCGGCTACCTGTCAAAAACTGCGGAGCGGTTGTTTTTGACTTGATTTTTTGTTTCTTTTTCATCTAAGGAAAAAGAAAAATATGGTTTAATTAGGCTACTTCATTTTTACAAAAAAATTGATTTACAACTGAATAGACCTTATTCGGATTTGTGTGCGGACGCACACAAACCGTCTCCAGTCAGTAGTTTGGAAAATGCTCCATACGAAATTTTTTAGAATAAAGTCTAATATATATTAAAATAATTTATTGTATAAGGGATGCTATCCCTCCAATTATCTCTAATATGAAAAAAGGTCACATACTTTTACTTTTAATCATATCTACCTACCCCGCTTTTGCTCAAAACAATCCGCTTAATCAGTTATTTGTTCAAGGGGATTATGAAGAATGCCTCAAGCAAAGTAGAGTGATTCTTGATAAAGATTTGGAAAATGCAACTGCTTATTTCTTTAAAGGGGCTTCCCTGGTCAGGTTACAAAATTATAAAGATGCAGAAACACCTTTGCAGAAAGCCAAAGAATATGGCTACCAGCCAATGATTGCTGTAAACGTAAATTTATTGAGGGTTTATGCTGGACAAAAACAAACAGATACTTTTCTGAAACTTTTGAATAACCTCGCAAACGGAGGCTTCTCGGCACAAGCTTTTCTAAATAATAAAATGTTTTCTTATTTGAGTGATAATGAGGATTATCGAAAAATTAAAAATAAGATCCTCAAAAATGCTTATCCATGCAAGTATGATGAGCGACATAAAAAACTAGACTTCTGGGTCGGCGAATGGGATGTTTTTATGAATGACACTAAACTGGCTAATAGTAAAATCACGAAGGATAAGAGTGGTTGTACGGTACATGAGGACTACCGAACCTTAAGGGGTTTTTATGGAAGTAGCATTAATTATTTTGATTCCGCTGACAGTTTGTTTACTCAAATTTGGATTGACCAGCGCAATAACTTGACCAATTATAAAGAGGTGGGTTCAAAAGAAGGTTATCTTCAAATGCAAGCAGACCAAGGTGGCGGAAGCTTGGCGAGAATGACCTGGCAGTACAATGCCGATGACGATAGCGTGTTGCAAGTGGCGGAAGCGTCTAGTGATAGTGGGAAAACCTGGTCACCTACCTTTACAGGTTTGTATAGACGGAAAAATGCCAATAATATAAAAGACGAACTTAGTGCCGTGTTGGATAATATGGAAAAATTATTCGAGGAAAATAAAATGGCAGAAATCGCTCAATATTATACCCAGGACGCTCAAATGCTAGAACCCGGCGGCGGCGTGCATTCCGGTAATCCAGCTATAAAGGCTTATTGGAATAGCTTAAAAAATCAAGGAATTTCCTGGGAACTAGAAATTATTGAAGCGGAGGAATTAAAAAATCATGCGTATAGTGTTGCGATATCAAAATTAAAATACCGAAGCGGAGACAAAGAAAATTTGGCTAAAACGAAAGCCCTAATTATTTGGGAAAAAACCGATAAGGGCTACCGGATTAAAAAAGATTTCTTTCATTTTTTAAGATAAGTAATCACAAAAATTATTCTTCTTTGACAAATTATGAGGGATAAAGAAATTGAAACTGTAAGTTATTCATTGTCTTTGCGAAAGGGTTTTAACGCTGTCCCTATTTGTAGCCTTATCGGAATGATTTTCTTGTTCATTTCCTGCGATTTTGGTAAGAATAAAACTGGCTTGGACAAAAACATTCAATTATATAATCAATACGACCCGTCAAAGTTTGATAAATATGGAAAACTAAACCCCGCGGCCCCGAAAGCGAGTTCGCAGTTTAGTTTTATGATAGGCCAATTTAGGTGTCAGGATTCCTTGCTGGTCAATGGTGAATGGAAAACCTCCATCGCTACCTGGGAAACGCATTATATTTTAAATGGATATGGTATCAGGGATGTCTATAGAAATGAAAACTATGCTGGTGAAAGCATAAGAATTTATAACACTTCCAAAAATAAATGGGAGGTCTATTTCTTCGGAATGCCAGGAGAGCATACGGGTTTATGGGAAGGAGAAAAAATAGGAAACAAAATGGTTATGAAGCAAAATAGAACAGGTCCCAATGGCGAACACCTACAAAGCCGACTTACCTTTTATGACATTAAGGATCATGCTTTTAGGTGGAAGGGAGAAGTATGGAACCTCGATGAAAATACGGCTATCGTGAATTGGAAAATTGATGCCAACAGATACGAGTGAAGTGAAAATACATTCACCAATTTCAGCAACTTTAAGACCAAAAACCTTAAAGATTTAACAAATTATTCTTCAATTACTAGCTCTCTTCACAAGCTTTCAGCTTTCTTTGCAAGTCTTCATTTTCCCGATACAACTCGTCTAGTCGTTTTTGTTTATAGTCCAATTCCTCTTTTAGTTTCCGAATTTCGTAATTAGCCTCTGAGCGGTTGGGAACTTCCGAGGTATGGGTCGTTGTTGGGTGGGTGATTTTTTCTTTTCCCTTATTGAATAAATTGATAATGTTTTGGATGCCATCTTGCCCGTTATAATAAGAGGCCCCAATATAAGCCAAAGGAGCGACAATAATCATCATTAAAAGAAAACGGGAAAATACGGTCATTCTTACTCGTTTAGCCATAGATTTGTATTTTTAAAATTTTTTAGTAAAAATGCAAGATTGAGTAGAAATTTACCTGTTTAATCTACTGAATCTTATGTTTTTAAGACCAATGAAAGTGGTTTTCGTATGACTGAAGCATTTATCTATGACGCACTTCGCTCACCCTGTGGCAAAGGCAATAAAAACGGAGCCTTATTCGAAGTAAAACCAGTAAAACTGCTAAGTAGTTGCCTAAAAGCCTTAAAAAAGCGCAATCAACTGGACACCCATTTGGTAGAAGACTTGGTGATTGGCTGTGTGGTTCCAGCAGGTGACCAGGCAGATAATATTGCCAAAACGGCTTTGCTTTATTCCGGTTGGGCAGATAATATTGCAGGCATACAACTTAATCGTTTTCAAACTTCTGGTTTGTCTGCAGTAGGCATGGCTGCGGCCAAGATAAAAGCTGGCTGGGGAGCATTAATTGTAGCAGGTGGATTGGAAAGTACTAGCCGAATTCAGTGGGAGAATCATCGAGGCGCTATTTTTGGCGATCCGGATGCCGTAAATCGCGCTGCTTGGGTTCCTTCCGGTATGGCAGCGGATTTGGTAGCGACTAAGGAGGGCTTTTCTAAAAAGGAATTGGACAACTACGCTTTTCGGTCGCATCAGAAAGCATTAAATGCTCAAAAAAGGGATTATTTTGAAAAATCCATTATTTCAATACATGATCAAAATGATATTCTGATTTTGGATAAAGATGAATGGCTCAATTTGGAAATAAACCTGGAGAATCTGACCAATCAAAGCCTGATTTTTTCAAAAGCCAAAAATCTTGGCTTTGAAATAGCAGCCTTAAAAAAATATCCCCTTATTGAGCGAATTGCCCATGTTCACAGCGAAGGGAATACAGCACTTCCAGCCGACGGGGCTGCTTTGGTATTGATTGGAAACGAAGCCCAGGCAAAAGTTTTGGAGAGAAAAGCAAGAGCTAGGATTATTGCTACTGCTGCAGTTGGTTCAGAACCGAGCATCGCCCATTTGGGAGGCATCGAGGCTGCTCAAAAAGTCTTGAAAAATGCTCGATTAAAGCCTAAAGACATTGACCTTTGGGCGGTCAATGAGGCTTATGCAGCTCCTGCTTTATATTTTCAAAAAACTTTTAAAATTCTCAATAAGCAGCTCAATCCTTGTGGTGGAAATATCGCTTTGGGAGATCCATTGGGTGCAACAGGGGCAGTTTTGCTGGGAATCCTGCTGGATGAGTTGGAGCGGCAGGGGCTGAAAAGAGGATTGGTAGCAATGAGTGCAGAAGCCGGATTGGGGGCAAGCATCATCATTGAAACCTGTGAATAAGTTCAGGGGGCGATTTAACCATTTTCATCGAAAAGGGTTTCCATCACTTTTTCAGTCGTCCTGAGTTTTTTTTGACAAAAGGCTATTAAGTCGGCCGCTCGTTTGATTTTTTCAGCTAATTCATCAATTCCAATTGCATTAGCTTCTAACTGGGCGACCAACTCTTGCAATTCTTCCATTGCCGCTTTATAATTCAAGGTTTTTTTGCTCATTTAATGACTCTACTTTTGATGATTCCTTGCCGGAGCTGTGTTTTTAAGATCGCACCTGTTTTTATAGCGGCAGCATCTGTAATAATTTTGCCATTGACAGAAGTAAGACTAAATCCTCTTGCTAAAGCCGTTTCGGGAGTCAATAATTGACAGATTTTACCCAGTTGATCTAGTTGATTTCTTTTGTGTTTCAAGTGATTGCTTATAGCCAGAGGCAGGCGTTGTTTTAACTGATCAATTTCCAGATTTTCTTTTTTTAATCCATTTTCAACCTGCAATTGTAGCATTTTTTGGCAATAAAGGAGTTGCGCTTTTTCCTCTTGCATCAATTGTCTGGAAACATTTTTAATATAATGGCCATATTCCGATATGATGGATTCAAATTGCAACATTCGGTTGAGCAGATAATCCGCAACGGCAGTAGGGGTTTTTAGCGCCGTATGAGCTACCCGATCCAAAATGGTTTCATCAATTTCATGGCCAATGCCTGTAAAAACGGGCAACGGACACCTAGCAACGGCCTTTCCTAATTCGAAACTGTCAAAGGCCGCCAAGTCCAGTTTGGAACCACCACCGCGAATGATAATAATAGCATCGAAGTTCTCTTTTAGACGCGCAATTTTTTTTAGCTGTTTTAAAATTTCTGCCTCCACTCTAACCCCTTGCATAGCCGTAGGAAAAAGCTGATTAAAAAACTGATAGCCATAAGGATTATTGGCTAATTGGTCCAAATAATCTTGTAAGCCGGCGGCATGAGGGGAGGATAATACAGCGATTCGCTGCAAAACGGGAACCAAGGCGATTTGATTATTTCTATTTAGTAGCCCTTGTTTTAGTAAGGTCTCCAGCGTTTCCTGCCGTTTTAGCTCCATTTTTCCAATAGTGTAGCTTGGGTCTAGGTCTTCAATAATTAATTTTAAGCCATAACGTTCATCGAAATCAACCCTTGCATAGAATGAAATTTCTGTCCCCTGCTGCAACAACCCCTTCAACATGTTTTTGAACTTCCTCTTTAGTTGCTGGTATTTTCGGTTCCAGATTATAGCTTCTGTCTGGGCAATGACCGCCTCTGTTTCTGTTGATTTTTGGACCAGATTTAGGTATTGATTGTTTCCGATTTTCCTTTATTTGAGCAATTTCACAGCGAACCCAAAGCGGCTCCTGAAAGTTAAGGGCCACTACCCGACGGATGTACTCGTTTAACTCAAAAAGAGAATAAGATTGCATGGAATATGGATGCTCTGTTATTCATTAATTTTACGCTTATTCAAAAGCGCAAATACGAAGATAGCTATTTATACTCCAAACTGGATAAAAAAGTAAGCGGTTGTAAAGTTCAGATTACAAAAATTTCCAATTTTTTTATAGTCTAAATGTTTTATCTCCCGGCTTCCAAAACGCCCTCCCACCATTTTTTATTAGGAAGCGGTGCTTTTAGGAGTATTTGCTCTTCTGTAGTGGGATTGAGGAGTGCCAGCTTCCAGGCATGCAAAGCAATCGAATTGGGGGGAATCATGCTTGGTCGCGCCATATTTTTTATCTCCTAAAATGGGGCAACCCGATGTGTGCTAGTTGCACTCTGATTTGGTGAAATCTTCCAGTAACGGGCTGTATTTCAAGAAAGTATCCAAAATCATTTTTTCCTCTTAGTTTATAATGTAGCATACTTTTGATACTTCCCTTCTTTTTATTTGGGCTAACGATTCCCTTTTTGTTTTGTTGGTCTTTCCAAAGCCAGTTGACTAAGGTGCTTTCGGATTGTTTGGGGGCTTTTTCTGTTATGGCTAGGTAGGTTTTGTGGATTTCTTTGTTTCGAAACTGGGTATTAATTTTTTTTAGAGTACTTTTTCTTTGGCAAATAAAAGGACGCCTGTAGTTACTCTATCTAAGCGATGTACAATGCCCACATAGGATTTCGATAGGATTGGGATAAATAATCAAAGACCAGGGATTCAATAGTTGGCTCTCCAAAAGGACTTCGCTCCACGGCCAATTTGGGAATTTTGTTGACAGCCAGCCAGTGTTTATTTTCAAATAATATCGAGAGTTTGGAGTTTGAGTCATTAAAAAGTGATTTTCGATCAAAAAATGCCTGCTTTACTACGAGCGTGGCGTATGGGCTTCTTAGCCTGTAAAAATATAGCTAATAGTTGGATTCAGAGTTTTCTTATATAAAAATGTTTTATTTTTCTGAATTAAAGGCAGTTAAATTGCAAGGTGCTTTTGGGGAGCTAAAGAAACGAAATATTAGACAGAATTAGCTTTAAGATTACAAAGTATCTTCGAGAAACTTGGACATAGAATCCAAGTCCGATCTACCTACTACTGCTGTCTTTTCCAACTAGAGTAGAATCCTGAAATAATGGCTTTATTGGAGTCGTATCTGTAGGAAGATTGATAGCTGGTCGGGCGGGTTTTATTGGGCGCAAATTCGATAGGTCGTATCTATATTGGTTAAGGCTGCCTGGATTAACAGGGAATCTACTATTGCCTTGGCCTCTTCAAGGGCTTCTTTTTCGCAATTGGCGATCCTACTTTTTTGGTGGTTCTCGATGCCTTCTTGTACCATTTCTGCAACCAATGTCCGTCTTAGAGCTTCTTTATCATGGCAAGCAGCAAAAGTTATTATTAGGAGTAATAAATTGCCCTTTCCAAAATAGGCTTGCAAGTTTTTTTCAATCATCCTTTTTTGCATTTTTTCAATTTACCCTCATAACCGAGCTAAGTATCGCTCTTTGTAAAACGCGCGGACAAATGCTTTTATGCTTCAAACTTGATCCAAAATGAAGGGTATTAAAATACACTTTTTTGAATAGATACTACGACTGATTTGGAAGCGGGTGTATAGCTTTTGGCATATTGATTAATCGGTACCAGAACATTAGCTTCGGAAAATAAGTAGCTATATTTTTTGACGGTAGGTCATAGGCAACTACCACAAATTGAGGAGCTATCCGTTTTTTGCCCTTGTAGTGGCTAATCAAGTCAACATAATCGCCTTGTTTTAAATTGGCTTTTTGAATATCTACTTTATTCATCAAAACCACCCTTCGTCCTTGATAATGCCCCGATAGCGATCGTCATTTCCATAAATAGTCGTATTGAATTGGTCATGACTTCGAATCGTTGTCATTAAAAATTGACCCGCTTTAAGTTCGTTCTTGGAGATTTGGTTGATGGTAAAGTTGAGCTTTTCCATTTTTTGTGGTGAAGTGTCGATCTCTGGGGCCATTTGGCAAATAGAAACCGCCTTCTTTTGCGAACGCGCTCATTATAGTTTTTAAAACCAGGGATACAGGCTTCGATTTTATCCCGAATATAGTCATAATTAGCAAACCAGGTGTTCCCAATTGGTTTTAGTTCGACTACCCAAGGTTGCTTGTGCTATTTTGGCAATAATCATGGGTTCGCTCAATAAATGCTCGGAAGCTGAGCAAGCACACCCTCTGATTTATGCACAATCCCCATAGAATTTTCTACACTGACAAATTGGTTGCCAGTTGCTTGTAGGTCTTTTCTGTGCGTCCGAGGCAGGGCAAAATAATTGCCGTTTTGCCCGTAATCAGATGATTTCTATTGGGTTTGTACTGACCATGACGGTCAGGTCACAGTTGCGCATCCCTTGAGCAGTATATGCTGTATCGGGAGCAGCCAAGAGCAAATTGCCTCCCATGCTAAAAAATACCTTCACCTTCTGATCATGCATGGCTTGAATGGCGGTTACGGCATTATAGCCCATTTTTTCTGGCGTCAAACTGAAATATTTCTTTTAATTTTTCTTTGAAATCAGGCTTTAGATGCTCCCAAATGCCCATTGTTCGGTCGCCTTGTACATTGCTGTGCCCGCGCACGGGACAAGCACCTGCCCCGGTATGCCAATGCTTCTCTCAACAACAATAGGTTGACAATTTCCTGTACGTTGCAACCCCGTTTTCATGTTGAGTAATGCCCATCGCCCAACAAATAATCATTCGCTTATTATCTCGAAAAGTGCTGCTGCCGCTCTGATATTTCTTCTGAAATGCCGCATTTTTCAGACAAGGTAGCCAGGCTTTGTTTTTTTAAATTTTTAAGTAAAGCAGAAAACCTATTGTGTATTTTTTAATAAAGTCTTGGTCAAAAGCTGCTCCTGGTTCTTCTTCTTCCATTTCCAGCAAAACGCACATAATGGCTTTCAATAATGCCAAATCTCCATTGATCTGAACCTGTAAAAACAAATCGCTAATTGAGGTCGCTTTGCCAAACCAGCCGTTTAACTCCTGGGGGTTTTTAAAACTTCTTAAGCCAGCTTCTTTTAGGGGATTGATACTAATAACCTTTGCGCCATTTCGTTTGGCTTTTTGCAAGGCGGAAAGCATTCTCGGGTGATTAGTGCCTGGATTTTGCCCCATAACGATGATCAAGTCTGTCGCATAAAAATCCTCCAACTTAACGGTTCCTTTCCCAATGCCAATAGTTGTTGACAAGCCCATACCAGTTGACTCGTGGCACATATTGGAGCAATCCGGCAAGTTATTGGTACCAAATTGGCGGACGAATAATTGATATAAAAAAAGCGGCTTCATTGCTAGTGCGACCAGAAGTATAAAAGACCGCTTCATCTGGCGAAGCCAACCCATTTAATTTTTTTCCGATGAATTTAAAAACCTCCTCCCAACTGATTGATTCATAATGGCTTGCCCCTTCCCGAAGGATCATGGGGTGGGTAATTCTGCCGCTTTTCCCCAGTTTTTTTTCAGACCAAGCCATCATGTCTTCAATATTATGCTGTTGGAAAAAAGAGGGGGTTGCCCGTTTTTCAGTCGCTTCTTCAGCAACGGCTTTTGCACCATTTTCGCAATACTCCGCAATGGCGGAGCGTTCTCCGGGTTTTGGATCTGGCCAGGCACAACTTGGGCAGTCAAAGCCTTTAGTTTGATTGAGGTTGAGAAAGGCTTTAGAGCATTTGAGCCAGTCCATTTGGCTATAACCTTGTACGAAAGAATTTTTGACGGCTGCCATGCCAACTGCTGTGCTAGGCGGTTTTTTCAACCTGATTTTTTCTTTTTCAATCGGAAGAATAATAGATTTTTTTGGCCTACTCATACAAGGATAAATTGCTTGAACAAGAAAGATACAAGTTTTAAGAAATAAAACCTAAATATGGATCGCTCGGTTGCCGGTAGCTGCTAATGCCGCTTCCCGTATTGCTTCCGTATAGGTGGGGTGTGCATGACTCATTCGAGCAACATCCTCTGCTGCAGCTCGAAACTCCATCAAGGCAACTGCTTCGGCGATCATGTCTGCTGCGCGTGGACCCACCATGTGAACGCCTAAAATTTCGTCAGTTTCTCGATGAGCCAATATTTTTTATCATACCTTCAGTATCCATACTTGCCCTTGCTCTACCCAGGGCTTTTATTGGAAATTTTCCAGATTTGTAAGAAATATTTGCTTCTTTTAGTTCTTGTTCGGTTTTGCCAACTCCGGCGACTTCCGGCCAAGTATAGACCACTCCAGGAATCAAGTTATAATTGATATGTGGTTTTTGGCCTGCTATAGTTTCCGCTACAAATACACCTTCTTCTTCTGCTTTGTGGGCGAGCATGGGTCCTTTGATTACATCCCCTATGGCGTAAATATTGGAGACATTAGTTTCTAAATGTTCATTGACGATTATTCGACCTTTTTCGTCTTTTTCGATGCCGATATTTTCCAATCCCAAATTATCCGTGTAAGTCTTCGTCCAATAGCGATCAAGCAATAATCAGCTTTCAATGTAATTTCCTCTTCTGTTTTTTTGCTTTTGGCCACTACGGTTACGCCTCTGGTAGTTCCCTTGACAGAAGTTACGGCATGCCCCAGGTGAAATTTTATACCCAGTTTTTTCAATGACCGTTGTAACTCTTTTCCACAATCCTTATCCATGCCGGTAATAATGCGGTCTAAAAATTCTACTACCTCTACTTCTGTGCCCAATCGCGCATAACAGAACCCAGTTCTAAGCCGATCACACCGCCGCCTATGACGACCATTTTTTTTAGGTATTTTGCTAATATTTAAAGCTTCGGTGGAAGTAATAACTCGTTTTTTATCATAATTAAAAGAGGCGGGGGTTATCGGTTTGGAGCCGGTGGCAATGATAACTTTGTCGGTTTCAATGTTTTCTTTTGTACCATCTGACTTGGTAATGCTAATGGTATTTTTTATCCAAAAAAGTACCGTGTCCGGCATGCACTGTAATTTTATTTTTTTTCATTAAAAAGGCCAAGCCCTCTACGTTCTGCGCTACTACTTCATTTTTCGTTGGATCATTTGGGGCAAATTGATTTTTATGGCACTGACCTCAATGCCATGCGTTGGGAAATTTCTCCATAGCATTATGATAATGTTCAGAAGAATCCAATAAGGCTTTAGAAGGAATGCAGCCCACATTTAAGCAAGTGCCCCCCAGTGCGCGTATCGTTCAATGATGGCAGTTTTCATACCCAATTGAGCGCAACGGATGGCTGCGACGTATCCCCCCCGGACCGGAGCCAATTATGGTTACATCGTATTTCATATAGTAATTGAGTGACTAAGTAGTTAGTTTTTTCAAAACAAATGCGATATTAAGCCTTTTACAAGAAACATAAAAACGAGTGAACAGATTAAGTGAAGGTTTTAAAAAAAAAAAGCGTCACCTAGTAATAGTCAACGCTTCTTTATAATTAGACAACATGCTTTTCAAAAGCACCAATTAAACTTAAGCCTCTTGCAATTCTTCTTTATGCTCGCTAACTAGCTTTTGTTGGATATCAGGCGTAACGGGCTGGTACTCAGCAAAAGACTGAGAAAATTTTGCTTTGCCTTGAGAAATCGAGCGCAAAGTAGCGGAGTATTTATGCATTTCTGCCAAAGGCACTTTTGCTTTAATTTTTTGGTAATGCCCTTCTGAATCCATGCCCATAATCATTGCTCGGCGGGTTTGTAGATCACTCATTACATCTCCCATTACATCACCGGAACAAAGAATTTCTAAATCATAAATAGGTTCTAATAACTGGGGGGCGGCTTTTTTGAAAAGCATTTTTTGAATACCTGTGCAGCAGCAATCATAAATGCCATATCATTAGAATCCACAGCATGCATTTTTCCGTCATAGACGCACCTCGGATATCCTGACAACGCGAACCCGTCAGGGGTCCTTCTTCCAGTTTCTGCATGATTCCTTTTTTTGATAGCATTGGAATATTTGGCATCAATCGAGCCGCCTACAATGCACCAAAGGAATTTTAACGTTCCGCCCCCAGGGCAAGGTGTCTTCTTCTTCATTTCTAACGGTCAGATCGGAAGGTTTTGGCATCCCTTCTGTGTAGGGTTCAATGCGCATATGCACCTCTGCAAATTGGCCGGCGCCGCCCGATTGTTTTTTATGGCGGTAGGAATCATCAGCTTTGCGAGTGATAGTTTCTCTATAAGAAATTCTTGGCCGCTCAAATTCCATAGAAACATTATAAACTTTTTTCGATTCGGTATTTGATAATGTCCAGGTGCAATTGTCCTTGCCCGTGCAGAAGGGTTTGTTTTAAATGGGGGGCTAATTCTACTTCCAAAGTGGGATCTTCTGCTTCTAGGATGTGGAGAGCCTTCATTAATTTCTCCATATCATTCTTGCTAGGCGGGGTAAAAGCGGTGCGGATGCGGTGAGAGGGGAAATCCATTTTCTGGATATTTCGGTTGACTCCTTTTTTATTTAAAGTTTGATTAGTATGCGAATCTTTTAGTTTTACTGTCACACCTAAATCTCCAGCTTTTAAAGCTTTGGTGCTATCTCGATTTTTGCCTTTGGCGACAAAAAGTTGATTGAATCGCTCGGTGGTTCGGGTTGTTTCATTTTCCAATTCTCCACCCGAATTCAAAGTCCCGGAATAAACTTTAAAGTAAGAAACATTGCCCACTTGCGGTTCAGAAGTGGTTTTGTATATAAAAATGGTCGTATCTACATTGGAATCACATTTTAGCGTACCGTCGCCTTCCAATGGAGCTTCAGGGCGATCAGCGGGAGAAGGCGCAATATCATTGATAAAACCCATGATCCTTCCACTACCGATGTTTTCGATAGCTGATGCGCAAAATACGGGAAAAATTTCTTGATTAGCTAAAGCAATTTTAAGCCCTTTTGCTAGTTCTGCTTCGGTGAGGGAGCCATTTTCAAAAAATAACTCCATGAGTTCTTCGTCATTTTCAGCAGCAGCTTCTACCAGTGCATTGTGCATTTCCTGGGCCCTGCCCATTTCGGATTCAGGGATGGCGACCTTTTTAGGTTTTCCACCTCCTTCCGGAAATACATACATGGTCATTCGCAGCGCATCGACAATCGTATTAAAGCCATTCCCTGGATTCAGAGGGTATTGAAATGGCAAAACATTTGTTCCAAATCGGCTTTGAGCCTGCTCTAGGGTAGCTTCGAAATCCGCCTTTTCGTGATCCAATTGATTGATGACAAAGACGGCAGCCGTATTATTTTTTTCGATATATTCCCAGATCAATTCGGTACCGACTTCTACGCCGCTTTTAGCATTTAATAACATCAGACCCAAATCAGCTACTTTAAGGGAACGACACCACTTCCCCTACAAAGTCATCGAATCCAGGCGTATCAATGATATTTATTTTTGAATCTTTCCATTTTGTGTGCATCAAAGTGCTAAAAATGGAATTTCCTCTCTCTTGCTCAATATTGGTATAATCTGAGATAGTAGATTTGTCCTCGACCGCTCCTCGTCGGGAAATAGCTCCTGACTCAAAAAGCATGGTTTCTGCAAAAGTGGTTTTTTCCTGAGCCCGAATGCCCCAGGAGAACAACATTTCTGATGTCTTTGGTGTCATAGGTCATATTCGCATATTTTTTATGTATTAAATAATGATCTCCTTGTTATTCAAGGAAGAGTGCTTTATTAGAAAGCAACAAAGTTAAGGCTTGTCAAGTAATTCTACGGGAATTTTTTCAAGTGGGGAATGAAATTAGAAAATATTTATAGAATAACAAAAAAATTATGATTTATTGAATACGAACACGGGCTTTTTGCAGGGAAAAAATAAAGAAGAATAATGCCTTTAATAAATAGGAAAGAAACGTGAACCAAATATGATAAATCTTTGTCATTTTCAAAGCGAATCTCAAAAGGGCTTGATTAATTAAGGAAATTTTCAATATATTTGCCTCAAAGATATTTAAGCCGTATATGACATATATTTTGAGGATTTTTAATACCTACCCTTTTTCGGTTAAATTTATGTTAACAATTCTCTGAAACGAGCGCTAAATGTCCAATTATTGCTAAATTGGCTTTGTATTTGCAGAATCATTCAGCAATAACTTATTTTTTAACTTTCCAAAAATTAGTCTATAAGCGCAAACTTTACACTTAACAAATTTTAATCTTTTATCATTAAAATACGATAAGTATGCAAGTTGTGCCGCTTAATGACCAACAGCTCATTGCCCAATATCTCAATGGAGATGAGCGTTCCTTTGAAGAATTACTTTCTCGCCATAAAGATAAAATTTATACCTCCATATATCTTTTTGTAAAGGATCAAAGCCTTGCTGAAGACATCTTTCAGGAAGTTTTTATTAAAATTATTGATACGCTTCGCAAAGGTAAATACAACCACGAGGGCAAATTTGTTCAATGGGCTTTGCGTATTTCCTATAATATGTGTGTGGATTATTTTCGACGTTCTAAAAGACGCCCAAAAGTATCCCCTACGGAGACCTTTGACATCTTTGATGTTTTGCAAAATCCAGAACCCAATGCAGAACAAACCATCATTCGCAGCCAGACGCACGATAAAATCCGCCGCCTGGTAGATCAATTGCCTACCGAACAAAGAGAGGTGGTGATTTTGCGCCATTATGCGGATATGAGTTTTAAAGAGATCGCTAAATTGACCAGGGTGAGCATTAATACGGCTTTGGGCCGGATGCGCTATGCGCTGATTAACATCCGAAAAATGGTCGAGGAAAGAGAAGTGAGCCTTCAGTAATTATTGAAACTCAAACTAAAAGATAGAACCTTCTATGTTAGCGCATAGGAGGTTTTGTTTTTTAAGGGTTTGGAGCAATGTTTTTGCTAAGATTTTATTCTTTTCTCGTTTTTAGCAGGCTAAACTTTTTGATTTATCAATTGTTTATCAGTTATTTATCGAAAAAATAGCTAAAAGGAGGGAATAACAACCCTGCAAATCTCTATGCCTTCTATGCAATTTTCTGCTTATTTTAGTTTGTTGCCCTCCTCTTGAAAAATTTTTCTTATTATGAACAATACCTCTAATGTGCTGGCGCAGTTCATTTTTATGACTATACTTTTATTGCTTTCCTCTTGTGCCAATTACAAAATGAATTATGCGAAAGAAGCGGCTGACTGGGAAAAAGAACAGCCTGATCCTTCGAACGAAATCGTGCATACCATGTACTTGATTGGTGACGCAGGCAATGCTAAAGAGGGTAAAAAACCACCCGCAGCTTTGCAATTTTTGGGAGAAAAATTAAAGACTGCTTCGGCGAATAGCTCGGTTGTGTTTTTAGGAGATAATATCTATCCAGATGGTCTGGCACCGAAAAGAGAAAAGAAAGAACGAGCAGAGGACATTTTTCGACTGGATGCCCAATTGGAAATATTGAAGAATTTTAAAGGGCGACCTTTTTTTGTCGCGGGGAATCACGACTGGGCAAAATGGGGCTTGGATGGGGTGCAAAGACAGGAGAAGTACATTGAAAAACAATTAGATAAGGGGAATGTCTTTATTCCAAATGCTGGCTGTGGTGATCCAAAGGAAGTAGAATTGGGAGAAAACCTGGTTCTACTTGCTATTGATTCGCAATGGTGGCTGCAAGACTGGAAAGGGGAAACAGAAATCAATAATGGCTGTGAGGTCAAAAGTCGATTTGTTTTTTTAAAATGGTTTGAAGAAGCTCTAAAAGCCAATCGAAGCAAAAATGTGGTCATCGTTATGCACCACCCGTTGTATTCCAATGGCCCACACGGCGGCTTTGATACACCCAAGCAGCACCTTTTTCCCTTGACTCAATTAAAAGATAATTTATACATTCCGCTTCCTGGTATAGGAACGATTGGTTCTTTTTTGCGGTCAACTGTTGGAATTCCTCAAGACTTGGCGCATCCAGATTACAAGGCATTAAAGAAGGGGTTATTAGCAGGAGCGAATAAGAATGGCAGCTTCATTTTTGCAGCAGGTCACGAACATAATTTGCAATATTTTCAAAAAGAAGGGCAGCATTTTATAGTAAGCGGAGCAGGCTCTAAAAAAAGCCCTGCAAAAGGAGGAAATGATGCAGAATTTGCCTATGGACAATACGGTTTTTCCCAATTGGATTTTTACGAAGACGGGAGCGTATGGATAAAATTTTGGGCAGCGTATAAAGACCAAGCTGGCCAACTCGTTTTTCAGAAAAAAATTAAAGAAGCCTTGCCCAGTGCAGGCGCCAATATTCCAAAAAGTTTTCCCGAATTTGAGAAGGGTGAAAAGGAAATTACCTTTCCAGTAACGGCTAAAAATTTTAAAAAAACCGGATTTGGCAGAATGCTTTGGGGGGATCATTATCGGGATGCTTATGAGCAGGCTATTACAGTTCCAACGCTTGATTTGACCCAATTTCGAGGTGGTATGACTCCAGTAAAAAGAGGCGGGGGCTATCAAACCAATTCGCTTAGGATTATTGACCCCAAAGGCCAACAATTTGTCATGCGCTCTTTAGATAAAGACGAATCCAGGATCGTTCCTTATCCCTTTAATGAATCTTTTGTGGTTGATATCTTCAGGGATAACTTTAGCGCAGCGCATCCGATGGCGGCGATCACCTTACCGGAGATGGCAGATGCGGCAGGCGTTTATCATACGAACCCTCAAATTGTGTACGTTGCCAAACAACCGGCTTTGGGAGCGTATAATGATTTATTTGGCGGCGGCCTGTATTTGTTGGAAGAACGCCCCGCTAAGGACTGGAGTGAATTGGCCAGTTTTGGTAATTCTAAAGACATTATTAGCACCTATGATGTGTTGGAAAACATTACGGAAAAACACGGACACAAAATAGACCAGGATGCTACAGTGCGGGCAAGGTTGTTTGATTTTTTGATTGGAGACTGGGATCGACACGATGATCAATGGCGTTGGGCCACTTTTGAAGAGGAGGACCTAACTATCTATCGCCCCATTCCGAGAGATCGAGATCAGGTGTATAGCAAATATGACGGGCTGCTATTCAGTATTTTGCGCTATACCATTCCCTTTATGAAACAATTGCGAAAATACGATCCAAAAATTCCACCTAAAAAGATGAAATGGGTCAACTATCACCCGCGTCATTTTGACAAAACCTTTTTGACCGAAGCCAGTTGGGAACAATGGGAAGCGGCTGCCAAGCATATTCAAGAAAATGTAAGCGATGAGATTATTGAGCGGGCAATTAGAAAATGGCCAAAAAATATTTACGAAATTGACGGAGAAGAAATCATTAACGTACTAAAAACCCGACGGGACGGCATCGTAGAATATGCCAGAGAAATATATGGATTTTTGGCACAAAAAGTAGATGTTTTGGGAACAGAGAAAAGAGACTATTTTCTGGTGCAGCGTTTAGACGATGAGCGCACAAGGGTACTAATGCTGGACACCAATAAAAAGGGAGATAAGGAAGCCAAACTCTATGATCGCATTTTTAAAACAGGAGAGACCAAGGAAGTCATCTTGTACGGAATGGGTGGAGAAGATATCTTTGAAATTACTGGGAAGGTGAATAAAGGCATCTTAATTAGGGCAATTGGTGGCTTGGACGAAGATCGTTTTAAAGATGATTCTTTTGTAAAAGGAACCTCTAAAAAGACTTTAATTTATGATGCAGCAGAGGAAAAAACGGATTTGGAATTGGGACCGGAATCGAAGAATCTAATTTCGGATCGCCCTGAATTTAATCAGTACGATCATCGCTCTTTTGACTATGAAATGGACTGGGCGTTTCCCCTGATTAAAATTGGATCAAACCCCGATGATGGTTTATTGCTTGGCGGGAGTGTCGCTTTTACAAAATATGGTTTTAAAAAGGATCCCTATGCTTCCAAGCACCTTATTGGGGGAGACTTTGCCGTTGCGACCAAAGCCTATGCGCTTCGCTATTCCGGCGAATGGATTGATGTTTTTAAAAAATGGGAATTTTTACTGGATGTAGAATTAAGAGGTCCACTTTATGCAATTAATTACTATGGTTCGGGCAATGAAACGATTAATTTTGAAAACTCGGCCAGTTCAAATAGACCGGAGCCTTTTGGAGCTAATTATCATAGAGTACGGCATCGTTTGTACAGTTTTTATCCGGCTTTTAAAAAGCGATTTTCGGGAGCAGGTGGCTTTTTTTCCATTGGCCCTTTATTGGAGTTAAACGAAATAGACCGGACTTCTGGGCGGTTTATTGATGATATCGGAGATACATTTAATCCAGAAGTATTTAATAATCAGACTTTTGTAGGCGCGAAAATGGATTTTGGCTTTGTCAATCTGGATGTTCCCGGCTTGCCAAGTAGAGGGATTGACTTTAATGCTTCTTGGAGTTATCGGGCAAATACAGGTGGCAATGCCAATGATTTTGTAAGCGTTAAGTCTTCTTTGGCACTGTTTCAGCATATTGGTCCTTCGGGACGCGTTACATTGGCGACGAGGGTAGGGGTGCATCATAACTTTACGGACGAATATGAGTTTTACCAAGGAGCTGTTCTAGGAGGAAATGGACCGGATCCCAATTTGAGGGGGTTCAGGCGAGATCGTTTCAATGGACAAACGGCCTTTTATCATAATACAGATTTGCGCTTGAAGCTCTTTAATGTAAAAACCAAAGCCCTGCCTTTTTCTATGGGCATTTTTGGTGGATTTGACTATGGGCGAGTTTGGATAGATAATGAAAATTCAGATAAGTGGCATTATGGATTGGGCGGCGGTCTATTCTTTGCTCCTTTTGATATATTGGCGATTAATTTCTCTTATTTTACAGGCGATGGAGAATTCAACCGTTTTAGTTTTGGAGGGGGATTTTTCTTTTAGGTGACCGCTTCATTCTATTCGCGATTTAACTGGGCGTAAGTTGCTTGCAAGTATGGAATATTTGTTGCAATTAGACGAATCTCTTTTTCAATTAATCAATCGGGAATGGCGGACTGCTTTTCTGGATTGGCTGTTACCCTTCTGGCGAAATAAATATTTCTGGACCCCTTTTTTATATCGCTTTCTTATTTTTTCTTTTTTCGAAATTGGAGAAAAAAGCCTTCCCCATTTTATTTTTATTAACCATTACTGTAGGAATCACCGATTTAACCAGCAGTTTTTTAATCAAGGAGGCGGTACAGCGGGTACGTCCGTGCAATGATGAAGCGTTTATGAAAAAAGTATTTTTAAAAGCCCCTTGTGGTAGTGGATACAGCTTTACTTCTTCTCATGCTGCCAATCATTTTTGTATTGCTGTGTTTTTAATTTTTCTTTTTAGCAAACATAGAAAGTGGCTAAAGTTTTTGTTGCTATTTTGGGCAGTTTCGATTGCTTACGCACAAGTTTACGTAGGCGTTCACTATCCTGCGGATGTCTTGGGTGGAGCTTTGGTTGGAAGCATTCTAGCTTGGCTTGGAAGCAGGGTCTATCGGCGTGTTTTTCTACAAGAGGAATAGTAAGATAAAATATTATAAAAAAATAAAATATATAGAAACAGGAGCCACTCTAAGTTTCGCAATAAATGTTACTCCTCGTCGAGAAAACAAAAAGTTGGGGCGGCTCCCGCTTCATCCGCAATTAGAACAACTAATTCACTGACAAGCGATGTGTTTCTAATACCCCCTCTAACTCAGATTGCAGGGTATAAGCAGCATATTCTGGCAATACTTCTCCTTTAAGGACTTGGTTGAAAATCTTTCCTATTTTTGGCGAAAACTCCATGTAATGAGGAGAGATTGGCCTCGATCTCGCATTTTCTATCAAATTGCCCACCAAAGCAGCAACCGGCGCATTTGTCAATAAATCAGCATTGGTATATAAGTCTTTATATGCGGGCATTGGGCCGCCATTTCTAGCCCTGAATAATTGCTGGTCGGCATCTGCCATAAACTGTATAAACTTCCAGGCAGCTTCTTTTTTAGCCGCATCGGTCATGGCATTAATCATCAAATTCCATCCGCCGAGGCAACTGTTAGAGGCTGTTCCAACCAAAGAAACTGGAATAGGACACACGCCAATTTGTCCGGCACTTAGTTCGGAAGTAACATCTGTCAAATAGCCATACGTTCCCGGCCAACCTCTTAGGAAAATAGCCCTGCCCCTTTGAAATAATTGTGCGGATTCCAGCTCTTTGAAATTTGCTACTTCGGAAGGGCTAATGCCTTCATCTATTAAAGTTCTAGCAGTTGAAAATCCAATCTCGGTTTGCTTATTGTCTGCGGTAATAATATTGGCATCTTCTCCCTCAACGGATAGATCGCTGATCATCAAACTACCTCCGGCATTCCAGATAAACTCGCAAGCGTTAGCAACCCCGCCTTCGTAATTTGCACCCTGAAAAACATAGCCATAGTCTATGTCAGTGGAGGCCATTACCTTTTTAGCTATTGTTTTTAGCTCCTCCCAAGTAGCAGGTGGATTGGTAAAACCATTAGCTTCCAACAAATCCTTTCGATAAAAAATGACCCCTGCATCTGTGAACCAAGGTACGCCCCAGATATGATATTGGTAAGTAGCAGCATTCATCGCGGCAGGCAAAAATGCTTTGGGCGGGAAGTGATCATGCATCTGAGAAGATAGATCTTCCACCCATTCATTCGCCGCAAAATTGGAGGTCCAGATTACATCTGCTCCAAACACGTCATATTTGGTTGTTCCCGACTCAAATTGTGCTTTTAAATCTGCAAAATATTCATCGGACACCCTGGAAGTTTTTACCCAATTTACCTTGATTTCGCCTTCGTGCTTTCGGTTAAAATCATTAATTAAAGGCTCTGTTGTTTTGCTATCATCTGGTCCAAAAGCAAAAGTCAATTCGACCACTTTTGGCTTTTCATGTTTGCAGGCAGGTAGCAAAAGCAAAGTCATCAATCCGAGGGAAATAAAAATCAGGTGAAAACAAAAAGATTTTTTCATAATTTGGATGGTATTAGTTGAAAAAATAGTGGCAGATGATTTCTTATCAATCAACAGGCAGGAACACAGTTGTTGCAGGTAAAGGAAGCGTCAACGCTTTGAGTATGCTAGTAGTTAGCTAAGATTTTAGCCCTTTTCACAATTGATGCAGTGTTAGATAAGGTAACGATTGATCTTTTGAGATTCAGTTATTAAGGTATTAAATATTTGGGAAATATAAAAATATAAGAGGAAATAATCGCCCATTAATTCAAAATATCCTTTATGAGTGCTTCCGTTTCGGCGTAGTCTTCGCCAGAAACTTTGGCTAGTGCGATGGCTTTTTGTGCTGTTTTTAAGGCTTTTTTATTTTTACCCAATTTAAAATATAAAGCGGCTAAGGTGTCATTATTGAGGTAGGAATTATCTTTTTTGACGGACTGCCTCGCCCATTTCAAGGCTTTTTTTAATTGTTTTTTGTCTTCAACAAGGTCAAAAAACATCCAGGAAATATCATTGAGTTCATCCATGCTAATATTGGAAAAACTCCTTACATAATCAATAGCTGCCTTTGCATAACCTTGCCCATCTTCTCGTTGTTGGTAATAAATCATTTTGTATTTTGCCGCCAGTTGAGCTGCCTTGTTGGGGTAGGCTATTTTGAATAATTGATGGGCATTGGAAAGGGGCGTTTCGCCTTTTCTTAAAGATTCGTAAACGAGGCTCTGAATTTTATTTTCTACCAATGAAACTCCAAAATGTTCAGAGAAGGTGGCCTTATTTTTTACCAAATAATTAAACAAGCTAGAGTTGGGGGTATCTAGCAAATTAAAGATCAATTCTCGTATTTCTTCTGTTTCCCAATCTTTTTGAATTGCCAGATACTCCTCCAGGACTTTGGTGTGTTTTCCATCTGCTGCTTCAAAACTCGCTCTTAAGTATTTTGATAAAAAATCTTCAGACCGATTGCCTTCTTTATATTGGGCCTCTAAACTAGCCAAATTGCTGGTTTCATCCAATGCTTTAGCTCCCAATCCAATCAACCCTTTTTCATCCTTATAGCCTGCAAAGCGGTGAGCAATCGTGCCATCAAAATTGACAAATAATAAAGAAGGGTAGGCACTAATTCGGTATTGTTTTGCCAGATCAATTCCTTCTCCTTCTTCCATATTAATTTTTACATTTAGAAAATTGCGATTATAATAATCGCCCACTGCTTTTTGGGTAAAAACATCTTTATCCATTTTTTTGCAAGGCTTACACCAATCCGTATAGGCATCTAAAAAAATCAGCTTTCCCTCCAACTCAGCTAATGCCAGTACTTCTCCCCAATTTGTATCCAAAAATTTGATGCCCTCTTGACCAAAGGCGGGAAGTGTAAATAAGGCAAAAAAAACAATAATTATACGCGTATAATGCTTCATGTATCTAAATGGTTAAATTGCTCAGTTGTTGTTTAAGGAGGAGTAGCTAACTGTTTGTTTATCAATCATTCAACAATTTGCAAATTACATTTATCCTTCTATTCTTTTGATTAATTTCTGTATTTCTCTTACATTGCCCCCTTGTTTTTGGGCAATTTCCATTGACTGGTTCGCAATTTTGAGGGCTTCTGATTTTTTACCGTTTTTGTTCAAAATAGATGCATAAGTCAAGTGGTACTCCAAAATTTCTTCATTTTGATCCAATGCTTTTTTTGCCAATTTCTCCGCTTGCTTCATGGCCTTTTCATCGTCTTTAAAGTTCGCTTCTATTTTTTGTGCCAATTGGTGCAGTTCTTGGTCGTCATTTTTTACTTCTTTTTTTACATAATCACTACAACATTTAAGGTATTTACTAGCGTTGCCCATAGCCAAACAAAAATCTAAATCAGAGCGCAATATCAAGCGTTGGGCCTGTTTGGGCAAATGCCGCTTTATTTTTTCCTTAGCCTCTGTCAACAAAAACTCGCTTTCAAATTCGACGGCTTTTTGCACGGTTGCCAGGCAGGCCCTCTTGATTTTTTCGGTCACCGCCTCTTTGCCCATTTGCCGCTCTATACTTTTTTGATTGTTTACTAATAAGTCAAAAATGCGGGAGTCTGCTTCGGTGGTTGCCTCAAAGATGATTTTTTGATTAATGGCCGTCGTCAAATCTATCTGATCTTTTAGGTAAGCGTTGGCTACTTTGAGGCTGGATTTATTGGACTTGTTGAGGGCTTGGATGTATTTGTACATAAATTCAGGGTCTCGGTTTCCTTTTTCATATGCTGCCGCATAGTTTTCGCTGTAATCTATTTTGGATAAGACAGCTTTTCCCAATTTTATAAAATTATCTATCGTTTGGGCCCCTTTTACTTTTCGCAAAACCTTCCCTTTAGCATCTATATAAAACAGGGTTGGAAAAGCAGAAACCGGATATTTGGCTCGAAAGTTCAAGCCTTCTCCTTTTTCCATATCCAGCTTCAGATTGATAAAATTGGCATTATAAAAGGTCCCAACTTTTGGGTTGGTAAATACATTTTTTGCCATTCGCTTACACGGGCCACACCAGACGGCATAGGCATCTACAAAAATGATTTTTTCTTCTGCTATCGCTTTTTCCAATGCTTCCTGCCAGGTACCGTGGAAGAAATCAATGCCTTGTGCGGCAATTTGCGATGCAAAAAATAGTACCAAGCTTATGGTAAAAAATAATCTGTTCATAAATAAAAATTTTGAATAGATTTGTTATCCTTTGAGAAGGGCTTTGAGTTTTTTCGACCTTTTTAGAGAGGTATTTACTTAAAGGGTAACAGATCTAATGATAATTTTGTTAGTAGGCTTCTACACAAATATCGGAAATTACTGCCTCTAAAACAGGGCCAAAATAAAAAAGAAGCGACTATTAAGAGGAATTTAACTATTTCGACCCTCTCAATAGAAAGACAAGGTTTATCCATTTTCCTCACTAGAATCTTATTTTCTTTGTATAATTGCTTTATGCCATTGATATTGAACATAGAAACGGCAACGGATATCGGTTCTGTTTGTATCAGTCAAGGAAGTAAGGTGCTAACAATAAAAGAAAGCACAGCCCCCTTTTCTCATGCGAAGGAAACGACGCTTTTAATAGCTGCCTGCTTAAAAGAAGCCCATTTACAACTAACAGACCTAGACGCAGTGGCCGTAAGCAGCGGGCCGGGTTCTTATACAGGCTTGAGGATAGGTTTTTCTGCTGCCAAAGGTATTTGCTATGCCCTTGATATTCCCTTAATTGGGGTGGATACACTTTGGGCCTTAGCTTTGGCTTCGTCTAAAGTGGCGCAGGGAGATTGGTACATTCCAATGATTGATGCACGGCGCATGGAAGTTTATACTGCTTTTTTTGATAAAGAATTGACACGTATCAAAGCTCCCCACGCTTTAATACTGGATGAGCGAGCTTTTAAATCCAAAGGAAAGCAAATCCTGCTCTCTGGGAATGGCAGCGAGAAGTTTCAAAAAATTAGTAAGCATCCAAAATTCATTTTTACCGACATCCAATGTTCTGCTGCACACTTGGCGGCATTAGCCTTTAAGTCTTACCAATTTTCTAGATTTGAGTCTGTGGCTTATTTTGAGCCAAGCTACTTAAAGCCCCCTAATATTACCACATCGAAGAAACGATTATGATAAGCACTTCATGCTCAAGCATTTATTAGAAAAAAATAGATATGATTGTTTTTTTTTTATTTTTAAAAAGAAATTTTTATTTTTAGCTCGTTATCAATTAAGTTATAGCTTATGAGAAAACGTAATGTATCAAATTGGCATCGTATTTGGTTTATACGATACCAGAATATTTAATAATTTTTTTAAAAGAAAACATAGTTATGGGAAAACAGAAAAACGAAACTGTTACACTACAGAAGGGACCTTCCGCAGATATCCTGTTAGATTATGCCGAATTGCGAAAAGCCGTATTAGTATTAAGAGCAATCAACCATAAGTTGCGTCAAAGAATCATTGATCTTTTAGAAGAGAATCAAAGCATGACCGTGACGGATATTTATATTAAGTTGCGCCTAGAGCAATCTGTTGCTTCTCAGCACTTAGCCATTTTGCGTCGAGCAGGGGTCGTTGCTACAGATCGCCAGGGTAAGTTTATTTATTATTCATTGGACAAGGATCGCTTGTCCCAAATTTCCAGATTGGTAGAAGAATTAGCTAATCAATAAAAATAATTATAACAATACACTTTAGAACAAACTCATAAGACAATTTCAGGGCATTTTATGCCTAATGAAACAAAAATGCTACGATTTCGTTGATTCGTAGCATTTTTTTTTATATTATTTTTGAAAAAATGGTTTAAAAAACGCATATTTGCTTATAAAGTAAATAATTGTTTCAACTAAACCAAGAGTTCTATGAGAAAGGCTAGGGTAAGCATTAATAATGAAAAACTACAAACGTCATCGGAAATTTTGCGAGCATTGGCTCATCCGTTGAGGCTGAAGATTTTATCGTTTATTGACCAAAATGGAACGATCAACGTTAACAAAATCTACAACACACTCAAATTGGAGCAATCCATTACCTCTCAACATTTAAGAATTTTACGCGTGGCTGGTCTTGTAGAAACCCGAAGGGATGGCAAATTCATCCATTACAGCATTGAGTACCCCAAAATTGCGAACGCTGTAAAAGCGATCCACAATTTCCTCGATGAGGAAAACGAGGAATAGTTGCTTAAGTGTTCCCCAACTTAAAGGAGGCAATATCTACACTATTTGCCTCCTTTATTTTTTTGCAAATGTACCTCTGCGCCTTCCATTTCCTCAAAAAAAGCCACCCCGTATTTTCGAATAATGGCTTCTTTAAGAAATTGATAAACAGGTACTTGTGCTTTTTTACCTAGTGTGCAGGCAGCAGTGCAAATTTCCCATTCATCATAATTTAACGCTTCAAAACCGGTATTTTCATTCTTTTCTACCCGTATGGGATACAGGTGGCAGGAAATTGGTTTTCTAAAGTTTGTCATTCCTGCTTCATAAGCGGCTTCTATACTGCATTTGGCTTTTCCTCTATCAAAAGTCATATAGGCACAAGCTCCATTTTCTAGTAGCGTGGTACCATACTCATCAGGAATTTTATAATAGCGGTGTTTTCCTTTTTCTTCAATGGCTTTTCGCCCTGCTTCGTTCAAAAAAGGCTGGAGGGTCTCATAGATTTTTTCTAAAATTTTTAACTCTTCCTCTTCCAAAGGAGCGCCAAAATCTCCTTCCCAACAGCAAGCTCCCTTGCAGGCTTTTAAATTGCATACAAATTGTTTTTCAAAAACATCATCGCTGATTAGTTTATCCTGAATGATTACCATTTTCTTACTCGGTTCGGTATTTTTCGAACCATCCCAAAATATATAAAACTTTAGAAATCAAATTGCTAGGTGTATTGGCGATGCCATGCCCAGAGTTTTGAATGCGGACCAAAGCCGTTTCGATATTTCTTAATTTTAAAGCAGTATAATATTGTTCCGTTTCCGACATAGGAGTTCGGTAGTCTTGTTCGCCTGTCAGAAGCATGGTAGGGGTCACTACACTTCCCACCAGAGAAAGCGGTGAACGTTGCATATATTTTTCCATTTGCCCTTCTTCCCAGGGAAAAGCTCCAAACCAGTATTTTGCAAAAAAAGCAGGATTGTCGGCATGTAAAACAAAGCTGTACCAATTGATAACTGGCTTGGCAACAACTGCTGCTCGAAAGCGGTCAGTTTTGCCTACAATCCAACTCGTCAACACGCCTCCTCCACTGCCACCAGTAACGTATAGGTTTTTATCATCCACATAACCCTTGGCAATTATCGCATCTACTCCGGACATCAAATCATCGTAATCCTGATTGGGATAATTATGATGGATTAAATTGCCAAACTCCATTCCATAACTGCTGCTGCCTCGTGGGTTGGTATATAAAACCACGTAGCCTGCAGCGGTGTATAATTGAACTTCTGCGGAAAAGCGATCCCCATAATCGGCAAAGGGCCCACCGTGAATTTCCAGGATTAAAGGGTCATTTTTTATTAGGATCGAAATTAGGAGGTTTGCAGATCCAGCCTTGAATATTCCTGCCGTCAAAAGAAGATTTGTACCAAATTTCTTCCACTTCACCCAATTTTTTGTGGCTAAACAAATCATCATTTAAATGCGTGATTCGTTTGCTGGAAATTCCTCTTGCCCCTACAGCAACATCTGCCGGATGGTCAGGCGTACTATGCGTAAAAGCAAATTGTCCATTTTTAGCTTACGCTAAATTGCCCCCCACTATAAGGACGGCCGAGGGATAGACCGCCTACATTATCCGCTAATTTTGGATACTGTTCCTTTTAAATCAACATAGGCTATTTTTGAATTTCCTTTGTCTGAATATTGAAAATAGAGCCCTTTTCCGTCTTCACTCCATCTTACATTGCCAACCCCTCTATCGAGTTGAGGAGTTAGAGAACGCCTATTCGCGACCCGTTTCTATCCATCACGTAAATTTGACTTATCTGAAATCCCAGATATTTATCATCAAAACCCGTGTAGGCAATTTTTTTTTCCGTCAGGAGCATATCCTATTACATTATCCGGACCGATTCGGGAGGTTAGTGTTCTTAATTTTTCCAGTGGCTATTTCGACCTCATGTATTTCGGAATCATTTGGACGGTACTCCCAACCTTCCTGCATATTGGCAGAAACCAATAGGTATTTGCTATCGGGACTCCAGGATAAATTGCCACTGAAATTAAAATCACCGGAGGTTATTTGGCGAGGTGTACCTCCTTTCGGCAGATAAGATAAAAACATGGCGATAACCGTCTGGCAACAAGTTGGGATTTCCATCTGATTTAAATTTTAGTTTGTCCGTAAATTTTGGCGGCGTATTCCATTTTGCTCCCTTGGGCTTGACAGGTAATTGGACGAGCGGGTTGTTTTTTTTTTTCTACAAACATGGAAAAGGCAACCCATTTTCCATCAGGCGACCAACTAATGCCTCCAGGAGAGCTATTCAAGTTGGATAGTCTTGCTTCTAGTCCCGTAACCATCCAACGCAGATATAATTGCGTTTTTTTTGTCCTTTTGACGAAAGGTATAAAAGTTTTTTTCCCATTAGGGGACCATACTGGGAGAGCGATCATTATTCAATCCGGTCGTTAATGGGCGGTGGTCGCTGCCATCGGCGTTAATCATCCATAAGTTAGAGCGATTTCCGTCTGTCATTATATCTTTAAAATTGCGGAACATAGACCACTTTGCTACCGTCAGGAGCTATTTGGGGGTCAGAAGCAAATTCTAGATCGAAGACATCAATGGGTTCTAGGACATTAGCTTGTTGTTGGGTAAAAGCATGAATGAAAAAGGCCAGAAATAGTGCAATTGAGATAGTTTTTTTCATAATATTAAAATGCGTATGGTAAGAAGTTGTTAAAGTTTTGTTTTTGAATATTTTCAAGCCAATCTAGCTACTTTTTTTCTCAAAACAAAACTTACTGTTCCACTTTGACATATCTATCGCAATGCTCGATGATTCTTCGTTCACAGGAGTCTGGATTTTCCAGTATTTCAAAAAAATCATTGAGGTAAGTTAGCATGGGCTTTTGGGTTTTATCATTCAAATATGGAAAAGACCCCACTACGTCTAGTAAATCTCCTTTTTTTTCTTTGAATAGCTGAATCGTGGGGTTCAATGCTCCTTTCTCCCGACAAAGCCCAAGGTAATAGCGTTCCTGAACTGCTTTTAAGGGTAATTTCTCCTGTGGAGTGGCATAGGGTGCATTGACGAGGCCCGCATAATCAAAATCATAAGGCACTGCAATAGGCGATGGATAATTTGCTAATTTTAGTATTTTGAGGTTATGTTTGTTTAAAACGTACCAGTCTGTATTGCCAATCAAGTATTGGAAGAGGCAAAACTGATCAAATAATTGTGGGTCCAAGGCATCTTGTTTAATGGGGACAGAAAGTATGCTGCCGTTCAAACGGGCCGCCATTTCCGCCTCATTTTCTATTAAAAAAGCCACGGTTTCAATAGTTTTGACTTTACCTTCCACATCTTCTAGGGTTAAATGTGCCAATTGTACCCGAAAACTAATATTTGTCAATGTATGGTACAGTTTGTAAGCGAGGTATTCTCTTAGTATGAATTCATCGTACTGCTCTTCACTTTTGCAATGTACCACCAGCTTTAAGTCGTCGAATTTTCTTTTTAGGCCTGCAGCTTTTAAATCTGCTTTTGCAAAATCAATTTTCAAAGGTGGTAAAGCACAAATTTTATTGCGCATATTGCCCCTTGCCTGAACGCTAATGGTCCAATTAATAGACTTTTCATTTTCATCAATATAAACCAATTGAGCGGGGTATTTCTCCTTTTTTGCCTTATCGAATAGCAGTTTTTGCAGGTTGGTTTTTAAATGAAGTCGCAAAATATCTGTTCGATAAAGGCTTTGGAAAAGTGTGCGGGTGTTTCCATTTTTTAGTGCTGTTTTATCGGTTGTCGAATTGGTACAAAAAGGAAAACAGCAACAAATGGAAAGAAGGAAGGGAGCTATTACTTGTTTCATGGCGGAATTGATTATCTGATCAAAGATCAGCATTTTATTTTAAAAAACGGCCTTCTATTAAAAATTAATGCTCATCAGGACTAGAACTTGGCAGTTGATTTTCAGCAACTTATACTATGTACCGTATAAAAAAGTGATTTTGAAAGGCGTAATTCTTTACTTGAATAAGTAAAACTCTGCGGGTGACATGGCTGAAAGTGGGTATGGGAGCCAGCTTGTAGCTGAGCATTTTTTCAGCCTAGACTTTTTTGAATTCTTTTTTTGGGCGATGAAAAGAAGAAGTCAACGTCTAGCTTGCAAATCACTTTTTATCCAGTTTGGAGTATAGACAAAGTTTGTTAAAACTTCAAAGATTTAATAAATCTAATAAAACGGCTCTTTGTTCTCGGCGAGGGATCATTTACTAGCAAGCCTTGAATTTGGCAGACAAATTGATTATTATCGAAGTGTATGGGGAAGTTGGAGGGAATTTAATTATTTTCAAAAATTGATTGGACAAAATGGATAGGAATTAGTTGAATAAATTTAATTTCCAATAGGGATAATTGTTATTCCAGAATATTTTATCGAATTTTGTAAAACCTATTACTATCTAAAATGGCTTTTATCCATTGGAATGCAGGAAAAAAGCCCTCCTACATTGTTCGTTCAACTTCGACTATTTTAAGCGTACGCTAACAGCCAACTCCAGAAAATATGGACTTCAAACATTTTTGTTTACTATTACTTTTTAATGCCTTACTGGGTAGTTTTTTGACTGCGCAAGATGCTGGCTTGCTTTTGGCACAGGAAGAACTAATAGGATTGGCCAATCAACAACACTATGCGAATCAAGACATTGCCGACCCTATTATTTCGGATGATTATGTGTCGGGTGGAATTCGGCATATTTATTTCCAGCAAGCCATTGACCAAATAGGTATTTATGGCACTAGTGCAGGGGTTCATATTAAAAATAATGAGATTATTGCAGCAGATTTGCGATTTTTAAAAGGCATTGAAAAACGAAATATTAAGCAAGATTTTCAGATACAGGCATTAGAGGCAATTGTGCGCATTGCACAAACCAAAGGATATCCTCTAAGCCAAACAGAGTTGATTATTTTGGACAATGATGAAGCGAACCCACAGCGCCCAGCACTCCTAAGTCCTGCCGGAATTTCTAACAGGGAAATTCCTTTGAAACTGGTTTTACGTTTTGGATGATAATGAAGACCTGCAAATTGCCTGGAGTGTTTTCATTGATGAAATAGATGGAGATTTTTATAAAAATTTTATTATTAATGCTAGTACAGGAAGCATTTTAAAAGAAGTCAATCTAACTATTACTTGTGAGTTTGGACATGATCATAGCGAAGATAAGCCAACTGATTTTTTAAACCATAATAGATTGGAGAAATTGCTTGAAATCCATAAAGCCAGAGAAGAGGCATTCCCGCTCTCTAATCCACTATTCACCAATACCTATAATGTCTTTCCCATTCCTATAGAAAGCCCCAATTTTGGCAGCAGATCAGTTGTGGCAGCTCCCTGGACGGCTAATTCTACGGCCTCTCCCAATGGCTGGCATCGGATAGGCAGCACTAACTACACGGATACGCGAGGTAATAATGTGGATGCTTATGATGATTCTGGTGGAGCGAACGATGGCCGCCGAGCAAATGGCGGGGCTAGCTTGGATTTTAATTTTGATTGGAATCCCGACGGAACGCCGGCCACTTATATAGATGCAGCGTTGACCAATCTTTTTTATTGGAATAATATTATACATGATATTTGGTATAACTATGGCTTCGATGAACCTTCTGGCAATTTTCAGCAAGAAAACTACGGTAGAGGGGGGAATGGAAGCGATTATGTCTATGCAGAAGCACAGGATGGATCGGGCACTTGCAATGCCAACTTTTCAACCCCTGGTGATGGCGGAAATCCCCGGATGCAAATGTACATTTGTAACAGAACCGGTAAAAATAGAGACGGAGACTTCGATAATGGGGTAATTGTTCACGAATATGGACATGGCATCTCTAATCGCTTGACTGGAGGCCCTGCTTCATCGGGTTGTTTATCGAATACAGAACAAATGGGCGAGGGCTGGTCGGACTGGTTTGGTATAGTAATGACCATTCGATCAGGAGATACTGGAGCTAAAGCTCGGCCAATGGGGACTTGGTTATTCGAAGAAGGTCCTGACGGGGACGGCATTCGCCCTTATCCCTATTCTACCGATATGAGTGTAAACCCCATGACCTATGGAACGATTGATGATAGTGGGATTTCTGTGCCGCACGGATTGGGTTCTGTTTGGGCGACCATGCTATGGGACTTGACCTGGGCATTGATTGACCAGTATGGTTGGGATGCTGATTTGTATAATGGAACAGGCGGAAATAACATAGCTATGAAATTGGTGATCGAAGGCTTAAAATTACAGCCTTGTTCTCCTGGTTTTGTAGATGGCAGAGATGCGATTCTTGCGGCTGACGAAGCTGAGTATGGTGGAGCCAATCATTGCTTGATCTGGGAGGTCTTTGCCCGTAGAGGACTAGGATATAGTGCCAATCAAGGAAGTTCAGGTAGTCGAACTGACGGAACAGAAGCCTTTGACATGCCCCCTTCCTGCACCGTTAGCTTGACGAAAACAGTAGATAAAACGATAGCTGGCTTAGGAGAAAATATTACTTACACGATTACTGCTCAGAATGAACAAGCTATTGTTTTAAATAATTTGGTTATTAAAGATTTCCTCCCCGATAACCTTGACTTTGTCAGTGCTTCTAATGGAGGTTCGCTTAGTGGAAATATGGTCACTTGGCCAGCCTTTTCTCTAAACCCCGGGCAAAGCCATTCGGAAACTTTGGTTGCCCAAATAAAGGGGAACCTTACTCCTGTAGATCCTCTGTTTGAAGATGATCTGGAAAGTGGTGGCGGTAACTGGACGGTCAATACAGCTAGTGGCGCAAATACCTGGACTTTGCAAACCAGTGTTTCAAATAGTGCCACCCATGCCTGGTATTCGGAAGGAATTGGCACAACAAGTACGACCAGTTTGACTTTGGGTACGTCCGTTCCAGTCACGGAAACTAGCGAACTTGTTTTTAATCATAATTATAATATTGAATATCGCTGGGACGGTGGAGTGGTGCTACTCTCAGCAGATAATGGAGCTACCTGGACGGATCTCGGACCGCAAATGACCCAGAATGGCTACCCCACTACGACTAATTATGGCTTTTCAGCTTTCACTGGAGATATTGGCGGATGGCAAGAAACCAGGGTTGATCTCTCGCCCTATGCGGGCTATAAAGTCCTCATTCGATTCGAAATGCGAACGGATGTTAGCGTATCTGATGTAGGCTGGTACGTGGATGATATTTCCATTGATGATTTAGGAGTATCTGTATTGAATCAGGCCCAAGTGAGCAATAATGACTTAACCTCTACGACCACCGTAGAGCAACCGACTTTTGTTGATTTTACCTGTAGTAAGACCTTAGATTTACAACTTGATGGTGACAATATTGTGACGGGCGCGTACCGCTCGTCAGATGAGATTACCTCTAAAGGTATCGTCAAGGCGAATTCTAATGTTTCTTTCCATGCCGGGAATGCTGTCCAGCTACTACCAGGCTTTACGGCAGAAGCAAATGCGGTCTTTCTTGCGGTAATAGAAGACTGTCCAGAATCCCTGCAAACAGAGGATCAAGTGGAAACAAAAGTAGTTAGCGAAGATACGGAGATCATTAACGCCCGCTTGACCACTCCAGAAATTTCTACAAATAATTACGCGCTCTCCGTTCGACCCAATCCCTTTAACTATGAGGCCATTATTGATTATAAATTAGGCGCACAGGGAGAAGCCCGCATTAGCTTGCACGATATTACCGGAAGAGTAATTAAAATACTCCTTTCGCCACAAGTTCAGGAAAAAGGGGCGCATCAATTGATACTCGATGGACACGCCCTCCAAAGTGGTGTTTATTGGTTGACTTTGCGCACCAAGGAGCAAATACTAACTCAAAAAATATTTTTGGTGAAGGAGTAGGAACAAGGGCTGATCAGTTAGGCTCTTTTTGATATATTCCCTACCTTTGCGCATGGAAATAACGGCGCAGCGACTTTACACCCCATCATTCTTTTTGCTCTGCATCAGCTATGCTTTCTTTGGAGCCAGTTTCAATATGATTATTCCTGAATTGCCTTCCTATTTAAGCAGTTTGGGAGGGGCAGATTTCAAAGGTTTTATTATCTCTCTATTTACACTAACGGCGGGAGTTTCTAGGCCTTTCAGCGGGAAATTGGCGGATACAATTGGCCGAATTCCGGTCATCATAGTAGGAACGACTGTTTGTATTATTTGCAGTTTACTTTATCCAGTTTTAACGACAGTTGGAGGCTTTCTACTCTTGCGGTTTTTTCATGGATTTTCTACAGGATTTTCTCCGACAGCCACTACGGCTTATGTCGCTGATATTGTACCAGATCACCGTAGGGGAGAGGCAATGGGTATTATTGGGGTGAGTATCAATGTGGGGTCGTCTATTTCTCCGCCGGTTGGTAGCTACTTGGCAGGGGCCTATTCATTGGATGTTATGTTTTATGCTTCTTCAGGAGTTGCTTTGATATCCTTGCTGATTTTGTTGGGACTAAAGGAAACCTTAGTAGAAAAAAAGCCCTTTCATCCACGAATTTTACTATTAAAAAAAACGGAAATTATTGATAAGAATTCCCTCAATCCAGCCATCGTTTGTGGTTTGGCATATATGGGATTTGGAGTAATTGTAACGATTGTGCCCGATCAATGCGAGCATTTGGGAATGTCAAATAAAGGCTTGTTTTTCACCAGTATTACAATATTTTCTATTCTATCACGGCTGGTTGCCGGAAGAATTTCGGATTTGTATGGCCGACTTCCTGTCATGCAATTTGCCATTGTGTTATTGGCGATTGCTTATGTTTTAATGGGACTATCCACTTCTCCTACCTGGCTCTTGGCTGCTTCCGGTTTTGTAGGCTTTTCAATAGGGATTGCTGTGCCGGCTATTTTCGCCTGGACGATTGATCGTAGCGAAGAAACATTTAGGGGCAGAGCATTGGCTACTTTATTTATTGGCTTGGAAGTAGCGATTGGGTTGGGTGCTTTGGCAGGAGCTGCTATTTACGATAATAATTACCAAAATTTTGGACAGACCTTTTATCTAACAGCCGCCGTTTCCGCATTGGCTTTATTCTTTTTAAGACAAGAAAAGAAGGTCATTAGCAATACAAATTAAAAAATATTTATAAGTAATATTTTTTTATAATTTATAAAAAATTGATTGCTAAAATATAACACATAGTTAAAAAAAATAGTAAAGATAATTCTATTTTTTGGCACACTTTTGGACTTATTAGAGGAAAAATTAATTGATTGAAAAAATTAATTTAAGTACGTACAAAGTTTTATTGAAACCGATTACAAGAAGCATTTTTTGCCAAACCGAATTTAAGTATCAATTAGCTATGAGAAACAAGTACATGTCTAGTGAGTCCTTACTACACGGATCCTGTCTAATTAAAAGTTTCAGTATTTCCATTTTAATGAGTTGTTATTGAGGCACAGCAAAAATATTTTGTGCGCTCCTTTGCGTTTTCTTATGGAGTTTTGAACCATTGAAATCTAAATTTCACATTGAATGATTTGAGCCATTTCTAAGGAATTAGAAAACAGACTAAACTGAAAGATCGAACCTATTGTGATAAGTCCCAAAACCGATTTAAGTAAAAACTACACTATAAAACGAACTACTTTTCTGCATTATAGCCATCTCTTACAAAGGACTTATTCCACATTTAATTTTTGACGACAAAAGATGAATTTTTATTAAAGTAAAAGCCTGATTTTAGGTAGCTGCTCGATTTTTTATTATAGACTTTGGTCTGAGTTGCCAAGTCTCAAAAGAGCTACTCAATAGACGGAAGCCTATTGTACAGATTTACATTATTGAGAATTTATTACTTATTTTTAGTTTACTGATTTTCAGTGGATTGTAAAAATATTTTGATCAAGTTTTCCGATAAAAACTACCCATACTTTATTTTTGAGGATAGCTGTTTCTCTACCTGACTTTATTAAAAAATCAGGTAAAGGCACACTTATCGAACGACAAATTGTCCCTTAGCTGAGCGATAAAGCTATAGAATTTTTTGAAGCGCGTTTTTAAATCATAAATCCTGATTCCCATGAACAGAAAGTTGCTTGGTTCGACCTTGAGCAAAGGTTGGGCTATGACTTCCGTATGCAAGATTGAATTTGGTAATAAAGACTTTGAATTTTCCTTTTCAGAAGGTAAGGCGAGTAATTTATTTCGCTCGCTTTCATTGCTTTTGCTCGCTGTGTTTTTTTGCACGCCTTCCTACGGACAGTGTACCATTACCTGTGATGATCAGAAGCAAATTTCTTTGGGGACGAATGGATTTGCGATTATTATTCCCGAATTAATTTTGAATGGAGACTTTAGCTGTGCCGGAACGATTACTGTAACGGTTTTTGATGAAAACGACCAGCCGATTGGCGATACTGTGAGGTGTGAGCATATCGGCAAAACCTTTAGTGTGGGTGTGACAAGTACTGCTGGTCTGGATTGCTGGAGTACCATTATTATTGAAGACAAACTCGCTCCTTCCATTTCCTGCTCAGATAAGATGATTGCTTGCTCGGCACCCACCTTACCCGATAGTTTGGGATATCCAATCGTCAGTGATAATTGTGATGATGTAAGCAGTTCGGATTTGAGGTATTTTGATTTATATACCGAGCTGCCCTGTGGTACTATCCAAGACGGACGGGCAGTGAATGCTAGAATAACCCGTAGTTGGACCCTTTTGGACGGTAGCGGAAATGTAGGCGTTTGTACTCAAAACATCTATTTGTTAAAGGATAGCGTTCAGGAGGTGCAATTTCCTCAACACAGGGATAATGTAAACGGCCCAGCTTTAAATTGCTTCGATGATCCCCATGATTTGTCCCTGGCCGGCGAACCGATGATGGATGGCAGTCCGATAAAAAATGGGGATGCTTGCAAGTTTTTTGTAAGTTATCAGGACCAAACAGAAGATATTTGCCCACCTTCGAGTTATAGAATTTTCAGACGCTGGGAAGTCATTGATATTTGTACAAAAGAAATCAATGTTTATGTTCAAAATATTTTCCTGGCAGATAATACCCCCCCCGTCCTCAATTGCCCCGATAGCTTTTCGGTTGAAGCAAATATTGCCAATTGTGGGGCAACCGTTATTTTGCCCTTGGCGACCGCAACGGATAGTTGCTCTAATGTAACCGTACAACCGAGCTGGGAGTTTGGAACGGGCTATGGACCTTTTCTAAATGTACCGGTTGGGACGCATGATATAACCTATACTGCCACAGATGGGTGTGGCAATTCGATTTCTTGTACTTCCAAAGTGACGGTTGTGGATAATGTTCAGCCGATTGCTGTTTGTCGGGATGAACTGCATGTGGCTTTGAATAATGAAGGCTTTGCAGACGTATTTGCTGCCACCTTTGACGGAGGAAGTAGAGACAATTGTGCTATTGTCAAAATGAAAGTGAGTAGAGATACCTTATTTGGTGATTCTATTCGCGTTAGCTGCCAAGATTTAAGTAAATCCATTGAGGTGACACTCAGAGTCTATGACCCTTCGGGATTGACCAATGAATGCCGAATGAAGGTGATCGTGAATGATGAGGCACCCCCTACCATTTCTTGTCCACCTTTTGCAAGGCTGAATTGTTCAGAAGACTATAAAAATACCGCGCTGACGGGAAAGGCAAGTGCAACAGATAATTGCGGGGTAATGGAAATATATTTTCAAGACACCGGAAATATTAATTCCTGCAATACGGGAACAGTGACCCGAACCTGGTTCGCAGTTGATTCTTCGGGCAATTTTACCTCCTGCACACAATTAATTTATTTGGAAGATATAACGCCCATTGAAGTGGTTTTTCCCGAGGAGTATATCACGACCGAGTGCGGTGCAAATCTGACGCCAGATAGCACTGGACGACCTATCATAACAGGCGATGACTGCGAAGATGTATTGGTTTCTTATACAGATGAAACTTTTCTAATTGCAGACTCTGCCTGTATGAAAATATTGAGAAAGTGGCGCGTATTGGAGTGGTGTAGCTTTGACCCCAATGATACCCTAAATGGAGCCTATACCATTGGCACTCAAACTATTAAAGTACTAGATCAGGAAGCTCCAGTAATTACTGCTTGCCCCCCTGATATAACAGTTGGAATCACTGAATTTGCTTGTGAAGCACAGGTGGTATTGCCAGATTTAGTAGCAACGGATTGCAACCCCAATTTAACAATAACCAATACTTCTATCTATGCAGATTCAGGCGGCAAAAATGCAAGTGGCACTTACCCGATAGGAGTTCATAAAATAACCTTTATTATAAGCGATGGTTGTGGAAATTTGACAACCTGCGAAACCCGAATTACGGTGGAAGACCAAAAACCACCGACCCCTGTTTGCAAACATGGACTATCTATTGCGCTGATGCAGGAGGGCTTCGTCTTTGTGCCTCCTGATGCCATCAACGCTAGTAGTTATGATAACTGTAGTGCTGCCTCCAGTCTGACCTACGAAATATCTCCCAATTACTTTACTTGTGACGACTTGGGCAAGCAGACCATTAACCTGATTGTAACTGATCAAAATGGCAATTCAGATTTTTGCACTACGGAAATTTATATACAAGAAAACAATAATGCCTGTGTTGCTGGTACATTCTCCGCTATTGGTGGAAAAATAATAACAGAAGATGGCTTTGGAATGGAAGAAGTAGCAGTAGAAATTACAGGTGGGAAAGAGGCAATGGGATTTACGGATATGGAGGGCAATTATTTATTTGAAAATTTATCCAGACTGGAATCCTATATCATTCGACCTATTACAGACTTTGATTTTTCAGAGGGGATTAGCACCTTCGATTTGGTCTATATGCGACAACATATTTTAGGGGTGAAGCCACTAGAATCGCCCTATAAAATGCTAGCTGCTGATGTGAATAAATCCGGAACCATTTCTGCTTACGATATGGTGATGGTTCGGCAGGTGATCTTGGGAAGTCGAACAGATTTTCCCGGCAATACTTCCTGGCGGTACATTGATGCGACTTATGAATTTCCTGATCCTCGAAATCCATTTATAGAAATTGTGCCCGAATTTCACAATTGCAAACGCTTGTTTGCCAATGATTTAAAAAGAGATTTTATCGGCATAAAAGTGGGCGATGTAAATAATAGCGCCAGTCCAGCCGCGCTGAAAGGCACGTCCAGAGAAAAAAGAGAGACCCTATTTTTTGAAGTAGCAGATAAGGAATTGAAAAGCGGATTTGAGTACAAAATTCCCTTTCGGGCAAAAGAGATTTCCCAAATTTTAGGCTATCAATTTACTATTGATTTTGACCAAAATAGTTTAACTCTTAAAGAGGTCATTCCTGGAGAGCCGATTACGATGGGGCAGAATAATTTTGGATTCAATAAAGTCGAAGCAGGCAAATTAACCACTAGTTGGGAAAATGCAGGAGAGATTCCAATCAATGAGGAAACAGTGCTTTTTGCATTGGTCTTTGAGGCTAATAAAACGATAAGTCTAAGCGAAGTAATGTTGATCAATTCCCGCATAACACTCGCAGAGGCCTATAATGCAAAGGAGGAAGTGATGGATGTAGCTCTAAGGTTTTCTAATGATAAAGCCGATCGTCAATTGGATTTATACCAAAATTATCCTAATCCCTTTAGGGGCAAAACTTCGATTGCTTTTAATTTACCCAAATCAACGGAGGGAACCATTTCCATTCACGACATCACGGGCAGATTGCTGAAGACCTACGTTGGAAAGTACGCACAAGGCTATAATGAAGTAGCCATTGATTTAAGCGATTTAACGATAAAAACTGGTGTTCTTTACTATCATTTACAAACACCAATTACCAAAAGACTATCCAAAAAGATGGTCTTGATTAAAGAGTAAGAAAGTGAGAGGGTGAGAAAAGCGGTAAAATGAGGGAGAGATATTTTGTGCACCCTAGAGTTTGGCAATACTTAATTACGGGAAATAAACTTAGGATAAGGTTTTTGGGATGGAACGGCTTCCGGGACTGCTTGCAGTTCCGGAGCCGCCACCTTTTGATGCTGATATCCAATACCGTGATGAGTCAAGATAAGACATCATTGCAAAGGCAATGAATAATGGCAGCCAGTGAGCCTGTCATTTCTAAAGAGCGAGCAAACAACAGGCAACCATATTAATAATTGTTTGACTCGACGAATCTTACACTACAACCAAAACATTTTTGCTTAGAGACAGAGAAATTTTGTGAGCAGTCGGATAGCACTTTTTCAGGAAAGTGTTATCCGTAGCTTTTTGGTTGAAAAAACAGTAATTCTCAATTTGGAGAAATCACGAAGTGCTTTTAATGTAAATAGCCCCGAAAGGTAATTCGGAGTAGAAAATAAATATCCAAAATCGAATAGCAAAAAGCGAAAGCTAATTGCCTAAAATCGAATAAAAAAAGTATCCCATGAAACGGATCAATCACCTTATTTTTTTAATGCACAAGAAAATAACTCGACCCACTTTGTTGGTGTTCGGCCTATTACTTCTTTCTTTTTCTGCCCATGCTCAATGCATTGTAGATTACGAAATTGAGAAGCTCTCCGGCGGAGCGTTCCAAGTAAGTATGACCTCGCACGTTAGCTATACAGGTGTTAACGCAAGAGTGGCTAGTATCCAAATTACGCTGAGGGTTAAATCAGGCGGGTTCACAGTCAATAATTTGACCAATTTAGTCGAGCCAGGTACTTCGAATGAAGTTAGATTTACTGCCAATAGCCGGTTTAATAATCCAGTTGAAAATCCCGACTACGATTACATTGCTTTTTCAATGGAAAATTTCTACACCGATTTTATAACTTTTCAGGCAGGGCAGAAAGTACCTTTATTTAGTTTTACCAACGGAGGACTTTGTACAGAAGATACGGTGTCTTTAATCACCCCTACTGATCCATTTTATGCGCCCAATAGTGCCAGTTGGAATGCAAACCAGCAATTGACCGTAGCAGGCTATGGGATAGCAGACGCTCCCATATGTGTTGTAGGAAATGGAGTAGAAGACTGTACCAGAGAATGTTATTTGGGTTGTGCAGATAGCGTACAGGTTTCTCTAGGAACCGGTTGTATGGCGGAGGTAATTCCGGAAATGCTGGCGACCGCTATGCATTTGACCTGTCCGAATGGACCCAAAAAGGTAGAAATACTTCAAGATGGTAACATCATTCCGACTAACCCTTTCGTTGACCAAAGTCATGTTGGGCAATCTTTTCAGGTTCGAGTCATTGATTCACTGACCAATAATTCCTGTTGGGGATCTATCATCGTTTTGGACAAAACGGCCCCTATTATCAATTGTGAAGATGACACGCTAGCTTGTGGCGTTCAAGATATTTCTCCTGACAACCCTCTGTTCGGCTACCCAACCGTCATGGATAATTGTCCGGGTACGGTTGCTTTGACTTATGAAGATAATGTGGTGAGAAACCCTTGTGTAGCTGGATTTAGCGGTATTGTTGAAAGAACCTGGACAGCAATTGATTCGGGAGGGATGACCGGTACTTGCCTGCAGACGCTTTATTTTGAAAGAGAATCCATTGATTCGGTCCGTTTTCCGCCCAATCGAGATGGGCTAGAGGCACCAATCGTCAGTTGTATGGACAGTGCCACTGATCCAGCAAATACAGGTGCCCCGACCTTGGATGGAGAGCCATTATATCCCAGTTTTATTGGTTTTTGTGAAATAAATGCAGGTTTTAGAGATGACTCTGCTGTTTTTTGTAGAGGAAATATTCAAATCATACGCACCTGGACAGTTGTGGATGCCTGCTCTGGAGATTTTAGAACGGATATACAAATAATAAGCGTTCAAGATACAACTCCTCCAGTGGTTGATTGCATTGATACCATTAGAGCGACTACCAACGAAGGGTTCTGCTCCGGAACGGTAACCTTTCCTCCCGTAACGGCAATGGATGCCTGTTCAGGAGCCAAAGTTCGCATTGAAACGCCCTGGGGAACTATTAGTGGCAATGGCGGTACTTTAACCTGGGTGCCTCAGGGATATTATGACGTCATTTACGTAGTAGCGGACTCTTGTAATAATATTACCCGTTGTACAACGGTTTTAAATGTAGCAGATAGAACGCCGCCGGTGGCCGTGTGCAATACAGGCAATAGAGCATATATAGGCATAGATGGAACGGTCAGAGTGTATGCCAATAGTTTTGACAGAAGTAGTTATGACGCTTGTAGTCCGGTGACTCTACAGGTGCAAAGGGTAGGGGACACGCTTGATTTTGCGGATTATGTGACCTTTTACTGCATGGACTCAGGGGATACTGTTTCTGTTAATTTAAAAGTGACAGATGCGGATAGCAATTCCAGCCAATGTGTAGCAACGATTGCTATCCTAGATGGTAGCGTACCTCAAATTATTTGTCCAGCAGATCAAACCGTTCATTGTCCGGTTGATATTTCTGACCTCTCCGTTTTTGGCGTTCCGATTGTCAGAGATGACTGCGGTGCAGCTACTTATACAGAAACAGATTCTTTTGCAATCAATAATTGTGGAGCAGGGAGGATATACCGAACTTTTATGACCAATGATGGTACCAATATGGTGGCTTGTCAGCAAGTTATTACGGTTGAAAATAACTCGACCTTTGATGGTAGCACGATCATTTGGCCAAGAGATACCTTTGTGCAGGCTTGTAGTGGAGCTTCTACACATCCTGATTCTTTGCCGTTTGGAGTGGATCGCCCTAGATACGATTCTATCGGCAACCTTTGCAACCGGATTTTATGGCGGTATGATGACAGAATATTTGACGACGTAGTTGATCCGACCAATTGTTACGCCATACTTAGAACCTGGGAATTGATTGATTGGTGTCAGTTTACACCTGGTGACTCCACCCAGGGATATTGGCGATATATTCAACAGATCAAATTGGTCAATAGTGTTCCTCCTCAAATTGACTGCCCTGCTGACACAACGATCAATATCACGGATAATACCTGCATGGCTTATGTACCCCTGGCAGTATCGGTATCGGATGATTGTTCTCCTACGGACCAATTGACGATTAATTATTATATTGATCTTTATAGTGATGGCTCCAGGGATTCTACTGGGGATACCAACGATGCCAGTGGTATGTATCCGACTGGGACACACAGCATTACCTTTACCGCAAGCGATGACTGTGGCAATGCCAATTCCTGTTCTTTTCGGTTTACAGTAAGAGATCGTACCTTACCTACTTCCATTTGTAATCCAGATACATTTAATATTGAAAATAATGGAGGGGAATTTTTTGTCAGAATACCTCCTCGCCAATTGGCACTCAATAGTTCCGATAATTGTTCTCCCTTTGGCAGTTTGTTGATTACGATTCCTCAAGATAGTTTTTCTTGTTCGCAATTGGGGCTGAATCGAGTTACGGTTACAATAACCGATGAAGCGGGCAATAGCAATACCTGTACCTCAGATATATTGATTACGGATGACGATGGTTTATGCCCTGGTAACAGAAGAGTGGTCAACATTAGCGGGGTCGTAATGAATGAGGCAGGTGAAAAAGTAGATCAAGTAGAGGTATCTATCAATCATTCAAAGGTAGCACCAACTATGACTGACCAAAACGGAAGATTCGAATTGCTGGATGTGCCTGCGGGCAATGACTATACGATCTTACCCAAGCGGGACTTTGACATTTTGAATGGCATTTCCACTTTTGATCTAGTCTTGCTCAATCGGCATATTCTGGGCTTTCAAAATATAACCTCTCCCTATAAATTGATTGCTGCTGATGCGAATCGTTCCGGCCATATTTCTATCTATGACGTGGTGGTTATTCGAAAATTGATTTTGCGAATGGAGCCTGCCTTCCCCAATAATACTTCTTGGCGTTTTGTAAGGAGAAATTTTGATTTTGAAAATCCGGCAAAACCCCTCGAAGGTTATTTCCCTGAGGTTTATAACATCAATGATTTACCCGGCGCAAATATGGAGATTGAGGGCTTTACTGCCATTAAAATTGGCGACCTCAATGGCAGCGCAACTACTGCTCAAAATTTTTCGGAGGGCGAAAGCAGGAATGCCAATGGTCTTTTAAAATTAAGCATGGAAGAACGAACGCTAATAGCAGGGAATACGATTGAAATCCCAATAAATGTTACCAGTTTTAAAGGCTTGTTAGGCTATCAATTTGCAATGAATTTTGAACCAACTACTTTAGAATTTTTAAAAATAATACCGGGCGAAATTCAAAATTTAACGGAGCATAATTTTGGGCTGAACTTCTTGAAAAGAGGAATCATTACGACCAGTTGGGAGCAAGTGAAAGCGGATGCAAATAAGGAGGGCAAGCAGGTTTTATTTAAACTTCAATTTAAGGTAAAAAAATCTGCAAAACTGTCTGGAGTCTTTGGCTTGGATTCGAAGTTTATGAAAGCAGAAGCCTATATAGAAAATGGAAGCCCATTGCCTGACCTAATGGATGTAGCCTTGCTTTATGAAGCAAAAAGCACGGACTATGAGGGGTTTAAATTATACCAGAACCAACCCAATCCTTTTTCAAAAAATACAATCATTGGCTTTGAATTAAAGCGAGCGGGAGCGGCGGCGTTGAGCATTTTTGATGTAAGAGGACAGCGGGTAAAATTGGTTAAAAATAATTTCCACCAAGGGTATAATGAACTGATAATCAGCAAGAAAGATTTAAATGGCAAAGGGGTTTATTACTATCAGTTAGCCACTTCATTTGGCATAAAAACCAGAAAGATGTTAGTGATAGAGTAATTTAAAATACAATCTGACTTTTCAACAGACTAATCCTGCTTCGACAGGATAGACAAGTTTTTATAAAATATTTAGACTAATATTCGGTTTTTGGGTTAATGCCTCTTTCTTAATAATTGAGAAAGGGGCTTTTTTACGTAGGAATCCGCCGGACTCTATGCCTATGACGGATTAGCAGTTCGCCTTACGATAATAAAAACTGCAACGCAATAATCTGTGTCGCAAAGCCTACCAGATAACCTCCGTACAAATCAATAGGGGCTTGCTTGTTTAGGATCAGGCGGGCGGAACCTACCAGACCCGCCAGCACAATGGTTAGAAACAGTAGGCCATACATACTATACATCTGATCTCCTATTTGGAAGTTGCGATAACTAAAAAGGAGCATAGCGACCATTATCAAGCCTACTAAGGCACCCATTCCGATCGTATGTAAGCTAATTTTTGAAAAGAGGTTTAGAAAGAAAGCAGTAAATAACGCAAGGGTGCTTCCCAAAATGGCGGATTTAAAAATAAGCGGCAATTCTGGATTGGAATAAAAGCTGACGTAGAGCCATAAATAAAAAACGCCCGTTGCAATAAATGGCCCAATTCTGTTTTTGCGGTCTTCTATTATCAACGAAGGGATTAAGTTCAAGGTTCGCATCATAGATATAGCCATACCCGGAATTAGAAAAGTCGTCATAAAAACATAAATAATCAACAAACCACTTCTTCCTTCTCCCAATTGATTGACCCCAAAAGCATAGGGGTTTATCAGCATTAGCAGGACGATCATATAGGTCAATATCAGCAATGGATGAAAAAGCGCAGAAATTACTTGTGCAAATCCTCTGAATACGGATGAATTCATATTTTTGTGTCTAAAATTCAGTGCTTAATTATTAGTAATTAATGGTCGTAAATGGTGTTTGATGGTGCCATGGAATCTAGGATCATTAGCAACAGTTACCAAAACAAAATGTAAAAATATAAAAACTCCTTTTCTTGTTTGGAATCTAGTTCCTACTAATTTAAGCAGCTTTTTGAAAAACCCCGTGTTTTGCATCTTTGTGCCTAGTCAAATCCGGAATCAATGAATTTAAAATATATTTTTTTGTTTTATGTTGATAACCAGCATTTTAAAAAAAAATACAAATTATTATTCAAAAAAAGGAAGCCAAAAACTTGCACTAATTGTTCATTTTACACTATTTTTGAATTTGTATGAAGGATTGAGCAGGTTGAGGGAGAATTGTTTTTTGGTTCATAATTAAAAAACATATTATAATAAATTTTAAAAATACCCCAAAAAGGGTATATAATGCCTCCTCTTTCTTCCGTACTTTTGTATTTCGCTACGGAATTTTTCTCACCATCGTTTTACGACCTAAAACAGTTATTATTAATTTAATAACAACTTCCTATTTTTAAGTGGATTGAAAAAAAATGACACTGGGTTTTGTGTTTGAATGATTAAAAATTCAATCCAGCCTTTCCGATTTAAGTATAAAAAAGTTCTTGAGATCATTCTTGAGGTGGTTTTTCTATGCAAATTAACAACCAATTTGCTAAGGAAAAAGTGATTTAAATTATATGTGTATTACTGACAAAACCAATCACTTAATCTTAAATGATCACCCACGATGCTAAAAAAGCATGAGATTAACAAAGTTTGGTTAAGACCATTTCGTGAGGCCTTTGTGCCTCACTTTTTGCCAAACTTGTACGTCTATGCTCCTAAAATAAAGTAAGAGAGCAGAGAAAAGATTTGCTCTAAAGAATTGAGATTAATTCCGTATTATGAATGAAGTGGAATGGAATATTTCCACTTCCTTCTTTACTTGTTAAGACAAACACAACGGTACTGTACAACGGACTTTAAATTCTGTTGCATTTGCTAAACTTGTTACTCTTTGTAAAATTCAAATTTCAGATTCATATATTATAAAGGGTAACAAGTCTATTATCTACGGGCTGTCTGTTCGATCAGGACGCAGCCCATTACGAAACTAGAAACAAAGCAAGAAACAAACATTATTTTCGACCAAAAGTAACGAACACTAATCTTAAATCTCATGGTTTTTAAAACTTTTACAATCCTGCGATTAAAGCACTGCATCACCCATCTATCTTTTTCCGAACATAAGTTTGTTAGCTGCTCAAAGAACATTCCTATAGCCAGTCGTTGCGGCACTTAGGAAATACCTAGGGTTGCCGAATCCTTAGACTGGATATGTCAGCCGTTGCGAATCTGCTCCGGCGAAATCCAATCTGTCCCTTAAGCCGACCAGGACATTTTACAACAACCAATGTTTTTAGGTACATCTTACTGAGCGAGCTGAAAGCAGCTACCTGGTCTCTTGGAACAGGTCACAACCAGAGTGCATTTTGGCAAATATGACCAAAGCACTACCGTATTATTATACACATTCGTCCTACAGGCTAAGGGATTGACAGGAATGACTGCTTTTAAAACCAGCTTAACCGAAATTTTTAACCTTTTTCTTTTAACCAAAATTAACTAATCCTATGAAAAGAGCGATTTTTACGCTATTTCAGCCTCAAAGCAAACTCTCTCTGCTGGGAAAGTCGGCTTTGATGGTACTTTTTGCCTGGTGTTGTCTGGGCATGCAAAATGTAGGGGCACAGACAGAAGTTGATCCGGGGGATACGATTGCAATCTCTAGCAATAGCTCCACTACCCAGTACCAATTGACGGAGTGTAATGGGGAACCGAGCACGGATAATCCAAGTGTGCTATTTACAGATGACGGGACAGTAGATGGCCTCTATGCAGACCCTACGGGCGAGCCTAGAAGAGAAGTCATCGAAATTTGCCCCAAAGATAAATGGAATCGTCTAAAAGTAGTTTTTACCGACTTTGGTATGGAACTCGGCGATACCCTTTATGCCTTTCAGGGTACGGCGGCAGAGTTGGAAGATTCTACCAGAGCAGGTATTTTGGATCTTACGACTATTGGGGGCGTCACTCCCCGAGATTCGCTAATAGACGCCATTGATTCTACTACTTTGATAACTGCCTATTTAGCAGATGCTAATACTACTTCAGCGGACTCAGCGGCTGTAGGTGTTCCTTCGGCAACTAATGCGACACCAGCCGTAACCGAAGCACAGGCAAGAACTTATCTTAAAACTAATGCCTCCCCTCAAGCGGGCTTTACCAATGCGGAAATTGCCGCCTTGCTAACGCTTGATGAGTTATTGGCCCTATTGACTCATACGGAATTACTTGCGGTGCATTCCGAGCACGGCAAATCGGTAGGCGCAGCAAACGCCAGCGAAACGGGCTTGCCCTTCGGCGGCTGGATCTATGCAGATTGTAGTCCGCTTATTAATGCCGATGGCTGCTTGACCTTTGTCTTTATAACGGATGGTGATAATGATAAAAGCTCTGGCTGGGAAGCTTGGGTGGATTGCGATGATAGAGAAGTTAAAATGAAAACTTCCCCTAGCATTAGCAGCAAAACGCTGGAATGTGACGAATCTTATGCGCTTATTGAAATCGCAGCACCGGAGGTAAGTATATGTGGGGAAGATGTAAATGATGGAGTTTCTGATTCTGTTCAGGTTATTATTACAGATCAATTAGGCGAAATTTGTCTGGATACTTGTTTAACTTTTAGCGGTGCTAGAGATGCAATCACGGATACTTTTGCGATAGGCATTTACAAAGCAGAGTTTATCCTTAAAATTGACGACCACGAGGATAAAAGAAAAGAAGCCACCTTTACTGTGCAGGCTCCTTCTTTAGTTTGTAACGATGATGTAATTATTCCTTTTGGTTCGGCTTGTGAGTTTGTGGTGCAGCCGGACGATGTTTTGGAAAATCCCTGCGATACGATTACCGATACCATGTATTATAATATAGTGGTAACGATCGGCGAAGGGAAAGATCAGAAAAAAATATATACCCAGGGATTTGATGAAGACGGTGCAGATACAGGCGATCCAATTAGATATCCGGTTATTACAGTAGCAGATATTGAAGCGGCAGGAATGGATGTATGCGGCGGAAAAGCGACTGTAACGATCGAGCGCATTTATTATAGCAGAATTGATGAATTAACCTTCTGTAATAATGGTGTGCAGCGGGCTTCCTGCGACACAGATATTACCTTTTCCGACCAATCTCAGCCCTGGATTTCGGGGGTTTCTTCCGATGTTATAACGATTGCTTCTTGCGATACTACAGGAGTACGGGACTTATTGGATGTAAGGGCAATTGATAATTGTGATGATGATGTAGAAGTCAAAGTGGTTAGCATAGAGCTTGACGAGGCCTTGCCTTGCTATGGCGGAAATGATACCACGATGGCTACTATCCGCCTTGAGGCAGAAGATGAGTGCGGTAACGTAGGAAAAGCAGAACAAAGGGTAAGAATTATCAGACCTTACCTATTTAAAATGCCGGCGAATGTTGAGATTGAATGCAATTCAGGGGATCCCACTTCGGCTGATACTGCTGGGGCTGGTGTGCCAGGAGTTTATGTTGGTAGGATCAGAGCGGATACAGTGGACTTAAGCACGGCAACCGTTATTTACCTAGATACAGAAGACTACATTTGTGGCTATTTGGCGATTCCGGAAGATATACCTACCCCAGCGAATGACTGTGGTAGCAAAATATTTAGAAAATGGAAAATTTTAGATTGGTGTCGTCCTGGACAAGCTCCTTTTGAGTTGCGGTCATTTAGAAACTTCTATGCAACTCTACCTCCTTCTTTCAGTAGGGCGCGTTATCGTGTTAATAGAGATCCAGATGCGCCAGCAAGTGGCGTCAGAAATGTCCAGTTCATCAATGAAGTAGATACCGAAGCACCTTATTTTGATGTAGATAGGGATACCTTAGGCTTTTTGGTCATACCACTAGGTCCATTTGAATGTACCTATGATGTCAAAAAAATAGGAGCACCAAGTGCAACTGATGATTGTGATCCAGATCCTAATGTAAGACTTGACCGAGTTGTTAGAATTGAAGATGGAGGAGAATGGGAAATAGACCCAGAGGATTGGGATAAATTGCCTTGCGATTCTTTCTGCCTAAGATGGGTTGCTGAGGATAAGTGTCATGAGCAATTAGTGAATGATACCATTATTCAGGTCATATTTATAGATGATGTAACCAAACCTGCCGCAGTTTGTACGGATCAATTGCACATATCCATTCCAGGTGACCAAGGAGCCAGAATCCACTGGCAAGACATTGATGCCGGAAGCAACGATGCTTGTGATCTTGATAGCATTCGAATCAGAAGAAAAGGTGGCGATGATCCTACCTGGAGAAAATATGTAGAAGTAGATTGTTATGATGCACACGGTGCATTTAGTGTGGAAATGCGGGTATGGGATAAGAAAGGCAATTATAATACTTGCTGGATGACCGTTACTGTAGAGGATAAGATTCCACCTGTTTGCGAAGACTTACCCACCTTAACCAGGTATTGTCACGAATTCCATAATGAGGAATTGGGCAAGGCTACAGGCGGAGAATTTATTCCTTTGACAGGCACACTATTAGAAGATTACAATGAATTATTTACAGATCCAAAAGATTTAGCTTGTTATGATAATCTATCTTGTGTAGAGCTAGGCATCACGCAAGAGTATAAATTAACCGAATTGAATTGCGGTGAATTGGAAATCATTAGAAGATACAAGGCAACAGATTGGGGTAATGAATCTCCTTGGAGGTACCAAACGATCAATGTAGTCTATGTGCCAGACTGGAAGTTAAAATTCCCTGCGGATGTGGACGTGGACTGTGGAGATGCCCTGGACAATTATCCTGCAGCAGCATCAGGATATGTGATTACCAATGGTTCTTGTGATTTATTTGCACTTGAAGTGAAAGAGAAAACTTTCGTAGTGCCTGGTGATCTTTGTATGAAGATTGAAAGAACCTATGAAGTGATCAACTGGTGCGAATACGAAGCTGGTCAAGGCGCCTATGAAATTCCACACCATCCTGATGGAGCGGAACTATCAAGTGCGACTGCTGGCGCATTGGCTAATCACGGACGATTCACTTATACACAAATATTAAAACTGTATGTAAATGAAATAGATAAGAGTATTGATATTCAGATGAATGGAGACTCTTGTATTTTTGGTGAAGGTGACAAGGCTCCTTACGGAATAGAAGACAGGACTCCAGGATCTGAGCCTTTTGAGTGCGATGAAGAAAGAACCTTCTCTGCAAGTGCGAATAACTGTTTGAATATGCCGCTTGAGCAGTTTGAATGGGAATTCTACGAAAACGGAGAATTGAAAGATAGCGATAAAGGATCAAGCTTTACCAAAGTAGTACAGCCTAAGATTACTTACAAAGTAAGATTCCGTGCTTTTGATGGCTGTGGCAATTCTGTATGGGATGAAAGAGAGTACAAATTCTGGGATTGCAGAAGACCAACGCCTTATGTACTACACGGAGTCGCCATAGAAATGAGCGAAACAGGCAGCGTACAGGTTTGGGCAAAAGACCTGGACCAAGGAAGTTATGATAACTGTACACCTGCACATAGATTGAAACGAGGAATCTTTAAAGGCGATCCGCTTGATGGAGCTGGACCGACTAACAAAGAAGAAGCAAAAGCAGTTCCTCCGGTGATCACATTTACTTGCGAAGACCAGGAATTTGGTTTCCTTGACGTAGGTTTCGTGGTGATTGATGAAGAAGGCAACTACGATGTGGTTGGCACCTATGTCTATGTACAAGACCATAATAATGTTTGCGGAAGAGATTCCTTAAATACAGGTGCGCCGACCCAGCTAGTTGCTGGTGGCATCACCAATATAGCAGGTGAAAATGTGGAGAAAGTAAACGTAACCGTAAATGGAGGCGCTCAACAATCAATGGCTACAGGTGCAACTGGTAAATTCCAGTTTGAACTACCTAAAGGTGGCGATTATACGCTTACTCCTGAAAAGGACATCAATCCACTCAATGGGGTATCTACCTATGATTTGGTATTGATTAGTCAGCATATTTTGGGTATAAATACTTTTGATACCCCTTATAAGTACATTGCGGCAGATGTCAATAAATCAGGAACCATTACGGCTTTCGACATGGTTCAAATCCGTCAGCTAATCCTGAATATTACTTCTGAATTTCCAAATAACTCCAGTTGGAGATTTGTAGATGCAGCCCACCAGTTTACAACCAGCAATCCTGCTGCTGAGAACTTCAACGAATTCATCAGCGTCAATAATCTGGATGCTAATCTGGCAGACCTTGATTTCATTGCTGCGAAGATTGGAGATATCAATGGAAATGCTTTGACGAACAGCCTGCTAGGTGCAGAAGTTCGAAATACCAATGGCACCTTGACTTTCAACGTCATGGATCGCTTTGTAGAAGCGGGACAGGCAATAACCGTGGATTTCAAATCTGCTGATATTGCTACTGCTTTGGGTTACCAATTTACTATGAATTTTGCTGGTCTTGAATTGGCAGAAGTGGTAGAAGGAGTAGCGAAAGCTAGTAATTTTAATACCAATATGGCTTCAAGAGGCCTCTTGACTACTTCCTGGAATGGAGAGGCAAGCGCTGATGAGGTGCTATTTAGCTTGAAATTCAAAGCCAACACCACTGGGTTATTGAGTGAGCTACTAGCGGTTAATTCTGATATTACCGTTGCAGAGGCTTATACGACTACCGGAGATTTGGTGAATGTAAACATTGAATTCAAGACAAGCAATGAAGCAACTGAATTTAGCTTGTATCAGAACACACCTAACCCGTTCAATGGCGAAACAATGATTGGCTTTACATTGCCAAAAGCAAATACCGCTACTTTGAGGGTAATGGATATACAAGGTAAAGTATTGAGAAGCATCAAAGGCGAGTATGCCAAAGGCTACAACCAAATCACTTTGGATGCAAAAACACTTGGCGCGACCGGGGTACTATACTATCAATTAGAATCTTCAGACAACGTAGCTACCAGAAAGATGATTATCATCGAATAGGGTAGTGAATAATGTGGAAGGGAGCATCCCTTTCTTTTATTAAACCAAAATTAAAATAACCTTATGATGAAAAAAGCGATTTTTGCGCTATTTCAGCTACAAAGTAGGATACCCCTTATAGGGCGGTCGGCTTTGATGGTACTTTTTGCTTGGTGTTGTCTGGGGCTACAATTTAGTATGGCGCAAGTCAACGTCGAGCCGGGAGAGGTCATCAAGATAGGATTTGATTCTGTCGCTACCCAGTACCGACTTACCGAGTGTGAAGGGGAACCATCTACCAGTAGTGTCAGGTTTACAGATGACGGTGAAAATGACGGTAATTATCTGGACCCTGATGATTCAGGAAGGAGAGATACCGTCGAAATTTGTCCGTCAGACCAATGGCACCGAGTAAAAGTGGTATTTAGTGAATTTGATTTAGAAGAAGACGATACACTGTTTGCCTTTAATGGCAATCTGGCAGCGCTGAGAGCTGGAAATGCTCCCTTAGCTGGTACAGGTACTGGAACGGGGATCTCCAAGTTTAAGGCGGCGGATCCTGGGGCGGTTTCTCATTTTTATAATGCCTTGGTTAAAGTGCTAGCTCAGGCAGGAGTATCAGTTACAGACCCAATTGCAAATATTGTAGCGGCGGTTAGGGCGGCTAAAGGCGATGCTGTAGCAAATGCTTTGTTAGCTGAATATAATGCTGCACCAGGTACGCACTTAGAAAAGCTCGAAGCTGCTTTTCGTGCTGTTGCAACTCAGTTTGCTGCTGCTGGCGGCGGTTGGGTACAGGCAGATTGCAATCCTTACTTTAACCCATCAGGCTGTTTGACCTTTACCTTCAAAACAGACGATGATAATCGTAAAGGTAGAGGCTGGGATGCTTGGGTGGATTGTGAAGCCAGAAATGTTACCTTTAGCGATGTGGACATTCCAGATGTTAGACTGAAGTGTGACGATCCGCCTTATGCCAGAGTTAGGATTCCTGCACCTAAAATTACCGCTTGTGATATTGAACTAGAGTGGCCTGCGGACACGGTGCTTACTGTTGTGCGAGACTGGCACGGCGAAAAGTGTTTTGAAATGAAGCTAAAGGCTTCAGGAGGAACTAGTACTACTCCAGCATCGATTACCCGAACCTTTGCGATTGGCCATTATTCCGTAGAGTATATCTTATTGGCAGATCAAGCGAAGCGGGATACCGTTTACTTCTCTATCCAAGAGCCTGCTTTGATCTGTAATGATGATATAGAAGTGCCAATAGGTGCAGCTTGTCTGATACAGCTAAGACCGGATGATCTGTTGGAGAATCCTTGCGATACAATAGCGGATATCATGTATTATAATATTACCGTTACGCTTGGTACTGGCAAGGAGGAGCAGACATTAGAGACGAAAAATTACGACAATCATGGCGCGGTCATTTATCCGACGATTACGCTGGATGATATCAAAGCTGCTGGCATGTCTGTTTGTGATGCGACCGCGAAGGTGACGATTGAACGGATTTATTTTGGGCTTGGCATTACGCCGGCTGCTGTAGATTCTGGTTGTGATCCAATCAAAAAATCGGCAGCATGCGAAACCACGCTTCATTTCACAGATGAATCAAGTCCTTCGATTACGTTTAATTTAGATGCGGATACTCTAGTGGCTTGCGATACGACGGGTTTGGCAGCTTTATTGAGTACTCAAGCTATTGATAACTGTGATGATGAGGTTGAGGTGACCTATACCGTAGATTTTGAGGAAGATGATCCTTGTTTTGCTGAAAATGGAAGGCCGAATATTACGACAGCAACCATTAACTTCCGCGCGGAAGATGATTGTGGCAACGTGGGCACCAATAGTAAAGAGGTAGTAATCCTTAGACCGGATCTAAGCGACCCACAATATGTTGACAGAACGGAAGACATTTCTGCTGAATGCACGGACGAAGCGTCTATACCTGCACCAGGTGTTAAAATTGGTGTTTGGAAGGATAATCAGTTTGTACCTAGCGGTGAAGTAGTCCAATTGAATGACACTGCCTATACCTGCGGTTATATCTTAGTTCCAAGAACGGATACCATTGCTTCAACAGATTGCGGTAGAAAGTATTTCAGATTCTGGGATGTACTGGATTGGTGTACGCCAAACCAGGGACCCACCATACTGGATACGACCTATATCGAATATACGGATAAAACGCCTCCTGAATTTTTAGATACTATTTCTGACGGCAGGATAGCTGCTATTATTATTGACTTAGCAGGGAATGCCTGTACCAGTGATGTTACCAAGGTTGGAAAACCTCGAGTTGATGACAATTGCGATGATGATCCAACGGTGACACTTGATGCCGTCTTCAGAGTAGAAGATGGTACTAAGTGGGAGATAGAAGATCCGCTAGATTGGGAAAAATTGCCTTGTGATGTCTATTGCTTAAGATGGGTCGTGGAAGATGATTGCCACGAGCAATTAGTAAACGATACTGTCTTGCAAAATGTAGAAATCAGAGACGTTACCGACCCCGTAGCGATATGCACGGACTCCATACACGTTTCCTTACCCAACGATCAGGGAATTGAAATACACTGGAGCGCCATAGATGCGGGAGATGCAACGAATCCGGCTAGTAACGATGCCTGCGGCATTGATAGCATTCGAATCAGAAGAAAAGGAACCGAAGATCCCTGGAGGGAAACGGTTCATATCGAATGCGACGATGTCCATGAAAACCCAGAAGTAGAAGTACGCGTTTGGGATAAAAAAGGCAATTATAATACTTGCTGGGCGACTATACTAGTGGAAGACAAGATCTCGCCAATCTGTAGAGAATTGCCGGATACGACAGGAATATGTACAGATTATCACAATGACGAACTAGGGGTTTCTACTGATGACGGAGATGGCGTCATGGAAGATGATGAATGGCAACCATTAGAAGGCGCGTTGTTAGCGGTCTATAATGCTAATTTTGGCAACCCTGTTTGTGAGGATAACCTTCAGGCATGTGGCGGAATAGAGATCAAGCAAGAATATCAATTGATCCAGGAAGATTGTGGAGAACTTAGAATCAGGCGTAGATATTGGGCAATTGATTGGCTTCCTGCGGGTGGTAATGCTTCTACTCCGGTAGAGCAGAATATCAGAATTGAATATGTGCCAAATTGGACATTGACGTTTCCACCAGATGTTGATTTGACTTGTGGAGAAACTTTACCTCCGGAGCCTAATGTTTCTGACATTGTCTCCAATGGTGCTTGTGATATATTTGGACTTGAAATTACGGCAGACACTTTTGAAGTTCCAGGAGCAGCCTGTCTGAAGATTGAAAGGACTTATGAAATAATCAACTGGTGTAAACATCAAGTTGGACAAGGGCATGTAACTATTGTTAGAAACAATGAGGGGACAGATGGTCTGGAGATGGAAGGAAGAGTGTTTACTAATGACAACCCAGTTTTCAGAAATGGTGTCCAAGTAGGTGTAGCTGGCGAATTTGGGAGGTTTAGATACACACAACTTATTAAATTGTATGTAAACGATGCACCAACAGTAACGATCAATGAAGTGAATACTTGTATTTATGGCGTTGGTGATGTGTCACCTTACGGAGAAGAAGATAGAAACCTTGGTGCTGCACCTTATGAGTGTGATACGCTTAGAACCTTCTCTGCTACCGGCACGAATTGTTTGAACATACCCATTACCAATTTTACCCATAAGCTGTATGTGGACGGCGTTGACGTTACAGCCAACTTGGGTACAGACGGTATTGGTGCCAGCTTTAGTTATGTAGTAGAGCCTAAACGGACTTATAAAGTAGAATTCTGGGGATCGGATGCTTGTGGCAATTCTTCCGGTGAGGATGCTACTTTTACATTCTGGGATTGTCGAAAACCAACTCCTTTTGTAAAAGAAGGAATAGCTGTTGAGATCGGTCAGGATACACTTGTCCAAGTATGGGCGAGAGACTTAGAGCTTAAGAGCTTTGATAATTGTACACCTAATCACAGGTTGGACTTTAGAATTGCTCTTGGCGAGCCTTCTCCAGATATTCAGACAGCCGATGATGTACGAGAACTAGGACAAAATATTGACCTTACTTGCCGACATCTTGGTACACGCACCGTTAGTATTTATGTGATTGATGAAGAAGGCAACTGGGATGTTGTTGCTACCACTGTAGATGTTCAGGACGTATTGGGATTTTGTACTGGATTTGAGCCTGGTGATATGATGGTCGCTGGTTTTGTGCGAAATCCAAACGGAGAGAACATAGAATCTGTTGGTATCGCTATCAATGGCGGAGCCCAGCGTTCTATGACTACTGCCTCGGACGGACATTTCCAATTCATGCTACCCAACGGCGGCAACTACTCCGTCACACCAACGAAAGATATCAACCCATTGAATGGCGTTTCTACTTTCGATTTGGTACTGATTAGCAAACACATTTTGGGAATTTCCGAGTTCGATACACCGTACAAGTACATCGCAGCAGATGTGAATAAGTCTGGTACGATTACGGCATTTGACATGGTACAAGTTCGTCAGTTGATCTTGGGCATCACCAATGATTTTCCAAATAATGATAGCTGGCGCTTTGTAGATGCAGCATACAGCTTTACTTCAGCCAACCCAGCATCGGAAGCCTTTGGGGAGTTTGTGAACATTGACAATTTGACTACGGATATGCCAAATGTGAATTTCATTGGTGTAAAAGTAGGAGATATTAATGGCAGTGCCTTGGTTAACAGCCTATTAGGAGCAGAAGTACGGAGTACTAATGGTACCTTGACCTTCAATGCAGCAGACCAATTCGTAGAGGCGGGTCAAACCGTAACCGTAGAATTTACGGCTGCTGATATTGAATCTACACAAGGCTATCAGTTCACGATGAACTTTGTGGGACTAGAATTTGCTGAATTGGTAGAAGGTGTAGCGAAAGCTGCCAACTTCAATACCAATATGTCTCAGCGAGGTCTATTGACCACGAGTTGGAATGGCGAAACTACTGCAGATGCAGCATTATTTGCCTTAACCTTCAAAGCTACTGCTACTGGACTGTTAAGTGATTTTATTTCTGTAAGTTCTGATTTCACTACTGCGGAAGCCTATAATACTGCTGGAGACTTGTTGGATATAAATATCAACTTCACTTCTGCGGATATGGCTTCTATCTTTGAGTTGAAACAGAATACACCAAATCCATTCAATGGTGAAACAGTAATTGGCTTTAACTTGCCAGAAACGGGAGCAGCTACATTGAAAGTAATGGATGTGCAAGGTAAAGTATTGAAAGCGATTACTAATGATTATGCAAGGGGTTATCATCAGATAATTCTAAATGCAAAAGAATTGGGATCTACTGGCGTACTTTACTATCAGCTAGAGTCTAAAGATAAAGTGGCTACCAGAAAGATGGTAATCATCGAATAAGGTGGCTAGAACTTAGTGGTTGGATTGTTTTTAACGATTCGACCACTATTTTTCATTATTCTTTAGAAAACGAAAATACGTTCTTGTAATAATTTGATTGAATTTATATAGGGATTATATTAAGTAATAGACAATAAATCTTGACTTTCAAGGGATTACAACAAATTTCATTATAAATTATTGTCTTTTTATTTAGGATTATTTAGTCCTTTCAGGACTGTTTTGGTTAAAGGAAATCAAGGGATTTACATAAATAAAGCCTTTGACCTATTCTGAAAAAATTAGAATATTAAGGTAGGTTTTTATAGCTGCTTGATATTTTAAGAAATATACTTAAATCGGTTTTTGGGATGGCCTCTCTTCACTCAGTTGGAGGGGGGCTTTTTTTATGAGGTCATTAATTTTTCAAAAACTTCTAATGTAGCTTCAGCTGTTTTTTCCCAACTAAATTTACGGGCTTGCTCTAAAGAGTATTTTGAAAAATGCGCTCTTATTTCCTTGTTTTCCAATACTTCTTTTGTTTGAATAACTAATTCTTGAATATTGTTTGGCGAGAAGCGTAAGCCTGCCTTTCCTATAATTTCGGGTAGGCTGGATACATTGGAAACGATAACCGGCACGCCACAAGCCATTGCTTCCAGCACCGGCAAGCCAAATCCTTCAAAATGAGAAGGATAAATAAATAGTTCAGCAGAAGAATAAAGGGCGGGAAGGTGATAGCGATTGATATAACCGACTACTTTAATGTCTTTTTTATAAGGAGAATTTTGAATTTTTTGAAAAAAAGAGTCGCTTTTCCACCCTTTTTTTCCCACCAAAACCAGTTGTAGTGGACTAAATGATTGGGATTTTATAATCTCAAAAGCTTTTAGTAAAAGTCCCAAATTTTTTCTAGGTTCTATTGTACCGGTATGCAATAAATAGGGCTGTTGAATACCATATTTTTTTAGAATAGGAGGGTCAGGACTGGGTTTAAAAAGTGCTTCTTTGCCTAAGTGAATACTTGTGATCTTTTCTTTTGTAAAAGGAAAATGCTTAATTACATCTCGTTTAGTGAAATTGGAATTGGTAATGACCTGGTCGGCTCTCTTTAAAATGCTGGGAAGAAAAAGTTGTTGCAATTTTCTACTTAGAAATTGATGCCATTGCGGAAAATGAATGGGAGAAAGGTCGTGGATAACGGTTACTCTTTTAATGTTATCAGGTAAATTAAAAGGACCAAAATGGCGAGGTTCGACCACAATATCTACCCCTTTTTGGGTAAGTGCATTGGGGACTTGAACAAACAAGCGGTAGGCGGCAGCTCCGAGGAAGGCTGGGGTGGGAATGATTAATTCTTTGACATTCTGGCTAATAGCTCCCTCTGATTTGGAGCGAACAATCCAGTACTCGTTTTTTTTATCAATAGCAGCTAGCGCTTTGATTAGTTCCTTGGTATAATAATAAATACCGGCATATTGATAGTCCAGTGCATCTCCAATTATAGCAATTTTCATTTGCTTGGATATAAAGATTAGGTGCAGCTAGTTTCGACTTGTCGTTCGGCGATCACAGCCCCTTTTTTATACAAAGACTTATAATTATTAATTGTGTCTTTTAACTCAAATTTTTTAAGAGGGCTTGTTTCCCATTGTCCGACGATTGCTTTTTCCATTGCGTTTACTAAGCCAGCAGCAGAGAGCGTTTCCATTTTGATAAATTTGCCAGAAACTACTTCTTTTAGGGCAGTTTGATTGGAAGAAATGAGGGGAACTCCCAGCGCAATGGTTTCAACAGCAGCAAAACAAAACCCTTCGCTATAAGAAGGGATAATAACACAATTGGTTTGGGCAATCTCTTTTTTCAGTGTTTCAAAGGAAAGGTGATGGAGTAGGAAAACGGTATCTTCTAGTTGAAAACGCTCTATAAAAGCTATTATCCTTTTCAAAAAAGAGGCAGGAACCTTTGGTACAATCAATTTGAACTGGATGCCCGGATGTTTTTTGTTAAAAACAAGAATGGCCTCCATTAATAAGTCCAGCCCTTTGGAAATACCGAGGCGACCAAAGTAAGTAAAGGTAAATTTTTCAGTCTCTTTGGCCTTTTTGCTAGAGGCAGGTAGTTGAAAATGGTCATAGTTGATGCCATTATAAATGGTCGTTATTCGCTCTTTTTTTATACCTGCTTTTTGTAAATTCTTCGAGGTGCTATGAGAAACCCCTACAAAATGGTCAAACGGGAGTTTCAATAATACTTGCTCAAATAAATAATGCCCAATTTTGGCAATTTTTCCCATATAGGGGAGCCTAAACCATAAATTTGTCCAAACTTCATGGAAAGTAATAATTACCTTTTTCCCAAATAGCTTACTGGCAAAAAAGGCGGGAATGCCTGCATTATAAGAAGTCGTATGGACCAAATCGCAGTTTTTTAGGTGAGGAATGATATAAAAGAGCCCCAAAAAGGTAAATAAATACCGGTTGTTAAAAGGCATTCTGGATATTTGAATAGCTCCATTTTTTTCTTTTAGGGGAGAGTCAGGCGTAATTCGGGAAGTGATAATCGTGATTTGATGGCCTTCTTTTGCCAGCGATTCAATCAAGCTTTTGAAAAGAGTTTCGACCCCTCCAATATTGGGATAATAATTTTCCAATACATAGACAATTTTCATTCTAAGAAACTTTTGGTGTTTTGCCTGTGCTTGTGGCTTTTTCCAGAGAATTGCTGTCAGAATGATCCCTATTTTTCTCATCAGAAATAATCGCTTCCTTTTCGTTTATTTCTTTTTTTTCAGGATTGTTAGAAAGCAAGTTTTGTTCATTTGGAAAAACATGATTATTCTTCAAAGCCTCTTCCAGTGCTAGTTGTCTAACTAAATCCGTCAGTTGGTTTTCTATTCGATTCATAGCGGCCGATAGGTAGAAAACCATTAAAAATAATAATCCTAAAGCAACAAAAATGACAGCGTTGATATGATCTTTAAATCCGAGTGCTTTTGCAATTCTGTTGGGAATTTCATCTGGCATGATTGCCAACATGGCGATACTTACCCAAAATATTATCCAAATGACCGTATTCCTTGGGCTATATTTGCCTTGAGCATATTGTCGAACGGTTCTAATAATATAGAACAAAGACAATAAGGGAACCAACCACTGAAAAAATCTAAATTCCATATAGACGATTCTTATTTGGGAACAAGTCCAATCTTTTGCTCTTTTACTTATACTTGTTCTGCTTAAATTAGATACTCTGGATAGGTGAATATTTAAAATAACTCTATTTATTGAACGGGATCATCTCACTTGGTAGTGGGGCAGTACGAAATTTTGCAAAAAGTTTTCAGCGACTTTTTTGATAAACTTTTATTTTTCTTTTGCGTAAACTTTTTGCATTAGCATTATTTTTTATCGCCAATTGTTTGAGATTCAGTTAGGCTTGTTGAATTGTTTTTAATCCTTGCAAATTTGTTATAATTTAGCATGCTAATCTTTCCAATGAATTTTTTTTTATGACATCCCGAATAGATAGCGTACTTACCCTAATTTTTAGCTTGATATGGGGCTTATTAATATTTGCTGAATATTGGTATTATCACCCTGATTATGCCGCGTCTATCAAATACTTTCAATACGTGGATTTGGTTTTAATTCTTTCTTTATTGGGAGCAGGAATAGGCTTTGGTTTGTATAAAGTAAAAGAGATGGACTCGGAGAAAATCTTGAGTTATATAAATGGGGCGAGTGTGCTAGCTTTATTTTTAATCATAAGTGGGATAATAATTGTGGTACATGCTTCTAAAGTAGAAGAAGGATTAGATTGGGGGCTATGGGGAGTTCTTGCCTATTTGGGAAAAATCTTATTTGTATTATTCGCTTGTTATTTCATTTTCGCTACGTGTTATGTTTTGGGGGATTTAGCCTTTACCCGTTTATTCAGCTTTTCTTTTAATGAAGGGGAGGGCATAATTTTAAAGATTGCTACGGGAATTACCTTATTTTCAATACTGCTTGTCATTTTGGGGTTTGTAAAACTACTATTTTTGGCGACTATTATTCCCATATCTTTGATCATATTGGGGCTTGGCAGGAAAAGTTCCTTACGGTTTGTTAAAAAATCTTTATTTACTCCAATTCAAGAAGTTGTTCATTTAGACTGGATTGGTTTTGTTAGTTTTTTTTTGTTACTTGTTTTTATTAGCTTAAATTTGTTGCAAAATATTCGTCCTTTCCCCTTTGGATTTGATGCACTCTCTATTTATTTAAATTTACCCCAATTAATTAGTGAGAATAATGGATTGATTGAAGGATATTCTCCCTATTACTGGTCCCTATTTATTGCTTTGGGGCATATTGTTTTCGACCAAATAGAGGTCGTCATTGCCTTGTCTGTTTCCGGCGCAATATTGAGCCTATTTGTGATTTATGAGATAGCTCGAAAGTGGTTGGATGTCAATATAGCATTACTGACGCTGGTTCTTTTTTATAGCTTACCTTTAATTAATTACCAGTCTTATAGAGATATAAAAACGGACCTCGGCTTATTGTTTATTTTATTATCCATTATTTTGGTATTAATAAAATGGCTTTCCTTACAAGATCATACCTCTTTTAAATCAAAAGAACTGCCTAATGCCGAGAAAGCGGTATTGACTCAAGAAAAAAAGAACGGCAAGCAACAAAAAGGAATACTAGCAAAATATCTTTCTGAAAGTGACCAATTGCTCATTGTGTGTGGTATTTTGTCTGGGATGGCCATTGGTATAAAATTGACTGGTTTAATCGTCATTTTTGGCGTTCTTGGAGCCTTGGCTTATGTAAAAGGAAGAGAAATAGGGTTTTTAACTGCCTTTTTTATTTTGTTTTCGGTTATATTAATAGGTGGTCTAGACGTTGCATCGGGCTTACGAGCATATCATTTTGGGGCAGATTATTTGATGAAAGGATTGCCATTCTTGGCGGTAATGGGGGTCGTTTATTTATTTATTAAAAAAAGGAATCATTTAATTAGTTTGATAAAATGTGCTTTTATATACATTTTATTTATCGGTCTGGTTTATTTGCCTTGGCCGATAAAAAATTATCAGGAGACAAAGACGATTTCCTTTAGCACACTTATTGAGGGAAAAGATGCAAATATGCTTCAAAACGTTAACCAAATAATCAATAATGCAAGAAAGAAATAAGGCATCTTGGACATTTGGAAAGCCTAAAGTTTACAGTACTTTTTTAGTTTTATCATTTTTATTGGTACCATTCATTGGCAATGCTTTCCAGTCTAAAAAATCGAAGGAAAAAGCCAAAAAAGAAGTGAAGGTTAGTTCTGCCATAAAGGAGGAATTGCATCGATATATGGGTTATGAGGACCTCCTGCCAAAGTATATATCGCTGCCATATGATGTGACCATGAATACCAACTTAAGGGGATCATTTATCGACATTGGTTTTTTATTTTTATTATTTCTCCCCATTTTATTTTTTGCTAAACTAAAAGAATACTGGTTGAAAATAGGGGTGGGATTATTAATGCTACTTTTTTTAATTGTCAGTTTTTCGACTGGATATAGTGCGTGGAAGCAGGTTCCATTGTCTGAAGTGACAGCGACTATTGATAAAGAACTGACAAGTATTAGCCCCGGAGACCAGCCTTTGAGTTATCTAAAATTAAAAACCAATCGTTTAAGCGACACTATTTATAAAAGTATAGATAATAATATTATTCAGGTTTTTTCTGGCGAAGGGGACTCGATTACATATCCCATATTTATCGTTTTATTTGTCCTTACTTTTTTTGTGCTGAAAAAAAGATTTAAGAGTAGCTCTTTAGGAGTGCGGGCACTTTTTCTCCTTACCTTTTTGTATTTCTTTATGTGGTTGATTTTAGGGGCAGGGGTCGCGTGGTATGGTATTTTATTGGTAGGTTTAGGATCGGTCTTTATCACTGTTGGTTTTTTGAGCAATGAAAAGCTAAAGACGAATCCCGTTTGGTTCAAATATATTTTTCTACTAGGCACTTTTCTTTGGCTAAGTACCTCCTTTACCTATAGACTATCTAATTATTATCCGATTAATGCAATGTTCAGCCGTGGAGCGATTCACGAAGCTTCTCTTAATTACGGGCTTGGGAAATACGATGAAGGGGAAATAATGGATTATTTGTTTCCAAACTATCGGTTGGTAGTTACTGAAATTAACGATAATAAAGATGCCTACGTTTACAGAATAGGAACGTATTTTCAATATTTTATTGACAGAAATAATGAAAGGGTATTAAGCGACAACCAATTGGGCATATTCGAAGAATTATATACCAGTGTTCCCGACAAAGTAGCTTTGGCCAGAGGGATGAAGGAATCTGGCTATGAGTACATAATTGTGGACTTAAACGTGGCCTCTATTGATTTGACACCAGAAAAATCTTTGCAAAAAAAGGCCTCCATGCTGGGCAATTTTTTAGTTAATAATCCAGCCCTTCAATTAATCGCTACGGATAGATTGGTCGAAGATGCAAACGGCCAATTAAAGTATGCCCTTTCTACAAGAAATATTCAAAATAATGGCACTTTCGCTGCATTTAAAATAAATTAATATTATCTTTGTAAGAATTCCCTCCTAATCGATTTAATGTATATATCTACAAGTTTGAATGATCTTCTTATGCTACCATTTATAGGGTATTTTTAAGCAGATACATGGTTTTTTTCCTTAATTTGTTAAGGAACATTAGCTTGTAATTAACGTTTGGTATAAGAATTGTACTCCCTGAAAATACATTAAAGATGATTCCATGAATACTGAAAATGTTTACATAGTTATTCCTGCCAAAGATGAGGGCACAAGAGTGGGGGCGGTTATTACTAAAATCCTCGAAGAGGGTTTTCAGAATATAATTGTGGTAAATGACGGTAGTACAGATAATACGAAGGAAGTAGCTACTACTTTAGGGGCTACTGTTTTGAATCACCGCATTTGTATGGGGGCTGGGGCAGCTACCCAAACGGGAATGGACTATGCTATTAGATGTGGAGCTAAAATTGTAGTGACGATTGACGGAGATAATCAACATTGCCCAACTGATATCAAGTCTTTGATAAAGACGATGCGAAAGGAACAGGTAGATGTAGTCATCGGTAGTCGGTTTCTGAATAAAGAGAATAGTGTTCCTAAAGTAAGGGTGCTTTTTAATAAAATTGGCAATGTTTTTACAGGAATACTAACCGGCTTATTTGTCACGGATAGCCAATCTGGCTTCAAAGCCATGCATACCCGATTTGTGGAAAAGACGAAGATAAACTTGAATGGTTATGAATTTTGTACAGAAATCATTCATCTTATCAAGTTGAACAGAGCTTCTTTTGCAGAAGTGCCGATCAAAGTAACCTACACCAAAGATACCAGAGAAAAGGGGCAAAACCTGCTTAATGGAATTAAAATGGTGGGAAATTTGATCAGGCATTTTATTTAATTTTAAAAATTACCTTAATTAGGGTATTTATTATATAAATTTATATATATAGATTTGTATTGTATTTGAAAGGATGTTTTAACATTCTTCACTTCATTTAAATTTCCAGCCGATATTAAGTATTAAAAAGCAAAGGCTTTCCTGCCTTTGAACAATTCTCAAATTTTCTATTCTAAAGAAACTAATCTTACCAAATTCAGTTCTATGTACTTCCAAAGTATATAGTAACGCATTTCTTTTATTGACATTTTCTTGCGATTATTTAACCAATAGCTGAAGGGCTTATGTGGTCTCTTATTATCGAAGCAGCCCCTAATGTCCTCTGCTAATTACATTAGAAAATGGCCATGTCAAACTTATTATTTCTTCTGCTTTTGTCAGGAAGGAAACGAGATTGGCATGCTCGAAAAAAACCCTGATTTTTTGTAAAACCAGGGCTTATAAAAGCTGTAGAAACTGCCTCTTGAAGAGGCAGGTAGTGGCTCACCATAAAATTTCTGAACGACTATCTGCCCTTCTCGGAAAGTTTCTCCTAAGACTTAATTTAATAGTAGAAATCTCAAAGTGTATTGAGATTTGCTAGTCAACAACCGGGCTTAGTGTCTATTGGAATATTATTTACTGACAGGTATATACTTGCCTGACACGATAGTGTTTCATTCGGTAAATGCGCTTAAGCATAAGGCTTTACCAGTGGCAATGATGTGTGTAAAGGTAATTGATTTTTATCAATTATGGAAAAGATTATTATAAAAGAACAAGACCAGTTGAAAAAAAACAGGTGTGGTGGCACCCGTTTAAAGATATGAGATTAGTTTCTTTTGGTTGAGATGGAGCAGGGCAAAGGCCTTGCTCCCCTTCTCTTTCTAAAACCAGTTAATTACATGAATTTGAAAGGGTTAGAAGCATAAAGTAGAAGGGGCATTGCTCCTTTTTTAAAGATATGAGATTAGTTTCTTTTGGTTGAGAGGGGCGGGGCAAAGGCCCCGCTTCCCTTCTTTCCTAGAACTAAAATAACAACACGTATTTGAGCCAGTCAGAGGATTAAAAATAGGAGGAAGACCTCCATTTAAAGATAAAGATTAGTTTCTTTTGGTTAAGACGGAGCAGGGCCTTGCCCTGCTTCTTTTCTCTTTCCAAAGCTAAATCAAAGAAAATAAAAAATTAACCAGTGCCTATTATCAACCAAGAAAGCACTTAATAAACGAGTGCTGTTAAAATGAGGACGTACTATATCCATAATGGAAAACCATTGTTAAAGCGACATTTTATAGCGTAATGATTTAGTCGTCTATTTCATAAGATGACTGAACATTAAATCCCAGTTTTAAAACCTTAATTTTTTTTAACCAAAATTATTCAATCCTATGAAAAAAGCGACTTTTACGCTATTAAGGCCTCCGAATTGGTTGCCCCCAATAGACAGGTCGGCCTTTATGGTCGTTTGTATCTGGTGCTTGTTGGGCATACCAATTACTTATGCCAATGCTACAATTGGCTTAGGTCCGGGCGATACCATTGCAATGGATTATGTGATAAACGATACTACGAGTAATCAACACATTTTGACAGATTGTGCAGATTATACCTCTTCTAATGGGGTGTTATTTACAGATGAAGGGAGCATACATGGTAATTATGGCGATGGTCATTTAAGACGTGATACGGTTGAGATTTGCCCTCAAGATCAATGGCACTATACTAGGGTCGTTTTTAGTGATTTTTGAGTTGGAAGAAGGAGATACCTTATTTGTTTTTGGTGGAACGAAGGCTGAAGTAGCCGCTGGCTCCAGTGTCCGTCTTGGTACAGGAACTGGTGTGGGTGTATCTAGTGCTTTTGGAGGTTGGGTGGATGCCAGTTGTGATCCTATGGTAAATCCATCTGGCTGTCTTACTTTTGTTTTTGAAACAGATAATGATAATAATAAAGGAAAGGGTTGGGAAGCCTGGGTCAGTTGTAGTGAAAGAGCCGTCGAATTAGGGAATGTATCTATTCCCAATCGGCAGTTAGCTTTTGATAAGGCTTATAGCGTAATTACCATACCTTCTCCTGAAGTCAAAGCCTGTGGAGAGATACTCCCTACAGCCTCTGATTCTGTACAAGTTATTATAAGAAATCAGTTTGGAACCATATTTATTGACACGGTTTTGACGAATACTGGATCCATTAGTTCTGTCACGGATACTTTTGCGATTGGTATCTATGCCGCAGAATATATTTTGAAATCGGACCCTCACCCTTCTAAAAGAAAAACTGTTACTTTTTCTGTTCAGGCGCCTGCTTTGGTCTGCGACGATGAAGTGAATATTTCTATAGGATCATCTTGCCTGATCCAAATTAATCCAGATGATATATTAGAAAATGTTGGAGATACGATAACGGATACTTTGTATTATAATATTACCCTTGTACTTGGTTCTGGTAAAAATAAAGTAATTAAAACTACCAAAAACGTTGATAATCACGGAGCAATAAGCTACCCAGCAATTACTTATGGGGATATTAAAAAGGCGGGGATGGATATTTGCGGCGCCAGAGCAGAAGTCAAAATAGAAAGAATTTACTATGGAATAGGAGGAGTGGAAACCATTATCAATAATGGTGCTCAACGATCATTTTGCCATACAGAAGTATTTTTTGAAGACAAATCGCCCCCATACATCTCTATTGATGCTGAGGTAGATACCTTGATTACCTGTGATACCTTTGGATTGGCCGCTCTTCTCAATCCCAGGGTTATTGATAATTGCGAGGAAGCGATAACGGATATAAAAATTAAGGTGACAATGGGCGAAACGGACCCTTGCCTTGCCTATAATGGCAAGCCAGATACTACGACTGCGACTGTTTCTTTTTTCGCAACGGATGCTTGTGGAAATGAAGGAAAGACGAGTAGAGTAATTACCATTATTCGACCGGACATGAAAAAGCATATTGCCAAAGTAAAGGACCTTAGGGTTGACTGCAATGAAGAGCGTAGCAATGTAACCTTTCCGGGGCTTAAAATAGGAACTTATCACAAGGGTCGGTTTGACGCAAAAGATACCATTTCGCTAAGCACGGAGGAGTATATTTGTGGTTATATTCTTACCAAAAGAGATTTGGAAGTGGATGCCGGTCATTGTGGTAAAAAGGTTTATAGATATTGGTCTGCCTTAGATTGGTGTGATACCTATGGAGCTATTCCAGTTGATACCCAGTTGATTAGATTTGCAGATACGACTGCCCCCATTTTTGTGGCCAATCAAGAACAATTGATACATTTAGAAATAGGGGCTTTCGATTGTACTTATGATATTACGCGTTTGACGACGCCAGAGGCTAAAGATAATTGTTCTGCACCTACCGTTAGACTGGATAGTGTATTTAGGGTTGAAGACAACTCACTTTGGGGAGTTCCCGTATCCTTGCATACGAAACTGGATGCAGACACTTTTCAGTTAAGATGGGTTGCTGAAGATGCTTGTTATGAACAACGAGTGAATGACACATTGGTTCAGACAGTTATTATAAAAGACGTAACCCGACCTACTGCTATAAGTACGGACCAACTAAATGTTTCTATAGGAACGGAGCTTGCGACCATTCACGCCGAAGATGTAAATGCCGGCAGCTATGATTTCTGTGGCATCGCCAAAATAGAGATAAAAAGAGATAGTTCCAAATTTGGACCAACCGTGACTTTTACCTGTAAGGATGTCAATGATACCATTACGATTACTATGAGAGTAACCGATATTAATGGAAATGAAAATAGCACTTGGCTAACGGTCATACCGGAAGACAAAATTCGACCTATTTGTCAAGATTTCCCAACAGGTATAAGCTATGCTAACGGCAATGCCAGAGGCAACACCTCTCAAGTTTTTATTGACTGCAATGACCTTAAAGTGGCCGCTATTCGAAATACTAATCAACCTTCTGCAGCAGAGCTAGCTGCTATTGGTGGCCCACTTCCTGATCCTTTGGATAATTGTTCTGACGTGAGAAATATAGAATTATCCCCTAGGATAGTTCGTACCAATGATTGCGGACTAAATATTTATGAAAGAAGATGGATCGCAGCAGATGGCAATGGCTTTGAATCTCTTGATACCTGTATGCAGTTAATCACTGTTAATTATAGAGAAGACTGGCAAATTATCTTTCCTGAAGATGTTACTTTAAACTGCCCTGATACGGTCCAGTCAGATAGCGTTATTATTATCAATGGTTCTTGCGATAGACTAGCTGTTAATGTTGATACTAAGGTATTCAATGTGGTAGAAGATGCTTGTTTTAAGGTGGTAAAAACTTATAATATTATCAATTGGTGCAATTATACCCCAGGGGCTGCCCCAACTCATAATTTTAATAAAGATAATTACCCCAAAAATGGCATACTCCGATCTGACTCTATCCCAAATTTTAGCTACATTACTTATACTCAAATCATTAAGGTAAACGACCAAGAAGGACCAAAACCCGTCATTGGCGATGTCGGCGAATGCATTTACGGGGCGCATGATAGTAATTCAGTGACCTTTGGGGATACTTTAGAATGTGGAGAAACCAAAACTTTTACAGCCGTAGCTACGGACTGTGTAACCAATGTAGGAGGTGTTTTACAGCATTCTTACAAATTGTATCGAGGCAACATTTCAGAGATGCTGGCTGGAAGGGCTTTTGAAGTCAGGGAGGCTGCTGGAAAAGGTGAGGGCAATGCCGCTCGCATGGATGGAGTCGTTCAATCCGGCACTTATACAGCCGAGTTTGTTTTTACGGACAATTGTGGAAATTCTACCGTTCAGCGAAAGGAGTTTACTTTTATTGATTGTAGAAAACCCACTCCTTATTGCCTCAATGGAATTGCAGTAGAAATTCCAAATGACTGGGGGGTAGATGTTTGGGCCAATGATTTTGACCAGGGTAGTTATGATAATTGTGCCACTCAGGACTCCTTGAGGTTTAGAATCTGGCATTTGTCCTTGGGTTTTCTTCCGCCGACGACTGTTCAGGGCGTACTGGATTCCTTACCTGCCTCTATCACTTTTGATTGCAATGCGCTTGGCACCCAGATTGTCAATGTTTATGTAATAGATGAATCGGATAATTTTGATTACTGTTCTACCTATGCTTTGATTCAGGATAATATGAATGAATGTCGAAGGGATTCCCTTTCTGGCGAATCACCCACCACTTTGGTAGCTGGTAATATCCTGAATACGACAGAGCAGCATATTGAAAATGTAAATGTTGCGGTCAATGGAGGGATACAAGAATCCATGGTGACAGGCACAGACGGACATTTTCAATTTATGCTTCCTGGAGATGGGGACTACACCCTTATTCCAGAAAAAGATGAAAATCCGCTAAATGGCGTTTCTACTTATGATTTGGTATTAATGAGCAAGCACATCTTAGGCATTGCCCCTTTTGAGGCTCCCTATCAATATATCGCTGCAGATGTCAATAAATCAGGAACCATTACCGCCTTTGACATGGTGCAATTGCGGCAATTGATCCTAAATATTACTTCAGAATTTCCCAATAATTCTAGTTGGAGATTTGTGGATGCGGATTATAATTTTACTACTGACAATCCCGCCGCTGAAAATTTTGATGAAATTAAACAAATTAATGACCTAAAGGGGGAGATGTTAGATGCAGATTTTATCGGGATAAAAATCGGAGACGTCAATGGCAATGCGCTTGTCAATAGCTTGTTACAGATAGAAGAACGAAACAGAATTTCTACGCTAAATCTAATCGCAAAAGATCGGTTTGTTACCACAGGGGAGCAGGTCTCTGTTGATTTTATAGCTACTAATATTTCCGAAGCTCAAGGCTATCAATTTACTATGAACTTTGAGGGGCTGGAATTGGTAGAATTGGTAGAAGGCGTAGCTAAAGCAGCCAATTTTAATACTCAAATAACAGAAAGAGGGCTTTTGACAAGTTCTTGGAATGGACGAGCTACTGCCACAGATGTATTATTCCAGCTGATTTTTAAGGCAACAGAGTCCGGGAAATTGAGTGACTTCATTTACCTTAGTTCAGACATTACTTCTGCAGAAGCCTATAATGAAATAGGAGAATTGATGAATATATCCCTAGAATTGATAGAAAACAGAGAAGTGGACAAATTTGAGCTATATCAGAATTCGCCCAACCCGTTCCAGAAAGAAACAGTTATTGGCTTTAACTTACCAAAAGCGGGTCCAGCGACTTTAAAAGTGCTAGATATTCAGGGGAAAGTTATAAAGAGCCTTCTAAAAGAATGCGCAAAAGGATATAATGAAATTAGGCTTAAAACGAGCCAGTTAAATGCAGCTGGCGTGCTTTACTATCAGCTAGAAACGGCAAAACACACCTTGACTAAAAAGATGATCATTATAGAATAAATCCCACGAAGTGATCGGATTGCTAGGCGATTCGATCACTCTTTTAGTGAACACAACCCCAGCAAATCTCCAAAAAATAAAGTCAGGACAGGTGGATATTATCAATACGGAATTGAGCATTACGATCCGCCTTCCTGTTTACAAAGCTAAACGGTTGGCTTATGACAAGCCACCTGAAGAGTAATGCTTAAATCGGTTTTTGGGATGGCCTCTCTCCGCTGCATTTTATGGAGGGGGGCTTTTTTCTGGAAAGCAATTTTATTTTGAAAAAGAATGAGTAGGATTTTGCTAAAAGGGTATCTTTACTTTTGACGATTTGTATTGTTAAAAACTTACTAAAAACGCAAATGATTATTGAGCCTTTCGCTTAGATCACGTACTTTTGAAAACAAAACAACAACCCATGAAAATAATCTGCCCACTCCAGCTATCGCTTTTCTTTTTAGTGCCTGGTTTTTTACTTGCCCAACCTTCTGTCCAAAGCGAATCGTTTAAAAAGTATTCCCAAAATATGGTTTTTATAAAAGGGGGAACCTTTGATATGGGCTATGACTATGGAGAAGAAGATGAACGTCCTAGGCATCAGGTAACCGTTAGTGATTTTTACCTAGCAAAATATCAAGTAACCGTCAGCGAGTTTAAAAAATTTATTGGAGGAAGTAGATATCAAACAAATGCAGATATAAAGAAGGGAAGTTTTTATTGGGATGGCTTGGATTGGCAGTTTAAAGCTGGAGTCAATTGGAAGCATGCTGCTGATGGTAAGGAGGTTGAAGACCTTTCTGAGTACCACCATCCAGTAGTACATGTAAGTTGGTATGATGCGATTTATTACTGTAACTGGTTGAGTAAAAAGCATGATTTAGAGCCTGTTTATGAAATAGACAGTAGTATGGTCATTGCCAATTGGGAAGCAAACGGCTATCGGTTACCCACAGAAGCAGAATGGGAATATGCAGCGAGAAGCGGAGGAGAAGATGAAAAATATGCAGGGACTTCGGTAGATTCTTTGGTCTTCATGTATGGAAATTATTGGGAACCAGACCCGGCTGAAGCTACGGTCATGGATGATTTTAGTTATACATCTCCTGTTGGTTCTTTTGAACCAAATAAGTTGGGCTTATACGATATGTCCGGGAATGTTTGGGAGTGGTGCTGGGATTGGTATGGCATTTATTATTATGAAAAAAGCCAAGATAGCACTGATCCAGAAGGACCTGAAGAAGGGATTCATCGGACACAACGAGGCGGTTCCTGGAAAAGTACTTATCCTTATTTGCAATGTGTCTTTCGCGGATACTTTAGTCCAGACGATGGGGACTATAGCATTGGCTTTCGCCTCGCCAGAAACGCTCCGCACTCAACTCCTAAAAAAAATAACTAATAAAAGCGGTTTATCTAAAACCTTTTTTGGATGCTTTTCGTAAAGTTATTCGTCATTCAAGACTAGTCAATTTTTAGGGCTAAAAGTACTCCCGGTTAGCATATCATATAGCGGATCCCTTTTCTGCTCTTTTGCTCCTGAAGACTTTTTAAAGGCGAAGCCGTAATATCGCCGACCTTTCTTATCTTTGCTTTCCATTGAGCATTTTTTATAAAAACAAACCATAGCTTAAATGAAAAGAGCATTAATTACTGGTATTACTGGCCAGGACGGTGCCTATCTGGCAGAATTTTTATTGGAAAAAGGCTATGAAGTGCATGGTATTAAGCGACGAAGTTCTTTATTTAATACCGCTAGAATTGATCATCTATACCAGGACCCCCACGAAGATAAGGTCAAATTTATATTGCATTATGGTAACCTCAGCGACTCTGCTAACATCATTCGCATTATTAAAGAGGTAGAACCAGATGAGATATATAATTTGGGGGCCATGTCCCATGTCAAAGTTAGTTTTGATAGTCCGGAGTATGCTGCCAATGTAGATGCCTTAGGTGCCTTGAGAATCTTGGAAGCGGTACGTTTGCTAGGACTAACCCAAAAAACAAAAATATATCAAGCTTCTACTTCTGAATTATACGGCGAAGTGCAGGAAATTCCACAGACAGAAAAAACGCCTTTCTACCCCCGCTCGCCCTATGCCGTTGCCAAATTATACGCTTACTGGATTATTGTAAATTATAGAGAAGCCTATAACTTATTTGCAGCCAATGGTATTTTATTTAATCACGAAAGCCCCTTGAGAGGAGAAACTTTTGTAACGAGAAAAATTACCAGGGCTGTTGCTAAAATTGGTTTGGGATTACAAGAAAAACTATACTTAGGTAATCTCGATGCCAAACGCGACTGGGGGCATGCAAAAGACTATATAGAAGCCATGTGGCTCATGTTGCAACAGGATCAACCAGAAGACTTTGTAATCGCTACGGGCAAGACGACTACGGTAAGAGACTTTGTTCGCCTAGCCTTTCGAGAAATAGGGGTAGAACTTAAGTTTTCGGGAAAAGGAGACAGAGAAATAGGTAGCGTAGTGACCTCTTCTAATCCTGATTATTTATTGGAAGAGGGAAGGGCAGTAGTGGCAGTAGATCCCCGTTATTATCGCCCAACAGAGGTAGATTTATTGATTGGGGATCCCACCAAAGCAAAAACCAAATTAGGCTGGAAACCTAAATATGACTTACCCACTTTGGTAAAAGAAATGGTGTGGGCAGACATCGAGCTGTTTCGCAAAGACCAGTTGCTGAAAGAAGCAGGTTTTACGATTAAAAATGAATACGAGTAGTGATTTTTTTCCGGTACCTACTCAACATCTAATACACTGAGAGAAAATACATTTGTCCGTTTAAACAATTGGTTAAGAAAAAGATGGTATCTTAATGTTGTCTTCGTAGTTGTTTATTATTTGCTAGTGGTTATTCCACATGAAGAAGTTGGAAAATTCCTTGCAAATACTTTGGATACGCCATTGGGAAGGGGGCGATATAATCTATACATACTCTTTGCAGGTATCGCCCTTTTTTCAGCCTACCTTTTTTTAATATGGAAAGGAATAAAAGGATCAAAGGAGAGAATATTTAAGACACTATTTTATCTGCTTTTCACCTTTGGGTTTATCGTCTTTTCGATTAATGTATTAATGGTGGTCAACGTAGAGATGATTCACTTTGTGCAGTATGGAATTTTGGCTGTTTTATTGTATCCCCTTCTTTTAAACTACGAAAGTACATTGCTCATTGCTACCTTAATGGGGGCAGCAGATGAGGCTTACCAATATTGGGTATTAGCTCCCTTCAACACAGAATATTACGACTTTAATGATATAATAATTAATTTATTAGGCGCTACCTTAGGCTTAATTTTGTTAAGTGCTTCTGGTGTAAGGGAAAAACAATATCGGACGTGGCTGCCCTCTCTATCGGCTATACTTTCCATAATACTCGGAGTCATTGCAGCTATTTTATACTACGAAGGTTATTTGACGGTTTATCCTTTAGAGGACGGTGGAGAAGCACTAATTACGCTGGTGCGAAAGGCACAGACAGAATTTTGGACTGTTATGCCGCCAGACGAGCGATTTCATGCAGTACGTCCTTTGGCAGGGTTCATTAGTATTTTTTTATTGCTCCAGTTTTATAGAAAATTGGGCTATACTCCAAATCCGGCCTAATGTTACAAAAATTAGTCAAACCATTTGTACACCTTCTTCCCGAAAGCAATCGGCTGGAGCGGATATGGATTTTAGCAAAATTTGATTTTAAAAGCCGCTATTATTACCACTCTTTGGGGATATTATGGGCTTTAATCAAGCCTTTGTTTGAATTCGCTGTTTTTTATATTTTATTTACAGTTATTTTAAAGAATGATATTCCCTATTATGCCTTATACCTTTTTCTGGGTTTGATTCTCTGGTATTTTTTTGTAGAGGGGACCAATAAGGGGATTTTAGTGTTGAGGCAAAAACAATATTTGATTGAAAACATACAGTTTAATAGAGGTGATTTATTCATTGCGATTACCTTTTCGGCCTTTTTGGCCTTTGCCTTTAATTTCTTGGCCTATGCGCTGATGAGTTTGGTTATGGGCGTAGTTCCATTCCATGCGTATCTATTTTTCTTTCCGCTTTTGCTAGGTGCTTTTTTTACATTTACGATGGGTACGAGCTTGATTTTGGCTACCTTGAGTATTTATTTAAAAGATATACAGCATCTTTGGGATATGGTGTTATTGGCTGGCTTTTGGCTAACGCCTATTTTGTATGATGTGGCTTTAATCGGAGACAACCTTCCCTTTTTATTGTATATGAATCCTGTAACGGGCATTATTATTAACATTCGGGAAGTTTTGTTATATGGCAACCCCCCTGATTTTGCCTTGCTTTGCGTGAGTTTGGCTTACGCGTTGGTCATTTTTGGCTTGGGCTATTTTATGTTTAGACGTTATTCTCATAAAGCAGCAGAGAAGTTTTAAAATGGTTTTGAAGGAAAAGCGGAAAGAAGCAAAAAAGTCAAGTTCCAAAAGACAAGTAGCAATCCACCTTCAAAATGTAGCCAAGACCTTTTATGTAAGAGATAAGCAAATAGATTCTATTCGATCTAGTATTTTCAGCTTTAGGGCATTAAGTAAAAAGAGAGCTATACCCGCTTTAAAGCCCTTGGACTTGGAAGTTTACAAAGGAGAGGTTTTTGGCGTGATCGGCAGAAATGGAAGTGGCAAATCCACCCTTTTAAAAATAATTGCTGGAGCTTTTCCTCCTAATAAAGGCGGGCAAGTGAGCGTGGAGGGCAAGTTAATTCGTTTGGCATTGGGAATGGGCTTTGACATAGAGCTAACCGCTCGAGAAAACATCTATTTAAATGGCTCTATTTTAGGACTAACCTTTAGAGCTATTGGTGAAAGATTCCATGATATTATCGCTTTTGCCGAGTTAGAAGATTTTATTGATACCAAAATCAAATATTATTCTTCCGGTATGGTGAGTCGGTTGGCTTTTGCCATTGCCATTCATGCGGAAGCAGATGTATTTTTGATGGATGAATTTTTTGGCGGTGTGGGAGATGTTTCCTTTCAAGAAAAATCTGCCAAAGTTTTTGAAGAAGCTTTTCTAAATGGCCGGACGATTATTCACGTTAGTCATGATTTGCATTTGATTCAAGAACATTGTGATCGGGTGTTATTATTGAATAAAGGGGAAGCGTTGGCTTTGGGGCCGCCGGAGGAGGTGATTGCTGTCTATCAAGGATTGTTTGGGTGAAATTCTTTTTGGTTATAAATGGTTAATCATCAATATAAATGCATTTTTATAGAAGTTCCCAAGACA
>CBDCUO010000033.1:0-31206 GCA_965222705.1 Saprospiraceae bacterium | reverse complement strand
TGGCTTGGGACATGTAATGGAGGCATCAGAAGTGATGTATCACAGCATTTCGCTTGGCTCTGCCAAAAGAAATCTTACCCAAGCAGCATTAGAAGCCAGCCATTTTAAGATGGATTTGAGCATACAGGAAAATTGCATAAACACTTACTTACCCATGCAGCGAGATTTTCATCAGTGTGCGCTTAGTGAACAAGAGAAAAACACCAGTGTAAGCGTAAAAGTATTGCTGGAAGGGTATTATGATGTTACGCTAAATAGCATGACAACCCATTTGCAAGATCAACAACTGCTTCCAACCGAATCGCCCTATGAACCAAATACATCTAATAAAGGGATGGCTCCTATCCTGGGTTTTTCGCCCGATGTGGTAGATTGGATCTTATTGGAGCTGAGAGATGCCAATGACTGGAATAAGGTGGTGCAACAAAAATCTGTACTCTTAAGGAAAGATGGCTTATTAGTAAACATAGATGGCCGCGATTTGATTACTTTCGATGGATTGGAAGATCAAAACTTTTATATTGCTATTTTCCACAAAAGCCATTTGCCCATTATCAGCCGACAACCTGTGCCGTTAAGTGACGATCCACCTTTGTTTGATTTTACCCTTGAAGAAACGATGGCAATGGGGGATGGGCAACTAAAAGAAATAGAGGGACAATGTTTTATGAATAGTGGCGATTTCGATGGCAATGGCATTATTAACAATCTCGACTTTAACCTTTGGAAACAAAATAGTGCCGCCATAAATACCTACTCGCCAGCAGATGCAGACGGCAACGGAATCATCAACAACCAAGATTTTAACCTTTGGAAACAAAATGGAAGCAAAGTGAGCATTTTAAACAATTGATTCAAGTGAGAGGAGGATGCCCTTGTTGAAGCCTTAAATTTTGCATCACAATAAACACATTTCTAATATCTCGAACCGGATATGACCCTTCCTGCCTACTCCAAAACCTATCCCATTTATCCTTGAAAAGGACTTGAGGTTGTCCAGTCATGGCTATTAAAAAATAAATCTTCAAAAAAAAATCAGAATTGGGTACGGATTAAACATTTATCTTTGCAGCGCATTTTTTAAACCAAACCAGATCAGCCGATTATTTAAGACCCAAGAATGAGAAATTTAATATGCTACACATATAGCTTTTTGCTATTCCTTTTTTCTATTCAACTAGCTGCTAATAATAGTGTAAATGGGGGCGACAACCGACAGGAAGCCTATCAATTGCATATCAAAAAAACGAATGAAAAAATAATCCTGGACGGCAAGCTGGAAGAGGAAGTATGGAATACAGCGGAGGTAGCGTCCGATTTTTGGATTAGCTTTCCAGTGGATGATAAAAAGTCTGAACTCAAGACGGAAGTTAGGGTCGCTTATGATGACCAATTCTTTTATGTTGCCGCTTATTGTGAAGATCCGAATGGCACGATTATTCAGACCTTGAAAAGGGATGCCGACTTTTGGAGGGGCGATGGCTTTGCTTTTGTGATTGATCCCGTAAATCAAAAATCCAATGGCTTTGTGTTTGGCGTGAATCCTTATGGCGTGCAAATGGAAGCTTTAATTTCAGGAAATACCGGAACCAGAGGAAGTAGGGGTCGGGGCATGAATACTGAGTGGGATCACAAATGGTATTCCAATACAGTTATTGGTTCTGGATTTTGGACCGTAGAAATGGCGATCCCTTTCAAGACTATTCGCTATGATGAAACCAAGACAACCTGGGGCATCAATTTCATCAGAAATGAAATGAGCGATAATAGCTATCAGGTATGGTCTCCTATTCCGGTGCAGTTTCGCTCTGTTGATTTGAATTATACCGGTGCATTATTATGGGACCAACCTCCGAAAAAGGCGACTGGCAATATTTCTATTATTCCATATGCCACTGCCTCTGTTTCCAAAGATTATGAAGAAGGAACAGCAACAGATAAAGACCTCAATGCCGGTGTTGATGCCAAAATTGCCATTACCTCTTCCTTGAATTTGGATGTAACCCTAAGCCCCGATTTTTCACAAGTTGAAGTGGACGAGCAAGTCACTAATATTTCTCGATTTAGCATTCGATTGCCTGAAAAACGGCTGTTTTTTTTGGAAAACAAGGATATTTTTGAAGACTTTGGCAATTCGCCAGCACGCCCGTTTTTCTCTCGTAGAATTGGTTTGGACGACGACGGAAATACCATCCCTATTTTATACGGATTGCGATTAACAGGGAATGCAACCAAAAACCTGCGGCTGGGTTTGATGAATATGCAAACCAAAAAAACGGATGAATTTTCCGGGCAAAACTATTCCGCTGTTACTTTTCGCCAACAAGTCATGGGGCGGTCCGTCATTAAGGGCTTTTTTCTCAATAGACAAGCCTACGTGGAGGAGGCGTTTTCCAATGAGGATTATGGCCGAAATGCCGGCCTGGAGTTTAATTATTTTTCCGATAATAATAAATGGCAGTCCTGGGCGGGCTATAATCACTCTTTTAAAAAAGATATAACAGCTAAAGATTATTATTACAAAATAGGTGTTCGCCGTCAAGGTAGAAATTTTAAAGGTATTATTAATTACTATGAAGTGCAGGATAACTACTACCTGGATATGGGCTTCCTCAACCGAATGAACCATTATGATGCTGTGCAGGATACGACTTACCGAATTGGCTATGGCTCCCTTTTCTCGGATTTGAGTTATACGCTTTACCCTAAAAAAAGAGGAAAAATTTTATCCCAGGAATTCAGTATTTTTAATTGGTGGACGACCAAAGCAAGCGGCGGTGATTTTCTGGAAAGAACCAATTCGGTTTCTTACCGCCTCAGTTTTGCGGGGCGCAGTTCTTTCTATATTCGCGCATCTAATAGTGCCATTGAGCTACAATATCCTTTTACTTTTACAGATGAAGAACCCTTACCTGCCCAGAGATATGTCAACAATGGGCTGAACATTGAGTATCGTTCAGATAGTAGGAAGACTTTCTCTTATGAAATAGAAGGCACTTATAGTGGGTTTTACACAGGTATTCGAAAAGGACTGGAATTAGAAATGAATTATCGAGTGCAGCCCTGGGGAAATTTCGGAATAAAATTTGCCTATAACAATCTGCAGTTTGGAGGCCCCTATGGCAAAACACAACTATTCGCCGTTAGCCCGCGAATAGAATTCAGTTTTTCTAATAATCTTTTTTGGACAACCTTTGTCCAATATAACACCCAAGCTGAAAACTTCAACATCAACAGTCGCTTGCAGTGGCGCTTTGCACCTATGTCAGATGTTTTTCTGGTTTATACCGATAATTACCTGGTAGAAACCGATGCAGAGATCAATGATTTTAAAACTCAAACTTTTTCACCTAAAAATCGGGCTTTGGTACTGAAAGTAAATTACTGGTTTACCTTATAAACAGTTGGTTAGGCAATCGGTTTTTTCTTCTTTTTGCCAGAAGACTTGCTCTGGTTAGAGCTGCCTATATTTTTTCGCTTCTTCTTACCTTTTACTTTGCTGGCTTTTTGAACTGCCTGATAAGCATTGACCACTCCGCCAGTGACACTTAAGCTGGAAAAAGGCACTTTTTCATCGGCAGTATTTGGTTTTATGACTTTGGCGTTTAGCGGAATAGCAGATTCCATTAATATATCTTTTACTTGAGTAGCTGTTAATTTTGGAAAATAAGAGCGAATAATGGCCGCTACACCAGCTACTACTGGCGAAGCCATGCTGGTTCCCTGTGCATCTTTATAATTATTGTCGGGGGTGGTAGAATGGATAGCTACTCCAGGTGCGAAGAGGTCCACATTTCCTTTGCCATAATTAGAAAAAGAAGCGACGGCGTTTTCCCCTCCCTGCCAGGACAACGCACCTACTTCTATCCAGTTTTTAGCTCTCTTTTTACCAAATAATTTTTTCTTTTTATAAATATCGTTGGGAAAATTATCAGCGTTATCAATATTCTTGCCGTCATTTCCAGCAGCGTGAACCAGCAGCACATCTTTCTTCGCAGCATACTTCACGGCTTTATCTACTGCATTTTTATCCCAGGCATAGTCTTTTCCAAAACTCATATTGATAATAGACGCTCCATTATCTACGGCATAGCGGATGGCATTGGCAACATCTTTATCCCTTTCATCTCCGTCGGGGGGTACCGCTCGAACAGACATAATGTGCACATTATCCGCTACACCTTTGATGCCTTTGTCATTATTTCTGGATGCAGCTATGATCCCGGCAACGTGCGTGCCGTGGAAAGCATCCGGCCCTTCTACGTCATTATTGCCATAATATCGCTCATTGATGTCGTTATAGTTATCCCCTACAATGCTTCGTGGATCAAAATCGGGATTGTAAGCATATTCGGCCTGTGAACTGAAGTGATCAACGGCTTCTTCTAAGTCTTCTCGCAAAGTTTTTTTTGCTTCTTGCATGCTTTCAAAGGGTCTAACTCCTTGTGTGTATATATCCTTCAAGATACTCACTCCTATATTGAGTGATTGGCTTGTGCCGATATTAATTTTATTGATATTTTTGATGCTTGGTGCTTTTCCGTCCAATGCCTTTTCCACTTCGTCAAGAGACTCCAGGATAATCATTTTCATGCTTTCGTATTGAGCTAGATCACCCCTTGCTTCTTCTTGGTTTTCTTCTATTTCTTTTTTTGCTTTTTGAAATAAAGCGTATTCTTTCTTTTCTTTTTTGGATAATTTAGAAGCGTCTTTATGATCGTATTTTTTCTTTAATTTAGCATACACCCTGGCTACTTCCAAATTGTCTTTTGACACGTTTTTGCCGTCTTTTCCGCCAATAAAATTCCAACCATGCACATCGTCCACATAGCCATTTTTATCATCATCCATACCATTGTCCGCAATTTCGCCCGGATTGACCCATATCACCTCCTTCAAATCTTCGTGTTCTACGTCCACCCCAGTATCAATAACGGCTATAATGATCTTTTCTCCTTTTTTTCCTTTTAATAGCGTATTATAGAGTCTTTCAGTGCTTACCCCCTGTACAGTGGCATCCCCTTTGTCGAGGTTAAACCAATTTTCAGGTATGGAAGTTTGGGCAAACAGCACAGAGGAGGCTAAAAAAATGATGGTTAACAGCAGCCAATTTCTTACATTCATTTTAAATTAATTGATTTTATTTAGTAAAGGCCAAAATTGACACTTTAATTATTTGACCGTCACTTAAGTTTAAAAATGATATTTTAGTCGGGAAAATGCTTAATAACAAATTCTTTGTTTTAAAATTATAATAATTACCTCATTTCGCGCTTTAACAAGTAGCGTAGATAAATTTCATTTATCTTTTAAAGAAGCTAAAGATTAAACAATGAACAAATTTAGGGTTCTTTTTAATTTCTTATTGCCCCCTTTCTTTAGAAACACTAAAAAGCAAGCCTTTGTTGCTTTGTTATGCCTTTTGGGATATTCTACTTTGATGCTTGGGCAAACCCTGGAGGTGGGTCTTCTGTTAGGTGGCTCAAACTATCAAGGGGACTTAGCCTCTAGTGAGTTAAGTGTTTTAACTAAACAAACCAATTTGGCTATTGGCGGTTTCTTACGGTACAACTTTAACGAAATTTTTAGTGCGAAATTGCAGTTCGTAAAAACGGATTTAGAAGCGGATGACGCCCGTTCTAGTCTGGAAACCCTTCGACAACGAAATTTGCGTTTTTTTTCACCTTTGTTCGATGCTAGCCTGCGAATGGAGTGGCATTTTCTCAAAGCTTTTTCAAGTTATAAAACGGTGATTTCTCCTTATCTATCTGCAGGTGGTAGTTTTTTTACTTTTAATCCACAGGCAGCATATCAGGAGAACACCTATGAGTTGCAGGCACTGAGCACCGAAGGGCAGGGTTTGGCTTCCTTCCCCGACCGAAAGCCCTATGATTTGTATAACTTTAGCGCATTATTGGGACTTGGCATTAGCTTTTATATTAATGAAGATTTTACCGTTGCCATTGACTTTACCGTCCATCATACTTTTACGGATTATCTCGATGATGTAAGTACTACTTATCCGGATTATCGAGAATTATTGTTAGAAAAAGGCGCAACGGCCGCTAATCTCTCCTACCAAGTAGATGATTTTTTTGGTTTGGAACAAACGGGACCATTGCCCTACACAGCGCGAGGAAACCCCAAATTAAATGACTTTTTCCTGCTCGGAGGTATTACACTTTCTTATAATTTAGTCAATCCCGAACGAGCAAGCGGGCGAGGAATTGGCTGCCCTGTTTTTTAACCTATAACAGTTTGAAACAGGAACTATTTTATGACTTTTCCCCTACCATTTTAGGCGATTTAATCGGTTTTTTTACTTTTTTATAGCTATTAAAAAAACTCAGCCAGCGCATTTTTATCACTCCGAAAATGGCTTCTTTAATAATGCCTTTTGACATTTTGGAAATTCCCTCTATTCGGTCAACAAAAGTGATGGGGACTTCTGTAATTTTAAACCCCAAACTGCGAGAGGCGTATTTCATTTCTATTTGAAAGGCATAGCCAATAAACCGAATTTTGTCCAAATCCAGCGTTTCCAATACAATCCTTCGGTAGCAGACAAATCCAGCAGTAGGGTCATTTACCGGCATCCAGGTAATCAATTTGGTGTAAATGGACGCACCATAGGAAAGTATTCTTCTGTCCATCGGCCAGTTTTCACACTTTCCACCTCTTACATATCTCGAACCCACAGCTACCTCCTTTCCCTCTTTGATGCAGGCTGCTCTTAGGCGGGCCAGATCTTTGGGGTTATGGGAAAAGTCCGCATCCATTTCACAAATGAAGTCATACTTTTTTTCGACCCCCCATTTAAATCCACGGATATAGGCAGTCCCTAGTCCCAGTTTTCCTTGCCGCTCAATCAAGTGCAAAGATTGAGGATATTGCTTGCTCATTTCTTTGACAATTTCGGCAGTACCATCGGGAGAGCCGTCATCTACAACCAGAATATGGAAGGGAATTTCCAAAGAAAATACCGCCTGAACGATATTCGCAATATTTTCTTTTTCATTATAAGTAGGTATGATTACTAAGCTGTCAGCCAAAGATTTGGAATTTATTTTATATTTTAATGGATTATCAAGTACCAGCAAAGGTATGAGAATCTGCATATAAATGCTGTCAACGGCTAGTTAATTAAGCGTTAACTGTACTGAGAAAATATAACGAATATAAGTATTCAAATGTTAAGCCATTTTGCTTATATTTTTATAAATGCTAATGCGTTTAGGGCAAACGCATCAAAATTTAATTTAAACTTGACAAAACACTAGCGATTAGTGGAATAAAAAATGACACTTTCATTTAAGAAAGTGTCATTTTTTATTCCAGGACCCAAATCGTCGTTTCTTTACTCTAATACAATTTTGCAATCATAGCCTTTTACTAATACTTTTGGACTATCGTTGGTAGCTCCTTTCATTTTACCTCGAACCTCTAATGTGCTACCTTTTTCTTTATAGTACTGGCTTTCAAAGGCAGCCTCCGGAAAAGTAACGCTGCCGTGAGTCGTATTGATATCTAGTTGGTATTTTACCTCAAAAGGAATGTCTAGGTTCACTTTGGTGTATTTGCCATCCAGTTTTAAGCCCTTAAAAGAAGCTTGGATGGTTTGTACCGCTACTTTGTCATCATAAGAAGAATAAAGCTCTAGTTTGCCGGACAATTTATCCATAATAAACTCAGAATATTTGGATGCAGCAACGTCCAGGTTCTCTAAATCTTCAATGACAAATTCGTCATCGTAGGAGCGGTCAATATCTAGCGAGCCAACTTGCTCGAAACGATACTTAGAATATTTACTACCGTCTATGTCTATCATTTTGCCCTCCTTGCCAGTAATGTTGGCGTCATAAATATCAAGTCGAGCATTACTAAAATTGGCGAGTTGAATGTCGGAATATTTATCTTCAATGCTTAGTTGGCCCTTGACGTTGCCTAGTTCCATTTTGTCATCGTAGGCCTTTATAGTCAATTCTTCCGTAGTTCCAACGGAGTATTTAGAATATTTACTCCGTAATTTGACGGTTTTAGCGTCACCCAATTCCATTTTGGAGTCGTACAAAGTAATATCCGCATTTTGGGTATTTCCAACCACAGCTTTGCCATATTTTATTTCCATTTCAAAATTGCCGCCAATGTTATGGCCTTCCAAATCACCATCGTATAGATTAATTTCCAAATCGCCATTAAGGTTGTGGTCAATGATGATGTCTTCGTATTTGTTTTTGAGCATCAAGCTCTTTAAGTCGGGAATCGCTACTAACATTTCCGCTTTAAATTTTTTTAAGCCCTTTACCTTTGTGCCGTCCTTAAAAGTGAGTGTTATGCGATTATTCCATCCTTGCCAATTTTTAATATTGAGATCCGTCTCTACGGTTAGTTGGCTACCTAACTCATTCAAGTTTAAGTCAAATTGATCCAAGGCTTTTTGAATATCTTCCTCATCGCTACCCTCCATGCGCATTCGGGCACTGACTTTTACTTTGTTATTACTTGATTTTACAACTTTGAGCAAGCCATAGCGATGATCTATTTTGACGATGCCATTATCCCCCAAATCAAATTCTTTTTCAATGACTTTATCTTTTTCTATTTGCGCTATAAGGGTTGGCAAAAAAAGAAATAATGCTAGTAGTACTAGGCCAAATCTCCAGCGGACTAATGCCTGATTAAAGACTAACTGCTCGTTCTTCATAATTAGCTTTTTTATCAATTTCTTTGGATAATAGTTCTAAAATTCGGATTTTTTGCTCGTAGTGTCGGGTCAAAAAGTCAACTAGCTCCTGCTCATGAATGTATTGTGGCACGTCTTCGGCCCAATTGTCGTATTCCTGGTCTAATTGTTTTAGCTCTGCAAAAATTTCTGCAAAGGCTTCTTTATCAATATTTTGCAGGTCCAATTCGGTCATCTTACTCGCAACTAATTGCTGGTAGGATTGTTCTTGTCGCTCTAGTCCAGGAGCATAATTTGCTAAATTAAACTCGGTAGCTGGCGGGGCATCTGGCTTCATCAAATAGCCCAGTCCGACCCCGAACAATAAGACTAAAGAAGCCGCAATTCCGAGTGACCAAAGGGTAAACTTCCTTCTCCTCGCAACGGTTAATAGCCGTTTGTCGTCAGTCGTCAAATGCTCAACTGCTAAACCTTTTTGAATTCTTGCCCAAATTTTTTGCTTGTTGGGCATTTCAATCCGGTCCAGTTCTAGTCTGTTTTTTCTTACGTGATTTTCTAAGCTCAAGAAGTTAGTTTTTAAATCTATAAATATTCCATGACGGATTATCAATTCGTCTTACTTTTCTTTTAAATATTCCTGCAATAAGCGTTTTCCTCTTCGATATTGGGTTTTTGAAGTAGATTCTGCAATGTTTAAAATGCTGGCAATTTCTTTGTGCTGATAGCCCTCCAATAAGAATAAAGATAAAACTACTCTGCATCTTTCTGGCAATTGCTTGATGCCAAAATGAATTTGCTCCATGCTGTAAGGCATATCTAGTTCTTCATCTGGTTCGTCTGGTATATCAAAATTTTCTTCCACGCTCATTAGAAAGTTTTTCTTTTCTTTTCTAATAAAATTCAGGCTGGTGTTAATAGTTATTCGCTTGATCCAGGCTCCCAGAGTCGAATCTCCTTGAAAAGAATCCAGTTTGCGAAAAACTTTTACAAAAACCTCCTGAATTATATCTTCTGTATCGGTTGTGTTTTTCACCATTCTAAGCACGGTATTATACATTGCTTGTACATATTTATCATACAACTCGTGTTGCGCTTGTTGATCGCCATTCAAACAATTGGCTACCAAAGTTTTCTCTGCTTCGTTGTAATAGGTTGTACTCAAAAAGGTGGTTTTATGATAAAGACGCTCAAAAAATGGAGAGGTTGAAAGTTTTTAATTTTTTCTTCTGCTACTTTCTGAGCCTTCGCACTACTTTCGGGCCATACCATAACCAAATGCCCGTACACATCAAAATCAACAAGCCGATTCCTAGCACATTCATAGAAATTAATTTAAATCCATCGCTAATGATCGAACCATCATGCAGTTGTTCAATCCAGTCAGAATGTCGGCGAGCAATAGATAGGACTGCACCTGAAGTACCATCTACCTGCACTTCCCAATAGCCGGATTCGTACAATACTTTTACAATGCCTTTTGAAGGTCGAATATCCATTCTATCAATGGCATTTTCTTGCTGGTCTGGATGCATTTTATAAAAAGACTCATTGGCGATAAAGGCAAGTTCTTCCAAGGATTTCCAGGAATTGAGCGTTCCGCTTTCTCCTTTTTGGGTGGGCGGTTGGAGTAAATTCACCTCTTTTTTCAAAGACAATAAAATGCCTGTTAGCGCACTTATTAACACTAAGAAAGCGATCAATAAGCCGGTAAATCGGTGAAATTTTCTAAAATTGCGTAGGCTCTGAATATATTGTTTCAAGTGCATTTGACTATCCCCGTGAGCAAGTTGACCAATCGTATAAAATGATTCCAAAGGTAACATTTTATTGCGGATTTATGCTATATCTGATGGTCAACTCTATCGTATTACCTAGCAATTGGGCCTGTGCTTGCAAGGCATAATCATAACCGAATCCGATGTGCAAACGCCCATCCAGATAGCCTAGTCCATTGCCAATAATCACCCCAACTTCTAAGTGGGCTATTTTCGCAGTTCCTGCTCCCAGCCCTAGCCAAAAGACTTCTTGAAAATAATATTTTGCATTAACATCCATTGTGAACGGTACATTTGGCAAGTATTTCGCCCAACTTGAAAAGCTCAAAAAACTCGTTTTTTCCCGATTTAAATACCAATTAGTTCCTACTAGTGCATAATAATGTCGAGAACGGATCAATTGGTATTTTCGATTTTCCGCTTCATAGGTCTGGGTAAGTCCAAATGTTTGGGGGATAGATAGGCCGCCATACAACCAGTCATCAAACTGGTAAAAAAGACCAATACCGAGGTCAGGATAAAAGCGAACGCCATCCTTCGAAGCCAAAATATCATTGTTGTCCAAAAATCGAATATCGGTTACTTTGATCCGATACTGGACTAGGCCTGCATTTAGTCCCAGGGAAAGGTAGTGTTTTCTATCCAACTTTACTCGATAGGCAAATTGTCCATAAACACCTGTCAGGCCAATGGCTCCAGTACGGTCGTTGAGCAATTGCCCCCCGATGATGATTGGATGATCTTCTGGCATCCAGGAAAAGGCCAAGGTTTGGGTTTTAGGAGCATCTTCAATACCTAGCCATTGTTGTCGGTAGCTTGCCTGAGCAGATAAGCGGAAATAATCATCATTCAGGAAATCGGGAGCAATTGCTGCCGGATTTAACAGGCTCCAATTGTTGTTGTAATTGGTAAAAGTGGGGAGTGGTTGGGCAGAAAGGAAGGTATTTATTAAAAGAAAAAATGATAGTAAATGATTGATCCTCATAGTTTCATGCTTTTTTGCCAATTGGGTGTTTATACAAGGATTTGGCGAATTTACACAATAGGCTCCAGCCTGTGGATTTTCCTTGGAGGTGTTCGAGAAAACCCTTTATCGGATGATATATACTCGTCCCTTTAATGTTCTTTTATCCACTACTGTCGTTTTGAAAATATAATAATAAGTTCCTTCTGGTAGTGGCTGATTGTTTAGGGTGCCGTCCCAGTTATTTTTGTATGGGCTGTCTTGGAATACGATATTTCCCCACCGATCAAAGAGTACCAACTCATTATTTTCGTGGTGTTCTAACCCCTCAATAATCAGGACATCATTGACACCATCCCCATTGGGGGTGATGCCATCGGGAATATAGACCCCTGGGTCAAAAGGATCGAGTTTTATATCAATTTCAACAACGCCAGTATCACATAGAACAGGGCATTGCTCCGTTTCAAAACACAAAGCATACCTAAAAAAAGTAAGCCCTTCAAAGCCGAAAGTCCGTTTGTAAGAAAAATTACCCTCCCCCAAATCTTCTAATGTTCCTACATGTGGTTCGGTGGTCACCTCGATCCAGGTCATGTAGTCATCGGGAGTCAGATCATTTTTTGAAATATTAAAATCGACAAAGGTTTCGTCTTGCTTTAACGTAAGGCCATCATACACCGCTCTTGCGGTAGGCTGATAAAAAATAATAACAGAATCCCGTTCAAAATCGGGACATTCCTCAGTAGAAAGCGTCCAATAAAAAGTATTTTTACCCGCTTGTAAGCTACTGGCTTTTGCATTATTTCGGAGTGGGTTTTCAATATAAACCCCAGGAGGAGCCATCCATTTTCCAAAGCCTAAATCGGGCATTTTAGCATTTAAAAAAGTATAAGGAACCCCGCAGGAGGTTGCGTTTGGTCCAGCATCTATCTGTCCACTGGGAAGCGTTATGTCAATGATATAGTTTTCAGAAACTGGAGAGCGGCAAGCATCTTTTTCTACAGTCACTCGAAAATCGCCGGAATATTCTTCGCTGGTATTAGTGATGAGTAATTGAGGGGTCGAAGTTGTAATGGTTTCTACGGGGGTTTCCCAATGATATTGAATCGCATTACCGGAATAATTTTGGGTATTTAATTCCAAAATTCCTCCTGGGCAGACGGTTTGCTCGCCGGAAATGCTTGGCTGTTCAGGGCTCGGAAGGAAAGTTAGGGGTGTTCCGGGACTAACAGAGAGGCATCGGTCAGAGAAATCTATCAAATTTTCCTGTCGGTTGGCTGCAATGGGAGAAACATAGTAGGTTTGATGATCTTTTAAATCATCGTTTTTTTTAAATTCAGGCTTGGGAGCAATCGCTAAGATATTGCCCAAAGCACTTGTAGGAGAATCATGCAGCACAAAAAGAAGTGCATCATTTCCGTCCATTCTTGCATTGTTCAAATGGATAATTTTGGCTGTTTCTGTGCCGCAAATAAATAAGGGCACTGTATCTACTGTGCCAGCATTAGTTGAGCAAGGACAGCTATAACTACCGGCTATTTTTGGGGATTGGCACCGATTGACATCTACCACCTGAAAACTGTAAGGCTCATTATTTGGCAGTAAATCACTGGTAAAAATACTATCCTGCAACTCTCCATTAAGTCCTTGATAATCAAAAGGTTGCGTTCCGTCTTCAATTTTAATTTGCAAATGATAGTTTTCATTGATATCGTCGCAAAGGGTATCGCTAAGGAGGCTAATTGCAGGGCTGGAAAAGACCTTTATTTCAGCCGTCCCGTTTGCTTCGGCAGCACAGCCATTTTTGTCAGACACATTCAGTAAAGTATAGCTTTCGCTAGAGTCCGGCTGTATAGCGAATTGGTATTTAAAATTATCCGTTTTTACTTTTGCCTGTGGTTGTTCATTAATCGCATACACAAACTCAAAGGGTGCCGTGCCTTCCAAGTTTATTTCTAAGGCTATGCTTTCCCCTCTGCAAAGGGTGCCGCCTCCGGTTAAGGTGGCAGTTACTTTTGGAAAGACTTCAACCATTGCTGTTCCCTTAGGACTAGCACAGCCAGTTGCTTCCAAAACCAGACTATACAAACCACTTTGACTTGCTTTAGCAGTGGGAAATAACAAGGAATCGGCTAAAGTAGATTGAAAGCCATTGGGGCCTTCCCAGCGATAGGTCGCACCTGCTATATGGGGTCCTTTTAAAATTAAAGTATCATCTTCGCAAACGGGCGCATTTATTTCCAAAACGGGCCGTTCATTGATTGGGATAATTCCCACGTCTGTACCCCCTAAATGACTGGGGCAACCCAATTGGGTAATCTCCAAAAAATAATCACCCGATAGTTCTTTGGGAATATTTTCAATGCGCACATCTTCCTCTGTGGAGATAACAGTGCCGAAAGGGTCAATCCATTTATAGGTTGTGTTGGAAAGCGTTGGTCCTTCCAGCAATAAGGTTTCTCCTTCACAAAGGGGTCCATTATTAGAAACAATCGGAGCAGCCGGCTTGACAATTACTTCAATTTCAATAAAGGCCGCCTCTGAAAAGCAACCGTCTTTTTCTGCTTTTAGACTATATCTTCCTGCCATTTCTAGTTCAATGTTTGGAATAGTCGCAATAGGAACAACGGAAATTTCATTCCCTTGTGGATCATACCAGTGAAAAGTTACGTCGTTTTGAAAAGGGGTTTCCATTTTAAGGGTAAGCCCCTGACAAATGGGATTATTGGCACTTATGGTTGGTTTTTCAATGGCGATAGTAGTGTCGGGATTGGCCCCTAGAAAGCAAAAGGGAAACCAGCAGACAAACCCCCATAGCATATATTTGTGGTGTAATTCCATTCCTCTTTTATTTCCAGTCTGGCATTTGCCCGTCTTCAAATAATACTGCCCGATCACTTCCGTCCAGTTTCATAGTAAAAATTTGTTTCGGCGAAATGCCGTCATTATTAGTATTGACAAAAATAATTTTGGAGCCATCAGGAGAGAATCGAGGGTCAAGGTCATTCGTCCCAGGCTCTTTTTCGGGAAAGCTTAGGTTTGTTAGGTCAGTAGTGACATTATTTTCTAAGCTTTTTAAGAAAATGTGAACATCTAACATTCTGCCAGAGGCGGTTTCAAAACCGGATACATCATGGGTATAAAGGACATACCTACCGTCAATGGAAAACTGTAGTCCGCCCGTTCCACCCGGAATATCCGTAAAGATTTGACGCAGATAATCTCCATTTTCATTGAGGATGAAAATATCTGACTCATAAGGAGTAGAACCGGTGACTCTTGCCACGATTTGGTTGCCTTGCTCCGTCCAATCTACTTCTGAAAAAGTAAAACCTAAAGGAGCCTCCGCAATTGCTCTTAATCCCGTACCATCTAAGTTGATCGTGTATAGCATGGCATTATTCATATAAAGCACCCGGGTGCCGTCGGGTGACCAGGCAAAGTCCAATTCAAAATTGTTAAAGCCATTGATTGGTACTTCTCTGGTTAATTGCTGGAGATTAGAGCCATCGCGGTTCATCAGGAAAATATGTGGCTCGATGCTGGCATTGGAGATAAAAGCAATTTTATTTCTATCGGGACTAATTCTTGGTCGCCAATTGCTACCCGCATTAAAAGTCAATTGAATTTCTTGCCCATTGCCATCGGAAGAAAAGATGTCATATTTATCACCTGTTTTTTTAGTATAAACAAAGCGATGTTGAGGAAATCCTTTTGTTTTAAAACTCCAGATGGTGCTATAAACGCTGGCAATACCGTCTTTGGCAATTACTTGCCAGAAGTAGGTGGTGTTATGTGTCAAGTCTTCTAAATCTACAAAATTTTCGACCCTGTTAGACATCACCGTTTCGCAATTGGTCTGATTGCCTTTGCACACAATAATATCGTAAACCAGTTGGTCATTTCGATCGTCATCTTTTGATTGCCAACTTAGAGTTAGATCCACAGGTTGGTCCAGGCTACCATCCGAAGGAAGCGGATGACTCGGTGCTGCGGGCGGGGTATTGGCGAAGCTATCCGACTCCAACTTAATAATCACATTGGCCGTCTTCTGAGCAAATACAGTAACCGATTCGACGGTAGAAACAAAGCCTTCTTTCTCCGCCCGAATGGTATAGGTTCCTGGTTCTATATCATTGAGGGAAAAGCGCCCAAAATTGTCTGTAAGCAATAAGCTGGTAGGCGGAGTGGTGGAAATAATGGCATTTTCTACCGAAACATTATCTGTATTTCTAATGACTGTACCCACCATTGAACCAAACAATTGTGGCTGGATGGTATCCTCCCGGCAAGCATAGAGTAATAATATCAGCAACACAGACAGTATTTTTTGACAATTGATTTTTATTCCCATTTTCAATAATTTTTCTTAAACAAAAACCGAGAAACAAGAAGTGAAGCTTTTCCAATTTTGTTTCCCGACTTTCTGCCAAACTAGTCTTCGTAAGGTCGTTTGTGCTTGAACCTTCTCGTTGCTTTCACTTCTTTGCCGAAATAATATTTAATCCCAACGTTGCCCCGATAATAAAAATCATTATAACGGCCTTGCTCTATCAGATCGATATTGTCGCTCAGAATAGTGTTATAATCCACTGATGCTCTGACGCTTAGCCGATCATTCAGCAGTAATTCTACGCCAATACCCAGATTAGCTTTTGTAAAAGTGCGGGTTATAAAGTCGAACGGATGTTGGTTGTTTTCTGTGATGAGGCCAAAGCCTCCGAAGACATAAGGCGTGAACAGGTCATAGGGCAATGCGCGATAAATGCCGTTGACTTCTAAGTAACTAACATTGGAAAAGTAAGATTGCTCTGCCTCCAGGCTGCTTATTCCAAAATTGGTATGTAAACCAATTGCAGGCTTTAAATCATAATTAAAACTAAACTCAGCACCGGTACGAAGCTTTGGAAAGGGATAATCGCCAGAATACAAGAGGCTTGCTGTACTTATTCCTATGGAGTATTGGGTCCGTCTATTATCCAGTTTTTTGCCCAGTAAATCTATATGCGGGGCCTCCTTTTTTTCTTTTTTATAAGCCCGAACTTGCTCATCTGCTGCAAATCTTCCTTCGGAAAAGCTCCATAACTTATCTTCCACTCCCTCTAATATGAGTCCTTGAACAGCTTTGTTAATGGCCTCAGTAACAGCAATTTGTGTAGGCTCATTATAGGTAAATCCCGTTTCTGCTTCCAGCAATCTTCTAAAGGAAACAAAGCGGAATAAACCGGCATCCACTGCTTGCGATAAAATAGTTTTAGAAGTATAAATTACTTTTAAAACTTCTCCTGTTTGTACAGAGATTGCCCGCAAATAAACGGTCACACGATCTTGTCGGTATTGCTCTGAGCCGCCTGCACCAAAATAGCGCAAGCCAACCCCTCCGGTAATCACATTTTGATCATACGAAACAATCCCTCCTTCCAAGAGAATGCTGGCGTATAAAAGTGGTTTAAGGTTTTGCTGGACATTAAATTGAGCTCGGGTATTTCTTACGATCTTTCGCTCATTCAAAAGGTTATTGACATTTTCTCGTTCTATAGGGACAAACCAGCCCGAGTCTTTTAAGGCTTTTAATAAAATATTCGTTCCTCCCTGTGTTACTGCTGTGGAGAATCCCCCGCCGTCTTTGTACTGCCCAGTTTGGTCCCGAAATTGATAAACCGCTGCCACGATTTTTTCCTTAGGTGGCGGCAAGTTTTTTAACTCAATGGCGGTCTGCGTATCTTCGCCAATTCTGGCGCGTTCCGATTGCACCGGTTGTTGCATTAAGGTTCCACAACTTTGCAGAACACATAACATCGCTATCAGGCCCAACCAGTTTGTAAGTGGTAATTTGGCCATGTTGTTTTTATTATAGCTTCAAAAAATTTCCTCTTTGATAAATTTTGTGATCCAGTAGAACTAAAAATCACAGAATTTTCAAAGAACTGAATTAAAACAGCCCTTCTTTCTGACCGCTATACTGGTCAAAAAGGGGTTTTATTTTTTAAAAAAAGGGGATAATTACCTGTGTTTGTTCTCCCGTCGTGGTGTCTAATACAGTAATCGAAACCCCATCGGCGATCGTATTGACATTGACTTCCAGGCTTCCAATATTATAGATGCCATCATCTAGTCCGTCTTCACTAAATTGGCTAGTGACCAAAGACCTGGATAATTGACTGAGCAACTGACTGTTGAGTGACTGCTGAAAGGTTTCGATACTGGTAGCTTTAGTAAAAGCAGAATTCTGTTGCTCTCTAGGGTCAACCGTAATGTCTTGCCCTTGTGCAGAACTTAACAACCAGCTATAGTTGAAGGTATCTCCGCCGAATGCGGGGTTGACGGGTTTATAGACGAGTTGCTGAGCAGTAGCTTCTCCCCAAACGCCCACACTGAGAAAAATCAACACCACCCATAATGGTTGGAGCTTGTTCATAATGAATAAAAATTATCTTCTTTACAATTAAAAATCCGGCCTGGCTTCCCTTAGCTGGGAGGTGTTCAATCGGGGGAATTGAGCTAAGGGTAAGCAGGGGAGGTTGGGAGGTAGCTCTTTATAATTTGAACTCTTTAACAAAAATGGCTTTATTCCACACAATTTGTCAAAGAAGGTAAATTTGTTGATTTTAACCAACTAATAAATATCAAAAGGGGTCTTGATTCGCTTGGTTGCATCTGTTTTTTTAGGGTCTATCAAATTTCCATTGGCATCTATGCCTAGCAAATGATTGCCTTGAGCAAGGTAATTGCTTAGATAATTGGCCGCCGCCGTAGCTAACCAATTTAAATTCTGATAAGTTGGCCGCAGTCGCCGATATACCAGTTGCACCTTATTTAATTCAATTGCCAAAATGATATTGACCCCTTTCCCAGGATATTCTTTAATCACGATTTGATAATCAGATGCCGCCGGAGGGGCCCAATTTTGTGAAAACAAGACGTAAAAATCGTACCCACCCGGGCTAAAAGTAGCATCTAATAATAAAGCGTCGATTTCAATTGAAGTTGTTCCCTTCACTTGTACAATTTCCGAACCTTCGTTCGGAGCTATTATCGTTGTTTTTTTTTTGAGGTATCTGGGTGCTGGGAGTTACTAAAAAAGGGAAAAAGTTGATTCTCACAGGAGGGAAGTTGGCGTAGCTTATAGGCTACTATATGTCCTATTTGCTTTTTGTTGTCTGAAGTTAAGTTTGTGCAAGGAGAACATGGGAAGGTAAAACCAAAATTGGCTAGTAGCATACTCATCCCGATTAGATATTTCAGGCATTTTTTTAGCATGGTAACAATAAGGAACATTGAGATTAATTTTCTTCGTTTATCCTAACTTAGACGACAGAGTTATCTGATTAAAAACATCAGATAACTCGATCATCCAAAGGGTCATTTATTTCAAGTTGCAATAAAAACTACAGAGTGCTTGTTTGTAACCTGAATTAATTATTCGATTGTACGACTGTAGCTTTCATGCCATCTCCATTTTGATGAATAATAAAGGATTGGCTTGAAAAGCCCTCAATCATGTGTATAATTTCATTTCCATTTCCATTTTGCACAAATTCGGTATAAACATTATTGGCATCGGTTAATTTTTGAGTAATAGAATTATCATTTCCATTTTGAATAACAATGGAACTATTATTTATACCTTCTTGGAGCAATGTGTATAGGTTTCCATTTCCGTTTTGGATCAAAATAATCTGGTTTCCTGTGCCTACTTGCTCTAAAAACGCAGCATTTCGATCTCCTATCTGTAAAGTTCTTATCAAATTTAATTCAAAGCCACCTTGTTGCAATTGCTTTAGGTTCAAGGTGTTTTCAGTTCCTTCTATTTTTTGAAAAACCGAATTTCCACCTGCTTGTAATTCTCCCTGCAACAAGGCACTAGGCTCCAACAGTAAATCTTCCAAAGAAAGTTGTTGGGCACTTGACCAACTAGTTATCAAAGAACTGATAAGCACGATCAGAAAAATTCGATTTTTCATTGACGCTATCAAGTTGACGCTTTCGTTTCAAAAATGAGGGAAGCCGGGAAAGCTCCCCTCTAAATTTGAAACTATATAAAAAACGTTTGCGAACAAACGCTACAACTCAATTTGATTGGCTGCTTCGCTTACTCTATAGATGCTTTAGGAAAAAGGTAAGCAAAGTAATAGGCTAAAGCCCAAAGCATCTGTACGGAGAAGAGAATTCAACCAAACAAATTAGTTATTACTTGATTGAGTAACATTCGTGACGTTGTTATTTCCCGTCACATTAGAAATAATGTTATTTCCATTGCTAATCTGATTTAAAGAGGCAGCATTATTATTCCCAATAGAGGTAGTAAAAACACTATTCGAATTGCCCTCTTGGGTGACGGACAACTGGTTGCCATCTCCAGCCTGGGTAGTTCTATTGCCACCATTACCGACTAGGTTGTTTTCTCCAGTTTGGAAAACAGTCATAGTATTCGCATTACCCGTTTGAATTCCGTCAATAAAGTTAGAAACAGATCCCTGCGATAAAACCGAGGTATTGTCATTCCCTACTTGCTCAATCAAAATTCCCTGGTTGTCCCCAGTTTGGTCAGAAGTCACTCGGTTATTATCCCCTTGGGAGATAATGAATGCATTATTCGCCAAACCAGTTTGCGACTGAATAACGGTGTTCAAATTACCAGTCAATTCAATATTGGTAATATTATCATTTCCGTCAACAGCTTGATTGGTGACATTATCGCTACCTGTTTGGAGTAAAGCAGATTGAATATTATCTCCAACGATTGTCTGGGTAGCACTATTTCTGTCACCCGCCGTTTGTCGGGTCGTGCTAGTGATGCTACTTCCCTGGAAAGTAACGGCGGCACCATTTTGAATGCCTTCTTGCCTAAAACCGATATTATTATTGTTTCCACTGACTGTATTCAATACGTCATTTTCATTGCCTAGCTGGACAATGTCAACCTGAGTTCCATCGCCTTCTTGTGTGTTGTTTACGTTATTGTTTTGAGCCATTGCAAATACAACGGACAGGCACAATATGGCCATCAAAAGTGTTTGTCTTTTCATTACAAAAATTTTGTTTACCGGTTAAAAAAATTAAAGAATAGTCTCTACGGAAAATGCACCGCTTTTCCGATAAAAGTGTTTGGCCCGGCAACGTTAAAGCTTATTGTCCAGCAATTAAAAAAAATTAACAACTGAGCAGTAGTATTAATCGTTGACGTTCCCAAAATTAAAACAGGTTGTCAATTAATTTTTCTTCACATTACCAATTCCTTATTGGCATTATTAATTCTATTTTTAAGTAAATAATCAGTAAGTTATGCCGAATAGGATTTGGAGAAAATGATGAGAAATTTAAGTTGCGCTGAATTTTTTTTCTAAAAATGTAAATTGTATAAGAAAGGGGGAACTGCAAGAAAAAGGCAGGGGGATGTAACATCCAATAGTTTTCTCAATGGATTATTGATATTTATCCTTATTGCATCTTATAAAAGCAAAGATAACAGGTGAGGAAAGTTTATAAAATACTGAAAAACTGTATTTTTATAGAAAGACTACGCAAATTGCGCAATTTGAAAATGCTGTTCCTAAAAAAGTATATGATAGTGAAATTTTTTTTAAATACTTTTTTAAAAAGCAGAATTCTAGCGATTTTGCGCTTGCGCGCCATAGAGCGAATAGTCTGTCGAAAATCCTATCGTCAAAGAATCAAACCCAAATAAATGAAGGTCTTAAAGTACCAGTTCAAATCTTTTGAAAAACTGCCAGCTCGAATTTGGAAAGATCCCAACGAAGCCTCTATTCATGTGGCCCGGTCTATTGCTTTGGCTATTCGGCAAAAACAACAGGAAAGAGAACCTATTGTGCTGGGATTGGCAACTGGCTCCTCTCCCATTAAGGTTTATGATGAATTGGTACGGATGCACAAAGAGGAAAGCCTGAGCTTCGAAAATGTAATTACTTTTAACTTAGATGAATACTACCCCATGCAACCAAGAGCAGAACAAAGCTACGTGCGTTTTATGAGGGAATATCTGTTTGATCACATAAACATTAAACCCGAGAATATCCATATACCAGACGGAACCATTGCTATGGAGGATGTAAAAGCTTATTGTGCTGCCTATGAAAAAAAGATAGATGATTTAGGCGGCATTGATATTCAGGTATTGGGCATTGGTCGGACTGGACATATCGGATTCAATGAGCCAGGGTCTTGGGAAAACTCCAGGACACGACTGGTCAAATTGGACGGACTTACCCGACAAGATGCAATCAAGGATTTTATTCTCGAAGAGTATGTACCTTATCGAGCTATTACTATGGGAATTGCTAGCATAATAAAGGCTAAAACTGTTTTCTTACTAGCATGGGGACAGCACAAAGCCCCAATTGTACAAAAAGCAATCGAGGGACCAATTAGCGAGACAATACCAGCCTCCTTTTTGCAAAAACATCCAAATGTTAAAGTCATTTTGGACATAGAAGCTGCCAATGAGCTAACCCGCATAAAAACGCCCTGGCTGGTGGGCTTGTGCGATTGGAATGACGATTTGACTTGTAAGGCGGTTACCTGGTTGTCCTTAAAAGTGGGCAAGCCAATTTTAAAATTGACGGATGAAGATTATAATGAAAATGGACTCAGTGACTTGGTTGTCGAATATTTATCTGCCTACAAACTGAATATTCAGATTTTCAATCGCTTACAACACACCATTACTGGTTGGCCCGGAGGTAAACCAAATGCTGATGATACAACTCGACCAGAAAGAGCCAATCCGGCAAAAAAGCGGGTCATTATTTTTAGCCCCCATCCCGATGATGATGTAATTTCTATGGGCGGTACTTTTCTGCGGTTGGTGGAACATGGGCACGAAGTACATGTAGCCTATCAAACTTCCGGTAATATTGCTGTACATGACCACGATGCCTTGAGGTATATCGAATTTTTTAAAGAGTTCGGAGAGCATTTAGGTTTAAAAGAAGAAAAATTACTGGAACACCTAAATAAAGTAGAACAATTTTTAAAAAATAAAGGACAAGGACAATCAGATTCAAGCGACGTGCGCTTGATTAAAAGCCTAGTCAGGCGCGGAGAAGCCCGGGCAGGTGCTCGTTTTTGCGGCTTGCCCGATAAGCAAATCCATTTTATGGACATGCCTTTTTACGAAACCGGCAGAACTAGAAAAAAACCGATCAGTAAAGAAGATGTGCGACTAGTCGTTGATTTAATCAGGGCTATTCAGCCCCATCAAGTATATGCGGCTGGAGATTTAGCAGATCCGCATGGAACCCATCGGGTCTGTTTGGATGCTATTTTTCAGGCTTTCGCTGCATTAAAGAAAGAAAAATGGATGAAAGATTGCTGGTTGTGGCTCTATCGAGGAGCCTGGCACGAATGGAGCATCCACGAAATTCAAATGGCGGTTCCCCTCAGCCCGGAAGAATTAATGAAAAAACGGAGGGCTATTTTTATGCACCAATCTCAGAAGGACAAACCGCCTTTTCCAGGCTCCGATGTTAGAGAATTTTGGCAGCGAGCAGAGGATAGAAATAAAGAAACCGCCGCCATCTATAACGCCCTAGGGCTAGCAGACTATGAAGCCATTGAAGCTTTTGTACGCTGGACCAATTTTTAAAAAAAGGGTAGATTTTTTAAGTTTTTTTTTCAATATATGAATTTTTTACTATCTTACGCTTGTTATCAGATTTTAGGGATGGTCAGTAAACGAAAGTTTATTGGCCTTTTTTATTAGCTCAATTCAAGTAGCCCTTCCGGCAAATCCAGTAGGATTTTCTGCGCTTTTTTATCAATTTGCACCACCAAATGCTCATTCAAAGGGATCAATACTTCTTTTTCCTTATAAATTACAGTCGCTACTTCTTGTTGAGGATATTCAAGCACATCTTCGATGACCCCAATTTTTCCCAGTTGCAAATCTTCCAAAAGATACCCAATGTAAGGTGCAAATTCTAAATTTCTCGCCAGAATTTGTCGCTCTTTATTTGGTATTAAGTCAACAGTTCGCAAGAAAATCTCTTTGCCAGCCAATCGCTTGACGGCTTCCTTTGAATCCTGTTCCTCAAATTTTATTAGCAATTGGTGATCTATCTGAACAGCCTCTACAAAAAAGGGAATCTTTCGGCTATTTATAGCTAAAAAAAGCACTTCTGCTCGCATCAAATCTTCCAGATATTGGTCGAAAATTTTTATTTTTAATTGCCCTTTTATGCCGTAGGGTTTTTTGATAAAACCGATGCTTATGTAGTCACTCATAAATTCTAGTAATTCTATCAATCTATACGCTTTAAACCGTATTTTTTTTTTATTTTGTTGAAGAACAACAAAAATGAGAAAAATCCTCCAATTGTTGAGTTTAGTAAGGAGCCTACTTTGCGTGTAAGCATTTATGCTGTCTTTGACAAGGGTGCTTTTTTATGCGATCACTTTAGCTATTACGATCAATACTTGTATGCTTAAAATTTTTCAAAAAAAACCTTCTAGTTTGTCCGATTCAGAATTGGTCAGTCGCTACCAAAAAAGCGGACAATTAAGGTATTTAGGTATTTTGTATGAGCGTTATACAGAATTGGTTTACGGGGTTTGTTTAAAAATTTTAAAAAATGAAACAGAAGCCGAAGATGCTTTCATGGCTATTTTTGAAAAGTTGACAAAAAAGTTACAACATTTTGATATTCAGCAGTTTAAGCCTTGGCTGCACGTAGTAGTAAAAAACCATTGTCTAGAAATATTGCGTAAAAAAGGAAAGCATTCAAGCCTAAATTATGACTCTGAGTTTATGCAATCGGCAACCATATTGCATCCTTTTATAGAGGACCCTAAAAATGGACTACTAGAAATATTGGATAAATGTCTGGAGCAATTAGTGGAGGAACAAAAAAGTTGCATAGAATTGTTTTATTATCAAGGAAAATCTTATAAAGAAATCGCCCAATTGAAAAATCAGGAAGTGGGGAAAATTCGCTCTTATATTCAAAATGGACGAAGAAATTTGAAAATTTGTATAGAACAAAAACAAAAATCAGTCAACCACTAACGATGAAGTTGTTAAAAAAATGGCTTAGCGGGGAGACAACCTGGAAAGAAGAACAAAAACTTCGACAAGTTGTCAAAAAGGATGCTTTTGCAGCCGATGCTATGGAAGGCTATGAGGTTTTTCCCGAAAAAGAGCATGCTAGGCAAATTGCGCGTTTAAATAGTCGCTTGACTGATAGAATCAGGCCAAGCAGAGGACTTGTTTTTTATATAACCAGAGTGGCTGCAGCAGCCATTTTTATTGGACTGATCGGTACTTTTTTTTGGCTTCAAGGAGAAATAGTCCCCAAAGATGCGCTTACCGAGCGCATTACCCTGGACAATTCACCAGCCGAGTATGCCAAGGAAGAAAAGGTAGAAGAAGAAGTTAAACCGAGCGTAAAGGAAAGCCAACCAGCCAACGAGCCAACTGTTGCTCCCCCACATCTTAAAAAACAAAAGGTGGAGAAGCCCCCCCTAATACTGCCCGAAAAGAATACCATCCAACCCGAAATACTCCCCAATGAACCTGTTGCTACTATCTCTGAATCCATTAAAAGAGAAAGCAGCAATCCAATTGACGAAGAGGCAGCTCTAAATGCGGATACTACCAGAGCAGAATCCATTATTTTTGATGAAAGCTCCTTTGTTTCGACTCTTACAGAACGTGATCCCGCAACAAAAATGGACGTTTCTAGCACAAAAGCCAGAAGAAGTCCTGAACTCATTAATATTATTCAAAATGAACCAGTCGCTATTACTTATAGCGGACAGGTTAGAGACCAACATGAACAAGCAGTAGAGGGCGCCATGATTCGGGCCTCTGATACCCAGGTGTGGACGCATACAAATTTTGACGGTTCGTTCCAGTTGCAGACAGACACGATGGTTGATTATTTGAGAATTTCTAAAGCTGGTTATTACAACCGTTGGATTGCGATAAACAAATATGCAAAGGCACTGAATATTATCTTGGTTAGCCGGTCCAGCCCTTCTATTTCGGGCTTTCCTGACATAGAAAAGGATACGAGAAAGCCTTCGCTTGCGCGCCCTAAGGGCGGATTCTCGAAATTTGAACGATATTTGAAAAATAATCTTCGCTATCCAATAGAAGCTAATAAAGAGGGACTTGAAGCAGAGGTAGAAGTGCGGTTTTTTATCAATGAAGATGGTATGCTTTCCGATTTCCAAACACTGGGAAACGAAGATTTTGGGTTTGAAAAAGAAGCCATCCAGCTATTAAGAGAAGGACCTAGCTGGGAACCCAAAAATTCAAAAGGAAGCTATGTCGTGAAATTTAAATTGAAAAATTGATGCCTAACCATGGAAAATAGGTTAGTGGTCAAAGATGCTCAAAAATTCGATTTTGTACCTTCGCACAACAGATCTTAGCCGTATTGCTATATGGCGGTTTGATTGACAAAAATTCCGTTTCATCGCACTCCTAGTACAAGGCCTTGAAGGCCTTTTTCCCTCCTCTCTTAAAAATCTGGGTATTCTACTCTATCTAAAAAGCTACCAGTCATTTTTAGATCTGCTTTTAAACTAGGATATGTTCTGCTTATTTCTATTTTTGCGGCAGCCTTGCTTTAAGCAACAACATCTGATTTTCTAAAAGAAATGGATATGAAATATACCACACTTGGCGACACCAATCTGAAGGTAAGCAAAATTTGCCTAGGGACAATGACCTGGGGGCAACAAAATACGGAGGCAGAAGGCCACGAACAAATGGATTATGCACTCGATCAAGGTATTAATTTTTGGGATACAGCTGAAATGTATTCTATTCCAAGCAGAAAAGAAACCTACGGCAGTACAGAGCACATTATCGGAAACTGGTTTAAAAAAACAGGCAAAAGAGACCAAGTTATTTTAGCAACTAAGATTGTCGGGCCTTTTCCCGGCATTACCTGGATTAGAAACCCTCTTGATTTTAAAAAGGCTTCTATTTATACGGCTATTGAAAATAGTCTAAATCGCTTGCAAACGGATTATGTGGATGTATATCAACTACATTGGCCGGAGCGAAGAACCAATTTTTTTGGCAGAAAAGAGTACAAACACTCACCAAGCGATCCCTGGGAGGATAATTTTCTGGAAATCCTCGAAGCAATGCAAAACCTAATCCAACAAGGAAAAATCCGTCACTTTGGCATTTCCAATGAAACTCCCTGGGGCTTAATACACTTTTTAAAATTGGCTGAAAAGCATAATTTGCCCAGAGTGGCCAGTGTTCAAAACCCCTATAATTTACTAAATCGCACCTATGAGATTGGTCTTGCAGAAATATCTATTCGGGAAAAGGCAGGGCTATTAGCTTATTCTCCAATGGGCTTTGGAATGCTTTCCGGCAAATACCATAAAGGGCTGGATAAGCCTGAAAACAGGATCAATCAATTCAATGGTTATAATCGTTATAGTGGAGAATTATCCAAAAGAGCAACCGCCAAATACCTGGAAATTGCGGAAAATCATGGGTTATCTTTAGCACAGTTATCGTTGGCTTTCGTTACTTCTCGTCCGTTTGTGACCAGCAATATTATCGGCGCAACGTCTATGGAGCAACTAAAAGAAAACATTGGCAGCATTAATGTAGAAATTTCCAAAGACTTGATAAAAGAAATAGAAACTGTTCATAAAGAAATTCCCAACCCTGCTCCATAAATCCGCCTTGCCCTAGAAAAAGGCATTTTTTACTTGAATAATTTCTGCCATAATACTTAGAGCGATTTCTTTGGGCGTTTTGGCCTTAATAGCCAGGCCTACTGGCGAATGAATACGGCTGATTTCCTGTTCGGAAAAGCCTGCTTTTTTGTAGTCTCGCTACCCTTTTAGCCTGTGTTTTTCGACTCCCCAAAGCACCGATATAGGCTATATCCGATCGCAGTAAAATATGTAGGGCATTATCGTCAATTTTGGGGTCGTGCGATAGAACAACTGCATAAGTATAAGCACCCAAGTCATAATGAAGCAAGGCTTCCGACGGGTATTTTTCAATAATTTGGTCTGGCGGGCTGGCAAATTTTGTTTTTTTTGCAAAAATCCCTCTGGGGTCAATGACGATAGTTTCAAAATCGTGTAATTTGCCCAATTGTACCAAATCAGCGGTAATGTGGGCTGCACCAATAATGAGGAGCTGGCTTTTTCTAGGAAAAACCTGTGCGAAATAGTTGTGCCCCTCCCATTCAATAATTTGGTGCTTTCTTTCTTTATAGGCCCTGATACCTTCATCAATAAGAAACGTAGATAGTTGTCGTCCAAGTGCAGAGCGGTCCGGCATAACCAAAATATGCCGACTTTCCTCCTCTTCTTGTAATCGGGTGAACAAGATGCAGGGCTGATTATTGGTCCAATTTTCTTGCAATTTCCTCCAGACTTCTCGCTCTGCTGGATGTTTGTCAAAAGCTAAAAATCGCTCAATGAATACAGTTATCTTACCACCACAACTCAAACCTACCTCCCAGGCTTCTGCATCTGTAACGCCAAAATTCAGCATTTTTCCAAATCCCTTTTCAATCAAAGGCATTGCGGCTTTAATAACGGCCCCTTCTATACAGCCTCCACTCACCGAACCCGCCATTTCCATATTTTTGGAAACAACTAGGGCAGCACCCATCGGCCGAGGAGCAGAACCCCAAGTCTTGATAACCGTTGCAATAGCAAAGGGTTGATTCTCCTTCGTCCAATCGCTTATAACCGGCAATAATTCTTTCATAGCAAAAAAATAGTCTTAATTTTAGGAAAAAACTAAATTCGTAGTCGGCAAATTTATTTGCCAGACCGGAGCAAATAAATTTATTAAAATGGCAAAAATAAAGTTTACTTCGGCATTAAAACAATTTTTTCCCGATTTGAAAGAAATGGAGGTTTGTGAGAATACAGTTTTGGAAGCTTTAAAGGTAGTTGGAAATAAATATCCTGGAATGATGGATTATATTTTGGACGAAAGAGGCACGCTGCGGCAGCATATGAATATTTTTATACAGGGGGAATTAATTAAAGATCGGGAAACTTTGCAGGACGCTTTGCAAGAAAACGACGAAATATTGATTTTTCAAGCACTATCAGGAGGGTAAATGACTAACAAAAAACTGCTGATAGGCACGAGCAAAGGGCTAGTGATTTTTGAAAAAAAGAGGAAAATTTGGCAAATCCAACAAATACACTTTTTGGGAATGCCTGTTTCGGTTATCCACATAGACCGAATAAACAATATCTGGTGGGTAGGCATTGCCCACCATCATTGGGGGCAAAAATTGCATTTTTCTAAAAACAAAGGAAAGACCTGGCAAACCAATCTTCCGCCAAAATATCCATTAACTGCCTTACTTTCATCCGGAAAACCTGCTATCTTGAAAAAAATATGGGCCATCAAAAATGGTGGACAGCAATGTCCAAATCGCCTGTGGGTGGGGACAGAACCCGGGGGGTTGTTTTTGAGCAATGATTATGGACAACATTTTGAATTGGTGGAAAGCCTTTGGCAGCACCCGAGCCGGATGAATCCAAAACAATGGTTTGGCACTGGCCGAAATGCCCCTTATATCCATTCCATTGTCATTGATCCTAGAGATAACAACCATATCTATATTGCCGTAAGCTGTGCCGGTGTTTTTGAAACCAAGAACGGAGGGAATAGTTGGCAACCTAGAAATAAAGGTTTGGTTGCTGCTTATTTGCCCGATCCGGCGGCGGAAATAGGGCATGATCCGCATTTGCTACTGGCCTGTCAGGCACAGCCTGACGTACTTTGGCAACAAAACCACTGCGGGATTTTCAGAAGCCCTGATGCTGGGCAAAATTGGGCAGATGTAAGTGATAAACAAGGAATCGCTAATTATGGTTTTGCTTTAGCTATTGATCCTGAAAATTCAAATCGAGCCTGGGTCGTTCCGGCTATTAGTGACACGCTTCGAGTTGCTCCTAATCAAGCCTTAACGGTCTGTCGAACGGAGGATGGTGGAAAGACTTGGCAAAATTTGAACAAAGGCTTGCCTACCGAAAATTGTTTTGATATTGTTTTCCGACATGCGCTCGCAATTAATGAAAACCTGCTGGCTTTTGGCACGACAACAGGAAATGTATATTTATCTGAAAATCAGGGAGATAACTGGATTTGTTTATCTAATAATTTAGCACGGGTAGATTGTGTGAACTTTACCGATTAGCCGATTGTAATAATTTGGAAATACGCTCATTAAAAGCTTCTTTCTGAATCAAATCTTCTAGATTCAGGTGCAGCCGATAGCGCCAATAATGCTGCGAGTTAGCAGGAATATTTATCCGCTCCTCTAGAGGATTTGGTCGTTTTAGAGTATTGCTCAGTCCCAGCAGATCCTGGATTGGAAAGATCGCCCACATGCTTGGCCAATGAAGGTGCTTTAAAATAATTTTTTCCACAATATTCGCTTTGCAAATTTTAGGTGCTTTTCCTTTCAAAAATAACTCCTGTTCGTAAAAACGTTGAATTTGGTCCGGCTCGCTTTCTTCCCACCAGGCCCGTATGGGTGACATATCGTGAGTAGAAGGGCTACAAACGGAGAGGTAGGGAATGTCTGCTTCTTGTAAAAATTCCGTGTGTGGATTTTTGGACATTCGCTGGATTTCTAAAGTAAGCAAGTCTAATTCCTGCATGACTTGAGGAACGCAGTCGGGGATCATACCCAAATCCTCCCCACAGATAAGCATTTTGGTTGCCTGTTTTATAGCAGGCAATTTGGTCATTGCTTGTGCCTTCCAAAAATCTTCTTGCCGACGATAAAAATAATCATAATACAACTCATTCAATTGATGCTGTAAATAAATATCCAACTGCTGAAAAGAAACCGTTTTTTGAAAATCAATGCGCGGGTGAAAAAACTGTCCATTGGAATCGGGCGGGCTGATAAACAGAATATTGCTGTGCAACTTAAAAATTAGAGGTTTTAAATAAGCCTTGCCTTTGGGTTGTTTTTTTTTGAAAAAAGTTGCCACTTTTCTTTGGGTATTAAATGCTTCTTTAAATTGCCATCGGCCAGAAGCTAGTTTTTCGAGAAAAGTTTTTTCTACATAAGTGGCTGCTTTTCCAAAAATTTCAATAAGTAATTCATCCGTAATATAGGGATTGCAAAAGCGGTCATAATCAAATGGAATGCCCCGTTCTACAAATTCATTAACAGGAACCGGAATAGCGGGGTTGAAATAACCCATTAGTCCTTCTATTTGGGAATAGGGAATTTGCCAGATTCGGAAAAAGCCTAGAATGTGGTCAATGCGAAAGGCATCAAAATAACGAGAGAGCGTTTTTAAGCGGTTTTGCCACCACAGAAAACCGTCTTTTGCCATTTCTGACCAGTTATAAGTGGGAAAACCCCAATTTTGTCCTAAGTCAGAAAAAGGATCCGGCGGTGCCCCCGACTGGCTGTCTATATTATATAGATGGGGCTGTGTCCAGGCATCAACGCTATACCGATAAATCCCAATAGGAATATCCCCTTTTAAGATGACTTTATTTTTGCGAGCATAATTAGCGGCTTCCAACAATTGGCGATCCAACTGATATTGCAGATAATAGTAGAAAGCAATTTGTTCAAAATCTGTGCTTTTGGCGGTAGTTGCTTTTTGCAAACGAGTATTGGAAAAAGAGCAATCTTCGCCCCATTGACTAAAATCGGCCGTTCCATGCCGGTCTCGCAAGACGCAAAAAAAAGCATAGGGTTTTAGCCAGTATTGATTATTTTTTAAAAAAATTTTAAAATCCTTATTTTTAAAAAAAATATCTTTTTGTTGAACAAAAA
>CBDCUO010000032.1:0-213933 GCA_965222705.1 Saprospiraceae bacterium | reverse complement strand
AATAGTATAAACCCCCTGTCCTGCATTGCTATAAGGCACTTTTATAACTGCGTGTCCACCCATCTTTTTAACCCAAAGAGGTACTTCATTTTTCCGAACATCCCAAATCGTTTCAGGGGTATTGATTTTCAATCCATGTGGTTGTAATTCCGTATTAAAAATATCATAGGCTTTGGCGGCTACCATTTTATTTCGACCACCAGCTAAACAAGCAATTATGGGATTGAGAATACGGGTTTTGGAATGTAAGGGCAATCTATTCCACGGCTTTTGCGTCAAGTACCTAAATGCAGCACGGATAGGCATAAATGTTCCGTCTTCTTGACGCACCTGCATAATGCCGTCCTTCAAATCGGACAGGGGGGTCAGTATCGTCTTTATAAAAAGGGACATAATAGATAGGTTCTTTCATTACGTCAGCTATGACTTCCGCATATCCAGAAGCTTCCATGTGATTTTTGTCATAGACAACAGCCAAGCCACCTTTAATTTTATGGCGGAGATTCTTCAAATAAGGTTTGAAAGTTCGTTCAATCAGCAAGCGATAGCTTCCCTGTTCCTGATTGTCATCTACCAAAGGCATTGACTTTTGACCAGAAGGGCAAGAATTGTTTTCAATGACGACCATCTGTCTTTTCCCACCAGCCGAAGTTACATTTAGTAAATCTGCTCCTGCCCAGCGAAAGTATTTGGTTTTTCCATTTAGGATTTCCCTCAACTTGTTGGCATTTACAGTAGGGTGCATATGACAATATCGGGTGATAATGCGTTCCTTCTCTAAATTTAGAAAGAAGCTAATCATTGGGTGAATAGTGGCATTTAAGGCTTTTGGATACCAATGGTTATGTGCTTCAAATTCATCTGGTTGGATTAGCACAGCCGTTTTTAAGGTTTGAATTTCGGTCAAAGGTTTAACAATTTATCGGATAAAAAAATGCCCAAAGTTGTAACTTTGAGCTTTCCGAAGTCAATATTCAATTATCTTTAATTTAAAGGCAATAGGTTATTAGAAAAACATTAAAAATAATTTTGAACCGCACTATAAACAATTCCGATAACCTTGCATCGTAGATAGTTAAACATCAATATCCATCAATTATATTTTAAGATAAGAAGTTGCGAAGTCGCCAAAGTCCGGCAGCTTCGCAGACTATTATCACATACTCTTAATAATCTCCGTGCCAAACTCAGAGCATTTCAACAAGGTTGCGCCTTCCATTAATCGCTCGAAATCATAGGTCACGCGCTTACTGGAAATAGCCCCCTCTATCCCTTTTATAATCAAATTAGCAGCTTCTTTCCAGCCTAGGTAGCGCAGCATCATTTCGCCGGATAAAATAACAGAACTGGGATTGACTTTATCCAATCCAGCATACTTTGGAGCCGTCCCATGCGTAGCTTCAAAAATGGCTTTGCCATTGATATAGTTAATATTGGCTCCCGGCGCAATCCCAATTCCACCTACTTCTGCTGCCAAAGCATCGGAAATATAGTCTCCATTTAGGTTGAGGGTCGCAATAACGGAATACTCTTTTGGCCGAAGCAAAATTTGCTGTAAGAAAGCATCCGCAATCACATCTTTGACCAATAAAGCACCTTTAGAAAGGGCTTTTTCTTGTGCTTCATTAGCGGCCGCTTTTCCTTCGTCTGCAGCAATTTGGTCGTACTGCCTCCAGGTCCAGACTTTATCGCCGTACGCTCTCTCCGCAATGTCATAGCCCCATTCTTTAAATTTGCCTTCGGTGAATTTCATAATATTTCCCTTATGTACCAGCGTCAAAGAGGGCAAACCATTATCCAAAGCATACTCAATAGCAGACCTAACCAGTCTTTCCGTTCCTTCTATAGAAACCGGTTTGATACCTAAAGAAACCGTCTCGGGGAAGCGAATTTGGGTGACGCCCATTTCTTCCATTAGAAATTTTTTCACCTTATTAGCCCCTTCCGTTCCGTGCAAGTATTCGATTCCGGCATAAATATCTTCCGTATTTTCTCTAAAAATGACCATATCCACGTATTCGGGATGCTTCACAGGAGAAGGAACGCCCTGAAAATACCGCACTGGCCGCACACAAGCATATAAATCCAGTTTTTGACGTAGGGCTACGTTCAAAGATCGAATACCGCCCCCAACAGGAGTGGTCAAAGGTCCCTTAATAGCCACCAAATATTTTTCAATACTATCCAATGTTTCTTGTGGCAACCACTCCCCTGTTGTATCAAAAGCTTTTTGCCCACATAAAACCTCTTTCCAAACGATTTTGCGCTCACCGCCATAGGCCTTTTCTACCGCCGCATCAAATACTCTAACGGCTGCAGCCCAAATGTCAGGTCCAATGCCATCTCCTTCGATAAAGGGGATAATTGGGTCATTGGGAACGTTTAATTTTCCATTTTCAAGGATCTTAATGATGTTTCCTTTCATTGTTTTTTATAAATTATTTTATTAGTAGGTTTTCGGTCAAGACCGAATAGATTAGTTCAATTTGTCCAGGCTCTCCTCCAAAATGGCGATCTTCGCCTCCGCATCTGCCTGTTTTTTTCGCTCTTTCTCCACTACGGCTGTAGGCGCATTATTGACAAATCGCTCATTGCCCAGCTTTTTCAATACTGAATTGAGAAAGCCTTTGGCATAGTCCAGTTCCTTTTGAATGCGCTCTTTTTCTGCAACCAGGTCAATAGTTTTGTTGATTACTACATAATATTTTTCCCGTTCCGGCGATAAAACTAACCGTATTGGCAGGTTCTTCTTTTGTAAATTCCAAACTTTCTAAAACTGCCATTTTTTGAATCAATTCTTTTACCCCTTTCTGTTCAAAAAAGGCTTTCGCGCTTTTGATGTCCCGGACAAATAATTTAAGCGGATCAAAGTTTTTCAGGTTGTTTTTTTGGCGAATTTCCCGAATCTTGCTGATGATTTCTTTAACCGTCTCCATTTTTTTCAAAAAAGGCTTTTCTACCAAGCCTGCTTTGGGATATTGCTGTATAATACAATCTTCTCCCTGCTTTCTCTCTCGTAATTGATGCCAAATTTCTTCCGTCACAAAGGGCATGACTGGGTGCAAAATAATCATTAATTGTTCATAAAACCCGATCGCCTGGTTATAAGTAGGACGGTCAATGGGCGAGCCATAAGGGGGTTTTATCATTTCCAGATACCAGGAAAAGAAATCTCCCCACATAAAATTGTACAAATCCATCACTACCTCCGACAAGCGGTATTCTTTGAAATTGCTCTCTAGGCTTTCTACAGTCTCGGATAGTTTTTGTTCAAACCATTCTCCCGCCAGACGATTCACCCAAATCAGGTCTTCGCTTACTGCTTTTTCTGCCACCTCCCAGCCCTTTATCAGGCGCAGCGCATTCCACATTTTATTACAAAAATTTCGCCCCTGCTCGCATAGTTTTTTATCAAAAAGCAAATCGCCACCCGCCGGCGCACAAGACATCATACCAAAACGAACCCCATCCGCTCCAAAATCTTCTATCAGTTTTAGTGCATCGGGCGAATTGCCCAAAGATTTTTTCATCTTGCGTCCTTGTTCATCCCGCACCATACCATGAAGGTAAACATGCTTGAAAGGAAAAGTACCCTTCCATTCATAACCCGCCATAATCATTCGTGCCACCCACAGGAAGATAATGTCCCAGCCCGTCACTAATACATTAGTCGGGTAGTAGTAATCTATTTCTTCATTGGCATCCATCCCGTCAAAAACACTAAATGGCCACAACCAACTGGATGCCCAAGTGTCCAGCACGTCTTCATCCTGCTTTAAATCTGCTAAAGTGATAGAGTCACCCAATTTTTTTTGTGCCAGTCTCAGTGCTGCTGCTGCTGTTTCAGCGACAAAAGTTTCTTCTCCATAATACCAAGCTGGAATGCGATGTCCCCACCATAATTGACGAGAAATGCACCAATCGCGGATGTTTTCCATCCAATGGCGATAAGTGTTTTTATATTTTTTAGGAAAAAATTCTATTTCATCCGTCATAACCGCTTTCAAAGCTGGCCCAGCTAATTTTTTCATATCCACATACCATTGCAGCGACAACTTGGGTTCGACAATGGCATCGGTTCTTTCTGATCGGCCAACGCTGGTTGTGTAATGTTCTAGTTTGACAAAATTGCCAGCAGCTTCCAGCAATTTTCGCATTTGTTTTCTGGCTTCAAAACGGTCTTCGCCTACCAAGACCTGTGCTTTTTCATTCAAAGTCCCGTCCAGATTGATCGTATCAATGACTTCCAGGTTATGCCGTAATCCAATTTCATAATCATTGGGGTCATGAGCGGGCGTAACCTTCAAAGCTCCTGTTCCAAATTCCTTGTCCACATAGTCATCAAAAATAATTGGAACCGGTCTGTTTACTAAAGGGATGATTGCCTTTTTACCTCTGAGGTGGGCATATCTTTCATCCTCTGGATGTACCGCCACCGCCGTATCGCCCATAATCGTTTCGGGGCGCTGCGTAGCTATGGTCAACCATTCGTCCGTACCCTCCACCCGATAGCGCACATAATATAATTGAGATTGTTCTTCATGGTGAATCACTTCTTCATTGGATAAAACCGTTTGGGCTTCGGGATCCCAATTGACCATTCGCAGTCCTCGATATAATTTTCCCTTGTTATACAGGTCCACAAAAACGCGAATTACCTGTTTGGAGCGCACCTCATCCATTGTGAAGGCTGTGCGATCCCAATCACAGGAAGCACCTAGTTTTCGCAACTGTTTTAGAATAATCCCCCCATATTTATGGGTCCATTCCCAAGCATATTTTAAAAATGCTTCTCGCGTGAGATCCCCTTTTTTAATGCCTTTTTCTCGCAGCATTTTGACCACCTTCGCTTCCGTTGCAATAGAAGCATGATCGGTGCCCGGCACCCAACAGGCATTCTTGCCATCCATTCTTGCTTTTCTAATTAAAATATCTTGAATGGTATTATCTAACATATGCCCCATATGGAGAACTCCGGTTACATTTGGAGGAGGAATAACGATTGTAAATGGCTCTTTCTCATTGGGTTCCGAATGAAAATAATGATTGTCCATCCAGTGTTGGTACCATTTATCCTCAGTGTCTTGTGGATTGTATCTGGTGGCTAATTTCATGGTTTGGATACTCGCATTTTGCACTTTGTATTCAACAAAAAACAAGGTTATCAAAAGAAAGTGCGAAGATAGCATTTTTTTAAAGCGAGTGCCAACCGTAATATGTTTATCTTGGCCTCCCTATTTCCTACTTTTATGAAAATAATTATGTCCAGATGTTTTTTAATTATGGGCGTGTCTGGCTCGGGCAAAACAACCGTCGCTAGCACTTTGAGCAAAGTTTTAAATATTCCCTTGATTGAGGCAGATGACTTTCATTCAGTCGCTAATATTGCCAAAATGAGAAATGGGCAGGCTTTGAATGACGCCGATCGCCTCCCTTGGTTGAAAAGACTGGCTGAAGAAATGGCTAAAAGAGAAAAAACAGGTTTTTGTTTTGGCCTGCTCTGCATTGAAAGAAAATTACAGAAAAACACTTCAATCATTGATGTCTCAACCCTTGCAAATCGTTTTTTTAGAAGGGTCTTTTGAAGTCATCAAAAAGAGAATAGACCAACGAGCGGGACATTATATGTCTTCCAAATTATTGAATAGTCAACTGGCAACTTTAGAAATACCAAAAAATGTCTATGTTTTTTCTATTTTAAAACCACCGGAAAGCATTGTTAAATACTTAGTGACTTATTTTCTTCAAACTCAACGACTTCAGCTAAGAGAATTACAACTATCCGATAGCTCTGCTCTCTATACCATTTTGGGAAATCGGGGCAATATGGCTTTTTATCCCCGTCCATATAGCCTGGAAGAAACCAAAAATTGGATTAAGCGAAGCCAATCCAGTTATGAAGTAAATAATTTTGGATTATGGGCCCTGGAGTTAAAGACATCTGGCACTTTCATCGGGCAATGTGGCATTAGCTATCAAGACATTGACGGTGAAAAAGTGCCAGAAATTGGCTACCACCTCCACAAAAATTATTGGAATAAGGGCTATTGTACAGAAGCAGCAAAAGCCATTTTGGATTATGGCTTTCGGCAATTAAACCTGGAAGAAATTTTTATTCACACCTACATCAAAAATATCCCTTCGCAGCGAATTGCTCAAAAACTGAGCATGTCTAAAATAAAGGAATATGACAAGGTTTTAAAGAATTATGATCTAGTCTGGAAACATGTCGTTTTTTCTATGAAAAAATCGAGTTATAAGTACAAAACAATCAATGGTTCGCCATAAATAAAGCATTGGTTTTCAGACAATATGCAAGTTAATTGAACCCATTAGGGTTTTCTTTCCAAATAAAAAACAAGAGCGGTATAGATTGACATTCAATTAATTAATAACTAAATAAATTTTTTATTCAAAAAATATTTTTGTGTCAAAAATCTTTTAAAATAGTCTAATAGACATAAGCAAACATTTCAAAATAATTATATTTGAAGTTCCAACATTATCAGACACGTAAATTTTAAACCTCCTGTTGATGCAAAAGAAAATTACCGCTCTCTTTTTATCTCTGGCTTTTTTGCTGGGATTAGTAGATCTTTTCGCCAATGAAGTGCCTATCGAACTAGCAGAACGATTGGGCTAAAAAGGCTTTTATTCAGCATGCACCCAATGCTAGAAACACAAACCCACGCGTAGTAAACCATTTTACCAAAGCACAGAATGGTCAAAATAATTATTATATTTTTAACTTCTCGCCAAAAGGTTTTGTGATTATTTCCGCAGAAGATAATTATAATCCTATACTGGCTTTTTCCGACGAAAGTGTCATTGATTTCGATGCAGCCGAAAAAAATATCGGACTCTGGGGAACGCTCTCCGTCCACGAACAGAGAATCGAATACTCCAGAGCCAATAAACTATCAGCGACTACGAGCATTCAAACAGCCTGGCAAAATCTTAGCCATACAGAAAATGAAGCATCTCCCCGAAACGCCGTCGTCGTCGCTCCTTTAACGACCACAAAATGGAATCAAGGTACTTATTATAATGCTCAATGCCCTGCAGATGCCAATTCTGCTACTGACGGGCCGGACGGCCGAACTTATTGCGGTTGTACACCGGTGGCAATGGCTCAATTGATCAAATATCACAATTATCCGCCCAATGGCAATGGTTTTAATAGTTATGTAGATCCGACTTATGGCACTTTGTCGGGCGATTTTTGCAATACGGTCTATAATTGGGACAATATGCCCGATGAATTGACGGACTATAATGCGAATGTGGCGGAGTTAATTTATCATATGGGTGTTTCGGTTTTTACGCATTACAGCACTTCCTATACAGAAACTTATACCAGCTATGTACGAGATGCCTATGTTAATTTTTTTGGTTTTGAATCAGTCTGCCAACTGGTTTTATGATGCCTATAATGATTTCCCCTGGGTGGCCAGAAATGATCTGGACCTAGGCCGCCCGGTATTTATTGACCGGTTTTGGCTTCGGACGGTGCTGGGCATACCTGGGTCGCTGATGGCTATGGCTATTTCGACTTTGGAGAAACGCAAGAAGCAGCATATTTTCATTTTAACTGGGGTTGGGGAGGCGATAATAATGGCTGGTTTTTGGATACCGGTACACAATGGACACCTCGTGCAGATCAAACTGAAAACCAGGCAATTACTTATTATTGGGATCGCTATGTTGTGCATAATTTATTCCCGGCAGCAGAAGCCTGTCAAACCCCAGAAAGTGTCTTTGCAAATGGTATTGACAATAATGCCTCTTACTTGAATGTCTATTATCCTTCTGGCGATCAGGAAATTTCTTTTCGATACAGGGAAGCAGGAGAGGCAGACTGGGTAGAAACCGCCCCCAGTTATGACTACTTCTATTTGTTGCAAAATTTAACCGCTGGTACCACTTACGAATTTCAGGCACGCCGGAAATGCTGCCCAAGTAATTGGTCCAATTATTCCGAAATCCAAAGTTTTACGACTTCTGGTCGCTCACCTTGTGCAGCACTCCTCGCATCCGACCTATCCACGAGTAGCATCAGTGATCACAACGCCTACATTTATACAACCCAACCGCACGGAGTCCGCCCCAATCAATTCCGCTACCGGCCAGTAGGTAGTTCTGATTGGGTATTGACAGATATTTCCAGCAACCATTACCGTTATTTAAGTGATTTAGAAGTAGGAACAACGTATGAATTTCAAGTAAGCCATGAGTGTGGTGGTGGAAATTTTGCGCCTTTTTCCGAATCCCTTACTTTTAAAACAACCGGAACCGCTAATAGCGAAGAAAATCCAGATGGTGGGCCAACAGATAGTGACGAAAATAATTGTCAGGCGATAAGTGGCAGTCAATTGACCACCAGTAGCACAGGAGATCACAATACCTATATTTATACCCCACAGCCCTACGGAGCCGTAGCGAATCAATTCCGCTACCGACCGACTGGAGCTGCTGAATGGACTCTTAGCAGCAGCGAAACGGCCTATTACCGCTATTTAAGTGATCTGGAAGCAGGAACAGAATATGAATTTCAAGTAAAGCACGAGTGCAAAAGCGGGCAATGGTCTAATTATTCAGGTTCGGGTTATTTTATAACAACTGGAATGGCTATGGACGACGATGCAGTGGAAGACGAAGAAGATAATACAGGTGAGGAAAATTGTGAGCCGGTTAGTGCAGATGGCCTTTTCACCAGCAGTATCGGTGCTTATAATACCTACATTTACACTCCTCAACCTTTGGGAACCACCCAAAATGAATTTCGCTACCGACCAGTTGGGGCGACCGACTGGATGTTAAGCGATATTTCAACGCTCTACTATCGCTATTTGAGCGATTTATTACCAGCTACGGACTACGAATATCAAGTGAGGCAGGAGTGTTCAAATGGAAATTGGTCGAATTTTTCCGATTCTCATTATTTTACTACTATGGGAACAACTGCCCATTTCAAAATTGGCATAAATGCTGATAATCAGCCTCTTAGGCTGGATAAGGTTAATAAAATGTCCATAGCTAAAAAAGAGAGTGCCTTTGTCAATTTACTATTGGAAAGCAGCCGCAATTCTACTATTTCGATTTTTCCCAACCCTGCTTCCGATGAACTTTTCTTTAATGATCCAGCAGGTTTTAAGAAAAGCCAATTGCTAATACTATACGACCTACAAGGGAAAATTATACAAACCATTCTTTTACCCGAAGGAGGTCAGCAACAAAAAATTGATATTGGAAATATGACTGACGGGCTTTATTTTTTACAATATCCTACGGAAACAGCCGTGAAGATTGTCAAATTTGTGAAAAAATAGATAAATAGACTTCATACTAAAAATTTTCGCATGGAGTATTTTCCAAACTACTGATTGGAAGCGATCTGTGTGCTAATGCATATAAATCAAACAGGGTCTAATTCATTAGACATTCGCAATCGGTTTATCCAAAAAGCAAACCCGCCTCTTTCCTGATGGCAGCAAGGGCTGTGTCCAGAGGGGCTTCTCCCCTTTCTTCTAGCACTTTAAATAAAGCTTTAACCAGCTCGTCCGCACCTGCTTTTGGGTCAACTCCCTCTGCCACTAAACTCACCAGATTAACAGAATCCGTTCGGGCTATTTTAATAATTTCCCATAATTGCTCGGAAATATAGACCTGTTGGGTGACATTATGCTCAAATTCTTGTTGAATAGCCATCATCAAAGCAATTCTCAAAGCACCCGCCTGCATGCCTTCTGTTTTTAATCGCCTGATCAAATTAGGGACAGAAATCCGTTCACAAAATAGAGACAATCGCTCATAGGCTTGGAGGCGCAAAGGCAAGGCTGAGTTTTTCTGCCCTTTTTTAATTTCCAACAAACGAAGGCGCTGCTGTCCCTCTAAAAATTGCTGAAACAAATTTTGCACCGCCCAAAACATAATCAAAGCAGGGATCGTAAATTTCAGGATTTCGAAAAATACATCTAACCAGGCTGGCATATAGTTATAATTTTAGGTTCTTCGACAAAAATTGTGTTTTGGGGGAATAAAGTCATTTAAAATGCTCGTCCTTTTAAACGACTTTATTCCACACAATTTGTCAAAGAAGGTAATTTTATTTCTCGCAAGAAGAAAGCTCATGAATTTTCCCTACCTCAATTGCTCTTCAAATAATTCAAATATCCGGCGATACTCGTCCGCCCAACTGCTGCTCTCCACAAAACCATGCCCTTCCATTGGAAAAATCGCTACATCCCAATTCTTTTTTCCCAACTCAATCAAACGTTGGGACAAGCGCACTACATCTTGAAATTGTACATTGGTATCTACCATTCCATGCAGCATCAGAAGTTTTCCTTTATCAAAATTCTCAGCAAAATAAATAGGCGAACTTTGCTCAAAAGCTATCGGATCTTCCGCCGGTGTGTTTAAAATATTAGACGTGTAGCCATGATTATAATGCGCCCAATCCGTCACAGAACGCAGCGCCGCCCCACAATTGAAGACGTCATTATGGTTAAATAACGCAAAAATAGTAATAAAACCGCCATAAGAGCCGCCATAAATGCCAATTTTATCTTTGTCAACACCCAGGGATTCTACTAAATATTTTGCACCATCTACTTGATCACTCAGGTCTTTTCCTCCCATGTGGCGATAAATCGCTGTACGCCAATCTCTGCCATAGCCATTACTCGCCCGATAATCTATATCCAAAACGGTATAGCCATGGTCTGCCAAAAAGTTGTGAAACATATATTCTCTAAAATAGCTACTCCACCACTTATGTACGTTTTGCAAATAGCCTGCGCCATGAACGAAGATAACTGCAGGCTGATTGGCTGTTCCATTTTTGCCTTTATATAATCGAGCAGGCACCAGCACCCCATCGCTCGCTTCAAATTTCACCAACTCAGGCTCTCGCCAGGAATAAGCCTTAAAAGCATCGGTTGTAGAGTCCGTGATTTTGGTGGCTTTCGCGCCTGGCTGGTTAGGCATAACATACAATTCCCAGGGTTTATTAGAATAAGAATATCGAATGGCTAGATACCTTTCATCAGGCGACATCGCGACGGCATGATTGCCAGGTAGAGAGGTGATTTTTTCTCTTTTGCCGCCACTGGCAGGCATTCGGTAAAAATGCTGTTCTTCTGGCCCGACCTCGTTGGTAGTCAGGTAGAAATAGGTTTTGTCCAGAGATAATCGAGCATTGATAATCTCAAATTTCCCCTTGGTCAAGGCTTTCTTTTTGCCGCTTTCCGTATTCAGGCTATACAGGTGGGAATAGCCCGATTCTTCCGACTGAAACCAAATCGTTTGGTCGTCTTTTAACCAGCCGATATTGCCCGTGGAAAAGTTCCAGCCACCAATGCCCGGACCGCCAACCCATGCCTCATCCCGCTGCCGGTCTAAAAGGTTCAACTGTCCGTTTTCAAGGTCTAAAGACATCATCCACCGGTCTTTATTATCGAGCGAACGCACCACAACAACTGCCCTATTTCCGGCTTCGTTATAAATGGGGTGGTGGATAAAGACTTCCCTTGCTTTTTCGTACTTTGGGGCAAAAGTACTGTCTTTTTCAATATAATTTTTAAAAAAATCCGGCTTGTCATAAATGCCCTCAATCTGCTGAGGATCAATCTGATAGGAAGTATCTTTTTGGGTATCAAAAATATGGGCCTCATAAGTCGTTTGGGGGCTACCTACCTTTGGGCGCGACCTCAAATCATTCAAATAACCTTCCTGAGTAACAAAATCAGGCACTTTGGTTCGCTTGCTTCCCGAAGCAGATTTGCTCAACAAGTAAGTGACAAAACGCCCATCCGGACTAACTTGTAATCTAAGCGAGTTCTTATCGCTCAAATAAACCGTTTGGGGGCGTTGGGGCTTCAGCGTTTCTGCCTTATCCTCCCTGGCCTCCCTAGTCTCCTTTCGCAATTGCAAAATATCAAAATGTGCTAATTGGTCGTCTTTTAACCACTGCTGCTGCTCGTTTAATTTCTTGTCTTTTGGCTTCTTATTCCCTTTTTTAAAATCCGTCAATTGGCTCAGCATTCCATTGTCCAAAGACCAAGAATAGACATTATCTTCTAGGCGAAAAAACACCAATTTGCCGTCGCTCGAAAAACTTGGATTGCGCTCGGCCGCCAGCGTATTTGTTATTTGAGTGGTCTTTCCCCGAGCCAAATCTTTTAAAAAAAGGTCGCCGTTTTTGGAATAAGCTTTCAAAGTGTGCGCTGCATTATAAGCACCAGCAGCAGGGAGTCCTTTTTGTTCCTCCACGGTCAATTTTTGAGGCTGCCCTCCGTTAATATCGGTCTTATAAGTACTGCGAAGCAGTTCATCTTCAGGATTCCAGGAAAAATAAATCGTACGACTATCATCCGCCCAGCGAATATCCTGCGGCAGATGCCCGACAAAGTGATGTCCTTTCATGATTTCGGTCAGCGAAAGGTTGGACTGTCTTTGACCAAATGCCAAAACGCTAATAACAAGAAAACAACCTAAGAGTGCAAATTTTTTCATACAATGGCGTTCTAATTATAGAAATGCAGCAATTATACAAAGAAATTTGCTTAATTGGCTAAGAACATTGTGTAAATAGAATGTTCTTTAGGAACTTACATGACAACTTTTCGTAATATACGCATGCCCCTACCAATACGCCAATGAGAAGCCTACCGCGATCAACACTCTTTTTACATATTTGATGACATTCAACCTTTTAAAAATTACTCCATGACTGAGATGAAAAAATTATATCGTGTTTTTTCCCTGATCCGTCTATTGAATACACCACCTGCCCGCACCGCCAAACGGCTGCAAAATATGATTGGCATTAGAAAAAGTCAATTCTATCGCTACAAAAATTTATTAGAACAACTCGGCTATAAAATCCTAACGGATGATCGGCATCGGATGTCGTTTGAGCGGTCTGTTTCTAAATACGGAGATGACATTCTTAGCCCGGAGGAATTGGGGCATTTGGAAGAAATGTTGCGACAAACCCAACCGAATCATCCGCTGACAACTACGCTGCTCAATAAATTTAATGCAAATCTTTCGTTGATTCCGTTGGCGGATGCGTTGCCGCATTTACATGCTTCTCGTAATATTCAGTTGATTCGCTCAGCGATTAGTCGGGGGAAGCAATTGCTGTTGCGCCGCTACCAATCTTTTACGAGCGAAACGGTACTCGACCGCACCGTCGAACCGCTCGAACTAACCGAAGACTACAAATATCTTATCGCTTGGGAGCCTTCCAAAAATCGGCAGGGGCAATTTAAAATCTCGCGTATGAATGATGTGGAAATTTTGGACATCCCCGTCACCCCCGGACGAGAGGCATCACCGACGGATATTTTCGGTTTGACGGGCGATGCGTGGCTTGATGTAAAAATGAAGCTGTCTCCCCTCGCTTACTCGCTGTTGGCGGAGGAGTTTCCGCTCGGTGTGGCTTTTGTCAAACGCCGGAAGGCTTCGGGGGAGTTTGTTTTTGAGGGGAGGGTTCGGAATTGGAAGGGGATCGGAAGGTTTGTGCTTGGGCTGCCGGGGGAAATTGAGGTGGTTGAGCCGCAGGGGTTTTTGGAGTATTTGGAAGAAAAAAGAGGGGGAATTTAGGGTGTTCCGGAATAGGGGAATCGAGGGGATTAATTTTGCATCATCAAATCAAAATTATTGTTTCAATGCAAGATAAAGCAATCATAGAAATTGGAAAATTAAAAGGTCAGCGGTTTGAAGACTCGTATCAGAACTTTGTAAGCAACCTTTTTCCGAGTAAGAATTACGATATGATTCTTGCTGTTTTTTCCTTAAAAAAGGAGGAAAATAATTTGGTCTGCGAATTTGAAAAAATAGATGTCGAGCAAGTAAGTGAAAAATCATTTTTAAAATACGCTTATCGAAAAGGCTCCGCAAGAGGAGGAGACATAACCTTTACAACCAAGTTTGGAGATATTGATAAAAAATTCAAAACATTTTATCCCAAACAAGTAAAGGACATTATTGAGTTTTCTAAAAAAAATGAAGAACAAAAAGACGCCGAAATTTTCGGCGCACTTAAAGAATGTTTGGATAAAAACGGAGCAGAAGTAAAGGCTAGACTTCAGGAACAATATGAAAAATTAGATAATAAAGCCCAAATGAATTCGGGTTTTAGCGTCAAATTTATTGATTTGGAAGGCAGAGAATATTTGAGCGACTTCCCGTCTGTTCAAAAACTAATAAAAAAAGTCGGGACTACCGGAAAGTCAGAAAAATATAAAGTTGTTTCGGAAGGACATAATGAATTATGCTCAATTTGTACTGAAAAGAAACCGGTATTACATGGTTTTGCTTCTCCCTTCAAATATTCTACTGTCGACAAAACCGGCTTAGTCAGCGGATTTTTCAAACAAAAAAATAATTGGAAAAACTACCCGATTTGTTCCGATTGTGCTTTGGATTTTGAGTTAGGACAAAAGTGGGTTGCACAAAATTTGAGCAAATATTTCTACGGTAAAAACTACTTCATCATTCCGAAAATCATTGTCGGCAACAATAAGGAGCTTTTGAAAAGAGCTTTGAATACCTTAATCGAGCTTGATTATAAAGAAAAGGAGGGAGCAAAAATCGCAAGCGAGGAAGACTACTTGATGCGAAAAATCGGTAGAGAAGAAGGCGATATGAATCAATATTCTCTCAATCTGCTTTTTTATGAAGAAAACCCTACCACCAAAGCTATTAAAATCAAGCTGTTTTTGGAAGAGGTATTTCCGTCTCGATTCCGGAAACTTTTTGTGGATGTGCCAGAAAAAGTAAATGCAAATCTAATTTTTAAAAATGCAATTACCATAAAAAAAGAGAAGCAAGACTTGAAATTCTCTTTTCGGATTTTGAAGACCTTTTTTGAAAAAGATTTTTACGAAATTATACAAACCGTTTTTGTCGGCTACCCTCTTTCAGAAAAAGCCCTCATGTCTAAAATCATGCGAGAGATTCGATCAAATTATAATAAGTCGAAAACCTCAGACGAATTTGTTGAGCCGACAAAATGGACGGTACTGAAAGCAATGATGATGATTGCTTATTTGAAAGAACTTAATATCATTCCTAAAAATAAAACATCAAGAAATATGGAAAATTTAAGTCCGCAAAACCTCTCAGAGGACGAAAAAAAATCCGGTGCTTTTGATGATGAAGCCTTCAAAAACTTCATTGAATCAAATAAGGATTTTTTCGACCTCGACACCGGATACAAAGTCGGAATTTTCTCTGTCGGAGTTTTAGTTCGACAGGTTTTCAACTGGCAGTCCGCAAAATTGGAAGGTAATACGCCGTTTGAGAAAAAGCTGAAAGGCTACAATCTGAATGCAGAGTTGTTAAAAAGAATTTACCTCGAAGCTCTGGACAAATTGAAAAATTACACAAATTTTCACTCCTATCAGGGGCTGAGAAATTATGTGAATCAACACTTTACTTTAAACAGCCACAAAATGAATCAAATCTCAAATAACGAATTGTCATTCTACTTCGTGGCAGGATTAGAATTCGGCAATCAATTCAAATCAAAAAAATCAGACAATCATGAATAATACAATATCCAATCGTTCAGAACTTCTTTTTCTTTATGAAATTGAAAACGCAAATCCTAACGGCGATCCGTTAAATGAAAACCGACCTCGATTTGACAGCGAAGACAGCAGAGCTATCGTTTCAGATGTTCGCCTCAAACGTTCTATCCGAGATTATTGGTTTGAATACAAGGGGTACAACGGAAGCAACGGAAAAGACATCTTCGTTCGTGAAACCAAGTACTCTGAAGGAGAAAAGGAATACGTGGCAAGCGGAAAAAGAAGAGCTGAAGATTTCAGGAAAGATAAGAGCATTTCAAAAGAAGAACACACCAAAAATGTTCTTGAAAAATGTATTGATATTCGAGTTTTCGGAGGCGTTCTGCCTTTGGACAAAGACTCTATCACTTTCACCGGTCCCACCCAATTTCAAATGGGTAAATCTTTAAACGAAACAGAAATCATCGAAGAACAGGGAACAGGCGCTTTTGCTTCGGGAGATAAAAAAGGTCAAGCTACTTTCAGAACTGAGTACAAACTACCCTACGCCATCATCGGCTTTAACGGAATCGTTAATGAAAAAGCTGCCCAATATTCTTTGATGCAAAAAGAAGATAAAGCCTTGCTGTTCGAAGGTATTTGGGAAGGAACAAAAAACTTGATTTCGCGATCTAAGTTTGGACAAACACCACTTCTTTTAATTAGTATTGACTACAAAGAGCCATTCTACATCGGTAACCTTCGGCAACGATTGAAACTTGATTGCGAGAATGAAATGAAAATAAGAAGCGCGGGAGATTATCGCTTAGATGTTACTCTGTTAATTAATGCTCTGACAGAAAATAAAGATAAAATCAAATCTATTGAAGTTCGCCTTGACAACCGTCTTCAAGTTGTTTATGACGGCGAAATCATTGACTTAAAATCTAAATTGAATGAAATCGCTTAGGTTACTCGTTTTTGACATTTCGGGCGAGTACGGGCATTTCAGGAAGTTCAATACTACTTCTTCTCCTCTTACCTATGCCATTCCGACGCGAACAGCATTGATTGGGGTGTTGGGAGTCATTCTCGGAATTGAGCGGGAGCAACCCTCGGTGGTATTCCCGGAAGGCGTGAAGCCGCTGATTGAGCAATTCGGGAGAGCCGAAACGCGATTTGCAATTCAGGTTTTGAATCCGATAAAAAAAGTAAATATAGGTTTCAATCTTTTAGATACGGGTAAGTCACATTCTTCTTTTTTCAATATTCAAAATCGAACACAAATTGAATTTGAGTTATTGAAAAATCCGAAATTCAGAATTTACTTTTATCACTCTGATATTGAAATTTTAGGTGAATTGGCTGAACGGATTTTTGAAAAAAAACATCATTTCACGCCGTATTTGGGTTTGAGTCAGTTTACCGCTTTGATTGAACCGGTTGAAATTGAAACAATCACGGCTTTTGAATCCAAGGATTTTCAAAAAGTAGTTTCATGTGCAAATCTTTCCTTGCTGCAATCCGAAAACTCGGTCAGGTTTGAGGAGAATAATTTTTACACAACAGATACTTTCCCGACAGATATGAAAAAAGATCGAGTAATCACCGAATACGCTGAAATCTTAATTGAAAGAAACGGAAATCCCCTTGAAATCAGAGCCGAAAAGTTTTGGAAAACTTCTTTCGGAAATATCCTTTTTCTATGACCGAAATCATCTCACATCCGGGAAAACTCTTGATTGTTCACTTACGGGAAGTTGCTCGTTTTTGTGCAAAAACGATTGCCTCTAAGTCACTCGGATTAAATATTGAAAAAGAAATTCTGACAAAACTCGGCTTTATTCAAGGTGCAGTTCATGACATCGGAAAAGCAACGAAGAATTTTCAAACTTACATCAAATCCGACGGAAAGACAGTTATCAAACCGAAACATCATGCCTTGATTTCCGGTTTTTTAGCAAAATCCATTGCAGAACAATTTTTGAAAAAAACGGATTTGAGCGGTTTTGAACAAGCATTACTCCCCTATTTCCTTTTCACTTCCGTAAAAAGGCATCACGGAAATGTCTTGAATTTCAGTGATGAGTTGGAAACATTACAAGCGAAAAAAGAGGATTTAGAAATTCTCGTCAACAATTTTTATGATGAAGAAGTGCAAGAAATTCTAAACGAATTACTCAAAGAAATTGGACTCAAATACGATTGGAATGAATTCATATCATACATGAGCAATCTCGACAAGGTTTTTATCGAATTTGAAGATTTTTCTATTGAAATTTTGAGAGAGGAATTTGAGAAGTTAACGGGACAAAAAAAGGCAGAATATTTTTACCTGCATTATCTGTTTTTTTCAACCCTCCTTTTTTCAGATAAAACAGATGTAAAACTTGGGCAAGATAAAGTTGACCGTAGCTCTCAATTTAATTTTGATGCTATTGTAGATTTTAGAAAAGAACAAGGTTGGAACCGGCATTCCGAAGAAGAAATCAATAATCTTAAAAACCGGGCGTACTTTGAAGGGATTGAAAATACTTTAAAAGTCTTTGACCCGAAGCAACATTTTTACTCAATTACACTGCCAACCGGTTTGGGAAAAACGATTACTTCGTTGGCGATCGCAATGGAATTAAAAAAATTGCTGCTCAAACAAAACCCAAGAATTATTATCACAATTCCGTTCACCTCGATTATTGATCAAAATTATGCGGTATTTGAAGAAGTTTTAAAAAATCCGGGATCGGGTATTCTGCTGAAACATCATCATTTGGCTGAACCAAAGTACAAAGTTGAAGAAGACTCAGTAAAAACAAGAAGCGTAGAAGAAAGCAAATTTTTAATTGAAACTTGGCAGTCAGAAATCGTCGTGACAACCTTCGTTCAACTGCTCGAAGGCATTTTTACCAATCATAAAGGAAAGTTATTAAAATTGCCAAACTTGATGAATTCAATCATCATTTTAGATGAAATTCAGCAAATCAAATATGAATTGTGGGAATTGATCCGCAGTGCTTTTCGAGTTTTGGGAGGACGGTATAATTGCTATTTCATTTTGATGTCTGCAACGCAGCCGTTGATTTTTGAGCCCCAAAAAGAAATCATCGAACTCATTCCAAGTTATCGACAATATTTCAATTTTTTTAACCGCACTAAACTCATCAACAAAACCGAAAATGTCATTTCGCTAAACGAATTTTCAGAAACGATAATCGAATACCGGAAAGCAAATCCAAAGAAAAGTATCCTTGCCATTTTGAATACCAAAAAATGCACTTTGGAATGCTTTAAAATGATTAGAGACAAAATTTCCGACCGGGAAGCGAATCTGTATTTTTTGACAACTTTGATTACTCCTTTTGAACGGAAAGCTATCATCAATCGAATCAAAAATCCAATCAATGACCTGCCGAATATTATCATTTCTACTCAACTTATTGAAGCGGGAGTAGATATTTCAGTCAATACTGTTTTTCGAGTACTCGCTCCGATTGATTCAATTATTCAGGCAGCAGGACGAGCAAATCGATATGGAGAAAAACCCGAAGCAAGTGAAGTTTTTCTTTATCGAGTTAAAGAATTAGAAAAAATTTCAAACAGACTTTACGGGAATGTTTTAATGATCAAAAGTATAAATGCGCTTGCTAAATTTTCTGAAATAAATGAATCCAATTATTTAGATCTAATTCAAGCATATTTTCAGGAAATCAAAAAACAGTCAGAAAATATTATTTCGGACGAACTTGAACATTTGCAAAAATTGAATTTCGAAGATTTGGGGAAATTCAAATTTATCGAATATCGGGAGACAGAATCTGTCTTTGCTCAACTTAACCAATCAGCTAAAAAGGTTTGGGAAAAATATGTTTCAATTTATCAAAACCCTGATGCAAGCATTTTTGAAAAAAGGGAAAAATTTGCTCTGATTAAGGCAGATTTCTACGATTACGTCATTAATGTTCCCGTAGGTTGGGATGAAGAAAATATTGAATTCGACAGCGAACCGCAACTTCACTTTTATCTTTCAAGGTTAGAGAAACCCTCAATTTGTTATAGCTATAATCAGAAAGATTTCAGAGAAAATTTGGGCTATCAGCCGATAAAAACTCTCACAAAAATTTGCTAACACCCATGCACTACACCCTACTCCACTTCCCCCAGGTCCGCCTATCCCGTCGTGACGGGCACAAGCTGCGCGGTTACTTTGCCAATCTGTTCGGTGAAGAAAGCGACCTGTTTCACAACCGAACAGAAGACGGCGGATACAAATACCGCTACCCGCGCATACAATACAAAATCGTGGATAGAGAGCCGATGATAGTGGGATTGGCGGAAGGTGGACAATTGCTCATCGAGCGATTTTTGAGAATCAAAGAAATTGATATTGACGGGCTGACTTTTCCGATGCATCAAAAAAATCTGAAAAATGAAGAATGCTTGGTCGGTGTACGCGGTGATTTGCACGAATATCAATTCGCTAATCCATGGCTGCCGCTGAATGAGAAGAATTTTAAAAAATACCGCAATGCCGAATCCGACGATGAACGTACCGATTTGCTCAAACGAATTTTGATCACGAATATTATCAATTTTTTCACCGCCGTCGGTCATCGCGAAGACAAGCAAATCATGGTTTCGATCAACCTTACTCCGCTGCCCGTTCGCTATAAAAATCAAACGATGCAGGGCTTCACCGGGCGATTTACGACCAATGCCGTGTTGCCCGATTTTGTGGGCTTCGGCAAATCGGTGTCGAGAGGGTTCGGAACGATTCGGCGGAAAAATTAATAAATTTATTCAGTATGTTATAAAACATTGGGAATAACCCAACCCGCAATAGCCATGCAACTACATCTCAACACCTACGGCGCTTATCTCCATGTCAAAGACCAGCTCTTTGAGGTAAAATTGACCGTTGGCGGCAAACCCGAAAAACGTCATGTCGCTGCACATAAAGTCAAAAGCATTTGGATGGCAAAGGGTACGGCTCTTTCGACTGATGCCGTGCATTTAGCAATCAAAAACAATATTGACATCGTGTTTTTAGAATATAATGGATTTCCCTTAGGTCGGGTATGGCATACAAAATTGGGTAGTACTACGCTCATCCGCAAAAAGCAACTGGAAGCAAGCCTCGACCAACGTTCCTTGTCTTACACTATACAGTGGCTATGCCGCAAGCTGTTCAATCAGTCGAATTTATTGCTAAGTTTGAAAAAACATCGCTCGCAGCACCTAGACTATATTACGCAACAAGCCAAGCGGGTTGATTTTTTTAAACAAAAAATAGTGGAAGTGAAAGCGAACCATGTCAAAGAAGTGGCAGAACAAATTCGAGCTTGGGAAGGCAATGCGGGCAGGGCCTATTTTGAAACCCTGAGTTATGTTTTACCCAAACATTATCAATTTGCTGGGCGAAGTTATAGACCAGCTGTTGACCCATTCAACGCATTTTTAAACTATGCCTATGGAATGCTTTATAGCAAAGTGGAAAAATCGCTGATTTTAGCAGGACTGGATCCTTTTGTAGGATTTTTGCATCGGGATGATTATAATTATAAAAGCTTGGTATATGATTTTATAGAACCCTATCGGGTATTTGCAGAAAAGGTAGTGTTCAGTATATTTTCTGCAAAAAAAGTACGACAAGATCATTGTGACCAAATTACAGGTGGATTGCGACTTAATAAAAAGGGGAAAGTACTGCTCGTGGAGGTATTCAATAAATATTTTGAAGAGGATCGAGTATGGTATTTGGGCAAAAACCGTTTGCGTATAAATATTATCCAGGCAGATGCGCACCAATTTGCCAATGAATTAATCAAAAACGAAAAGGCATGATCACTTGGGTATTGTATGACATTGAAAAAGACAAAGCCCGTAATAAAGTGGCAAAATACTGCAAACAAGCCGGACTTTATCGGGTACAATACTCCATTTTTCTTGGCTCTGTCAATTCTAATGAAAAAGATGAGTTGCAACTAAAAATCGAAGATGAAATCAATGAAGAAAAGGATAGGGTGTATATCTTTCCAATGAGCCGGAACGAATTGAGCAATACGGTACTGCTCGGGCAAGCATTTGATAAAAAACTGGTCACAAATGAAGTACTTGCTTTGTTTTTCTAAAAAAAGGTTTTTTGATGAATTTTTCAATTACTCCCTCCCATATTATCGAGTACTTGTTTTGCCCAAGATATACGTATTATGAATATGTATTGCGAATTCCACAGTACGAAGAAAAATACTACAAAGTCCTGCGTGGGCGAGAAATGCACCAATTGAAAGCCAAGCGCAATATGGACTATCACCGGCAACGGATTGGGGTAGTCGAGAAGTATTTGTATCCATATTTGACTAACGATTTACTACGAGGAGAAGTGGACGAAGTATTGGTCTTGAAAGATGAAACAATGGCTCCATTGGATTATAAATTTGCAGCGTATAAGGACAAAATTTTCGACACCTATAAAACACAACTTTATTGTTATGCTTGGTTAATTCAGAGCAATTATAACGTTGAAGTAAAAAGGGGCTTTCTGGTATATACACGCAGTAAAAATAAGCTAATAGAAGTGCCGATTGAAAAAAAGGATTATGAAAAAATCAAAAATGCCGCAGTCCATATTCAGGCGATTATTGGCATAAATAAATACCCAAAGGCTACGAGATATAAGCGAAGATGTGTATCTTGCACTTATCGAAATATTTGTATCAAATAGGGGACTATCCACCTGTTAATTTATTTTGACTCTAGAAAAAACAACCTTCAATTTCCTGAAAATCAATGAGTTATTAACTTGAAAAATATTAAAAAACCATTAAGAATGCCGTTCTTTGACATTACGAATTTAAAATTTACAGGTAGCAATTCTCTAGCTAACTAGTTGATTGTCAAAAAAATACAAGGAATACCGGCTTCGCTTTAGATTTCCATTAGAATAAGGATTGAAACTCAAAACTCGTCCAAGCTAACTCACCGTCAGCAAATCTTCGCTTTAGATTTCCATTAGAATAAGGATTGAAACAAATAACTGATAGTGCAACCTTAGTAAGATTGGATAGCTTCGCTTTAGATTTCCATTAGAATAAGGATTGAAACATCGAAGTTTTCTGCTCCAATGTCAGGCGGTAAATCCTTCGCTTTAGATTTCCATTAGAATAAGGATTGAAGCTACAATCAAGCGCACTGGACTTTCATCGAAAAAGATCTTCGCTTTAGATTTCCATTAGAATAAGGATTGAAACAAATTAGAATTATTAATTGAGCAGCAAGAAAATCCCACTTCGCTTTAGATTTCCATTAGAATAAGGATTGAAACACCGGAATGACGCATCTAGCGGCATTGACTATGACGCTTCGCTTTAGATTTCCATTAGAATAAGGATTGAAACTCTGCATTGTCATCGTAGAGGTTTTTCGTAAAGGGCTTCGCTTTAGATTTCCATTAGAATAAGGATTGAAACAAATTAGAATTATTAATTGAGCAGCAAGAAAATCCCACTTCGCTTTAGATTTCCATTAGAATAAGGATTGAAACACCGGAATGACGCATCTAGCGGCATTGACTATGACGCTTCGCTTTAGATTTCCATTAGAATAAGGATTGAAACGTTTCTTCAAGATTCGAGGGAACTACAGGAACAAGCTTCGCTTTAGATTTCCATTAGAATAAGGATTGAAACGGAGATTATGGTGTGTAGCTTTCTGATAGTAGTATACTTCGCTTTAGATTTCCATTAGAATAAGGATTGAAACGTTTCTTCAAGATTCGAGGGAACTACAGGAACAAGCTTCGCTTTAGATTTCCATTAGAATAAGGATTGAAACACCGGAATGACGCATCTAGCGGCATTGACTATGACGCTTCGCTTTAGATTTCCATTAGAATAAGGATTGAAACGTTTCTTCAAGATTCGAGGGAACTACAGGAACAAGCTTCGCTTTAGATTTCCATTAGAATAAGGATTGAAACTGTATTATATTGATGATACTCCTGTTATACCTGTTTCTTCGCTTTAGATTTCCATTAGAATAAGGATTGAAACCTGCAATTGAAGATGAACTCCAATAAGACATAACAAACTTCGCTTTAGATTTCCATTAGAATAAGGATTGAAACTCCTTGTTTTGTATGCAGAGCATTTCGGACAAGGTGTCTTCGCTTTAGATTTCCATTAGAATAAGGATTGAAACTAACTTATCTTTGTATTGTAATTAAAAATAAAAAGCTTCGCTTTAGATTTCCATTAGAATAAGGATTGAAACGCATATTGGCAAGTGTATTATTTCTTCGCCTATACCCTTCGCTTTAGATTTCCATTAGAATAAGGATTGAAACCTTATGTATAAATCTAAAACAAATAATATTGTTCGTCTTCGCTTTAGATTTCCATTAGAATAAGGATTGAAACCAGATTGGCAGCGAATCCAGATGCGGCTTATACAATTCTTCGCTTTAGATTTCCATTAGAATAAGGATTGAAACACCATTATAATAATTAAAAAATGACAAATTCAGAAACTTCGCTTTAGATTTCCATTAGAATAAGGATTGAAACAAAAAGACATTCGATCAAGCATTAAAATTAACTCCTCTTCGCTTTAGATTTCCATTAGAATAAGGATTGAAACAAAAAATTGAAAAAATAAATAATCAACTTCGCTTTAGATTTCCATTAGAATAAGGATTGAAACACCGATATATTGTTCTATAAGTTAATCCCTTATCTGCTTCGCTTTAGATTTCCATTAGAATAAGGATTGGAGTTTAATAGCTAAAAACCCATTTAATCCAGCAAAGCCACATCTCCCTTTATTTGCACCTTGCGCCCATCCACCATTTCTAGTTCTGCCCGATAAACAAAAACAGCGGGACGCATTTTTTGGCGATTAAAACGCCCGTCCCAGCCTAAAGACTCATCATTGGGAGAGAAATTATCTCTTTGAAAAACGATTGCTCCCCATCGGCTAAAGATTTGAAGGGTGGTCACTCGATTGACCATACTTGATTTGGCAAAAATGGTAAAATAGTCATTTTTTCCATCTCCGTCAGGTGTAAAAGCAGTAGGTACAAAAATTTGTGGGGTAGCATCTACAACCAATTGAACCGTAGAGGACGCCTCACAGCCATTCTGGTCAATAATATTTAGCTGATAATTCATGCTATTAAAAGGCTTTACGGTTGGATTCATGCAGTCGGTACAACTCAGACCACTTTCAGGCGTCCAGCTAATTTCTGCTATTTCTACGTAGGGAATATTAGTCAGTGCATCCAATTCGGTAGAATCTCCTATTTGCAGTTCAATAATGGGTTCTAAATCCACCGTTAAGGTTCTCGGTTGTGCTATTTCTATGACTTCGTCCAGTGAACACTCATTAGCATCCTTAATAATTACGTTATAAAACCCGGGCTGCAATTGTCCGAACTGAGCATTTTTATAAAAATTATTGCCTCCATCTATGGAATATTCATAGGGAGGGATGCCGCCTCTTACAAAATGAATATTTATTTCTCCTCTATCACCAGGGCATAATGGGTCCAGAATGTTCATTTCCATATCTTCAGGCACTTCTTTGGTCACCAGCAAAGAAGCCTGTGTGGTACAGCCATTATTGATATTGGTGATTTCGAGAGCATAATTGCCAGGTGCATTAATGGTTGGTGAAAGTGTATGGGCGTCAGCGATAATACTGCCGTCCACTGTTTCCCAGTCATAAATAAAATGATCTCCTTCGCTCGAACCCATTCCGTCCAGTTTTAATTCTGTATCCTTGCAATTCAAAGCACTAGGAGCACGAATAGAGGCAATGGGTGGTAATGTATCTAAGCCTACTTCAATTGTTTGTCGAGTCGTACAATCATTTTGCCCGTCCCTGATCGTCAAGGTATAAAAACCGGGGGCAGAAGCAGTCGTTTCGATACCTGTTACTCCTCCTGACAGCACTCCATCAATGGTTTCCCAATTATAAGTTAAAGTACTACCTTGACTGGAATTGGAAGCATCTAGCTGCACTTCATTTCTTATACAAGTCAGGCTTTCCGGTGTTTCAATCACAGCAACAGGGCGATTTTGGTCGTCTAAAATGCGAATAGAAGCATTCGATTCGCAGCCATTCTCTTCATTTTTGATTACTATGGCATAGGTGCCTGCGGTACTAATGGTCGGGCGCAAAGTGTTTGAACCCGATGCAATATTGCCGTCTTCCGTAGTCCATTCGTAACTAAAATGATTGCCTAGCGAACCATTTGCTTCAATTTGGGTCTGAGTCATTGAACAGGTGAACACAAAGGGTTCTCCGACATTTATTTCAGGAGGGTTGATGTCTATGCCCACTATGGACTCTATCGTCGTTTCACAAAAGTTTTGAGTGTCCGTTACTCTTAGAGTGTAGGTTCCGGGTTGATCTACCACCTGACTTAAGGCATTTTTATTTTCTAAAAAATGGCCGTCCTGTGTGGACCAGGAAAAGGAGAAATTGTCCTCTTGCCCCACCAGATTGGCTTCTAAATCTACCTCTTTTCGATCACAAGTTAGATCTAAAGGAGTAGAAATAGTGACTGCTGGTGTTTCCCTGTTTTCGATAACTGATACCTGAAGTTCATTGCTGCAACCATTTGCATTATTGGTCGCCTCCAGCCTATATATTCCAGGGGCATCAACAGAGGGGGCTAAGGTGTTTGCACCCGACAAAATATTGCCATTGCTAGTGGTCCAGTCTATAGCAATATCAGCTAAGTCATTGATAATTTGGGCAGCTATTTGTAGTTCTTCTATTGCACAATTCAATTCATTTGGTGTTGTACTATTTAATTCCGGTGCTTCCAAATCTGCTTGAACGGTCACTTTAGATAGGGCGATACAGCCATTAGAGGCATCTTCCACAGCTAAAGTATAATCACCGGGAGCAGCCACTGTTGGGCTAAGGGTCGTCCCTCCCGACAAAATACTTCCTTCCACTGTCGTCCAGGAATAAGAAAAATCCTTACCTACACTGGTGCCAGTTCCTGCTAAATTTACAGTCGCATTCCTACAACTAATTGCTTCATTGGCCTGTGCGAATGCTTGTGGTTGAGTCGTATCTGCTGGAATTTCTACATTGGCAATTAAAACGCAGCCATTTGCATCTTCCACTTCGACTTCGTAAAAACCTGCCGGTAGATTTTTGGGGTCCTCTTCTATCCTAATCCCTTCATTCCAACTGTAAGAATAACCTGGCGTTCCGCCTTTCACATCTAGGTCAATTGCGCCTCCATCTAGGTCATAGCAATCTACTCCTTTGATCGCTTCGATCGTAGCCTCCATGGTTTCGGGTGCAATCAGTGCCACCTCCGTTTCTGTCTGGCAGCCTTCTTCATCTGACACAATAACAGAATAAACGCCTTCTTCCAAATTTTGTAAATCCTCTTCTTTTGCTCCATTATTCCAATCATAGGTAAAAGTTTGACCCGTTCCGGTTGGCTGTAAATCAATTTTACCATCTTTAGAATCAAAACAGCTTGGATGAGCAAATTGCGCCCCTAGTGTTAGTTCAGCCTTAACAAAATCCGCCGTTCCGACGCCTTCCCCTTCGCAGCCATTGGACCTCATTTTAATAATTTCATAGGTTCCAGCTTCAGACTCAGGCAGAACAAATGGATTGGTCGTAATATCTTCAATAACAGGCTGTATGATTCCGTCAATAGCATATTCGAGGGCAAAAGGGCCACTACCATTAAAACTCACCTCGATTGCTCCTTCTCTTTCTCCATTGCAATCTTTTACAGCACCATCAATGGCAGCCGTTTGTTCCATAATGCTCACAGTCGTCGTCGCTTCAGCTACCACGCCACAAAAATCGGTGACAGTAACCGAAAAGGTTTTGGGCTCTTCCAAAGTTTCTACCACAATTGCTTCCGTTTCATTATTACTCCATTCGTAGGAAAATTCACCAATGCCGCCTATAATATTTGGAGAGAGGCTAACCGTTCCACCGGGGCAAGTAGATACCGTACCGAAATTAACCTCAAATTCTTCTGGTTCTGCAATAATAAGAGTCGTTTCTATCCCCTCACAAGTACAAGCCGTTTCTAGTTCCAAAATAATGGTTTCATTGCCTTCATCTAAATTATCATTATAAATAAACAAAGGTATTTTAACGCTATCCTGTCCAGCAGGAATCGTGATAGGAGAAAAAATTGGGGCATAGTCATCATAAGGCGTTGCGGTGCTTTTATCTGAAAGTGTAAAAGGCACTTGTAACGGGCGGCTTCTGTCCTGATCGGTTCTTTTAAATACAAAAAAAGATTCCTGACAGGATTCATAGACCAGGCTACTATCGGGAAAAACAGCTTCGGGAACTTCAGCCGTTAAAACTGCTGGATCGCCCAAATCAAAACTATTGGCTTTCAAAAAAACGGCCGAGTCAAATCGCCGATCTCCAACATCTCCCACCGCCAATTTAATATGATAGGTTTCACAAGGAATGACATCCGCAGCAGCAGTCAACACCGTTGTAAAGCCATCGTATTCAATTTCATCTCTAGCAACTGCTCCACTTAACAATTCTCCAAAACGACAGCCCCCCGTCAATGCCATCCAAAAAGAAGTATTATCGCGATAATATTGGTCGTTTTTCGTAAAATTAACCGAATTAATCGCCACATTGTCTGAGGAACCAGGAATTAGTGCGATATTTTTAGAGCCATTGATTCCAGGACCGCTAATAAAAAAACCAAAAACGTCATTATATTCAGAATTTACATAATCACAATATTCTTCCGAAGCAAAAGCATATTCAAAAGAAACATGATCTGTCGTAGGTGTAAAATCAAATTCTAAAATCGCCACATCTGTCACTTGTCTGGAAGAACCTGGCAATAATTTTTGTAAATCTGAATCTCCTGAACCAACAGTTCCTCCGCTTCCAAATATAGTGGTCGTACCCGTATCTTCATTCGGGCCTTTGGCATTGCTAACCGCTCCAGTCGCTAAAATTACGCCTTCTTCGATGCCTATGGAAGCTGTGCCTTGAGAAAAAGTTCCTCTCGCCATAGCTGGCCCTTTAAAAGTAATATTATCTACTTCAAAACAACCCCCTCCAATAAAAACATCTCTAACCAAATAATCTGCATCTACTCCTTCATTGATGCTAATAACGGCTTTGGATCGTTCGGCGCTTGCTACGGGGCAATCATCACAACGGGAAGAAACAAAATAGTTCATTCGGGCTATATCTTTGCAGGGGTTTTTAAAGCGAATGGTTTCTGTAGCTTTTACTGCTCTAAATTCCAAATATATTTGCCTAGAAGTGGCCCTTGCCTGTTTATGATTGATGTCCATTGACAAATCTGGCAGGCAGCCCGCTTCTTGATATACCGCGAATAATAAAGAGTAGTGGTGTCCAGGAATCAAATCCCTTACTACAAAGGCATCTTCAATCGCCATATCTCTTAGCTCTTGCTTTAAATTATCGGCAAAAACCGTATCTGCAGGGAAAAAGAAATTGGAAAAGCATGGGGTAAAACTGCCCATCCAAAAAAACAAAATAAGAGGTGTGGTAAGATGTCTTATCATAGCTTAATTTCGGTTGATGGTTAAGTAATTCAAAAAAATATTTGACCATTTTAAAATTGAATTCTTTTTTCAATCAGTCAAAAACTTATAGGAAAAAAACTCAATTGTAAAACCTGAATGGTTCATATTATATTTTTGTCACTACCAAAATGATCGTATCTTTTGGTGAAGATAGGTCACTTCTTTATACATTGTGGTCTTAATTATATACAAGAATTGCTTAATAATATACATTTTCTATTTTTTTAATCCATTAACAGTATGATCCCTTTTATTTGCTTTGAAAATGCTTCTTTTTCTTCTGCCCAACATACTTTTTTTGAGCACTTTAACTGGGCAATTCAGCAAGGTGAAAACTGGATTATTACGGGAAAAATCGGATCGGGAAAAACTAGTCTGGTTCAAGCACTTTCTGGCAAATTCTTTCTGAGCAAAGGAAAATTGGATTATCCCTTTTTACAAATACTCCAGCCAAAGAACCCATCGCTTTATGAGCTAAAAAAACAATTCATCAAGGTGGTCTCCTTTAAGGATGATTCTAGAACCTTTGACCCCCATGTATTTTTCTATCAACAACGATTTAACTCATTCGCCGATGGAACCATGACCGTTTGGGAATACCTGATAGCACATGGATACAGCGAATATCAAAAAGAGCAGGTGGATTTGATAAAAAGGACAGGCATCTTTGAACTGCTAGACCTGGAGCGCATTAAACTGAGTAGTGGGCAAGCTCGTAAGTTATTGATTACCAAAGCGATACTACAAAAACCAAAGTTATTAATTATTGACAATCCTTACCTGGGATTGGATGCTGGAAGCAGGCGGGAGTTTAATCAGCTATTGGACCATTTGGTAGAAAAAGAAAGGATACAGCTGATTTTGGCAGGGCAGTATGAGATGTTGCCCAGGTGTATCAGCCATCGGCTACACTTAGACAATTTTCAAGTTGGTTTTAATGGAAAAATAAAAAACTATTCATCCCTAAAAGCCCTTTCAGGAGAAAAAATAAGCCCCTTTGGAAAACGTTTTGCAACCCCCGTCAAAGCAGAAATTGCCCAATTAAAAAAGCAGGAAAGAAAAAAATTGCTATCTGACATCCAATCTTTTTTTAAAACACCCAACCAACTAGAACAATGGCGGTACATTTTTCAACTGAAAAACATCAATATTGCCTATTATGGTAAAGAAGTTTTGAATAAGATTAATTGGGCTGTAAAGCCCGGCGAAAAATGGGCTTTAATCGGAGCTAACGGCTCCGGCAAATCTACCCTTTTATCTCTCCTTTTTGGGGATCATCCACAGGCCTATTCTAACGAAATCTATTTATTCGATCACAAAAGAGGTATGGGGCAAAGCGTTTGGGATATAAAAAAGCGAATTGGTTACACTTCTCCTGAATTACACTATTTTTTTAGCTACCAACTAACTGCCGAAGAAACGATCGCTACCGGACTTTTTGACCATTTTTATTTAAAAAGAAAACCCAAGGCGAAAGAACAGGAGTTGATAAATCTATTAATGGCATATTTTAGTATAGGTCATTTAAAAGGGCGGACTTTTCAATCCCTTTCTACCGGCGAACAACGGCTCATCCTTCTAATCCGAGCCTTAATCAAAAACCCACCCTTAATTTTGCTAGATGAACCCTTTCAGGGTTTTGATCTGGAAGCCATCGAACACGCCAAGCAATTATTGAATACAATTTTAAGCAGACAGCATACCCTGGTTTTTATTAGCCATTATGAGCGCGAAATACCGAAGATCGTAGAAAAGAGGTTATTATTAAAATGAGGAACACTCCAAAAAAGATACCCTTGTCACGCCATGAATTATCAACTGCAATAAAATACTCCAAAGAGGGAGGTTTAGCTTGACTTTAGCCATTTAAGCAGCTCTGGTAGCCATAAAAAATAAATGGTCAAGCCAATGTTGATTTAATTTATGAATGTCAGGTTTATCCCTAGACATTGAAAAATAATTATTTCGCCAAATTAGCAATCTAACAGAGGCGATAGCATCCGAAAAAGTCGGATGTGATTTTTGATACCATGCTGTCGTTTTTACTACTAATAAATTTTGTTGGTGTAGCTTATCGGTCATAATGGTGATGATGCTAAATAACGCCATCAAAATTGGAGTTGTTCTAGCTATTGCTTTATCAGACCATTGTCTTTGAGTTTCTACTCCTAAATGAGTTCTGACTTCTTCAAAAGTGACTTCAACCGTCCATCTTCGGATAAAGAAGTTAATAATCTCAAGAATAGGTAAGTCTAATTTAGTACATAATAAGGCACTTGTTTTAATAACTCCATTAGGGTCCTTAATCAAACCCCATCGAATAGGTAAAGGCCTCATTCCTGAATGATACCAAATGGCAGTTCCTGTAGCAATTAATAATTCTACTTGTCCATGATTGTACCATTTAGGAATAGTCAGTTTTACCCATTGAGTGGTTGGGTCATCAGCTAGTTGTTCTAGATTTTTTAATCGCTGACCCTTTTTACGATTTCGTCCAGGACGCCCTTTAGGTCTTTGAGGAACAAAATCATAAAGTGCAGCATCTAGACGCAACCGAGTGATGACACAAACATGATTACGCACAGCTGCTAGTAGTTCAATGACCGCATAAGAAGAGTCTGCCACAATGATAATCAAGCGATTAGGCAACCAACGACTTAGTTGCAACATCATCTGGCGAGCCCAATCGGTTATTTTCTTATGCTGTTTGCCATTTTGCTCATTGTACCGTTCAGAAGGAGCCAGTACCGTCAGAAATGGTAATGCCCATACTCGGTTAGCCCAACTGATGGGTGTTAGAAGCATCATACTAATCCATCTTAGACCGCTACACTTGACAAAGTGACTTTTGGAAGATCGCACTGGGTCTCTATAAATGCCTTTTGTCTTTATTGCTTTTCCTCGTCTTCTTTCTATTGTTTCATCTATGCCAAAAATTAATGGCTCAGACGATAGGGAAAAATGTTTGACAAGTTGAAGTAATAAAATATGGGCTGATTTATAGCACGACCACTTGGCTCTACTTAGGACTCGATGGTATTTATGAAAACGTTTTTCGTTACTAAGTCCAACTGCTCTTAAGGCACTACAGACTGTACGACGACCGACTACTAAAATACTACCTAGTAGTAAAAATTTTGCATGTTCAAAGACCTTGTGGCTAAATATCGGAGCAAATACCGATATTTGCTGCAAGAATTCTTTTGGAAGAGTAAACATTTTTTATTGATTTTGGCGAATCAAATTTACTCATCTTTAAGAATTCTCTTTTTATTTTCAAATGGCTAAAGTCGAGTTAAGAGTATGTTTAAAATTCCATTAATTAGCTATTTTTCGTAAATTGTTCCATAAATTAGAACTACACATTTATCTATAATTAGAAGCCATTATGTCTTCTTCTAAAAAACGCCAACTAGCCGCCATTCTCTTCGCTGACATCGTCGGCTATACCGCCCTTATGCAAAGGGACGAACAACAAGCCCTCGCCAGTCTTCAAAAATTTAAAAGTGAATTAGAGAAGCAAGTGCCTGAAAATCAAGGAAGAATTATTCAGTTTTATGGCGATGGCTGCCTAGCCATTTTTACTAGCTCTGTGGATGCAATGACTTGTGCCAAAGGGTTGCAGGAAGCCTTTCAAAGCGAACCAAAGGTACCTGTACGCATTGGCTTACATGCCGGAGATGTCATTTTTAAAGAAAACAACGTATTTGGAGATGCGGTCAATATTGCTTCCCGAGTAGAGTCTATGGGCATTCCGGGAGCCGTTTTATTATCCAGTAGTTTAAGAAATCAGATTAAAAATCAACCAGAGTTCGAATTGGCACCTTTGGGGCGATTTGAGTTTAAAAATGTGGCGGAAGCCATGACAATATATGCCCTGGCAAATGAGGGGTTTCCCATTCCAAAGATGGAGGAGATGAAGGGGAAGTTAAAAATTTTTCAAAAGAAAACCGACTTCCAAAAACTTTGGCTACTATTTGTCGCCCTAGCTGCAATTACGGGATTTACTTATTGGACAGTAAAAAATAAAAAAGCCACTGTATCGAAATATATACTTAACAAAAAAATTGCAGTTCTCATTTTTGACAATAATACAGGGGATGAAAGACTAGATATTATTGGCAAAATTGCTTCTGATTGGATTACTAATCAGTTTCAGCAAACTGGCATAAAAGAAATCGTTACGTCCAATAATGTTCAACAAAATATTCAATACGCCGGAATCCTTCCAAATACACCCGGACAAAAATCCTCTTTCTATCGGCAAACAGGAGCAAGGTATTGGATTGAAGGAGATTATTTTCAAAAGGCCGAAGAACTTCTGATTCAGTCGAAACTAGTAGATGCCATTTCAGGAAAAATTATTGTTAACTTTCCTACCATTAGTTCACCGGTGAAAGAACCATTAGAAGGTGTTCAACAATTGACTGATTACATTTTGGGCTATTGGCAAATGGAGGAAGATAATTTTCAAGCATCAACATTTAAAGAAATTCCAAGCGTCCAAGCTTATGAAGCGTTTTTCCAAGCTTGGGAAAATTTTTACATCGATCATAAAAAAACGGTAAAGTTATTCCATAAAGCCATTGAGTTGGATTCTAATTTTCATTCTGCAAAACTAATGTTGATTCAAAGCCATTTTAATTTTGGAGAGTACGCAAAAGTGGACTCACTTATTAAAGATCTCGAAAGCAAAAAAGGTATTTCTGATTTTCACAAAAAATATCTTCAATATTTTCGATATGATTTACAAGGTAAAAGAAAAGAATCCGCTAAAACCTATTTGGAGCTTTTCAATATGGATAAAAAAGATATTATAACAAATTATTTAGCTTCTTATGCTCCTTTAAACAAATTAAATATGCCAGAGCTGGCAGTTCAGAATTTTACAGAAACTCCAGACTCTTTGATTCCCTATGATAAATTGTATGTTTATTCCTGGCGTTTGCGATACCTAGCAGATGCCTATTGGCGAAGTGGAGAAATAGAAAAAGCTTTAGCCGTTTTTGATAATAATTCCAGTAAATTCCCCAGTGCAAGAGCTGACCAGGTGAAAGCATTCATTTTGGCATCCCTTCCCGACCGACAAGAAGAATTGGTTGAATTTCTTAAAGCTACTGAGCAAAAGGAATACGTGGATAGACATTTTGCAACTGTACTCAAGGAAGCTATTCAGTCCTGGCGATTGAAAACAAATGAGGAAGAATTAGATAAAGGCAAGTTCCTGAAAAAATTCCTTAATAGTGTGGAAACAAAGGAAAATGAACTTGAAGTAGCTTTGTCTTATTATTACTTAGGAGAATATCAAAAAGCTGCACGAGCCTTGGAGCAGGTTGTGACAGAAGATAGCCAAAGCCCTAGCCAACTCTCTTTGATGGTTCGTATTCAACTTCAACTAAAAAACAAAGCCAATGCAGAAAAATGGTTTGACCGACTCGCTGCACTCAACAGACCCTACGACCGTGGAGCAACAGAATATGCGATGGCACAAGCAATGGCTGTTGAAGGAAATTGGGAAATTGCACTCGATTTACTGGAAAAGGCCGTTGACAAAGGTGTACTATTCATGTTTTATCGTTTTGACGGTGATCCAGATTTGAAAGGCTTGTTCAACCATCCTAAATACCAAAAAATTATTGCTAAACGGAGAATTCCGCTTCTGAATTAGGTCTTGAATTTCAAACTTTGGACAAAGGCGTTCGGCCAAACTAGAAAAAGAAGCATATATTCTTTCTGTTTTAATATCAATTTGGCTTTCTTTGCAATGCTAAAGGAAAAATTGGTAAAACCATAAGGCAAAGACCATGAGTACTAATACTTACCGCCGAATTGTAGACAGTAATTGGTTTCAAAATACCGTTATTATCTCCATTCTCTTAGCTGGAGTGATTGTAGGCATTGAAACGTATGGAGATAGAGTCCGCGAGTGGTTGCCGATGCTTCATGCACTAGATTATTTAATTCTACTAATTTTTACGGTAGAAGCCATTATAAAAATCGCAGCAGAAGGCAACCAACCGCTCAACTATTTTAAAGACCCCTGGAATCTTTTTGACTTTCTGATTGTGGTCGTTTGCTGGATGTCTGTATTTCTGCCTAATATCAATGCGGGTTTTGTCGCTGTATTTCGATTGGCAAGAATCCTTCGGGTCTTGCGCTTGGTCACAGCTATGCCGCAGCTTAAAATGTTGGTGGATGCCATGCTCAAAAGCATCCCGTCTATGGGTTATGTAAGTGTTTTGCTCTTTTTATTATTTTACATTTATGGCGTATTGGGCGTTTTTATGTTCGGCAAAAACAACCCCGTTCATTTCGCAGATTTACAAACTTCCCTGATTACTCTTTTCCAAATAACCACGCTCGAAGGTTGGGCAGATATTATGTACATCAACATATTCGGATGCGATCATCCACAATGGGGAAGTGAAGACTGTGCTACTCCCGTTGCCAATGGTGCAGGAGCGGCTATTTACTTTATTTCCTTTGTATTAATTGGCACCATGATCGTTTTGAATCTTTTTATCGGGGTCATTATGAACAGTATGGACGAAGTCGCTAATGAGCAACGACTGGAAAAAATGGTAGAAGCTAGTAAAACAGGTGGCGCTCCCAGTTTAAATCACGATATTGACCGACTCCAGCTACAGTTAAAGGACATGCAAGAGCAATTACAATTTATTGGGCATCGCCTAGAAAAAGAACAAGAAAGGTAGCGTAGCGATTTCGTTTCATAAGCTATTGATTTTCAATATATTTTAAAATTTTCTAAAAAAATAAAACAAAAATATTTCAAATAATAAAATATGAATAAGCAAATAAAATTGGTGCAACGTCCCGTTGGATTACCGGATGAAAATACTTGGAAACTGGAAGTCAGTCCGATCCCTTCTATCGAAGATGGTGAACTGCTCGTCCGAAACGAATATATCTCTTTAGACCCCGCTATGCGCGGCTGGATGAATGATGTCAAATCCTACATTCCTCCTATCCCACTTGGGGCAGTCATGCGTGCTGGCTCTATTGGTGAGGTCGTTGAGTCCAAAAACGCCCATTTCCAAAAGGGAGACATTGTCACAGGTTGGGGCGGCGTGACCCAGTATTTAAAAACCGACGGTCAGGGTTTTTATAAAGTAGATACCAGCCTTGCTCCCATGCCCGTCTATATAGGCACATTGGGGATGCCTGGCATGACTGCCTATTTTGGCATATTAGAAGTAGGCGAAATCAAAGAAGGAGAAACCGTTTTGGTTTCTGGCGCAGCCGGCGCAGTGGGCAGCGTGGTTGGGCAAATTGCCAAAATAAAAGGCTGTACAGTTATTGGCACTGCTGGTGGACCTGATAAATGCAAATATCTGGTGGAAACCTTGGGCTTTGATGCCGCTATTGATTATAAAAATGAAGAAGTTTACCCTGCTCTAAAGGCAGCCGCTCCGGAAGGCATTGACGTCTATTTTGATAATGTCGGCGGGGAAATGTTGGACATTGCCCTAGCTCAAATAAGAAGGCATGCCAGAATTGTTATTTGTGGAGCCATTTCTCAATACAATAATACCGAGGCTATTAGGGGCCCTTCCAATTACCTTTCCCTTTTAATCAACCGTGCCAGAATGGAAGGTATGGTCGTCATGGATTATTCCAAAGACTTCGGCAAGGCGGCTATGGAAATGGGGATGTGGATGGCACAAGGCAAATTGAAGTCGAAAGAAGATATTTATGAAGGGATTGAAAACTTTCGGGAAACCTTTTTGCGCTTGTTTAGTGGAGAGAAATTAGGCAAATTGGTTTTGAAAATTTCGGAAAATTAAATATTTAGAAAAGTGCAGAGTATTGCTCTTCTACGCTTTTCTAAACACTTTGAGCTATCTTCCTCTATATTGCACTTTTACATTTTCGTCCAGTTGAGTGATTTTTACTTCCGTTCGTCGGTTGCGTTGATGTTCTTCTTCATTGCATCGAATACCGTCAATACAGCCATTTCTCGGCTGGGACTCCCCATATCCCTTAGCTGTAATTCTGCTAGAAGAAATCCCTTTTGAAATAATGTAGTTCACCGCCTCATCTGCCCGTTTTTGGGATAAGCGTTGGTTATAACTACTATTGCCTCTGGAGTCAGTATGGGAGGCCAATTGGATTTCCATACTGGGATATTTTTTTAATAAATTCACTACATGGTCTAATTCGCGAGCTGCATCATTGCGGATATAGGATTTATTAAAATCATAATATACGTTTTCCAGAGAAATGATTTGGCCAACTTTATAGGCATTGCTTTCTGCATGGGAAATTACTGGTGGTATAGCGGTGGGCTTGACATTCGTAGCGGGTTTTGGAGAAGCAGGCTTGGGCTTAGTAGGCATATCTTCCACACTTAGATACAAAATGGAATTGATCGGTTTTGCTGTTTTACAGTCAATATTGATCGTAGAATAATGCTTTTTATCCGCACTAAAGCGTTCTTTGTTACCCGTCAATTCATAATCACAGCCACAGGCGAGGTAAAATTCAAAATTACCCAATTCATCCGAAAGCATTTTTTCATATTCTCCTGTGCAAAAATTAAATAGCTCAATATGAGCATTGGGAATAAAATGGTTGTATTTTTCATGGATGACCGTCCCTTTTAATGACAATCCTTTTCTTTTATTTAAGAGAATTATAAACTCTGACGTTCTGAGCAAATCATAAGCATTGACTACTTTTTTAAGCGGAGAATAACCTGCTTTTTCTACCAAAATAGTATAGGTCTTTCCGGTTCTAACATCAGGTTGCACTTTACCTTTTGGGTCCGTCAACAGGCTAATGGGTCGGGTATAGTAATTTGTGTAATTAGCTCTATCGTTGTTGACTTTTAAGCCACTTATTGGGCTGATATTTTTTTCGTTTATAATACCCTCTACTACCGTTACTATTACATCCGGCAGTCTTTCTCCTGTTTCTTCATCCATAATCGTAATCACATTTTGGCTACTATTAACAGAAGCACTAATTGTCCAATGGTAAATATCATCCCCGCCTTGCCCACCTGTTCTATTAGAAGAAAAATAGCCTTCTTTGCCATTTTCCAAAATAGAAAAGCCAAAATCGTCTTTGGAAGAGTTAATAGGCGCACCCATATTTTCTGCTTTTGTCCAGTTCTCGCCGTTTTTATGTGCCACATAAATATCTAGTCCGCCTACACCTTCATGACCATTAGAGGCAAAATACAAGTCGTTTTTGAAGTCAATAAAAGGAAAAAGCTCATTGCCTGCCGTATTAATAGTAGCCCCCAAGTTTTCAGGGGTGGACCAGGTACTGCCAGCACGAACCGATTTATAAATATCCATGCCCCCAAATCCGCCCATCCGATTGGAGGCAAAATACAGGGTTCTGCCATCTGCTGAAAGCGCTGGGTGACAAGTGGAAATTTCTTTATTATTAAAAGGCAACTCTTGTATATTGACCCATAATTGGTTCTGCAACTCCGCACGATAAATTTTTAAATCTACAATATTTCTGCTATTCTTCCCCTGTTCATCATTTCTAGAAAAATACATTAAGGTTCCCGACTTATTAAAAGTGGCGATGCCATCGTGAAATGCTCCATTTATCTCTCCTACCAATAATTCCGGCGTGGAAAAGGTCTGAGTCGTATTTTTTTTAGCAAAAAACAAATCAGAAAAATGGTCTTTCGTCCAAAGGTCTTCATACTCACTAGCTTCACTCCCTCTCGTAGAAGTAAATACTAGTCCACCCTTATAAGGAATCGGGCTAAAATCCAAATGTCCAGAATTGATTTCCTGAACATTGGTCACGACAACTTGCCGTTTCGGTAAAAATTCCCATTCACTACAATCGGATACGGAAGCTCTAGGCAAACGGGCATTTGCTCCTACCATTTTCAAATAATGCTTATACCAGCCAAGTGCTTTTTCGCATTTTCCATTGCTTTGCAAGACTTGAGCATAGCACAATAAATCGTCTGTATGGCTGGCCTTGCTAATGGCTTGCGCATACCAGTACTCCGCCAGTTCTGTATCTCCATTCAAACGATAGCTATTTGCTAAACGAATCTTGGCAGCCACATCCAAATCATCTACTCCCAACTGTTGGTACAAACCTGCTGCTTTGAGATAACTCAACCGATTATATGCTTTATCAGCTTCCGATTTGGTGTTTTTTTGAGTATAGCTGATCAGGGGAATCACCAATAGCACTAGAAGAAAGTAGTGTTTTTTTATCATGATTTTTTGATATTAGTTCTTTTGTGAAAAGATGGGGTTGTCCCTACCAAATGCGATGAGCAGTATTGGAAAAGGGTTCCTATCCTAAAAAAATCTCAAATTATTTACCTGCTCAACTGTTTTGTCCTTCTTTGCAAAAATGTAAGACAGCATGACCTCCATACTCCCATTCGTGTAAGACTTCAATTCGCTCATTGTAAAATCAAAAGCAGCACCTGCCCGAAATTGAGGAGTAAATTGGTATTGTACCAAAGCGGCAAAGGAATCGCCCAAACGGTAATTGCCTCCTATCCAAAAAGCATCCATAAAAATCAAATTGGCATTGACATCTAGCTCAAAGGGTGCTTCTGCATTAAAACTAATCATTGCACCAGGCTGAAATTTTACAGCACTGCTCAAATGAGTCAAAAAACCTGTCATCAAATAATACGTTCGATAATCCGTGCTTCTATCGACTATGTCAATATCTCTATACAAAGTTGTATTAAGTAACTGAGGAATAGATAAGCCCAAATAAAAATTCGATTGCTCATAGTACAGTCCGAAGCCAAAATTTGGACGAACTTTCGCATTTTCATTGCTTGGAATCGCACCATCCCCAATGTCCAATGGACTGGCTTCATTCCAGTTGACTTTTCCTTGCTCCAAACGACCATTGACCCCTGCACTCAGTTTGCCCTTGCCCACTGAAAAGCGATAGGCATAGCTTACATTTAGATAATTGTTTTGCAGCATGCCCACCCTATCGGCGGTCACGCCAATTCCAAAGCCGGAACGACTCCCAAAAAAAGGCGTATGAAAATTAGCCGTTGCTGTTTTTGGCGCACCATCCAGATTGAGCCATTGGTTGCGATAAATGGCCAGCAGGCTGGGTTCGCCCGCCGCGCCTGCATAAGCGGGATTATAAGCCAGTTTGTTAAATAAAAAATGGGTGTACTGCACATCGTGTTGTGCCTGGAGGTTAGTCAGCGACCAAAGAAAAAAAGTGGTATAAATTATTTTTTTCATGTTTTTTATTTGATTATAAGATAATCTCAGAAGGTTTTATTTTTGAAATAAGCACAATCCACCTTACGGTTTATCTTATAATGGTAAAATAGCCCTGCATGGGTTCTTCTCCGCCTTGTTTCATATCCAAAATGTAGAAATAAGTGCCATTGGGCAACGGATTGCCATCGTAAGTACCCGTCCAGTCGTTTCGATAATTGACAACTTCATGTACCAGATCACCCCAGCGATTAAAAATCTTCAAGGTGTTTTCAGGATGATTTTCTACACAAGGTACTTTGAAACAGTCATTCAGTCCATCACCATTGGGCGTAATAATATTGGGGGCAAAGCAAAGCGCACTGTTGGAGTTATCCACTACGCGTACCCGTACCGTAGCTAGATCGCATTTGTCCGGGCAATTGATGTTACAGATTTCGTATTCAAAGACATCCATACCAAAGAAATTGGCGTTGGGTTGGTACTTTGCCAGCCCATTGTCAAACGTTAATTGACCATTTTTAGGCTGATTCATTAACTTCACCTCATAAGCACTTATATCATCTAAAACGTCATTGTCCAGCAAATTCACTTGCTCTAATTTACTATTAAAAGCTATGGTATATTCATCATCTTTTGCGTCAATTACTGCATCTTCCTGTCGAATAATTATCGAATCTTTGGAATAGTTTTTACAACCCTTATAAGAAAGCGTCCAGAAAATCTGATTGTCCCCATCTTTTAAATTGGTTAATAAAGTAACTGGATTCAGAGGGTCCACAATGCCAATATCCAAATCTGCCGACCAAATACCACTCCCTTGCATGGGCTGAATTGCCTCAATCATCACTTCCGTTTCGTTGCAAGCATTATTGGTATTCTCCATAATGAAGGCAGTTTCATTGGGAGTGCGACTCACTTCCAATTCTGCAATATTGGAAATAGCACTCTCACAAGCATCCTGAATAATCTTGGTATAAAAAGAGCCGCTATCTGATGCTTTTAAGTTGGAAAAAACCAAACTGGACGCCGTTGTAGAAGTAATTTTCAAATCTGTTCTAGCATCATACCATTCAAAAGTCACACTCGAATTTTCAGGAAAAGAAAGTGGGCGGGTAATATTCAATGCGACATCATCGCCTTCACATTTTTGGGGTTCATCTACAACCAATGTTGGTTTTTCTGGCATTGGCTTGACTAATACCTCCACATTATTGGTTCTTATCGGACAGATGCCCGTTGTCACTATAGCATGATAATCACCATTTGCTGCGGCTGTTGCATTAGGAATCGAAGGATTTGGAATATCGGCGGCAAAACCATTGGGGCCAAACCAATTGTAGGTCGCTCCTATAATAAATGGTACGTTCAAAACAACCGTTTCTCCTTCACATATTGGATTGGTAAGACTGGAAGTAGTCGTAGCAATGAGGCTTTCAGTTGGTTCTTGTACCGAAATGTGGCCAACGTTTGAGGGCGATGAACTACAACCATCAACGGTTAAAACGGCATAATACGTACCATTCTTTGCCTTCGTCAAATTGGTAAGAGCAAAAACAGCTTGAGTGCTTGTCCCAACAAGTTCGTTTGTCTGAACATGATACCAATTATAAACTGCCTCACTGCCATTTGGAATTATTTGCGGGTTGTTAATTCTTAAAACTGCCTCTCCGCTATAACATTGGGGTGCCTCTACCAACATTAATTCTGGCTGGTCAGGGACCGGGCTTACTTGTATAACTACTTCTTGGCTCACGCTGGAACAATTTCCTTTTTTTCTCACCACATAATAAGCACCACTTGCCGCTGCTGAGGCATTGAGAATCGAAGGATTTGGAATATTGGCAGTAAAGCCATTTGGGCCATGCCACTCGTAGGTGACATCCAATTCAAATGGAACAGATAAAGTTACTTGCTCTCCTTCACAAATTGGGCTTTCTATGCTGGCATTTGTTTGAATAAAAGCTGCTTCCAATCCTTCCTGGGTATTAATTTCTGCAATATTAGAAGGTTGGGAAGAACAGCCATCTATGGATAAAATCCCGTAGTAAGCGCCATCATCCATATTTTCCAAATTATCTAACTCTAAAGCCAAGTTTTCAGTAGTACCTATCAATTCATTATTCTCTACAATATACCAATCCACCTTTATATCACTGCCTTCAGGGGCGTTTATAGGAGTATTGAATCTTAAAGTTACTTTCTCTCCAGTACATGGCTCCATATTGTCCACTACGAGATTCGGAGTTGGCGGCGTTGCTCTTACCGCTACTTCGACCCTATTACTAGTAGTCGGGCAATCTCCCAGTGAAACAACTGCATAATATTCGCCATTAATGTCCGTAGTTGCTTCGGGGACAAAAGGTCGCGGCTGATTGGAGGTAAAGCCATTTGGACCATACCACTGATAAGTTGCACCTTGTATAAAAGGCGCAATCAACATCACCAAATCCCCTTCGCAGGCAGGTTTGTCCGCCGTAGCAGAACTGGAAATGGTGAAATTTTCGACAGCTGATTGTACCTCTATCAACTGGCTATTCGAGGCGGCTGACACGCAATTTCCGTTGCTCGCTTCTACATAATAAGTGCCATTATTAGCCTCCTCCAAACTTAACAAATCTAAAAAAGGTTCTAATGTAGTACTGATTGGAGCCGAAGAAGCCGTAGTGTACCAAATAAATCGCCAATTGCTATCTAGTGGATAATTAATGGGACTTATAATATTTAGTCTTACAGGGTCACCTTTACACTGAATTTGATTATCAATGCCTATAGTTGGTTTTTCAGGACTTGGATTAATCCGTATATTGACTTCATTACTAGTGGTAGAGCATCCATTTAAAGTAGCCACTACGTAATAGATTCCGCTTTGCTCCGTTTTTGCTGCTTCAATAGAAGGCTTAGGCTGATCGGAAGTAAAACCATTTGGACCATACCATTCATAAGTAGCTCCTGTCTCGAAAGATGCAGAAAAGGTCACTAAATCTCCTTCGCAAGCAGGTGTATTAATTGCTGTGGAAGAACTGGCTGTCAAGTTTTCTACAATGGGTCGAACATCAATCAAAGCGGCATTGGAAGCAGGAGAAGTACAAGCTCCATTCATTGCTTCTACATAGTAAGTTCCACTATTAGTTTTTTCAATATTATTAAAAATTAATTCTGGCTCACTCGTCGTGTTGACCAAACGATTCCCTTCAATGGTGTACCAGTTAAACACCAAGGAACTATCAGAAAAACTAACGGGATCTCTTACTTTCAAAGCAATTTCATCACCCTGGCATTGAATTGCCTGGTCTATAAAAATTTCAGGTTTGGCAGGCGTGGCATAGACCAATACTTCGACCTCATTGGTCGTAGCTGAACAATTATCCAGCGTAATAACAGCATAATAAGCCCCGCTAATAGCAGCCGTAGCATCCTGAAAAGCAGGAGTCGGTTGGTCGGAAGTAAAGCCATTTGGACCATACCATTGGTAACTTGCTCCGGCTTGAAAAGGAACAGATAAGGAAACCGTTGCTCCTTCGCAAACAGGATTTTCTATCGTTGCGGTTGCCGAAGCAACCGGATTCGACACCGATTGATGTATTTGTACCTGCGCAGCATTGGAAATATTGGAAGCGCAACCATCTACTGTCACTTTGACTGTATAAGCCCCAGTATTCAACACTTCAGCATTTTCAATAAAAAGGGTCGCATTGGGGGTCGTATCTATTGCAACAGAACTACCATCTGCCAACTTAAACCACTCATAAAGCACTTCATTGCCTGTATAACTTTGGGTATTTAGCTGAATGGTTTCCCCTGCACAAAGCTCTTCATTGACAGCACTTAGCTGTGGGGTAAGTGGCTGTTCTCTTAAATTAACCGTTGTTTGCAATGGCTGGGATTGGCATCCTTTTTCGGTTTCCAAAACCAAACCATAAGTGCCACTCGCTGCTTCTCTGGTGTCAATTAAGTCAAGAGAGAAAGCGACATTCGCTGCTGCCGCTCCGCTAGTTATAAACTCATTGGGTCCCGTCCAGAAATAGGTAATTGTTTCCGTAAAAGCCGTATCGCCATCAGCAGTTAACTTAACTGGTACGCCTTCGCAAAAGCTACCGCCGCCTAAAATATTAGTCGGCTGTGGGGTATTGCGTACATTGCAATTGTATTCCAAAAAATTAACCAAATTATTGGCATTTTCATCTGGGCAAGGCGCACCGCCAGGACATTCTTCGCTATCCAATAACTTATCATTATCTGAATCCAAATCGTCCACATCTGGTAGTGAGTCATTATCTGTATCCACACAAGGCCAGCCTCCCGGGCACTCATAGGCATCTGCAATGCCATCATTATCTCGATCCACATCTTGAAAATCTCTTTTTAGGTCCTTATCTGAATCTTTTGGATTGGAAATTGGGACAAGTGGGGTATTCTCTCCATCGGCTATGATTTGTCCATTGCTATTGACTATTGGCTGACCAGTACCGGCAATTCCATCCTGATCCGAATCAGGCTGGTCTGCTTCGTCCACATCATTGATCCCATCTCCATCCGAGTCCAAATCTTTAAAATCAGCTTCTCCCTCCTGATCGGTATTAACTGGCCTAGAGGTTGTGCTTAACGGAGCAGCACTACCATCTGTAATGGCAATTCCATTTGCATTGACAATGAGTTTTCCCGTTCCTATCCGTCCATCGTCGTCATCGTCTGGCCGAAGGCTTTCTCCTACATCATTGATGCCATCATTATCCGAATCCAAATCATGCCAGTCTGGTATGCCATCAATATCAGTATCCGGGGGCAAGGGAATGGGACTAAGTGTTATAGCTGGATCAATTAATGGAACCAAGCCCATACTGCTAACCACAGGCGGATTTCCTGCATCGTCTATTCGGCCATCTAAATTAGTATCCGACTCCCCAAAATTGGCTTCTGCAACATCATTAATCCCATCATTATCCGAATCCAAGTCATCGTGGTCAGGAACGCCATCAAAATCCACATCCCAACGAGTATAATTTTCTACTGCGGTGGCAGCATCAGGGTCAGAAGCCAAAGCATTAAACAAGCCATTCTGTCCAAAAAAAGAAGCATCCCCATCAATCATACCATCGCCATTTATATCCTTTTGGTTATGTCCCGCTTCTACCAAATCGCTAATGCCATCATTATCCGAATCCAAATCCAGGTGATCTGGCACGCCATCTCGATCCATGTCATAAAGGGGGCTTACTTCATCACAAACGCCATCTTCATTATTATCCGCACAAAAATTATTAACAATGGGATCAGAGCTATCTAAATAATTGGGAATGAGGTCGTTATCGTTATCAGCACTTGGGTCAACAAAACCCGATAAACATTGCCAACCGCCCTCGGGATTGCAATACTCCGACATATCCGCTATGCCATCATTATCATCGTCAAGGTCTTGAAAGTCAGCAATACCGTCGCCATCAGAATCCACAATTGGTCGGCTACAATTTTCTACAATATTCAAGTCAAGTCCACCGTTTTCAAAATTATTAAATTCTATATATGTCCAATAATCTAATAATTTATTATTGCCAAAAAGGCTACTAAAAGTGTAAGGTGTAACCGAAACTCCTGGCATGCCCGGACTACCAGCACCACTGACGCTACCTCCTACGGAAGAATGGTCATAGTAATATTCATTAGAAGGGCTATCCACCCCATTTAGTCGGGTAAAAATAATGCCGCCATAATTGTTTTCAATATCTAACATTAAAATATGAACCTCCCCTCCCCTCGCACTTATTTTATAATTTAAATGAAAATCAGCCGTCGCAGGGATAATATTCCCTTCGCCGTCTTTGCCGTCCCAAAAAACAGCATTCATTCCAACTTCTATCCTTTGAAAAAAAGTGCGATCTACCACATCATCAAAACGACCATTATCATTAAAATCCAGCGAGATTTTAGCGATCCCATTGATATTTATTTTAAAACTAAAAGTACCGCCTAGGCCTTCCTGAGCTGTAAAGTCTTCCTCGCAAAGCCCATTTACCGGCACTGCCCCCTTAAAAGATACTTCCTCAAAAACGGGGCTTATTTCCATTAATTCCTGATACAGCCAGGTGGTATGTGTATTATTTCTAAGTACGTCCGTCACAAGCGCCCGTGCCGGCATGCTGGGATCAGGAGGATTAAAAAATACCTTATTATTAATAATCGTTTCTGTATCTTCTGCTTGGGGATGATAAAGGTATTTCCCTCCGGTAGTCCAAGAAGAAACATCGGCAGAACGCTTATAGTCCAATTGAGCAGCCGATTGATAGCAAGGCTGTTGGTCAGCAGCAACCAACCCACTAGAATTAGAAAATAAGGGAAAGCCCCAAGGGTCTGTTTCCTTAAAATCTATTTGATACTGATATCCATCTTTGGTCAAAATATAAAAAGTTGGAGAGGTCGTAATGCCATTTTCATTTTGAATAGAAATGTACTCATTGGAATATACTCTGCCTTCCACAGGAACACCTCCGGCATTTCCCGCTCCTCCTTGCGTTACGGTAATATCCCAGGCCAGCACTACCCGCTGCCCAGTTGGTTGGTCAGCCCGAGTCCAGGCATCCCTATTGAGTTTGTTTGTAAAAGCAGTAAGGGCATACGTGGGATATTCAAATCGCACAGTCCATACGCCGGTTTCTCCATTTGCTACGGTAATAACCCCTGGCTCATAGCCAGCCCCTAAGGTCGTTCCTCCTCCAGTTGGGCCATTTATTTCTTCCACATCGTTATTAATAATTGCCGACCCATTTGAGCCATCAAAAATGGAATGCATCGTGCCATCCGGACGATAAACCGTAATAAACCCTCCAGCAATACCGACATGACTGGTGCCAATATTGATGGCTTCACTTTCTGCAGCAAATACCTTTAGTTGTTGTTCTTGCTCGGCATTAAAAAATAAACGGTAGCCTGGATAGTTTCTAAAATCTTTAGAGCCTTCTGCTCGAAGGGAGGAAATACTATTAAACAGCAGTGCAAACAGGAAGATAAATTTGCCAAAACTGCTTAGTAATGCTTGTGGTTTCATAGTTGCTTAAATCGGTTATGCTCCTTAAAATTTTGAAAAAACAAAGGGTTTTCTCTGAATTTTAGAGAAGATGAGCTTTATAAAATTTGTCTTTGGAAATTACTGGCTTTTCCTAAAGCAGTAGTACGACGGAGATTGATATTATAGAATTGTAAGCGAGATTAAGTTGCTAAAATGAATACAGGTAAGAATATTAAATGTTTAGGTCTAAAAGCTAAAACACATTATTATTAATCAAATATGATACCAATCACAGCAATTTTGCCTTATACTTCTTCTAGCTTTTACTTTTTCACTATAAAATTACTAGTGAATAAGTCAGGATACAATACCCCCTTTTTAAACACTTATCAATAAGCTGGCAGTTGGTTTTCAAAGCATCTTTTCAAAAAAAGAATTAAATTTAGATACCCAAACCTTAGAAATTTGGCAAAAAACATAGCTATGTCTGAACAGAATTATCGTCATCTCGGCAGTCTCCAAAAGGAAAAACAGACAAAAAAAGCCCTTCCGTTGGGAAAAAACCATCTCCTTTCCATTGCAATAAATGATTATTATCATTGCCCGAAACTGTACAATGCCGTAAAAGATGCAAAGGAATTAATAAAAGTGCTATCTGAAAAATACGCTTTTGAATCAGAAAATATCATTACCCTATTCGATCAAGAAGCTACCGAAAAAAACATAGATCAGGCTTTTTTAAAACTGGCACAGACCGTAACAAATAATGATAATGTAGTGATTTTTTTCTCCGGCCACGGCGAATACGATCAACTTAGAGATCGGGGTTTTTGGGTGCCAGTAAATGCCGAACAAGGAGCCTACCACAATTATATTTCCAATAGTGATATCCGAGATAACCTAAATGCCATTAATTCCAAACATACTTTCCTGGTAGTGGACTCCTGTTTCTCAGGTAGTTTATTTGCTACCTATAAAAGTATTGGAGCAACCAACCGCCTAGAAAAAGACCCATCTCGCTGGGGGCTAACTGCCGGTCGAACAGAATTGGTGTTAGACGGCAAACCAGGCAACAATAGTCCTTTTGCAGATAGCTTGATTTATCATTTAAAAACGGCAGTCAAACCATTAAGCGTTTCCGAATTATGTAATAAAGTGGTTGAAGCGGTTATCTCTAATGCCGACCAAACGCCTCGGGGTGAGCCTCTAAAAGTGAAAGGACATAAAGGGGGACAATTAATTTTTCGTCCCCGACAAGATGAGGCAGACGTATGGGCAATCGCTGAACAAAAAAATACCGTCACTGCCTTTGAGCATTATGCCAGGCTTTTTCCCAGCGGCCAGTTTTTACGGAGAGCTGCCAAACGAATCCATGCTTTAAAAGAAGAAGAAATTTGGCGATTTGCCCAAAATGAACATACTACGGGGGCTTACCTCAGCTATATTCGGAATTACAAGGACGGAAAGTATTATAAGCAGGCTGTTGAGCAACTCGCCATCGTGGAAGAAGAAGCATGCTGGAAAGATGCCAATTTAAAAAATACGCTTTCTGCCTTTTTGGAATATGCTTTAAAATATCCAGAAGGAAAGTATATTGACAAAGCTAATCATCAAATAAAAGCTTTTGAAACCGCTCAAAATCGAGAAAAAGCTTTTATCAAAGAAAAACAAAATCTAGCAGTTCAAAAAGCACAACAAGAAGCAAGTGTCACTGAAAAAAGAGCATTATTTAAAAAAGGCATCAATCAGGCAGAGCAACTATTTAAGCACCGTAAGTTTTCAGAAGCAGCAGCGCATTATCGTCAAAGTATGCAGCATTTTCTGCCGGGATTTGCTCCTGATTTAAATTATATTGAAGAAAAACTAGAAACCTGTAAGCAAAAGGATAAACTGATCCAATTATTCAACGACGGGAAAAAAGCCTATGCTGAAGAAAATTATGTATTAGCTATCCAGTATTTTCAAAAAGCGAAAGAATTTGGCCCTAGCAAAAAACTGGAGGACTGGATTAAGAGTTGTCAGTTAAAATTACAGGAAGGCCAATACCGCCCTTCAACAACCAAGAGAGTTCCTAAAAAAGTAAGCAAAAAGAAAAAATCTAGTTTATCAGTATTTTTAGGTGGTTTAGCTTTTGTGGTTATTGCTTTATTTACGGTGGTCGTCATCAATAATGTAGAAGATGGCTCTGAACCACAAACGGCTTATCAAGAATCGGAAACTTTGCCAGCAGAGGATAATAAAATCTTAGAAGAAGAAAAATATACGCCATCACCTACTAAATTTGACCTATTACAAGGCACCTGGTATTTGCAAGACTTTAGTGCCAATGGGGTTTCTGCTAGTGATTTGGGCATAAATATGGATATGTATTGTACCTATTATCCAAACGGAACCTATACCGTATTTGACGGTTATAATCACACCACTCTAACTTATAACCTACAAGGAGAAATAGTCAACATTGGGGGAGATTTATACACTATTCGAACGCTTACCACCAACCGGCTCGTGCTAGATTTTTACAACCAAATCTGGAACACAACTGTTCGAACAACCTTCAAAAGGTGACCTTGAAAGTCTATCGCCCGGCCTGTGGTGCCAATCGTTTTTGTAAATCCTCCAAAGAAACGCCTTTGGTCTCCGGCATCATTTTCCAGACGAATAATAACTGGACCGTCATCATTATTGCGAAAAAAGCAAAAATAATTCCCCCTCCATATTTTCCTGAAAAATAGGGGAATACCGTAGCAATCAGCCAGGCAAAAACCCAATGAGTGCCACTTCCCAAAGACATCCCATAGCTCCTAACTTCATTGGGAAATATCTCCGAAATAAATACCCAAATGACCGCTCCTTGCCCAATGGCATGGGAAGCAATAAAGACAAAAATCCAGAAGGTCAAACCGTCAAAGGATTCTTGAAGAAAAGCAGAAGACATAAAAATCAAGGAAATAATATAGCCGATAGAACCAATATACATCAATGTTTTTCTACCTGACCGATCAATCAAAAATAGACCCAACATAGTAAAAATTAAATTGGTCAATCCAATTCCGACAGTTGAAAGCAGTGCTACGCTTTCAGCCATGTCCGCCTCAGAAAAAATTCGGGGGGCGTAATAAATAATGGCATTAATACCCGATACCTGATTGAAAAAAGCAAAAAGAAAAGCAAGAATAATCGGAAAACTGTATTTGCCAGAAATAAACTCTTTGAATCCAGAAGCCTTTGCTACATCTGAAGCATCTATGGCAGCCAATGATTCCTCTACTGTATTGGGATCAATCATTTGTAAAACAGATTTTGCTTCTGCAATATTCCCCTCCTTTACCACTAGCCACCTCGGGCTTCTAGGGACGTTCAACATCATTATTACAAATGCTAAAGCTGGAATTGCTTCTATGCCCAACATCCACCTCCAAGCATTCTCGCCCCCATAACCGCTGATCAAGTAATTGGTCACATAGGCAATCAATATCCCAAATACTAGATTGAATTGAAACAAAGCCGTTAATTGTCCTCTTCGTTTCGCAGGTGCAATCTCAGAAATGTAAATTGGCGCAGCCACAGATGAAGCCCCCACTCCTACTCCACCAATCACCCTAAAAACCATCAGCAAAAAATTATTGGGTGCCAAAGCAGAACCCAATGCAGATGCCAAATACAAAACCCCAATCCAAAACAAAGTGTTTTTTCTGCCTAACCGGTCAGTTGGAATGCCACCAAACAAAGCACCGAAAATGGTTCCAAATAAAGCTGCCCCCACCGTCACTCCAATCTCCGCTTCGCTTAAATCCCACAAATTTTGAATCGCTTGTTCAGCACCGGAAATGACAGCAGTATCAAAACCAAACAAAAATCCACCCAGAGAAACCGTTAAAGACCAAAGTAAAACTTTTCGAATATTCATTTTTGGGTTATCCTTGCTAAAAATGCTGCCAAATATTGCGATAATTTTCTAAAGATGGTAATAAAAAGAAAAGATCTTTAGAGGAAAAAAGGACAAAAAAAAACGCCCACATAAATTGGGCGTCTTTTTGTTCCTTAGAAAGAGAGGGAAACTTATTCTTCATCAACACTTTCCTTCTGGTTTTTTTTGAGTGCTTCTGGATTCAAAACCTCGTACTCACCACTTTCTACTCGTTCCTCGAAATCGCTTTTTGGAACAGGCATTTTTCGATTGAGACTGACAAATTGAATGGTTACACTTTTAGAAGTTTCTTTTATTACTCTAACTTTGATGCTACGGCCGCCCATAATATATTTTAGTTGTGAAATAATTGTCCGGGGGCAAGAAGAGAATAGTAAAAGTTAACCAGCAGATTTAATAGCATTTAAAGAAATATAGGCCACCTCTCTACCATTCCAAACTAAATCCCATACAATTAGATAATGAAAATAATAACCCACAAGATAGCAATAAATATTTAAATGACTAAATTGTTAGGTTGCTTTCTGCCAGCCTAACAATTTAGTCATCCAATTTTTCAGTCTTAGTTCAGGCTAAAATCAACCTCCATTTTTTTAGATGCCATTCGAAGCATATCCAAGCCCCTATCTTTAATCTGGCGAACCCGCTCTCGACTAATCCCCATCAAATCGCTAATATCACCTAAGTTCATCGGATATTTTCTATCAATTCCAAAAAACAACTTTAAAACAGAAGCCTCTCTTGTTGGGAGGGAGTTTAATAATTGGGTTGCCTGAATACTAATAGATTCATTATAAGCCAAATCAAAATCTGGTCGTTCAATTTGATGATCTTCCATCAAGCCACTCAAGGAAGAGTCGCTATCTTCATCTATTGGTGCATCCAAAGAACGACACTTTTTGTAAGACTCCAAACTTTTCTTCACTACTTCTTCCGAAAAACCCGTTTCTACTGCAAGTTCTTCCAAGGTTGGTTCTCTTTCCTTCAACTGGAGCAATTGGGTACGCTTTTGAATGATTTTGGAAACATTAGATTGGTGATTAAGAGGCAATCTGATCTTTCTGGATTTTTCATTCAACGCTTGAAGAATGGACTGACGAATCCACCAAACCGCATAAGAAATGAATTTAAAGCCCTTTGTTTCGTCAAAGCGCTCGGCGGCTTTGATTAAGCCCAAGTTGCCTTCATTGATCAAATCTCCTAAAGCCAAGCCCAAGTTCTGGTATTGCTTGGAAACAGAAACCACAAAGCGCAAATTGTGATTCACAACTTGTGAAATGGCTTGTTTATCTCCAGCTTTAATTCGCTGAAATAGCTCCAACTCTTGCTCTGGGCTAAGCACATCATATTTAGAAATTTCATTGAAGTACTTTTCCAAAGATTTTTCATCTCGCCTGGTAATCGTATTAGTAATAACTAATGCACGCATTTAATATTATGTTTTAATTTAAAGTGTTATATTTTATTTGACGAATTTTCAGACCGAGGGTCACAAATGTAACTAATTAATTTACAACGATTTATATTGGATTATATTTTATTTTCCCAGCTGATTTTTATCTCAATCAGCCATTAACGTAAACGATAACTTAACTACTTTGGATAATCGTGGAAAAAGCAAAATTTTAATCTTAAAAATCGAAAAAATTCAGAATAAAACGCGTTTGAGTAAATTATCCCAATTTAATTTTTTTAATAAGGAACATTCAAAAAGCAGGGAACTTACTTTCTCATCGCCATTGCTAAAAATCGCAATTAACAATTCACTAGGTCCAAATTTTTCTCAAAATGCTGTTTGTCCAGATTTTAGGTGCTATTAATGATTATGCTCTGGAAAGTTAGAGGGATTATAAGTAGGTGTTTAAAAGCAGAAGGTTACCCAAAAACAGGGTAACTTTACTATCTATTTAACTGCAATAAATTCAAAAAAGTTTGCAAAGGTAAAAAATAAATTAAAAAATTTAATTTTTTGCTAGTTTTTTTCAATAATTTTTAGAATTTAAACCTTATTTTTCCTTCTCTATGGCTTATTCGCTAATTTTTCCATAGTTTCATTCAAAATCTCGATCATTCTATTTTGATTGCCCAATTGCTTGCGCAATTCCTGCATATCCTCTCGAAGCATATTGGAGATGTTTTGGGGCGAAGGCAAAAAAGGGCTTATTTTGGCACGCACATACCAGATCTCTCTAACATCGCTCAAATTAATGCGATAAGGCGCATAAAAAGAATTGTCAGAGTGCAATTCAATTTGCTTTTCTTCTTTCAAAAATGAAAAAACCCTTTTTACCAATACATCGGCACGGGTCACAATTACATAAACAAAATTATTTTTAATAGAACTCTCCCATAGTGTGGGTTCTAAAAAACTGCAAACGACCTTATCTCCTTCAAACAAGGTTGGCTCCATACTATCTCCTGAAACATCGAAGGCTCTATGAGTCCCCACTTTGTATTTATAATCCGGCAAGGTAAAAGAGGGCAAATCCTGCACAAAAGTAGGGTTGGACATTTCGCTGGCATAACCTGCTTGTGCGGGTACTGGCACGTACACAATTCGTTCATCCCCCCGCGAGTTCGTTACAATGGTCAAAACCCGAAGGTTTTTGTGATCTTCATCAGTCATAAACAACGGCCCCTCTCCCGTATAAATATAAACAGGGTTGATTTTATATAATTCAACAGATTTCCGCAATAGTTCAATAGTGACATCTCGCCGTTCTTTCAATATTTCGCTTAGACTTTGTGGCAAATAATCTACAGAAAGCGCAAATTGGCGCATGGAGCGCACCACACCGTCTGTTTTTAACTGTTTAATACACTTGACAAAGCGTTGAGTAACAATATTGTTCATTTATTGCTCATTTATTGCTCATTTATTGCTCATCTTTAGTTGATAATCCCAACAAATATAAAGCAAATAAATGATTAATAAAGCTTTTGCTTATTTTTTTTAATTAAAAAGGTGACAAAATTAGAAGCCTTTTTATTTGAAAACCGTCAATTTTTGAAATACATTTTCATATACTTGAATCATTAAGTAGCACAAGGCCATTATCAATGTTTCTTGTATATTAATGGGCAAATGAACTTTTTCGGGAAGGGAATTTTGCCGCTCCTGATAGATTATCCAGCTATTAACATTATTCAAGGATGCCGCCAAGTCGAATTTTATCAAATGATAAAAAAATGGCTATTTATTTTTTCAAAAACTATTACCTTTAACGCAAAGTGAAAATCAAATAAGTGACTAAAAAAACTTCATGCAAGAAAAAGATGTAAGTGTAGATAAGAATATTTACACGACTGAATTACAAGAAGTTATTGCCAAAGAAAAAGAGTACTTAGCAAAACGTAGATTCAATAATGGCTTATGCAATAGCCCTAATGATAAGATGACAAACCCCACTGGCATTGCCATTTCCGGAGGAGGCGTCCGCTCTGCTACCCTGGGCCTAGGCATGATTCAGGCATTCATTGAAAAAGGCGTTTTTAAACACTTTGACTATCTGAGTACCGTATCAGGAGGTGGATATATTGGTGCTTGTTTGACTTCTCTGATGAGTGAAGAACCACCTTATGAGGACGCGGAGGGTGAAAAGGAAATAGACAATGCAAAATTTAGCGCAACAGAAATTGGGCTGGACCCAGACACCTCACCCTTTGTCAATATGAACGCCAATGACGGCTATCAAGCTGCAGATAAAACCCGAATGGGCGTTCGCCATCAAATACACCACTTGCGGACTCATGGCGAATATCTGACCCCTGACAAAGGTATTTTTAGCTGGGAAGTAATGCGGGCAGTAGGGTCTTTGCTATCCGGCATTTGGTATAATATCGCCATGTTATTTTTTATCTTGGTGATGTTTATGAGTTTTCATTTAGGCTTTTTTCATTTGATCTCAGAAGGTTTATTTATACCTGTGCTAAGTGAAGAAACCATAGCAGAGCCAATCATTGACGAAACGGGGGTTAAATCTCCCGACCTGCCAAAGGAAATTTCTGAGCCATTTGAAGGAATTTTAAGTTTATTAAACTGGTATAAAGAAAATGAATCTTTTACTCGACAACTCAAAGAAATATGGAGCTCTTTATGGACCAATTACGATATTGCCTTTTTGTTTTTCACAATCGGGGTATCCTTGGGTTTTTATTTTATTCTAAGGGTTGATTTCTTGCCCAACAAAATTGCTCTGACAGAATACGAGGAAAAACAAGCAAATATTAACCCTAGCACGGATGCCAATTATGCTCGAAATTCCGGGTATAATTTGCAGCGATATATCACCTTTCATTTCAAAAGAATTTTCTTTTTTGTCAGTATTGTTTTAGGGCCAGTGTTGGGATATATCGCTATTTTTATCGTCATGGGCTTGTCCAATAATAGTGTGAACTACTGGCTGATGTTTACCCTACCTTTTTGTTTTTCTATTGGTTTATTTTTGGTAATTTATGCGGTCATCCCACTGATAGAATTTGCCAATCATGAACATAGCCAGGGGCGGCTTTTTCGATCACTCTATACGGGTATGCAAGGAGCTGTAATCTATGGACTGGTACTAAGTTTTCTAATGCCAATCATTATCATATTTCTATTTTCCGCTTCTATTTCCTTTAATATTCTGTTTTCTCTAGTTTCTGGAGGCTTTGCCTATTTTTTTCTAGCCAGTCAATTTGTTGGACAAAAAGGAAAGAGCTGGTTTAGCCGATTAATGCGAAGAGCCAGAAATCCATTATTAAATATTTTTACAATTCTTTTTATCTCTTTTCTACTTTCGGCAACTGCCCATGTTATCTTGAGCATCAATAGCCAATTAGATCCCAATTTTTGGTTTAGAGGAGGCGTTTATGAAGTAAATTATTTTGCGGTTTTGTTATTTGTTCTTTCTTTTTTATTATTCTTTTTTATTGGGCATACAGCTAATATTAACAAATTGTCTTTCCATTATTTCTATCGAGACCGATTGTCAGAAGCCTATCTGCGAACAGACGCCCGAGTGAAAAGACCCAATAATAAACAATCTATCCTCCACCAGGGAATGCCCTTAATCAATCTACGCAATCACGTTGGATTAAAATTGAAAGACCTAGGCAAGGGCAATGAAAAAGGACCCTATCATTTATTAAATGCCGCCTTGAACTTACAAGGAACCAATGATTTGGTCAAAAGAAGTTTAAAATCGGATCATTTTTTGTTTTCTAAATATTTCATCGGCTCCAATAGCACGGGGTTCATGAGTACCGACTATTACCGAATGGGCTATACCCGATTGTCTGTAGCAATGACCATTTCGGCAGCAGCCGTTTCTTCTGCAATGGGCAGCATGAGCTTTGCCGCTCAAAACTTTTTTATGACCCTCTTTAACTTGCGCACCGGCTATTGGATACAAAACCCCTGGTATGAAAATTTAAGGCGGCTGGAGCTCATCAAAAGGAGTAGTGCCAATCGCTTTTATCGGAGGGTCATCGGATTATTATCTCCCTACCGAACCTTCTGGCCAATTTATATCGTCAGAGAATTGATTGGGAGAACGACCGCCAGAAGCCCCCGCGTCTATGTGTCAGACGGTGGACATACAGGAGACAATCTGGGTCTATTGCCACTTTTGGAAAGACAATGTCAGGTAATCGTAGTTTGTGATTTTGAAGAAGACCAAGACTTTTCCTTTACCTCTTTTAATCATGCCATTCGGGTCGCTAATGTTCGAGATAATACACAAGTCAGCATCGATTTGGAAGATATGATCCCAAAAGAGGACGAACAATCGGGTCTAATGCTTGGGCCTTGCTGCATTGCACAGGGAACCATCCAATACACGGGAGATACTCCTTCAGAAGGCAAACTAGTTTATTTGAAATCAAATGTCAGCCGAGATAGTGCGGGCAATATTCCTGTCACTATTTTTAATTACTTAAAAAGCAATCCAGCATTCCCACATCAATCCACTATTGACCAGTACTTTGACGACGAGCAATTTGAAGCCTATCGAATTCTGGGAAATCATATTGCAACGCAGGCAGCAGATAAAATCAGCCCATTACTGAAAGCCACTTCAAGTTCTAAGACAAAATAGCTCTATTCGCTATGGCTTTTCCTGTGCATCTATTGTATTTTTGTCAAAGAAAGAATTTTTACAAAAAATTATTCAAATTACTCATGAATTTTAAACCTTTGTTATTTCTCTTTTTTGTTTTAAATCCCCTTTTTGTACATGCCCAACACTCAGTCGCCAGACAATGGAACGAGGTCTTATTGGATGCGATTAGAATAGACTATGCTCGGCCAACCGTACACGCCCGCAACTTATTCCATACTTCTATAGTTTTATACGATGCCTGGGCAGTCTATGACGAAACAGCAACGACCTTTTTGCTCGGCAAAACGGTGAATGGCTTTACTTGTCCTTTCGAGGGAATTGCCCGAGAGGGTAATATCCGTACTCAACGAGAAACTGCTATGAGTTACGCCGCTTACCGCCTACTAAAACATCGCTTTGCCAACTCCCCTGGCGCAGCGACTTCGCTGACAAGGTTTGACGAATTATTCGCAGAATTGGGCTACGATGCTTCCTTTATTTCTACAGACTATACGGGTGGAAGTGCTGCCGCCTTGGGCAATTACCTGGCACAATATATGATTGAATTTGGCTTACAAGATAATGCCAATGAGCAGGAGGACTATGCCAATCTATATTATAGAAACTATAACTTCCCTCTCGCTCCCGAACTTTCTATCAATCCCTTTCTATATGATCCCAATCGCTGGCAGCCACTAACCTTCGAAGTTTTTGTAGATCAGAGCGGTAACGAAATTCCCGGAGGCGCACCCGAATTCTTAAGTCCGGAATGGGGCTTGGTGACACCTTTCGCCTTAAAGCAAGAAGATTTAAAAATTTATAATAGGCAAGGCGATGACTATTGGGTATATAAAGACCCCGGCTCCCCGCCGCTTATTGATATCCAAAATGGGGGGGGAGAAACCGCCGAATACCAATGGGGCTTTTCGCTTGTTGCTTTATGGTCTTCGCATTTGGACCCTACAGACGGGGTAATGTGGGATATTTCCCCCGGAGCAATCGGCAATATTGACCTCGATGAGTTTCCGACCACTACCCTTGGCTTAAGAGATTTTTATAAACAATTCGAGGGTGGAGATATTGGTAAAGGACACGCCATCAACCCACATACTGGCCAGCCCTACGAACCCCAAATCGTCCCACGTGCCGACTACGCCCGGGTATTGGCAGAGTTCTGGGCAGATGGACCAGATTCGGAAACACCGCCAGGGCACTGGTTTACCATTTTAAACTATGTAAATGATCATCCCCTTTTTGAAAAGAAATTCAAAGGGAAAGGGGATATACTGGATGAGCTCGAATGGGATGTCAAAGCATATTTTGCATTAGCTGGTGCTGTGCACGATGCCGCCATTGCCGCCTGGGGGATAAAAGGCTGGTATGATTATGTGCGCCCTATTTCTGCTATTCGCTTTCTGGCAGAGCTAGGACAATCTTCTGATCCCAATTTGCCGAATTATCACATTGCGGGAATTCCTTTACTTGAGGGCTATATTGAGCAAGTAGAAACTGGCGACCCGCTGGCAGGGCCAAATAACGAACATCTAAATAAAATAAAATTATATGCTTGGAAAGGTCCTGATTTTATTGAAAACGCCGATACAGACATCGCTGGAGTCGGTTGGATTTTAGCAGAAAACTGGTGGCCTTATCAACGTCCTACTTTCGTTACGCCGCCTTTTGCAGGCTATATTTCGGGACATTCTACCTTTTCAAGGGCTGCTGCAGAAGTCATGACCTTGCTCACAGGCGACCCCTTTTTCCCTGGAGGAATGGGAGAGTTTATCGCCAAAAAGAACGAATTTTTAGTCTTTGAGGACGGGCCGAGCCAAGACATTATTCTGCAATGGGCAACCTATCGGGATGCCTCCGATCAGACGAGCTTATCGCGTATATGGGGAGGAATTCATCCGCCCGCGGATGACATTCCAGGGCGTCTGATTGGCGAACAAATTGGGATAGATGCCTTTAATCTAGCTGCACAATATTTTCGCAACTTTTCTACTGGCCTGGAGGATTTATCCGAATCCGTCTCTGTCAAGGTCTTTCCTAATCCAATAAAAAAAGGCGAACTTCTTTTTATAGAAGGTAATTTTTCTGATGAAGAAATTTTGGTAGAATTGTATGATAGCTTTGGAAAATTGATAAAATCAGAATACCTTCTTCCCGCAGCCAATAGCCTATCTGCCTCTTTTGAAAAGCAAGATTTAGCAAGGGGGCTTTATCTGGTAAAATTAAGAGCAGATCAGACCAATTATTTAAGCGTAAAAGTTGTAGTGGAAGATTAATTTCCACAGATCGTTTATTGTTAAATTGCTAAACTGCCAACAATTTCAAAATAAATGCTCAAAAAAATACTAGCAGAATTAGCTCAAAACAAGACCCAGCTAGTGGTCGTTTCCAAAATGAAGACCTCTGAACAAATCTTGAAAATGTATCAACAAGGGCAACGCATTTTTGGAGAAAACAGGGTGCAGGAGTTAGTGGCTAAATATGAAGTCTTGCCAAAAGATATCGAGTGGCACCAAATCGGACATTTGCAAACCAACAAGGTCAAATATATCGCTCCTTTTGTCACACTGATCCAGGCTGTAGATAGCCTTAAACTCCTTCAGGAAATTGATAAACAGGCAAAAAAAAGGGGGCGAATTATTCCTTGTTTACTACAATTTTGGATAGCTGAAGAAAGTACAAAATTTGGGCTGGAATTAGAGGAAGCGAAAGAGATACTGGCTTCCGATGCCTTTTATAAATTGGAAAACATCCGCATTGACGGGGTGATGGGCATGGCGACTTTTACAGAGTGTTCGCAGCAAATAAGAAGAGAGTTTCAAAATTTAAAAATCATTTTTGATACTTTAAAAAATAATTATTTTAAAGAAAAAAAACACTTTAAAGAAATCTCTATGGGCATGTCCGGCGACTATAAAATAGCTATGGAAGAAGGAAGCACTATGGTCCGAATTGGAAGCTTGATTTTTAATCATCAATCATAGTGATTTTAAGCCATAACTGTTGGAAACTTGAATTAATTTGTCCAATTTAGAATAAAATGTTATATATTTCATTTTATTTAAATTTTTCAGCTCTTTATGACCGAATACACATCGCCTATACTAAATATCCAGCAAATTGAAGCCAGCCTCTCCATTCTTCGAGATCAGGAGCAACAGGCAAGGGCCATCGATCGGCTGACGAGCGTATATGCTTACACCGATATTCAGCGGGCTAAAGAGCTGCTAAAACAACAGCGAGCTTTCCTAAAAAAACACCCCCTGCAAGATTTGGATTTAAATTTTCATCTGAACTCTGCTTTTATCGAAAACCAGTTTTACAATTACCCACTTGCAGAACATCATCTAAAAAAAGCACTGACAATCATCGAAAATCAGGGAGATTTAAAAATGCAGGCAGAAACTTATATTGATTATGCCGGCATTTGCATCAACCTAGAACGACTGGATGAAGCCAATAATTATCTGGAACAAGCCTCTAAGCATCTAAAAGTTTACCCCGATCCCATCTTATCTGCCCGCATTACCTGCCGAGAGGGTTTCATCAACCTACATTACTCCAATTATAGCAAAGCGATCGAGCTTTTACTCGAAGCAGACAAAGAAATTAATACCAATAGTCAAACAATTACCCTAAAAGATTATTACTTTCTAACATTGATTTACAGTGGTTTAGGTAATATATATGAACGCAATAAGGACTTGGAAAAAGCAGTCAAACACTACAAAAAAGTGATGGAGATTTGTCAGGTCACTGGAATGAAAACGCGCTTGTCCTGGCATTATTTAAATATCGGAAAGGGCTATATCGGTATGAACAACATAGACAATGCAGAAAAATACCTGAGAAAAGCGATCAAAATAACCGATATGGTGGATCCAGCCGCCCAAGCCGGTGCCTATGCCAACCTGGGTTTTTGTTATTACTTGAGGGAGAACTATGAAGAGGCCTTGAAGTTGTATGATCGAGCAGAGCACATTTATCAATCAAAAGTAGAAGGCAACTATATTAATTTTTCGGTTATTGAAAGTTGGAAAGCCCAATTATATGCCGACAAAGGCCAGCGGGACTTATCGGAAAAACACTTTATCAGGGCTTTTGAATTTGCCAAGCTAAGGGGTGATTTGCAGCAATTATCGGCAATTTGCAAAAGTATTGCTCAGTTTTACGCGCAGGCTACTGACTTCAAAAATGCTTATGAATATCAGGTTTTGTACGCAGATATCAGCGCAAAAGCTACCGAACAAATTCACAATAAAAAAGCATTGGAATTAGAGGTTAAATACGAAACCGAAAAGCGAAAACAAGAAGCAAAAATGCTTAGATTACAAGCTACCAGTTTGCAATTAAAAGCCTTAAGAGCGCAAATGAATCCGCATTTTATGTATAATGCCCTCAATTCCATTCAAAATTATATTACTTCAAATGAGATAAAATCCGCCGCAAAATATCTAGCCAAATTTGCCAAATTGATGCGCCAAAGCCTGGATTATTCCGATTTGGAAATTATTTCTTTGGAAAAAGAAATCGAGTTTCTCGATGACTATTTGTCTATTAATCAAAAATTGCGTTTTAAGGACAAGCTGGATTACAAAATCACCATAGATGACGAAATTGAAGAAGACATTTTAGGCGTCCCCACCATGATCGTCCAGCCTTATGTCGAAAATGCTATCGAGCATGGCCTCCGCACCAAAGAAAATGGACTGGTAGAAATTGATTTCCAATTAAAAGATGATTACACCATCCTATGTAAGGTGCAGGATAATGGCATTGGTCGCAAAAAAGCTAAAGAGCTCAAAGAAAAAGATGAAGCTTACCTCAACCACCAGTCTCGCGGTACCGTCATCACAGAAGACCGACTGCGTATTTTGCACAATTCCCGTATGAATCACTTTTTTGTGAAAACGGTTGATTTGTATCAAAAAGATACCCGAATACCGCTGGGCACTCGAGTAGAAATTTTAATCCCAATTGTAGAGGTTCAGGTAAAATAACCAAGAGCGCAAATCAGTTGACTAGCATATCTTCTAAAGGCAATTCTACATAAAAATTGGTTCCTTTATCTTTTTCTGTTTCAAAATAGATCTTCCCATTAACGGATTCAATGATATTTTTAGAAATGGCCAGCCCTAAACCTGTGCCCGAATTCTTAGTAGTAAAGTTGGGGACAAAAACTTTAGACTTCATCTCTTCCGGAATCCCCTCTCCATTATCCTCTACCTGAATGATTGCCATGCTGCCCATTTTATAAAGGGAAACTTGAATTTTTCCTCTTCTGGATTTAGGAATGGATTCTATTGCATTCTTAATCATGTTATTCAACACACGCATCAAATGGTTTTTATCTGCAAAAACATAAAAATCATCTTCTGGTAAACTCAGTAAAACATCCATATTTTTATGCTCCTTGAACAAATCGTGAACAGACTCAACCAAATCATTGAGTTTGATTTGTTGATTATTAGCACGCGGCATTTTGGCAAAACTGGAAAACTCGGACGCAATCTGCGCCAGGTTGTCAATTTGTTCTATCAAAGTATGAGAAACCCGCTTCAAAAGGGGTTCTATATTCTCCGGATTCGACTGAAAAGCATGCTGAAGATATTGAATGCTCAGTTTCATCGGGGTTAATGGATTTTTAATTTCATGCGCTACCTGCTTGGCCATTTCTCTCCAGGCTCCCTCTCGTTCGGAGCGCGCGAGCAATTTTGCACTATGCTCCAATTTCAAAATCATCCGGTTGTATTCAGAAATTAAAGCACCAATTTCATCATTGGTGCGCCATTCCAAAGGCTCATTCGGATTGCCTAGCTTAATTTCTTTAAGGTTTTCCCCAATAGCCGTAATTGGTTTAGTAATAGAGTTGGCCATTATAATAGAAATGCTCCCCGCCACTAATAATAGAAAGACATATACATTCAATAAATTTCCCATAAAATCAGCCACATCATCTTGCAAAACTCGTTGTTTATTAGAGTAAGGGACACTCAGATAGGCCAACTTTTTTCCATTGGCATCCTTCAAAGACATGAAGGCGGTCATAAAACTATAGTCACTTATATATTCTTCGATTTGCACATAATCCGACAAATTAAATTTTTCCAAATATTCATAAGCACGGGCACTCATTTTGGGCGGAATAACCCCTTTTTTGAAAATATCCATCTCGGAAGATTGAATCAAATCTCCGTTTCTGTCGAATAAATTGACATCTATTCGATGGGTTTCCGACAATACGCCAATGTAATCCCGCAAAAAATTCAGGTTGCCGACATTTTGTAAAAAATCCAAAGAGTCACTCTCCAACCCGAGGAATTGTTCTGCATTAGCCAGGACAGAACTGGCCTTCCTTCCCAAGCGATCCCTATCATAGCTTATATAGGAATCCCTGAGAAAATAAACCGAAACGATGCCAATTAGTATAAAGGAGGCAATAGTTAAAAAAATGGTAGAAAACTGAACTCTATTTTTTAAAGAAGGCTTATTCCATAAATTGAAATTGAAATTATAGGGCAATATTCTTAGTTTGGAATTGGCCAGCGCAAACAACAATACTAATATGGCTAAAAAACAAAAAATATAAGAAAAGAGAGATACCGGATGAAACAAATTATTCTTCTTTTTGCTTAGAATCACATAGTCTTTTTCTCCAAAACGGTACATAAAGTTGATAGTATTTCCTCTGGTACCTGGAGTTTTATCATACCCGCCTATTTCTGGTTCATTTGGAAAAACGAAATCGGGATCATCCGCCTCAATTCCCTCTTCCTCCACCGCCAAGCCATTTTTAATAATGGCATAGTCATAGTTTTCAATATTCTTTAAGCCTTTAAATCCTTCATCGGTCAATAGGTCTATGTAAACTTTTGAGCGTTTTCTGGAAGCCTTTTCAAACTCAAAAAACAAATGAATACCCCCTTTAGCAGAATTAGCAAATGGAGACTCTATTCGGAGAAGATAACTTTGATTGCCTTTGCTATTGGAATAGAAATAAATATTTGGGTCCGTTTCCAATGGCCTAGATTGGGTGATTTTTTGCTCCCAGGACTCTAAACTTCCAGGTAGCTGATCTTTAAAGTAAAACTCGCCCCTATCATTAAAGCCATAAACCCGATACTTATAATTATTATACAAATAACTTTGATTAAAAAAAGAGGTGTAAACTTTTTCCTTTATTTTTCCCAAAACAGAAGGAGAATCGGTAGAAGTAATTTGGGGAGCTTCGAAGTGCAAAGCCGATTTAAAACTCAAAAGTGCTCGCTCAACCAATTGATCTCGCTCTTGTGCTAAGCCCTCAGCAATCACCAACTCCTCCTTTTCCTCTTTGTCCATATTATATTTATACAGCAAGCCAGAAGATACACCGGCAAATAGTACTATCCATCCCACCAACCATACGAGTCCGGGATTATCCATATCAATGAATAAATCATAAGCTAAGACAAAAATAAAAGCCAATAGAGCGGTAATATGCAGCGGAATCTGCAAGTCTATAAAATAAATGATCGGAAGAGAAAAACCAACTGCCAGCACCCCTGCGATTAGTCGTTTCTGCTGAGAAAGATTCAGCCGATGAATCGTAATCATCATTCGATGGCTAAAAACAAACTGAGTAAAAAGCAGCAAAATAACCCCCAATACGGCTATAACGCTATATTGGTCAAGATTAAAAACATTTTTAAAATCAAAGGCAATCCCCGAATTTAAAACCAGGCTTTTCAATACACTTATTAGTATTAACAAGGCAAGAATGACGGAGAGGTAGTTCATGGTCGTTAAGAAAAAACGAATATTGGGAGGAAAATTGACCTTAAAATTTTTCCCCTTCGATTCTCTATGAATAAAGATAACAACCCATAACAGCAAGATAATATTGATCAGTAAATCACCGACTGAAACGCTTGGATTTTCAAAAGATCGCTCAAACACCTGAAATTCCTGAAACTTAAGGCTCCAGTCCTGGCTAAAAAATCGCAGGCCAAATACAGTGATTAATAAAAAGGCAGGCCCCAGCCAGGGTTTGTTAAAAAACTGTAATTTTTGAGCAATTATATTGATGGTAATGCCCAATAAAACAAAGCCGATCAAATAACAAAATAGCAGCCACTTAAGAATGCCTTTATCTATAAAATCATCCGTTTCCTGAAGATAGCAGATCGCTTTACCCTGGCGAGAATGGATCGGATATTTTGATTGACTTAAACTGATTCGAAGGTTACCTGGTATTTTTTCCAAGCTTCCCGCTTCAAATTGGGCGTTGAGGTTTTTAATATGTTCATCGTATTCCCATTTTATTGGAATTAGGGAAATGGCATACTTTTCGGAATCTTGCAAAAAGGATAATGAATGCTTCCGGACAGCAAAATAGCCATTTGACAACTGCGTAAAGATTGGTTGTTGGACGCTTAGGTTTTCTAATAAAGCAGGCGTGGGAAAGGCAATGGAATTGGACCAAAAAAGCAAAGAATCTTTGTGGTACAAACAAATGTTATAATGTCTCTTTGCAAAGTTTTTTATTTCCCCGTAGTTTGTTTTATTGGCGTCAAGTTCACTTAAAAAGAAGGTTTCATTTTTCAGTTTTGCTTCAATTTCCTGCTCATATTGTTGCAGATTTTCCTCGATCAAAGCCGCATACTTGCTAAGCAGTTTGCTCTTACTAAAATATTGCTCTAAGCCTTTTGCAAGCAAAAAGAAAAAAACAATAGCGAGCAGCAAATAATAAAATTGGCGACTGAACTTCATAGAAACTATGCCTTTTTGCAAAAATAATATTTATTTAAATTATGTAAATAGACCCTTAAAGATTAGTTTGAAATGACTGGAAGATTGAATAATGCTTGATAATAGTCGAATTCCTATTTTGGATTTTGCACAAATATTAAACCAAATCTCCCTCAGCAACAAAAAACATAGCCATTGACACTTAAAAGTCTGCATTAACAAGCAGTTTAATGCCCAACCTCCCCGTCAAAAAGGACTAGCGTACCTAAGAATAATCAGAATAATGTAGTAAGAAAAAATTTAATAAAAAGAGGGAAAGTACGTATTTGGTAATCCATACTCATAACCTTATCTATTAGCTTAAATCTTAAGCTTTTAATCCCGTTGTCCAGATGGAATTAATCTTTCAACGCATCGAAAATCAGTGCTTTGCCAAGAAAATGCTGATCTCTTATTAATTACAAATCACTACACTAGTTATTTACTTAGACCGCCACTTACTTTCTCGCCGTTTTTGTATTGATATTCCATCACTACCTTTCCCTCCTCATCGTAATAGCGGTAATAGCCGTCCTGCTTGCCATTTTTATATTCCGCTTCAACCTGTATTTTATTGGTATTAGAGAACTTCTTATACAATCCATGCAATTCTCCGTTTAAGTAGGTGGCCGATTCCTCTACACGTCCAAATTTAAATTTGGCAAAATTGCCATCGTAAATCCCATTGGCATAAGTAGTGAGCGTTTCTATTTGTCCCCGATCCGAAAAAGTCAAAAACAAGCCATTTAATTCATTATTCACATAAGTAGCCAAAGACTTTATAGCTTTTTCCTTATTTGGATAATAAGTAATCCAGGTGCCGTTTTTCATATCATTAATCAAAATACCCTCCTCTATTACCTGCCCGTTGGCATCTTTTTTTTCTGCTTTTAAACCTGCACCATTGGCAATACTTGTGGTGGTAAAGCCCGCCAAATCCGTAGGTAATGCAGCAGATGAGCCACCCTGGCCACAGCCCGTCATAAAAGACATCATTAGAATTAATCCAGAGATAGATAAGATTGATTTCATAGCAAAAACCATTTAAAATAATTCAGAAAAATCTCTTTTGATCAATCGGGTAATTTTAAATCAAAAAAGAGGGAGCAAAATAGAACGTTTGGAGAAATTAATCAAGGATATTTTGTTTTTGATCATCAAAAGGCACGGTCTAAAATATCCAGTCGATCTTTTAGAGAGTTCCAGAAAAACTTTATATTTGCCCTCCCAAAAATAAAAAATGTCATCAACAAAATTGAGAAAATAATTTCTAATAGTAACAAAAAAATAACCCAAATGACAGCGTTATTTTTTTGAGCTTCCTTACTTCGAGCTTTTTGGGTCATATCAAAATAATAGCCTGTTAAATTTGGAGTAGGTGTCTGCCTTCCACCATTTACTCCTTCTAAATTATATTTTAAGAAAATGGTTTTTCAACTTGTTATAATACAAATTCAGAAAAAATATGGATATACAAATTCAACAGCTCACAAAAAGCTATGGATTTCAAAAAGCGGTGGATAATATTTCTTTTGAAGTAAAAACGGGAGAGGTGCTGGGGTTCTTAGGCCCCAATGGTGCCGGAAAAACAACGACCATGAAAATGATTACCAATTCTATTGATATAGAAAGTGGCGATATTTTAATTGGTGGACAATCCGTTAAAACCGGAAATCTCAAAAAGCACATCGGCTATCTACCAGAAAGCAATCCATTATACCTCGAAATGCCCGTCATTGATTATTTGGAATTTTGTGCAGCCCTGCAGGGGGTTTCTAAAGGTATGACCGATAGTCGGATACGAGAGATGGTCCGCGTATGCGGATTAGATGTAGAAAAGCATAAAAAAATTGGAGAACTATCAAAAGGCTATCGTCAAAGGGTCGGGCTGGCACAAGCCATGATTCACAATCCAGAAATACTGATTCTGGATGAACCAACGACCGGACTTGACCCTAATCAAATCGTAGAAATTAGAGAACTAATCCGGCAGTTGGGGAGGGAGAAAACTGTAATTTTAAGTACCCATATTTTGCCCGAAGTGGAGGCTACCTGCGACCGTATTTTGATTATCAACCAAGGGAAAATCGTAGCAGACGGAACCGCCTCTACGCTTCGCAAACAAGCACAGGGACAGCAGGTACTGAAAGTAAAAATTGAGGAAGGAAAAGCCAACGAAATCTATGAAAAATTGCAAGCTCTATCCTCTATTGCTTTAGTTGATTTTATTGATGCAGATGACAACCGATTTGAAATTCAAAGTGTACCAGATCAACAATCGAATAAAGCCATTTTTAAATTGTGTGTCAAAAATAAATGGGTATTGAGTGAAATGATTCCTTTTGAAACGAAATTGGAGGACATTTTCCGAGATTTGACTATTAATTAAAGCACAAAAGTACAGTGAGGTTTAGTCTGTCGAAAATTACCACTGCATTCTGCCTAATAAACGGGATGCAGCACGAACACTAAAAAATAAAAGAAAAAGTATGAATCCAGTTTGGGTAATTGCAAAACGAGAGTTAAGTTCTTACTTTAATTCGCTAATTGGTTATATTATTTTAGCGATTTTTCTGATTGTCGCAGGATTGTTTACTTGGCTTATTGGCGGGGATGTATTTATTCGACAACAGGCGACATTGGATCAATTTTTTTCTATTGCTCCTTTGGTTTTACTCTTTGTAGTTCCTGCCTTAACCATGAAGCAAATAGCGGAAGAAAAGCGAAGCGGCACGATTGAATTATTGTTGACCAAAGCTATTTCTAATCGACAATTGGTATTGGGAAAATTCCTTGCCTGTTTTTTAATGATTTGTATCACAATTGCCTTTACACTTCCCTATTATTTTACGGTGAGTCAATTGGGTAATGTGGATCATGGCGCCATTATCGGCGGCTACTTTGGCTTGCTTTTATTAAGTGCGGCCTTCACCAGTATTGGCATCTTTGCAAGTAGTCTAACTCAAAATCAAATTGTCGCTTTTCTACTAGCGTTATTTATTAATGTTGTTTTTCTTTGGTTGCTGGGTTTTATCGGCCAGTATTTATCTGGAACCGTCGGCGATATTATCACTACTTTGAGCATTCCAGACCATTATGAGTCCATTTCTAGAGGCGTTTTAGATACTAAAGACCTGATTTACTTCGGCTCTATTATTTTCCTTTTTTTGTTTTTGGCAGAATTAAAAATATCGAATCGAGGGTAAGGATAATCCCTGAATCATTTTTTTCATAAAAAATTGATTAAAAAATAAATGAAAAATTCTATCTCTATTTTTTTGATTATCGGAATTTTAATACTGGTCAATATCTTATCCAAGCGTTTTTTTTATCGGCTGGATTTGACAGAAGATAAAGAATTTACACTGAGTAAAGCAACCAAAGATATTATTGGTAATCTGGAAGACCCTATCACCATTTCTGCCTATTTTTCAGAAGATATGCCCCAACAAATGAAAAAGGTCAAGGAGGACTTCCAGGAGATGTTGTTCGAGTATTCCACTTTGTCCAAAGGAATGATTGATTACGAATTTATAGACCCCGGAGAAAGTGAAGCCAAGCAGCAAGAAGCTATGCAAAATGGTATTCAGCCATTGATGGTGCAGGTGAGAGAAAAAGATCAGTCCAAGCAACAGCGTGTCTTTTCGGGAGCGGTGATGAAGTCGGGCGACCAACAAGAGATTATCCCCGTTTTGGTATCCGGCTCGGGTATGGAATACACCCTTTCTACCAGTATTAAAAAAATAAGTGTATTAGAAAAACCCTCGGTGGGCTTGATTCAGGGGTATGGGGCACCTTCCCTATCCGATTTGCAAGAAGCTTATCAATCCTTGTCTATTTTATATACGGTAGAAAACATTGATTTAAATACAGAAACCAGCATTGCAGATCGCTTTAGGGCAGTTGCATTTATTGCACCAAAAGATTCTATTCCTCCTGATCATTTTGCCAAATTGGATGATTATTATAATAGAGGAGGGAAAATTTTAGTGGCTATTAATCGAGTCCACGGAGATTTATCAACTGCACAAGGCACAGAAGTAACCACGAGTCTAGAGACCTGGCTCGCTGCTAAAGGAATCGAGGTGGAGGGTAGTTTTTTGATTGATGCAGCCTGTGGTAGTGTGACCGTTCAGCAACGACAAGGGCCTTTTTTGATGAATACGCCCGTTAGTTTTCCCTTTTTACCTATGATTTCCAATTTCGCGGAGCATCCAATCACCAAAGGGCTAGAACAAATGATGATGCCCTTTGCCAGCCCAATTCGATTTACGGGGGATAGCTCTGCTATATTCACCCCTATTGCCTTTTCTTCGGAGCGAGCAGGAACTCTAAAACCGCCTTTGATGTTCGACGTGCAAAAACAGTGGACCTCAGCAGATTTGCCCTTATCTAATTTAGTAGTTGGAGGCATTTTAGAAAACGGTATTTCTAGTGGAAAACTGGTCGTTTTTGGCGATGGGGACTTTGCCGTAAGTGGTCAGCAAAGAGGTGGACAACGTTCCGATAATTCCAGCCTATTGGTCAATAGTATTGATTGGTTATCTGACGATACTGGCTTGATAGAATTGCGCACAAAAGGAGTCGCTTCCCGCCCTATAAAAAGCGAATACCTAGGCGATGAAAATGCAAGTAAACGAAATTTTTGGAAATACCTGAACTTTGGCCTACCCTTACTTTTGGTTTTGGTTTATGGCGTTATACGTTCGACGATGCAGCGAAATAAGCGGATGAAACGAATGCAGGAAAAATATGCTTAAGGATTGGTATCAGAGCGGTTAAGGGAATGATTAAAAAAAATACTCAAAAAGAGAAGCCCCTCTCTTGTCGAGAGGGGCCATCCCAAAAACCAATTGTTAAAGGACATCTTACGTCTTTATGTAGAGGAGTACATTTCTAAAATTCTTTTTTTCCTAGCTTCGACTTTTCTTAACTATCAATTGGTTCAATTATTTGTCGTTCCGTTGACGACGGGTTTTTCTTTTCTGGCAAAACTAAAAGCTACTGTAACTTCGTGCGAGCCATTATTATATCGCTGAAATCGCTTGAAGGATACATCAAAAGAATAATAAAAGCCAAAGTTAGATAATTTCGTTCCGACCAAAATCCCTATAGCCCCTCTGGAGCCGCCTCGATAGGACAGTCCACCAATTAGTTGCTCATCTATAAAATAGCCTTTTAGATTAATATCCGCCTGAAAAGGCACATACCGAGCCTTCCGCAACAAAATTGAAGGCTCTAAGATAAAACCATATTGGCGAGATTTAAAGCGATGACCCATATTAAATAGATAATAACCCTCTGTTTGGTCTCGATTATCCGTCACCGTCCCGTCCAAACGAGCATTAATGATATTTGGGAAAGCAATGCCGAACCAGGTTTGGTCATTATATATTCCAAAAAAGCCCAACGTTGCGTCAAATTCATTCACGCCGTCAATACCGTCATTCAAGATATTATCGGTATTTATATAAAAATCGGTATTATTAGTCAATAAGTCACCAGGTAATCGCTCCTGGCTGAATTCGGTCGTAAAACCAAAGCCTACTTTTAATTTATCCAACTGATAACGAAACGCATAATTAATCGCTGCCCTAAAACGGCTAATAGAAGCAATATCCTCCGAGTAAATGGTCGCTCCTATTCCAAAAGTCTTGCCAATTGGTCCGTCATAGGAGAAAGCAAGCGTTTTCGGCGCACCAGGGAATCCCGTCCATTGGTTTCGAAAATTGAGCATCAGTTGATGCTTCCCACTTACTCCAGCCGAAGCAGGGTTAATTAGTAAGGGATTGATATGATAATGGGTAAAAGCAGATTGTTCCTGAGCATAAATCCCCAGGCTAAATAATACAAATACAAAGAGTATAGTTTTTTTCATTATAAATAAATTAAGCTTTTGGGAATAATATTTCATCTATTATTCGATCAACATTTTGAAAATGTACCCTTATTTTAATCTCGTCTAATAGTTACGTGATCCCTGATTCGTACTCTTCCATTGGGGCCATCATATTCCAGCACCCAAAAATAACCTCCAGGGGGTAGTGGAATACCTCGCCTTTCTCCTTGCCAACAACCCGCTTGACCAGGGCTTTCACAAGCATAATTATCCATTTCAAAGACCAATTCACCCCATCTGTTATAAATTTCTAAGCGATTATTAGGAGCAGTGCCAACACAATTGATGATAAAATCATCGTTTACTGCATCATCGTTAGGTGTAATAACCGGAATCGCCTTAAAGCATTCTCTACAACTCGGATCCGTGCTAACAGTAATGGTAAAACTTTCCTCCTCTACACAATCGTTATCATCTGTAACCACGACTCCATAGTCGCCAAAATTCAAGCCATTAATTGATAAAACACCAGTTTCTCCATTGGACCATACCGTTCGATAAGGCATAGTACCTCCACTAATCCCAATTTCTATTCTTCCATCATTTACACAGGAAGGTTGCAATTCATTCGTGCTAATGATAATAGGATCAGGGGCATTTAATGTAAAAGAAGTGACCTGGGTTTCGCCGAGATTATCAGTAATCGTCACCGTATAATTGCCCGCTCCTACATTCATTAAAATATCACTAGTGGCTCCATTGCTCCACAAATAATTATAGGGGGGAGTTCCGCCTGTACCCATTGCTTGTAAAATGCCATCTTCTGCACCATTACAACTAACCGGGCCTGGCGCTAATACCCGAGCGACAAGCGTGTCTGCTGATACTTCGAAAGATTGAATGGCTTCACAGCCTTGTGCATCGCTTACCGTGACACTACAATCCCCTTCGCTCAGTCCAGCCACGCTTTCTCCAGTCGAATCTGGCAAACACCACGCATAACTATAAGGAGTTACCCCACCTGAGGCAACTGCTGTGGCTTCCCTGCCTACTACTGTGACATCAACCTCTAAACTGGAAATAGAATTGACCGTATAGCTCCTTACCAAAGTACATGCTTTACTATCCGTTATAGTTACGGTATAGGTCCCCACACCTGTATTGTTCAAAATCGAACTATCGCTTTGATCGGGGTTCCATTCATAGGTGTAAGGAGCGAATCCCCCCGAAGGACTAAGACTAATGGAGCCATTAGTATCTTCCAAACAGTTAGGACTTTGGATAGTTTCGCTCACCGCAAGCACAGAGGAGGGCCCATTAACTTCTATATTATTAATAGTAAAAAAGCAGCCATTGACATCCGTCGCTGTAACGTTATAATTTCCCATAGGAATATTCAATGGCATAGAAACATTACCTATATCAACGGGGCCTTCCCATGTATAGGTATAAGGCTCTATGCCTCCGGAAGGTATAACATTAATGGCGCCTTTGTTGTCGCCACAAGCGTCTTCTATCGCTTGAAATGTCCCTGAAAGAACTGTATCAGCCCCCACAGATACGGTAAAGGAGTTGGTACATTGGTTATCATCTGTAACTGTCACTGTATAATCACCCGATGGAACATTCATGGGGTTTGCTCCTGTAATGCCTCCTACGCCCCAGTCAAAATTATACGGTTCCCCAGAACCACCAGAAGCACTCAAGGTTGCTGTTCCGTCAGGATTACCACTGCAAGTAGCATTGGTGGTTTCTACAGACACAGCAATTGCAGCAGGAGCCCCTATCACAATATTTTCTGTAGTATCCATACAACCATTGGCATCCGTAACGATCAAACTATAAGTACCTGGAAGTGCATTGACCGGTCTATTTAAAGGCGCCAAAGTAGCATCACTCCACTCATAATCATAATCTGCGGTTCCCCCTTCAATGGACACATTAATTCTGCCATTAGCTTCGCCTGCACAAGTGGCATCCTGTGGCGTAACTACCGTAGTTATATCAGAAGGTTCTGTGATTGTTAGTAAAGAAGCGGGAAGGTTATCGACTACTTCTTGCCCTCCACAGCTCGTAATAGTCACATTATAAACCCCCGGTGCTAAGTCGGTTGGGTTGGGCGTATTGCCAATATTTGGATCGCTCCATTGATAATTATAAACCCCGTTGCCACCACTTACTACCAAACTGATACTGCCATCATTAGCTCCATTACAGCTTACATTATTTGGAGCATTAGGTATGGCAGAAATAGGTCCGGGACACTGGTTTCCTGGATCTCCAATTGTAAAGGTTCCGCTTTTTGAAGTAAAATCAACTGCACCACTATTGGCTATTAACTCCTGAACAATGGGCGTATTAGTAAATGCAATTACTGAACTTTCACCCTCTTCCCCCACTACATTAAAGCATAACTCAAAAGCAACTGTCCCATTATCAACAGACACCCCTGTACCGAGTGGGTCTGTCCAAGTTGATCGAAGCGTCCCATTATCTGGCATTCTCGTATTAAAATTACCGCCTGACAAGCCCGATAGCCCAAAATTTATGATTGTATCAAACCGAATGACGGCTGTATCCCAGGACATAGAAAACTGAAAACCCAGTATGTCTGCAAAATCATTTAAAGTAATTGGAATACAAACATTAGATTCTAGGGAAGTAACCGAGGCTACATTAAATATACCTTCCTCCGGCGGCATTATTTCTTCTGTAACTAATACGGTTGCGGATTGGCTATTAAAATTAACCGTCTGTGCAGTTCCGATTATTTCAATGGCTAGAGGTGTACCCGAAAAACCCTATGTCTGTACTAGTGCCTCCCGCTCCCACCGCAATAAAGCAAACCTCGTAAATAGCCACACCATCATCAATGCTTATTCCTTGGGCATTCGGGTCTTGCCAAAGCAATCTCAAAGCTCCAGGATCGGAATTATTAAAACTCGCTGCTGTCAATCCTGTCAAATTAAAGCCTCGAACAGTATCATACTGCAATACGGCAGGGTCCCAATTCATGCTATATTGCATTCCTTCAATATTGGTAAAACCATTAACAGTCACCGGTAAGCATACAGATTCTCCTGTTGTGACACTTGCGTCTGAAAACATGACAGTAAGCTCTATAGGAGGGATAATCACATCGTTATTTACCGTTATGCTTCCGTCATTAGCCAGAAAGTCAATTGTTCCTGAATTATCTACCAACTCTTGAGCAATGGGTGTATTGGTAAATGCCAAATTTGAACTGGTTCCATCGGCCCCAATTACGTCAAAGCAAATTTCAAAAGCAATTGTCCCGTCACTTACCGAAGCACCCGTGCCCAGTGGGTCTGTCCAGGTCGCTCTAAGCGTTCCATCATCTGGTACCACCGTATTAAAATTGCCCCCAGTCAATCCATCCAGTCCAAAATTCATAATCGTATCAAATTGAATCACCATAGGATCCCAATTCATAGAAAATTGAAACCCAAGTATGTTTGTAAAATTAGTCAAAGTAACAGGTACACATATATTGCTTCCTGGTACTGCCGTCGTATCTGCAACATTAAAAACCGCACTCGAGTCCGGCCCTCCTCCATCGCCCCCACTTACTACGGTTACTAGCCCTGCAGTGCTAAAAAACGGTACTTCATTACTCGCTCCATCTATAATTTCTATGGGCGTTGGAGAGCTGGAAAAACTTACGGTAGAACTGTTTCCTGCCGAACCAACTGCTACAAAACACACCTCATAAATAACGGTATTGTCTGCCAAAGTAATCCCTTGCGCCAGGGGGTCATCCCAGGTAAATCGAAGCTCACCAGCCACAGATGGGTTAAAATTTCCAACCGATAGACCATTCAGATTAATTCCCAGAATGGTATCGTATTGCAATACAGCAGGGTTCCAATTCATGCTGTATTGCATACTAATAATATCGTCAAAATTTTGGGTAGAAACTTGTACACAAACCGTTTCGCCAGCCTCTGCTGTTTCCGTAGAGCCAATTAATCTAAAATCAGTAGAAGTACCTGTCCCGCTTAGGACTGTTACTGCTCCAGCAGTACTATTAAAAGGCACTTCATTGTTAGTTCCATCTATGATTTCAATCGGTGTGGGAGAGTTTGTAAAATTTATATTGGTACTAGATCCCCCCGACCCTACAATAGTAAAACACACCTCATAGATGACTGTATTATCTGCCAAAGTAATTCCTTGTGCCAAGGGATCATCCCAAGTAAATCGGAGTTCTCCAGGAACCGCTCCATTAAAACTTCCAAAAGATAATCCATTTAAATTAGCCCCCAAAATGGTGTCAAACTGCAATACTGCCGAATTCCAATTCATACTGTACTGCATACTGACAATATCTGTAAAATTTTGGGTAGAAATTTGTACACAAACCGTTTCGCCTGAATTTCCCGTTTCTGCAGAAGCAAGCAATCTAAAATCGGTAGAGCTGCTGCCGCCTGTCACCCCAATAGTACCATTACTCCCACTTATGCCAACCGAAGTGGCAGAAGCGGTAGTCGTGACAGAAATAGGGGTTGGGGAGCTAGAAAAGGAAACAGCAGAGCTAGTGCCCCCTTCTCCAATCAAATTAAAACATACTTGATATATAATTGTGCCATTAGCAACAGAATGCCCGGATGCATTAGACCAATCCACCGATAATTGCCCATTGGCTGTTTGGGTCGTTTCAAAGCTAGCTTGCGTTAAGCCTGTCAGATTCATATTTCTTATTTCGGCAAACTGAAGCACGGCAGGATTCCAGTTGAGCGAATATTGCATTTCCGTAATATCTGTAAAATTAGAAACCGACACATTTAGGCACACCGTTCCACCACTTGCACCCGACCCACTTGAAATACTTGAAATCAAAGGAGTTGTATTCCCTCCCCCGTTATTATTGGGATCACCGAATTGGCCATCGTTGAAAGTCACTGTATTGGTAATATCTCCATTAGCATCTGTTATTTCGATAATTAAGTTGGTTGCCTCCGAAAAAGTAATCGTGGAACCGGAATTATTGCCCTCCTGGACCACAAAACTCACAGAAAAAATAGCCGTTCCATCTGCTACTGTGATACCTACCGTATTATTATCAAACCAGGAAAGCGGCAGAATTCCTAAATCTGTATTAGCTGTATTAACGTTAAAATTGGAAGCTAGTAAAAAGTCCAGATTAAAATCTCCTACGGACGCAAATTTGATGACTGCAGGGTCCCATTTAAGGGCATATTGCATACTGACAATATCTGTAAAACCATTCACGATTACTTCTACGGTGACCGTTTCGCCAACATTGCCATTAATAACAGAAGGATTTATGGAAAAGGAAGTTTGAGAATACATTGCAGATGTCAATAGTAATAGACCTGCGATAAGAACAGTAACAATCTTATTCATTACGAACGGAGTTTGGGATAATTAGCGAATCTTACATTTTAATTTTTTACATATGACAAAAACGTGCCAACTTTGACAAATCTTTGTATTTAAGACCATTGACGCACTAATTATGGCTTTATTCAAATAAATGAATTGTAATTTTTTGTTCTTTGAGCAATTTCGATGTAGCATAAAAAATGCAAAAAGATAAGATTGCCAATAAAAATATTTTAATTTTCATCATTCTTTTTACACCGAGTTCGCAAAAGAACTTTTTAACCTATATGCTGCATTTATATAGGGCAGATAAAAGCAAAGGCGGAAATTTGAGTGTTTTTATTCCGAAACATAAAGCCTCAGTATTAAAAACTCATCCATGAATCAGCAAATATTTTGTAATAATTTAGCTATCAGGTCTTACATTTTTATTTACAAATATCCCCGTGGCATTTATCTTAAATAATCAAATAACTATTTCCTGTGTGATGCTTCTATCGAGTTTTTTATTTCTGATTATCCCGATAAGAAGAATTATGATATCTCATTACGTTACACTGTATAAAATCTTTTTCCTTTCTAGGGCAACAAAATCATTTTCTTTGAAAGCTGGTATTTTTCACCTTGCAAGGTATAGAAGTAAATTCCGGGAGTCTTTAAAATAGACCGCCCAATTTCTATCGTATTAATGCCTGGTATTGGTTTAAAAGAAGTGCGGTAAATAATTTTTCCGCCAATTGTTGATATATAAAATTGCGTTCGCTCCGAATTAAAAAAACGAGCTATAATCTTTGTAGTAGAATGAAAAGGATTGGGGTCATTTTGAAATAATTGCACCCTATTAGCTACTTCTTGGACTAGGACAGGGGTCGTATTATCGGGAATTTTGACTTCTCCATCTATCAATTCTATACCCATTTGTACTTCTCCTTCTGTATCAATAAACTCAATAGCAATTGGTTGGTTAGAAAAACGAATGGGGCTAATAGCTCCATGTTCGCCAATCACTTCAAATTTTAAAGTAAATAATAAAGTGCTGTCTTCCAGATTCACGCCACTAACCGAATTATCAATCCACACTACCCTAATCGCTCCGGACTCGACCTCTGCTAGGCCTATCTCGTCTTCGGTAAATTGAGGCAATTGTTCTGTCAAATTATTCACCTCTTTAAATACCAATATCGTGCTATCCCAATTAATAGAAAATTGCATCCCGACAATCCCGCTAAAACCGGAAATAATGATGTCAATATCAACCACCTGTCCCTTATCTGCCGTTGCGTCAGAAGTCATCAACTGTATCTGTGCTTCTAAAAAAACACAAGTACAGACAATAAAGCCGAAGGTGAATAATATTTTTTTGATGGTCATCTAGGCAACTGGTTTTAGCACTTCCGAATGATATTTTTCTATAAATAAAGTTGTCGTTTATTATCCAGAAAAGGGGGAAAGCTATTTTTTTACTGCAAGGAACACAAAGGATTTCGCAGTTAAGTATCCGTTTCTTTCACCCTATAATGGGATGAGCGACAATTATTTTAGCTACAGTCACATCAGGGAATTTATTCTTTTCATTTTTTAATTACGAGAACACTTCTTGATTGTTTTTGCTTTTCCCCTTCTTTCAGTTTTTAATTATATTATTTTTTAAGCACTGTTCGATTAAAGTATGATAGATTAACTTTGTATTCAAAAGAGAATACAAATGCTAAGTAAAGAAGAATTTGATTTATTAAAATCACGTCAGTATTGTGATAATCCAGATTGCGTTTATTACAATCAACCAGAGTCAGGAAATATCAAAATTAATAGTCGGTCAAAAGGCCAAGTATATTGCAACGAATGTGGTAATCGCTGGGTCTTGACCAAAGGCACGATGTTTTTTGATTTACGTACACCGATTGAAAAAGTGATAAATACCTTGCTCTTACTAGTTCGAGGAATGGGGGTCAACCAGACTTGTAAACAAGCAGATGTCACCTCAGATTCCCTTTTAGCTTGGGTAGAAAAAGCAGGCACTCATTGTGATGAATTTACGAATTACATGCAAGAGCAAATGCATCTGGAACAATTACAAATAGATGAGTTCTGGTCCTTTATCAGAAAAAAAAGAAAAACCTTACACATGAAGAGAGACAAAAATCCGAGCTAGACCCTGAATTTGCTGATAAACAGGGAGATAGATGGAGCTTCGTGGCTGTTTTACCTGATACAGGATTTGTTCATACTGTACATAGTGGCAAAAGAACTTTAGCACAAGCAAGAATTTTTCTTAACAAAATAAAAGACAAAAGTGATGGAGTAGCTCCATTATTTTTATCAGATGCTTGGTTCTATGAAGAAGTCTTATATGAGACCTATTGTCACTACGAGCCTGTTCCATATGGAGGTAGAGGTCGACCGTCTATACCCAAAAGAATAGTAGATAGTAATTTGAAATATGCCCAAGTCTATAAAGAAAGAGATGCCAAGGGCAAACTTAAAAGTGTGACTACTAGAATTATCAAAGGAACAGAGGCGGAGATTTTAGCAATCATCCGAAAAAACGGACGGTCAAAAACCATTAATACTTCTTTTGTTGAGAGTAGAAATGGTAAATATCGTAAAGACGATGCTCGTTTGACTAGAAAGACAATGTGCCATTCTAAAAAGGTGAAATACCATGATGCACATATCAATCTATTGACCGCTTTTTTCAATTATTGTAACGAAAATTGTGCTTTGAGAATATTAATTAATCCTCAAGCAGCACTTTTTGAAACAAAATACCAGAAAAAATCACCTGCTATGGCAGAAGGGTTAATCGACAAAATACTGACTATCAAAGAACTATTATTTTGGAGAGTTCCTAAACCCTCCATACTTTAATCGAACACCACTATTTTTTATATAAGCAAAAAAATGCTTTAATTTTAAACAAAGATAATTCTCCCTCAACTTCTTAAATATGATAGCTAGTGCTTATACTAGCTTACCAGAGTGACACCTTTGAAAATAAATCATAGGTAAAGCGACCTCTGTTTTTTTAGAGAGGCTCCTTAATGCCATGAAAGGTGATGAGTACTTTTCCGTATAAGGCAATTCTACGGATAATTGAAAAATTTCAGTTCTGGTCGTCTATGAGAATTCTACTTTTGAATTTAATGTAGGCATCAGTCCAAAAATTAAAAAGGTGATAATGCCACTATCTTTTAGCAAGAACTACTAAACCTAATTATTTCTCTGAAAATTTTCGAGCCGGTAGGCTCCAAGAAATGAAAGGGGGATTTGATGCTCTTTATGCACATCGTATTTGTAGTTCATGGGAAAATATTTATAATAAATATGTGTTTCAGGATTACTTCAGGGACAAAGTAAGGCAAATTTTCAATAATTCGCAAGAAAATAAATTATTTTAGCGGTTTTGATATGCTAATTGCCGTCATTATACGATTTATTTCTATTTGATACTTGCATCAAATAAGACTATTATCATAAGCTACTTTTATCAAACCTGCTGTATTGCTGACGCCTAGTTTTCGCATAATATTTTTTCTATGAACGCTAACGGTTTGGTCGCTAATGAATAGCTCTTTTCCAATTTGCTTATTGCTCAATGCCTGGCTAATTAATTTCAATATTTCCAGTTCTCTCTTGGTTAGTTTATGCTTTCTGACAAAAGTATCATCAAATTTTACTTGTGGCTTTTTGGGAATTCCCTGATCCGTCAAGTCAATGCCCTTCCCAATATAGGTATCACCAGAAAGGACGGCTTCTACTGCCGAAAAAAGTTCATATTTGCCATATAATTTTAGCACATAGCCTCTACAGCCGGATTTTAAAGCCGTTTTTACGATTTTATTATCATCATACATGGTCACAACGATCACTTTCACCTCCTTGTTCCAAGCCTTTATTTCTTCCATAGCTGCTAGGCCGTCCATACCCGGCATATTTAGATCTAGGAAAACAATATGTGGTTTTGTCGTTTTTACTAGCCTCATTAACTCCTGTCCAGAGGTAGCTGTGCCTACTATGGCAAAATCAAAGGCTTTTGCTTCGCATAATACCCGCTTCAAACCATCTAAAAATAATAGATGATCATCGGCGATTAATACTCGAATACCATCGTTCATGGGTACTTTTTTATTTCAGGGATTTCAGAATATGTTTAATTTATATGTAAAGGGGCAGAGTTCCTAAAATTTTGAAAATTGAGTAAATCTAAGCAATTGAACTGCCCTATCCGCTGCGTTTTCAGCACTAAAAAACAAAACTCAATCATACTCTTAAAAGCAAACAAATACTATCAAATATGATATCATCAAGGGCAATCATCATTCCAATTGTGTAGGAACCGTTATTTTAATTACGGTTTCGAAGCCTTCGTTTGTGTCGATCAATAATTGGCCATTTAAATTAACAACCCTTTCTCGAATGCCAGGAATTAAGCTCTCTTTTTGCCCACTCGTTTTTATGCCTTTTCCATTATCCGATGCAATTAACTGGATAGTTCCATTAGCTTCAAATAGTTCCAGCTCTATCTTGGACGCATTGGCATGTTTAATGATATTGCTAAGTAATTCCTGAGCGATTCTATATATTTGATTTTTTAAATGTATTTTGTTGTTTTTAAAATTGGAAAAGTTATACATTTTATATAAAAAATTAATATTTCCCAATTTTAGTTGGTTTTGCCATTTCCTTAAGGTTCCAAGAATTTCCGCCTGATTGGAAAAAGATTCAATCGTTTCATTATCAACTATTTGACGAAATTCTTGCTGTGCTGCTTCCAGTAATTGCACGATTTCTTGCTGCCTTTCCTCATTTTCAAAGGTAGCATTTTCAAGTAATAGCCTAAGGGTAGAGAGCGTATTGCCCATGCCGTCATGCCAGTCTTTGGCCAGTCTTTTTCTTTCTTGGCCACTTCCTTCCAAGGCTGCTCTAGCCTCCCTGGCTTCCTGCACCTCCTTTAGTTCACTGATCGTTTCTTCCAGCAGTTCACATCTCCTTCTCAGCTTCAATAGCCAATAGCTTAAGCCAATCAGGCAAACTAGCAAAACAGAAATAATACTATTCATTAGTCCACTTTGCAAAAGTCAGCAACTGACTTTTCAGTAAATCGGTTTTGGAAAAATAGTGAAATGATAAGGTCTGGGTGAATTACACCCATTCGTTGTTACGAGACTTTTTTGATTTAGTTATTCTCGTTTCTGATTAATTCCACTTTTAGAGAAATGAGGGGCTTTTATAAAACTAGTAATTTAATATAATAATCAAAAAATTGCAAAACTAATCTCCTCTTTGGCTAAAAACAGGCCGTATCATTTCAAAAATGATCGGGCATAATCTGCTCAACTGCTCCTCTACAAGCGGCTTAGGGCAACCTGTCATCGCTTGAACAATTCTGAATATCGCTCCCCCATTTTTACTTGCTCCAGAACATGGCGAACGGTCGGAGAAGTCCTAAAAGGCAAGTCGTAGATAGAAAACCAGGCAACTCCTTTAAACTTTTTGGTTTCTCTGGCATGAATGGTTCCCTTCCAGTTTTTAGTCGTGAAATAGAGCGTTATTCTGTTTCCTGACCCTCTTTTTTTGTGTAAAACATGCACCAAATCAAGGCGGTCTGATGCCAGACGAATACCAATTTCTTCTTGGCATTCTCTGATTAGGGCAGCCTTTGCATACTCTCCCTTCTCCACCTTTCCGCCTACAAGTGTGAATTTTCCGCCATTCTTGCCAGTTTGGGCCAAAAGCAATACCTTATGGTCTCTTTCCAGAATAAGTCTAGCCTTAACAATGATATTCGTCATACAAAGACTTTAAGGAAAAAAAATTAATGCAAAATAGAAAAGATAATAAAAAAAATCCACGAGATCTTTTCGCCATTAGAAATAGGAAAGAGAAAGAGGATTTAAAAATCCGACTTTCCCCGATAATTTTTATTTTTGCAAATAGATTAAACAAAGTGGTTAAGGAATAAAGGGATAACAGAAAGATATATCTCAACTTGTTCTTTTTCCTTCATTCCCAATACTTGAGATACTCACAGCAAAAAAGAAAATATGATTTTCAACACCAACGTTTACTCCCCAAAGGTTTATAATAGTGTATTGGATACCATCGGAAATACACCTCTGGTAAAAATTCAGCGATCTCTAGGGCCTGTTAAGGCAGAAGTTTATGGAAAAGTCGAAGGGCATAATCCGGGCCACTCCTCTAAGGATCGAGTAGCCTTATATATGGTAGAAAAAGCAGAACAAGAAGGAAAAATAAGACCTGGAGCAACAATCATTGAAGCGACTAGTGGAAATACAGGTTTCAGCCTAGCTATGGTTTGCTTAATAAAAGGCTATAAATGTGTGCTAACCGTAAGTAGTAAAGCTTCCGATGAAAAATTGAGGCTATTGCAATCCATGGGAGCAGAGGTTTTTATCTGTCCTTCTGATGCCAAGCCAGAAGACCCTTCCTCCTATTATTCTACTGCCGAGCAGCTAAATAAAGAAATTCCCAACTCCTACTACCTCAACCAAAACTTTGATGAAGCAAATCAGAAAGCCCATTATTACTCCACTGGTCCTGAGATTTGGGAACAAACCGAAGGGCGCATTACCCATTATGTGTGCTGTGTAGGCACCGGAGGCACTATTTCGGGAACGGCCAAATATTTGAAAGAACAAAACCCCAATATCCAAATAGTGGGCGTTGATGCTTATGGCTCCGTACTGAAAAGGTATTGGGAAACAGGTATTTTTGATAAACAAGAAATCTATCCCTACAAGGTAGAAGGTTTGGGAAAGACGATCATTCCTGGAAATGTAAACTTTGAGCTAATTGATCGAATGATCAAAGTACACGACCGAGATAGTGCTTTCCGCACCAGAAATCTAGCTTCTAGGGAAGGATTATTCGTGGGGTATTCTTCAGGAGCCGCTATGCAAGCAGTCTATAAAATGAAACGAGAATTGACCCCTGACGATGTCGTCGTCGTGCTATTTCCGGATCATGGCAGCCGGTATTTGGGTAAAATTTATAGTGATGACTGGATGGAGGACATGGGCTATATAAAAGAGAAGAAAGAACCTTCTTATAATTCTGTTTTATACAGAAAATACAAATTGCGATATAAGCGAATTTATAATAAGGTCAATTATTATATCAATCAGACTTTAAAAATGTAATCGGATCAATAAAGGCAGGACAAAATAATAAACTTAACATTCTTTGACTTGATATTTTTCAAAAAGCGCAATTTATTAATTCATCCTGCCAAAGGAACTTGTTCGCCTTAATTTCCGTTTCAACTATTCAATTTAATAAAATTAATTAATCATCAACTAACCTAACTATTGAGCGAAATAATTCTAAAGATTGAGGATGTGGATTTAGTAGCTTTATATGGTGAAAAAGATTCAAAACTAAACCTCCTCAGAGAAGCCTTTCCAGATATTACAATCACTTCCAGGGGTAATAATATTAAACTTTCCGGCGAAAAAAAATACACTCAAAAGGCCAAGGCAAAACTAGAGGCAATGGTCCGTATGTTGAAAGATCACAAAGAGCTTTCTACCCATACTGTCACGGATTTACTCAATGGAGGCAACCCCTACGAAGTTCGACTGAGCAACGGTCCGAGCAATGCCACTATCGTTCATGGTCGAAATGGGAAGCCCATCAAAGCCAAGACTAAAAATCAACGCCACCTAGTAGAAGCATCGGACAAAAACGACATTGTTTTTGCCATTGGCCCGGCAGGAACAGGAAAGACCTATACTGCAGTTGCCTTAGCTGTTAAAGCCCTCAAAAACAGAGTGGTAAAGAAAATTATCCTAACCCGGCCAGCCGTAGAAGCAGGAGAAAGTTTGGGCTTTTTGCCGGGAGATTTGAAAGAAAAAATTGATCCCTATTTACGACCACTTTATGATGGTCTGGAGGACATGTTCCCCACGGAAAAATTACAACATTTTCTGGATACCCGAGTGATAGAAATAGCGCCTTTGGCATTTATGCGAGGCAGAACGCTGGATAATGCTTTCATCATCCTGGATGAAGCCCAAAATACAACCACTACTCAAATCAAGATGTTTTTGACCCGCCTTGGTCCAACTGCTAAATGTATCATCACAGGAGATTTGTCTCAAGTTGACTTGCCATATAGTCAAAAATCTGGCTTGCGAAGAGCCATTGATTTACTGGAAAGCCTGGACGGAATAGCAGCCGTTTATCTCAATGCCAATGATGTCGTTCGACACCGACTGGTAAAAGAAATTATTAAGGCCTACCAAAAATCAGATGATATATTACGGGAAGAAAAATTAAGAAAAAAAGAAGAGCGAGAACAAAAAAAACAAACAGAAAGCGATTCTTGACTTCCAGTTTATGCTACAAAAAATGGACAAAAATCGCCTTGCGGTCAACTTCTATTTTCTGGTGAATGGATTCATTTATGCCAATTGGGTAGCTCGCCTGCCCAAATTCCAAGAAATATACGGTATGGACAATAGCACTACGGGCTTAGTACTGCTAGTGATGGCCATAGGTGCTTTGATAGCCATGCCCTTTACGGGTTGGCTCATCGTCAAAAATGGAAGTAAAAAAATTACGGCCTTATCTGCCATTCTATTTTGCTTATTGGTACCCTTTACTACGATTATGGGCAAAGTATGGATGTTGGGCAGTCTTTTTTTTATTATGGGAATGGCTACGGGAATTATGGATGTAGCCATGAATGCCCAAGCAGTTTTGGTGGAAAATTTATACAAAAAACCCATTATGTCTTCTTTTCATGCAGTCTTTAGCGGGGGCATGATGCTTGGGGCAGGAGCAGGGGCTTTGTTTACCAGATGGAATACGCCTTTATTAATACATATTTCCATTATTGCTGCAATAGGCTCCATATTGGCTATCTGGAGCGCTTTCCACTTAATAGCAGATAAACCAACCCGCTTAAGCGTGCAAAAAGAAACTGCTTTCCGCCTGCCTACTAAGGAATTGTTGGGGATCGGTATCATTGCTTTTTGCTGTATGCTAGGCGAAGGAGCTATGGCAGATTGGAGTACTAATTATATGAAGAATATTGCCTTGTCAGATGCAGCTCTAGCTCCTATTGGATTGGGTGCATTTGCTACAGCAATGATGCTTGGGCGAATCATCGGAGATAAAGGTAGGGCCACTTTTGGCGACCAAAAATTATTGACCTATAATAGCTTGGTTGCTACAATTGGTCTATTTTTTATGATCTTGTTTCCTTATCCGATTGTTGTTATTTCCAGTTTGTTCCTAATAGGGCTAGGTTTATCCGTTATCATTCCGATTGCATATAGCACCGCAGGGAGTATCAAAGGCATTGCGCCCGGCATTGGTATTAGTATGGTAACGACTATCGGCTATGCCGGATTTTTGTTTGGGCCACCTATTATCGGCTTCATGGCAGACTGGAAAACCTTGCAAACTGCCATGATTTTTGTCGGAATTCTTTTTGTAATTATGACAATATTGAGTTTCTTTAACACCCTTTTAGTTGCTCAGCCACAAACCGACCAATGAACTATTATAAAGTTAGCATTACCAGCTCTTCTGATAAAAAAGCCATTCTAATCGCTTTATTAAGCCAATATGCTTTTGACGGTTTTGAAGAAGAAGTATTTGGAATAAAAGCTTACATTACAGAAGCAGCCTATAATGATGTAGTAGTAAGAAATTTAGCTGACCAATACGGTTTTTCTTACAAAGCCAAACTGATTCCTTCCCAAAATTGGAATGAGGTCTGGGAATCCAGTTTCAAGCCTATTCGAATCAATGATTTTTGTGCCATTCGAGCAGACTTTCATCCTACCTTTAAAAAGGTCAAACATCAAATCACCATTAATCCAAAAATGGCTTTTGGCACTGGACATCACGAAACCACCCTTTTGGTTATGGAAATGATGCAGCACCTCCAGTTTAAAAATAAAAAGGTATTGGATTACGGTTGTGGTACGGGGATTCTCGCCATTTTAGCTGCTAAACTAGGTGCAACAGACATCCTCGCCATTGACAATGACCCGCTTTCCTACGAAAACACTTTAGAAAATTGCACTAAAAACAACGTTGGAGTTATCAAAGCTATGCTGGGAGACCTATCAATGGTTGAGCTGAAAGGCTTTGATTTTATCCTCGCAAATATTAATAGAAATGTAATTTTGGATTCTCTTTCTACGTTATTTTTAAAAACCCAACGAGGTGGTCAATTATTGATCTCCGGCTTTTTAAAAGCAGACGAATCACTTCTTACAACTTCTGCGAAAAAAATCGGTTTTTCTATTAAACAGGTGCTAGAAAAAGGCGAGTGGATTTGTATGAAGCTGAACAAAACTTAGTTAGATCAAAGCATCTGTTTTCCCCAAGTGACTCTACAAAAGGAAAAATCCCCACAAAACAATAATGCGCTCGATTTGCTTCAAAAAAACCATTATATCCAACAGCAAATTTATCCGACATGCCTAAAAAAGCTTTTACCACTTTTCTTTTACTTACCACCTTTTTATTCGCTGGCAATGCCCAACGCCTGGAAGCTTTCTCTGAAAATCAAAATCAGTTTTTTGAGGAATTAAAAGACTATATGACCGCCAGCAAGCGAAAAGTCATGCAGGAGATTTTTGAGGAGTTTGGCAAGCAATTTCGGGGCGGCACTTTTACAGTAGAGGAGCAAGATACGATCAAACACACTTGCAACAGAATGCTTCAGTTAAAAATGACCGCCAGCCCCTATTTTAGCGCCTATTTAAAAGGGCTGACTTTTATAAAAACTCAGCAAAATGCAGCGCAGCGATTCATCGAATGGCATGAAGTCTTATCAAGCATGATGACGGACATTGAGCGACGAAGGTTAAACCCCATCAAAGATTATTTAGAATTTTCGGCGAACTTGTTTGAACAAAATGCTTTAAAATATTCTCAAAGCGGGGGTGTTTCCTGGTATGCCATAGCGGATTCTTTCAATTTGATTTATAAAGAGAAAACGCCCCAAGTCTTATTTAATCAGTTAGATTTGCTGGCTTCCCGAAAAACGGACTCTCTTTACATTCAAAAAACGATAGGAACTTTTTTTCCCCTAGAAAATATTTGGAAAGGGACAAAAGGACAAGTCACTTGGGAACGACACAGCTTATCAACCGATCATTATTGCAATTTGGGCAGATACGAAATCAATGTAAAAAATACGATCTATGAGGTAGCAGAGGCAGTGCTTTATTATCCCACTATGTTTCAAGATTCTATAAAAGGAATTTTCCAGGACAAATTAGTCGCTTCTGAACAAATAAAATCTTTCCCTCGATTCAACTTTAAAAAAGTATTAGAAATTGACAACCTGGGCCCAGGGATAAAATACATTGGTTCTTTTAAATTACACGGCACAAATGTCCTCGGAAGTGGTTCAAAAGAAGCGCCTGCCAGCATTCTGCTTTTCGATGAAAATGAAAAATTAATTTTTCGGGCCAATGCAGAAAATTTTATTATTCAAAAAGGAGAATTGATTACTGGAGAAAGGGTAGAAATTGAATTGTTTGTAGAGGAAGATTCGATTGTTCATCCTTCTGTTAATTTGCGTTTTGACATTATTAATAGAATTCTGTCCTTTAGTCGAGGAGAAAGAGGCAGCGATCGAAATCCTTTTTTCACCTCTTTTCACCAAATTAATATAGATGCAGACAAAGTTACCTGGTATATTGACCGAGATTCGATTACCATAGGAGAGAAGGCGATAGCTGTTGGCAAGAATAGCAAGAAAGAAGTGGCTTTTGAGTCTTTAAAATATTTTTCTGCTGGTGATTATCAAAGGCTACAAAGTTTTGGAGCAGTTAATCCCATTTCTACCTTAAAAGTTTTTTCCGATATGGAAGGCTCTAAACAAGTCGATGCCGGACTATACGCCAAACGCCTAAATTCTCGCTTCAATATTAGCAGTATTCAGCCTTTGCTGTACGATATGGTTTCCAAAGGGTTTATTAAATACGATAAAGAATCTGAGTTGATTGATGTAAAAGACAAAGTGTTTCACTATGCCAATGCTAGTAGGGAAAAAGTAGATTACGACCTACTAAAAATAACATCAGCATCCAACGATGCCAATGCTATTATGGATTTAAAACATAAAGATATGGCTATCAATGGGGTGAAAAATATAGAGTTTAGTAAAAAACAGCGGGTCGGGGCCATCCCTACCAATAAAACCCTAATCGTCAAGGATAATCGAAATATGGAATTTGACGGCCGACTATTTGCTGCTTATGGTGTATTTGAGGGCAAAGGCTTTGCTTTTAATTACGACATGTTTAATATTAAAATGGACTCAGTTCATTATTTTAATTTATTTGTTCCAACTGAAGAAAGGGACAAAAAAGGCAACCCTATCGCCAAAGCCATTGGAAGCGAAATCGAATACCTAAGTGGTTACTTATTAATAGATGCTCCTTCTAATAAATCTGGCAGTCAAAACATAGGCATCTTTCCTTCTTTCCAAAGCAAGGCCGATTCTTATGTATTCTATGACCAAGATAGCGTTTATAATCGAGACTCCTTTTACTTTCAATTAGAGCCCTTCAGTTTTAATAGTTTGGATAAATTTCAGGGAGCAGATTTAAATTTTAAAGGCAAAATTGTTAGCGCAGGCATATTCCCCGATTTTGAAGAAACGTTAATATTAAAAGAAGATCAATCCTTGGGCTTTCTAACCAAAACGCCCGAAGCAGGCTACCCTATCTACCGAAACCGCGGCAATTATAAGGGAGCAATTGACTTAAGCAACCAGGGCTTTCAAGGAAAAGGCACTTTGACTTATTTAGGAGCCCTTGTCAACTCTGATGACTTTGTATTTAAACCAGAAGAAATGACTGCCAGTGCAGAAAGATTTGATCTGGAAGAAGATCGCTCTAAAGAAATCCCGCAGGCAATTGGTTTGGATGTAAGGATCAATTGGCTGCCTTATAGTGATAGTATGAACATCCGCACGAAAGAATTGCCCTTTGACTTGTACAAAGAAGGAGATTATAAATTTAGTGGACTGGCTACTTTGACCCCTTCAGGGCTAAAAGGAAGTGGCTTATTAAATTGGGAAAAAGCAAATATGTCTTCAGATGAATTTTCTTTCGGCTCATTCTCTGCCCGATCAGATACGATGAATATTCAAATTAAAGCGCTGGAAGCCGACGCGCTGGCCCTAAAAACCTCTAATCTAAAGGGAGAAGTTGATTTTGATAAACAATTGGGTACATTCAAATCCAACGCAGCTATCGGCATCACCTACTTCCCTTACAATCAGTACATTACCACTATGGATGAGTTTGAATGGGATATTAAAGACGAAACGATCATTTTTAAATCCGCAAGAAATGATTACGCCGATTTCACCTCCATCCACCCTGCCAAGGACTCGCTCACCTTTCCTGGAAAAAGTGCTTTTTACAATTTAAAAAACAGCCAGTTGGAAATCGGTGGCGTATCGGAAATTCGCTCTTGTGATGCTTTCATTTACCCCGAAACGGGTGATATTACCATCCAACCCAATGGCGATATGAAAAGACTCACCAATGCCAAAATTGTAGCAGATACCCTAAATAAAAATCATGTGATCAATCGCGTCAATATTGATATTACTGGACGAAAAGAGTTCTCAGCGGATGGGTATTATGAGTATAACATTGGCAATAAAAAACAGGAAATTTATTTTTCAAACATAACAGGAAGTCGGGTTGGAAAAGGCAAAAGAAGCGAAAAAGGCACCGAAACCAGAGCCAAGGGAACCATTAAAGAAGAAGACAATTTTTATATTGATATAAAGACACAGTTTAGAGGGGATATTTCGCTATTCGCCTCTTCCAAAAATTTACAATTCGAAGGTTTTGCTAAGTTCGACGCACCCTTAATGCCTGACCCGCAATGGTTTACCATCAATAGTGAAGGCGATAAAGATGATTTAACTATTACCTACGAGGTCCCTAAAAATTATGAAGGGACCCCCCTTAGAACGGGATTCTATCTGAGCAAAGAAAACACCCGCATCTATGCTCGCACCATGATGCCCTTATTCTTTAGAAAAGATCGCCCAATTCTTCCTGTAACGGGTTTATTCAAATATGACAAAGCAAAAGATGAATTTATTTTTGGGGATTCTACTAAAGTCATTGAAAACAAACTGCGAGGCAGCCTATTGACTTTTTCCAACAAAACGGGAAAGGTAAAGGGGGAAGGCCCGCTCAACATTGGAGACGGTTTAGACTATATCAGCATCAAAGCCGCAGGAGAGATTGAAACGCATTATCCAAACGAACAAGACTCCAGCACTTTTGATGCTCCGGTCGTAGCTAATATGATGGCCGGAGTGGATATGACCATTCCCCCTTCCCTGCTTCGAATTGTGGTCAACGATATTGTTTCTAGCAGTTTTGATGCCACCGATATTGCTTATTCTAACAAAGAAGCGTTTTATACAAAGGCCCTTTCAAATTTCCTTCTTAACGATACAGAACTCAATGAAACGGTCAATATTATGAAAAACAGAACCTTGTTTTTTCCAAAAAAGTACAAGCACCACACTTTCTTTTTTAGTGACTTACTTATGAAGTGGGATCCTGACTATCAATCGTTTGTGTCCTCCAAAGATGTCATAGGGCTAGGCAGTATTGGTGTGGACATGATTAATAAAAACTTGACTTGTTATGTAGAATTCAAAATGCCTTCCAATGGAGACGATCGCGTTTATATCTATATCAAATCACCCAGCGAGTATTTTTATTTCTTTAGTTACAGAGGAGGCATCCTGAGTACGGTTTCTAATAATACCCGATATAACGATGCCTTGGCTAGTTTAAAGAAAAAAGAAACCATCATTAAAATGCCAGACGGCGAAAATTATGAGATCCAACCCTTAAATCCGGGATCGGCGAGACAGTTCGTAGCGCGAATTAAAGCGACTCGTTAAAGGTAGGAAAATTATTTACTTCTGTCCGTCCTCCTCTTCTTAGTGTACCAATTTTCAATCGAAATTTTAGCATAAAAGTACTACTAAATAACAAGCAAAGAATTATTCAGTATCTATCTGCCTGGTTTCAATGAATTGCCACATTTACCTAAAAAGAGGTTACCCTTTGCTAGCAATTCGTAAACTCACTTATCGACCCAAAAGATACAAGGAACTGGATTATTAGTGTCTTAAAATGCTCTCTAACGCATTTAGGCTCTGGGCGGTACGTGGATTGTTGGTAAAAACTTTGACCTTAAGAAGCAGTCTTTACGGTATTTGACAGCATAAATTAACAGCCCATCTTACGATTTCGCGCTATTCTTATATATTTTTCGCCATTTTCTGAAACTACCCTATTTAGGTTACGTTATTCAATCGAACGATATCCAAAATTCGCCTTTTACAAAAGGCATCTTTACCAGAACAAAGTATTAAATAGGCAAAATTATTTGTATCAGTTATCCCACACAGACTACTGATTATCAATTAATTGTAAACAAATTATTATTCCATGAACCGATTAGCGTATTCAGCTATACTAGCTGGATTAACCTTTCTTTTTTGCAATTTTTCTTTTGCAAACTCTACATTTTCATCAAGCCTCAGTTATAATGTATCCCCTCGCGAAACCCAGGCCCGCCTGCTCGATAAGGCAGGCGTATTGGATTTGAGGTATAGCGAAATCGTGCAGAAAAACATTGAAAGTTATATCATTCGTGCAAGGCCCAGAACGAGGCGAATACTAGGTCGAGCTCAAATGTATTTTCCTATTATTGAAAAACAATTAAGGGCGCATAATTTACCGGAAGAACTAAAATACCTGACCGTCATAGAATCCAGTATGAGTCCCAATGCCATTTCCAGCGTGGGAGCAGTTGGGCTTTGGCAATTAATGCCCTCTACCGCAAGGCGGTTTGGTCTTATTATCAATAACCAGGTAGATGAGCGCAGGGACCCACTTAAATCCACTCAGGCAGCCATAAAATACTTAACTTTTTTGCATAAGTTATTAGGGGATTGGACCCTAGCTGTTGCTGCCTTTAACTGCGGCGGCGGCGGCGCACAGAAAGCTATCCGCCTGGGGCAAGCAGCTGATTTCTGGGAAATCAAGGAGCATCTTCCAGAACAAACCCAGCATTATATAAACAGACTGGCAGCAGCGGTTTATGTAATGAATTATTACCATTTACACAATTTGCAACCAGCGGATGAGGATTATTTTTTAAAATTCACAAAAATTGCTACTATCCATCACAAAGTAACTTTTCAGCAAATATCAGAAGCTTTAGATATTCCAATTCCTATTATCAAACGACTAAATCCCTCTTATCGCCAATTGGTGCTGCCCGATAGTACGCGGGGAAATTATTTAGTTTTGCCAAAAGTGAAAATGGACGGTTTTATTGATTATTATAATACAATTGTGGCAGAAAAATCTAAAAATATTATCAGAGGATAAACCTAACTAAAGAAAAAGGGCTTGCTCAATCGCAAGCCCTCAAACAACCAATTTTAGGAACATCTGTTTTTTTAGCCGTTTGTTATATTCTTACAGTCCGAGGGAGCCGAAATTTTGACCAACAGCTATTCTCAATTTGGATGAACACCGTATAAAAAATTCGGTCCTAGAAGAATTCATCTAATTAAAAAAGCCTCTGCGGACGGATTGGTAATCCGTCTTACGGTTTCATTCCCATTATCTATTAATTTGTATGAATCCGGAATATTTATGGCCTTTTCCATCGTCTAGCAGATAGAAATAAGTGCCTTGAGGCAAGGGCTCTCCTTCATAAGTGCCATCCCAATTGTTAGCGTATCCTTTTTGGGAGAAGAGTTCACTCCCCCAACGATTGTATATTTTCAATACACTATTGGGATAAGCCTCCAAGCCATCAATTCTCAAATAATCATTAATCTCGTCTCCATTTGGAGAGAAGCCACTAAATACTCGAATCGGTTTACAATCAACGACCACCTGCACGCCTGCTTCATCGCAGCCAAAATCATTGCAAATTTCATATCGGAAGAAGTCTGGCTGTCGCGAATTGCAGAAGCCCTCGTTTGGTTCATAAGTAATTGTATTATCGGGATTGATAATTAATTCGCCATATTTTGGGGTTTCTATTATTCTCAAGGTACTTGATTCAATAGCCCTATCATTGCTAGCTACGTCAATAACAACTGGCCTATTCATCTGGGTACGACTCAAATCCCTGTCTGCCTTTGGCATTTTATTACCATTAACAATTGCTTCTGTACAGCTTATTTTAACAGTAATAGCGTCTGAACATTCTGTTAATTCATTGGTCAACAAGAAAATATGTTTACCTTCTCCAGCATAAAGCATAATGCTATTCCCATCAGTCGTACAAACATCAATCTCTCCAGTATAAAACTCTCCATTTTGATCAATGGTATAATTACCCAGATCTGCAAATGGAATTTCTACGCAAAAGCCTGCTTTTTCACTACAATCTGAAATGGTGTAAGCCCTCGTTTCATCAGTAATAAAATCCGTACAGTCATCTTTGGGGCTTGTCACGCAGTTGATAATGGCTGTAAAGCGATCCTCGCATTCGGTAGAGTTATTAGTAACTAGCACCTCATGTGTTCCAACGCTGAGAGATAGTTCTGTACCCATTGGAAGGAGGTTAGTGTTCAATTCAAGAATTGCAAAAGCACCCGTATTGATTTGCTCCACATCCATAGCACCATAATTGACCGAAGGATGGCCACCTTGTATAGTAACCGTTGCAACCTCCTGCTTCCAGTCGCCAATTGGATCCCAAGTATTCATTAGATTAACCAGGTCTGTTATGGTATTAAATTGACCAGAATAAGTCTGATTACCTACTTGCCAAGATCGCAGCATATAGGGTCCATTAGCTCCCATATCTGGCATTGTAAAGTAGGTATAGGCAAACATGGTATCAAAATCACACCCTCGGAAACCACCTGCATATTCATTGCCATTTACGGCAAAGGAATAATTTAAAATTTCTTGTAAAGGTATTTCAATACAAATGGTACCAACTGAACTACAATTATTGACTTCTGCTTCAATAAGCTGTGCAGTTATAATTTCTTCTGTACAAGTTTCTGGTGTCGTGCCACAACGTTTTATAACTATCATATCCTTGCAACAATCTTCTTTATTTTCGATCATAACCACTACGCTATCTGCATTGCCCAATGGAACCTCGACCAATGTTCCCTGTGCTACACCTGTAATATTTGGATTCAAGGTGGTTTCAATCCAAGTAGCTTGATGGGTAATTTTCATATCGCCATAAACAGTAGTCGGATGTCCTCCCATAATAATCAGGACAGGTGAATTATGTGTCCAGTTTCCGGTAGGATCAATGGTATTCATCCAAGTCGTCAACTCGTTCATATTATTCACCATGCCATTATAGACAATTCCATTCACTGTCCAGGAATCAATTTTATAAGGTCCAGCGTTACCTCCTCCTGGCAATAAAGAATAGGAGTAAGCATTTAGGTTTTCAAAATCACATCCATGAGTTGGATGAAGAATCGTTCCGGCAGCCGTAATTTCATAGTTTCCGATGTCTTCTTGTCGAATTGGGAGACAAAGTTGACTTACGGTTTCATCTTCTTCTACACAAACCAACCTTTCAGGAACAATATCTTCACAGGTATTACAATTTTGTGCTAAATTAATGGTGCCCACTACATCGCAGCCCATATTATCGGTAACAACTACTTTATACTCTCCTGCTGCCAAACCTTGTGCACTATTTGAGTTGGAAACATTTGGTGTCCAGTTATAACTAAAATTTCCTGAACCGCCCAATACGGTTAGGGTAATGCTGCCATCGTTATTACAACAACTAGGATTAGAAATAACTGGTGAAATCGTTGGTGCTGAATGAACGCCAACAATTACCTGGTCTGTCGCTACACAGCCTCCACTGGTTGTCGCAGTTACTGTATAAATGGTTGTTGTTATTGGACTGGCAACCGGATTAGCAATAAATGGATTGCTTAAGCCCGTGGTTGGGCTCCAGCTATAAGTCATTCCGCCTGTCGCATTTAATTGAGTACTTTCCCCTGCACAAATGCTGACATCATTGCCTGCATTGGCATTTGCCATACTTGTCACACCGACAATTACCTGATCGGTATCGGTACAGCCTGAATTATTACTAACCGTCAAAGTATAAGTTGTAGTAGTTGTCGGACTAGCTATTGGATTAGCTATGAATGGATTACTTAAGCCCGTTGTTGGACTCCAATTATAAGTCGTTCCTCCTGATCCATTTAGCTGTGTAGAAGAACCTGCACAAATGCTGACATCATTGCCTGCGTTAGCGACTTCTCCTGAGTTTACATTGACAACTACCTGATCCACTCCAATACATCCATTGGCATCCGTTACGGTCACGGTATAAGTAGTGGTTACGAGAGGACTAGCTATTGGTGTACCAACCGTTGGATTATCTAAAGAGGCTGCTGGGCTCCAGGAATAGGCAATGCCCGTTGTTACAGTCAAAGGCGTACTACCTCCTGCGCAAATCGTTTTATCTTCGCAAGCAACTACTTCCGCACCATCTCTTACCGTTACCGTCACACAATCTGTTCCCATACATCCATTGGCATTCTGGACAGTTACGCAGTAGGTAGTCGTGGTTGTTGGATTAGCAATTGGGTTGGCAATGTTTGGATTACTCAAGCCCGTTGTCGGCATCCAAAAATAGTTGGTTCCCCCCGAAGCATTCAAAATAGTAGCGCTTCCCCGACAAATGGTTACATTTGAGCCTGCATTAATCAACACAATATTATTGACATGAACCGTTACTTGGTCGGTTCCGATACAGCCTTCTGCATTAGTCACTGTTACCGTATAAGTTGTTGTAAATAAAGGACTAGCTGTTGGATTAGCAATGTTTGGATTGCTCAAACCCGTTGCTGGACTCCAGCTGTAAGTCGTTCCACCAGAAGCATTTAAGTTAGTAGAGCTGCCTTGACATATGGTTACATCCGGCCCTGCATTGGCTGCAATATTTCCATTTACTATTACTAATACTTCATCTGTATCCGTACAACCATTGGCATCTGTGCCTGTTACGGTGTAAAGTGTTGTAACAGTTGGAGATGCAATCGGTGCAGCTATATTTGGATTATCCAAACCGGTAGCTGGGCTCCAGACCCAACTTACTCCACCATTCACGGTCAATCTTACGCTTCCACCACCACAGATAAATTTGTCAGGGCAAGCAACAATATCTTCCCCTGGCATTACGAATACAGTGACCTGATCGCTTCCTGTACAACCCTGAGCATTCATTGCGACCACCGTATAAGTAGTCGTAGTCGTGGGAGTCGCTATAGGGTTGGCAATATTCGGATTGTTCAAGCCTGTTGCTGGGCTCCAACTATAAGTTACTCCGCCAGAAGCGCTCAACTGAGCAAAGCCACCGACACAAATCGTTTGGTCTGCTCCGGCACTAATTGGAATACCATCATTATTTACATTAATTGTCACTTGGTCGGTTCCGGTACAACCTTCTGCATTCGTTGCCGTCACCGTATAAGTTGTTGTAAAAGCGGGGGTCGCTATAGGGTTGGCAATATTGGGGTTGCTCAAACCCGTTGCTGGACTCCAGCTATAGATTACCCCACCCGCTGCATTTAAGAAAGCAGAGGCTCCCGCACAAATCGTTTGGTCTGCTCCGGCATGGACTATAATGTTTTCATTTACATTAACCGTTATTTGATCTGTTCCGATACAGCCTTCTGTATTGGTCACAGTTACGGTATAAGTCGTTGTAACTATCGGATTTGCAATTGGATTGGCAATGTTAGGATTACTTAAGCCCGTTGTCGGACTCCAACTATAAATCACTCCACCGGAGGCATTTAGCTGGACAGAACTGCCTATACAAATCGTTTGGTCTGCTCCAGCATTAGCATTGGCATTTCCACCGACAATGACGGTCACTTGGTCGCTTCCTGTACAACCATTAGCATCCGTTGCGACCACAGTATAGGTAGTCGTAGTCGTTGGGGTCGCAATCGGGTTAGGTACAAGGGTACTGCTTAGTCCTGTAGCCGGAGTCCAAACATAACTAACTCCTCCTGTGGCAGAAAGCATGGTGTTCTCCCCTACGCAAATCATTTTGTCTGCTCCGGCACTAACGATTGGTAAAGGATGAACATCCACTATCACTTCATCTACTGCTGTACAACCTGTTGCATTTGTAACAGTTACAGAGTAAGTGGTAATCGTGGTTGGAGAGGCAACTGGATTGGCAATGTTTGGATTACTTAAGCCAGTTGTCGGGCTCCAAGCATAGCTCACTCCGCCCGTTGCATTTAACTGGGTAGTCTCACCTGTACAAAGGCTCACATCCTCCCCTGCATCTGCCATTGTATGGTCAGAAACCATAACCGTTATTTCATCCATTGCCATGCAACCCTCTGCGCCCATAACGATCAGTTGGTAAGTGGTTGTTACTGTTGGGCAAGCCATTGGATTGGGAATATCAGTTGCGCTTAAGCCCGTTGCTGGACTCCACATATACATAGCCCCATTTCCAATGCCGTTCAATTGAACACATTCTCCCTCGCAAATTGCAATATCTTCGCCTGCATTAGCAAATGGTAATTTATTAACATTAATATTTTGAACTTTTCTATCGGTACAACCGCCATCGTCTATGTCCAGGCTAATGGTTTTTCCACCTGGGCTTCCCCACTGTACAACTAAGGTAGCACCAGCAGGCGCATCAGCAGTTGCCGAGCTGGATGAAATGACTATTCCTCCATCCAAATCCCAGTTGAGTATTGCACCAGGACTGGCTTCCCCAGTAAACTCAATCATCACATCCGTTTCTGCACAAATTGGATTGTGTACGATAAAATCAGCTTCTGGGTCAGAAGTCTGGAAGATGGCAAATTCTTCCACTACTGTACAGCCATCAGTATTTTCCAAAGTAACTGTAAAGTTATTCACCACCCCATTTAGGAAAGCATCAAAGGTCAAAGTTCCACCAATTGCATTATCATTCAAGTAGCCTCCGCTACCCAATATGGTATAATGGGCAATAGACTCACTCATAATAATATTAATAGGAATAGAGCTACCTGTACAGGTAGAGAGGTTATCCACACCAGCAAGAATAGTCGGTGGTGTTGGAGCCGTTACCTCAACCGGGCCATAATCCACTTCACAATTATCTGCTGCATTTCTCACTTTTACATGATAGAACCCTGCAGCTAGATTTGCAAAGAAGCTATTTGCGCTCCAACTTGTACCATTGTCTATACTGTACTCCAATCCACCATTACCGTCTGCAAAAATAGCAATGCTTCCGTCATCCAATCCACAGTTAGTTGGGTCGGCAATAGTCACTTCATTGACAACAGGCGGTTCAGGTGCGCTTAGGACACACATAGGATGAATGGCTTTACAAGTCTGATCTGCATTGGCAACAGCCACACTATAAATGCCTGAGGAAAGACCAGTAAACTCATTAGAAGTTTGCCAGGTTGTACCACCATCCACGCTATATTGCAAGGGTTCCGTACCTCCAGATGCAATGACCGTGAGCGTACCATCATTCGTGTTACAATCCGTTGGATTTGTACCAATACAGTCAATAATTGAAGGTCCGGTTGGAGCAGTAATTACGACTGGGTTATTGATATAGGGTACGGTACAAGTTTCATCATTATATCGGACGTATACATTATATAAACCTGGTAATAGGTCAATAAAGGTATTTCCATTACTCCAGGTTGCACCATCTAAACTATACTGCAAGCCACCTATGCCATCTGCAACCACCGTAATAATGCCATCATTGGCCTCACAATCCGTTGGGTCTGAAGATTCCACGCTAGTAATCACTGGTGCTTGTGGTTCTACCAATTCAACAGGATTGGCAAAATAGGAAGTTATACAATTATTTGAATTATTTTTTACAAAAATATTATACGTTCCGGCAGGAAGGTCATTAAAAATATTAGTCGAATAGAAATTAATGCCCCCATCAATGCTGTAAGATAAATCACCGCCTGTCGCTTCCACAGAAATAGCTCCGTCTGATCCCCCACAATCGGTTGGGTCAATAGCGACGACATTATCAATACCATCCGTAGGTCGGGTAATAGTTACTGGGTTCCCCGTATAAGCCACTTCGCAATTATCGCTTACATTTCTAATAAAAATCGGATAGGTACCATCGTCCAAATGGCTAAAAATATTACTAGATTGATAAGTTAAACCGCCATCTATGCTATACTCCAATGGCGTAGTACTGCTGGCAACAATCATAATAACCCCTTCGCCATTTTCACAATCGCTTTCTACAATGACATCATCGATCATGCCGCCTGTTTGGTCGAATAATTCAATCGTTGGGTAGGTGACAATGCAAGAAGTATCGCTATTAGCTATTCTGATATTGTAAATGCCGCCAGATAGGTTATTAAAGAAATTACCAGGCTGCCAGGTTGTACCACCGTCAATGCTATAAATAATTGCGCCTGAGCCACTGGATGCTGTAATTTGAATTGTTCCATCTGATTGACCACATTCGGTCGGGTTTGTGTGCAACACTTCGGTAATCTGTGGTGCGTCCGGTGCCTCTAGTAAAACGGGATTATTAAGATAGGCGGTTTCGCAACCCGTCAAAGTATTTCTAACAAAAATATTATAAGTGCCTGTTGGCAAATTGGCAAATTCACGGCTGGACTGGTAATTAATACCACCGTCAATGCTGTATTCCAAATCAGCTCCAATCCCTGTAATGGTAATCACTCCATTCTCACCGCCGCAATCATCTGGATTAATGGCTACTACATTATCAATTGTCGCCACCGGCCGACTAATCGTTATTGGGTTTCCAGCATATTCTATTGTACAATTATTACTGGCATTTCTAACAAAAATATTATAGGTGCCATCTGCCAAACTAGTAAATACATTGCTTGATTGATAGGTTGCTCCGCCGTCAATGCTGTATTCTAAAGCAGTTGTGCTGCTTGCCGAAATAGTAATCATCCCTTCGCCATTTTCACAGTTGCTTTCGGCTATTACCTCGTCAATCGTTCCTCCTACTTGGTCTATTAATTCTAATGTAGGATAGATTGCCATACAAGAGGTATCGCTGTTGGCTACTCTAATATTATAAATGCCCCCCGATAGTCCATTAAAAATACTGCTTAACTGCCAGGTTAGGCCTCCGTCTATACTATAAATCATGGAAAGGGAGCCAGCATTAGCTGTAATCTCAATCGTTCCGTCACTTAGTCCGCAATCCGTAGGATGGTTATGCAAGGCTTCTACAATCTCCGGTGCATCGGGATAGCTGATAATAATTGGATTACCAGTATAAGCTACGACACAAGTACCGCCTGTATTTCTAATAAAAACATTATAAACACCTGGTTGTAAGTTGGTGTAACTGGCAAAATTATCCCAATTGATGCCGCCGTCTATACTGTATTCCAAAGCCTCACTTCCAGCCGTTGCCGTTATTTGTAAACTGGCATTATTTGAACCGCAATCCGTTGGCTGATCGACTGTTACGGCTGTGATTGCCGGAGCAGTAGGAGCAGTCAACTGAATGCTATTTAGTGCGTAAGGCGTTATACAAGTATTCCCTGCATTTCTGACATATATATCGTAAGTTCCGGCTGGCAAATTAAAGAAATTATTACTACTTTGCCAGACAGTCATCATTCCATTATCTAACCCATATTCTATTGCATTATCTGAGTCAGCAAGGATGAAAATGGTGCCATTATTTTCATCACAATCTGTTGGATTCGTGTAAGTTACATCAATAATAGTTGGCCTAGTTGGCTGTATCAAGGTGACCGCCGGATAGTAGGTAATGCAACTTCTATCACTACTGGATACGGCAATAAAGTAGGTGCCACCTCCTAAATCGCTAAAGCTATTTGAACTAGACCAGTCAATGCCACCGTTGATGCTATATTGTAAGCCTGTTCCACCTGTGGCATTAATCACAATAGACCCATCTGTCGCTTCACAACTTGGATGTAAGACATCTACATTAGTAATAGAAGGAGACAAGCCCTCCCCTATCACTACTGGATTATTTGCATACAGCACTTCACAGCCGCCGCCTCTCACAACTACTATATAGGAACTGGCTGGTAATCCATTAAAAGTATTAGTATTATAAAAAGTTAAGCCTCCATCAATGCTGTACTGATAATTGCTGGCCGGTCCATTGGCCGTTATAGTGATGGAGCCATCGAATCTGCCGCATTCTGTTACATCTGTCATCGCCACATCAACCGTTGGTCCAGGCAATACAGTTACTGTAACTTGGTCCGTAGCTATACAGCCAAAGTCATTGGTGACTGTGACGGTATAAGTTGTTGAAACAGTAGGGCAAACTTCAGGGCTAAAAGAACTGGAATCACTCATATTCGTTGTAGGCAACCAAGTAAAATGCGTGCCTCCTTGTGCTAATAAGCGGGTACATTCACCAGCACATATCGTGTCATTTTCGGCAGAGGCAATTGCCCAAACCATTGGATTCACTGTTACTTCTTTCCAAATAGAATCCCTACAACCATTGGCATTTTCAATGGTTAATTTTACCATATAATGCCCTGCACTATTATAAGAGTAGTAGGGGTTTTGGTCCGTAGAAGTTCCTGCTCCATCTCCAAAATCCCAATCCCAACGAACAATCGGGCCGAAAGAAATGGTCTTATCTATAAAGGCCATCTCCTCTCCCATACAGACCTCTTCCGCATAAAAATCAGGGTTAGGTATATCATGCACGTTGACGACTACAGTGTCATAAGAAACGCAAGCTCCAAAACCAGGATCCACCTCCACCACGTAAAAGGTAGTGGTACGAGGAAAGGCAATAGGATTTGCTATAAACGGATCATTTAAACCAATTGAAGGGGTCCATTTATAGGTTGCGGAAGGAGCAACTATACTGGCTGTCAATTGAACAGAGTCACCCTGACAAATATCCGTACTGGTTGGAATAACGCTAGATACGGGGCAGGCACTTATACAGGTCGTCGTCGTTGTATCACAATCTCCATAGTCCAAATTAAGTGGTATGCTCCAACCATTTTGTCCTATGATTCCATTATCAGTCGGAATATAATTCCCGTCTGGTATAACAAACTGTACTTTATAGCAGCCTGTCTCCAAACCATCAAATCGGTAGCTGCCGTCTGGTTCTGAGATAGTCGTATTTATTGGGAGTAAAGTATCCGAACATTCGTATAGGTTTACAGTTATTCCTGCAAATCCATTATCAAGACCTATATTAAAGTTGCCATCTCCTCCAGTGTCTTGGCAAATAACTGCTCCGATATAGACACAAGAAACCGGAATATTATTCAGGTCAATATATGGATCATCTGTTTCAAGGTCAAATGATAAATAATAAGGATTAGAGCTAGCATCTTTATCTATTAAATAGTTATTATTAACATTGGAACCAAGCGTAACATAATTATTGATAATGCCATCCACATCATAAGCAGGGTCGCCATCCTTTCCAGTAGGGTCCAATGCTCCAGTTTCTGGTAAAATATTAACACTCAATGGAAATCCATCAGGATGAATATAATCCATTGTGTAAGTCCCTTCTACTCCATTGGTAAAAAATTGATACTTACCCGTTCGCCCATCCAATGTATCTCCTGTAAGCCCATCTACTGAGTAGAAAATAGCCCCTCCCGGAGGCGTGCTTGTTACAACAATTTTTCCTCCAGTAATAATCGCGCCGGTTTTATCACAATAAATATAACCAATGGGGTCAAAATCACCCAACATGACTGCCTGCAGGTCCTCATCATCTTCAAAAAAGGCTTCTTCCTCTGCGGTTGTTGTTGTGCCGACTTCAGAATCAATGTCCTGAATAACATTCCCTATTGCATCTTTTACTCCTGACACCTCTGCTACGTTTTTAATCGTTGTGTTAGGATTACCAGAAATCAACTTTAACTTAATATAAATACAGGCAGAATCGCCCGAGAATATAGGGGCTGATAAAGTATTGAACGCCAGATCGCCACTCATCACCCATCCACTCGTATCCAGACCACTTAATATCATTCCATTTGGAATATGATCTGCGACTTCAACATCATAGGCAGGAAAAATACCTTCATTGATAATTGTAATCTTATAATCTATGTCATTTCCAAGTTTTACGGTATCTGTTTGCCCTTCTGCTAACGCTTTAATTAAAGCCAAATCATAATATTGTAAACTAATCACCGCAGGGTCGTGGTCATCCTCATCTATCGGAGGGGCTTCTTCTATTTCATTATCCGTCACGCTATTCGGTATGCCTCCGCTATCGTTGCCGTCTATTGCATCTGGCGTTGAATCATAATCATTATGCTGTCCATCTTCACTGATTTCTCCATAAAATACCAGACTATCTGCAGTTGAATTCTGATCTACTACTAACTCTACCACGATCATCACCATGCTGTCCGGCAATAAGCCGCCTGCTGGCAACTTTCCATTGCCCGTTGTTAATAATAATTGCAAGGTACTGTCATTTAATACTGTAAACCCATTCGCATCCAATCCACTCAAGGTTACTCCTTCCGGTAAATATTCACTTAATTCTACCGTGTCTGCTGCAATTGTCCCCTGATTCGTCACCACTAATTTTAGTTCCAGGGTATCCCCTGCGCGTATTGGATTCGGCTGCCCAGGAGCCAACGTTTGCAATAAAGCTAAATCAAACACCTGCTCCACCCCTATCGTTGCTATGTCCTCATCGTCTTCATTCGGCGGGGTCTGATCTTCTTCGGGTACACTATTGATATCAACCGGTGGCGTATTCATCGAATCTGTATCATTATCTGCTCCTGCTATCTCTGCTTTATTCTCCAAACTATTTCCCCTGAAACCCAAATCCACCTGCAACGTAATCTCTATCACGCTATCCTGTCCGGCTGCTAAGTACCCAATTGGGGTATTATAACGAGCTGTATCGCCACTCTCCGTCCATTCAGAATCTGCCAAACTCATTCCCATTGGTATATGGTCTGTTATCGATATGTTGTATGCATCCAGACTTCCCTCATTCCTTACCCGAATCTGATAGGTCACCAAATCACCCAATTGTACAATCGTTGAGTCTGTGGTTTTTGTTAAGGACAAATTGAACACTTGTTCTATTTCTAACTGCATTGGATCGTGGTCATCTTCATCTATCGGCGGGGATTGATTCACTTCGTTGTCTGTTGGACTATTCGGCACCCCTCCACTATCATTCGTTCGGTCACTATCCGGGCTCGAATCAATGTCAGTCACCGGATTGCCCGCCCCATCAGTCGCTCCCCCGATCTCTACATAGGTCACCAAGCTATCTCCCATAAAAGTTAGGTCTATGGTATAGTCTATGGTCACCATAATCATACTATCTGGCAATAAGCCGCCCGTTTGTATAATCCCATCGGCTACCGTCAGCGTCCGTACAGCTGTGCTATCATTGAGCAAGGTCCAATTCACATCATTCAAACTTATTCCCTCTGGCAAATAAGCGTATATCTGGATCGAATCGGCTGATACATCGCCTTGATTTATCACTGTAATCTTGCCCATTACAGTATCTCCTGGCATAAGTGCTCCAACTGTTAATAACTCCTCTGTTATGGCTAAATCGAAACAGGCTTCTTCTATTATTGTTGGACAACAACCACCCGCAACACAACTTCCAAAGTCAGAAGTAAAAAAATAATGCCCCGAATGAGTCTATATGAATTATATTGGAAGTAGCTACCTGTATGGTATCTCCGCTATCAATTATTCCATCTCCCCCAAAATCATAAATCCGATACCACGTGACATTAGTGGCACCGGATGTAGCTGTTAAAACTACCGAATCTCGATTGATAGTACAAATTTTTATAGGTACAGTAATGCAAGCACTCGCAATATCATCTTCTAAATAATTTTTATTTCCTGGTGGAGAGTCTGCATCATTGGGCGAAATAGTTATTTCCGCTTCGCTAAAATGTACGCCCCAAGTATCCACCTTTGCAAAAAAAGTAACAGAAGTATTGCCTTTAGAAGCATCCAAATCTGCCAAACTCCAAGTCAGTTTTCGCTCAGCTAAATTATAACTAACTACCCCTCCTCCAGTAGGAGTCCCTGCACTTACAAAAGTTAGACCTAGAGGAAGTGAATCTATAACAACAACGCCTTGAGCAGTATCCCCTGATTCGTGCATTACGGTTAAAGTAAACAACACTGTATCGCCAATTCCTACACTGTCTTTATCTACTATTTGGGTCAAGCTCAAGTCGTATTGGCTGAAACTCTTGATAGTGCCCAATAGTAAAAAGACAAAAGACAAAAGTCCCATCCTTAATAGATGAAAGATAGCTGCTTGGATATTTCTCCATTCAAGGGTTGCACAAAAATTGCTTTCCTCTTTATTAAAAAATAATTTAGAAGAAAGACTAAAAGCTAGTCTCGAATCTCTAAAGCGTAGCAATTTTTTCATAGTATTCAAGCAATTAATTCAATAGTGCTTATTAGAGGAGGGCAGGAATAAGCATGTTCCTAAAAGAAATTCTAGTCCAAAAAAGAATCAACAAATTGAAATGAAATATTCTCTACAATAGATGGTAAGTATAATTAGAGTTGGTCTTTCAACAATTTTTTAGGGATAAACATGAACCTATGTACAAGGCAAATAGTTTTCTACGCCTTTATAAATCAAGCTATTACAAAACTATTTAATCAAAACGGGGAATAAAATAAAAGGAATATAAAGAGGGGAAAGCCTCAATCGGAGGGAGTGATCAAAGCAATTATAGCGCAATTAAACCATTATTAAAAATAAACACAAATCATTTTTAAGAAATCTGTGACAGGCTATTTCATTAAAAAGTAAAGTAAGTAGTCTAACAATTTTCGCTACGAACTAAACCTCATATTCTAGTAAATAGAAATTAAAAAATATATAAAATACTATTAAACAATATATTACTCTTATTTTCTGTTTAAAAAAATAAAAGAGGCTTCTGGTTGCTTTTCAAAAAGTATTTTATTAAAAATTAATTTATTTTAAAATAAATAATAAGTATTTTTCCTTTTGTGACTCCATCCCCACTTTAGAAAACCAAAAGTTAAGCTCTACTATCTGAATACCAATCTTTGAGCAATAAAATCTTTTTTAAATTTTAAACGCAATTTTCCTATTTTGGGCACTTATGAACCAGACAAAGGCTTTGATCCTTCATTTTAAAAAAACGATTTGCATTAAAATAAGCATATTATGAAAAAAATGGCTTTACATTGGAAAATAATTATCGGAATGATTCTCGGGGTTCTAGCGGGCTGGATTGCCGTTCAATTTTCAGGGGGAAAAGAATTCATCGTGGATTGGGTAAAACCCTTCGGAACAATATTTATCAATGCGCTAAAATTAATCGCAGTTCCTTTAATAATTGCTTCTTTGATAAAGGGAATTTCTGATTTAAAAGATATTTCCAAACTATCTCAGATGGGCGGACGCACCATTGGAACCTATATTTTTACAACTGTCGTGGCAGTCGTCTTGGGTTTATTATTGGTTAATTTGCTACAACCTGGAAGTGGCATTACACCAGAAACCAGAGAGCAGTTAATGGCTGAATTTGCCGGCGATGCTCAAGCAAAAATCAGCCTGGCAGAAGATCAAAGAAATGCGGGTCCATTGCAAGCATTAGTAGATTTGGTCCCCAGCAATTTCTTTGGAGCTGCTTCTGATAATGGAAATATGTTGCAAGTTATTTTCTTTGTCATCTTTTTTGCTATTGGCTTAATCCTGATCCCTCCAGAAAGAGCTAAACCAGTAAAAGACTTTTTTGACGGATTGAATGAGGTGGTGCTCAAATTAATTGACTTGCTCATGCTTTATGCTCCCATTGGCGTATTTGGACTACTGGCTGCCTTAGTGGCGGAAGCTCCCAGTGCGGATATATTTGTTGCCCTGCTTCGCTATTCGATGACTTTATTATCGGGGCTGGCAATACTGGTATTTGTCTTCTATCCAATGCTAGTTAAACTCTTTACAGGAAAATCCTACCGTTTTTTTTTCAATGGCATTTCTCCTGCTCAATTACTGGCATTTTCTACCAGTTCTAGTGCAGCCACTTTGCCCGTGACTATGGAAAGAGTAGAGGAACATTTGGGTGTTGACGAAGAAGTAGCAAGTTTTGTATTGCCCATTGGAGCAACAGTAAATATGGACGGCACTAGTTGCTACCAGGCAGTTGCTGCTGTTTTTATCGCCCAAACCTTTGGTATGGACTTGTCCATATCCGATCAGTTGGGTATCGTTTTGACAGCCTCTTTGGCCTCTATTGGCGCAGCAGCAGTGCCTAGCGCAGGCCTGGTCATGCTAGTAATCGTCCTAGGGCAAGCGGGTATTCCAGAAGCGGGTCTAGCCTTAATTTTTGCGGTTGACCGTCCTTTGGATATGTGTCGAACGGTTGTGAATGTAACTGGAGATGCAACCGTATCTATGCTAGTCGCCAAAAGTTTAGACAAATTGGATACGCCAGTAGAAAAGAAATGGGATGACCATTATGAGCAAGTGGCTTAGGAATAAAAATAATAAGCTCAACTTTCAGTTATTCTCAACCTAACCAGCAGTCAGGTTAAAAGATAATGAATAAAATGCCTAAATGCAAGACTGCTTAAAAATGCCTCTACCTCTCATCTTATAAGTAAAAATAATATAAAATATTTTACAATATTAAATTTTCTAACTATCTTTGCTGCAAAGAGAAAATTTGATAATCAAACATCTTCTTTTGGCAAGAAAATGATCGGTTAATTAAGTCGATTATTAAGCCCTAAATGCTTGCCATACAATCTATATAATTGATTAGGCTTGTTTTCAAATAAAGGTTATTTATAATAAGTCTGCAATTTTTTATAGCTCCATAATTACCAACCGCTATTAGATACCGATCTAAGTATATTCCCAAAAGAATTCAATTATATAAGTTATTCTCGTTCTGGACACTAACAAAGTGTCAAGGCTCTATCCTTCTGTAACCCAATGAGTTATGAAGCTTTTTATCAAGCTAATTTCTTGTTTTTTTTTTTAATTTTTAAACTATATAATATTTAACCTAAAATTTTCAATCCTATGAAAAATGCTATCCTTTACTTATTTTTTTGGATGGTTTGTTTCCTTATTTTAGCAAATAAGGCCAATGCTACGGCAGAAATCGTCTCGACTAACAATATGGCGATTTCAAATGATAATCCCTGTTCTCTAAAATTAACAGTCACCCCCGATGGGATTTACTGTGGTGCTTCAAGAGGGGCTATTGATGTGTCTATTTCCGGTGGTGCCGGTCCTTTTCTGATAGAATGGGATAACCTGAATAATAGTATTTGGGCGGAAACAATTACAGCCGATGCTTCTTACAAAATCGCCGACTTGCCTGCTGGAAAATACGTCATCAAAGTAATGGACAACAGTAATGGCTGTTTTGTAATGGAAGAAGTAGAGCTAAAAAAAGGCGTATTTTCTTCAAATCTGTCTGTTCAGAGCAATGGTGTGAAATGTAATGGCTTTGGATCTTTATCTGTCAGTATTAAAGACGCAGACCCGCCTTATTATTTTCAACTGGAAGGCCCGACATCTGGCAATTACATTGCTCATAGCAATACTTTTAAAATATATAATCTGATCCCTGGTGATTATACGATCAAGTTTGACCAAGAAGGTTGCAACACTGCGTCTGAAATTTCAATTAGCCTAAAAGGAGGAGTGCCTGAACTAAACCTTCAGCCGGAAGTGGACAACTGTGCCGACCACACTGGCAATGTCACAGCTAATATTAATGCTAAAACTTCTTCTTATTCTCTTTCCTGGGAAGGGCCCATTGCTGGCTCAATTACAGAATCAGACGACAATATTATCAAAAATTTGCCTTCAGGCATTTATATTTTTACCTTAACCAATGAAGAAGGCTGCATCGCGACCAAAACCCTGGCAATTGACCGGACTGGACTAAGTGTCCAATTAACCACTACGAGTGCTATTTGCGATCAAAATGGCTCTGTTAAGGTAAATATCGCTGGAGGATCTGGTAATTATACTATTAATTGGACAGGGGCTGGACAAGGATCAAAAACCACTACCCGTTCTATAGAAACGATTGCTTTACCACAAGGAACTTATGTTTTTACTATCACCAATAATGCTACGGGCTGTTCCATTTTTAGCCAGGCAACTGTTGCTCCACAGATAACAGATCTGTATTGTTCCATTACTCCAAGAGCTACAACTTGTGGAAAAGACAACGGAGAATTAGAGGTCTTTATTTCGGGAGGAGAAAAGCCATATATACTCAGCTATACCGGGCCTGTTTCAGGCTCTGTGGAAGTAAACGGAACGACTACATTTTCTGACCTACCTGCTGGTGTTTATACCACTATTTTAAGAGATCAAAAAGGCTGTATGGTTTCAGAATCAGGCGTAATAGAAATGGGGGAAATAGAAAACACCGTGGCTAGTTTTGATTATTCTGCCGGAGGACTCTCTGTCAACTTCTTCAATTTTTCCAGTTTAGGAACGGCTTTATGGACCTTTGGTGATGGCAATTCTTCTACCGAACTAAGCCCTAGTTATACCTACGATAGCCCCGGCACCTATGAGGTTTGTCTAGAAGTTACTGGCAAATGTAATATAGATAAAATGTGCCAGTCACTGGAAATAAAAGCCTTTGTTAACAAATATCCAAATGTAATTTCTGGGGTAACGAACTTATCAAATTTGAGTCAAAATGCTAATTCCTCCGCCCTGAAAATACATCAAAACTTTCCAAATCCTTTTAGCGAAAGTACAAATATACTTTTTGAATTATCCGAAGCAGCTAAAGTCAACATTACTATCCAGGATCATTTTGGAAGAATTATTCAATCCGTTGACAATTTTTATGAAAAAGGACACAATCAATTCACTTTTAACCAAAATAATCTGGCTTCAGGGTTTTATTACTACACACTAACAACAGGGGATAGTTCCACTACGATAAAAATGGTGGCAAAGTAGAATTTCAACAATTAATAGAATAGTTGAGCGTGGCCGCCTCTGTACTTATGATCGGATAGCTAATAAAGCTGTCCGATCATTTTTTATAAAGCCCCTTCAGGAATCAAAGCAAGTATCTCGAAATGAAGGTATTATTATCGCCCACGTTTTACATAAGTATGAATGTTATGTACATTCTCAATCTCATCTGCCAATGTTCTGGCTTGACTATAACTAGAAAATGCACGAACCATTACCGCATTTCTGGCAGAAGCCGAACCTCTAATTATTTTGGCATCTTCAAAACCCAATTGCTGTATTCTAAACAGGCGATTATCGGCATTGGATCTAATATTAAAAGTGCCTGCAATCACATAGTATCGGGAACCGCTACCACCATACCCTCCGCTCGTTACAGAAGAAGGTGCCGGATCAATAGATTCTGGCGGATTAGCTACATATTCCACTTGTATGGGATTGGCCATTTCTCTTACCCTGACTTCCGTTCTCCGATTGTACTGGTGGTCTAGCTCAGTGCAAGTGACCCCGTCGGTGCAGTGGTTTAATAATTCTCTTTCTCCATAACCGACTGGATATAGGCGGCCGGCATCAATGCCATTTCTAACCAAATATGCCACCACTTTATCCGCTCGCCTTTGGGAAAGTTGGTCATTATAAGAATGGGTACCTCTGGAATCGGTATGGGAAGCGATTTCGATTTCTAGTGTCGGATAATTTTTTAAAATAGAAACCAGTGTATTCAGTTCGTCCCTAGCGTCTGGCCGAATGGAAGCATCATTAAAATTATAATAAATCCTGGAAAGACGAATCACGGTGCCTGCCACCAAGCCGCCGCCATCAATGCTCAGCGTCAAGTCTTGCGCCAGTCCATTATTGCAGTCCGCACTAATTCTCAAGTTTCGAGAAGTTGCTCGTCCATTCTTGGTAGCCGTAATCACATAAGACTTACCGCATTCCAAACAAAGACCAAAAGTTCCATTGGCATCTGCTGTTACATCCCGCATCGTCAGCTCCCCTTCTTCTTTGATCGTTATTTGCGCGCCTGGCACAGGATCATTATTTGTATAAATGACCAGGCCATTAATAGTAGCACAATTATTGGCTTTATCCATCAGTACCATTATTTCTTCTCGTCCATCTGTTCCTGAAATCATAACCTGTTTAGGGCGATAACCATCCTTTGTAATATTTATTAGATAATTACCTTCTCCCAGCATTAGCTGATATGCGCCATCAATATCTGTCAACCCGCTAATGGCACTTTCTTCGGTGGAAAGTGTAACCACTTCACCATTATTGGCCGATCGCAATTGGATGACATTGCCCTCTTGGTCTGTCACTACTTCCGTGCTTGTCAGTTGCTCTAGGTCAACGTATTCTACCGTTGCGCCAACGATTTCTGCTCCCGTCAACCGATCTGCTACAAACAAGGTTATTTTATTATTGCCAAATCCTCCTTCATTATCATTGTTCCCATTATTAGAAGCAATTATTGCAGGGTGGTCAGGAGGCAATTGGAAAATATCTTCTCCTAATGCTTCATCTATAAAAAAACTGTAAATATCATCTTGTCCCTTTCCGCCTTCTCGATTGGAAGCGAAATAACCATTTCGCTTATCTCGATCTATAATAAAGCTCAAATCGTCGGATGCCGTGTTAAATCGCTCTCCCAGATTGACGGGGACCACATAACTTCCATCTAACTCTTTACTAAAAAATATATCTAATCCCCCCATTGAATTATGTCCATTGGAAGAATAAAATAGGGTGCCGTCTGCATGAATAAAAGGAAAAATTTCGTGTGCGGAAGAATTAATATTTGGTCCGAGATTGGCGGGAGTTCCCCAAGCATCTCCATTCTTTTCTACTACCCATAAATCCATTCCACCAAATCCGCCCGGGCGATTAGAAGCAAAATATAATTTATTATTATCTACGTTAATAGAAGGATGCGCATAATCATAATCATTTTGGTCAATGGAAAGCTCTTGGATTTCTGTCCAAGTTCCGCCAACCAATTTGGCCGTTAATATGGTCAGTTTGATAATACCATCCGTCGCAGGCGTTGTTTGCCCTCCAATATAGTTATTCCTGGTAAAAAAGATTTGGTCATTGGTTCGGTTAAAGGTCAGTGGGCCTTCATGAAATTTAGTGGTGATTTCTTTTGCAAAGGAAGTTCCTTTCTGCAAGACCCCTTCCTCATTTCTTCTGGAAAGGAAAATAGACATGGTATGCTTATTAATCCTTTGGTCCAGCAAACCATCCTTGTCCGGTATTTTTGAATCAGAAATAAAAACAATCCCATTTTCGTAGAATGCAGGGCTGTATTCCAGCGAGCCTGAATTAATCGTTTGCTCATTCTTTACGTCAACTTTAATATCGGAGCTAAGTGCGCTTTGAGCTAAGATGCCGCCAATAGTAAAGGCTAATAAACCAATCAGAGTAGTAATTTTTTTCATGGATAGTTCAAATTATAATTGCATTTTCTTTTAAAAAAAGAATCTCGGATTACTCATATCTGGATTTTTCTTTACAATATTATAAGATACCAGCACTTCAATACTTCCACTATTATGATCTTTTATGTCAGAAATGGGTAGATCATAAGCCAAACCAATGCCAATTTGGGGGCTTGCTTGAAAATGAGCTAGGAAATCAATGGAGTCACTATTGGTCTGTCCATTTCTATAAGACGCACCAAGCGTCAATAAATTATTATAAATAAGACTTAAATTTAAATCTAGTGAAAAAGGCGCATTTTCAACATATTTAAACAATGCATTGGGATAAATACTCACTTTACTTTCTGGAATGGGCACAATAGCCCCCAACATGCCATAAAAATGGGGTTGATCCTGCGCAACTGATCCCGTTGAAACATCTCTGCCAAGCCGATTCGACAAAATATTGGGAACTGAGAAACCCGCATAAATGCCTTTTACATTCAGATATATACCTGCTCCAACATTGCCGTTAATAACCGGAAAGCGGTCATTCACATCCGTCACCGTAGGATCGCCAATATTTCTTATGACCTGATCTGCACCAGTCAAGGTCAAATTCAATTGACGAGCGCTGCCCATAATCCCAACCCGCAAACTCAGATCAGGTTCGTTGATTAGGTCATAGCTATAGGCCAAGATGCCTTCCCAATTGTCAAAAGCACCTATTTCGCTATGCATTAAAGCGACCCCTACCCCATTTCTTTTGTCCCTCAATGGAGAATTAAAAGTCAATAATTGCGAAACTGGTGCCCCTTCAAAACCGATCCATTGCTTTCGATACAAGCCCATAAAACTGGGCATTCCTTTCGATCCAACATAGCCTGGATTCAGGATTTGTTTGGTGTGCATGAAATGGGTGTACTGATGCTCATGTTGTGCCCATCCGGTTAGTCCAAAAATAAGGAACAAAAAGAGGTATATTATTTTTTTCATAAAAATTTTTTTATCTGAATATGGTTACATATCCCTTTTTTGGATCATTATCATCACTATCTTCTTTAAAAACATAAAAGTAGGTGCCATCTGGTAAAGGTTTTCCTTCATAAGTGCCGTCCCAGTTATTTTGATAAGGCGATTGTCGAAAAACCTCAGAACCCCACTCATTAAAAACGGTCAGTTCGCTTCCCTCTTTGGGCGGGTCAGGCACACAGGAAATAATAAAGGCATCATTCAATCCATCATTATTTGGTGTGAGTAATGTAGGCGCAATGCACTCGACAGCAGAGAAGTCTGTTCTGATAGTAACCGTTGCCATTCCACATAAATTGGGGCAAGCATCATAGCAAAGCTCATAAGCCATCTGGTCCATACCAACAAAACTGGTATTGGGCCGGTAGGTAAAGGCACCATTCCCATTATCCGTTAAGGTGCCATTGACTACATTAGAAATAATATTAATGGTAAAAGCTCCTCCTGCTGTCAAAGTATCATTAGTTAGGACATTAAAGTCATGATTTCGATCTACTAGGCCTTCAAAATTATCATCTACTACAATAGGATCAGATAAAACGCTGATGGGTCCAACCGTTCTCGGACTGGAAGTACAGCTATCTTGAGTAATTGTTAGCTGATAAGCTCCTGCATCTTGCGTAGTTGCGTTTAAAATACTAACCGCTATTTCTTCAGAAGTAAAACCATTCGGGCCAATCCAAGCATACCTTGCTCCCAATACCGTATCGGCAGATAAGCTGAAAGCATCTCCTTCACAAACCATTGTAGCAGAAGGAGTTACATTTGGAGCATCCGGTCGAACGGATAAATTGATATTTAAGGTATCGGTAGCCGTACAACCATTGGTAAAGGTTGCTATTACAATATAATTTCCAGCAGAGGCATTAGAAAGCGGGGTCACAGAAGGAGATTGTTGGTTAGATGTAAATCCATTGGGGCCCGCCCAAATCCAACTTGCACCAGGCGCATCGCTTACACTTAGATTAATCATATCATCTGTGGCCACGCAAGTTGTCGGACTATTCGTGCTGGCACTAATTGCCATTGTTGCACCTCCGTCATTAACTATGATCGTTATTCTAGCGGTATCTGATATACAGCCTCCGTCAAGGTTAGCTACATAAGCATAGGTATAAACGCCTTCCGTTGTAGGCATTACAGAAATGATAGAAGTATCTGTATTTGCGGGCAATCCGGCCCCTGCTGTTGAGTCTGCTAGCCAAGTATAGGTCACAATTCCAAGATCATCATAGGCAGTTCCCCTTAATGTAAAAGGAAGTCCTAGACAAGCCGTATCGTTAACCAAGCTGGAAGAAACCGTAGGGCTTACCATTCCTACTACATTGACAACCACTGTGTCTCTATCAAAACAACCATTACTGGAAGTGCCTGTGACAATATAAATACCCGCATTTGCAGTTGTGGCATCTGGGATGATCGGGTTTTGAAAATCGGAGGTATAATTGCCCGGTCCAGTCCAATTATAAGTTTCTATGGGAATACCATTTGTAAGCATAGCAGTTAGTCGGATCGTATCATTATCCTCATCGCATCCTATACTATTTCCTGTTGCTTCAATCATAGGTCCGGAACGAACGCCAAAGGTTATGGTATCTTTTACATAACAGCCATTTGCGAAAGCTAATTTTACAATATAATCTCCCGATTGAGGAACGGTTATATTTTGAATAATCGGGTTTTGTTCATTAGTACTAAATCCATTGGGTCCACTCCATTGATAAATGCCTCCTTCTAAACTATCTACCAATAATTGTACATCTGTTCCTGCACAAACTGGGTCTGTGGAAGTAGAAGCAGTGATCGCTTCCAGGTCATTTATTTTTATTTGAAAAGTACAGATATTGCTATTGCCAAAAGTATCCGAAGCGACAAACTCCATCATAGTCGTCCCTAGCCCAAATACACTACCACTACTTAAGCCCTGTGTTTGGCTAATAGAAATTGGGCTGCAATTATCAAAAGCGGTAATGTTATTAAAAGTAATAATATATGCTCCACAAGTATCCGTGGTGACCGAATTAACAAAATTACCCGCATCTTCCATAATACGTCCATCTGAACTAATCTCAATATCCGTTGGACAAAGCGTTACGAAAGGTTCATCATCAATAACTGTTACTAGAAAGGTACAGGTAAGGGATTGTCCAGCATCGTCCCTTGCTGTATAAGTGACTGCAGTTACTCCTACCGGAAAAAGATCCCCTGGCTGAAAATCGCTGGTAAGCGTTAAATTGCTTCCGCTACAACCTCCGCTTGCCGTAGGCGGGGTCCATCCCAGATTAGCTCCACAAATTCCTTGAGTAGAATTAGCCGTAATATTACTGGGGCAATTATCAAAAACGATAGGAGCAACGCCTGTAACCGTTACCGTAAAAGTACATTGACTTGTATTTCCATAAGCATCCGTTGCAGTGTACGTCACTAGCGTAGTGCCTCCGGGAAAAATATCTCCCGGACTATGCGTAGCCGATAAAATCACATCAGAACAATTATCTGTTGCCGTAGGTATCGCCCAAGCCGCTGCCGCATCACAAGAAATACCTGCATCAATAGAAATGTCTGCCGGACAGTTTATAATTACCGGCTTTATTGTATCTCTAACTAGGTGCAAGAAACTGCACTCTGCAACATTCCCGGAAGGGTCAATAGCCCTGTAAGTAACAGTCCGTTGGCCAATTTCAAAAGTATCTCCTAGATTGTGGGTGCGCTGTAAGCTAAGTAAATCACTGCAAAAATCTTCAAATATAGGTTCTGGCCAAGCTCCAGCTACTTTACAGTTGGTGGCCGTAATATACTGAAGCACTGTATCCACGCAATTGCTAATTGTTGGAGAAGAGTTATCCAATGCAATTATTTGGCCATTTCTGCTGTCCACGGGTACTGGAGTTGGGGGCACAGACTTTACAGAGGCTTCTCTGGTAGTAGGATTATCGGTCACCAGTATATCTGTTGCTCCTACACTAATTACTTTAAAATACATGCTAAACAAGACGGCATCAGGAGGCAACGTTTCTCCGCTTAAATCCCCGTCAAACCAAGAAAAGGTAATTCGCCCCGATTCGCTACCGGATAAGCCAAAATTTCCTATATTTAAATCTGGTAGTCCAAAATTTCCAATTGTATCTAGCATTAATATGCTTTCATTCCAGTCTAAGGAAAACTGCAGGCTTAACATATTAACAAAATTATCTGCTTTTACATCTACTCGAAACGCTTCCTCTCCACAATCAGCGGTTGAATCCTCTATTTTAATCAAAACTGCATCTGGATTCGTAACCCTGACATCAAAAGAACAATTTTCTCTATTTCCTCCCTTGTCAACTGCTGTATAAGTCACCTTGGTCGTACCTATGTTAAACGCCGTTCCACTAGCAGAAAGGTCGCCAGTATCTGTGGTAGCACCAGTCAAAGTATAATAAAGGCTATCCAATCCACAATTATCTGTAACAAAAGGAGCAATATCGTTTACAATCGCAGAAGTTTGATCCAAGTTTACCGTAATAATTGTATCGCTTGGACAAATTAGAGTAGGAGGTGAAATATCAATGACCATTACCATGCCCGAATTCAAATCATAAGGAATAACGGTCGGGGTGCCATCAACTTTTTGGGAAATTTCAATCGGCGTTGTATTATCCGTAAAATCTATCTTTGTAAGCCCTGGATTATTAGGTTTAAAATGAAGCGTAAATAAGGTCATTCCATTCGGCAGGGTTTCTCCATTCAAATCGTTATCAAACCAAGAATAGGTAAAAATACCCATATCAGCTCGGCTCGGCCCAAAATTTATTCCCGTAGAAAAATGCACGTTGTCATGGGAAGTATAAGTCAAAATATCCGGATCCCAATTAATAGAAAATTGATTGCTTAATATGTCTGTAAAAGCACCCACATTTATATCAATAGCTATATCCTCTGCACTACAGTCCGCCGTTTTGCTCTGAGCAGCCAGTGTAAATATAGTCGGATTAGGTTCTGTTATCGTCACATCAAAGGTGCAAGTGGTACTCAATCCAGCCTGATTCACCGCTTCATAAGTTACCATTGTTGTACCAATATTAAACCGAGTACCGCTAGCGTCATCTGTTCCACTAAGGATGGTTGCGCCACTTAACTGATAATTGACGCTTATATTACTGCAATCGTCAAAAACCATAGGAGCAATATCGCTTACAGCAACGTTGTCTTCGCCGAGCGGTGCTTCGATTATTACATTTGCCGGACAACTAAGATCGGGGCTGGTATTGTCCTGAACGGTTATAGTACCATTTACACCCGAAGCGGTAAAATCTACGCCGTTTCTTTGGGCAGAAAGTCCGCTAATATTGACCGGAGATTGGTTAGTAAGTCCATTAATATTTAGTCTTAGGGTGAAAACACTTCCACCCTCTGCAAGTACTTGAGGATCGACATTTGACCAATTCAGGCCCAGCATGCCTGTGGCAGTTTGGTCTAAATCAAAATCTCCAATGCTCAACCCGCCCAGCATAAAATCTCCAACTGAAAGAAAGTTAAAGAAATCACTGTCCCAATCTAAATTCATAGAAAGATTGGTAATGCTATCAAAACCCATCACCCGAATTGGAATGGCAATAATCCCAGTACAAGAAGTAAGTACATCATCAAGGCTAATAATCAAAGAGTCTGTTGCCACGGCATTATTGACAGTTATGGTAGCAGCACACTGGTTGGAATTTCCTTTAAAATCCTCTACAATATAAGAAAGCGTTGTGACGCCGATATTAAATTGCCGATTGCTCGCATCATCCATGCCAAAACCCGTCGTTGCGCCCGTCAATTCATAACGAATCGTATCTACCCCGCAATTATCTGAAGTTATTGGGGTCAAATCAGTAATAGAAATGGATGAATTTGTTCCTGTGACCATACTGGTTTGGTCTGAGGGGCAAGTTATAACCGGCTGCTGTATATCCTGAAGTGTATAAGTGCCATTATTCGTTATGACCTCCACCGGTAGCCCTGCCACAGAAGCCTCTATAACCGTTGAGTTATCTGAAAAAATAATGTCAGCAGTATTAAAATTATTTCCTGCAACATCTAGGCTAAGCAAAAGGATCGTATCTCCGTCCGAAAGGGTCGCACTTGCGGCTTTTAACCAGGAAAAAGTCAAAATACCATTAGAAGCAGCATTACTACTTCCTATATTGGCGAGGTCAGATTGGGAATCGGGAATAGTTATTTCGGCACTATTAAAGCTAAAATCAGTAACGTCCCAGTTAATAGAAAATTGAAGGGTTGTTAAATCCGTAAAGTTTTCTACCGTAACAGGAATAGTAATTGTTTGTCCACACGCTACGTTCTGATCAGGTAACTGTACCGCAAACTGGGCACTCAACCGAAGCATACTACAAAGAATAATAGCACTTAAAAGGTAAAGTTTCTTTTGCATATTAATTTAGTATTTCAATGATCGCTATCCTGTACATCCTCTCAAATTGGTGTATTTAATATTTTCCATTTCTTATTCAGTCGCTAATGGGGCCCTTCTACTTGTTTTATATTGAAAAGAAAAAACGGGTTCTTTTCTCCTTTGAAAAATAGCATCCAAAAAATAAAACGGGTATAATAAAGAAACCTGTCCGCAGGTCGCAAGGGCAAGTAATACAAAAAGTGCTCAATGAAGTACATTCTTTTTGGTAACTGGACGAAATGCTTCATTTTTCTAATCGATTTTGGGCAAAAGTATTGATTATTAATAATTTAGCTGATTAATCAGGGCATTTATTATTGCTGGTTCTTCGACAAAAATTGTGTTTTGGAAGAATAAAGTCATTTAAAATGCTCGTCCTTAATTGTCCTCGTCCTTTTAAATGACTTTATTCCACACAATTTGTCAAAGAAGGTTATTGCTAAAAATTTGCTAAACAAACCTATCAATTAATAATGGCAACTGACCGGAAAAGAAAAGGGCTTTCCCGATTAGTTGCCAACTACTACTCTATCAGGATCATTTTTTTCTTGCCCGTATGAGTAGGCGTTTCTATTTCATAATATAAAACCCCTGTGCTGGAAAGGTCACTTCGACTAATGCTTAATTCGTTATAACCTTTGTCATATATTCCTTTAACTTGATGAATCAATCGCCCACTAAAGTCATAAAATTTTACGGTAGCGGGAGTCGCCTTTGGTAAATTAAAGCTAATGACGGTCGTTTTGCTAAATGGATTCGGACGGTTTTGGAACAATTCAAAGCCAGCTTCGCCATTTTTGCTGAAACGCAGACCAATGTCTTTGATGTTGTTTTCTGAATCATAAGCCTCTGCATGGGTTATTTCAGAGCCGACCTCTAGTATTTCGCTCAAATATTTGCCCCCTTGCTGGACTCTAAAGGACAAGGTAAATAAAGTAGCCCCTTGCTCAACTGTCAATGGTTTGGCTTTGTACCAGTTAGTCGTAATAAAACCCTCCTCTGCATGGCTCAATCCAAAGTTGTGCATAGAAATATCCTCTAAATCATTAGCAGTTACATTTTCCAATTCCAGCCAATCCATACTGGCTTTTAAGGTCATTTGATACCCCAACATTTCGGTAAAATTATTAGCCTTAAAAGGAAGCTCTATCAAAGCTCCTTCCTGCAACAAGCGATCTTCTAATTCAAAATAAAACATCTCCCTTGGCTCAGCAGGATTGTTACCTTGCAAGAATATGGGCATAGCTGAATTATTGACATCCCCAACCTTAAGTCCCACAAAATCGGCATCATTAAAAGGTCCTACCAAATTATTTATATCAATCTGCTCAGGGAATGGGTGCATAGGATCAATTGGATTCAGTGGATCAACAAATACATGAGATTTTGGAATAAACCGCCAACTCGTATTATTTTGGAAAGCAGCTGTTTCGCCAAGAATCAAAAATTGTAGCTCTACCAAATCAAGGGTGGAAACCACGCCCGATCTATTGGCATCTGCAGCAATAATCTTATAGGGAGAATCGAGGGTGTCTTCTGCCAGAATGTGTTGCTGAATCAAGACCAAATCAAGGGTAGATACACCCTGTACTGGATTGCGATTTTCTTGCGGTTTGATCGTATAATTTTGCCCCGTAGTTAGCATAAACGAGTAATCTCCAACCAAGTTGGTCATGGTAGAATCCGTTCTACCTCCGGTTAGATAAACAGATACAGAATCCCAAACGACTCCATTTTCATCCATGATATTCCCGCCAAAGGCCACTTGAGAGTCTTCATTGGTAATGATGACAGCGCCATTAATAGAAGTAGAAGGAATCAACGCAACGGTATTATTGACATTTGCAGCAACTTCGATAGTAGCACTGGAAAATCCGTCAATAATGATGGGCGTCATATCCCCAAGGCTACCCAAAACTTCTACATTTAATACAAATATCGTTTCATCATCTGCCTTTGTCTGGGGCTGTCCAGAAGGCAAAGACCAAGACAAATTCACCGTATTGGCAGTGGAGGTAAAATTGCCCGTTGTCATGCCTGTCAAATTATAAGCGCCCGTAGCAGCTGCACCGGATGCAAATACGGCTACGCTTGGATTAGAAATAATAAAGGACATATCCAGCGAAGCGATATTATTAAAGTTTCTTACCGTAATTGGTATTTGCAAAGTCGTGCCGGGCAAAGCTGCTACTGTATTGGCGATAATAGTCGTCAAGGCACCTTGATTCACCCGAACCGTATCTGTTAGCCTACAACCCGTGGTCACATCAGATACGGTTACACTATACAAGGCCGGAGCCAAATTGCTAATGGTAGCTGTGGTAGAGTTATTTGGATCATTCCATAAGTAGGTATAATTCCCAGAGCCACCTGTAACAGACACCTGAGCAGTGCCATCTTGTACACCAGCAGAGGATTCGTCCGTAGCAGTAGCATTAATGTTAATAGTATTCGGCACACCATCATTAACCACTACTATCCTGGAAATACAGGAATTGCTATTTCCTGAAGAATCAACCACGGTAAGGGTAATTTCATTTAAGCCTAAATCGCTACAATTAAAAATATTTTTTGACAAAAACATGGTATCAAGGGCGGTTGTTCCTCCACAATTATCAAAACTGCCATCATCTACGCTCGAAAGTGGAAGCATTGCCATGCCCCCTGTCCCCAAAGAAAGGTTAATGTCTGTAATACATATAGCCGTCGGAATCGAAGTATCATTAATATTTAAAATAATGGTTCTGGAAGACGTATTCTGGCAAGAATCTTTGGCAGTAACTGTAATTGTATGAACCCCTACCTCAAAAAAAGCAGACAATACAGAACTGGTATCTCCTCCTGGTCCACTATGTCGAACCATTAGACCAAACTGGGCATTACAATCGGTCACATCTGGAGCAAAGTCATAATTCACTATCACTCCACAAGGTTCAGATATAACATCTCCCGTATTATAGGTCAGTGTAGGTGTTCCTATTACTGGCGCAACATTGTCAAAAATTCTTATAACCTGAGTATCCGCTATTATGTTACATCCGTCACTTGCCGTCCAAATTCTTGTATAAATAATATTATCAGCCGTACAAACTGCTGTATCTTTTGCAACGATTAGACGACTTGGAGCGCAATTATCGAGCATCATCAACGTATCCATCGTTATGGCATCTCCCACGCAATTTACATTTTGGTCTGCAAAGGTAGCAGATAAAGAAGGAGCAATATTGTCAATGATATTGATAATTTGGATGCAATTAGTTGGATTTCCAGTAGAGTCTCTAGCCGTCCAGGTTCTTTCAATGGTTATACAATTGCCCCCTATTGAAGGAATGGTGTCATCCTGCCAAGTAAGGCTCTCATTATCATTGCAGACATCCATAACCCTCGGAAAGCCCAATTCTTCCGGCCGAAGTGAAGTACCACAGCCAATAACTGTATCGTTTGGACACATAAAAGCTCCCGCTCCAGTAAAATCCTGAATTGTTACTTGCGAACTACAGCCGGCAAAATTGCCCGCCTCATCTATGACTGTCATCCGAACTGTAAAAGTCTGGTTGACATCTGCACAACGGAAAGTATCCCTGTCCAGTTTGATTTGCAGGCGATTTGGAACGGTGCAGTTATCTGAAGAACCCATATTAATATCTGAACTATCCAGCACCACATAGCCGAGTGGGTTGATAGAAACGGAAATGGCGTTTACACAAACAGGGCGGGGCGGGGTTTTGTCATCTACAATAATAACAATACGTCTGAAATTGATATTCCCTGTACGATCTCTAGCTGATACAAAGATCGTTTTTTCGCCCATTGGCACATCAAACATTATCGCAGAAGTATCTCTAAAGCCAGCACCGTCCAATAAATTAACAAATGTATAGACCGTATCCGAGCAATTGTCCACGATATCCTGCTGTAAATTGAGCGTCACTTTGGCAAAGCAAGTGGTCGCATCCGGCGCAGAGCTAACGTACATCGTATCGGGATAGGGAATATTTGGCGGCAGCGTATCCCTTACCATATAAATGACAGAATCACTCGCTTCATTTCCTTCAGCATCTTCTGCCGTCCATTTATAAATTAAATTATAATTATAGTATCCAAAATTCCGAACGGCTAAGGCTCCACCAGAAGTATCTTGGGTATTAATCGTATCTACCCTAATAGGATCAACTGGCATCGTGCAATTATCTCTAACTGTAATAGCTGGAAGAGCAGGCAGAGGCTCTGCACAGCTAATAAGCGTATCATTGGGTATGCCGATAAAGTCGGGCGGGCGGGTGTCTATAATTAATACCGTAACCTCGCAGGAGTCTTCATTATTTTCTTCATCTGCTACGACTACTTTTACACTAAAAGCCGGTCTGTTGAGGGAATCACAATCAAGCGTATCAACGCTATAAGTATATTGAAGGCTATCTACTGGACTACAATTATCCATTGCTCTTACACCCAGGTCGGTTGCACTTACAACCACACTACCTAGAGAATCTAGCGATAAATTAACCACGGATGCAGGGCAATTCAAAACAGGAGGAGTCGTATCATCCCTAAAAGAAATGCCTTGCGTCTGAGAAATCAAAGTGCTATTTCGGGTAAAAAACCAAACTACTGTAAGGGTATCCGCAGTGGTCGAAAAGACCCAAGCATTAGGAGTCGTTGAGCTTGGTGTACCTCCGAGGGTGACCGCATAAATGGTATCTGTACAATTAACTACCGCTTTGGGAGCAACCAATTCTATCTCGTCACATTGAGTAAAAGTGTCCCGCAATGGATTGAGCAATGGTACAGGAGCCAACAGGTTAATCATTACTTTGAAAGAACAAGAATCTTTATTACCAGATGCATCTGTAACAACAATTTTAACCATAGTGTCCGTCATGATAAACGATCCCGTATCTGGCATTTGAACTGCAGACGTTATCCCGCAATTGTCCATAGAGGCTTTAGTATAATCAGGTAGCCTCACCATGCAAGTCATCGGGTCAGGGGCTAAAATTTGGTCTCCAGGACAAACGGCAATTGGTTTTTCAGTATCCGTTACGATAACGGTAAAATCTATTGAATCCGCCTCCAAGAGTCTATCTCTAAAAATATACCTAAAAACGGTTGTTCCTACTGGGAAAATGCCAGTAACAGGTCCACCATTAGGAACCGTTGGGAAACCGTCAAAAACATCTAAGTCAGGGCCAGATACCAGCTTTCTTTCGATTTGCACGCCCGTAAGGGGAACTCCTATACAATTAATGAAATGCGTCCCTACCGGCTCTACCCAATTCAAGGCCTCTGAACAAACTAGTATCGTTGTATTCAGGGTAATCGAATCATTAACAAATGGATTTGGAGCATAGGTAATCTGGGTATTTTGGGTATCTCTAACCATTAAAACAAATTTAAAAGAGTCTCTATTCATGCATCCAGTTGAGTCGCTGAAAAGGTAAGTGATCTCATGTATTCCCACCGGATAATACTGAGAAGCGGTATCATAGCGACTAGTCATATTGGGAAAGCCAGGAGAGGTCAATGAAGGCGGGGTGTCCCCTAACAAGGTCCTTACCTTCCAGGCGTATAAAATAGAATCTTTTGAAAAGGTATCTCTGGCAGCAATTTTTATGGCAGCAGGAGCTACAAATGCGCCACAAGAGTCTTTGGTATTATCAACAACGAAGGTATCTAGTGCATTGACACCAATTTTATCAAGCCTTATTACGTCAGGTTTGCCCACAAAAGGGGTATCTATTACAACCGGCGGCACAGAGTCTATAACAAAAATGCGCAGCACGAAAGAGCTCGAGTCAACTGGCGGCGTGCGATCCCCGCGTATATTTCCAAAATTATCTTTGGCGTAAAACCAGCGTTCTATTTGCAAAACAGCATGGGTTGCTTTGGTCGCTCCTGAACCCGTAAGAATTGGACCGCAGGAAAGTTTTGTTGTATCAGAGTAAAACATAAAAACATTATTACTCGATAAGGTGTCCCTTGAGCCCAAACAAGAATCAACCGCAGCTGGCTCATAGATATTTACCCAAAAATTAGAGTTGTTTATTCCATTTGTATCCCAAAAAACCAACATCGTATCTACTCCATACCAACAAATACTATCCCTTTGTAGCGGACCTGCTACTGCTCCCGAAGCATTCACATAGGCAGTGTCCCAATAAGGGTGGTTACAATCCCGCACGATAATTCTTTGGGTATCTACGGTCATATTTCCTATACTATCACTCACCACCCATACTCTTTCTATAAAATAAGTCGTATCCTGATTATTGATAAAGTTGGTCGTACTTTTATAGGTTGTATCCATTACCCCACTACAAAAATCCACTACATTTGTAATAAATCCAGTTGGCTTACCAATCCCAGGAGTTGTATCTGCCAAACAATCAATGCTAACGTCTGGAGCTTCTGTAAAAATGGGTGGCTCGTCATCTACTACAAGGGTCACATTAATAGAATCAACTCCCACACCTTGAGTATCTACATGCGTATGGTCCACCGCAGAATAAAACCGAACTATTGTTCCAGAAGAAATGGTATCTCTAGTAAATGTTCTGCCTCTATCACAGCTAACATGGATAGCTGTAGTAACCATCGGTCCTGCTGCATTCCTAACTTCTTTAATCGTACCATCATTGGGATCTTTCCAAAAAAGATTATTGGTTATTACCATGTTCGTATCGCAAGCTGGTTGCAGTTCAGTAGATAATTTGATATACTCCAAACGCCCAAGGTTTGCCCCCATAGCGGTCAATGGAGCTACAATTGTATCAGGAGGAGAAGATTTAAAATTACAAGTTTGGGTAAAGGCGTTATTAAAAAAAACAAAGGATGAAAAAAGGAAAAATAGATACAACTTTATCCTCAACAGAGAACTTTCTGGAGCAGCAGTAAAACGCTTCATTTTACCATTAATTTTGAAATTATGTAATGGGTGCGGCATATGACGGTTTTTGGATTTCACTATGTTGTGGCGAGATTATAAAATGCTAAAATTTAAGATAAAAAGGGTTCTATGACAAAAGAAGTCAGTCACAATTGGTCGCAGGAAAGCAGTAAATCGGTTAGTAACTGGGTAAACTATTAGTATCATACCTAATATAAAAGTCCTTAATTCTCAGATGATTGTCAAAAAAGCGCAAATGTAAAGAATTTAGCAAATATTACGCCAAATCATTATCCGTTTACGTCCATAATTTTATATGGATGCAATTTTACGTATATTATTTATTATTAATATCTGGAATTGAGCAACTTATAGGGGGAACGCAAATCGCCGCCAAACTAAAATAATGAGCCCTATTGCCATAGATAAAATATAGGAAATCAAAAAAGTTTGATGAATTGTAATTGCGAGTTAGAATCTTATGGAGGAGCTTCCTATAATAGGAGAATAGGGTAAAGAATGCGTTGTTCATAGGATATTTATTGTTCTGGGAAAATAAAAATTGTTATAAGCTACTGTGGTATTTACCACACAGATAGGTAAAATTATGATAAGCCAGTCACAAAAGCAATTTTTTTATTGAAAAAAGATTGTTTTTATCTAAAAGTAGCACTTTGGTCGGCTAATAGCAAACAAAATAGTTGCCTTTAGACATCTACCGCCATCGAACCAAATCGCCTAACAAGTAGTTTTATTAATTTAAATTGCATTATATCCTACATTAAAATGCCACAAACAAACGCATTCTCCAAACTTATTAATGATGAAAAGCCGGTGCTAATTGACTTCCATGCCACTTGGTGTGGCCCTTGTAAAACGTTGGCCCCAATCATTCAAAATGTCAAGCAAAAAATAGGCGACAAAGCAAGAATTGTCAAAATTGATATTGACAAGAATCCTGAATTATCTCAGACGTTGCAGATTAAAGGCGTACCAACACTAATACTGTACAAAAACGGAGCAATCAAATGGCGGCAATCAGGCGTCCTGTCTGAAATGGAAATACTGAAAATTCTTAGGGATCATATTTAATGATAGCAACTATAAACTAAGACAAATTTAGCGGTTTGAATCAAGCCGCTAAATTTGTAGGAGAACCAAAGATTTATCGCTTGCGAATTAGCTGCTCTTTGTGTTTAATCAATTGTCGTTTTAAAGAAGGGAGGGAACTTTCAATGGCGGCCTCAAATGTCTTGTGTGTTTCTTTAGTGATTAGTACCGTTCCTGGAACTTTCAGGCGTATTTCTACAACTTTGTCTTTAACCCTTCCAGTATTTTCTAATTTCATAACAACGACAGCACCCAGTATTTGATCCCAGAAATGCTCCAGTTTTTCCAGTTTTTTTTGAACAAATGCAATGAGTTTTTGATCGGCAGAAAAATGAATAGCTCTGGTTTGTACCTTCATAGCTAAAATTTTTGGGTGTTAATAAATAGGTTTCAATCAGTAGCTGATGTGACGAGGGCTTATAGTTTGTAAGATTATCAGCACCTACTCACACCACCCATCCACTAGGCCTTGGCTTTTGGATGGGCTTGCTGATATATTTGCTTCAATCGTTCGATAGAATTATGGGTATAAACTTGGGTCGCAGCTAAGCTGCTATGGCCCAAAAGTTCTTTGATTGCATTTAAATCTGCTCCATTATTAGACAAGTGAGTTGCAAAAGAATGGCGTAGCACATGTGGACTCCTTTGTTCCTCGGTAGTCACTAGTGATAGGTATCGACGAACAATTGTATAAACGGCTTTGGGATATAATTTTTTTCCTTTTTGGGTGACGAATAATAGGTTAAATAACTCCGGTGGAAAATGGGCATTTCTAATTGCCAGGTATTTCTGTAAAGTAGCCTCCAGGGCAGCACTAATGGGTATCAGTCGTTCTTTATTGCCTTTTCCCACCACGTTGATTTGTAAGTTGTCAAAATTCAGATTCTGAAAGGTCAAATTGATTAACTCTGAGCGGCGGATACCCGTCTGATACAATAACTCCAGTATAGTTCTATCCCTTATGCCTTTATAGTCTGCCCCAAACTCGACCTGATCCAGCAATAAGTCCATTTTTTGAGCGTCCACTACAACTGGTAATCGCTTCCCCATTTTAGGAGCTAATACCTTTAACATGGGGTCTTCTTGCAAAATTCCACGTTTTATCAAAAAGCGAAAATAAGATTTTAGGGTGGATAGTTTGCGATTAATAGAGCGGGAGGTGATTTTATTTTCCATTAAACCAACGATCCAAGCCCGAATATGGGTATGCTCAATGTCTTGAGCTTTCGTTAATTCATACATTTTTAGCAAAAAATCATGGAACTGATCGAGGTCTGTTTTATAGGCTTTTATGGTATGCCTGGAAAATCGTTTCTCAAATTGTATGTAGGAAAGAAATAAATCCTGTTTCATTCAGCGTATGCTATTATTTTTAGTTGGATCTCGTTCATTTAAAAAAACCAAATTCACCCTTTTTTAGTTAAAATAAAATTAGTAAAATTTAATTATAAAGGCAAGAAAAAAGAGTCTAAAATTATGGTTGAGTAATTGAAAGTATGCTAATTGCAACCATGTTTTTCTAATTTTGTAAAACTAAAGGATCTCACTCATCCCCAATTGTCAATGAGACAAAGCGAATGGGCAATCTGCTACGACTATTTTGGCGGAGCAAATTAGTAATCCGCCTTATAATTCACTTTATGAAAAAGGAAAAAAAAGACAAGCATTTTATCAAAAAGCCTTATTACGAAGGGGGGATTTCCGCCATGAGGGCTTTTATTCGCCAACATTTACAGTACCCTAAGGCTGCCTTGCAGGCAAAGATAGAAGGCACAGTACACATCCGCTATACGATCAATCATAAAGGCAAAGTAGTTGCTACAAAGATCATAGCCGGAATCGGTCATGGTTGTGACGAAGAGGCGGTTCGATTGGTTGAATTATTAGAATTTATTGCCCCCAAAAACAGGAATATTAAAGCCATTTTTCACAAAACGATTCAGATTCATTTTCGATTGCCCGAGCAAGAAAAATCAACTATACAATACAATTATACTACTACGAAAACACCAAAAAAACCTAAGCCAAAAAGCAAAGGAAAGAGTTATATCATTACCATTCGGACTTAAAACGAACTTAGAAGTTTTCTTGCCCCATTCGCCCAAGCGCCTCCTATTTTATTCTTATTTAGCCTAATTTTTCTTGGTGCTTATCACAATAACCCCATTCGCCCCATCTACGCCATAATAAGAAGCCTCTGCACCTGGTTTTAGCACCGAAACATCGGCTATGCTGGCTACTATAACCAAATTAGCTACTCGGGATAAGGATCTTCCAACCTTCACTCCATCTAACACGAACAGGGGTTGGTTAGAAGTGGAAACGCCGCCACCACCGCCCAAAACCCGAACAGATCCATTTGTGTCATCGCCACTAACTCGCAGACCAGGAATTCTTCGCAGATAATTGGTTAAAGAAATATTTTCTTTGATTTCGCCTTGTTTTCTGATCGTTACTTTTTGAGATGTAGCATCTTCAGTTTTTGTAGTTGATTTTGAAGTACTACAGGCAAATAGGAATAAAGAACCAATAATTAATAAAAAGGCAAATAATCGGGTCATAGTAAATATTTTTATAAATGAAAAATCAAATTGAGATGTTCTTCAATTAAATTACTATACAATAGACAGTCGCTAAAAAAAGGAATAACCTAAGTCCAGGAACAAGTATAATTGGGTGGCGGCTGCCCGTCCAAAAACTGTTTGACGGAGGAGTTTTTTTGGACTAGAATTTTTGGTTCTTTTTTTTCAATGAAAAAAGAAAACATAGTCTAGTACAGTATATTCGTTTTTTTAGCGATTACCTAAATCTCCCGTACCTGGTGGAAACCTGCACAATATACAATCTTTTTTTTCAAATACGACTTTAAGAAGTTTCCAAAACAGGTCGAATCAATTGGACCTTGCCTTCATTCTTAGCAAGAATAAAATATGTTTCTTCACCTATTAAAACAGGTTTGATTCTCCTTACTTGTCCTTTTATATTTAAATCACCCATTGGAAAAACTTGCATCTTGCCTTCTTCCCAAATGGATAAAATGTTTCCATAATTAGCATCATAACGCCCCATTTCAATATTACACTCGTAAAAATTACCCCCCAATAAGATTTCTTCTTTGCCGTCTTTATTTAAATCATAAACCCAGGCGGACTCAAGTGTTGAAAATTGCAATTCAGGTGGAAGGGCATGCACTTTAAATTCAAAATTGCCCCTATTTTCAAAATAAGCACTTTTTAGGTAATTCGCTTCTAAAATTTCGGCAGATGCCAGCTTTTGTTCGCCAAACAATTCTGGTAAGGTAGCTTTTGCCAAATCCTGAGCATACAAATATTTCTTCTTTAAACTCACCAATTGGGTCGTCAATTCTTCATAATTAGCAAAAGGAACTTCTTTGTCTCCTAGGTGATAAGTTAAAATCTGTTCTATCTGTTGATTATCATCAAAATCCTCTATGTACAACTTCACGGGTTTTTCTTTGGTTGGTCGAAGTTTAGAATTTTCACCTAGATTACCTGCTAGTATATCTATATCCCCATCTTGGTCGAAGTCATAAGGTAAGACAAAATTCCACCAGCCTTTTAGGTCAAGCAGTTCTTTTTTTTCAAAATGACTTCCTTGATTTAAATAAACCTGAATCGGTTGCCACTCTACGGCTAATATCAAGTCTAGGTCATTATCGGCGTCTATATCCGCCCAATTGCCATCCTTAACCAAGCCGGTTTTTCCCAAATCTTCACTGTATTTAAGAGTGGCATCAAGAAAAGTGCCATCTCCTTGATTTTCAAAAAGATAGGAATTAGGCGTTTTTCCGTAATTCCAGGGTACTGCTCGACCGCCAAAGAAAAAGTCTATGAAACCATCCTGATTAAAATCAGCCGGTAGAACACAAGAAGCGGTCAGGTGTCTTCGGGGCAGTATCTCTTCTCTCTTAAAATTCCCTTTACCATCATTGAGATAAGTTCGCGGGGTTAAATACGGACTCTGCCCATAATATTCATTCCCTCCGGTAGCAATAATCAAGTCCAAATCATTATCATTTTCAATGTCGGCAAAAACGGCTCCGACATCTTCAAAAATGCTATCTATGCTAATGGCTTCTGGGGTAGCATTATAGAACTTTCCTTGTTTATTCTGAAAATAAAGGGCACTTTTCTGTCTTTTGGAGGAGCCCAAGAATACATCTTCCAACCCATCTCCATTGACATCGCCAACTGCTAGAGCAGGGCCTTCAGAAGAAACCATGTGTGGAATCAATCGCTCTCTATTAAACTCTACAAAAGGGTTCTCATCATGTACAAAATCCAACCCGACCTCGTCTGTTGCATCCACCAATTGAAAAGGTTTGTGAAAACCCTTTTGGAGAGAGGCATAATCAAATAGGGGCAAGCCTGTCTGCCATCGAAGCACTATTGTTTTATTAAAAGCAACCGATTCCAATTGTTGCCAAGTTTGATCCGGCCAAATTACAATGATAGAATCAATATCCGTGGTGTCGCCCAATCCGAGATGTAACCCAATTTGTACAGCAGATTGATAACCCCTGACGGGAAAGTTCTCAGCGATTATTTGTTTCCCCGATTTAAAAACAACTGCTTTTGCCCCTATGGCTCTTTTATTTTGAGGGCTTCCCACCAATTGAATATTCAGGTAATTACCTTGTTCTGTATGCCCTCTTTGAATTAGCAAATTTTCATAGATAAAAGGCGCATCTTCTATATTATTTACTATAATATCTAAGTCACCATCCTTATCCAGATCGGCATAAGCAGCCCCATTGGAAAAGGTATTTTCGTTTTCTGCAATTTTTTCCGCCCAGTCCGTAAAAGTCAAATCTCCATTATTTCTAAAAAATCGGTTGGGTAGTTTTATCCTAGGCATTTTTTCCACAATAGCTAATTCTTCTTGTTTCAAGTAATTATTCAATGTTTTCCACTTCATATCTTCATCTCCCTTTCGAAACTTGACATAATCAATATCATTCATTCGTCGGGGGATCCCATTACTGATGAATAAATCCCGATAGCCATCATGATCAAAATCTATCAATAAGGGCGCCCAGGACCAGTCTGTAGCATGAATTCCTGCATAGGTTCCTATTTCCTGAAAAGTACCATTACCTCGATTCAGTTGCAGGTTATTTCTGGCAAATTGGTGATTATAACCATACCCCAATTTAAATTTAAAAATGCTGTACTGGTCTTCTCCCAAAGAACTTTTAAGAATAAAAGGATCATCAGGCAACATATCCAGCGAAACGACTTCGCTCCAGCCATCATTATTAATATCTGCTATGTCCACTCCCATGGAAAAGCGGCTAGTATGGCGAATTTGCTCTGTTAGCACTTCTTTAAAGGTACCATCTTGCTGGTTGATATAGAGATAATCATTCTCATGGAAATCATTTCCAATATAAATATCTGGCCAGCCATCCAAATTGATATCTCCCGTTGCAATGCCTAGTCCATAACCAATGACGGTACTATTAATTCCTGCCTCCAAAGTGACCTCCTTGAATTGCCCATTATCATTTCGCATTAACTTGTCGCCGGAAGTAGGGTGTTGTGTGCCAATAAAGGATTTCTTCTGCCCAAAAGTGCCATTTTGATGAAGGGAATGATTCAGTAGGTACATATCTAAATCTCCATCTAAATCATAATCAAAAAAGCTGGTCTGTGTAGAAAATCCGACCAAATCCAATCCATAATCTGCTGCTTTGTCTTCAAATTGGGGCACGCCATTTTCTATACCCTGGCAAACATATAATTGATTTTTTCCTTTGATAATCAAATAATCACCGACTTGACTTACGTAAATATCCAGTAAGCCATCATTATTAATATCTACTATCGAAACCCCAGATGTCCAGCCTGCTGCACCTGCAACGCCTGCCGCATCAGTAACATCTCGAAAGCGAAAATCTTGCTCATTGAGAAATAACTTATTCATTCCCATATTGGAAGTGAAATACAAATCTTGCCACCCATCTTGATTGAAATCACCTGTTGCTACTCCTCCTCCATTAAAAAAATACATATAACTGAATACATTAAATAGCGTATCCTGCTTCAGAACATTCTCAAAATCCAATCCTGTTCGGCTTTTTTTGTGCAATTGAAAATGAAGCTTTTCTGCTCCCGGATTCGTGCAGTTAGAACCTGCCATTAGCACTACAATTAAAATAGTAATGTGAAGAATTTGCCTTTTTAGTTTCATACAATATTTTTATTGAAATACCTTTTCTTTTGCTCTGTTCTGGCTAATTAAAGATTTGTTTTGCGGAAACTACTAATTCTTAGTACCTTTAAATCTGGTTACCTTTATGTGATTTAATTCTCTAACAATTAAAACACTTATGTGTCAAAATGGTTTATCCTCATAAAACCATAGTACTTTCCGTGCTGATAATGCAGTTTTTTGCTTTTAGTTTAGGTGTACAGCCCATAAAAGCACAAATGCCTTTTACGTGCAGAGGACAAATATATACATTATCCAACACAAGTCAGGAATTCAATGAATTAACAATTGACCCAAATAATAATGCTGTCAGATTAAGTCCTTTTCAAAACGGCAAAATGCTCCAATGGGAAGTATTGGGTATCCGTAGTACAGATAATTTACTGTATGGGATGGATTCAGAGCAACACATTCTATATCGCATGGATGCTCAAGGAAGCATAGAGGAATTGGGAATGGTAGATTTAGAACCGAACCTGGATTATCTAGCTGGAGATGTAAGTCCTGATGGAAATTTTCTAGTAGTCATTGGCTCGTCCAATGAGCAAGATGAAAGGATTACCAAAATTGATTTAAGAACCAACACTTATAGCACCAGTTCGATCCTCTTGACTGGTTCTAGACATTTCGTAGATTTTTCCTTTGACCCGATTAGTGGCATCGCTTATGGCTATGATATTAAAGCACGAAAAATCGTAAGTATTAACTTGACTACGGCTGCTCTTAAATCATTGCTCCCCATAGGTGTTAACAATGAAATTGAAGGCTTGTTTTTTGATGCTTTTGGCAAATTATTCGCCTACGGCTCTACGGCCAATGGCGAGGCTAGTGCCTTATTCAGTATCCGTAAAACGACTGGAGAAGAATCTACCATTACGACTGGTCCAGCTAGTATTCACAAGGTGACTGAAATTGCTTCTTGCCCTTATACTGTTGGGCTTCAGCATTCTTTAAATCCCAAGATTGCTTTTCCCTGTGATGAATTAACCTATACTTTCTGGATAGCCAACCAGTCCCGTTTGCCCACTAGCGGCATTGATTTTGAGTTTGAATTGCCCGATGGACTCCTGCTAAAGCAAATATTGTATAATCCTTATATGGGTTCGGTGAATGCTAATTTGGGTTCGAGGAATATTCAGATTGAAAATATGTTAATCCCTAAAGGAATAGACAGTATTGAACTTCAGGTAGAAGTGAGCAATACACCTGCGGGTATTTACAATAGTCAAGCCATTCTAATCAATTTGCCACCTCAACTGGGCGAAGCACGAGTCTCAGACAATCCCAGAACTGCCCGAAGAGATGATCCAAGTCCCTTAGAGGTAAAGCAAATTGGCGAAGAAGATAGCCTTTTCCAAAATCACTTTTTTTGTATTGGAGAAACAATCGAACTGGATGCCAGTCCTTACGGTAGTAGCCTCCTGTGGGAAGATGGCTCTAAGGCAAGTGTAAAGCCCGTATCAGAAGAAGGAACATACACGGTAGTATCCCAGAACAAATGCCATTCGCTAGCGGTAGTCTTTGACGTAACGGCTGCCTCCTGCCCGTTCACCATAGCATTAGCATACGACATCATTCCCAAAGAAACGCTTCCATGTAGTGAGGTTATATATCGATTTATTTTTGAAAATGACGCTGGACTGGAATTGAATGGGGTTGACTTAGAAGAAACTTTACCCAATGGATTTACTTTCCTCGAACTATTACGCGATCCTTTGGGAGGAAATTTGGAGGAAGAATTGCTCGTCAAAGGCATTCTTAAAATTTCGGATATGTCTTTACCCATTGGCTTTGACACGCTCGATATTTTGGTAGAAGTAGGGAATATTCCGCCAGGCATTTATCAACAAAGAGCCACACTTGAGGGCTTTCCCCAAAAAATAGGACCTCGGCGATTCTCTTATGATCCGAAAGTTCCCGGGAGTGATAGTACTGCTATTAAAATATTAGGCGTGGAAAAAGACAGCTTGCAAATTGAGTTGGAATTATGCGAGGGCAGCAGCCTAACATTGGACGGACGACCCTACGGGGTTGATTTTCTTTGGTTTAATGGGTCGAAATCTGAACAGGTTAGTATTAACAAAACAGGGTTATACGAACTCATAGTTTTTAATGGCTGTGATCCTCGTTACATCTTTTTTTCTGTTGTAGAAGCTGACCCAATTGCGCTAAATTTCGTGGAGTCTTCTTTGAGTTTACGGTTAGGGGATAGCTTGCATTTAAAACCAATTATTCAAAATGAAGGCGATACTATCTTTTACAAATGGCAAGACCCCCATGATAGCTCTCTAAGTTGCCTAAACTGCCCCACTCCTTTTGCAAAACCAGTCCGAAATATAATTTATAAACTTCAGGTTTCTAATGCCGTCTGTACAGATTCTATGCAATTGGAAGTTATGGTGGACAATACCCGAAGAATTTATGCTCCTAATATTTTTTCTCCAAATCAGGATGGGATCAACGACTACTTTTTCCTGCAAAGCCCTGATTTTGGAATTATCGAATCGCTTACTATTTTTAATCGATGGGGCAATATTATTTTTCATTCTGAAAAAACCGGCATGAACTATATGAATAGTGGATGGGATGGGAAATATAAAGGACAATTCGTAGGCAGCGGTGTCTATTTATGGCGTGCAAAAATTACTTTTTTGGATGAATTGACAGAAGTGTTCTCAGGAGATATAGCAATAATAAGGTAATGCTTTATTTCAATCGAAATAAGTGAGGTTTTTGATTATTTATTAAAGTTAGTAAATGTGGTTGACCATTTCTATCCAATTCTAAAAACTGTTTAACATCTCCTTTTAGCCAAAAGCCACTTTCTCGATTTTCGACCCGCTCGTATTCCCCGTTGCCTTTATTTAATAGAATATGCCCAAAGCTAGCATCTAGTTTGGAAAATTGGGGCATAAAGCCCATATCATTCCCGCCCAGTATTAAATCTTTTCGTCCGTTGCCATCCAAATCAACACAAGAAATATCGCAAACACAAGAAAACTGCACTTCCTTTGGAAGCGGACGCAGTTGGAATGCCCCATTGCCCTGGTTAATAGCAACAGCCGATTTGAACCAATTGCCAAATCGGACGACTGCCTTGTCCAATGCCTCTGCCGGAAATAAGTCCTGGATAGATTTGTGGGCAAATTCTGCGTTCTTCAAGGTCTGCTTTTTAAGGCTAACTACTTGGTTTGTCAAATCTGCTTTGGTTGCCACTGTCATATCCTTGCCATCAATGTTTCGGGTGATAATTTTTTCTATGGTACCGTTTTGGTCAAAATCCCACAGCCAAAGTTTAGCGGGAGCTTCAATTGTTCCGGTAAAATAGAAATTTTCTCCTCGATTGCCCAGGATCAAGTCCTGGTCGCCATCGCCATCAACATCATCTGATTCTACGGCATACCACCAGCCAGAATAGGTATTTAAATCCGTGGTAACCCTTTCTAGCCGTCCCTTCTCAATAGTAAAAACTTGTGGCGTCATCCACTCTCCTACCACCACTAACTCCGATCGAGCATCCCCTAAAACATCTATCAATTGAGCATCTGTCACCATGCCAATTCGCTCCAATATGGGTGCATATTGCCGAGTCACATTTTTAAATCTGCCCGTTCCATCATTTTGATACAGGAAACTTTGTGGCGGAACACCATAATTTTGGGGAATACTTCTACTGCCTACAAACAAATCTAAATCACCGTCCTCGTCAAAATCCAAGGGAACTGCAACGGAAGTATTGTATCCATTCCTGTCAAAAGCATTTGTTTTTAAAACAAAATTACCTGACCCGTCATTCAGGTACAATCGGTCTTGCATCACCTTAGAACGGGCAGGACGATGATTCCCTCCTGAACCCACAAATAAATCTAAGTCTCCATCTCCATCCGCATCAAAAAACTCAGCAGCCGTGTCTTCGGATAGAGCATCTTTTTCAAAGACGGCGGTATTAGATAACATCCATCCATTCTTATTCTGAACATAAAGTTGACCTGCCTGACCTTTAGCTCCCCCAATAAAAACATCCATTTGTCCATCTCCATTAATATCACCTTTGGCAGCTTTCGGACCTTCTCTAGAAAGCAGGCGCATGACTAATCCTTCTTGGTAAAAATCAATGTGATTGTCTTCTTGGTGGGCTTCAAAAGGGCTAGGGATGGCTTTGAATAGGGCATTCACCTGCTTTTGAGGAGTCCTGTTGGGTTGCCAAGGCATTTTTTCCACTTGCTGATAGTCAATAAGCAAAGTAGTGTCTATTGGAACATTCTCCAGTGTTGTCCGCATTTTATCTGGCCATAAAATTCGTAAGGAATCAACTTTATTAGCATTTCCCAAACCAAACACTACTTTATAATCAATGGAAGATTGAAAACCACGAGTAGGAATTACCTGAAAGTTGAGGACTTCTTCTCCGATATATAAAAATAGATTAGTCCCAATGGCAAAAGTATTTTGTCCCTCTCCTTTCAGTTGTAGGCTTATGAAATGGTGGTTCAAAAGCTGCTCGCTATTGTTGCGATAGACAAAAGCTTCCTGATTCAGGTTATTGATAATTAGGTCTAGGTCGCCATCATTATCCAAATCTCCATAGGCTGCTCCATTGGAAAAAGAAGGCACGTCAAATCCCCATTTTTCGCCAACTTCCTCAAAGGTTAAATCCCGCCGATTTTTAAAAACCTTATTAGGCTGAGGGTTAGAAGGCATTTTTTCAATCACCTTGTCCAGTTCTTCTTTTTCACCAGTCATCGCCATTTTTTGAATAATATCATTGGCAAAAAAGTTAATGAAATCCTGATCGGTTACATCCTGATATATGCCATTGCAAACATATAAATCCCGATAGCGGTCATTATCCAAATCCACCATCAAAGCCCCCCAACTCCAATCGGATGCTGCCACGCCGCTATAATAGGCAATTTCACTAAACGTTTGGTCTTTATTATTCAATTGCAGGGTATTCTGCATATATTGATGATAAAAATCCCGCTGCAATTTGAGGGAATAGATATTATAATTTTCAAATAAAGTAGTGGTTTTCAGGCGATACTCCTCATCTGGCAGCATTTCTGTGACAAAGATTTCGGGGTAGCCATCATTATTGATGTCCGCCATATCTGCCCCCATAGAGGAGAGGCTGATATGTTCCATCCAGGTCTTAATATCTTCTTTAAAAGTACCGTCTCCTTGATTAATATATAAATAATCTCTTTCGAAAAAATCATTGGAAATGTACATATCAGGTAATTGGTCGTCATTGATATCTCCGACCGTAATCCCCAATCCAAAGCCAATCAAACTGCCGTAAATGCCTGCTTCTTCGGAGACATCTATAAATTTCCCATTGTCATTTCTCAATAATTTATCGCCTCCGCCTTTCACAAAATCTTTCACCTCCCAATTTTCAGCCCTCAGCTCTCTTTTGTTTTCATAATTGAGGGTATTGACTGGGAGGAAGCTATTATTGAGAATGTAGGCATCCAAATCACCATCTAGGTCATAGTCAAAAAAAGCGGCATGAGTCGTGAAGCCATTTTCATCTAACTGATACTCCGCTGCTCGTTCTGTAAAAGTACCATCTTGATTATTGATAAATAGTTCATTCTCTTGGTCATCTCCTTTGACATAGCCTGCATTACAAACATAAATATCTAGCCAGCCATCGCTATTGATATCCACCATTACCACTCCTGTACTCCAAGCTTTGGTGCCTTCTACGCCAGCACTGGCACTACTGTTTTCAAATCGAAAATCACCTTTATTCAAATACAACTGATTCTTCCCCATGTTGTTGGTCATATAAACATCTGCCCAACCGTCCTTATTAATATCCCCAATAGCCACCCCTCCACCATTATAAAAATTGCGGTAGCTAAAAATGTTAAATGCTGGCGTATTTTCAACTTTGTTGATAAAATTTATGCCCGTATGGGTAGAAGATAGCGACTCAAATAATTGGGAAGGCTTATTTTCAGTGGAACAACTAGCCAAGCCTAAAACTAAAACTAGAACGATAAAATTTCTCATAATAAATAGTTGGAACGCTTTCTGCAAAGGTAAGGAAGAAATAAAAAAACCTGCTACCAAAAGCATAGTTGGTAGCAGGTTTTTTTTTTAGCATCAACCAAAAATAATTTTGGTCAATTAGCTACTAATATCCAGGATTCTGAGTTAGATTTGGATTCGTCGCCAAAGCATTAGCAGGAATAGGAAATAACAACCGTTCTGTACCAGAAGCCGGCTTTTCTGCATAGGCATCCAGGAATCTGCCAAAGCGAATAAGGTCTTGCCTTCTATGGCCTTCCCAGTATAATTCCCTGCCTCTTTCATCCAGCAATTCTTGCTCAGATAAAGAACTTAGTGCAGAAGCTCCTCTTTTTTCCCTAAGTTGATTAACAATTTCCAGCGCACCTGCATTGTCGCCGGTCCTCATCATAGCTTCCGCCTGCATTAACAGAACGTCCGCATAGCGATAAACCACAAAGTCAGTTTCGATAGGAAATTCAGTTTGGTAATCTGGAGGATATTTAACCACTCGAATACCTGTTATTTCCAAGTTATCACCTGCTTCGATTAACTTAATATCTCTGGTAAAGGATAGTTTATTCCCTTTTCTATCTTCCAGCTCATTCCCATCCTGGTCGTATTGCTGACCAAGCAGGAAGCCAACATTTAAGCCTGAAACGTCTGTTACGCCAGCGTATTCCATTCCCCTACGGGAATCGCCTTCTTCGAATTTATCATAAAATTCAGCCAGTGTAGTAAAACCATTCCAACCAGATGGATTTTGGTTGTAATGTAGGCCGCAGTAATACCTAGATTGTGCATTCCCTCCTTTTATACCCCCTTCATTGCCCAATGTCCAAATATTCTCCGTAGAAATCTGGTCATTGTTCCTAGCAAAATTGTCAAAGAAATTATCTGCTAAAGAATACTTTCCACTATTAATAATCTCATTGGCAAGACTAATTACCTGCTGCATATCACTAGTTGGAAAAGAAGGATTTTGTCTATCTGCAAAAGTCCCTTTATTCAAGAACGCTTTCATTAGCAATGCTCTAGCAGCATCTTTATTAGGGGTTGCAGCAGGTCCATCGGGCAAACCGGCAATAGCTGCCTGCGCTTCTGAAATTACAAAATCCAAGGCATCTCCACCAGATAAAACTGTTGGAGGGTCTAATAAGTTACCTCCCGGCTCTCTAAAAGGGACTTGGTTCCAGCCATCTGCTACACAAAACATGGCATAGGCTCTCAAGTATTTTGCTTGGGCTGTAATAGTTGCATCTGGATTAAAACTCAAGGTATTGGTCGCATTGAATACAATTTTCAACAAATCATTCCAGGTATCAGATAAAAATGAATGATCTGCATTCCAAGTGTGGTCATGCAATACTCTCCATACGCCATTATCATCCCAGTCTCCTCCGCGAGTCGGCCCAATGGTTTCATCCGTAGTATGTTGAGAAGCCGCCCAAAACCTAGACTGATCCTGAATAGGTAAGTCCAGGGCATCTTCAGTAGCTATCAACAATGCCTCTACATCCGCACTTTCATTGATGATCTGCTCCGCTACATCCCCTGGTATAGTGGAGGTCAAATCCTCTTCGAGGTCGGTGCAGGCAAACATCCCTAAGGTGATTAAGGAAAAGCCTAATACTATTTTTTTAATATTCATGATAAACTATTTTTTATACTCAATTTAAAGCTTTTTTAAAATTACGAATAATGTTTAATTGCCTTATAGAAATTTATATAAAAATGTTTTAAAGCGGACCATTAGCCGTAATTTTTGAGCATATTAATTATTTAGAATGTAAGGTTAACGCCTAATAAAAAGCTTCTGGCACTTGGATAAGGAATATATTCAATTCCAAAAGAAGGAACACCGTCCACTTCCTTGTCCGTGTTTACTTCCGGATCAAAGCCATCATAACCAGTAAAAACTAATAAATTTTGGCCCGTCAAATAAATTCTGGCATTCTTAATTGTACTTCCTATGGATCCTATATTGTATCCAACCGTGGCGTTGGCCAATTTTAGATAGCTTCCGTCCTCCAGATATCTGGAAGAAGGGGTGTTAGGGTTAGAGGTAGATTCTGCACCATTCGTATCCAAAAGGAAGGAGGCAATATTTCTGTTGCCCAAATTACCAATTGGTATGACGCTTTGGTGGGTTTCATTGAATAATTCATGTCCCATAGCCCCATTGAAATTCAAAGCAGCACTAAATTTGCCTGCGCTCAATTCAGCAGAAATGCCCAATAATACATCTGGATTGGGATCTCCCAAGAAGAAAAGTGTATTTCCTCCATCTGTCAGATCGTTTTGTCCAGCATCATTAATTCCCAAAAATTCTCTAACAAAAAAAGCATTTATTGGCTGTTCAGATTCCAGTTTTTGAACCCTAGCACCAGAACTGCCTTGCCCTGTTAAGGCTCCGGTAAGGATAGTAGGTCCGGTATAGTCCTGCAATTCATTGGTCAGGAAAGAAGCATTGGCGCCAATGTTAAAAGACAAATTATCATTTTCTATTATAAAGGCATTCAAGGCTACCTCTACCCCCGAATTCAATACCTTGCCCGGCAGGTTCACCCAAAATCGGGTATCCGGAGCAGGTTGTACCGTTGGAAAATTGAACAATAGGTCTTCTGTCTCTTTTCTAAAATATTCGATAGAACCAGATAATTTATAATCCAAAACGGCAAAATCAATACCTGCATTGAAGGTAGTGGAAGTTTCCCATTTCAAATCAGGATTAGCTACATTAGTTAAGAATAAAGCTCCCCCTGCTCCGAGTCCATACTGTGCTTGCGCAGCGCCGGAAGGGAATTCCTGATTACCGACCTGTCCCCAACCTAATCGGAATTTTAAATTATCAAAAGTGGTACCGTCGGCTAAGAAAGATTCATTGGTCAGGTTCCAAGCAAATGCAAAAGAAGGAAAGTATCCGTAACGGTTATTTCTACCAAATTTAGTAGAGCCATCCGCCCTAATTGTACCCGTAATTAAATACTTGTCACTAATGTTCAAATTGACTCGGCCAAAGTAGGATTGCAATTCTGTGGTTGGGTCTTCTCCACTTCCTTGTATTCTACTTTCTTGAGAAGTAGCGCCAAGGAAATTGGTATAATCATAATCCACTTGTGGCAATGCAAAGTCTTGTCCGCCAAAACCATATCCTCTTTTGCCAAATTTTTGGTATTCATAACCAATGACCGCATTCAGTCCTATACTCTCGGTCAAATCATCTGCGTAAGACAGCGTGTGAGTGTGCTGGGTCGTCGTAATAAATTCATTGGTCCAGCCAGACAACCCTCTGTCTTCCACGCCTTGCATATTTAATGAAGATTTGATCTCTATAGCTCTCGAACCCGTACTTCTATTAATACTGAACAAGTACTTATAAGTCAATTTATCTGTAATTTTAAAAGAAGGCGCAATACTTCCCAAGACAGTTGTTACATTGTCAACGTCCGAATAAGCATCCACTAGTTCTAATGGGTTCAAAGTGGTAGCACTCAAACGAGCAAAAGAGCCATCTGATTCTCTTAAGTTTCTGGTAGGATTCCACTGCAAAGCATTACCTACCAAAGAGCCGGTAAATCCAGCATCATTTGAAATAGGTGCATTATTATTAGTGGTATGTGCTGCTAATAAATTGAAATCAATATTCAGACGATTATCAATAAATTTGTAAGAACCATTAATACTTCCAGTATATTTTTCCAGACCACTTTCAATAATAATTCCTTCTTGATCCAACAATCCTGCAGAGATTCTGTAGCTGCCATTATCGCTGCCACCGCCGATAGAGATGTTATAATTCTGCGTGATTCCAGTCTGGGTAATGGCATCCATCGCATCTACGTTTTGCCCAAAATCGGAACCGTCTCGATTAATGCCGTATAAATCCAAAGCAGCCCTATACTCATCCCCGTCCAATACATCTAGTTTCTTCAAAAGGCTACTTACACCAGCAGATACATTCAAGTCAATAGTAGGCGCACCGGCCTGACCTTTCTTAGTTGTAATAATGACAACTCCATTCGCTCCTCTGGAGCCATAAATCGCTGTTGCAGAAGCATCTTTTAAAACGTCAATAGTCGCAATATCATTTGGATTGATAAAATTAAGCGGGTTCGTTCCAGGTGTAGTCCCCAAATCACCGGAGTTACCTCCAGGTCTGGCAGAACGGCCGTCCAAAGGCACCCCATCCACTACAAAAAGCGGGCTATTACCAGCTCTTACAGAGGAATTGCCCCTGATTCGGAAGGTTGTTTCGCCACCAGGTGCGCCACTATTATTAATCATCTGCACACCCGCTACTTTACCTTGCACCAATTGGTCAGGAGCAGCAACAATACCACCATTAAAATCCTCTGCTTTTACAGAAGAAATTGATCCGGTTAGATCACTTCTTTTGGAAGTGCCATAACCCGTAACTACAATTTCATCCAGAATAGTACCAGCAGCCAGGGCGACATCTACTACATTGGATGCGCCAATCGCAACCGTTTGGTTAGCATAACCCGTATAAGAAAATTCTAATTGAGTAGCGTCAGCTGGTACTTCCAGCGAATATTTACCGTCAAAGTCGGTAATTGTCCCTGTTGAAGTCCCCACAACCACCACCGTTGCACTAATGAGTGGCTCACCATCCTGCGCATCTGTCACCGTACCAGTAATCGTACGTTGAGCAAAGGCGAAACTAGAGATTGCCGCCGCCAAAAGAAGCGTCAGCAAACCTTTGGTCAGAGAGTTGACTTTTAGTTTCATACAATATTCAGATTTAGTTAATGAATTAAAACTTATTTATTAAATTACTAGTGGAATTTGCAACCATTATATCCCTCTTTCACACTAAGCAGGGCGTATAGCAGCCAATCCCAATTATCTCATAAGATGATTGACTAGCAGGTTTTTTTTAGAAGTGAAGTATTTTGAAACGTAAGAGCAAAGATAGTAATTAAAAATATATCCTAGTTAATAAATGGTAATAAAAAATGATGTTTTGTATAACGATTAGTCTATTTTACTGACAATCAATCCGTTAGGGGTTAATTGAGCCTAGAAACTTTAGTATAAATTATGCTAATTTAGTGCCTAAACAGACCAAAAACTAACTGTTTTCTCTAATTCTTCATCCCTTATTATCTTATTGTCGTAATAATAATAAATTAAATGGCTCTATCTGATTTCGTGTCGTCGTAACGAGCAAATTTATTTGCCACCTTTAAATTCCTTGGGGATTCTGATAAATAAATTTGACGATTCCGGTAAATCATGTAAAATCACTTAGAAATATTAGTAAAAAAATGGATAATAATTAATAAAAAAAATAGTACCTTTCCCTTAATTCCCGACAAAATTACATTTGTTTTATGAAGTATTGCTGCTTCCTGTTTTTGCTGTTTCTCACCCTAAAAGGCCAAGCTCAGTTAATGGGTTTTAAAATTCCTGACAATCGGGATAAAGTAGAAATACCCTTCGAGTTTAATAATAATCTAATCCTACTTAATGTCGTTTTCGATCAAGTTTTTCCGCTAAAATTTATTTTTGATACCGGTAGTGAAAATACGATTCTGGCTAAAAGAGAATTTGCCGATTTGTTGCAGATTGAATACCAAAGGCAGTTTCAGATATATGGAGCAGATATGGAACGAACATTGACTGCCTATCTTGCCAGAGGAATTGATCTGGATTTGCCAGGTCTTACAGGCTCTGGTTTAGATATTCTGGTGTTAGAAGAGGATTATTTTCATTTTGAAGAATATACCGGACTCAAAGTTCATGGCATTTTAGGCATGGATTTATTCAAAATATTTACCATTCAAGTTGATTATAAAAAAAAAGTATTGACCCTATATCGAATTGATAACTTCCAACTTCCTTCTAAAAAGTTTAAAGCACTAGATGCGGAAATATTTCGCGGCAAACCCTACATTTATGCCGAAACAGAACTGCAAGACAATACCAAAACACCAATCAAATTATTGATTGATACTGGTGCTAATCTGGCACTTTTGCTCCATAATAATAGTTCCGAAGCTATTTCTTTACCCGAACAGCTAGTGCCCGGAAAGATTGGAAATGGGCTGGGAGGGTTTTTAGAAGGCTATCTGGGTAGGGTTCGCTCTCTTTCTTTTGATGAATTTTACTTCAATAATGTGGTATCTAATTTTCAGGAATTAAACGACCAAGCAGATTCCATTTATACCAATGAAAGAAATGGCATTTTAGGTAATGAAATATTGAGCCGATTCAAAGTCATTTTTGACCTATCCCGAGAAAAGATTTATTTTCGACCAGAAAAAAAGTACAATCGAGGCTTTAAATTTGATAAAAGTGGCCTGACCATTATTGCTTCTGGAGAATTTCTAAATGAATTTTCCGTCAAAGACATTATCTCCGATTCGCCAGCAGCCGAAGCGGGAATGCAGAAAGGAGACAAGATCAAGAGCATTAATTTTATGCCTGCCAGTATTTTTGACCTAAAGGGGCTAACCGATAAACTACAAAAACGGACTGGAAAGCGAATTCGGCTGATTATTGAGCGAGATGGGGTAAAACAAAAGGTGGTATTTCGGTTGAGAGATTTGATTTAGAGCTTTATACCCGTTTAGAGGCGGCAGTACTTTGGAATCAATCAATTTTAGACAAGTAAAACGCTCAACAGCATGGATGTTCAAACCTGGACTTTTATTATTGTAGGTCTGACTTTTGCGCTTTATATCGGAGTAGCCATTTGGTCTCGAGCCGGTTCGACATCAGAATTTTATGTGGCTGGTGGAGGAGTTCCCCCTTTAATAAATGGCATGGCAACCGCAGCCGATTGGATGTCTGCCGCCTCTTTCTTGTCTATGGCTGGCTTGATCTCTTTTATGGGATACCAGGGTGCGCAATATTTACTGGGATGGACGGGCGGATATGTGTTATTGGCGCTATTGCTGGCTCCTTATCTGCGAAAATTTGGCAAATTTACCGTACCCGATTTTATTGGAGAACGCTATTATTCTCAAACCGCCCGATTGGTTGCAGCTATATGCGCTTTATTTGTTTCTTTTACTTATGTAGTTGGGCAAATGAAGGGCGTTGGGGTCGCTTTTTCCAGATTTCTGGAAGTAGATTTTGAAATTGGTATCCTGATCGGGATTGTTATCGTGATGTTTTACGCCGTATTGGGTGGCATGAAAGGAATCACTTATACACAAGTGGCTCAATACTGTGTATTAATTATTGCTTATTTGGTTCCAGCTATTTTTATATCCATCCTGATGGTAGGCAATCCAATTCCTCAATTAGGGCTAGGGGGTACTTTATCAGACGGAACCTATCTATTGGACAAATTGGATCAACTGTCAACAGACCTGGGCTTTGGAGAATATACGACTTCTCACACAGGTAAAGTGAATTTATTTTTTGTCACTGCTGCGCTAATGCTGGGAACTGCCGGTTTGCCTCATGTAATCGTGCGTTTCTTCACCGTACCCAAAGTGGCAGATGCTCGAAAATCTGCAGGTTATGCCCTAGTGTTCATCGCTATTCTCTATACCACAGCTCCCGCAATAGCCGCTTTTGCTCGCACCAATCTAATCAATACCGTCAATAATAAAAATTATACGGCGATGCCTGCCTGGTTTGGCAAATGGGAAACGACGGGTTTATTAAATTTTGAGGATAAAAATGGAGATGGTAAAATTCAATACTATAATGATAAAAATATCGCTTTTGTGCAGGAAATAGCCGGGCCAAATGGCTGGCAAGGCAATGAGCTACGTACTGATAGGGACATCATGGTATTAGCTAATCCCGAAATTGCCAATTTACCTGCTTGGGTAATCGCTTTGGTCGTTGCAGGGGGATTGGCTTCTGCATTATCAACGGCGGCAGGTTTATTATTGGTAATCTCTACTTCTATTTCTCACGATATTTTAAAGAATTGGTTGCGTCCTAACATTTCCGAAAAAGGAGAACTAAATGCTGCCCGAATTACCATTGCCATAGCTGTCATAATCGCTGGATACTTTGGTATCAATCCGCCTGGATTCGTAGCTCAAGTAGTCGCCTGGGCGTTTGGACTGGCAGCAGCTTCTTTTTTTCCCGCCATTATTTTGGGTATTTTTTATAAACGAATGAATATGCAAGGGGCAATCGCAGGGATGATTACCGGTTTGGTATTTACAGGCACTTATATTTGGTATTTCAAATATGGCGGTGGTTTGCCTGAAAATTATTGGCTGGGTATTTCCCCTGAAGGGATTGGAACATTAGGGATGCTTTTCAACCTTGCAGTCGCCTTGCTTGTATCCAACTTTACACCTCCACCTCCTGCTGGGGTAATGGACATCGTAGAGAACATTCGGATACCGAGAGGTGCAAGGACAGCTACTGGCCACTAAAGCAGTTCCTTTTATTTGAGTAAGAATAAGGAATTTTGTCTGAACAATAGAGCTTGGAGGGGGTATTTAAAAGGTCATCCGCTTTCCATTGCGATTCAATTTATTTATGGCTATTTTTCACCAATGAAATATCCAATCCTTTTTTTACTACTTTTCATTAATGGTTCTTTTTTCGCTCAAGAATATCAATTCTTGCAAGTAGCAGTTGGGACAGGGCTACAGGCAAGCGGTTTCGCCCCTTCTCATGCGATGAATATACCAATAGTGATAGAAGTAAAAGCTCAAAAGGAAATTTTTCACATCGGCTTGCGCTATCAAAGAGGGCTGCTGCGCGTTGGAGTAGATAATCCTTTTACCTTCTTTTTGAATCTGGATAACACCTTGATAGAAAATGCCAATGAACGCATTGATTATATCAATCGCCTTCAAAAAATAGCGAGTTACCAATTATTTGGAGGTGTCAATTTTTATCTAAAAGAGTCAAATTGGCAAGTGGATATTGGTTATGGGTTGAATGAGGTAAGGTCATATCAGAAGCGTTTGTACTACCCTTTCCGCTTGCCGGATTTATTTGAGATTCATCGGCAATTATACCCTTCCTGGCTGGTTCGGCTTGGCTACAAGGTGAATAATTTTCATTTGTACTATCTTCGTAATATGAAAAAAGCAACCCGATTGTGGCCGATTTACACATTGGGATTTTCTTATAATATCGGTTTTAAAGACCGGCTTATTTCGGAGCGTTTTCAATTAATTAAACGCAATCGTTTTGAAGCGGAAATATTGGACAAAATGTTGCTTCGGATACAGGCAGGTTTTGGTTTGGTTGCTCCCATGAGCAAAAAATATGGCGCCGGAGCCACTTTTTTAACGACCGGTTTTCAAATGTCAATTGGTAAAAAATTATTATTTGGAGTTGATTTTTCTTTTAACTTTAATTCAAAAGGACATGATGAAGGTACCTTGGCACTAGTAAGAGATGAGGCAGGAGAGCTATTTTTGGATGCCACTAATATTATTTCCAATATTGAGCATTTTTCCTTCTATCTTTTAAACCAAAAACTGTTTTCCAAACAAAAGGTATTTTTTTACGGGCTTGGTGTCACCTATATTCCTATTGATAATGAATTTATCCAACAGGAAATTGTGTCGGACAATGATATAGGCACGATGGCCCTAGCCGGTTTTAGATCGGGAGCCATTTCCAATACCCTATCTTTGCACATTCCGTTAAAGGAGCTACCTTTATTTTTGGAATATAAAGTGAGCCTGGGATTTAATTTTTTCAAACGATATTAACCTATGAAATTCAAGCACACTGTTCTTGACCGCTTCCTAAAATATGTCACTATTGATACGCAGTCTGACCCAAAGTCGGACACCTTCCCTTCTACAGAAAAACAAAAAAACCTAGGGCGGCTCCTGGTCAAAGAACTGCACGAAATGGGTATTTCCGATGCCCATTTAGATGAATATGGTTACGTTTATGCCACCATTCCTTCCAATACCCATAAGAACAAGGTGCCGGTTATTTGCTTTTGTTCCCACATGGATACTTCGCCAGATGCTAGTGGAAAAAACGTCCAACCAATTGTACATAAAAATTATGATGGTTCGAATATTGCCTTGCCAAATAATAAAAATATTATTATTAAAAAAAGTAATCATCCCGATTTGGAAGATCAAGTGGGGCATGATTTGGTTACGGCAAGTGGCAAAACACTTCTAGGCGCAGACGATAAAGCCGGACTCGCCGAAATAATGGACATGGCTTATCAATTGACCCAACATCCAGCTATCAAACATGGAAAAATTCGCTTGCTTTTTACACCTGACGAAGAAATCGGCAAAGGAGCGGATCACGTAGATTTGGACAAATTGGGAGCTGATTTTGGCTACACTGTTGACGGGGAACAAAGGGGCACCCTGGAGGATGAAACTTTCTCCGCAGACCGTGTAATTATTACTATTAAGGGCGTTGGTATTCATCCGGGTTTAGCCAAAGGAAAAATGGAAAATTCCTTAAAAATTGCCGGCGAAATACTAGCTAATTTACCCCAAGGACGGCTATCGCCTGAAACAACTGAAGGGAAGGAGGGCTTCCTCCACCCTATCACTATGGAAGGCAATACCGAGCAGGCAGTTATCCAATTCATTATCAGGGACTTTATGGATGAAAAATTGCAGGAATACGAAGCCGAATTGAAGCAAATTATGGATCAGGTTTTAAAAAATTATCCTAATTCTACCGCTACATTCGAAGTAAGAGAGCAATACAGAAACATGAAAAAAATCCTGGATCAGCACCCTCAAGTTGTGGAATATGCCTTGGAGGCCATTCGCCGCGCAGGTATGACCCCCAAGTGCCGTGCCATTCGGGGCGGCACGGACGGCTCAAGGCTGTCTTTTATGGGATTGCCCTGTCCAAATATTTTTACCGGTGGACATGCCTTTCACTCGCCCGAAGAGTGGGTGAGCCGGCAGGATATGGAGAAGGCAGTAGCAGCTTTGGTAGAGTTGGTACAAATTTGGGAAGAGGCTTCTTGATTGTCGCCTCATTTTGCCCCCTTATCTTTCTTATCTTTTTCTACCTTCTTGACGGAATCCATTACATCTTTTGTCGCTTTTTCCAAATCTTTTAATTGTTTTTTTCGCTGGACGGCTTTGGCATCTTCCTTTGATTTGGCAACCGCTTTTTTCTTTTCTGTTACTTCTTTTTTGCCTGCGGTAGTACCCGTTTTTTTCTCACTAAAAGTTAAGCCTTTAGCGTCTTTATCCACTAAAATAGTATCCCCTGCGGCAAATTTTCCAGACAATAAATATTTGGACAATTGATCCACAATTTCTTTTTGTAGCACGCGCTTCATAGGTCTCGCTCCAAACTGCGGGTCATACCCCAAATCAGCCAATAGGTTGAGTGCTTTTTCACTGATTTCCAGTTGCAATTCTTGCTTGGCGAGCATTTTCCGGGTTTTTCTTAAAAGCAACCCCAAAATCTTCTTAATTTCTTCTCTGGTTAATGGCAGAAACATGATTTTTTCGTCAATCCGGTTCAAAAATTCAGGGCGAAGGTGTTCCTTCAACAAATCAAACACTTCCAATTTGGTCGTTTCCAAAATATCTGCTCGATGTTTTTCTCCCACGGCTTCGAGGTCTTCAAAATTTTCCAAAATAATATCTGCCCCCATATTGGAAGTCATGATAATAATGGTATTTTTAAAATCGGCCACCCGCCCCCGATTGTCCGTCAAACGGCCATCGTCCAACACTTGCAATAAAACATTAAAAGTATCGGGATGCGCCTTTTCGATTTCGTCCAATAATATAATGGAATAAGGTCTTCTGCGAACCGCCTCTGTCAATTGCCCGCCTTCATCATAACCGACATAGCCTGGAGGCGCACCTACGAGGCGAGATACGGCATGCCGTTCTTGATATTCGCTCATATCAATGCGCGTAATGGCTTTTTCATCATCGAAAAGCACTTCGGCAAGCGATTTAGCCAGTTCCGTTTTACCCACTCCAGTCGGACCAAGAAAAATAAAAGAGCCGATTGGCCGGCCGGCATCTTGCAGCCCTGACCGACTTCGTCGGACCGCATCAGAAACGGCTGTAACCGCTTCAATTTGTCCAATCAGTCGTTTTCCTATCTCTCCCTCCAAGTTGAGCAATTTATCTTTCTCACTCTGAAGCATTTTCGCAACGGGGATTCCCGTCCAGCGAGCGACGACTTCGGCAACGTCATTGGCAGTGACTTCCTCGTTGGTAAACCGAGATTCATCAGCTAACTTGTCCAATTTTTCTTCGGCAATTTTTAGTCTGGCTTCTTCTTCCTTGATTTTGCCATAACGAATTTTGGCAACCGTTTCGTAATCACTTTCTCGTTCAGCTTGTGCCGCTTCTAATTCTAGTTCTTCGATTGTTTTTTTAATATTTTGAACCGTATCCACGATTTCTTTTTCCCCTTTCCAGGCAGCTTTCAGGCTATCCAGTTTTTCTCTAGCATTGGCGATTTGTTCATTAATAGCTTTGATTTTTTTAGTGTCATTTTCTCGTTTGAAGGCTTCTTTTTCAATCTCTAATTGCCGTACTTTTCTATCCCATTCGTCAATTTCTTCCGGCACGGAATCCAATTCCAAGCGCAATTTGGCTGCCGCTTCGTCAATTAAATCAATCGCTTTATCTGGTAAATGTCGGTCAGAAATATAGCGGTGGGAGAGTTCTGCTGCCGCAATCAGGGCCTCATCTAAAATATCAATTTTGTGATAAACTTCATAGCGTTCCTGCAACCCGCGCAAAATGGAAATGGTATCTTCTAAGCTTGGTTCTTCTATCAAAACGGTTTGGAAACGGCGAACCAGCGCTTTGTCTTTTTCAAAATATTTTTGATACTCATCCAATGTGGTTGCACCAATGGCATGCAACTCCCCTCTTGCCAAGGCGGGTTTTAAAATATTGGCAGCATCCATTGCGCCACTGCCACCGCCTGCGCCGATCAGTGTATGTATTTCGTCAATAAAGAGCAAGATTTCTCCGTCAGAAGTGGATACTTCCTTGATGACTGCTTTGAGTCTTTCCTCGAATTCTCCCTTATATTTTGCGCCAGCAATTAAGCCGGCAATATCCAGGGTATAGATTTTTTTGCTTCGCAAATTTTCTGGCACATCCTGATTGACGATTCTCCAAGCAATGCCTTCCACAATAGCGGTTTTTCCAACGCCCGGCTCTCCGATTAAAATTGGATTATTCTTTTTTCTTCGGGACAAGATATGCAATACCCGACGGATTTCTTCATCCCTGCCGATGATTGGATCGAGCTTACCCGTTTCAGCTCTTTCATTGAGGTTGATTCCAAATTTTCCGAGTGCATTGTATTGATTGCCAGCATTTTGGTCAGTGACTTTAGTACCTTTTCGAAGTTCCTTGATCGCCGCTTTTAGCCCGCCTTCTGTCGCTCCTAAAGACTTTAGCATATTGGCACCTTTGTCTTTTCCTTTTAGAATACCCAGCAACATTAACTCAACCGAAATGTATTCATCTCCAAATTCTTTTAGGAATTTTTTGGCACTTGCCAGGGACTTATTGGCATCATTGGTGAGGTATTGCTTATCCGTACCAGAAACTCGCGGGTAGTTTTTACAAACTCTGGTTAATTCACTTTTGAGTTTAGCAATATTGACATTCGTCTTGCCCAGCAAATAATTCGATACATGCTCATCCGTTTCCAATATTCCCTTGATCAGATGGGGAGTATCAACGGTCTGTTGCTCATAGCCAGCAGCGATTTGCTGGGCTTTCAAGATGCACTCTTGTGCCTTTATAGTAAAATTGTCGTAGGTCATTAAAAGTTATTTTATACAAATTATTTTTGGATGCAAAATACTATTTCCGGTAAAGTTTTGAGGTGAAATTAGCAGAAAAATTAAGGCGGCTGGTCTAAATTCTTTCTCTTAGTAAACTCAATAAGGGTAAGAAAACGGGGTTTACTTAGAGGCCATTACTTTGAAAATAGAGATTATCCTTTGGCAAATTAAAAAATCGAAGGCATTTATTTGATTGGCTTGAATTTCTCCCAACCTCTAAGTTATTTGAGCAATGCCCGAATGCGTTGTACGTCCGGATGGGTGATGCCTTCTTTTTCCAATGCCGCTAAATCCTCCAAAAACACTTTTGCATAAGTAGCATCGCCATAAGGGTTGTCTTTTAGGCGGAGATAGATGGCTTTTGCCGCCTCATACTGATCTTGAAAGAGTAAGGCTAAGGCTAGGTTGGTGTTTACCCATTCCGCTTCTTCGGTTTTATCTATTGCTATACGGGCAGCCGTTTCTGCTTTATTAAATTGACGAGTGAATAAATAAAACCATGCCATGCTTCCGTAGGCATTGGCTGTGTAATTAGTTATCTGGGCATTATTGGGATTTTCTGAAGATAGTCTTTCTAATAAGTCCACCACTTTCTCTTGATATTGTACTTTATCTTTATAGTTGCTGCTTGCTTCCACTTTTTGCTCGTAAGTTTCTATTTGAGTGATAAGCGGATTGGGGGTATCTTTTTCTTTTTCTGCTGGAGGTTGGAGATAAAACTGCTCGTATGTATCTATTAGCTGTTGTGCAAAAGGCACATTGGGATATTGCGCTGCTAAAGTTTTAGCTTCTAACATCGCTGCCTTACCGTCCGCTGTTCCCATTTTAGTTAACCCTATAATCATTAGCGTACGAGCCAATTCCAAATTGTAAGCATCGGGATTTTGGATGGCTAATTTTCGATAGACGGGTAAACTTTTATTTAAAAATTCCTCCGCTTTTTGGACTTGGTTTTGCTGAAAATAAAAAATTCCCAAATTATTCTGGGTACCCGCCACATCCGGTTCATAGCGTTGCGGATTGCTTTTTGACAAGCGTTCTCTTATTTCCAAAGCCGCCATATAGGCTTTTTCCGCTTCGGGATACTTATTTATATCCTTATAAAAAACTCCCAAACTATTCTGGGTAGTAGCCACATCCGGTTCAAAGCGCTCTGGGTTGGTCGTTGCCAAGCGTTGTCTGATTTCCAAAGCCGCCAAATAGGCTTGTTCGGCAGAGGGATAATTATTTATATCTGAATAAAAAATTCCCAAATTATTCTGGGTATCCGCCACATACGGTTCATAGCGCTCCGGGTTGCTCTTGGCCAAGCGTTCTCTGATTTCCAATGCCGCCAAATAGGCTTTTTCGGCAGAGGGATAATTATTTATATCTGAATAAAAAATTCCCAAATTATTCTGGGTATCCGCCACATACGGTTCATAGCGCTCCGGGTTGGTCGTTGCCAAGCGTTGTCTGATTTCCAAAGCCGCCAAATAGGCTTGTTCGGCAGAGGGATAATTATTTAGAGCCTTATAAAAAATTCCCAAATTATTCTGGGTCATCGCCACATCCGGTTCATAGCGCTCCGGGTTGGTCGTTGCCAAGCGTTCTCTGATTTCCAATGCCGCCAAATAGGCTTTTTCGGCAGAGGGATAATTATTTATATCTGAATAAAAAATTCCCAAATTATTCTGGGTAGTAGCCACATCCGGTTCATATCGCTCCGGGTTGCTCTTGGCCAAGCGTTCATAAATTTCCAAAGCCGCCAAATAGGCTTGTTCGGCAGAGGGATAATTATTTTTAGAGTTTTGACAGAAAATGAGGTGGGCAAAAAAAAGGCAGAGTGCTTGCATTAGAAAAAGTGTGAAAAAGCAAAAAAAAATCTAAGCGAGCAATTCTGCCATGACATATTAGAGATGGACATAAATCGTTCCAAATCTCTAACAAACCTAATCATGGCTCTGTCCAGTTATCAGAAAGCTGATAGTTTAGTCCAAATAAGTGACAGTCCAGTATTTCATTATCAATTCTCTAGTATATTTAAACCAATACATCATTTGGCATATACAGAGAAAGGTTATGACTACCGAAAAGCGCAAATACTTGGACAATGTTTGAAATATGCAAAGCCGCAAAAACGAGTATTGTTACACACAGATGTTACCTCTTTGATAAAGGAACATTCCCCCACATTGGAAAATCGACAGCATGTCAAAAAATCCAATAATGTAATCAAGGGGAATAAACCTTTAGGAATAGGTTACCCATTATCAAGCATCAATTTATCGGCTGAATCTAAGTGGTCTTTACCCTTACAAAGAGGTAGAGTACCTTTAGAACATACCGAAAGTAGTTATGCAGTGGAACAGATTAAGGCACTTTTGCCTACTTTGCTGCTGAGCTTGCAATATGATTTAATCATCAACACCACAGACAGTAGTTATACTCATGCAGGCTATTTAAGTCCGCTTTATGAAGAAGATAACTTAGTCTGTATCAGTCGTTTTCGCTGTGGTTCAAAAGTTTTTACATCTGCTGCCGGGGATAATCCAAGAGGAACACCAAGAGTATATGAAGACTGTTTTTATTTGAGAAATCAGACCCGAATACATAAAGGTAAAGCTCCCAAAACAGGTGAAGTTTATGAAAAAGAGCAAGTCACTATTTACGATTTACCTTGCTCAGAAGAACAACACTTTGAAACAACTACTAAAAAAGGCAGACCGATAATTATCCAGCTTTATCGATGGAACGATTTAAAAATTCGTTCCAAAAATGGTCATTGTATGAAGCATAAACCATTTGATTTAGTAGGTGTCAAAGTAGTAGATGCCGATACAGGAGCACTCGTTTTTAAAAGAGAAATGTTCTTCGGTATTTTCGGAAAAAGAAAAACCGAAATCTCTTTAGGGCAATCTTACTGGGATTATCGGCATCGCTATGATATTGAACCGTCTTTTCGGTTCAATAAGCAAAAAATGTTCTTAGATAGTTATGATTGCGAGGATGTTCAGCATTTAGATAATTTTCTACTGATTAATCAATTAGCCAATTGGTTACTTTATGTAGCATCAGATGAAGTCGAATTTATCCCCAGAAAATGGGAACGGAATAAGGCTAATCCACCACCGAAACCTGATAAATTATCTATTGCTAAAACTCGTCGCTCAGCCGAAGGACTTTTTTTAACTTTTGACAAAGCACCCTTTTTGCCAAAACCTTCAAAAAAAGGAAAAGGCAATATCAAAAAGGAGCGACCACACTTTAAAGTGGTCAAAAAAGTTAAGAAAAAGCCTCCTGATAAATGATCTTTGGCTTCTTTAAGCCAAGTCATATTAACTTTATTTTTAACAGCTCCCCACTGAAAGGAGAGGAAGTTGTCAAAACTCTAAATTATTTAGAGCCTTATAAAAAATTCCCAAATTATTCTGGGTCATCGCTACATCCGGTTCATATCGCTCCGGGTTGCTCTTGGCCAAGCGTTCATAAATTTCCAAAGCCGCCAAATAGGCTTTTTCGGCAGAGGGATACTTATTTATATCCTTATAAAAAACTCCCAAATTATTTTGGGTATCCGCCACATACGGTTCATAGCGCTCCGGGTTGGTCTTGGCCAAGCGTTCTCTTATTTCCAATGCCGCCAAATAGGCTTGTTCGGCAGAGGGATAATTATTTATATCCTTATAAAAAACTCCCAAATTATTCTGGGTCATCGCCACATACGGTTCATATCGCTCCGGGTTGCTCTTGGCCAAGCGTTCATAAATTTCCAAAGCCGCCAAATAGGCTTGTTCGGCAGAGGGATAATTATTTAGAGCCTTATAAAAAATTCCCAAATTATTCTGGGTCATCGCCACATCCTGTTCATAGCGCGCTGGGTTGGTCTTCGCCAAGCGTTCATAAATTTCCAAAGCCGCCAAATAGGCTTGTTCGGCAGAGGGATAATTATTTAGAGCCTTATAAAAATTTCCCAAATTATTCTGGGTCATCGCTACATCCGGTTCATAGCGCGCTGGGTTGGTCTTGGCCAAGCGTTCTCTGATTTCCAATGCCGCCAAATAGGCTTGTTCCGCTTCGGGATATTTATGTCCATTAAGATATTGATTTCCTAAATTATTTAAGAAGCTTGCTTTTGTTATTTCATTTTTAGTGTGCCGAAGGGCTTGTTGATAATATTTAATGGCTCTTTTCTGGTCATTTAATTCCGATACATAATAGGCGACTTCCCAAAGATTATCTATGTGGGTGCTATCTCCACTAATTGCTTTTAGGTAACTATGATAGGCAGCTTTCCATTGCAAATCGGCTTTTTGTATTCGGGCTTTTATCATATAGTTATTGACACCTTGCTGAATGGCACTATCCGCTTGTACTAAGCCCTGTTGGTGGATGCTTTTGGCTTTTTTAGCTGCTCGCATATTATTGTCCAATACCTCATCGTCCATTAGTGCAATGGCTTCTTTTATTTTGCCTTCTTGAAATAAGGCTAAGGCATCTTTTGCCAGTTGAGAGGCGGCATCTATATCAATGTTGGCAAATTGTTCTGCCAGACGTTCTGCTCGTGCCATCAATTGTTCTTTCTCTTCCTCTAATTCGGCTATTTTTGCTAGCAAAATTCTCTCTTCTGCCTCATCTGCTGCTTTATCTGATAGCTGGTTGATTTGCGCTTGCAAGGCTTTTCGCTCTGCCTCAAAGTTACTGGTCGCATTATCAATGATTACCTTATAATAAACCGCTAATTGTTGTTGGTATTCTTTTTTCCTACTCATCACTACTACCAATGGGACAAGGCTAGGATCTTTGGGAATGGAGAGCCCTTCGCATTTCTCTTCGTTGATGACTCTATATCCATCCATAGAAAATTCAATATTGGCTACCAAATCACCCACTTTTTTATTGGAAAATATTAATTCAAAATAGCCTTTATCATTGGTATAATCGGTGTTGGCACCCAAAGCATAGACTTCCACATTTTCAAGTGGTGTTTTTCCGCTACTTTGGAGTTTGACATAACCCACTATTTTGTTGTTTTGGGCGGGTAGTTGAATGGTAAGACAAAAGAGGATAAAAAAAATCGTGTTTTTCATGGTTTTTAATTTTTGATAGAAACTGAGTTATGCTCCTAATGTCGTTTAGTTAGTGGGAACGACCCTAAAATTACGGGATAATAGGAAATTATCCAGGAATAGGGCTAGATTGTCCAGTATTTTCCCATTACTGGACTCGTTTAGTTAGTGGGAACGTACCCTAAAATTACGGGATAATAGGAAATTATCCAGTAATAGGACTAGATTGTCCAGTATTTTCCCATTACTGGACAAATTTTATCGAAATTCAAACAAGATACAGCCCTTAACTAAACGACATTAAGTTATGCTCCTATTCTTATTTCAAAATTAGCTGTATTAGAATTAGGATAAAATTTTTCTTCTTTTAACAAATCGCCCATTGTCGCAAAGATGGTATATTCCGTTTTCCATTTTTCAAGCGACAGTAGCAGGTAAAAATTACCTAAAGAATCGGAATGGGTGATTTCACCATCCACTTCTATTCGTACCCCTGCTAATAGCTTTGTTCCATCCCTGCTTCGTACTTTTCCTTTGATGATGCCCATTTGCTGGTTGAGTTGCACTTCAAAGCGTATAGGCTTGCCATCCAACAGATAAGGCTTTTTTGTTGGCACAGCGATATAATTTTTGGCATCTTCCAATAGAATACTTACTTCATTCCCCTTTAGGCGAGGTGGAATTTCTCTTACATCTACTTTTCCCTCTTCATCAATAGGGAGGGTTTGTGTTCCATTGCCATAATCTATTACCAATTTTCCTTCGCTTTTTAATGGGCGATTGCCTTCCATATCCCTTACCTTGACGGTAACGGTTAATGGCAATTCGGCATCATTTTCTCCTCCAACCATATCTCGGAGGTTATATCCCGTAAATTCTGCTATACCAGCCATTACGGCAATGATTCCGCTAATGGCTAACGCCCATTTTTGCCAGTTTTTTTTAATATCGGGATTCTTTTTTTCTTTTTTTAGATTCGGGTTTGATGGAATGGATTCATCACTTTCATTAGGTAATTGATTGATAATAGAAAGTAATGCCTGGTTGATTTTAGCAATAGAAATACCCTCCTCCTCATAAGAAGAAATACCTAAACGATTGGCTCTTTCGTATTTTTCAAAACGGGCAGATTGGAGAATAACTTCATTATGAAGTTCTTGGTCTTCTAAGTGACTGATAAGCGTAAGCAATTGCTGAATTACCTGTTTGGTTTTATTTTGAGCTAATTGTTTTTTTAGGTTTTCTTTCATACGGTTAGATATTGGTATTGTAAATATAAGCCATATATCCTTTTTTTTAAAATCCTTCTTAAAAAAAACAGTTTTGGTTGTATGTATATCATCGTAATAGAAAATCTATTTTGGAATAGCGGTTAATATTTAACCAAACTAAAGCTAGACTAAACGGCATATCATACATTGTTCATTTTTTTCAATCAATAAAAAACGAACCAAATGAATGACCGAACCCATAGGATGAATGTATGGGGTACATTCAAGCGAATGAACTACGAAGTGGATGGGAAGCTTTCCCTGCATAAATAGCATTCCGAGCTATCATTTACTTTTTCCATGATGAAAAAGTAACAAAAAATCTAGCGGAAATAATTGCTCTACACAAAGCTATCACCCACACCCACTATTTCCGCAAGCAGCCGCCACCATGCTGAAAGTTAAATTTACTTTTTTACAAAATCATAAGTAGCAGGAGGTCCTGCCATAAATGCACCCGTATTATCTTTTAGCGCTAAGTGAATGGGATGTTTTTGGTATCTTTCATAAGCTGCTTTATCTGCAAAGCTCATTTGCATTAACATGGTATAATCAGATAAAGCTCTAATATCGCCCAAGTCTTCAAACGGTCCAATTTCTAAATCCATGACCTCTTTGATGCTTTCCAGTTTTTTGACTTCTGCTACTAATGCTGCTTGGTCGGCATCAGGTTTTACTTTAAAAAAAACTAGATGAACCAATTCGCCTTCGGGTTCTATTTGTGATTCTAAGTTGGTTATTTTTTCTTGGGCAACTTGGAGATTATTTTTTAAGGTAGCTACTTCTTCTTGTAATGCATTATTGGCACAGGAAGTACATAAAAACAGGCAAATAATAATTAGGTATCTCATTAACGTCAATTTTGAATGATTGAATGATAAACTTTAAATGTCAGAAAAGCGAAGATTTGCTAAATTTTGAAAATTTAGTAAATCTATTTGATGCCATTTGCTTTGCCAATCTTTGAATGTTGAACCTGCTCGCTTAAGTAGTTAGACGGTTTTGAATGGTTGAATCTGAGCTAGTTTTAATTCATCATTGGCTTTGTCGAACCTTCGATTTCAAAGTTCTGGTACTGATTATGCCAGATTAGAAAAAAACCAAAAAAAATTCAAATTTCTTTTTTTTTTCTAAAAAAACCTCCTATATTTATTCAATAAATAAAACATCGTTTCAATATATGAAACAACAAATAATAGAAATAGCAAGTACACTTGACCAAGCGGCTTATAAGGCAAAGGCGGTTCAGCAGATTAGTGAGCAGCAAACAGTTAGTTTGTCCGACGCTTACCAAATTCAAAAAGTCTCTTTAGCTAATAGGTATATGAGAGGGGAAAAAACTAACTGGATATAAGTTAGGCTTTACGAGTAAAGCAAAAATGGAACAAATGGGCGTCCATGATATTATTTGGGGTCGATTGACGGATGCCATGGAAATTAACGAAGGAGCAACTTTAACAAAAGCCAACTTCATTCATCCTAGGGTGGAACCTGAAATTGCATTTTTGATTGGTAAGTCCTTGGACGACCAAATTACTTTGGAAAACGCAATTGATTACATAGAAGGCATAGCAGGGGCATTAGAAGTGATAGACTCCCGGTATGAGAAATTTAAGTTTTCACTCGAAGATGTGATTGCCGATAATTGTTCTTCGGCGGCTTATGTTTTGGGAGATTGGCTTCCACCAACCACACCAATACAAGATATGCCTATCGAGCTAGTGATAAATGGAACGATTACTCAATCTGGAAATGCTACTGCTATCCTTGGGAATCCCTTAGCTTCTTTGGTTGAACTATCTCGAATGGCAATAAAGCATGGTATATCAATAAAATCTGGTCAAGTGATTTTGGCAGGAGCCGCTACTTCAGCGGTCTATGTTCAAGTAGGAGATAAAATAGCGGGGCAGTTTGATGGATTAGGAACGGTTAAACTAGAAGTAGTTTAAAGAGTGAGACAAAAATTTTATTATTGTGATTGTATTGATTGTGTGATTATAAACGTGGCATACACAATCCTAGCAATAAAACAGTCATTCATGCAATCATTGAAAAGTTCGGTTCACAAGACTTTTGCTATACTAGAATATTTTACGATTCAAAAACCAGAATGGGGCGTGACGGAATTAGCCAATGCCATTGGCTCTAATAAAAGTACTGTTTATCGGTTCTTGTCTGATTTAACGAAATTGGGCATCCTTTATAAACATCCTGAAACAGAAAAATATAGCTTAGGACTTAAGTTGTTTGAATTAGGAAATCGGGTACAAATTAAAATCTGCTTTTGTAGATAAGACGCATCCAGTATTGATGAAAGTAGCTCAACAAATTACAGAAACGGTGCATATTGCCATATTGAAGCAGCATCAAGCATTTCATGTAGATAAAGTGGAAAGTCCACAGGGGTTGAAGATTAGTTCACACATAGGAAGTTATGCTCCCGCTTATTCTACTGCGTTGGGGAAAGTGCTACTGGCCAATTTACCCAAAGAAGAACAAAATATAGCGCTACAAACGATTTTTCAACAACAGCCAAAGTCCTTTACTGAACATACCATTACCGAACTTAAGGCATTCCTAAAAGAATTGAATGCCATCAAAGCAAAGGGCTATGCCTTAGACAGAGAGGAATCAGAAATTGGACTTATTTGCGTGGGAATTCCCATTTATAATCAAGCCAATGAAGTGGTAGCTAGTTTAAGTGCTTCTGGTCCATCTACTAGATTTAAAGAAGAAAAGGTAGTGGATTATGTCACTACTTTACAAAAAGGAGCAGTAGCAATTCGACAAAAAATTGGATTTTTTTAAACCGTAGTTGCATAGCGGCTGTGGCATCGAAAAAATTCACTATATCAAATAAAATTATCTAAATCCTTCAATTTTTTGCATGGTCGCAGCAGATAAAAAATACGCAACAATTCATTATCATAACTACTTGGAGCTTGACCAAATTATTAGGCACTCAAAAATTGAGAAGTGTCGCTATTGGTGACCCTGCTCATGAAGAAATGTTATGTTATCATAACACACCAAGCTTATGAATTGTGGTTCAAACAAATTATTCATGAGTTGGAATCCGTTGTTCAATTACTTCAAGTAGATAGAATAGATGAAAGAAAAATAGGAATAGTCGTTGGACGGCTTAAACGAGTAGAATCAATCTTACAATTATTGATTCAACAAGTTGGGCTTATGGAAACCATGACACCACTTGATTTTCTAGACTTTAGAAATTATTTATTTCCAGCATCTGGTTTCCAAAGTTTTCAGTTTAGAGCGGTAGAATGTTTATTGGGTTTACCAGAAATGCAACGTATCACCTATTTCAATCAGAAGTATAACATCAAAAAACAGTTGAGCTTCCATTTTAGTGAAGATTAAAAAAGTAGATTGAAATGATTGTTTGATTGCGTGATTGAGCACGTCACGTACACATTAGGTGTACAATCACACAATCAAAAATTTAATGACCATATAAAAGAACAACCATGTCAAAATTACCACCAGCTATCAATTTCAAAAAATGGATTGATGATAATAGACACTTACTAAAACCACCTGTTGGGAATAAAGCCATTTATAATGAAGATTATATTGTGATGATTGTCGGTGGACCAAATTCCAGAAAAGATTATCACTTAAATCAAACCCCCGAATTCCTTCTACCAAGTAGAAGGGGATATCGTTTTAAAAATTATTGAAAACGGGGAGCCTAGAGATATTCACATCAAAGAAGGGGAGATATTTTATTTACCGCCTAATATTCCACACTCGCCACAAAGAGGGGCTAATACGGTTGGTTTGGTCATAGAACAAAGACGTCCCGAAGGCATGGAAGATGGCTTGGCTTTGGTTCTGTGAAAGTTGCCATGATAAATTATACGAAGAGCCTTTTACCTTAAAAAATATCGAAACAGATATGCCTGTTATTTTTGATAGGTACTAATTCTAATGATGAATTGCGAACTTGTGATAGTTGTGGTTCGAAGATGGAGAAACCTGCGTAATCAACTAAGGTTTAGCCATGTAAAGGAATGATATAGATATGCCAAATTTCGAAAATTTGGCATATCTCAACTTACGTAATATTTAGTACTAAACAAGAAATAATGAATCCATTACGCATCAATGGACATGCCCATTTATTGCCTTATCCAGAGGAAATTCCTGCCTTTATGCGGGAAAAGGAAATTTTCTGGATAGACCAAGACCGCCAATTTATGCGGCAAAAAAATTGGCAGCGACCCATTACAGCGTCTAGTTTCTTTTTAGAAGAGAAACTAGCTTGGATGGAAAAAAATAAAATTGACCATGCGGTTGTCTTGAATTTATCGCAGTTATACGGCAATGGTCTAACCTTGGATAAGTTGAAAATGGCCTTGCGCTTTCAAAATGATTTTAATGCGAAAGTACAGCGAGACCATCCAACTAAATTCACCTGTGGATTTGTGGTTCATGTCGGATTTGTGCAGGGAGCATTATGGGAAATCAAAAGATGTGTAGAGGAATTGGAATTGCAAGTGCTTTGCTTGCCTACGCATTATATGGACTCCGCAGGGAATTGGAGAGGCATTATCAACAAGGAAACCAAACCCATTTTCGAGTTAGCGAATGACTATGGGTTAGCCATTGAAATTCATCCTTATGATGGAGAAAAATTTATAGCAATTAGAAAATACAGTCATGGCGTTTTCATCTTGGTATGGATGTTAGCGCAATGTGCAGATGCCTATCATTTTTATACCCTTAATGGGCTGTATGAAAGGTACCCGAATATTCGAGTTTGTTTTGCACATGGTGGACAATTGAACCAAATCAATTATGGTAGAAGGGTGCAAGGCTTTGATGGCAGACCCGATTTATTTGAAGGAAAAATAGCACCCAAAAATGCAATTGGACATCCCAATATTTTCTTTGATACCTTAGTCCATGACACGCTGTCTTTGGAATTAATGATTAAAAGACAGAAAGGCACGAGCCAAATTATTATGGGCTTGGATGACCCTTATCCGCTTGGAGAAATGGAAAGCGAACGGCAGTCTTCCTACCCTGGCAAATTATTGGATTTGGCAGTAGAAGAAGAAATAATCACCCAACAACAGCATCAGGAAATTTGGAGCGACAATGTGATTCAGTGGTTGCATGGAGCAAATAAAGCAATTTTTTTAAATAGAATATTAGAAGGAGTCAGGTGAGAGGGGTCAAGAGTCAGAGCGTCAAACTGACCCCTGACTCCTAGCTATAAAATTAAGTATAATGGTAGCGACGAATCAAATTAGTTTGGCTTATGCCAAAGAACTGGATAACCAAGATGAACTAAGAGATTACCGAAATCAATTTCATTTACCTGTTCAGGCTAATGGAAAACCCTACGTCTATCTATGCGGTAATTCGTTGGGCTTGCAGCCAAAAGCAACCCAAGCTGCGCTGCAACAAGAATTATTGGATTGGAAAAACCTAGGCGTAGAAGGGCATTTTCATGCCAAAAATCCTTGGATGCCTTACCATGAGTTTTTGACGAATGCAATGGCAAAAGTCGTTAGTGCAAAGCCTGAGGAAGTGGTGGTGATGAATACCTTGACTGTCAATTTGCACTTAATGATGGTTTCTTTTTACCAACCAAAAGGCAAACGCAATAAAATCGTAATCGAAGCAGATGCTTTCCCTTCTGATAAATATGCTGCCGAATCTCAAATTAAGTTTCATGGTCTAAATCCTAAAGATTGCTTGATTGAATTAAGAGCCAGAGAGGAAGAAGTTTGCTTGAGAGCAGAAGATATTCGAGAAGTAATTGAGACTCAAGGGGAGGAGATTGCCCTCACCCTCTTAGGCAATACCAACTATTATACAGGGCAATATTTTGACATGAAACAAATCAGCGAATGGGGACATGCCAAAGGTTGTTTTGTGGGATTTGACTGTGCGCATGGTGCAGGAAATTTGCCTTTGAATTTACACGAATCAGGCTGTGATTTTGCGGTTTGGTGCAATTACAAATACCTCAATTCTGGTCCAGGAGGAATGGGTGGCGCATTTGTCCATGAACGCCACCATCATAATAGCACCATTCCTCGCTTTACAGGTTGGTGGGGACATAACAAAGATACCCGCTTCAAGATGCGTGATGCCTTTGAGCCAATCCCAACTACAGAAGCATGGCAATTGAGTAATCCACCTATTTTGGCAATGGCTTCGGTTTGGGCTTCTTTGAAAATATTTGAGGAAGTAGGTATGGATAGGCTAAGAAAAAAAGCGATTGAACTGACAGGCTACATGGAGTTTCTGGTGAAATCATTAGGAGAAGATGCTATCAAAATCATTACACCTGCCGACCCTAATCAAAGAGGTTCACAATTGTCTATTCAGGTAAAGAACGCTACAAAAGATTTGTTTGATAAAATCACCGAAGATGGCGTCATTGCCGATTGGCGAGAGCCAGATGTTATTCGAGTTGCTCCAGTTCCCTTATACAATTCTTATGAAGATGTATTTAATTTTTATACCATTTTAAAATCTGCACTTGATGTAAAATGACGATTATGAAGAATGAGAAAATCATCATAGTAGGTGCTGGTTTGTGCGGCACTTTATTAGCTGTTTGTTTAGCACAAAAAGGGTTCAAAATTGCTTTTTATGAAAAGCGATGGGATATGCGAAAAAGGGAGATGGACGCTGGACGTTCCATTAACTTAGCCTTATCGCATAGAGGACTGATGGCATTAGATAGAGCCAATTTGAAAGAGACTGTGCTCAAAGGTTGTATTCCCATGAGAGGACGTTTAATCCATCCATTGGACGGAGATCCCTTTTTGTCGCCATATAGTGGTCGTTCTTTAGATTATATCAACTCGGTTTCTAGACCAGGCTTGAATATGATTTTATTGGATGCAGCCGATAAATACGACAATATTGAAATAAAATTTGATGTGCCTGTCGTTGATGTAGATTTAAAAGAGGCAAGGATTAAATACCTCGACAAAGCAGGAAACACGCATTATGACGAAGGGGCAATAGTCATCGGCACGGATGGCGCAGGATCGGCGATTAGAAGAAGTATGATGAAATATACTGCTGAGTTGTTATTCAATTATTCGCAAGACTTTTTGAGACATGGCTATAAAGAGCTAAGTATTCCTCCTGCTGTTGGCGGAGGTTGGCAAATAGAAAAGGAAGTATTACATATCTGGCCCAGAGGCGATTTTATGATTATCGCTCTGCCCAACCTTGACGGTAGTTTTACCTTAACCATGTTCCACCCTTACGGAACTGAAATAGGATTTAACAATTTAGATTCCAAAGAAAAGATTCGTAATTTCTTTGAGAATTATTACCCTACTTTATTGCCTTATATTCCTCATTATCAAGAAGAATATGCCACTAATCCTGTTGGCAATTTAGGTACGATTAAATGTTATCCATGGCAAGCATTCGGCAAAGGACTTATCATGGGTGATGCCGCTCATGCAATTGTACCTTTCTATGGTCAAGGAATGAATTCTTCTTTGGAAGACGTTCGGGTTTTTGATGATGTTTTGGAGGAATACGGAACGGATTGGGAAAAAGTTTTTTCTGTTTTTCAAGATAAACGAAAAGAAAATGCCGATGCGATTGCCGACTTAGCTATCGACAATTTTCACGAAATGCGAGACCATGTAGATGATGTCGCTTTTATGCGAAAACGTAAAATTGAAATGCAATTAGAGCAGCAATTTCCTGACTATTATTCTAAATATTCTTTAGTGACTTTCCAACCTGAACTCCCTTATGCAACAGCAATGAAGCAAGGCAGGAAACAAGATGAATTATTATTACAGATGTGTAGTAGAGATGATTTTGATAAAATTCCATTAGAGGATTATTATAAAAAACTAATAACCCTTGCCTAATGATTTTTCAAACGAGCTATAAGCGTCAAAGCTATCAATGCGACTTGTCCAAACCCTTGGATATTTCTATTCCAGTTGGACAGGTCAAGTGCTTTTATTCCACTGATTTTAAAAAGACCCCTTATCAATCGGGTGATTTTATTGGAGCGGTAAAGGAAGGTGCGCCCGTCAATTTTTTTGATATTCAACTGAACCCACACGGGAATGGTACGCATACCGAATGTTTGGGGCATATTACTTTACAACAAGAATCTGTAAACGACCAGCTCAAACAATTTCATTTTGTTGCACAATTGGTAAGTGTAGATTTGGTTAAAAATAGCAAGGGCGACCATATTATTTCAAAAGAAAAATTAAAGGCGGTTTGTCCTGCGGAATTACCTGAAGCTATCCTTATTCGCACACTTCCTAATAAGGAGGATAAGCGGACAATGGATTATTCGGGAACAAATCCACCTTATTTGGATAGCGAGGCAATGCGGTATTTAGTCGAAAATGGAGTAAAACACTTGCTATTGGATTTGCCCTCTGTGGACAGAGAAGAAGATGAAGGCAAATTAGTGGCACACCATCTTTTTTGGAATGTTGCTAATCAAAAAGTTCAAGACGATACAAGAACAGATTGTACTATTACCGAATTGATTTATGTACCTGATAGGATAAAAGACGGTTTATTCTTACTGAATATTCAAATACCATCTATTGCCTTAGATGCTGCTCCGAGTAAACCCGTTTTGTATCAATTAAACAAGCTATAAATGGGACTAAATTATAAAAAATATTTACCTGATACGCCTGCCTATAAAGGTGGAAAATCTAAGGCGGAGATAGCCGCAGGAGGCAAAACGGTTTATAAACTGTCTTCTAATGAAAATCCACTTGGCTCTTCTCCTTTGGCAATGGAAGCTATTAAAAAGCATCTATCCACTTTATCAGAATATCCATCGCCCGTAGATGTTCGGTTGAGAAATACTTTATCCGAGTTTTATCAAGGGGAGCTGACACCAGCACAATTTATCACCACTAATAGCGGTGTTGCCAATATTGAATTGATTATCCGTGGGTTTTTAGATGAACATAGCGAATGTATTTATAGTACTCCATGCTTTAGTCCTTACAATGGATTTTCAAAAAAAATGGGTGCTAAAACGATTGATGTACCGCTTTCCAAAAAAGATTTTCAACTCGACCTAAAAGGAATAGAAAAAGCGATTACGGAGCGTACCAGCTTACTTTTTATCACCAGTCCCAATAATCCAACGGGTTCTTATATTCCTAAAACACAAGTAGATGAATTACTGAGTTTTTTACCCGACCATCTGTTATTGGTTTTTGATGAAGTCTATTACCAATATGCAGATGCGAAAGATTATACCAGAGCCTTGTCTTATGTGTTGGATAGTAAAAATGTGATTGCTATCAATAGCATGTCAAAGGCTTACGGTTTGGCAGGGCTGCGTATTGGTTATTCTTACACGACGAAAGAAATAGCAACTTATCTACAAAAATTCAGAAGACCATTTATGATAAATACGCTTAGCACGGAAGCTGCCATTGCAGGTATTCATGACCACGAATTTATTCAACAAACGGTGGATTTAGTGCAGAAAGAAAAACGGTTTTTGTATCAAGAATTGGATAAACTCGGCATGGACTATTGGAAAACACAAGCCAACTTTATCATGATTAGACCCAATATTTCGCCAGCTGAATTTGAAGCTAAAATGTTGAAAGAAGGTGTAATGGTTAGATCATTAGGAGGATTTGGTGGTCCAGAATATGTCAGAGTAACAATCGGTACAAGAGCAGGAAACGAAGCATTTATAAATGGATTAAAAAATATAAGTAAAAGATAACTATTTAGAAGTCAGACCGCTTCGCTGTCAGGAGTCAGATCACTTCGTTGTCAGATTGCTAATAAGACTTGAAAGAGCATTGTCAACGTCATAGATCTGACCTAAGTAAGTGTTGGTTTTGTAGCATAAAAAGGGTGAAGTAAAAAATGATAAAAATTGCAATTCTTGGTTTTGGTAAAGTTGGGCAAAGTGTATGGAAAACCATACAAGAGCAACCTTTATTCAAAGAACGCTTTGAGGTAATCGCACTTTGGAATAGGACCTCCACCGTATTTGAGGATTTTAGTTTTCCAAAGTCTGTAAAGGTATATCAAAATTTAGACACCTTAATTCAACACTTAAAAGGGATAAATTTAGTGGTCGAATGTTCTCATCCAAGTATTGTTAAACAATATGCGGTAGAGATATTGAAGGAAACTAATTTTTTTATTTCTTCTCCAACTGCTTTTGCGGATGGCGAATTTCGCCAACGATTTTTTCAGCAAATGGAAAACAATTCCTATCGTTGCTATTTGCCATTAGGTGCTTCTGTTGGTATATGGGATGTCATTCGATTAGACCAAGACGGGCAATTAAAAAGCCTGCGAGTAGCCATGAAGAAAGAGCCCGCTTCTTTTAAAATAACCGCCCCTGCTATCGTGGCTAAAATGGAAGAAGCTCAAAAAACAACCACGGCAGTAACTTTAGCAAAAGCACCAATTCACGAAATCAATAAAATAGCCCCACAAAACACCAATACCATGTCTATCTATGCTTTGGCGGCTGCGAGTTTGGGATTTGAAAAATGTGAAGGTCATATTGTCGCTGATCAAAGTTTGGATGCACACTTAGTAGAATTACAAATAGAGACGAAGGGCGGTTTAAAACTCAGTTTACTAAGAGATAACCCCGCTAATCGAGGACAGGTGACGGGCTCGGCTACTTTCGGTTCTTTCCTAAATAGCTTATACAATTATCAGGAAGGGATTTATCATAATCACTTTACTTTTTGTTAGACAATAATATCGAATTTCATCATGGAAAAAATAAAAATAGCCATAAAGGGATAGAGTCAAAGCAAAAAACAAGAAAATGGAGTCAATTAGTAATTATATAAACGGTGAATTAGTCGCCCCAAATAATGGCCAATATATGGATTTATTTGACCCCGCATTAGGTCAAGTATATGCCAAAGTTCCTAATTCGGATGCTAACGATGTGAATGTAGCAGTAGTCTCAGCACAAGCAGCTTTCCCTTTGTGGTCATCAACTTCTATTAATGAACGAAGTTGTATAATGACTAAAGTTGCAGACTTGATTGAAGCCAATTTAGAGGCTTTGGCAAAAGCAGAATCTCTGGATAATGGCAAACCAATTTGGCTAGCCAAACAAGTAGATATTCCAAGAGCATCCTCCAATTTCAGGTTTTTTGCCCAAGCGATTACACAGTTTGCAACGAATGCCCATGAAATGACCGATGCCATAAATTATACTTTACGGCAACCATTAGGGGTGGTCGGAACGATTTCGCCGTGGAATTTACCGTTGTATTTGTTTACTTGGAAAGTAGCACCTGCATTGGCAGCAGGCAATTGTGTCATCGCCAAACCATCCGAAGTGACCCCTATGACAGCCTACCTCTTATCAAAAATTTGTATAGAAGCAGGTGTGCCCAAAGGCGTATTCAACATCGTTCATGGAGATGGTATTAAAGTAGGTGGGGAAATTACCAAGCATCCTGACATCAAAGCCATTTCATTTACAGGTAGCACCAGAGTAGGCGCAGAAATAGCGAAGGTAGCTGCACCTGTTTTCAAAAAAGTATCTTTAGAAATGGGGGGTAAAAATCCCAATATCATTTTTGCAGATTGCAATTATGAAAAAATGTTGGATACGACGCTACGTTCATCCTTTGCCAATCAAGGTCAGATTTGTCTTTGCGGTTCCAGAATTTTTGTAGAAAAATCAATTTATGAAAAATTTAAAACGGATTTTGTAGCCCGCACTAAAGCCCTAAAAGTTGGACACCCTTCTGATGATACAGTTAATTTAGGTGCAGTCGTTTCCCAACCACATTACGAAAAAGTATTGTCCTATATCGAATTAGCAAAAGAAGAAGGAGGGACAATTTTAGCAGGCGGAAACGCCGTTTTCCCAGAAGGCTACGAAAAGGGTTGGTACATAGAACCCACGGTTATCGAAGGTTTGTCAAATGACTGTCGAACCAATCAAGAAGAAATTTTTGGACCAGTCGTCACTATCATGCCTTTTGAAACGGAAGAAGAAGCCTTGCTATATGCCAATAGTACGGAATATGGTTTAGCCAGTACCATATGGACGGAGAATATTAGTCGAGCCAATCGAGTGGCTAAAAAAATCCACGCAGGAATTGTTTGGGTCAATACTTGGTTGCTTCGAGATTTGAGAACACCTTTTGGTGGTGTTAAAAATTCAGGTGTAGGTCGAGAGGGTGGCTTTGAAGCCCTTCGCTTTTTTACAGAACCTAAGAATGTTTGTATTCAGTTTTGATTTTTAAAATAAAATTCATGGCACAATCATTCAATTATCCTATTTCTGAATTGATGCAAAACATGACCGAATCTGCCACTTTAAAAATGGCACAGTTTGCAAGGGAATTGAAACTTGACCCTACAAGGAGCGAAGTTTTTGGATAGCCATATCGAATTATCGCTACAAACCCTACTTTAAAAAATGCGATGCTTTTAGTCTATAATTTTTCCCAAACCCTTTGAGATGTCTCCAATAAATGCCCCAATTTGGTAGAATTTAAAAAATCGAAGGCATTTATTTGATTGGCTTGAAAAAATGCAGTAAATTTGCACCCCATTTGCCACTTTTTGGAGGCTTTTATTTCAAAACCAACCAAAATAAAAGTGTGTAAATAATTGATTTACAGCTATATGGCTCCGTAGCTTAACTGGATAGAGTCCCTGACTACGAATCAGGAGGTTGCAGGTTCGAGTCCTGCCGGAGTCACCGTAAAAATTTTAAAACCCAAATCATTATGTCTAAAATATGCCAATTGACGGGAAAACGTCCGATGTCAGGGAATAATGTGTCCCACTCCAAGCGAAGGACCAAGCGTCGTTTTTTGCCGAATTTGCAGAAAAAACGCTATTACATTCCTGAAGTGGATCAGTGGGTTACTTTAAAAGTATCCTGCCACGCTATGCGCAACATCAATAAATTGGGGGTTTATGAGTACCTCAAGGACTTAGAAAGGAAGGGCGTAAATATCGGCATTAAATTAAAATCTAGTGTTTAAACATACTCTAAAGCCCCTTTTTCTAAAATTGTCAAAAACTTAAAAAATGGCTAAGAAAGCAAAAGGCAATAGATTGCAAATCATCCTGGAATGCACAGAACACAAAGCCTCTGGCCAACCAGGAACTTCTCGTTATGTCACTCAAAAGAATAGGAAAAATACTCCTAACAGATTGGAATTAAAAAAGTATAACCCCATTTTAAAAAAAGTAACGGTGCATCGAGAGATCAAATAAGGTTTGTGGATAACTTCTAATTCTCAATCGGGAAATTATCCAAAAATCCTCTTATTTTTGGGTCGTCATTCATTTCAGAACCATATAAATTTTAACATGGCTAAAGTCAGTAAAAACGCAAGGGTCGCTCAACGAGCAGCAAACGCAGGCTCCGGCCGGGACTTTGTTAAGGTTGTGAAAAGCATCAAAGACCCTAAAACGGGGAAAATTTCCTATAAGGAAATGATGATTCACAAAGATAAGGTCAAAGAATTCTTCGCTGATAAAAAATAAAACACCCCCAAGCGTTGAATATACTCGAAGAGGCTTTTCTTTCTGATGAAGGAAAGCCTCTTTGTTTTTCGATAAGCGAATAGGGGTATTCTCTAACTAGAAAAAGTCTATTATATTCGCATTTTTATCGAGCGTACTATTCGCTTTTCACCTTTTATTATATTTATTTTAGAAATGAGTTTTTTTTAAGAAGTTTTTCGGCAAAAAAGAAGAGGAAGAGCTAGACAAAAGTATAGAAAAAACAAAAACCAGTTTTTTTACCAAAATGTCCAAAGCCATTGCTGGCAAATCCAAGGTGGATATAGAGGTATTGGATGAACTGGAACAGGTTTTGATTTCTTCTGATGTTGGTCTGGAAACAACGATTAAAATTATCGAGCGGATTGAAGCGCGTGTAGAACGGGATAAATACATCCATGCCAGCGAGTTAAATGAAATATTGCGCGATGAGATTGTTCAATTACTATCCGAAAATAATACGGAAGACCTAGAAGATTTCGACCCTCCCGGAGATTATATGCCCAGCGTCATTTTGGTAGTGGGAGTAAATGGAGTAGGCAAAACGACCACCATTGGCAAAATTGCCTACCAGTACGTAAAACGCGGACGAAAAGTAGTATTGGGTGCAGGAGATACTTTTCGAGCAGCAGCCGTTGACCAGTTGAGTATTTGGGCTAAACGGGTAGGCTGCGATTTTTATAGTAAAGGAATGAAAACGGATCCAGCTGCCGTAGCCTACGAAACCGTACAATACGCCATTAATAACGATTGTGATGTAGCCATTATTGATACTGCAGGCCGCCTGCATACCAAAAAGCATTTAATGGCCGAACTAACTAAAATCAAACGGTCTATCGGCAAAAAAATGAAAACTGCTCCTCATGAAGTATTATTAGTGCTAGATGCTACTACCGGACAAAATGCCATCGAACAAGCCACCCACTTTACCAACGCGACAGAAGTCACCGCCTTGGCTTTAACCAAACTGGATGGTACAGCAAAGGGAGGTGTCGCTATTGGAATTAGCGATCAATTCAAAATTCCGATCAAATATTTGGGCGTAGGAGAAGGAATCGAACAACTACAGATTTTCAACAAACGGGCTTTCGTGGATTCTCTCTTTAAAGGGAGTGAGGAATTTAAATTATAATTCAATTACACCCCAATTCTAATTGAGAAGCGGGATCATTATTGGGAAAGCAGTTGCCAGAAGGCAGAGAGCTAGGTACATATCTTTCCAAGTCAGAGTCTCGCAGCCCATTTTCTAAAAAAGCAGTCAAATCATCCATCTCCTCATCAGACAAATAGAGCGGCTTAAATTGATGTGCAAGCTGTTCTTTCGGGACAGTATTATTTTCGGAAACACCTTCATTGAAATATTCTACTACTTCCCTCAAACTGTATTTACTGCTTCCGTGAAAAAAGAAAGGTGCATCTCCTAAATTGTATAGTTGAGGGACTTTGAATTTATACCTGTCCGCTTGATTGCCAGTAAAACCGCCTCTGCCCAGATTGCGAGGATCCTCTTTTGAAGTATCAAAGGCTTTTCCTGTTTCATACAAATCTTTTACCCCGATTGCATAAAATTCATTCGCCCCGAGATTGGGTTCTTTGTGGCAATGATAACATTTAGCCTCTCCAAAAAACAAAATAGCTCCTCGCTTTTCCCGATCGCTTAAAGCAGTTTTCCTACCTTTTAAATATTCTTGAAAAGGGGCCTTATTAGTCAGTAAAGTTCTCAAATAAGCAGAAATAGCAAAACTTGCTGTCTTTTTGGTGTATCTTTCCTCTTTTGGCAAATCACTGAAGGCAGCATCAAAAAGCAGCCGATAGCCATATTCGTCTAATACCTCCTCCGTAATTTTCAATCTATGCAGCTCCATGCCCTCAATGTTTTGGCTCTCTAAAGCAGCCAAACCTGCTGCATTTATTTCCAGAGTAGGGTCTAGCTTCCAGCGATCTTCCGTTCCTATATTTGCATCTTTGCTGCCGAATCGCCCATTCCAGGTGGTATTTTTTACAAAAGCAACATTTAAAACGCTTAGAGGTCGAAGTCCTTGCACATCCAGCTCCCATTCCTCGTAATCGGGGGATTTGCTTCTATTTTCACCATTCACTCCAAAGCCCGTTCCCCCATCTGCAATTCCCTGTTCCCGGCCAGGACGAAAGCCCGCCGAAGGCACATGGCAGGAAGCACAAGAATAAGTATGCTTTCCGATTTCTTTATTGGGAGCTAAAGCCAGTCCCGTTTCAAAAAAAAGTCTATTGCCCAATTGGACTTTTTCAGCCGTAATAGGGTTATAAAAATCTTGTGGAATACGAGCAAAATCATCGCTTTCTGGCAAAATAAAATGGTCTATGTCGCCATCACTGGAAGCTCTTTCCAAAGATGCGATCAATAGGCGGTCAAGAGGCTTGTCAATATAAACCTTATCATGTGTACAGGCAAAAAGGAACAAACAGGCAAAAGCGAAATAGCACAAAAGCGACTTCATTCTGGATAAAATTACATCTATTGAGGTTAAATAATAAAAGGGGGAGAAAAAATAAAAGTGGTGTAGAACATTGTAGAAGTGGCGTCACAAATATACCCTTAAAACCAATGTAACGCAAGCCTTTATCGGTCATTTAAGCCCTATAAAAAGCTATGCTTCATATTTAAAGAATTGGTTTTTAAAACACTAGATATGACCTGCTAGATATACTTTTTTATCACTAATAAGTTAAAGCAGGTATGTGTCGGCAATTATAGTAATACTTCCAGGCCTATGAGTACCATAAATGGTCGTTAAAATCAGGAAGAAGTGATCTCTGTACTTTTGTGACAGAGTAAATTTAAAAGTCAATGAATCGAACAATTGTGCTAGACCACCTTATCTGCACAAGAGGTGCTGGCAAAAGCATCTGGCTTGGCTTTAAAGACAAAGCCCATACTCAAAATATAGCCCATAGCTTCTTTTAAAGCGGCATTGGACTGAAAATTGGGATCGGTGTTGATATCGGCGTGTACCTCCAATTCTACCTCATAGAGATCTAGCAAATCACAAAGATCATAAGCAACTTCTACAGATTTGGCAACCTCTGTAATCATTCGCTCTTTGAGGCTCATCTTTTTTTCAAATTTGTAATTGCTAATGAACATAAAGCCGCCTTTTTTCTCTCGAAGGAATACGATCACGGTAGCAAATTCAATCGTTTCTCCTCTCACCTGCGAATCTGTGCCAATACAAACTTTTAGTTTGTGGCCAGCTTCGGTTTCTCGAATAATAGTCCTTTCTACCGCTTCCAAAATGGGCGGTTCAATTTTTTGCCCATTCAACCTTCTCCAGTTCATGGTGATTTGTTTTAGCATTAAAATCTATTATTTTGTATTTGCAACATGTTATATTTCATTGAGGGATGATCCAAGTTAGCTAATTTTTATATTAAAAAGCAGTAAATTACTTCCTTTAAAGAAAATTTAATTTTTTGTTAATATTCCGACGCGATTTATTCTTCGCTTTTCAATATTAATTAACTGAGGAAAATTTGTTTTGGTTCCTTTCGTTTTATTTGATTCATTGACTATTACATCAACCACTTTTTATGAATCTTCCATTTTATAAATACCAAGGTGCAGGCAATGATTTTGTGCTGATAGATCATCGAAAAAAACCGTACATTGATAAAAAAGACCAGCAGACCATTCGTCGCCTTTGTGAGCGTCGTTTTGGCATTGGAGGAGATGGCTTAATTTTATTAGAAAATCATCCCGATTTTGATTTTAAAATGATCTATTTTAACGCAGACGGAGCGGAGGGGAGTATGTGCGGAAATGGCGGAAGGTGTATCGTAGCTTTTGCCTCTCATCTGGGGATTATTCAAGAAAGCAGCACTTTTTCAGCCATTGACGGCATACATAAAGCAAGGGTCAATTCAGAGGGGAATTGGGTAGAGTTAAAAATGATTGATGTCAATACAATCGAATGCCAATCAGATCATTATGTTATGAATACTGGTTCTCCCCACTATGTAAAATTCGTTGCAGATTTAACCAAAATAGATGTTTTTAAAGAAGGGAAAAATATTCGCTATAATGCAATATATACCCAAAAAGGTATCAACGTTAATTTTGTACAACCCACCTCTGAAGGACTGAATATTGCTACTTATGAAAGGGGGGTTGAGGCAGAAACCTTAGCTTGTGGAACTGGAGTGACGGCTGCGGCTATTTCTTACTATTTAGAGTATCCGAACCAGGCAGCTGCCTTATTAAAAAAAGGCGGTATTCTTCTAAAAGCAAAGGGTGGAAACCTAAAAGTCAGGTTTGAAGTAAAAGGGTCGTCCTTTTCCAATATTTGGCTATGCGGCCCGGCTGAGAAGGTTTTTTCTGGAAATATTTTACTTTAAAGAACGTTGACGAAGCTGGCCCAAAACACCCAATCCCTTTAATATGTCCGCTCTATCCGCTTGGGAATATTGATGATTTTTGCTTGGTGCTTACCTGCTAAAAAGCGGCGAATGATCTTGGAGGTTTCTGCATTTCCCTGAAAAAACCCTATGGCATTCCGCAAAGATTCTAGGTCGCTCATTTCCTCTGTTTCGATATAACCATACCCCATATAGCTGCCTTTTTCTACCAAAACAACTGCCTTTTCCTGCTCATTTCTTCCTCTATCAATGATAAAAAAATCTTCCTCAAATATGGTCAAAAGGTAAGCAATCGCTGCCTCCACTCGTTCATTATAAACCGCAGGCGGCTCTTTTTCAATGCACGCTCCCTGGCATTGTTTGAGGTGATAATTAAAGCAAGGGCGACTGCCTGCTTCCAGATTGCAATAGAGGGCGCACAGGTCAAATAATTCCAAAGTCCTTCGCAAATGTCCTTTGGTATGGGCTATTTTGGGATATTCGGCTATGACATTCAACTTGTCTCTTACTTTTTTAGAAGGTTTGCTCACATCCAGGCAGATATAGCCCAATTCGTTTACATATTGGTGGATGACATAAGGGAAATTTCGCCTTCGCTGCGCTCGATTAACAATGGGGTGCAAACGCTTAATTTCATAGGATTCAAACAATAGGGCAACCAGTTCGCTGCCTGTAATTTCATAAGAAATATCCGCTACATACTCCTGCAATTTGCGCGCTTTTTCGGTTGTTTTGGCAAAATGCTCCATGATCCGTTTTTTGATATTAATGCTTTTACCCACATAAACGACCTCCCCCTCGGAATCATGAAAATAATAAACCCCACATTCTTCCGGCAGGGCGTGCAATCGTTCCAGCGTAATGCTTTTTGGCAGTCGCGATTCTTTCACACCCAAGTTGACCAATGCCTGGACTTCTTGCGCGCTCGTTTCTTTTCTCAATACTTTTTCAAATAAAAGAATTGTTGCCTCTACATCGCCCATTGCTCGATGCCGATTTCGAAAAGGGATGTCAAAGTGTCGAATCAAATTATCCAAACTATAAGAACCCAGTCCGGGAAAGGCATTCCTAGTCAATCTTACCGTACATAATTGCCGCCGGCTATACGTATAACCCAACCGCTTAAACTCTGCCCGAATAAAGCCATAATCAAAGCGAACATTATGTGCAACAAAAATGGCATGCTCCGTCATTTCTACAATTTTTCGAGCCACTTCATAAAATTTGGGAGCCTCTGCTACCATTTCTTGCGTAATACCTGTCAATCGAGTAATGCCGTAAGGGATTAGACATTCTGGGTCAATCAAGGTTTCATAGGTATCAATTACTTTGTCGCCATCATGCAAAGCAATCGCTATTTCGGTGATCCTGTCCCGATCTGCTCTACCTCCAGTAGTTTCTATATCAATAATAGCGTAAAGTTTGGGCATTCGCTTAATCTGTAGTCAAAGAAGGTTTACTTTTTGATGAACAAAGATAAGGAAAATAAAAAGAATTGTTTACAAAAATCACAATGCCTATTTTTTGTTTCAACAAAATCCTCTATTCTGCCAGAATACGCCAATTTCTCCCGCCTTGTTATACTTGAAAAAAAATTGACTGAACTATTTTTATGCCCTAAAAAACAAACACTACTTGAATAGAGGCAGTTGCGTATGTCAATTGCCTTTACCTTTGCCATCACCTAATCAAACACAAAATGAATTTGAAAACCGATGCAAAAGCTGCTTTCAAAAAAAGGTATTATACAGTGCTATGTATGCTTATTTTTTCACTTTGCAGCATCCCTTTATTTAGCCAAAATCAACGCTTTTCTCAATTATCTATCCGAGCAGGCCTTACGACTGGAAGCCCAATTATTCTGAAAGATATTCCCGAAGGGGCAACTGGACGATTGGGCTTTGGCATCAATGCGGGATTGGAGTATAGTTATATTTTTCATCCTAAATTTTCGGTGACGATAGGAGCGGCGTATGCAGAGAAAAGGAGTCATTTTTCCTCGCCAATTAGTGGAAAATACGATGCGGCCAGAGGTGTTTTCGGCGAAAATTTTCCGTTTCCATTAAGAGTCAGCTATACAGGTGATGTAAGTGCTAGTTTCAAAAACAGCTACCTCGATTTTCCAATATTAGCGAATATTCATTTAAAAAAATGGCGCATTGGCTTGGGTTATCAATATTCCCGATTGCTAAAGGGGGGACTGGGTGGTTCGGTCAATGTAAAAGCCCTTTTTATGAATTTTGATAATCAGGCCTTCGACGAATCTCATAATATCAAAGATAATGATAATATGATCGTCTTAAGAATAGCCCGGCAATTGAGTTCGCGCATTAATATTGCGGCTGACTTTACAGTGAGCACCCAACGACTAATGATCGAACCCGAAGAAGGCTTTAAAAATCCTCGAAATGTCTATTTCAACTTGTTACTGGGATTTAAATTGTTCTAGCACCATGCAACTTATTTTGCTCCTTGCCATTATTTTATAGTTTCAACGGGCTAAAGTCCATTGTACGCCTTAAAAGTTTTCCATTTTTTATATCTTCACGCCGCAAAAAATCTGAAATAAGAAAAATATGACCATTAAATTTTGCGGAGCAGCACAAGAAGTAACCGGAAGTGCTCATTTGATCACGCTAGAAAACGGCTACCAGATTTTGCTGGATTGCGGACTCTACCAGGGGAGGAACGAGGAGATGAAAAAATTCAACGAAAGCTGGCTATTTGATCCTACAACCGTTGATTGCCTGATCTTATCTCATGCTCATATTGACCATAGCGGACGCATCCCGAAGTTGGTGAAAGACGGCTTTACCGGCTGCATTCATAGCACCCATGCCACCCGAAGCCTTTGCGCGATCATGCTGCTGGATAGTGCCAAAATTCAGGAACGAGATGCTGAATATTATAATAAAAAATTAAAAAAGAAGAAAAAAAGCAAAAAGAAACCCAGAGTTCCCCTCTATACCAGTCAGGATGCAGCAGAGGCAATGAATTATTTTTTTACCTATAGCTACGAAAAATGGTTTCGAATCAGTAAAGATGTGGAGGTATTATTTAGAGATGCTGGCCATATATTGGGGAGCGCCAGCGTCACGCTACGTATCACAGAAAATGGCAAAACGACCATGCTGGGCTTTTCTGGTGATATTGGGCGCCCTAACCGTCCTATCTTGCGCGATCCCAAGCCCATGCCGGTAGTGGATTATTTGATTTGCGAATCCACTTATGGCGATAAAGACCACGAGGCAAAACCAGGCGAAGAAGAAAAGTTTTTAAACATTATTAAAGAAACCTGCCTGCGAAAAAGGGGAAAACTTATCATCCCTGCCTTTAGCATTGGTAGAACTCAGGAAATCGTCTATATGCTCGACCAAATGGAATCTACCGGCATATTGCCCAAAATTCCAGTCTATGTGGATAGTCCCCTAGCCGTTAACGCCACGACGGTCTTCGGGGCACACCCGGAATGCTACGACAATAATCTGCACGAATACATGCTGCTGGACGATAATCCCTTTGGCTTTAATGACCTGACTTATGTAAAAGAAGTGGCTCTTTCCAAACAACTCAATCATTCTCACGAGCCATGCATTATTATTAGTTCCTCCGGTATGATGAATGCCGGCAGAGTCCGGCATCATTTATTTAATAGCATTGACAATCGAAAAAACACCTTTCTAATTGTGGGCTATTGTGCGCCGGACACACCTGGCGGAATGCTCCGTGACGGCATCGAAAAGATCAAATTATATGGTGAATGGAAGCCCGTCAGGGCAGATATTGAAGTCATGGAATCATTCTCTGCTCATGCGGATAGGAACGAAATGCTAGACTTTATTGACAATCAAAAAAAGAGTCTAAAGCAATTATTTCTGGTGCATGGGGTAAAAAACCGACAGGAAAAATTCCGAAAAATGCTAAATCAACATGGATTTGAAAAGGTGGAAATTCCGAGCTTGGGGAAGGCGTTCCAGGTGAGTTGATTGGAAAAACCTAATTTCCTCATTTCAGTAGAATTCAAAAAAATAGGTCTTGCTAAACTATCAAAATATCCTCTTCTTGCCAACTTTGATAGTCACCCTATTTGCTTGTAAAAATGAATCGGGTCAAAACACACCTCAAAATGAGCCCAAATTAATTATTGCAACGGCAGCCAATGTGCAATTTGCAATGAAAGAAATAGAAGCGGCTTTTGAAAAAGCCCATTCCATTGACCTTACTATCATCATTGGTTCTTCCGGCAAACTAACCGCCCAAATCCAACAAGGCGCACCTTATGATGTCTTAGTTTCTGCTAATAAAAAATATCCCCAAACGCTCTACGAAATAGGTTTAGCAACTGATATGCCAAGAACTTATGCACTTGGAAGCTTGGTGCTTTGGACATTAAAAAAAGACTTTGATTTGCGAGATAGTTTATCCATTTTGAAAAAAGAAAGCATTAAAAAAATTGCTATTGCCAACCCCAAAAATGCCCCTTATGGAGAACAGGCCATCCAAACCTTTCAAAATGCTCAATTATTAGAAAATATCCAGAACAAGCTGGTCTATGGCGAAAGCATTGCTCAAGTCAATCAGTACATTTTGTCCAAAACCTGCGAAATAGGCATCACTGCTAAATCGGTCGTTTTATCCCCTGATTTGCAGGGAAAGGGGCTTTGGCAAGCCATAAACCCTTCGCTCTACATCCCCATCGAACAAGGTATTATCATTACCAAATATGGCCAAGAACGGCATCCGAAATCAGCCAACCAATTTTACCAGTTCCTTTTTTCTGAAAAAGCACAGACTATTTTTAAAAAATATGGTTATTTCGTACCTTCTTTGCAGAATAAAAATTAAGTTCTGTTTGTGTGAATAAATTTAAAGCCCGTATAGAAGCGGTAAATGTCGTTGACGAATTTTCAATGGTAAGTGTTCGTTTGGGTAAGGCATTGCTCAAAGTCATTATTACTTCCCCAACCCAAAAAGAAAGCCTAAACGATGGTAGGACCGTTTTTTTAATTTTCAAGGAAACGGATATTTCCATTGCTAAAAACAAGGGAGATCTAGTAAGTATTTCCAACTGCCTGCCCGTTATCGTTATGACGATTGAGCAGGGAAAACTACTAAGCCGACTGACGACTCAGTTTGAGGATAAAAGGATAAAAGTAGTATCTACTAATGAAGCCATAAAACGATTGGATATTTCGGAAGGAGATACCATCGAGTTATTAATCCGAGCAAATGAAATTATGTTAGTAGAACAATAATAGCTTGGTGATTAAGCGACGGAGTGATTGGTATTTAAAAAAAATCATTCGGTCACTAATCAATCAATCAGCATCAATGAACACCGAATTTTGGCAAACCTTATTATTGACCTTCGAGTTAGCAGCTATTACAACAGCTTTTTTGCTGTTGATTGGTATTCCTCTAGCGTATTTTCTGGCAAATACACAAATGAAAGCCAAGCCCGTGGTAGAAACCTTTATCAGTATGCCGCTAGTCCTCCCACCTACGGTATTGGGTTTTTATTTGTTATTGGCCTTTAGTCCGGAAAGCTGGCTAGGCAGTTGGTTAGAGCAGACTTTTGATTTGCGTTTGGTGTTTAGCTTCACGGGGTTGGTGATTGGGTCCATTATTTATAGTCTGCCCTTTATGGTGCATCCAATTCAGTCAGGTTTTGAAAATTTGTCCGCTAATTTGGCGGAAGCCTCTTATTGTTTGGGAAAGTCCCGTTTTGAAACCTTGCTAAATGTTTTATTGCCCAATATTCAACCCTCCTTGCTGACGGGCATTGTATTGTCTTTTGCGCATACCGTTGGCGAATTTGGGGTCGTTTTAATGATCGGCGGCAATATTCCGGGACAAACCAAAGTTGCCTCTATTGCGATTTATGACGAGGTGGAAGGATTGAATTATGCCCTTGCTAATAAATACGCACTGGTCTTGTTTATTTTTTCTTTTGTTATTTTAATGCTGGTCTATATCATCAACAGAAGGAGCATAAAAGCCAATGAATTATGATAAAAATTCAAGTGCAAAAAATGCTGGATGCAGCAGAAGGCAAGATGCTTTTAGAGGTAGATATGCATCTAGCCGAAGGTAGTTTTGTAGCAATTAGCGGTCCCTCTGGTAGTGGAAAAACAACGCTGTTGCGAGTCATCGCGGGGCTAACGAAAGCAGAAAGTGGACTAATTATAATCAAAGGCGAATCCTGGCTCGACCTTTCAAGAAATATTAATCTGAAGCCCCAAGAGCGGCGAGTGGGCTACGTTTTCCAACATTATGCCCTATTTCCGAACATGAATGTTCGCCAAAATTTGGCCTATGCCCTAGAAAAAAAACAGTCTAAAAAGATTATAGACGAACTCATTGAGGTTATGGAATTGCAAGCCCTGACCAATAAATTGCCCAAAACGCTTTCCGGCGGACAGCAACAACGGGTGGCACTGGCAAGAGCTTTGGTAAGAAAACCGCATATTTTATTGCTGGATGAGCCACTTTCTGCGCTGGATGCCGAAATGCGTACCCACTTGCAAAACTATATTTTAAAACTGCATCAAAATTATGGATTGACGACCATTTTGGTTAGCCACGATTTAAGCGAAATTTTTAAAATGGCAGACCAGGTATTGGTTTTGCAAAATGGAAAAATCACCAAATCCGGCTTTCCCGAATCCGTCTTTCTCAACCAGCCCATTAGCGGAAAATTCAAATTAGCAGGAGAAGTACTCCAAATCGTCCCCAGCGATTTGGTTTATATTGTCAGTGTAAAAATAGGGAATAATATCGTGCGGGTCATCGCCTCTCCCGAGGAAGCCCAAACTTTAAACTCCGGCGATAAAGTGATCCTGATTTCCAAAGCATTTAAACCCTTTATTTTTAAAGGGGAGGTTTAGTCTTTTAGCTCTTTGTGCCTAAAACAATCAACAGTATGGTCATTTACCATTCCTACCGCCTGCATAAAAGCATAGCAAATAGTAGAGCCAACAAACTTGAATCCCCGTTTTTTTAAAGCTTTGCTCATTTGGTCGGATAGCTTCGTTTTAGCTGGAACGTCTGTGCTGTTTCTCCATTCATTTTGGATAGGTTTGCCATCCACAAAATGCCAAATAAACTGGTTGAAGCTTCCATATTCTCTCTGAATTTCGAGGAAAGCCTTTGCATTGGAAACCGCCGAATTGACTTTGAGTTTATTCCTTACGATCCCTTTATCTTCTAGCAGTTCTTCTATTTTAGATTGGCCGTATTGAGCAATTTTTTTCATATCAAAATTGTCAAAAGCTTTTCTGTAATTTTCTCGTTTGGCAAGTATAGTGGACCAACTCAGCCCCGCTTGTGCCCCTTCTAAAATTAAAAACTCAAATAGTACCGAATCCTCATAAACAGGAACCCCCCATTCTTTATCGTGATAATTTTGTTCAGCTAGGTTTTTTCTGACCCATTCGCATCTTTTAATCATTTTATCCTTATTTATTTTGATGAGTTCTTATTCCTTAAATCTCCGGAATTATTTTCAATTATCATTGTGTAGGAATGTTTTTTATCATTGCTTAATCTCCGACTCCTCAAAATCGGTCTGATCATTCTCCGACTCGATGAATTCAGTACCTATTTCCATTCTAAACATTCCCCAGCAAAATATAAATCGCTACTGTCACCAGCACCAATACAACGCTTAAAGCTTTCGCATACTGCCACTCTGCCATATTGACCGCCCCAACATCAGTAATAGTGAAATTATTTTTGCGAGCATACCTCATTGAAACCAAGTGCATGACCAATACATTTAGCACAAATTCAATGCCCCAGATATGCACAAAATGCAGATCTATTTTTAAAACAAAATAAGCCAACACATAAAAGGCCAAACCAAATAATAACCCTGCTTTTGCTCCAGTTGCAGACACCCCGGGAAAAAAGAACCCAGCCATAATCACTGTGGCGATTGGAATAAAAAAAATGCCATTCAACTGCTGCAGTAGTTGATAGAGCCCTTCAGGCGCATTAGCGACAAAAGGAGCAATCCCAATGGCAAATACCGCCAACATAGCGGAAGTCCATTTGCCGATTTTTACCAGTCGCTTTTCATGGATGTTAGGGTTAATATATTGCTTGTAGAGGTCAATGCTAAAAACTGTGGCCGCACTATTCAAGGCACTATTAAAAGTGCTCAAAATGGCTCCCATAATGACAGCCACAAAGAAGCCCGTCAACCAAAATGGCAGGACCTTTTTGACCAATAGCGGATAAACCGTATCTGGATTGTTATATAATGAATTGCCAAAATAATAATAACCAATAATGCCCGGAAGAATAATCACTAGCGGAATCAATATTTTTAAAACACCTGTAAAGAGCAACCCTTTCTGTGCCTCTTTTAAATTAACTGCTCCTAGCACTCTTTGAATAATAGATTGGTGCATCGTCCAAAAATATAATTGATTGATTATCAATCCTGTAAATAAAACTTCAAAGGGTAAAATAGCTGTCCTTGCCCCTACTCCAATGGAAGGTTCGTTACTGATGACATTAAATTTATCAGGAGCATGATTAAACACTCGTATCAACCCCTCCCAGACACTGCCCTCTCCGATATGCCACAACGCCAACAATGGCACCAATAAGCCCGCAACCAGCAGACCAAACCCATTGATTGTATCGGTATAGGCGACCATTTTTAAGCCGCCAAAAATGGCATAAACCGCCCCGATAATTCCCACTACCAAAACCGTTATCCAAATACCTTGACGGATGCTTACATTCAATAAGTTGGATATTTCAAAAATGGCTTCAATATTTAAAGCTCCAGTGTATAAAACAATAGGCAAAAGGGTAGCCGTAAAAGAGATAATCAACAATAAGGCAATAATAGTACGGGTAAGCTTGTCAAAGCGCATTTCCAAAAATTCGGGAATTGTTGTCAAACCCATTTTCAGATAGCGCGGTACAAAATAAAGAGCGGCCGCAACCAAGGCCAAAGCGGAAGTCACCTCCCAAGCAATAATGATTGCTCCATTTTTATAAGCAGAGCCATTCATGCCGACCAAATGCTCCGTGGAAATATTGGTCAAAAGCATAGAGCCGGCGATGACCACACCAGTCAAACTCCTACCTCCTAAAAAATAACCATCCTTCGTATCGAGTTGATCTTTTCGCAATTGCCAGGCAGCGTAGATGGCAACAAAAGCAGTAAAGACCAGAAAACTAAGAAAGGTGGGCATAGTTTTTTAGGGACAAAATAGGAAACGGATACAAGCAAACAAAATTTTAATAAAAACTAGCTAATGTTCAGCCAACTATTTTTATCAAAATCAGTATTATTTATTTAAACAAGTCTATTGATTCGCATCCTCCTCTTCTATATCGTAAATAGTAGGGTCGGTTTCTGTTTTTCGAACGCTCATTTCTTCCATGCGATCCATAAAGTCCAACGCTTCATTCCAAAAATCGGTAATAACTGGTTTTAGTTGGTTGGCAATGCCGCGCATTTGGCCGGGAAATTCTTTGGTGTAAACATAGGTGTACGATTCGTCTTTGGTACTTTGGTCAATCATGTGGGATTTATCACCGAACCATAATACGATGGAGTAAACCAGAATTGCCCCCGCACCTAGCAGGGCACCGCCGGCAAGCTGGTTGATAAAATTAATATTTGCTTTTTCCAAAATTCCTTCCAAGCCTCTGGAAATTAACCGTAAAATCATCATCACAATGATAAAGGATAACAGAAATCCGGCAATAAACATCAAGGGGTTATTATTATTAAAAAGGTCTTCCAAAAAATTGGTAAATGCAGGGGCTAGCTTAAAAGAAGCCAATAGTCCAATCGTAAAGGACAAGACCGTAAAAATGGTTTTAATAATCCCTCTGGAGTAACCCATCCAGAAGCCCAGAGCAGCAGTCAATGCAAAAATAATATCTAAAGTCATGAGTAAAGTTTTCTCCGAGTTTTAAATAGGCTTACACAAAGCACTTCAAATATAAGTACTTGGTAGTTAATATTTTTGAAAAATAGACCATATTCGCTATTTATTAGACGAGCTGAGTTGGGTAAATTGAGCATTATTGGGGGCTACTGCCCATATAATTCTCTATATTTTGAAGGAGTGCAGTTCATTATTTTTTTGAACTGCTTATAAAAATTGGATAAGTTATTAAAGCCCGCTAAAAAGCCTATTTGAGTAATGCTATATGTATCGCTAGTCAAAAATTTGCAAGCCATATCTATCCTAAATTCATTCAAATAAGCGATAAAAGATTTGTGGGTCATTCGCTTGAAATAGCGGCAAAAAGCATATTTATCCAAATGAGCGATATGAGCCATTTGTTCTAGCGAAATGGGGCGATCAAAATTTTTGGAAATATAGTTGAATATTTTATTCATGGTATTATCTGAGTGGGTGATAGTAAAAGTAGGTCGAATAGTTGATAAAAATTGCCAGTCTTTGTTTACTGCTATTTCATTTAACAACGTCAGTAAATGAATAACCCTCCTAGCCCCTGTGGATTTAGTCATTTCCAAAATGCGTTTTTTTAATTTAATAGCTAATGTGCTGTTTAATTTTATCCCCTTATAGGCCGCCTGGAGGAAGTGTTTGATTTGGACCATTTCCGGCAGTTCTAAAAATTGCGCGCCAAATGCAGTTGGAAGAAAAAACAAGGAGATCATATGCGTATTTTCTTTTTCTGGTTTTTCATAATAGCGAAGGTCATTTTTAAAAACGTGGGGAATATTTGGAGCAATAACATAAATATCGCCCGATTGAAAACGATCCAAACTACTTCCAATCGAACCCAGTCCTGTTCCTTTTAAAATTAAACTAATTTGATACTCTGGATGATAGTGCAACTGGTCGTATTGGTACGGTTTTTTATTTTCTTGAATATGAAAAGAGGTATGTTCTTTTTTGATTACTTTAAATCGAACAGGGTTCATAAATGCAATATTTTATATCAAATAGTCAATAATGGAGAAAAGAATACCTTTAAAAATACGGAATTTTCGACCATTATAACAAAACTAAATTTCAAAATACATGGAAGTCCTAACCGCCGCCAAAACACTCTATTCGCACTTAACATGTTCCAAAAATGGAGGTTTTTATAATAAAAGTGAGCTTCATACCTTTTCAAAAGCCAATAAACCACTTATTGCCAATTATGATTTAAGTCCACAGCCTAAATCGGCGATTATTGAGTATGATACAGATAGTATGTGGCGGTATAGAAAAGTTTTACCCATAGAACGAGATTCAAATATCATTAGTTTGGGCGAAGGGATGACACCTTTGATTTTGTTGAAAAAACTAGGTGGTCAAATCGGATGTGCTCATTTATTTCTCAAAGACGAGGCTTATAATCCAACAGGTTCTTTTAAAGCTAGAGGATTAGCGATGGCTATTTCCAAAGCAAAGGAATTGGGGGTAAAGGCTTGTGTAATTCCAACGGCGGGCAATGCAGGGGGGGCTATGAGTGCTTATTGCGCCAAAGCAGGTATGGGTGCCTACGTCTATATGCCCAAAGCAACGCCTACCGCCTTTGCCAGAGAATGTGCATTTTATGGAGCAAAAGTAACTTTAGTGGACGGCAACATTAAAGACTGTGCGGCCCAAATAAAAGCGGATAATTTATCGAACTGTTTTGATGTTTCTACCCTCAAAGAACCCTTTAGGCTAGAAGGCAAAAAGACAATGGGATATGAAATCGCTGAACAAATGGATTGGGAAGTACCCGATGTAGTAGTCTATCCGACAGGGGGTGGTACAGGTCTAATCGGTATATGGAAAGCCTTCGAAGAAATGCAACAATTAGGTTGGATTGGTGCCAAAAGGCCTAGGATGGTCGCTGTCCAAACCGCTGCTTGTTATCCGATAGTGGAAGCCTTTCAAAAAAGAGAAAAGCAAGCTAAACCCTTTCAAAATCCTGCTATCACTATGGCAAACGGACTGAGAGTACCTACCGCTTTTGGAGATGAATTGATATTGGATGCTTTGTACAAAAGTAATGGCAATGCGGTAAAAATTTCCGAAGAGGAAATATTAGCAGGCACCAAAGAAATGGCACGGCAGGAAGGAATTTTATTGGCTCCCGAAGGCGCAGCCGTCTGGATGGCGCTTAAAAAACTGGTGCATCAAGGCTGGGCACAGCCAAATGAAAAAATTGTTTTATTGAATACTGGAAGTATTTATAAATATATGGAGAACTATTCCACACTTTATCAATAAAAAAACAAGCCTCTTATCGTTTTTCACCTGCTATTAGCCGAATAAAGTAGTTTTTGTGCGCTGATTTTCATTATTTTAGTGTTTATTCTTTCATAAAAGGAAAAAACTATGTCAGATTATCAAAATCCTCAGTTAGAAAAAGCACAGCCTACTATTAAACGCCACGTCCTCTTTGCTATGGGAGCAGGGTTTATCCCAATGCCTGTGCTGGATATAGCAGCAGTCACGGCTATACAACTAGATATGATTAAGCAGCTATGCAAGCTATATGGTCAGGATTATAGCGAATCGAGTGGAAAAGCCTTTGTAGGTGCATTAGCAGGTACTACGCTGGCTCGAATTTCTGCAGCCAGTGTGGGGTCACTTTTAAAAGTAATTCCTGTGATTGGCTCAATGTTGGGTGGCGTGACTGTTTCCGTTTTTTCGGGTGCAGTGACCTATGCCATTGGACAAGCAGTAAGCCAACATTTTGCTACGGGTGGAACGATTGCCGAATTCGATGAAGAAGACCTGAAAGCTTTTTACGAAGAGCAATTGAAAAAAGGAAGGGATATTGTCAAAGAATGGAAAAAAGAAGCGGATAAAGCAACAGATAATGAAGCAACAAACCCCACAATAGATGATCGTCTAGGCCAACTGGAAGAGCTAAAAGCGGCTGGAATTATAACCGATCACGAATTTGAGCGTATGAAAAAGCGTGTTTTGAAAGAAGTGAATAAGGGAAACAAAAAATAAGCTCTAATTTTGGGGATTCATTTTTTTTTAATAAAATCAAATTTGAAACGAAATCACCTCGCGCTGCTTTTTAGTTTATAATTGGTTGTTTTTTTGATGTAAACACCTAACCCCAGTCGATTTTTTAGAAATGGGAAAGAGGCGAGTGCAATTAACTTGGATTAGTTTTGGAAAGGTCAGCTTTCCAGCAAAATTTGGATAAAAGGAGCTAAAAAATTCAAATTTGATAAATAGCTCTGCAACTATGGAAAACAAATCAAACAACTCGCCTCATTTCGATCGCTCAGATTTTATGTCCTTATTAGCAGTCTTAATTAGTATTGGAGCCTTTGCTGTATCCATTTACGAAGCAAGAATTCTAAAAGAGCAGCAAGCATTGATGCAAGATCAACAGAAGGCAGCCGTTTGGCCTTATGTAGAACCTTTTATTCGCTATAATTTTGATTCCAGCACAGGGGTTACTTTTTCTATTAACAATAAGGGGGTAGGGCCAGCTCGAATAGAACAAACGCGACTTTCTATCAATGGAGAAAAAATCAGCGAATACCAGCAAGTCATTCAAATCATTCAAAACCACCTGCCTGCAAATACAGGATTTAATATTAGTTATAGCAGCCCAGGAGGCGTGCTTTCTGCCGATGAGGAGAAGACCTTTTTAAGCATTATAGGTCCCAGGTTTCCAGACGCCCAAAAAGTATTGAGTGAACTGAAAGTATCCTTTGAAATCTGCTATTGCTCGATTTATGGCGATTGTTGGACAATCAGCGAAAAAGAAGAAGAGCCCATTGAGGGCTGTGAGTTAAAATGACCTTAAGAGTCAAATCAATCCACTATATTCAACAACTCATCCACTACCTTCCTAACCCCCGTCGTTGCCTTTTCGTCCAACACTTTTAAATTCCGACTTCTACCTAACTCATAATTAATAGTAGGGTTCGGGTCCACATAATAGACAGGAATCCCTTCAGGCGCATAGCCAACTAAGCCAGCGGCAGGATAAATTTGCATAGAAGTCCCAACGATTAGTACAACATCAGCCGTAAGCGTTTCCTTTGCGGCTTGCTCCAACATGGGAACCATTTCGCCAAACCAGACGATGTGCGGGCGCAATTGGTAGCCATTTGGGCATTTATCGCCGACGTTGATGTCACCTTCACAATCATAGACCACCGTATCATCCATGATGCTACGAATTTTATTGAGTTCTCCGTGCAAATGGATAATATGGTTACTTCCCCCCCGCTCATGCAAATCATCCACATTTTGGGTGATGATGACTACCTGATATTTTTTTTCCAGTTCTGCTAATGCTTTATGAGCTGCATTGGGCTGTACTTCTTTTAATTGCCGCCGCCTTTCATTATAAAAATTAAGTACTAGTTTTGGGTCTTTTGCCCAGCCTTGTGGGGAGGCTACTTCCATCACGTCATGATCTTCCCAAAGACCACCCGCCTCCCTGAAGGTTTTAATCCCACTTTCTGCACTAATACCTGCACCAGTGAGTACGACTATTTTTTTCATCAAGTCCAACGATTTTGCTATAAATACTCAAAGTAAAGACTTTTCTCTCAAAATCCGTAAGACGGATTTCTGTACAAAGCTACTTTAGCAAAGCAGAAGAACAAATTCGCCTTACGCTTTTATCAAAAGAAAATTTGTCCTGCACACTATCTAATAATTTGTACCTACATTCGCATTATTAATACAATTTAAGATTATCGTTTTCCCAATCCTTTAAAGAAACTGTTTTTTCTGCACTAATGAAGTTAAATAACTCTTTTGTAGAGTGAGAAGGTTCAACTTTTAGCTCTTTTTTTAAGATACCAGCACATTTATAATATTGTTTAATGGCTATATCTCGTAGTCCGAGTTTATAATAGCAAAAAATTAATTTCCGATGCACATCCTCCAAACAGATATCTTTTTTCATCATTTTTTTAAAGGTATCTATTGCTACTTCGAATGCCCCTTTTTTTAAATAATAGAAGCCCAGCCGATGAAGAATAAACAGGTAGGATTCCAGTAAATTTTCCCTTTCCAGATCACACCACTCTTCATAATGAATATCTTTTAGAAAATCGTCTTTGTAAAAGGAACTGGCTTGTTGGTACGAAGCAATGGCTTGTTCCAGACCGTATTGCACTTCAAGCGAGCGTCCTTTTTGCCAATAAGCCTTAAAACTGTCTGTATCCGTAGCAATTTCTAACCGAGGATTAATAATGTATTTATCATCTCGGTATTGAAAAAAAACTTTATTGGGTAAGGCAGTATGGAGATAACGGCGCAGACTGTGCATGGCCACATTGAGCGAATTTCGAGCAGAGGAAGGGCTAGTAGAGCCCCAAAATCGAGATAGCAGACTTTCCCGATGTATCGCTGTATCCTTGAGATATAAAAGATAAGCTAATAAGGCATTATTTTTCTCTCCCGGCAATAATTCCAGCATTTTGCCTTTTACCCAAATAGCAAATTTTCCAAAAAAATGAACACTTAAATCATAGGCTACAGGATGGGGCTCTTTTGAAAAAGAAGTAACATCAGCACATTGAAAATCCTCCAGATTTTCAACTTCTGGGAAGCTCATTTTTGATACTGGTTTATCTGTTTTAAACCGTAAAATTTTTCTTGAATGTGTTCCCTGCTTTTTTACTTGAGCAGGGCTTTGGGGCTTGCCTTTTTGAGGAATATATTTTTTGAGTGCCTGTGAAAACTCCTCAGGTTCAATTGGAAACATCAAATAATCTGAAGCACCAACCCGAAAGGCTTTTATAATATCCTTTTTATCGGGATTCTTCGCAAAAAAAAGAATAGGTGTATCGCAGTAGTTTTCTCGAAAAGTTCTTAAAGACTTCAAAGCTTTTCCATCAGAACCCTCCTGTATAACCAATATTAGTTGCGGAGTAGAAGAAACATCATCTGGGAATAACTGGTGCTTGGCAGGAAAGAAAATCGTGGAGAAGGTAGGTGGAATAAGTGGTGACAACTGATGTAGCTGTTCAGCCTTTCCACCCAAAATTAAGATTTGGGGAGTTGTATTCATTTTTAGTTTTTTAGGTAAATTTAATGATGACATTGCTCCAGTTTTTATGAAAAAAGAAGCTTGTTCATTAAATTTAGAGTAAAAGCCAGGTCAAATAAAAATTGTGTCACTTGGCATTCTTATCAATTTAGCACTTACATTTTTAACAAAAATACGATTTTTTTATATTTAAAAACGGGACAATACTTGATTTTTAATTAAATCTTCTTGTTTTGCCTATTTTTAAACAAAACATCTGCCATGAAAACACGCCTGTTTATACGCTGTGAATTTTCCATCTTGCCCCTTTTCAAAGACGGAATAGCTTTTGCAATAAAGTTATTATATTTCTGGTTCTTCGACAAAAATTGTGTTTTAGTGGAAGAAGGATATTTTTCAACGCTCATATCAATCTATGAAATCTTTTGAATTTTGGTCAGAAGGATTTGACCGACATACTTGCAATAGTACTAAAGAAGGAGAATGGATCGTTTTTCGTTGTCCAAAATGCAACTATATTAGTAAAATGAATCCACGTACTCATGAACTAAAATTGATAGATGTCGGAGATGAAACAGTACTCCACAATGGAATGCACGCACCCCTTGGCGTTCAGCCTGACAAATACAATCCAAATTAACCGTTCTTTAAGTAATAATTAACCAGCAAATAAACTTACCTGCATATTTTTGTAAGGATATTATATTTTGAAAAAACGATGTGTCTGCCTCTTGTAAGGAATCAATCTAGTACATTTAGCAATCACATTAAAATTTCTATTCTTATGAAAAAGCCCAATTCACTAAATGAAGCCAACCGTTCTGATGCTTATGGCTTTACGACTTTTTTCAAAGACGGAAAGTATTATTTTCAATTTAAAGAAACTTCTGGCAGACCTATTTTATTCAGCCAGGGCTATGCGACAGAAAAAAGTAGAAATAATGGTATTCAAAGCGTCATTCGGAATGCAAAAAAAGACAAGCAGTACGAGTTCAAAAAGGGTAAAAAAGATAAAAAAGGTAAACGCTTTTTTATTTTAAAAGCAGGCAATCATCAAGAGATTGGTAGAAGTGATTTATTTGGTAACAAAGAAGAGTTGGAAGAAAAACTGGCTATTATAAAAGCAATCCAACTGGATGTACCCATTCTGGAAAAAACGACCAAAGAAAAAGGAATCAAAAATCTTCCAAGACATAAATTTTCACTCATTTACTACCCCGATTCCAAAGTCTGGCAAATCAAGCACGACCATTCAGAAAATTCTAAAGAATTTAAAACTTACAATAGTCAATTGATAGAATCCTTCGTCAAGCAGCATTTACCCGCCGAACTGAATACCCTACCAACGTCCAAGGCTCAAAAAACGAAGCAAATATCACCCAAACACCAGCCCATGCCTGCTGTTGCACAGGCTGCTCCGCAACCAACTCAAGAGCAAATTGAGCTAAAAATCCGAACCCATCGGCGCGAGTTGGTAAAAAGTGTGGCGAAGGCCAATCAATTGGGCTTATTAGAAGTAACTACTAAAAACAGAATTCCAAATACCGAGCAACCTTATTTCGGGCAAGTAATTGCCAAATCATTGAACAGTTCAAAAGCTACTATCATCGCTGAAGTGAAAGCGCTAAATGCCAGAGCAGGGGCATTGTTCATACCAATTAATGACGCAAATAAATTAAATCCCGGCTGGTATCGCTTTAACTTAACCTTACAGCAGGGAAATAAGGGTAGGGTACTTTCGGGTAGTCAGGTGGTTTTGCTGAATTAAGAGGTGGATAAATATGCTCAGATTACTAATACTTTGCCTGAATAAGACAAAAAAATACGCCCCGTCTTCTAGGTTGAAGACGGGGCGAAATGTTTAATCCCTTTAATAATCTAGGGGACTATCTATCTGGCGCTTAAAATTTGGACTAATCCCAAATCACAAAAACCAGCAAGGGAACCTCCCCCATGAGTTGATAAGCCATCATACAGAGTGATAGTAGCCGTAACTCTATAAAGTCTAGCTCCTGGAGTTCCTAAATCTGGAATTGGACCAAAAAAGCCAGACGGGACAGAAAAGGTATAGGATTGTGGTAAAGTACCAATAATCGCATTAGGTTCTACTTGTACTAAAGGCGCAGGTCCTTCCCCTGGTCCTTGTTGTTCAAAATGCACACCTAGATGCCAATGCCCATAGAGAAAGTTTGCAAGCCAACCTGAAGCCTGCCAGTCAAAGCGAACTTGAAATCCCTGGTCGTCGTGCAAAATCCTAAAAGATGGCGAAACGCCAGGAATACCAGGGTCTCCATACTGTTCTAGAAATTCTACATCTCCACGAAGGCTGAAAGCAAAATTGGGAAGTCCTGTTTCCATTGTTAGTTGTGCCATAAGTATTGTTTTTTATGGACAACCCTTTCTAATAATGGGTTCACAAAATTATTGGAAAGGGTTGGGGTTAAAAAAGAATCATTTCGTGAACTTGCCTCCAAGATAGGTCTCCCAAATTATCCAAAGGTTAGTTGGAGGTTAATTGGGAATTATTTTATAATTAATTTTTAAACATATTTGTTTTTGGTTATGTTTTTCATGGAAAGTGCCTGCTACTAGACACTTTTTGAAAAGCCCGCCCCAAATTTTTGACCAAATCGCTTGCCAAGAGGCTTTCATGTCCTAAAGTTTCCGCAGCAATATCGCCAGACAAACCATGCAAATACACCCCCAAAAGGGCCGCCGCTTTAGGCGTATAGCCTTGCGCTAATAAACCCGTAAGCAAACCCGTCAAGACATCTCCACTACCGCCCGTTGCCATGCCAGGGTTGCCGGTCGAATTAAAATAGCACGTGCCATCCGGACAAGCGATTGCCGTATTGGCTCCTTTCAAAAGCAAGTAGCAATTTAATTCCTTCGCTTTTTTTCTTTGCAGGTCGTTTCGAGCAAAATCATTGCTTGTCTTACCAAATAATCGCTCGAATTCTTTTGGATGCGGCGTTAGCAAACTATTCGTTGGCAAATATTTTAAATATTCGGGGTTTTGGGCAAGCAAGTTCAAAGCATCCGCATCCAAAACCAGAGGTAAGTGGCTCTTTTTTAATAATTCAAATATTGCCTCTTTAGTACTTACTTTCTGATCCAGCCCACAGCCAAGCCCAATGGCTTTATAAAGTTTTAAATCGGGAATTTCTGAAATATAAAACTGATGCCGATCCACGCTTGCCATTGCTTCGGGAAAGCCAATCTGCAAAATTTCATAGCCGCATTTTGGAATATGCACCGTCACTAAACCTGCTCCGCTCCGCAAACAGGCTTTGGCAGCTAAAATAGCTGCGCCAATCTTTCCATAGCTGCCCATGATTAGCAGGGCATGACCAAAGGTGCCTTTATGGTCAAATTTTTTTCTTTTTTTTAAAATGGCTCGTATTAAATCCTCATCAATTAGCCGAAAAGATGAATCTGCTTTTTGAATAAAAGATTGATCTAAGCCAATCGGTTGTATATAACACTCCCCTACCCTGTCTTGATTTTCAGGAAAAAGAAAAGCCAGCTTTGGCAACTCAAAACTCAAGGTATAATTTGCCCGAATACTTGGGCTAACCGTCACTCGATTAGCAAATAAACCCGAAGGTATATCCACTGCCACCTTCAGGTTGGATAGCCGGTTGAGGTACTGAACCAGGTCTGCCCAATACCCCTCAATTGGGCGGCTTAGACCAGAACCGAAAATAGCGTCAATCAAAACAATGTTTTCAGCTAATCGTGGAAAAGCATCTCCTTCCTTCAACTCAACAATCGGAAGTCCCCGTCGCCTGGGAATCCGCTTTAGATTTTTGCCAAAATCTTCAGAAGTTTTATTGCCTATTTTACAACAAAACACCCTTGCCGAATAAAATTTTTGGTTCAAAAGACGAGCTATTGCCAGGCCATCTCCCCCATTATTTCCAGGTCCGCAAAAGATACAGATTGGGGTTTCTTCCGCATTTGGAAATTGTGGGACGAACCACTTTACAAAAGCATTAGCAGCTCGCTCCATCAGGGCAATAGAGCTAATTGGCTCATTTTGAATAGTATAAACGTCTAAGGCGCGTATTTGAGCAGGAGAAAGTATTTTCATTGTCTTCAAAATGCTGATTCTTTGATAAATCCTATAATTTGGCGCTGGACTTTATCAAAGAAGGAAATATTCCTCAAAATAAAATAATTTTACGTTTTGCGTAAGCTTCATAAAAACTATTTTAATAAATGTATTTGACCGTTTATTTCGGTTTAGAACTCGACGATAAAGCATATCCAAAAGGAGGCACTATTGAAGGGGGCGTTCACTACTTAGGCCCTCAAGGCTTTACTTATCTATTAGAATCCCATTTGGGTTTGATCGGTCATTCCGGAGCTATTGATTATTTGCGAATTGCTCAGTACCGCCATGCCCTTCAGCAATATTTGAAGATCGAGCAGAATGCTTTTTACAAACAATCCTTCGAAGCCGACCAATTGGCTGTTGCTGAAGCTTTACTAATTAGAAGAGATGAGCTATTGCTGGCTGGCTGGGACTTTGAAAAAAATGGCGACTTGCCGCCAAGGTTAGGCACTTTGGTAGGCATAGAAGAAGTGTTGGGTACCTCTGAATTCACCTTTGCAACTGGTTTTGCAGACCGCTTTATACAGGTGCTGGAAGCCTGTGAAGGACGCAAAGCACCCATTCAGCAAATTTTCCTCAATGAACCCCGAAAACTGCTTCCCTTTCACTTTCAAAAATTATTTGATCGCCTGGAAGAAAATGGGACGACCATAGAGCAACTGTCTGCACCGACCATTAAGGGTGATTATGACCTGGCCGTTTTTCAAAAAGCATTAGAGGGAAAAAGGACAAAAGTAAAACCACAACGAGACGGTTCGCTTATTTTAATAAAAGCAAAAAGAGAAACGACAGCGGCAGCCTTTTTAGCTAAACTATTCCAATTAAATGAGGCCTACCGCCCAGCCTGCTTAATCCCCGAGAAGAACAGGGCTTTGGATAATGCGTTGATACAAGAAGGCTTACCTAGTTTGGGGATTTTATCTGCTTCTCTGGCTCGTCCAACTTTACAAATTATTAAGCTCGTTACTGCTTTTTTGTGGCGACCGATTGACCCTTATAAAATTCTGGAATTTGTCACCTTGCCAATCAAGCCATTAGAATCCGACTTGGCAGTTATTATTGCTCGACAAATTGCCCAGAGGCCCGGCTTGAATAGCGATAATTGGTACGCATCTATTAATCAATATTTTGAAGACCTAGAAAAAACAACTGCCAAGGATCCCTTGATGAAAGTGGATAAAATCCGAAAGGAGTACCAGTTTTGGTTTGAACGAAAGCGCTATGATATTGCCAAGTCTTTGCCGAAAGACGAAGTCGTAGAGATTTATGAATACATTGCTGAATGGGCCATACAAAAGTACGAATTAGAGGGTAGTGTCAACCATTCGCTGCTGGTTTTGGGAGAACAGTCCCGACGAATCAAAGAGCTAATGCAAGCCTTGCCCGAAAGCTACAGTTTTCTTACCAATCTAGAGCTAGAACGCATCGTTCGAACCATTTATCAACCCTCTCCAGTTTTATTTAAAGAAGTAGAAGTTGGGCATTTGCCCTTTGTCTATCATCCGAGTGCAATAATCCGACAAGTACCTGATCTACTTTGGTGGAATTTTTCGCTCAAAGAACAGACGACTTTTTTTTCAAAATGGTATCAGTCGGAAATTCAATTTTTGGAAAGTATAAAGGTCCAACTGGAATCCCCTCAAAAAGAGAACGATTTATTGACTTGGCAACGCAAGCGGCCTATATTACAAGCCAGTGATCGCCTAGTCTTGGTCATTCCGGAAAAAGTAGAGGGACAAGAAGTCTTATCACATCCTTTGTTAGGGGATTTGGAAGCAACATTTGACAATTTGGAAAGCATTGTGTTCGATATTGAGCAACGAAACAATAGTACTTATCTCGAAACCTTTTTTCAATTGCCTGGCTGGATAGCTTTGGATTATCGGGACATCGACAAGCCTGTGCCCATGCTAAAAATTGAAGAAGCAGAACTATTCAATGAACGAGAGTACGAAACTTTTACCAGCCTCGACTCCTTGTTTTATTACCCCTACCAATGGGTGTTTCAGCATAAAGTTCGTTTGCATAAATCCTCCATTTTGAGTGTGGTCAATGATAATGCTTTAATGGGAAACCTGGCGCATCGCTTCATCGAATTATTATTAAAAGAGGATATTAAAAATTGGAAAAAGGGGCAGGTAGAGCAATGGATTGATGCCCATGCGGGCCGGTTGTTCGCCAGAGAAGGCTCCGTTTTATTAATGTACGGCAGAGAGCCGGAACGGCTGGCTTTTTTAAATAAATTAAAATACGCCGCCTGGAGTTTGGTCGCCAATATTCAGAATAACGGCTGGCGGGTGAAGCAAACAGAAATGGACTTGGAAGGAAATTTTCTGGGAATTCCCGTCAAAGGAAAAGCAGATATTGTCTTACAAAGAGGCGATGAACTGGCCGTAGTGGACCTGAAATGGAGAGGCAGCAACTGGCGAAAACAGGTTATTAAAAATGAAGAAGACCTGCAATTGGTTCTGTATTCCAAGCTCTTAACGCCCGATGCAGTCTGGGCGCATACTTCCTATTTTATTTTGGAAAAAGGCGAAATGATTGCACGCAATAATCAAGCCTTTTGCGATTGTGTAGCGGTCAATCCTGACTGTGACCATATAGCAATAAATGAAAGAATTTGGGCAAAAATGGAGACAACCCTACACTGGCGGCTAGAGCAATTAAAGAATGGACAAATAGAAATTCGCACCCAACAAACCCAGCCAGACCTGGAAGAAATTTATGCCGGACAATTAATAGACTTGCTGGAAATGAGGGAAGGCAATGCCCCTTTTGACGATTATAGAGTGTTGATAGGATTGGTTAAATAAGGGGAGTTACAAATGTTATAACTCTTCGTCTTAGTGACCAAGATTGCTTAAAATTATATTCGTTAATGAAACTTAATTTATTCCAATCTTTATTGGGGAGTGCTGTTGCTTTTTTGGTGGCTACTAGCTGCTGCTGGCTGGCTGGCCTCGCTCTTGTTTTAGGAGGAGCGAGCAGCCTAATAGCTTTTTCGAAAGGATTAGAAAAGTTTAGCAGTTTGTTTATGTTAGTCGGAATCGGTTTTCTAAGTTGGAGCGGTTATCAATTTTATCGAAAGAAAGCAGCAAAAAATAAAGAAATGGCTATCCAACTTCAATCTACCATTACTTGCCCTGAATGCCATCATTCCAAAAAAGAAACAATGCCAACTAATGCCTGCCAATTCTTCTATGAATGCGAAAATTGTAAAAAAGTTTTGAAACCAAAACAAGGGGATTGCTGTGTCTATTGTTGCTATGGAACAGTAGCTTGCCCTCCTATTCAAGAAGGTAAAAACTGTTGTTAATGAATTATCGAGCCAAGACGATTAGAACTTTCATTGGGTCTAAGAAATACAATGAATCTCGAACTTTCTATCAAGAAATGGGATTTGAAGAAGTGGTACTATCTCCTAAAATATCCCTCTTTAAAGTCAATGAAAATCTAGGTTTTTACTTGCAGGATTATTATGTCAAAAAATGGTGCAATAACTCTATGATTTTCTTAGAAGTAGATGACATTGAAAAATGCTATGAAGAATTAGAAAACAAAGGATTACAGTATAAATACAAATATGTAAGGCTTCATCCTATCAAGCAATTTGACTGGGGTAGAGAATGTTTTATGCACGACCCATCAGGAATACTTTGGCATTTTTGCCAATTCAACGAGTCCTGACAAAGGAAAGGCCTGATTAGGGTCGAGCTGAAAATTTCGCACTTAAAAAAAGTATGTGAAAAATTTGAAAGACTAAGAAAACCGCTCAAAAATTGCTATAATCCGCTCGGATAGTTCATCCCGACAAGCCATTTGATAGTCTTCATAAGCGCAGGGAATTAGCTGATTTTGACTTTTGCCTTTTGATTTTGCAGTCACCTGAATCCACCAGCGACCACTTTTGGTGCTTTTCCAAAAAGTTGCCTCATAATTATACTGCTTAAAGGCAACGATATATTCGACCATCCCATCCACAGAAGCCGGAAAATCCCTCTTCCTGCTATAAATGCCTTCTAAAAGATACCAAATCATTTGAGCAACTAATTGAGCGGTCTGATCGCTTTGGTCATTTAAAAACTGATACCCATAAAACCCAATCGAAGTCAATCTATCGCTCATGCCTGCATAACGGCTTAATTGACAAGCTTCTTCTGAACTAAAACCGCTAGGAGAATTTTTCCAGGTACCAGGTGCTTCCGACCGCTTAAGTGCGGCAAGGTTGAAATATAGCGTATCCATATCCCTGATAATCGGCTCTATTTGCTCCAAATCGGATTTGGCGAAGCCCAAACGAACACAATCGTAGTGCCTTTTGCGAAAAAGTTTTAAAGTATCGGACGGCACAAAATGGGTTTGGTAACCAATAATGCCTAGGTGATTTATTCTAGGGGCTTTTGACCTTTTAATTATAGACAAATAATCAGAATGGTCGCTTGTCCAGGGAATCCGTTCATCAATAATCCCTACATTAAGCAACTGGTTCCTATTCTGATACGCCTTAAATTGAGCAGTAAAAGGCACTTCTTGATGGCTAATAATGATAGGTAAAGTACCATTTTGCAATAATTCTTTTAATACGGGCAATAAAAACGCTTCTGTGGGCTTCCTCAAATTACCAATATCTGTAATTGCCAACCTGGAAAAAGGAAAAGCCATTTTATAAAGATCGGCTCGAATCTTATTGACTTCCTTTCCAGTACCAATCAATGCAATTTTGGTGTTTTTTAAATTGGGAAACTTTTTTTTAAAAATGGTGATTTTTTTCTCTAATTGCCAGGAAGATCCGTCTTCTTCTTTTAATTTTGCGGCTTGAAGCCAATTTTCCAGCATCTTTTTCTTTTAAATAAATTGGATAAGAATACAAGTTTTTTCTTTGTACTTTTCAAAAAATTTACACAAAAAACAATACTTTTTTCAAATGAAGAGCAAATCTGCATAAAAAATACTTTTTTAGCTTGTAAATAATAGAAATCAGATTTATATTGAAGTTAAATATCCTTATATTTGCTACTACTTTTATTCCTCCTCTTATTAATTCCATCGTTCTGTATCCTACATATTATAACTTTAACTAAATCAATTGATTAGGAAAAGTTGGCTTATATTAAATTTAATTATCAAATTAGTAAAATTTATGTTAAAAAATACTTTATTACTCGCATTGGTGTTCTGTTTTTTTGCAAGTATGCTTCCTGCACAAAGCGTAACCGTTGGGTATGCCCCTCCGACTAAACACGCCACAGAGTTAGGGCTAAATGTAGGCTATGCTGCTAATTATGGAGATGTAGATAACAAACCCGGCTTTGGGGTAGGCATTCACTTTCGCAAAGCGATTGATTATTTGTGGTCCGTTCGGGTAGATGGAAAATATCTTTCTTTAAAAGGAGAAGATGACCGAAATACCATTGAATATAAGACGGGACTTGCGGCACTATCTGTCCAAGGAATTATCACCTTGAACAATCTCAAATACGATGGTCCAAAGAAAACCAATATTTATGCTTTTTTCGGAGGCGGCGTTGGAAGTTTTTCTCCAGACGTTACCTCTTCTGTTGTAGCAGACCCTGATAGCTATACTAAAGTAACTTTAGAAGCCGGTTTGGGTTTTGCCTTCAAAATCAATGAAAAATTCAATATCGCTATTGAAACCATGGGCATTCGTCCATTTGGTAAAGATCAGGACTTAGTAGATGGCGTTACTGGAAATGATAATGATTTTATGAATTATACCAATATCCGCCTCAACTTCAACATCGGCCAAAGAGAAGGAGTCAAAGAGCCACTTTATTGGGCGAGCCCTTTTCAGGATATTATGACCGATATTGCAGAGCTAAAAGCCCGGCCCAAGCTCGATTTGACCGATGCAGATAATGATGGTGTCGTAGATATGTGGGATAAAGACCCCAACACTCCTGCCGGTGCAAGGGTGGATGCCTCGGGCAGCCCGCTGGATAGCGACGGAGATGGCGTAGCAGATTATCAAGATAAGGAGCCTTACTCTCCTCCAGGCTATACCATTAATGCAGAAGGTATTGCCCAGGTGCCTGAACCTGACTACGTTACAGAGTCCGATGTCAATAGAATCATGGATGCCAAACTGAAAGATTATGACTTGACAGCAGCGGCTGCAAAAGTGAATTGGTTCCTTCCTATTGTTAATTTCAGCAATAATAGTTATACGATTAAAAGAGGAGAATTTGAAAAATTGTACCAAATAGCCCGAGTAATTGCCGACAATCCAAATATGAATTTTGTCGTCAAGGGCTATACAGACCAAACGGCTTCTGAAAACTATAATAATGTGCTGTCTTATAATAGAGCAGCTGCGGCCATAGACCACCTGGTCAATAATCATAATATTGCCCGCAACCGCTTAATCCTCCAATGGGGTGGCGAAATGAATAATATCGTTCCCGCCAGAAAAAGTTTAATTAATCGCCGAGTAGAATTTAGCGTAGCTAAAGCAGGTGAGGCAGAAATGGGGCGTCCGGAAGGACCCGATGCTGGCGTAGGAACTTTTAGAGGAAATAAAGCCGGAAACTGAAACTAGCTTAACGTGAGTTTTGGATATTAGTAATTGATTTTCAATAGATTAGCCCTAGCTAGGCGGTACTGTTTGTAGAAAAATGTCAGAATTGGTCATTAAGGTCTGGAAGACTGAACCCGTTAAAAAATCGGGTTAAGGGAGTCGGTCTTCCAAACCTTTGAAACACAGGGGGGTATCTATTTTTCTAACAAACAGTCACGGTCTTCCAGACCTCTTTTTCTCATGCAAAACTCGCGTTAGCTTACAAAGTACTAAGTCGCATCTATGCAAAAAGCCATAGGTGCGACTTAGAATTCTGATATGTTTAAAGTCAAGCCATCATAAGCTAAAGCCACCCTTTCTGGAAGCATTTTACTCACTTCTTCATACCGACCCATTCGATGGCTACAATGGATCAAGTAGGTCTGTTCTGGGCGAATACGTTCGATGAGAGCCAAAGCTCCCTCTAGATTTAAATGGGCGTGGTGTGGATGATGATGTAATGCATCTAAAGCCAATATTTTTGTCCCTCTCACCTTATCCAATTCTTTTTCTTCTATTTGGTTCATATCTGTCAGGTACGTAAAGTCACCAAAGCGAAAACCCAAAACGGGCAATTTTCCATGCCAAATCCTAATAGGTATGACTTCAACCCCTTGGATATTCATAGTGCTTTGATAATCAATAATTTGCAAAAATAAGCGTGGCGCACCAGGATAAGGTCTATCTTCAAAAATATAAGCAAAACGAGTCTTCAATGCTCGTTGAACGCTTTTTTCTGCATAGACTGGCATCGGCTTTTTGTGCAAAAAATTCAAAGGGCGTACATCGTCCATGCCGATAATGTGGTCATTATGTTCATGGGTCATTAAAATAGCCGTGACATCTGCTATTTTTTCCCTTAACAACTGTTGTCGAAAGTCTGGGCCAACATCAATGACAAAAGTCTTACCCTTCGTCTGCACTAAAGCCGAAGTTCGAAGCCTTTTGTCTTTTGGGTCATCGGATCGGCACACTTCACAAGAACAGCCAATAACCGGAACGCCTTGTGAAGTACCAGTGCCTAGAAAAATTATTCTCAAATTTAGTTCGTTTAGCAATTCCCAGCTAAATTAAACATAAATAGCTATAATTCTCTTAAAATACGCTGGCAAACTTTGTTTTACACCAGCTCGAATTTATGTTTGTCCCTCCAAAGGATAAATTGTAAGTTTGCAGCAATTCATTTATAGCCAAAACCATAGTCATTGATCCATTATTATGCTAAGAAGAATGGCCATCTGCAAGAACTAGAGGAACCAGAGGTTTCCTGTTGGATCAATATTACGCCGCCTTTCACCCAAGAGGAGTTGGCGGAAATTTCTAAGAAATTTGATGTCCCGCTAGATTTTTTGACGGATTCTCTGGATGTGGATGAACGCTCGCGTTATGAGCGAGAAGACGATTTGCGTCTAATCGTTTTAAATACACCCGTTTTGAATAATAAATTGAGAGAGGACGAATCCATTTATGTGACCGTGCCAATTGGCATTATTTTGACTTTGGAGCATATCATTACTATTTCTGCGCATGAAAATCCAGTGCTGGATTTATTTTTAGAAAAAAAAGTAAAAAACTTCGACCCTGCAGATGAACAGCGATTTATTCTGCAAATATTCGAGCAAAACGTTTATCGCTTTTTAAGTTGCTTGAAAAGCCTGAACCTAAAGAGGAATATGATAGAAAGAGAATTGCACGACTCTTTTAGAAGCAGAGAGTTAAAACAATTATTGAGCATCGAGAAGAGCCTCGTTTATTTTGTCAATACACTTAGCGCAAATGACCTACTGAAGCTAAAAATGAAGCGGACAGACTTCTTGCACATTGGCAAAGATGAAGATAAAATGGACTTGTTCGAAGATATTATTATTGATAATAGCCAAGCACTGGAAATGTCAAACGTTTATACCAATATTCTCAGTAGCACGATGGATGCTTATGCCTCTATTATTTCAAACAATTTGAATGTTGTCATTCAGCGATTAACCCTGGTGACGATTATTTTAATGGTTCCTACCCTGATTGCAAGTTTTTACGGAATGAATGTGGCTGTTCCATTTGGAAATCACGATTCCAAAACAGTATTTTTTTCTATCATTGGCCTCAGCATCATTATTTCTCTCCTTCTAGCCTGGTTTTTTCGCCTTAAAAAGCTAATCTAAAGTAGAAAATTGACTAGTTTTCACCAAAATTCACTAATTTGTTGATAATTTAAAAAAATTATTAACATAAAGTTATTAACATTGTGGAAAATTAAACTAAATCCATAATTCTCTCATAAAGAGCTATTTAAATAAGTTATCAACATGATGTTGGTAACTTTATCTTCAAAAATCTACATTCTTTTATAATTTTATAGCTACTATGATGAAAATGCTTTAAACATAGCGTTGTCATCCTACCAAATTTCTTTCGCCAACGAAGGGAAAACCACAGAGAAAGAAAGATTCGACCACAACTAAATTAATCAAACGAACATCATTTGGAGCCATTTGGCTACCTAAAATCGCTATACGCCTGATAAAAAGTGACTTATAAATTTTAATTTTAACATTAACCGTTTTGTTGAAACATATTGTTTCGGGGTCTAAGGATTGACTTAGCCCTCAATTCGCTTTCATTTCACCTATTTAAATTTTAGAAGTTAATGAATGATTTTAACCAAACCACATCAAAAAAAGGATCTGATCGGTCAACCCCTTTTTCGATTAATGTTCTAACTCTACTCGACTTGCCTCCACCAAACATGCAGTCGTAGAAAAAACATAACATCTATGTGATAAACAACTAAAAACTCACGAAAATTTGGGACAAATAAGAATTGACAACTAAAAACAAACTCATAACTATAGAGAAACGAAAGCATTAGTTATGAAACACTTTCTAAAATTTTATAAATTCTAGCTATCATGCAGTTAACAAAAAAAAAAGCCTAGCCTTAGAAAAACAAAAATGAAGGCCTATAATTTTTCTGAAGCATTAAAAGCTGCCACACGATACTTCAGAGGGGACGAATTGGCGGCGACTGTTTGGATTAATAAGTACGCACTGAAGGATACGTATGGGAAAATATACGAATTGACTCCCGATGATATGCACCATCGGATTGCTCGCGAAATAGCTCGGATAGAACAAAAATACCCCAACCCAATTAGCGAAGCGGACATCTACGCCGTTTTAAAAGATTTCAGATATATCGTACCTCAAGGCAGCCCAATGGCGGGAATCGGCAATAATTTTCAAACCTCTTCTTTGTCTAATTGCTTTGTCATCGGCACAGACGCAGATTCTTATGGCGGCATTATCCGCATGGATGAAGAACAGGCGCAGCTAATGAAACGCCGAGGCGGCGTGGGGCATGATTTGTCGCATATTCGCCCAAAGGGTAGCCAAGTGATGAATAGCGCACTTTCTTCTACTGGTATCGTTCCCTTTATGGAGCGTTATTCCAACTGCACTAGAGAAGTGGCCCAGGATGGTCGTCGAGGCGCATTAATGCTATCTATTTCTATCAAACATCCTGATTCAGAGGATTTTGTAGATGCCAAAATGGAGCAGGGGAAAGTGACCGGAGCCAATGTTTCAGTAAGGATTGATGACGAATTTATGAAAGCTGCTTTAAACGGCAATACCTATCGGCAGCAATACCCAATTGACGCTACTACACCAAAATTTACCAAAGATATAGATGCCTCTTCCCTTTGGAATAAAATCATTTATAATGCCTGGAAATCTGCCGAGCCAGGCGTGCTATTTTGGGACACAATCATCAAAGAGTCAGTGCCAGATTGCTATGCAGACTTGGGGTATAAAACAGTATCTACCAACCCCTGTGGAGAAATTCCGCTTTGCCCTTATGATAGCTGTCGCTTGCTAGCAATTAATCTGTACAGTTATGTAGAGCAGCCATTTACCAGCAAGGCAAGTTTCAATTTTGAAAAATTTGGAAAACATGTCCAACTCGCCCAGCGTATCATGGATGATATTATTGACTTGGAAATCGAAAAGATTGATAAAATTATCACCAAAATTGAAAACGATCCGGAACAAGAAGATATCAAACAGGTTGAGCTAAAGCTTTGGGAAAAAATTAAAAAAACTTGTATAGAAGGCCGCCGAACAGGGGTCGGCATTACGGCAGAAGGCGATATGCTAGCGGCATTGGGCTTGCGATATGGTAGTGAAAAAGCTTTAGACTTCTCTGTAAAAGTACACCAAACCTTAGCTCTAAATGCTTATCGCTCTTCGGTAAATCTGGCAAAGAAAAGAGGCCCCTTCAAAATTTATGATGCCAGCAGAGAAATGCAAAACCCTTTGATTAACCGAATCCGAGAAGCAGACAAAGAACTGTACGAAGACATGGTAAAATATGGTAGGAGAAATATCGCCCTTCTAACTATTGCTCCTACGGGAACGACCAGCTTGATGACACAAACGACTTCTGGCATTGAACCTGCTTTTATGGTCGCTTACAAGCGAAGGAGAAAAGTCAATCCGAATGATCAGAATGTCAATAGTGGATTTTCACTGGACGAAGTAGGAGATAGCTGGGAAGAATTCAATGTATTCCACCACAAATTCATAGACTTGGTTGAAATTGAATGGATTACGACATCCAGGAAGTGGAACAAATTGCCAGTGAGGAGGAGCTTGCCAAAAGTCATTGAAAAGTCTCCATATCATAAGTGCCACAGCCAATGATGTGGATTGGGTGAACCAAAGTTAAAATGCAGGGAGCCATTCAAAAATGGGTAGATCACTCCATTAGCGTAACTGTAAATGTGCCAGAGGAAACCACGGCGGAAATGGTCAAGCAAATATATCAAACTGCCTGGGAGCATGGCTGCAAAGGCTGTACCATTTACCGCGATGGCTCTCGTTCTGGCGTCTTAGTTTCCAACACAGATAAAAAAGAAGCGCAAGATACAGGGGTGTTTAAAGAATCCTTCGCTCCAAAGCGCCCCAAGAGGCTAGAAGCAGAAGTCATCCGCTTTCAAAATAATCACGAAAAATGGATTGCGATGGTTGGCTTACTAGATGGCAAACCTTATGAGATTTTTACCGGTCGAGCAGAGGACACCTTCCTCTTTCCTTCTTATGTAACCAGTGGATGGGTTATCAAAGAAAAAGACAAAGAAGGGCATAATCGCTATGATTTTCAATATTTGGACAAAGATGGCTACCGCGTGACCATGGAGGGGTTGTCCCGTTCTTTTGATAAAAAATTCTGGAATTATGCCAAGTTGATTTCCGGCGTGCTACGCCACGGTATGCCTTTAAATTACGTGGTCAACCTAGTGTCCAGCCTCAACGCTGACCAAGACCACATTAATACCTGGAAAAACGGAGTCGTCCGCGCTTTAAAGAAATTTGTGCCCGACGGCGTACAGGCAGTAAAAAAATCCTGCCCAAGTTGCGAAGACCCAGACGGGTTAATTTATAAAGAGGGCTGCTTGATGTGCAAGAGTTGTGGGCATACAGAGTGTGGCTAACAGCCTATTAGATTAGACAAGCCAAGTTTAGTAATAATCGGTCAGGTGATGGTATCATCTGGCCGTTTTTTATATTCAGTTGGAGTGGGGAGGAATAAACGCCCCGAATTAAGACTCCTCCGTACTTCCCGACTGATACACACTTAAAGTAATTCGATAGTTATTCTTATCGAAAATATGGGTGGTTTGTGTAATGCCAAAGCTACTGGAATTATTAAAGATAAATTCGTCTTCCCCAATGAGATCATCCCCCCCAGTAAACCAGCTATCAGCATCCATGATTTTTACTCGGACTTTCACTTCTCCTGACGAAGCAGAAAAAGCAAGTACTCCACCAAGTTTTCCAATTTCTCTAGCTTCTCCAGAGTCTATGCCAATATCTCCACTAGAAGGCCATCTCCCTTTTATTTCATTACCGCCTGAATGAATCGTGTATTCGATAAAGACATCCCCTGCCCCTGCTGCCCAATTATCCATATCATTTTTAATATGAATAAAATCAAATAACACATGATAATTCGCGGACACAGTTTGCCCATTTAGTTTCCATTCAGATTCATCTATTTCAAAATTACCTATCGAAGAAAGGTTTAGAGTGACATCATTCCGCACTACATCATCACTCCCCCAATCACTTTCTCGCATTTGAACGCTAATAGAAGGGGTTCCCCTAGAGGGTAAGCTCCCTGCAAAGAAACTATTTAAACTGCGGGTTTGCCCACCGTCAAAATCCCATTCTCCATTGCTACCAGGCCATCTTCTAGTAATAACTATTCCCGGACTGCTCAGAGTATAATGAAAATAAATTTCGCCATCTCCTTTTGGCCAAGGGTCATGATCATTGCGAATTAAAAGGTTTGTGAATTTAAAAGAAGTCACAGTACAGGCATATTCTTTCAACACTCTGATTGCCCGCCTGCGACAAACAGAGCAAAAAGGTTCTCGGTTTACTTTCATCTTACAGGTAAATTGAGGCCTAAATATGCCGCAGTCATGATAGTTGGCACCTTCAAAAATGCCTACGATATCATCACCTTGTCCATCCGGATTATCATTTGCACAGGTACTTGTCGGCAAGCCTGTTCCCCCTAAAATTAAATCCCCCCATTTAATCTCCCTCTGTGCTATAGTGATATTTACTCTGCTTGGTTCTTCATTCTCATAAGGGCCTTCATTACCATAATCGTATTCATCAGCAAGGTCAAACATGGCATGTCCCAACTCATGAATAAAGGTATTTTCAAAGCCATTTCCTATTGAACCAAAAGTTAAACCGGAAAGTGCACAACCTCCATGCTCCGTATCATTTACCAATACATACACAACTACATTTTCCGCTCCTAATACTAGGGGAGTATATTCATCTAGATAGCTTCTGACCATTGCTTCACTTCCATAAATACATCTTTGTCTTTCCCCATCATAACAATAGGAGGCATCTAATGGCGTTCGTCTATTAATATTTTCGCTCGTACCGTCCACATCTCCACAAGTTCCTGGTTTATCCACTCCTGAATCTACAGATGCAATATTTATTCGGTAAAAATTAATAGCGCATTTCATCGAAGAAAAGGGATGCGTGTCAAAAAGTTTGCTGCAAAGCTGCACCACTTTACTATTGTACAAATCCTGCTCTCTTTCTGTAAAGCCATCCCCCATTAATACAATATTGTATTTTTCATTGGTAGGTCCACTTTCAAACAGGGTGTTAAAACTAATAAAAGACCCGTCATCGGGCCCTGCTAATAAATCCAGTGGCAATAACAACATAACCAATAAGGCAAACCTCATTGCTTGCTTGTTTTTTTTTAAGTGATCAAATGGTTTTTTGGATTTCATTATTTTATTTTTTTAAGCATTAAAGAATCAAGTTGCAAAATTTGTCCCTGGGTATTTTGTTTGTAAATGGGTATAACTTTCCCGTTGGCTATGCTTACTTCTTTAATGGAAAAATGAGTTGGAATTTTCTTTTTTTCATATTTAATATTCAAGGGGAAAGTAATCTCTGAAATTGGTGCTTCACTATGCAGTATTGTGGCATTGTTATCATCAGGAAAATTACTGCGCAAGGTCGAAGGTGCAGAAACTAGGTGAGTAGCAATTAAACCGTCTGATGCGTCAAAAAGCTGAACTTCAAAGAGTTTTGATTTGCCCGACTGAACAGATGAGCCATCTATTTCTAAATCAAAGTCAGACACTTTTACATTGCTCAGTCTGGAATCAACTATTGAAAAATTGGTGCCATCGTAATTAAAATAAAATGAAGCCGATGTGGGTGGATCATTCAAATGCTGAGATTCTTTTGGAGTAAAATCGAGAGTAGAAGATTCTGAAAGCATAGATTTATGATGACAACTACATCCGGTAGTTAGTAATACGGCCAAAAAGGAAATTAGACATGATGTTTTCATTGAGATTTATTTAAGTTTTGAAAGAGTAAGAATATTTACTGAGAAATTGAAGAAAACAGTTAAGAGATAGAACGAATTGAACCTTTCTAATAGTGTTTAAAAAAGCATAACAATTTGTCTATCACCCATTTAACGATACACTTTAGCAACTTGAATATACAAATTAAACCTACCAGTTCTATCGCCAGTGAAAAGAAAAGCCGTACCAGCCTAGTATTTTTTCTGGATGAACGGGATTTCTTCCTACTATTACGAAAACACCTGATATTCCCTCAATAGCCAAATGACTACCAAAAACAAAACAAACATTCCTATCATCAGACCGATCTTAAGGTAGGAAATCGGCTTTTTACCACCTGCTTTTCCCGTCTGTCCATTAATGGTAAAGTGATAAACCTTATCCATATAGGTATAAGAGCAGAGCCAAATGGGAAGGATAATATGCTTAAAAGTTTGATCTGATTTTTGGCTGGAAATATGCAAATTGCGCTGCTCATCCCCTCCCAATTGGGCAGCGCACATATTCCGAATTTTGTGATCCATAATCATATCGGCAACTTCATAGCCTTTATCCACCTCAATATTATAAATATCTGCCTCCCAGCCCAGGAGCAAGCGATGATCAAAGTTGACCACCTCCTCCGTTTTAAAAGGCAATATCTTTTCCAGAAAACGCTGCTCCAAACTATTAGAAGCAACCACCAAAATATCATCAAAAAAATGGCTTAAATGGCCGCTGCGATGCTGCCAACGCACCCGACGTACTTGTTTGCGCTGCATACGCCCATTAATGCGGACCCGCTGCGTTTCATAATAATAATGCCCCGCTTGTCCACTCCAGTCGGATTCGGTATGCGCATCGTAGGTCCAAAAAGGAATATAGATGCCATGC
>CBDCUO010000031.1:0-6387 GCA_965222705.1 Saprospiraceae bacterium | reverse complement strand
AAAGGATGATGGAAAAATTACTATATGCTACAACTTGGATGAAGAAAACGGCCTGTTAAAATGTTCGATTATTGACAATGGCATCGGCAGAAAAAAATCTGTAAAAATGAAAACCCGAAAAAAAACCTCCAAGAAGACAAGAAATCTTTTGGAATGAATATCACCAAAGATAAAATAGAGGCACTTAAATTTTTGCACGGTATTGATGCAAAAGTGGTAATCAATGACTTATACGACGAGAATAATAAAGGCATTGGAACAAAGGTGGAATTGAGTATTCCGGTGTAGCTCTTTTGTCTTTGCCCTTCCTCCTAGTAACCACGGAAAAGGAAACCAAAGCAAAATGCTAAAAATCCAACCTACTTTCTCATTAGCACCTATTTTTATTATAATAACAAAAACCTCAAAATGATAAAAACGATTATTATTGATGATGAACAACATTCTATCGAAACGCTTAAGTGGAAAATAGAAAATTACCTTGAAGAAGTCGTTATACAAGCTACCTTTACAGACCCCGAACAAGGGCTGAATTACTTAAAAATAGCTCCATTGACTTACTTTTTTTGGATATTGAAATGCCCATGTTAAATGGATTTGAATTATTGCAACGACTAAAACCGATAAATTTTAATGTGATCTTCACTACGGCTTATGACGAATATGGGATTAAGGCCATTAAATACAGTGCCTTAGATTATCTCTTGAAGCCCGTGCAGGTGGAAGAATTGCAAGAGGCTATTGTCAAGCACAAAGAAAAATGCAACAGCTATGTACTGCCACCCCAATTGGAAGTACTTTTACAAAATATGAACAAAGAGGATATAAGCAACAGAAGAATTGCTTTAGCGACAAAGGAAAGCATTGAATTAGTATATCCAAAAAACATTGTCCTTTGTCAGGCAGATAATAATTACACCAATGTTTATATTCAGGGTCGGCGAAAAAAATTAATTTCCAAAACACTGAAAGACTTTGAAGAAATTCTGAAAGACCATCATTTTTTCCGAACCCATCAATCTTTTTTAATCAATACGGAGCATATTGTTGAATTCATACGAAGCGACGGTGGGTATCTCATTATGAGTAACGATATGAAAGTGCCAGTTTCTAGGTATAAAAAGGAAGAATTAATGCGATTGTTTTGATAAAAAATTCACCTGATTTGCTATTTTTACCAGGTGAAAAAACTACTATTCATACTATGTTCGGGAACAATATTGGTAGCATTTACCTTTAGTTTTCTACTGCTAATTATTTTTACTGGAAATATTTCACCAGGCTTTCAGTTGGATAAATTACAATCCCACTCCTCCATTCCTAAAGCAGTTGCCCTAAATACCTTCCTGCTACTGCTATTTGGTTTGCAACATTCCCTGATGGCTAGAAAGGGTTTAAAAATTGGATTAAAAGGTTTATTCCCTTTGGGTTTGAACGAATGATTTACGTTTTGGCCAGTTCGATGATTCTTATTTTAGTCGTTTTTTGCTGGCAACCTATTCCCTTGGTTTTATGGGAATTTTGAGTCGGAGTGGTTACGGATTTTGTTTTATGCTATTTTTTTTCTAGGCTGGTTTTTAACGATGAGTGCTTCCGCGCTCATTAGCGGCTTGGATTTATTGGGTATTCGTCAGTTGGCAGCTCATTTTCGCAGGCGAGCATACCAGCCCTTACCTTTTCAAACGCCCATCATGTACAAATTGATTCGGCATCCGCTTTACTTGGGGTTTTTAATTGCTTTTTGGTCTAGTCCCATTATGACGCTTTCTCATCTTCTTTTTTCTACGGGGATGACCCTCTATATTTTGGTAGGCATTCGATATGAAGAGCGAGATTTGGTTCAGTTATATGGTGATAAATATATTTCTTACCAAAAATCTATCCCAAGCTTATTTCCCAAAAAATTATCTATCAATTAAAACGCTGCTTTTACTACCCCAAAGCTAGTGTATTTGGACTCAAACATTTTCTTGCCCCTATTTACGTAGTCGTAAGGGGCAAATTTATTTGCCACGTTTAAATTCTACTTAGAGAATCTGGCAAATAAATTTGCCGATTACGATAGATCACTTAGAAGCAAATGCTCAAAAAGCTCTGCTGAATCCTAAAGTAAAGGCGGAATAGTAGGCAAATTCACTCATCTTTGACCTAAAAGTGGGAGAAGAAGCTGTTGGATTATTTGGTCACAAACCTATTAGCCATGTTGGATTTTAATTTCTTAAGAACAATGGCCCCTTTTTTATGGGCGAGCTTATCCTTTTTAATTTATTGCTGGTATGGCTTCGATAAGGAAGATCCAACCTCTTTTTCAGATTATTAAATTGCCGAAAAAATCTCAAAATGAACCATTCAATTACCTATGCCAGCATCAATCAGGAGGTAAAAATAGAAGATGATTATAGCTCGCTACTGGATATCTCCATTGCCAATAAAATTCCTCATTTGCATGAATGTGGCGGAAATGGCAAATGTACGACCTGCCGAGTGAGAGTTCTGGAAGGGCATCAAAATCTCAACCCCCCAACCCAATCGGAAAAGGCAACCGCTTTTGCCAGAAAGTGGGATTCCTCTATTCGGCTGGCTTGTCAAGCCTTCCCCAAAGGGTCCGTCAAGGTTCACCGCTTAATATGGTCAAGTGCGGAGGTAAACAAATTACAGTTGGAGTTAGCACCGGAAGATTCCCCAGAGGAAAGGCCCATTGCCATTCTTTTTTGTGATTTGAGAAATTTTACCCAACTGTCTTCCAAAAATATGAATTTTGATATAGCCTTTTTACTCAACCGATTTTACACAGCTCTCGGCGACCCAATTTTAATGAATAACGGAATTATCTATCAATATGTAGGCGATGAAATTGTGGGCGTATTCGGAACGGCTGGAGGCACTCGCGAAAAGAACTGCACAGATGCTATACGGGCAGCGTTGGGCATGCAGTATGCTCTAGAGCGGCTTAATAAAATCGAATTGAAAGACTTTGACACCAAACTGGAATCTGGTATAGGTATCAATTTCGGAATGGCTTATGTGGGGCATTTGGGGCATCCGACCCACCGCCAGTTTTCGGTCATTGGTGATCCGGTGAACGTTGCTAGTCGAATTCAGGCACAAACCAAAACAACAAGCACAAAAATACTGATTTCAAAAGCTGTTTTTAAAAATGCTGTGCCTGATTCTCTAATAATTGGAAATACTTTCAGCTCTTTGGTCGCAGGTAAAGAGGATCGGATCGAATTATTCGAAATACTTGGATTTAAAGAGCTGGACTTGCAGTTAGAACTCCAGGCTTCGCTTCATTCTTTATTGCAGGAAGAAGATCGTTTTGCCGCCCTTTTTTATGAGAAGGTTTTTCAGAAAGCACCTGCTGTTAGAAGCCTGTTTAAAAAAAATCTTATAGATCAGGGAAGGCTGCTCACCCATATGCTCGGCGGAATCGTCTATGCTCTTTCCCGTCCAGAATACCTCCTACTCGGTTTGAAAAAATTGGGAAAGAATCACCTTCGGTACGGGGTGCAGTCCGAGCATTATCCAGTCGTGAAAGCGGCTATGCTCGAAACCATCGAAGCTATCCTAAAAACGGAAAAGACCGAAAAGACGATGGATGCCTGGAATCTAGCAATGGACTTCATTATTGATGGGATGCAAAGCTGGTCAAAAATTCAATAGAACGATTGCCACAGCTGGTTTGCTAATAAAAACACTTCAATTTTATAATAAAACTTCAAAAAATGAAATTACTAACTTTTCTTTATGGAATTGTTTCCTACATTGTATTCTTCCTTACCTTTTTGTACACCGCTGGGTTTATAGCCAATTTTTTTGTGCCAAAATCCATTGATACTGGCGCAGAATCAAGTTTAGGGACTGCGTTGCTAATAAACACATTGCTACTAAGTGTTTTTGCAATTCAACATACAATTATGGCTCGGCCAGGATTCAAGCAATGGTGGACTAAAATTATTGGAACTGCTGCCGAGCGCAGCACTTTTGTACTGTTTTCCAGCCTTGCCCTGATACTGCTTTACTGGCAATGGCGACCTATAAAAACCATTGTCTGGGAAGTGGAAGATGAAATGTTTAGAAACATCATTACCGGAATTTACATCTTTGGATTACTGGTCGTATTGCTTTCTACCTTTATGATCAACCACTTTGACTTGTTTGGTTTAAAACAGGTTTATGAAAACCTAACCGGCAAAATTTCGAGCAAATCCGATTTTAAAACAGGGTATTTTTATGGGCTTGTTCGCCATCCGATTATGACCGGTTTTTTGATTATGTTTTGGGCAGCTCCTACGATGACCATTGGTCGCTTATTTTTTGCAATTGTTACCAGTCTCTATATTTTTATAGCCGTAAAGTATCTGGAGGAAAAAGACTTATTGAATACTTTCGGGGAGCAGTATTCGGACTACAAGAAAAAAGTACCCATGCTGATTCCCTTTATTGGGTGGAAGTAAAACGTTGGGTCAAGGATTTATATCTCGAACCACTAATGCGAATTAGGAGTAGGAGCATTGTTTTGAAAACACTGATAATCAGACACTTATGAAGCAGTTTTCAGTTTCTCTACCAATTTCAGAATAAAAAGGATCTTATTTTCAGTCTTTTTAAAGTTAAAAGCTCATAACATTATTCTTACTCCTCATTCGCACCACTAGTAGGTACATTTAGTTGAATGATTCCATTAAGACTTTCGCTTGGTTTTAATGCTACACCCGACCGCTTTAGTGAAGGTTACTTCCGGCTTTTTTCCCGCCTCCAAAGCCTGTATAGCTGTTTCTACATATTTGTTAGTGACCGCACTGGCATCTTGTGCATTATTATCCAGAGCACCAATATATTGGACTGTTTTGTTTTTATCCAACAAAAAGATGTGGGGCGTTCTGGTTGCGCCATATTTCGGGAAAACGGCTTGATCGGTATCCATTAAATAAGGAAAGGGGTAGTTTTTATTGGCTGCCCGTTCTTGCATTTTTTTGAAACTATCGCCAGGTTGCACCTCAGGATCATTTGGATTAATGGCAATTACCGGATAGCCTTTTGCAGCATATTTATTGTGCAATTCAATGATTCTTTGCTCGTACATAATAGCATAGGGACAGGTATTACACGTAAAAATAACCACGTAGCCTTTGGCATCTTCATAATCACTCAAAGAAACCATTTTGCCGTCAACGTTTTTTAACTCAAAATCAGGTGCTAAATCACCTATTTTTAACCCACTATCATTTACGAAGGTCATCGCAATTAATACGCCTACTGCAAAGATGAATAAAGTAGAAAGTCCCAGTATTTTTTTCATAATAAAAATTTGTTGTATTTAGAAACTGATTAATGTAAATCATATTATAGAAATGGCTGCACGACCCCTTCCAATTCTTCCACGCTTTCAAAAGCAGCTTCAAAAAAAGCACTTTTCGTTCTTTTGTAAACCAAGGTTGCCGGAATGGCTCCCGACCATTCGGGGTTAATCTCATTGATCCAAGTGTTGGCATCAGGATCAATTAAAACGAGCACTTCCGAAGTTAATTGCCTTTTTTCTAAAAAGGGTTTTAAATGGCTTTCCAGCTTTTTCTTAAAGTCAAGGCTAATTAAAATCACCTTTACCTTTTTATCCAAATACTTCTGATTGAAGGTTTCAAAATAAGGCAATTCTTCCACGCAGGGTTTGCACCAAGTCGCCCAAAAATTGATGACATAGACCGTATCGGTTTGCTTTTGAAATACAGGAGCCAAGTCTGAAAAGCTCTCATAAATGGGTGGCAAACCCGCTATTTTTTTAACCGCCTTTACCTCTATTGCTTTTTTTTCGACGGCTTTTGCCACTTGGTCGCCAGCAGTGCTGCATGCAAAGCAGGTAATCAGTAGTATCAGGAAAGTCCATTTAATGATTCGCATACGGCTGGTCTGTTACAAAAAATAAGCCTAATAATGGTCAAAATAACTAAACGCCCAAACAACAGCACCATATTGTTGCGCAAAAGTTAAAAATATTCGATTATTTTTGTTCTTTTTGGAAAATTTAAAAAGAATTTTTTATAAAAACGCTTAACCTAAATCATTTTTTTAATGAGAACAAAAGCAGCATTTGAAAAACATATTGCAGAACTGGAAGAGCGAGCTGATTATGCCCGACCTTTGGCTTTCGGTTTGGGTATCCGAAAATCGAAAGGCAATAAAACCCTCGAAGTTCATTTTCCAAAAATAAATTATAATACTGCTTTTGGTACAGCAGCTATTTTGCGGGATATAGCAAAATATGAGAGTAATCAAAATGGTTTTGTCAGGCTAAAGAAGAAAGAATTGCAGGCGGTTTTTGACAAATTTGCTGCCTTTCACAACGAAGTGAGCCAGCACCCCAACGTAGCTTTGATTCAAGAATTGCTT
>CBDCUO010000030.1:0-5196 GCA_965222705.1 Saprospiraceae bacterium | reverse complement strand
TCTTGATGCGCTAAAACTAAAGTCCATAACTTACCCGCTTTATTACTAAATTGGATAAGGGTGTATTCGGCAGTATCATAAATTACACTTACTTTTTCAATATTGGTAAAAGGATGTTCTGCTGTTTCTGCTACCGGGTTGTAGGCACCGTGTGGCTCAATAATGGAAACAAAAGTAGCTTGAGTGGCATCCTTCTTTCTAATAATAAAGACAGGGTCATGCCTTAAATTAAAATTGGAGTCATTAGCACCTATTCTAGCAAAAATCAATTCATCTTCTGGATTGACCACACTCGTCATCGAATAAAATTTGCCATTGGAAAACCAGCTGATATGTGCATTTTCTTTTTCTGATTTTCCTACTGCTTCTTTCCATAAATGTTGATAGCCATGACCATCACCCAGCGTTTTTAAATGGCTTAATTCTGTTTTGTAATCGAAATTAGTTAGCAACAAATGCCCTTGAAACCAGACGGGTAAATCAAATTGACTATTTTCTGGTATGTTAGAGACATTAGAATTTAACGTCTCTACTTTAAAAACATCTATTAAAATGGGGTGACGAAAATTTTCATCTTTTACCAAAACCATCGTTCGCTGCAAATCGCTATTGGGATAAGCATTTTTGGATGTAGTACTGACCACTTGTACATTCCCTTCGCCATGAAAATAAAAAAGGTCAGGGTTGTGTTTTTCACCAATTCTAATATCTCCATTATAATGAGAAGTCTCATTGATAACTAAGGTATTATGGGCGATACTCTGCTTGGCCCAAGTATTATTTTCTTTTAAATAACGACCGCTTCCTTTTTGGTCAATATTGACCCACCGAGCCGCTCCATAATCCTGCATAATTTCGCCTGTTTCATCATATAGAGAATAAACCAGTTTATCAAAATGTCCATGCCTCATACTTTGGGCGGAATATTTCATTACTAGTACTTTGTAAATTAAAGTTAATTGACCTTTTTGAGCTTTGAATTTCCCTTTAAATCGAGGCGCGGCATGAGCGAACGAACCCGAAGGGCAAAAGCTCGATGAGCTTTTGAGTGAGTGAACCGAAACGGGTCGGCTGGCCATAGCCGTAGCTATCAAGGCGAGTACGAAACGAAGAGTTGGAGGAAAAGACATGTTCAAAAAATTAAGAAATTTAGTTTACAAAGCGCTAGTCATAATTTCAAAATACACTTATTTTTTAGGAGCTGAACCCATACCAACCGTTGCCTCTTTAAACCAAACTTCTGTATAACTACCATTAGCATATTGTTTAGCTATATCGCCATTGTATGTTTCTGCGCCCTGCACACCAAACCATATTTGTTTTAGGGTCTTTTCCATTTGTTTGATTATAAGCTCCCTGCTTAAAGTAATTCAATTCTCCTGCATAGGCATTTTTGCGCTCTACTCCATCTTGACCAATTGGCACAAATAATTTTTGAGTTTGTTCAGGAATATCCGCTTTTGTGGTGTATTCTGATTGAATTAAATTTTTTGTAAAGGTTTTAGTTTCGTGACCTTCACTTGTAAAGGTCAGATACATAATTCCTTCATGGACATTTATTTCATAACTAAACGCCTCTCCTAACTCAATTCCATCTTTCGGTTCTTCGGGAAAATTTGTCGGACTTGACCCCACCACAGACATATCGTAGCCCCAAACAGCCGTTGAATAATCCCATCTTCCTGAATTGTCGTTGCCTGCGGTATTGATTTCATAATTCCAAAAAACAGATCCTTTAGTATGACCAGGGAATTTTTTATAAAATATTTTGCAAGGCTCATTTTCATGGCCTTCTCCACTATGGATTTGCCCTATTACGGTGGAATAGGAAGCCGCCACCCTCGCATCACCAGAAGTTGAAACGTACATAACTTTACAGGTGCCTGTCAATTTGCCTCCTTGTTCGGGGGTCCATTCTCTTTTTTCATGTAGCTCTGTTCTCGTATTACTGGAATTTTTTGAAGTGACTCCAGAGTTGGGTGTTTTATAAACTACCCAACGCATCGTTCCGTCAATTACGGTATAGAAAAAATCTTTATGCTCGAACTCCGTGAGGTCTTCAACACGCGTTCCATCTCCCATCAATATTTTAAATTTATCCATAAATGGAATAACCTCGTGAGGGTAAACAGTTTTTTTACTCAAACCATCATTAGCAGTGAAATATCCTTCATTCGATATGGCATTATCAGGAATAGAAATGCTGGCTTCTTTGAACCAAACTTCCGCATAGTTTCCAGTTGCATATTGTTTTTGAATATTGCCCCCATGCGTTTCCGCACCAGCGCACCAGACTTTATTTTACAATAGGGTCTTTTCCATTTGTTTGATTGTAAGAACCTTGTTTAAAAAATAGTCCTTCCTCAGCGTAGGCATTTGCTCGCTCTACCCCGTCTTGACCAATTGGCACAAACAATTTTTTTACTTGCTCAGGAATATCCGCCTTTGTGGCATACTCTGATTGGATTAAATTTTTTGTAAATGTTTTAGTTTGGTGCCCTTCACTCATAAACTTTAAACGCATTACACCATTCTTTACTTCGACTTCATAACTCAATTCTTCTCCTAATTCAATTCCATCCTCAGGTTCTGGCGGAAAGTCAGTTGAATTTGTTCCGACTACAGACATATCATAGCCCCATATCGGATAAGAATAATCCCATCTTTTAGAATTATCATCGCCCGCAGTATTGATTTCATAATTCCAAAAAACAGAACCTTTTTTATGACCTGGAAATTTCTTATAAAATAATTTAAAAGGTTCATTTTCATGACCATCTGCACTATGAATCTGACCAATAACCACAGAATAAGAAGCCGCTACACGAGCATCGCCCGTAGCAGAAACATTCAGCACTTTACAGGTACCCGTCAATTTAGCATCCGACATTGGAGACCATTTTTTCGATTGCGCTAATTCGGTTCTGGTGTTGCTTGAAGTTCCGTGGGTATTCCCTGCATTGGGTGTTTTATAAACTACCCAATTCTGTTTGCCATCATTTTTGGTATAAAAGAAATCTTTGTTTTCAAAATTGATTGGAAAACCAACATTAGACCCATCCCCTAAAATCAATTTAAAATGATTGAAGAATGGAATGAGGTCACTTGGGTATGTAATTTTTTGAGTTGTTGAGGTACTAGGTACTTTGGTTGCATTAGAGCAACTATTGAATAGTAGGAAAACACCAAGAATTAAGCATGTTAATGATATGCTGTTTGTTTTGTTCATTTTTAATTCATTTTTTCAATAATTGCCACTACGTGTTATTGCATCAAAGTTTTTAAGCGATTCAAATCTTGTTTCAAAGCAACAATCACTTTTTCTGCTGGTATGGTTAATTTTCTTGCGCCATGATTGGCTCTTCCCAAATCGTATTTTGCATGAAGGGAAATGGGGGCATGGATAGATAGTTCATTCAACAAATGAAAATATTTTTTAAAATCAATTACTCCTTCCCCAATAGGCACATTTTTCACATCCCAATTATTTTCTTTTTGGACATAAATAAAATCTTTTATATCTAGTGATTTTATATGATTTTGCAATAATTTCAAATCTACTTCCCTTCCTAGTATTTTCAAATTAGTTCTTCTTTGCATGTAAGGATTATTTAAGATTTTCTAGTATAGCAATACTACCATTCCAAGAAATAATACAAGCAAACAGCAAAGCACCGCCCATTCCTATATTCAAAACTAAGCCTGCTCGCTGCTCACCCATTAAGGATTTCTTATTGATTAAAATCATCATTCCTATTATCACCAAAGGCAGCACAAAAACATTAAATACCTGTGTTAAGATTTGCGCATTAATGGGGATTAACACCCAAAACAGGAACCGTCAATCCAATCAAACAAGCAATGCCTGTAAGCACTTTAAACTGCGTAGATTTAAGATCCAATTCTCCTTTTTGGTAATCGGCAATTAATAAAGGGGCGATCATCAAAATGGGAAAAATGGAGGATAAACCTGCCGCCAAAGTGCCCATAAAAAAGATAACGATGGCAAATCTGCCAGCAATAGGTTCTAAAGTTTCTACCATGTCCAATACCCTAGTTACTACTTTGCCTTCTTGAAAAAACGCACCCATTGCCACTGCCATAATAGCCCCGCTAATGCAGAAAATTAGGATGGCCGCCCACATAGCATCCAATCGTTGGTCTTGTAGATTATCTTCAGTCCATTGTTTACCTTGTATAAAAAGTGGACGAGATAAAAAAGTGGCTGCTGCCATGGTTGTTCCTACAAAAGCGGCTACCAACATCCGCCCGCCCTCTACTTCTGGAATACTTGGTATCATGCCTGCCATAACGGCTTTTGGTGGAGGTAATACCACAAAGAACGATAATAAAAAAGAAATGCCCATTAAGGACACAAATAGAATTAATGTTTTTTCAAATAGATTATAACTACCTTTTAGCAGAACGGTGTACATGACGCCAAATAATCAGTACTGCAATGATTAAAATCGCCCAATACTCATTCCCTGCGATTACTGGAAAAAACAAGGCTAAGGTTTCAAAAATTGCATTCGAGGAAATGCCCAAAATGCCGATTAGCGAATTCCATTGTCCAAAAGAAATGCCGAGTATAATCAGCCAGCTTATGACTTTTCCTAGTTTTAATCGCTTTTTAAAGCTATATAAGGCTGTTTCGCCTGTAACCAAATAATAGCGTCCATAAGCTTCCATCATTATCCAAGAAAACAAACAACTTAAGAATAATACCCAAAGTAGTTGCATGCCAAATTGACTGCCTGCTACAACCATTGAAGTAACGCTACCCGTTCCAATTGTATAGCCAATGGCAAAAATGCCTGGACCTATTCCTTTTAAAAACTGAATGATTTTATTCAATATGGATATTGATTTTTTTCTTAAAAATTCAGTATAACTGCCTAATTAAACCAAGCAGCTATACTGATTCATTAACTCAACGTATGAAACTAAATTTATTAACGCTAATGCAATTATATCATCAATGACTTACAACTAAATCATAATACTTAACCCTAGCAAAGCTACCCTCATCCCTTGTTCCCAAGTAATTTCCTGGCTTTGAAGTAGTTTTCAAAGATGCCCCATTTCTCCATGTGAATATCATCGTAAACCACTGATTCTTCATCATTTAAAATCACTTCTATTCGCCCCTCAGAGGCAATGACTTCTAGTGTAAACTTATCTGTTCCTACATTT
>CBDCUO010000029.1:0-7642 GCA_965222705.1 Saprospiraceae bacterium | reverse complement strand
TTTTTTATAATTTTATTTCCGTGGGATTTATTCTTTTGATCGTTCATAGCTTATTCCTTCCTCTAGACTATTCAAAAAATGAGAATAATAAACCCAACGACAAAAAATTATCTGATAAGTGTGAGTGGGGGACGATAATTGGAATTTTAGTAATAGAAATGGGGCTTATAATTTTATATGAGGCAGGAATTTTCGGAGCATTCAAGATTTATACTTATTTACTTGCATTAGCAGTTTATCTTATATTTATAATGACCAATTGTTCAAAATTAATTATTTACAAGGGAATATCAAGCGATAGGGTCTCAAATGCCACATGGAATTTTTTTAAAGCAATTTTTATCACTTGTTTATTTATTGGATTTGGATTCTATTTTTTTGACCATAAAAGTTTTTGCAGTGATTTTAGGTGCTTTAAAATAGAAAACTTTTTAATGAATTCTTATTTTCCTAATAGGTTGATTGCATCAAAATAAAGTCTGAAGGACTGAGATAAGAGCTAACTCATTCCAAGCGACTCTTTTCCTAACTTTTTTGAGACTATCTTTTCCTTTATTTTTCAGTAATAAATGTAAAGCCATTTTTCTCAGGATTGCCATATTTTCTGGTGCATTATCTTGTTTTACTCGTTGCTGATCTTCACGAAAGACGACATCTAAATACCAATGTAACTGGTTTTCAATACTCCAGTGATGACGGATGCAATCATTAAATAAACGGCACTTTCCTTTTTACTGCTGACATAGAAGCGCCTTTTGAAGGTCTCCTTGTCAGGTTCTTTTTAAAAGTACGCCTTGATTCTACCATAATGACACTTTGGGCATCTTGCCAATTCTTTAACTCATCAATAAACTCCAGATAGTCACAAACATAGGTAGTTCGTTGTTCTATTCTTCCACCAACCAAATCCACTTGAGTGGCTTTTTCAAAGCTTGCTGTCCTGTTTACCATCCAATCATGCACTTCTTCGTACAAACCTTTATTATTTTCCTTTAAGGCTAGCAAATAATCTGCTTGCTTTTGGCGAATCTTACCAGCTATTTTCCGATCAGACCCCATGGCATCTATACTGACTAAGGAACCAGCTATTTCTAAGTCCTTCAACAGGTTCGGAATAGCTGCTTTTTCATTGCTTTTCTGTTCAACTTTGACCTGACCCAGACTAAGACAATGTTGGCTGACCCAGGCACTAACTAAACAAAGTCCAGCTGTCCTTTTACCTTGCTCTCCGGTAGCTCGCAAAACTTTGCCATCTATAGTAACCTGATAGTCAGTTAATTGGTCGATGATCTCTTTTGACCACTTGACCAAACAGGTTTCAAAAGCAGATACATCCAAATAGCGAAAAACCCGATTAAAGGTGTCATGAGACGGTATCCCATTCGGTAAAACCAGGAATTGTCGTAAAAAATCCTCTTTTTGACGACCATATTCTGCAATCTCTTCGAAATCTTCAGCGCCACTCAATACAGCACATAAACTAATGATCAATATCTCACTCAACAGATGACGGATCCGTCCTTGAACTCGAAAATCTGGTACGCTTGAAAAATATTTTTTGTAAATCCATCCCTGAATTTACAACTTATCCCGATTTTACCTATTTTGATGCAATCAACCTATTTTCCTAAAGGCAGTGGAATTTATGCAATATTGTTTAGTATATTATTTTCTTACCTAATTCTGTCTCTTATATTGTTTACTATAGATTTTGAGTGTGCTACAAATTAGTGGAAAACAAATATGAAAGTGGGAGTTTGAGATGAATTTGTAAATTTGATTTGTAGAAAAAATTTCAAAAAAATCAAAAAAACTCCCAATGCAAGATAGTGAAAAAAAAGATTAGGCGAACTACTGGAAGCAGAAATGTCAAAACTAGGTACATTAACTGAGCAATTTGCCACTCAAAAACCAAAGCATAAAACAAATGGAAAAAGGCTATTTGAGGCAAGCAATAGTTCTATGCTTGATGTTACTGAAATTTGTCATTGAATTGAAAGTACGTCAAAATACGGGTCAATCCCCAATTATCCAATCAGGTGAGCGACTAAAAAATGCAGGCAACCGTACTCGTAAATACCTGAGTTTATTTGGCTTAATCACCTTTACAAGACCAAGTTTTCATAGCGACCAAAGAGGGATGTTGTACTTGGTCGATGAATATTTGGATATGCCCAAAGAGTTGTGGTCTTACAATCTTCAAGAACTGACGAGTGCCAATGCAGCCCATATAAATTTTAGAGAAAGCGTAAAGACGCTAAATAGTTTGCTAGATTTGGGTTTAACCGATGTTGGTTCAAAGCGTAACGTAAACTGTTTAGGAGTCGAAGTGGATGAGTACTACGAACAAAAGGAGATAGAAAAGCCAATAGGTGCCGTTTGTTTTAGTGCCTCTTTTGACGGCAAAGGTGTCCCTAAAATCAAGCCACTTGATAAAACAAAACCCAAAGAACCTAAACGCTTAGGTAAAGGGGAAAAAAGAGGGATTAAACAAATGGCTACCGTTGGAGTGATTTCTTATTTTGAACCAAAACAAAGGGAAGTGGACTCCATTATCCGTGGTTTAATGGAATATGAGGGACCTAACAAAGCTGATTCCTCTGCTTGTGAAAAGGTCAAAGAAAATGGGAATCGTTGGCATCAAGGAATTCATCGTAGAGCATTTTTAGCCGACCAAGACAAATGCATTGATTATGGAATCAAGCGTATTAAATCTATGATAAATCATCCTCAAAGTCGATTTGTAGTTCCAATAGATGCAGGGATTGGGCTAGAGGATAAGGTGGTTGCATCGGTCAATAAACATGGTTTGTCTGATAGATTTGATGGTATTATTTTGGACATCATTCATGTGAGTGAATATGTATGGGATTGTGCCAATGCTGTATTGGGAGAAGGGTCAAAATTGCGAACCGATTGGGTTAAAGACGTACGGGAGGATTTACTAAATTCAAAAACGAAAAAAGTGATAGCTGATTTGAGTAAGCAGAGAGATAAGTTAGATTTGAGTAAGGGCAAGCAAGAAAAGCTACAAAAAGCAATTACTTATTTGACCAACCACCAGCATAAAATGAATTATCATGATTATCTTCAAAAAGGCTATCCTGTCAGTTCGGCATTAGTCGAATCTAATTGTAAACATTTAGTCAAAGACCGTATGGAATTAAGTGGGATGAGGTGGTCTTCTACAGGTGCTCAAAATATGATGGATATTAGAGCCGTAAAACTTAATGAAGATTTACCTGATTTCATCAATTTCATCGAAAGAAAAAATAGGAAAATTAACCTAGCTATTGCTGCTTGACATAGATTTTCCACTAATTTGTAGCACACTCAATAGATTTTGTTTCTCAACTTTATACTTACGTTAATAATTTTCTTTCAAAGGAAGAACGAAAAAAGGAGTCCCAGAGGTACAAAAAATTCGAAATCAACCTTTCCCAAGAAGGCCTTAATGAAATGGATGTTCTGAAAAGAATGACCATACAAATTGAAGAGTATTGGTTAGAGAACAAATACGAATTTAGCCGTCCTTTATTTGATAGAAAAATTTATTTTTTATGGCAATTTATATTATCAAAGATAAATCTTTCAAGCAAAAAAGACTCTACTCCGACCTATGAAAGTGTCTTAGCCAAATTAAATAGTCTAAGAAATCGGATGAGTGGAGAGGTAACTTCAAGAAAAGAATTAAAACTCAATCCTAACATCACCACGGGAATCACAAAAGGCCTAACAAGAATTGCAATGCCTTTAGGCATATACTCTAACAAGGATGAGGTCGCTTACCCAATCGCTAATTCAAAAGAAGCAGAAGATCAGCTTAGAAACATTTTAGATGATATTGATAAAATAAGAGATAACAAAGAATGGGGAATTCCACGATTTGCTTTTATCATTGACGAATTAGATAAAATAGAACCTCATAGCAACAGCAATATTCAAGAAAGAGAACTGACTAATCCTTCACTAGATACGACTATTAATATCCGCAAAACCAGTCGCTTTCGACAACGACAAGAGGCAGTTGCTACTTTATTAGCTAATTTGAAAGGTTTTTTAAATGTGGTCAGGGCTAAATTCTTTTTTATCGGAGGAAGAGAAATGTTTGATGCTGACCTTGCTGATATAGCCGACCGTGACTCTTTTTATAGTAGCATTTTCAACGATGTAATCTATATAGATAGTTTTTTCAAAGATACGACTGGCATTGGAAATGGCGGAGGGGTTACTCAAATGACAGAAGCATATTTATGCAATATTATATTAAATAACCTACAGGAAAAACAAAATATTAAAAACGCCAATTTAAAAGCACTACGCAAGCAGCTAAAGCCGTCAGAGGAAAAAGATTGTTTAATTTTTGACCCAGATAATGAGAAGAATATTTCAGATGCAAATAACGATGAAGAAATAAGAAAACAAGCTTATAAAGTTATTTTTACCTTACAGAATTATATCGTTTTTCTAACGTACAGAAGTAATGGGACGCCAAAAAAACTAACTGCGCTTACAGAAAAGTTAATAGTGAACATTCCTAAGATTGATGATTCGTTTTTCAAGGACAATGTTGTCGTTTTACATGAAAAAAAAGAGAAAATTTTAGAAACTTCAAGTAAAAAACTATTTCTAAAATTTGGCTTTAATACACAATATGAAATTGGATTAACTTCTAATTTATATCGCCCATATCTGATAGCTAATAGTCGTCATTTAAAATCTTTAGGAGATAAGTTATTATTTTCTTCCTCCTTTATCATTGACCATATCCTAAAGTTTCATCCTTTTGGATTTTCTTGGAGAAACCTCGAATTAATACCAGAGATAGTACTGGTTAACAGGGAACCCAACCTAAGAAAGTTTATTGAAGAATTGATGAAGTTTTACTCTTTAAACTATATACGTAATACAGTAAGTGGCATTTTTGATTATAGATTTAGAAGCATTGTAAGGCGAGAGTTAATGTATTTATCAAAAACATCTGATTTGAGTTCTGCTGCATTTAATTTTACATTGGATGAATCACTTTCGACTAAACGACATTACAAAAAGAAATTAATTGAACTAAGAGAGAAATACAGAAATTACATGCCCAAAAAAGGAAACAATCAATTTGTCCATTCGCTCTGTTTTATTCAAACGATATTAGGCGATTTACATTTCTACGATAAAGAATACGACGAAGCGGTCATCTTCTATACTGAGTCCATTCAAACATTGAGATTTCCTAATGCAATTTCAGAGAGGAATATCACCCGTCATCAGTTTTTATTGTGGCTCCGAAACCAACTTAAACTTGGACTAACTCTGGAAAAAATTAGGGCTTTTGATTCAGCCTTCTCCCTATATAAAACATTAATGTTGGATACTCGACAATATTTGAGAATGATAGTTAGTAAGAAAAAAAAGAAAAGAAAAAAACACGCAAGCATTAAAGAATCAGGAGACCATAGAACTATTCAGTTAATAAGTATGCCCTTTGTAGCATTCTTAGGAGTAACGGAAAAGACTCGTATGGACGGAATTACTTATGTAAATCTTCGAAAAAATCGGGCAGAATTTTGCAAAACTATCGTTCCTTATAATAATAAAGTTAATTCCCATAGTTTAGATAATTACAGAAGGAACTTTTTGCAAGCCGACTATTATAATAATGTTGGCAGTATCCTCTATTACAAAAATTGTCAATATCCTAAATTTTTTAAAGATAAAGATTTTTGGCTAGATGTATTTAACGAATTATGCCCCTACAACAACCCTATTTCACAACAACAGAATCACATATACAAAAAAGAAGCTGTAAGAGAGTACGACTTCTTCCCTTCATTAGCACCTTTTAATTACTACTGGAACGCACTTTACTTCCTGACAAAATATCATCGAAACAGAATTGAGGAAGTCATCGAAAAAGAGGAAGTCATCGAAAAAAAAGAAACAAAGCCTATACTTGAATCCATTTATCTTAAAGATAACTTGCTTGCTTTATGTACAGGCCTTCTTTTACCCAAATGTATTGATATGGTCAGCAGCAATCGACTGTATTATATTGCTAACGTTGTTTCCAAAATAGGAGATAGTATTCTCGCTTCCTTAAAAAAGGAATATTTTATTATTCCAAAACAAAAATTTGATGTACTTGATATTACTAGTCCTGAAAAAAAAGGAAAAAAGAATAGATTGGAGAACATTAGAAAGTTTAGAGAAATTGTCGGCACGTCTTTGTATAGTGCTGAAACTGTTTTATACATATATAAATTGGCAGCAGCACTTTATAAAAGAGCAGGGCATAACTCCTACTATGCTACAAATTTGATTAAGATTCTTTATGTCATTAAGGATTTAATTGAAATAAATAAGCCAACAAAAAGGAGGAGAAAAAATAATAAATTTAAGAAGAATGTATGGAGATTAAACCAAACTTTATACAATTTCTTGGAAATTGATTTTATCAAACAGGATTTCAAAAAAATTGAAAAAATTGCAGAAGCAGTATTTAAGGCTACTACTTGGAATAATGAAGTTTCTAATAGGCCACAAATTTTAAAATACAGAGAAATACTTGAAATTGTTGACGATAAAAAAAGAGAGCGCCATATTATTTACAACAATATAAATAATATTTCAGATAATAGAGAAGTAGTCATATTGGTAGAAGGAATAAAGATGAAGTTAGGTGAATTCTCTCTTGAAAAATTTGTTGAGGAGTTTAAATTAAGCAAAAGTATCATTTCTTCCTATGGCTCTATGAATAACCGCTATTTGAGAATGCTCGAATTAAAATATCGAAGTGAACGATGTTATTTTATAATAAAACATATTACTTTGTAAACTAAATTTCTTAATTTTTTGAACATGTCTTTTTCTCCAACTCTTCGTTGCGTACTCGCCTTGATAGCTACGGCTATCAGGCTCCGTCGCGCCTTGATTTGAAGGAAAATTCAAAGCTCAAAAAGGTCAATTAACTTAATTTACAAAGTAATATACTGAAAGCAGGCGGGTTATTAAGAAGTAAGTTAGGAAATTTGGGCGATACTGCGGAAGCAAAAGAAAGCTTAAAAAATATTATCGGAAATAAATCAGGCAAGTTGTCAATTCATGATATAGTTTCCTTCCTGATTCGGGAGGCTCTATTTTGTTTAAGAGAGTTAATAAAGATGATAAAATTATATGATCCAGGCTATGTTATCGGATACATGTTTATTGCGGTAGCCCACAGTCGAATGGGAAACTGGTGTTGTGCGTATAAGAACTTTAGAGAAATTATTGATGATCCTAAGAAGGATTGGAAAGAGCGATTTGAAAAAGAAATAGAAGTTATTCTCGGCTCAGAGAGTATCGCATATTTAGAATCCAAAAATCATTATGAATCGGCCATTCAGTATTACTATAAAGTGATCCAATTGCACTCTGACGGAAAAAGCTATAAGGATAAACTACATGAAATATATATGCTTGAAGACGATTATAATGACAATATGGCTCACTATATCATTGCTTCAGAACGTTTGAGAATGAATACGGGGATAATTAAGAGAAAAATACAAGATTTGTCTCATAAAATTGGAAATTCTAAATTATATGGATATTCATCCTATCTAGCAAGTGAAGGGGACGAGGCTGCATCTGATAGCTCAATCGTTAA
>CBDCUO010000028.1:0-22720 GCA_965222705.1 Saprospiraceae bacterium | reverse complement strand
AATTATTGGAAAATAGCCACAGAAGAATGGCGGAAAGTCAAAGAACTGTTTATTAGGAATAGAAACAAATTAGAAAATGATGATACGACAAAGAAATAAAAAATTGGTGGTTTGAATCATTTTCGAAGTTTGAAAAAATAAATTAAAACGTTGCACAACAATAGCAAATTTCTCTCTCCGCCCAACCCAGCGCAGACCCTTGACCGTTCCAGCCAACCAAGAAAAAAAGAAAAAATGAATTTCACGGAAATACACGATAAGGTCAGAGAAATAAGAGAACTAATAAAAAAGGTGAGATTTGAAAACGCCCCTAACCAATTAGAAAAATTTATTGAAGAAATAGGTGATAAAGAACTTGACAAAGAAATAATCGTATTAACTGCAAGATATAATCAAGAAGTAAAAGAAGGAAGGTTTGGAATAAAAAATGATTATGAAAACCAGAATAAAATTATTTATGCAATCGCCCAGATTTTAAATGATGCGAAAGAAATCGCAATAGAAAAAACTACTTTGAATACTGGAAAGGAACTGGAAAACCTCAATGAAAAAGGAAATGAAATAATCGAAGAATCAGCAAGAAACCCTATTACTTTGAGGCACTTCCGGTAATTAATCAGAAACTTTCGTACCTTTGCAGGCGCTTTTTGGGATTTGAATTTGAGTTTTTTTAATTTAAGAGGAATGTCCAGATTTCAATCTTTAGTGCTTATTTTTGGTTTAGGATTATTTTGCCTGCTCTATTTTGGCTTTAGCCCCAAACCTAAAAAGTTTGTTAGTATTGAACGAAAGCGGACGATTTCAACGGAAATTACGGATATTAGTAATCTGATCAGGAATGTTCAGAGCGATTTGACAACGGAACAAAAATCCTTGTTTCTAACGCTTGAAGAAGCAATAGAACGGGCAGTGGAGGAATCGGAAAAAATAGCTTTATTGAAAAAATTATCTGGCAAATGGTATGAATTGGGACAAGCTCCGATAGCGGGCTTTTATGCAGAAAAAGTAGCGGATTTGGAGAATACGCCAGAAGCTTGGTCTATTGCGGGGACGACTTATGCTGCTACCTTTAAAGGAGATTTTGAGGAAAAAGTGAAGGAGTATGCCTTGTCAAAAGCCACGGCTGCCTTTGAAAATGCCATTTCTCTGGATCCAGTTGCAATTCAACCAAAAATCAATTTGGCACTTTGCTACGTTGAATATCCATTGAAAGATAACCCAATGAAGGGCATTAGAATGCTCTTGGATTTAGATAAAGCACATCCTAATGAACCAATGATCTTGACGAATCTAGGGAGGTTGGCAATTCAGACTGGTCAATACGAAAAGGCAATTGAGCGGCTGGAAAACGTCCTAAAAATTGCTCCCGAAAATAAAAAAGCCCACTGCTTACTCGCTCAGGTGTACAGCGAACAGGGAAACCAGCAAAAAGCGGCTTTATATTTAGAAAAATGTAATTAAAGTGTCCTTAGTACTTTGCAAATTAAGTTGAGGGTCACTAATCACTTAATAAAAAGATATTTAAATTATGCCTTGTGGTAAAAAGAGAAAAAGACATAAAATTTCAACTCACAAACGCAAAAAGCGGCTTCGCAAAAACAGACACAAAAAGAAAAACCGATAAAATATAACCATCTTACTTGGTATCAGTGGGTTTTAAAAACAACTCGGGATATAAAAATAGTTTGGAGTAGCTCAATAATTGATGTGAATAAGAAGCTTGCTCCTAATGGATTCGATGCTGTTTCTTTTGCAAAAAACTAAGGCGAAAATTTATGGCATTTAGAAATGCAGTGCCAGATATTATTTTGCTCTGGCGGGCAAGGGCGAGTTACAAGGTTGAAAACTTTGTCATTCTTCTGCATAGACGCCCAATCCTTTAAGGAGGAAAATACTCCAAAAGAAAGGAATTTAACGCTGTTCAAAAAATAAATCTGACGCTCGTCATGAAAGCCTAATAAGAATGGAAGGCTTGGCATTTTTGGCGAGGTTTAAATTGCTTCCTTGATTTGAAACATTTGGACTTTCTTAAAGCAGTCCTAAAATATTAAAAAGACTGGGCATAGTCTCATTGTAGTATTTCTTTCCAAAATAATTTGATCACTCCTGAGTTTTTCGAAAAATCCACTAGGTAGATAGTTTGGCAACTTTCATTTGGTCAGCCTTATTCATCTCCCATCAGGTACAGTTAAAAGTTACCTTTACTGTGGAAAAAGAGCTTATAATCAATTCTACTCCAACAGAAGTAGAAATTGCCCTATTAGAAAATTCTAAATTAGTAGAATTACATTTTCAAAAGACCAATAATAATTTTACCGTTGGCGATATTTTTCTGGGCAGAGTCAGAAAACTGATGCCCGGTCTAAACGCGGGCTTTGTGGATATTGGCCACAAAAAAGATGCCTTCCTGCATTACACCGACCTGGGGCCAAAACTTAAATCGTTACTCAAATACACCAGTGGGGTCATTTCGGGAGGGCTTTCCACTCCCATGCTGGATAATTTTAAATTAGAACCAGAGATACTCAAAACCGGAAAGGTGGATCAGGTATTGAAAAAGAGGCAGGCCCTTTTGGTGCAGGTTTTGAAAGAACCCATATCCACTAAGGGGCCCCGATTGAGTTGTGAAATTACTATTCCCGGTCGCTATTTGGTGCTTACTCCTTTTTCAAATGTCGTGGCAGTATCCAAAAAATTAGGCAATGCGGAAGAAAGAAAACGCCTACAATTATTGGCGGAAAGTATTAAGCCCAAGAATTTTGGACTGATTATCCGAACGGCAGCAGAAGGAAAGAAAGTCGCTGACCTTCATGAAGAATTGCGGATAATGGTCAAGAAATGGGAGGATATTTTTAATCAAATGAAAAAAAGCACCCCTCCTATAAAACTCTTGAGCGAGCTGGACAAAGCCTCTAGCATTTTGAGGGATGTACTCAACGATTCCTTTAATAGAATTGTGGTCAATGATAAAGATTTATACGAAAATATTAAAAGCTACCTTGGCTCCATAGCACCAAGCCAGCTAAAAATTGTCAACTTGCATAAGTCCAATAAACCCATTTTTGATGCCTACGGGGTATCTCGCCAAATAAAAGCTTCTTTTGGCAAAACTGCCACGATGAGCAGTGGTGCTTATTTGGTCATAGAACATACAGAGGCCATGCACGTCATTGATGTAAATAGTGGCCCCAAAACCCCTAGTTCCAACCAGGAACAAGCCGTGTTGAGAGTAAACCTGGAAGCGGCTGAAGAGATTGCTCGCCAACTCCGCCTTCGGGATATAGGAGGAATCATCATTGTTGATTTTATTGATATGCGCAATGGTGACCACCGAAAACAATTGTTGAAAGCGATTCGAGATGCGATGAAAAAAGACCGAGCTCAGCATACTATTCTGCCACTGAGCAAGTTTGGGCTCATGCAGATAACCCGACAGCGAGTAAGACCAGAGGTAAAAATAAATACAGCCGAAATCTGCCCGACTTGCACAGGGTCAGGGAAAGTTAATGCAACAATCTTACTAACGGATGATATTGATCGCGATTTGGAGTTTATTATACAGTCTCGACCCAAATCCAGAATCATCTTGAAAGTTCACCCCTACATAGAATCCTATTTGAAAAAAGGTTTTTGGAATAGCTACCCCTTGAAATGGTATCGAAAACACCATAAATGGATAAAAATTAATGCCGATCATAACTTTCACATCAATCAATATAAATTCTTTGACGGCAATCAGGACGAAATTCGACTGAATTAAAAATTATGAAAATAGCACTCATCGGATACGGCAAAATGGGTAAAACCATTGAGCGAATGGCACTAGAGCAAGGACACGAAGTGGTTTTAAAGATCGATATAGATAATTATTCTGATTTTACAGCTCAAAATTTACAAAAGGCAGATGTGGCCATTGAATTTACTCGACCAGAAGACGCATTCGACAACATTCGTAAATGTCTAGCGGCGGGTATCCCGACTATCTCCGGAACTACCGGTTGGCTGAAAAAAAAAGCAGCGATAGAGGAACTTTGCAAAAGAAAAAAAGGGGCTTTTTTTTACGCTTCCAATTATAGCATTGGAGTCAATATCTTTTTTGCATTAAATAAATTTTTGGCAAAAATGATGGATGTCCGAACTCAATATGAAATCGAAACAGAGGAAATTCATCACGTTCAAAAGCTAGATGCGCCAAGCGGCACCTCCATTACATTAGCAGAAGGAATTCTAGAAAACATCCAAAGGAAAAAATCCTGGGTCAATGACACTCCTACATCCAAAACCCATCTTCCAATTATCTCTAAAAGAATTGACAAAGTACCCGGAACGCATCAGATTTCCTATCACTCGGCTATTGATACTATTGAAATTAAACACACAGCCCATTCCAGAGAGGGTTTTGCCAGAGGAGCGATCCAGGCAGCAGAATGGATTATTGGTAAGCGGGGCTGCTTTGGAATGCAGGACTTGCTGGGGTTTTAATATTTTTTAATTCTGTAAAGTTTAGCTATATAACTTTGTTCTCAAAACGAAAACCTATTATGTCGAAAACTAAGTTAACGCTCCCTTTCCTTTTTCTATTTTTAATCATTTCTTTACTGTCTTGTAGTGAAGAAAAAGCTACATCAGAAGAAAGCATAAAAAAAGCCCCTTCGGATGGCTCAACCAAAGAGCGAACAGTTGGCTATAATGAATTTAAAAATGCTTATTTTGGCGATTTACATGTACACACTAGCTGGTCTTTTGATGCGTTTATTTATAATGTGCGAACGACTCCTGATGATGCCTACAACTATGGAATGGGAAAGGCAATAGATCATGTTTCCGGTAAAAAAATTCAGTTAGGCAGACCATTAGATTTTATGGCAGTCACAGACCATTCCGAATATATGGGTATTATGAAGCAAATGCTCGACCCTAATAACCCTTTAACTAAGTTGGAACTTGCCAAGCGCATATTGAGCGATGACCGAGCTACTTCTCTAGCGGCTTTTGGAGAAATAGGAACGACTATTGCCAGAAATGAACCTATGCCCGATTTGGTAAAAAAGGGTATTATTCAAAGCACTTGGCAACGGCTGATAGCAACGGCTGATAAGTACTATCAGCCAGGGAAATTTACGACTTTTTCTGCTTATGAATGGACTTCCTCGCCTGGTGTGCTCAACCACGAACCAACCTTTGCTAGAAATATGCACCGAAATGTCATTTATCGAAATGATAAAGTATCAACAGTACCTTTTTCTTCTTTTGACTCTCAAAATCCCGAAGACCTTTGGGCATGGATGGATAAAGAAAGGGCAAAAGGAATAGGTGTAATGGCTATTCCCCATAACGGTAATATGAGCGATGGGTTTATGTATAACCTAAATAGAATGAATGGCAGGCCAATGACTTCCGAATATGCCAGCAATCGCTCTCGCAATGAACCTGTCAATGAAGTCGTTCAAATCAAAGGGCAGTCTATGTCGCACCCTGCCTTGGCTCCTAATGATGAATTTGCAGATTTTGAAATTTATGCCTATACTTTTTCCAGTGAAGCACCTCCTCCAAGTCAACCCAATGGCAGTTATGTCAGGCAAGCCTTTAAAAGAGGATTGGCACTTGAAAAAAAGTTAGGAGTAAATCCTTTTAAATTTGGCTTAATCGGCAGTTCAGACGGACATAACTCGGCAAGTTCTGTAGAAGAAAATAATCATATTGGAAAATTAGGCAATATAGATGCACTACCCGAAAATAGAATAGATGATTCGAAAAAATTCGTGCGAGCTAGGTACTTTAGTGCAGCGGGGTTGGCGGGGGTTTGGGCGGAAGAAAATACCCGAGAGGCCATTTTTGATGCCTTACAGCGAAAAGAAGTATTTGCCACTTCTGGCCCTCGAATCAAAGTGCGGTTTTTTGGCGGCTGGGATTTCGATGATGCTTCTATGGTAGGGGATAATTGGGTGCAAAAGGCATATATAAATGGCGTGCCAATGGGAAGTGATTTAAAAACGAATTCCAACAAAAAGACCCCATCCTTTTTGATATGGGCGGTAAAAGACGCTGAAAGTGCCAACTTGGATAGAATTCAGGTAATCAAAGGTTATTTGGATAAAAGTGGCGAGCCGCGCGAGCGAATATTTGATGCAGTTTGGTCCGGTAATAGAAAGATTGGAACTGATGGCAAATTGCCTACAGTTGGAAATACAGTGGATGTAACGGCTGCTAGTTATACCAATGACATCGGGGCGGTTAGTTTGCAGACAAATTGGACAGACCCAGCATTTGACCCCAGCCAGCCAGCCATTTATTATTTGAGGGTGTTAGAAATTCCTACGCCGAGGTGGAGTACCTATGATGCCAATAGGCTGGGGAAAGAGCCGCCGGGAGATGTGTCAGCCACGATTCAAGAACGCGCTTGGTCTTCGCCAATATGGTACACACCGAAACAATAACCTATGAGTCAATTATTAAGAGAACCACTGGTCCATTTTCTGCTACTAGGGGCGGGACTATTTTTATTATACGGCTTTCTTAATCAAAAGGAGGAGTCCCTTGAAAGCAATACCATTTATATAGAAGAAAGCGACATCGAAAGGCTTGTAAAAACCTACCGGCAAAATTGGAACGTACTACCTGATAGCTCAACGTTACAAAATCTAATTAACGAGGAGATAAAATCAGAAATCTTTTACAGAGAAGCTCTGAAAATGAAGCTCGATCATAATGACGAAATTATTCGACGACGACTCAAGCAGAAATACGAATTTTTAGTAAAAGATTTGGCGGACACTCAACAGCCAACTACAGAGGCATTGCGCACTTTTTATCAAGAAAATACCGCTCTGTATAAAGCACCTGCCAAAATATCCTTCTCTCAAATTTACTTTAGCCCAGATAAGCGAAAAAAACCGTGGGAGGATGCTTCTAAGTTGCTAGAGCAATTAATTATTCAAAAAACACAACCGAAAGAATTGAAAGGCTTAGGCGACCATTTTCATTTGCAGCAATATTTTGCAGCTAGGGACTATAATGACACTCGACAATTATTTGGACAGGATTTTGCTAAAAAGCTATTTCAAATAAAGAAGATTGGCTGGGCAGCACCCATCCAATCGGGATACGGGATTCATTTGGTCCACATTGCTTCGACACAAAAAGCACAAATTAAACCCTTTGAAGCAGTGGAAGCCAAAGTGGCGGAAGATTGGAAATTAGCCCAACGACAATTTTATAATGAGCGTTTGTATCAGAACTTATTGAAGCAATATGAGGTAAAGTACAATTCGAGTAATTGGGAAAAGATTAGCAAGAAATGATTATTACTTCGAGAGTATTGGATGCTAGAGACTGGATAATGGGGGTCTTGATGACCTTTTTATTGCCCATGCTGGTATTCGCCCACGAAATTCGTCCGGCTTATTTAGAAATAAAGCAAAACTCCGAAACGACTTATCAAATCCTTTGGAAAATTCCCTTACTCAATAATAAAACACCTAGAATAGACCCCATTTTTCCCGAAGCATTTGTCTTGAAGCAATTAAGCGACGTGTTTTTACCCGATGCTTATATTCGCAGATATGAGGGTCATTACTCCGCTTCACTAAATGGAAAATCCATTGCTATAAAGGGACAAGCAATTACTTTGGTAGATGTTTTGGTACAAATTAGTTTACTGGATGAAAGTTCTTACACGCTGCTTTTACAGCCAGATAATCCGCAAGCAACGATTCCAATTGAACCCAGTAAATGGCAGGTTTTCCAATTGTATGTTTTATTGGGAATCGAGCATATCCTAATAGGGATTGATCATTTATTATTTGTGCTGGGTTTATTGCTATTGGTGAAAGGAATCAAGCCTTTGATTCAAACCATTACGGCATTTACATTGGCGCATAGCATTACTTTGGGAGTAGCAACTTTTGACTTAGTTCAGGTGCCACAGGCTCCGGTCGAAGCAGTTATTGCTTTGAGCATTGTCTTTTTAGCAAGAGAATACATTTCTTTAAAACGGGCACAAAAAAGTCTAACTGCCCAGCATCCCTGGACCGTTGCTTTTACTTTTGGTCTATTGCATGGTTTTGGCTTTGCTGGAGCTTTGCAGGAAATTGGATTTCCACAAAAAGAAGTGCCTTTAGCCCTTTTTACCTTTAATATTGGCGTAGAATTAGGGCAGTTGATTTTTATTGGCTTTATTTTACTATTGGTACAGGCTTTTAAAAAGCTACCTATTCAATTGCCTAGATGGTCTTGGCGAATTTTGCCTTATGCAATGGGAGGCGTTGCTTCTTTTTGGCTAATAGAAAGGGTTGCCAATTTTTGGTAAAACCAAAAGAGATATTTTTTCCCTTCTTTGACAAATTCTGTGGCATCATGCTACTTAAAAGGACGAGGATTTTAAATAGCATGATGCCTCCATAACACAATTTTTGTCGAAGAACCTTTTTTTATAATAAAAACCCCTACTTTCTTCCTACCAGCAGGAAAAAAGGTGAAAAATAAGATCAGACGAATAAAAGAAGGAAAAACTTAAAGGGGAGGAGCGACTTTTATTTTGTTTTTTATGGATTGGACTAAAGCTGGAGAAACCTTTCGGCGCTGAACTCGACTTTTAATAAATTCTCTAAAAGATTGTTCTTTGTGGAGTAATTCAAAATAAGCGGGATTTTGCTTTATTTCTCTTAATAAATCTCGCTCCGCTTCTTTGCTTAATTCATTATCAAGGTACATGGTGACTTTTTTGATTAAATCTTGATAATTCTGCGAATTTCTCATTGGTCTGAATTTTTGTAACCCTTAGCGGACATCTTTTTTACAAAAAAATTCAAGCTTCCTCCATTCTGAAAACCAATAGGGAACACAGCCTTGTCTATTCGAGGCTTTGAAATAATCGAATGGCGAAAATTTAAACTTCATTGTGTGACAATAAGAACCCCGATCGAAGAGATCGGGGCGGTAATTTTTCATGCCCAAACAGGGTTGATGAACAATATTATTTAGATCGTTTATCTTCGTATCCCAGAGAGGATGCATAAACTTTTAACTTTTCTTTTAGCATATTCCTGGCTCGGTGCAATCGAGAGCGAACCGTACCAATTGGAATATTAATAATTTTTGAAATTTCTTCATAGGTAAAGCCTTCTATATCGCAAAGTAGAATGACCGTTCTAAAATCTACGGGCAAAGCATTAATGGCATTGGTCACTTCGTCCCCCATCATGTGTTCAAACATCTCCTCCCTCAAATCTTCGTAAGAGGAATAAGCGGTGCCTTCTTCATTGTGATAATGGATGATTTCTTCATAATCAACTTTGGTAGGTTGCTTGTTCTTTTTGCGATAATCATTAATAAAGGCATTTTTTAATATCCTGAACAGCCAGGCTTTCGCATTGGTTCCAACCTCGTAATTTTCAATAAATCGGTAGGCTTTCAAATAGGCCTCCTGTACCAAATCATTGGCATCTTCCTCACTATACGTCAGGTGATAAGCAAAATTGTACAAGGCATCTATTTGAGGAAGGAATTCTTCTTCAAAAATGCGGTAGTTTTTTGCTTCTTTGGTGGTATTGTCGGCCATAAGTACCATAATAATAGCAACTTTTAAGTTAAAAAAGGTTTTATTTGGTGCATTAAAAAAACCAACCTTATTGTTTTTGAAAAAGTTCCTATAAGGGTATTTTTATCAAAGTTTTTTATTTAATGGGAACTTATTTTTTTGAATGTCCTAATCCAGTATTGATAACCTGCAAGCTGCTAAACAACTTGCAGGTTATTTCATTTAGCTATCTGCTCCTCTTCCCAAAAACCAACCGACTGCCCCTCCAGTAATAGCAGAAAGGATAGTACTAGCGATAACGTCAGATATAGCCCCTGTCGTATTCATAATGTGGGTCGTTCCGAGGTTGATCATGCTATAAGTCAAAGCAATCAAAAAGCCCAGGATCGCACCAGCTTTAGCTCCTGTACTAAAAGTACTGATATTAGCCCAACGACCGTAAATAATGGCAAATAACATGCCCCAGGAAATATGCCCCAAAACCAGTGGACCCCACATCATTTCAGAATCGCCTCTCATTACTCCTGTTGCCGAACCAAGGTTAGACCGAAAGAAATCGCTTAGTAACATACCATAAGTCAGATAGCCTAGTATAAAAGCAACAACTGCTCCTACAAGTCCGGCTATTAAAATTTTGTTGGTATTCATTTTAATTGATTTTGTGAATAAATAATCCGTCTTGGAATTTTGACGGAATTAAGTTTTGTCAGCCTCTAAAGTACGTTTAATTCTGTAAATTACAGCAAAAACCAACTTTTTTTATGTATTCGGTATTTTTTTCAAAATAAAGGCATTATTGGGGAAAGAATACCTTTCTACACTTTTTATTGCTTTGCGGTTTGAGGGACGCTACTACTCTATAAAGTGCTGAACATCCTCCAGCCTCGGCGCATTTTTAAAAATAACCTGCCCTTTCTTTTTCCCTTCGCTTTGAATTTGAATGCCTTCCCATTCGTCGCCGCAAGCATTGTGAATCCAAGCATTATTTAAAACTAGCTGTCCTTGTGGTTTCACAACAATTTTTGCACCTTTGGGTAAAGAAACTCGACAATCAATTTGGAGCACTCCACCGTCCTCAATGATTAGATGCCCTTCCAAATCTTTGGCACTTCTCCAATGAATAGATTCTGAAATCCTAATAGTCTTTGTCTCATCTAATTGACACCATTTGGGAATAAGCAATTTCCTTTGCCTGGAGCGAAGGTTGGAGAAATTGCGATGAATTTTTCCGATTTGACAAGGGGTCCAAGCACTTTGGTGAGCATTATAATCCATTACATTATTGGAGGCCATTGTGTCACAAGGTGGCTTGTCTGATTTGTTCCAGCAGTTGGGATGGATCGGCGTATCTGCACAACCATCGTGACTCCAAGCATGACTCAATCCCAGCACATGGCCAATTTCGTGATTTAGAAGCCCATTAAATGCCCAAGGCTTGTGATTGCCAGACTCGTATATGCCCGCTAATTTGAGGCTATTGCCAAGTGCGATGCCCGTTCCTGAAGGTTTGTATGTTTTAGATTTTATACTATCGGGATGATGGGGCATAATAAAAATATTGAGTACAGAATCCCTTTGTATTGCATACTTTTCTATAACCTGCCTGCTGGAGTTATTGCGCCTTCTTCCTTTATTAATAAAATAAAACAAATCATCGTCATAATGGCAATAGACACCCGTATCATTTGGGTCATCTGGTAGGGGCGTTAGCACATATCTATAGAGTTTGGGCAGTCCAGGAAGATTATTATTAGGAGGTATCCAAGGCTTGTTTTTTTGAATCAATCTGCTTTCTGCAGCTTTTAGCAAGCCCCTTGTATACTCCAAAACCTGCGCTTCGCTAAAGTTTTTTGTGCTATCTCGATTATTCATATAATGAAAATTAACCCGAATGTGCTGAATGGGCGTATGTGCCAAATAATTGGTATCTGGAATATAGAAATTCGGGTCCCCGCAGGGGGCTTTACTATTGGAGGGGCGGGATTTTTCTTCTCCATTAACAAAAGAAATATCCTCCATTTTTAAAAACCACTTTTGCATTGAAGGTTGGCAAGTCGCAAATAGTAGAAAACAAACCATAAGCCCCCAAGCCCTACCCCACAAAGTCACAGATTTTGATAAAGTGAGCAATTTTATATTATTTTTGGCTCTTCGACAAAAATTGTGTTATGGGGGAATGAAGCCATTTAAAAGGCTCGTCCTTCTAAATGGCTTTATTCCACATAATTTGTCAAAGAAGGTTATTTTTTATAAAGACTACTGGAAGAAAGATATGCAAACACCTCTTCAGGTACTAAGTACTGAATAGACTTTCCTTCTTTCAAACATTTTCTTAAATAACTGGCAGAAATATCCATTAAGGGTGCTTCAAAGGTTTTTACAGAAGCATGATGGACCAGTGGCCCCGAATCGTATTTGGGACGACTATACACATAAATCTGATAGTTTGCTAAAATAGTTTCATAATTTTTCCATTTATGCAAGGTGGCAATATTGTCCCCACCCATAATTAGCACGAACTCTTTTTCAGGGTGTTTTTCTTTTAAGTACGTTAAAGTATCAATGGTATAAGAAGGCTTTGGCAAATTGAACTCTATATTGGAAGCACGGAGTTTTGGATTGTCCCCAATAGCCAACCGGACCAAATGTAGCCGGTCATGGTCTCTTGCCAGAGATTGTTTTTTTTTCAAGGGATTTTGGGGGGACACCACCAACCAAACTTGCTTTAAGTCCGTATGCGTAGCCATAAAATTAGCAATAATCAAATGTCCGACATGGACGGGATTAAAAGAGCCAAAAAATAATCCTACCTTCATCTTTTTAATGGATCATTTGTTATTGATCATCTAAAATAAAAATGACGACCGACAAGTTAAGCAAATTGCTTTTAGGGAAAAAGGAATCCATGCAGGAATTAATGCTCATTTGGAGTACCATTAATATTGAAAAAACTTAAAAGCCATGTCAAAGCATAAAAAACCGAAAAAGAAAGTACAAAAGGAAAAGACAAAGAGCATAATTGGCTCGTCCCAAAATAGTTTTAGATTAGCCAATCCGTCTATATACCCCTGGCTAATTTTTATTTTTGCTTTCCTGTTGTATGCCAATACTTTGACCCATGAATACACGCAAGATGATGCCATTGTCATTTACGATAACATGTTTACTACCAAAGGATTTAAGGGGATTCCAGGCATTTTGAAAAACGATACTTTCTATGGCTTTTTTAAAGTGGAAGGCAAGGACAAACTGGTATCAGGAGGACGGTATCGTCCCTTGACGTTGGTCTTATTTGCCGTTGAGGTGGGCTTGTTTGGGCAAAGCCCTTTTGTGGGACATTTGGTCAATATTTTACTGTACGGTCTGTTAGGGGTGGTATTATATTTATTGCTGGTTCGATTATTTCTGGCGAGAGCGGGTACCCCTTCTGCTCCATTGATTGCTTTGATAGCTGCCCTATTTTTTATAGCGCATCCGGTTCATACGGAAGTTGTTGCTAATATTAAAGGAAGGGACGAAATTGTTACGCTGTTGGGTAGCTTGGCGGCATTATTATTTTCTATCAAAGCCTTTGAAGAAAAAAAGATTTGGTTAAACGTGATAGCTGGGCTTATTTTCTTTTTGGGTTTATTGGCGAAAGAAAATGCTATTACTTTTTTAGCCATCGTTCCGCTGACCTATTTCGTCTTTATCAAAGCAAAACCTGGGAAGGTTGCTCTACAGACCCTGCCATTTGTGCTGGCTGCCATTGTTTTTTTATTGATTAGAGGAGCGGTTTTGGGAGGTAATTTTGGAGGTAGCACGAATATGGAATTAATGAATAACCCTTTTTTAAAAATCGAAAATGGTAGATGGGTGCTTTTGTCTTTTAGTGAAAAAATGGCGACAATCACTTATACTTTAGGAAAATACCTTCAATTGCTTGTTTTCCCGCATCCACTGACACACGACTACTATCCGCGCCATGTTGATTTGATGCGCTGGGGGGATTGGCAGGTTATTTTAAGCATTTTGATACACTTGGGCCTGGGTATTTACGCGCTAATTGGCTTATTAAAAAAAGACTTGGTAAGCTATGGAATATTGTTTTATTTAATTACGTTGACGGTCGTTTCCAATATTGTTTTTCCCATTGGAACGAATATGGCGGAGCGATTTATTTTTATGCCTTCGGTTGGGTTTTGCTTTATTTTGGCAATTTGGGCAGCCAAATTTATACAAAAAAAAGAGCGTAATCAGAGCCTCGTGCTGATAGTATCAGGTCTGGTTTTACTGCTTTTTAGTTTTAAAACAGTGACTAGAAATTTTGCTTGGAAAGATAATTTCACCCTTTTCACAACCGATATTCAGGTTTCTAAAAATAGTGCCAAACTACGCAATTCCGTAGGAGGGGAGCTATCTGCCAAAGCCATTACCTTAAGCGATGAGACTGCCCGAACTACCATGCTCCAGGAAGCAGTAGGTCACTTAAAAGAAGCGATAAAAATTCATCCGACTTATAAAAATGCCTACCTATTGCTTGGAAATGCGCACAATTATTTGAAGGAGTACGATTTGTCCATCCAATATTATGACCAAGCCCTACAACTCGACCCCAATTACCAAGATGCTTTTCGAAATCGAGCGATGACCTATCGGGACGGTGGCTTGTTCTTTGGCCAACAAAAAGGGGATTTGAAAAAAGCCGTCGCTTGGCTAAGCGAAGCGCAAAAAAGCCTACCGGATGACTACGAAACCATATTCGGACTAGGGGTCGCGCAGGGCATGAGCGGCAATTTGTCAAAAGCAATCGAATTATTTACCAAAAGTACTCAACTTCAACCCAATAATGCCAATGCTTGGATGAATTTAGGCAATGCCTACCTAAACGCAGGCAATGTCGAAAAAGGAACAGAGGCCCGGCAAAAAGCGATACAACTCGACCCCAGCATTGGAAATTAAGCGCATTTATTAAAATTGTCTTAAATGTTTTTCAATTCTTCGCTAATTGCTTTCAATTCCTTAGAAATGGTATCAATTTTGGGGATATTTCTCTGTATAGTTATTTACTTTGTAAATTAAATTCAAGCATCATTTTTTGTAAAACGCTTGGGATGTTTAGATTTTTTGCTATGAATATCAAGAATGCTATTTCCTACACCCTTCTTTTTCTAATTTCTTTTCAACCGATATCTGCCCAACGGGAAGTAAATACCGCCTCTCTGGAAACTTATCTGAAAGAACAAAACATTGAAGCCGAAAAAACGGACTATGGGCTTTATTACCAAATAACGGAACAGGGAAATGGACCAAATCCTCAAACAGGAGATTATCTGGTCCTCCATTTTCAGGGAAAATTATTGGACGGGACGGTATTTGAAACATCTGACCCTGCCGACCCTTTTATATTCCAGGTGGGCTATCGACAGGTAATCAGAGGTTGGGATTTGGGATTAAAAATTTTTCCGGTGGGCAGCAAAGGCACTTTATTTATTCCGCCCAACTTGGGCTATGGCACAAGAGGGGCAGGGCAAATGGTTCCGCCTAACGCCCCTTTAATTTTTGATATGGAAGTATTAAAAATTATGTCTCAGGAAGAATATAATGCTTACATGACCACACTGGAAAAGAAAGAGAAAGCAGCCTACGAGGCACAAATAAAAGAACAGTTTATCAACGATAAAAAACGGATTCAGGAATACGCCTTATCTCGCAAACTTAGAACTAAAAGAACCGATTCGGGACTTAGTTATAGTATTATCAAAAAAGGAAAAGGAGCCAATGCCAGAGCGGGCGACTTGCTGGAAGTTGCCTACGAAGGCTTTTTGATTGATGGAAAGCCTTTTGATGCCACCAAGGGTGCAGAAACTTATACTTTTACTTTGGGAAGAGGAAAGGTAATTGAAGGCTGGGAGGAAGGGCTGACCTACTTTAGCGAAGGCAGTGAGGGCTATTTGCTAATTCCTTCAAAACTGGCATATGGACCTCGTCCAATCCATGAAAAAGAAGTTTCCATACCGGCCAATTCTGTACTGATTTTTAAAATAAAGGTAAAAAGGATCCAACGAGCAGAAGGAAGCTAGAAAAAAAACTGATGATCATTGGTTTATTATGATGGCATTTTGCCTTATTTTTTGCTCAATAGCAGAAGTAGAATAGCCTTCAATAAAAGGCAAGTGCTTCACGGAGCCTTCTTTTGCTAATACAATATCGGCTCCAACTATTTCTTCTTGTTTCCAATCGCCTCCTTTGACCAAGATATCCGGCTGAATGACCTTAATGAGTTCATAAGGCGTGTCTTCTTCAAATTCGATAACTGCATCTACAAAAAATAAAGCTGCCAAAAGGTGGAAGCGGGTGTAATCATCATTAATGGGACGATGTTTTCCTTTTAATTTTTTAACAGAGGTGGCAGCATTGATTCCAACTATCAATTTGTTGCCTAAAGACTTGGCTTCCGCCAAATAGTGAACATGGCCATAGTGTAGAATATCAAAACAACCATTGGTGAAAACAATTTTCTGATCGAATAATCGCCATTGAGCAAGGGTAGAAAGAAGCGTTTCTCGATTAAATATCTTGGACTGAATGAGTTGTTGCATGCAATTTTAAACGAAAAAAATCCATAGCTATTTTATCCTTATTCGATTGGTTGCGGCTGATAATTCCGATTAATCATGGGAAGAAAAATAAGGGCTGCTAAACCTAAAACAATATTGCAAAAATGGGTAGCGAAAAAGGAAAAATTGGCAAAAGAAAAGGCATCGCTTCCCGTCACGCCATATAAAGCTAAAGCAGCTATGACCAAAAAATGATAAGACCCCATCCCTCCAGGAGAAGGAACCAGAATTCCAAAAGTGCCAAAAACAAAAACCATTAAGGCTGCCAAAAAACCCAAGTGAGCAGTCGGACCGAATGCGGGTAGATACATATAAAACATAAAGTAATAAGCGACCCAAATCAAAATACTGTAAATGACAAAAAGCCCCGGATTTTCTAAATTTTTAATGGACAAGATTCCATCCCAAAAGCCTTTTAAAACATGAATGATTTTTAAATAAAATTTAGAGGATTGTATTTTTTTTCTAAAAAACAATAATGAACTTAGCCCGGTAAGTGCCAGCATGCCTAGACCTATAATAAAAGGGTCGGATAGTAAGCCGTTACTGGTTCTACTGCCCATATTTTCACTCAAATAACCCCATAAAGTATCAAATTCCAGTAAAAAAGCAATACCGACCATAATTAACAAAGACAAGACGTCTATCGCCCGATCCACGACTATTGTTCCTAATACTTTTTCTACGGACACTTTTTCATAGCGCGCCATTGTTACAGGCCGAAGGACCTCCCCCAATCTCGGGAACCCCAAATTGGCGAAGTAACCTAACATAATCGTCAGAAAAGAGTTAACTGTGCGGGGCGTACGCCCTAGAGATTTTAACAGCATATTCCACCTCAAAGCTCTAATCACATTGCTAAAAGTAAAAGCCGCAAAGATGCCAAGTATCCATGGATACCGCAAGCCTTTAAAGTCCTCAATTAACTTTTGGACCAGGCTACATTCTCCTAACGGAATGCCGTCCATTTTGCATTGAGCCAAATAGGATTCATTAGAGTTTTGATAAACAAAATATAAGATCACTAAACCGATTCCCAAAAACAAGGTAAACTTAAAGATATACTGTACTATTTTTTTCAACGCTTGCTATTTTGTAAAGCTGACTTAGTCAGCTCTAAGTTTCTATATCAAGCAGCTTCCAATCTGCTTTGCCGCACTTCTCCATAGGAACGTGCAATATAAAGAGAGGTTACTTAATACAAAAGAGTTTTCTAATTCCTTTTGGAAGCTGGAATGCCTGATCTGAAATCCGAATTTTTCTTCTTATTGGGTCATGCTTTTCTTTTTGCAATCTTTTCAATAAATACATTAACTAAAAAATATTCAGTTTTAGGGCTTAAAATTATTTTGAGACAACATTTTTTATTAATATTGTCAACAAAAAGCACACCCATTGCCAAAAATGAAAAACAAACCTACATGAGAGAAGACTTTCTGCACTACCTATGGCGGATGAAGCGTTTTCATCTGAAAAGTTTACAAACTACCGAAGGCGAACTATTACAAATCGTTCATTTTGGACAGCATAATCACCATGCCGGACCGGATTTCCTGAATGCTCGCGTTAAGATCGGCGATACCTTGTGGGCGGGTAATATCGAGCTGCATCGGAACGCTTCGGAATGGATAAGGCATAAACATCAGAAGGATGCGGCTTATGACAATGTGGTTTTACACGTTGTTTTAGAAGAAGACCAACCCATTTTTAGGAGCAATGGAGCGCGAATTCCCTGCCTAGAGTTAAGGGAGCGCATTCCGCCGAAGATTGCAAAAACCTACCAAAAACTTATTCATAATGAACACTGGATTCCTTGCCAACAGCAGTTTTGTACTATTTCTGAAACAACCAGGAATTTATGGCTGGATCGTTTATTAGTAGAAAGATTGGAACAGAAAACAATACATATTGCCGAGCAACTTCGGCGAAATAAAAACGCTTGGGAAGAAACTTTTTATCAAATACTTGCTTATAATTTTGGATTGAAAGTAAACGCCCAGCCCTTTGAGTTATTAGCCCAATCCACTCCTTTAAAAATCTTTGCCAAGCACAAAAACAACCATTTCCAAATCGAAGCTATTTTATTTGGTCAAGCTGGATTATTGGGAGAAGTGTATGAAGATGATTATCCCAAGGCTCTTCAAAAAGAGTATCAATTCTTAAAGCAGAAGTATGATTTACGGCCAGTTAAAGGGGCTACTTGGCGATTTTTGCGCTTGCGACCAGCGAATTTTCCAACGATCCGAATTGCTCAGTTTGCCCATTTAATTTATCAATCAGTTCACTTATTTTCCAAAATATTAGAAGCGGAAAGCATTCAGCATATAGAGCACCTTTTTCAGGTGCAATTGGCAGATTATTGGAAAAACCACTATGTGTTTGACAAAGAATCACCTATGCGAAAAAAGACTTTGGGAAAAAGTACGATCCATCTTTTTATTATCAATGCGATCGTTCCATTTCTATTTTTATATGGCACTCAAAAGTCCATAGATACTTATAAAGACAAAGCTTTGCGGCTTTTAGAAGCGTTAAAACCAGAACAGAATCACATTATTAAAAACTGGAAAAGCTTGGGTTTAAATCCAGAGTCCGCCTACCAAACACAAGCATTATTGCAATTGAAAAATGAATATTGCGCAAAGAAACGATGTCTGGAATGTGCTGTGGGGAATGCTATTCTTCGATAAAACGGCTATCGCCGGCTATAGTTAGGGGCTTCTTTTGTGATGGTCACATTATGCGGATGGCTTTCCTGATAGCCTGCTGCGGTAATTTTTACAAATTGGGCTTTTTGTAGATCGGGGATAGTTCTTGCGCCGCAATAGCCCATGCCTGCTCGGAGCCCGCCGACATACTGTACCATTACTTCGGCTAGCGTTCCTTTGAAAGGTACTCGACCTTCAATCCCCTCTGGCACCAATTTTTTAATATCGTCCTCTACATCCTGAAAATAGCGATCTTTTGACCCTTTTTGCATGGCACCCAGGGAACCCATGCCGCGATAAATTTTGAACTTTCGACCTTCAAAGATGATCGTTTCACCGGGTGCTTCTTCTACACCAGCAAATAGAGAGCCGGCCATGATCGTGTCTGCTCCTGCTGCCAGTGCCTTGACCACATCTCCTGAATATCGAATGCCTCCGTCTCCAATAATTGGCACTCCGGAACCTTTAATGGCAGAAGTGGCTTCATGAATGGCAGAAAGTTGTGGAATGCCTACCCCCGCTACTACCCTGGTGGTGCAAATACTCCCCGGTCCTACCCCTACTTTTACGCCATCCACCCCAGCATCCACCAAAGATTTGGCACCCTTTCCTGTGGCTACATTTCCGCCAATTATCTGTAAATTGGGGAATTGCCTTTTGACGGTTTTTATACTGTCCAGCACTCCTTGCGAATGCCCGTGAGCGGTATCTATGCAAATCACATCTACACCTACTTCTACCAGTGCGCTTACCCTTTCTAGCATATTGCGGGTTACGCCAACTGCTGCACCAACGACCAGTCGTCCATAGGAGTCCTTACAGGAATGGGGGTAGTTTTGGACCTTCATAATATCCTTATAGGTAATCAAGCCAGCCAGTTTTTTATCATCATCAACAACGGGGAGTTTTTCGATTTTGTGTTTTTGTAAAATATCTTTGGCTTGTTTGAGCGTGGTGCCGATTGGTGCGGTCACCAAATTCTTAGTAGTCATTAGTTCTGTAATCGGGCGATTCAGTTCTTGCTCAAAACGCAAATCCCGATTTGTCAAAATTCCAATTAGTTTGTTCTGTTCATCAACAATGGGAATTCCTCCGATGCTAAACCGCCTCATCAAAGCCTGTGCATCCCCTACTGTGGCATTTTTTCGCAGCGTCACTGGATCAATAATCATTCCGCTTTCTGACCGTTTTACGCTCCGCACTTGCTCTGCTTGTGCCTCAATGCTCATATTTTTATGAATAATACCTATCCCTCCTTGTCGGGCAAGCGCAATCGCCAGTTTGTTATCTGTTACTGTATCCATTGCTGCTGAAACGACTGGGATATTGAGTCGAATTTTTCGAGTGAGTTGGGTGCTAATATCTACTTCGCGTGGCAGTACCTGAGAATAGGAAGGAACGAGCAGCACATCATCAAAAGTAAGTGCTTCTCCTAAGAATTTATCAACTGATGTTTTTAGTATTTCCATGTGCAAAGGTATATATTTTGAAATATTTGCAAAACTCTTTTTTAATTTATTTAGCTTTTTGTTCTTTTGTGTTCAAATTGGAGAAAGGAATGGATTTCCAGCTCCCATTTCTTTATTTTATTCTTGCCTTTACCCATGTTTACAGAAGAATATTTTATGCAGCAGGCTTTCAAACAAGCCCAAAAAGCCTATGAAGAGGGAGAAGTTCCGGTAGGAGCAGTCATTGTATGCAATGATTTAATTATTGCCAAAGCGCATAATCAAACGGAACTGCTGAACGATGTTACGGCCCATGCAGAGATTATCGCACTTACTTCCGCTTCTGAATATTTGGGTAATAAATACTTAAATGATTGTACCTTATATGTAACCCTAGAGCCTTGTATCATGTGTGCCGGTGCGCTAAATTGGGCACAATTGGGCAAGTTAGTGTTTGGAGCAAGCGATGAAAAAAAGGGCTTTTTTAGGTATGGAAAAGAATTATTGCATCCAAAAACGCTAGTGCTTCAAGGGGTAATGGAACAAGAATGTGCTGAATTAATAAAAGCGTTTTTTAAAAAACAAAGGAGCTAAATTTGATCAATTTAGCTCCTTTGAAAAAGGAAAAGAAATGCTATCCTTCTTGATACCCCTGTACCAGTAGGGACACATTATTTCTTAAAATCTCGATAAATCCCTTTTCAATTTTAAAAATCAGTTGCTCTCCTCCTTCTTTGATCACTCGAACCGGGCCTTCTTCCAACGCGGATACCAAAGGAGCATGATTGTTCAAAATCTCAAACTGCCCGCCTACGCCTGGCACCTTTACGGAAGTAATAATGCCTTCAAAAATGGATTTATCCGGTGTTAATATCGTTATAGTCATTTTATCTTTTTTGAATCAGATAGACGTCTGTTGCTTTCAATTAAGCGGTCTATTATATCATTAGGCAACTTCCGCTAGCATCTTTTTACCCGCTTCAATGGCTTCGTCAATCGTCCCGCGAAGATTAAAGGCTGCTTCGGGGTATTCATCTACTTCTCCGTCCATAATCATATTAAAGCCCCGAATGGTTTCTTCCAAAGACACGATCACACCGGGAGTGCCTGTAAATTGCTCTGCTACGTGGAAGGGTTGAGATAGAAAGCGCTGTACCCGCCTTGCTCTGGAAACGACCAATTTATCCTCGTCAGACAACTCTTCCATACCCAAAATAGCAATAATGTCTTGCAATTCATTATATCGCTGCAGTAGATTTTTAACCCTTTGCGCACAGTTATAGTGATCTTCACCAATAATAGCCGGATCGAGAATACGGGAAGTTGAATCCAATGGGTCCACCGCTGGGTAGATCCCTAAAGAAGCAATTTTACGACTCAATACAGTAGTAGCATCCAGGTGCGCAAAAGTAGTTGCCGGAGCAGGGTCTGTTAAGTCATCTGCGGGGACATAAACCGCTTGTACAGAAGTAATAGACCCTCTTTTGGTGGAAGTAATCCGTTCTTGCATCAAGCCCATTTCAGTGGCTAAGGTTGGTTGATAGCCTACCGCTGAAGGCATCCGACCCAAAAGGGCTGACACTTCAGAACCCGCCTGTGTGAACCGAAAAATATTATCTACAAAAAATAAAATATCTCTACCGCCAGTTGGGTCATTCAGGTCACCGTCTCTATAATACTCAGCAACCGTCAAACCGGACAAAGCCACCCTCGCTCTTGCTCCGGGAGGCTCGTTCATCTGACCAAATACTAGGGTGGCTTTCGATCCCTTCAAAGCTTCTTTATCCACTTTGGTCAAGTCCCAGCCTCCTGCTTCCATAGAATGCTTGAATTCAGCACCATAATTGATCACATCGGATTCTAAGAATTCTCGAAGTAAGTCATTCCCTTCCCGAGTTCGCTCACCTACGCCTGCAAATACAGAAATCCCCTCATAAACTTTGGCGATGTTATTCACCAGTTCCATAATCAAAACCGTCTTTCCAACCCCTGCGCCGCCGAATAGTCCAATTTTTCCTCCTTTCATGTATGGCTCAATCAGGTCAATCACCTTAATACCCGTCAATAAGACCTCCTTTTCCGTAGCTAACTCTTCATAACGAGGAGGCTTGCGGTGGATCGCATAAGCAGCGTCTCCTTTTGGGACTTCTCCAATGCCGTCAATCGCCTGCCCTACTACATTAAACAAGCGCCCTTTTATAGCATCGCCTACTGGCATTGCGATAGCATCGCCCGTATCAATTACCTCCATACCTCTGGTTAGTCCATCCGTAGAGTCCATAGAGATAGCTCTTACGCTATCCTCCCCTAAATGTTGTTGCACTTCTAGTACCAATTTTTCACCATTTGCTCTTGTGATTTCAAGGGCATTTAATATTTCGGGCAATTTGGAGTTTTTACCAGAAAAACTCACGTCAACCACTGGTC
>CBDCUO010000027.1:0-181468 GCA_965222705.1 Saprospiraceae bacterium | reverse complement strand
CTTGATTTATTTCTATTCCTAAAGATTTTAACTCTTTCAGTATTTTAATTTTCCATCCCCCCGCATAGTCATAATTGTGGTATATAATGCCAGAAAGGTCACTTGGGATTTCGATATCACCTTTTTTTAATATTCTTACTCGATTTTCTCCAATCTTACCTAGAAAAAAGCCAAGCTCAAATATGACATTTGCCTTGCTCTAACCTTACCATTTTTTTGTTTATCATCTTCACTAAATAGTGCTATTGCAAAACAAGCTTCTTTGGACTCTTCTAATAATTTCTGTATTATTGTTCTATTTTTACTCGGTCGTTCGTGAAGTACTATATCATCCAATCCACAACGATTAATAAATAATTGAACATCTGTTTTCATTTCGAGATTATGTCCATGAATTATAAAGACTTTCTTTAAGATTTTTACACCTTGACCTTCCATTTCTTTTGATTTTAATCGGTGAACGATTGAAAAATAATTAGATAAATCAGTCGGAATCTGAACTTCTTTTAATTTAGTTAAGAAGTTTTCAAATTCTTCTAGGAATTCACCTCGTTTTTCTCCTCTGATATTAGCTTGGTAGTTTATAAATTCCTTGGATTCACTATAATTAAAAGCTTGGATTCTATTAAAAATTGCCCGATTATAACAGAAGGTTCGATTACATAATCTTTGGGTCCTACGATATTCTCCACACTCTAACTTGGAAATGTATTTTTGTAATTTTTCAGACTCGCTCCAATCTTCATCTGAATAAATCTTTTCAGAAAATGCTTCTTTATTAAGTATTTTATTCAGCCTTTCCTTCTGTTTTTTTCCCATTTTATACACCTTATTTTTCGTTGGTACAATGAGTAGTTTCTACGAACCATTGTTAGATAATGTCCAATAATAAAAAATTACTTTTTCCAGGTAGTGATTCTTCTAAATTAGACTTGGTTCTTCTTTCGTGAAAGCTAATCGCTACGAGCAACTATTTGAGTTCCAACCACCCAAATATACCTAAAAACAACAAAATTTCAACTAACTTATATAAAAAAATTAAGAGAAGTAAAGCTTCTGTAAATCAGCACCTTTATCAAGCATTTCTATTCTTTCGATTAATCCAAACAAAATGTTATATCAATTGCTTAATTTTGAAGCAGGCAACTTTTTATTAAAACAAAATGTGTAATGAAAAGACACTCATATAGAGCATTTCAATCATAAGAAAACAATGGAAGCGAGGTTCATGTCATTATTAAAAATGCAGGCAGCGGCGAAGAAAAGGAGTTAGTAAAAAAATTTACCCGTTTTGTGTCTGATGTCCGACTTCACAATTCCTTTTTTTCATAGGAGATTTGGCAGCCGTTCTTTTTAAAACTAAATGGGATTTTGCAGCCATGCGCTTGTGGACTGCTAATAGGAGGTTTTTAAGTTTGGAGGTTTTAATCTTTGTTAGTCCGCCCGCTTTTTTTTGAAGGTGTTTTGAAATAGAAAAAATAAATAAGGACTCGGCTCGGGGGGACCTAGGGCTTTTTTTGGCTCTAGTTTAAAAAATTTACCCGTTTTGTGTCCGGAAACTGATTTAACAATTCCTTTTTTTCATAGATTAACCTCAGTGACGCAAACAGGAAAGAGAAAAGCTCCTGTAACAAAAAAGAATTTTTCGTTTTTCATGGTAATAAAATTTTGTGCCTGCTTTCTTTTCCGACTTGGTAGAAAAGAAAGCAAGGAGGTTATATAAGGAGGAATTAAGAATTCATTCCATTAGGTCTGATACCCCGGGGCAAAAACCTGTCCTGAATTAAGCATGGAACAGGCTTGCCCTCAAAGGATGGAGTTGTTGCAGTTCCCATCAAGGTTTCATTTCAATAGGCCGATAGTATTTGACCTATAATTTCACAAATTGCTTTGTCATAAATTGCGCTCCCGAACCAATTTTCAATAGGTAAACACCTGGTGCTAAGTCGGACAGGTCTAACCTCTCCTTCAGAGAAGTATCCTGTCGTTGGTATTTCCGGGTTTGTACGGGCTGCCCCAACAAGTTGAAAAGGACAACTTCCGGATTTTGTAGCCCATTTTTCGATTCGAGTTGGAAGGTGATAAAATCAGTGGCAGGATTGGGGTAAAGACTCAAACTGGTGGCAAAATTTGTAGTCTTAGTGGCGGTCGAACTGCACCGCGGAATCGGGCCCGGCAGGCCATGGCATCCTCTGAAATATTTTCCCAAGCGGTAATACCGGTAAATCCGCCCATGATTTGGTCTAAATCCCCGTCGCCGCCGAGGTCAATCCAAGTGTTTTGGGCATAGCCGAAAAAGAACAGAAAACCGGGTGGCGGCGGACCATCTGTTAACAGCCAAAGAACGGATTCTGAACCAAAATCAGGGTCAGTGGCAGTTCCCGTATTTTCATGGTAAGACATCCCGGTACCTGCATAATTAGTAAACATATCCCAATCGCCGTCACAATCCCATATCCACAAAGGAATATTCTGTTATAAAGCGGTTGAAAATGGGCGGTCTTTCCAAATTGAAGGGGTTTTTGAAGGGCCCTTCGAATTGCGGGTTAGTGCAGTCGCCCACGTTGCGGTAGAAATAATAATTTTCATCGAAGGGTCGGTGTCGGGATTGAAATCGAAAAAATGCCCGCCTAAGAAAAAATCGTAATCCCCGTCGGCATCAATGTCCACAAAAACAGGACGAACGTCATCATATACATCTCCAGGATATGGAATCCGAAACCGGTGAAACAACCCCAAATGGGATTGAATTGAAATTCCGAGTTGCCAAACCAAGGGGCTGCGGGTGTTCCCGTATTTTCAAGGTAGGCGAAAGGCTTCCCGAATACCCCATCCCATTGTTGAAGGATTAGGTCCTGGTCGCCATCTCCATCCAAATCAATGAATTCGCCAGGTCGGTATAAAGAATCATAAGGAATGCCATAAGGAAAAGATTCCTGATATTCGAAATTCGGGGCAGCATTGTCGCTGGTGTTCTCATAAAATTTCAAATCCCACCAGCACCAAAAAAGATGAGGGGGACAGGCATCAGGAGTCTTGGGGATAAAATCAAAAGACAAAACAAAGGCTTCCAGATTGCCATCGTTGTCAATGTCCACCAGTTGGACCCAGGAGGCGGTATCCGGGGAGGTGAAATCTTCCAGTCCGAAAGGATGGAGTACAGGATCGGCAAATACAGATGGTGCGTATTCCGGGCTATATTCCTCTACTGTTGTCAAACCAGGAGACCCGACAGCAACACGCCCCCCTATAGCATAAATCTTTCCACCTGCCACGGCGGTGGAGAGGGCATTCCTAGCAGTCGACATATCTGCCTTGTAAGTCCACCCATTCGTATCCGGATTGTATTCCAGAGTAGTTTGTAGCGTTGAAAAGCCAGTACCAAGGCCTCCACAAGCATATATTTTTCCACTCACCATACTACCGGGAAAAAGGATTTTGCTTTCCAGCATGTCGGCTTTCGAGTCCCAAGTATCCATTATGGGGTTATATACTTCCACGGTTATAAGGCCACTCCCCTCCCAAACCGATGTTCCCCCCATAGCATATATTTTCCCGTCCACCTCGCCGGTAGCAAATAGGACTCTTGGAGTTGACATACTCGCTTTCTGTTCCCAGGTTTCTTCCATTGGGTTGTATGCCCATACGGTCGGGAATAAAGTAGGTGTGCTTGGCCATCTACTCAAATCCGCTCCTCCAATGAGGTAGATGATATCATCGACCACACAGGTAGAGAACATGGTTATACCGACATTGGCCGGCATATCCGCTTTTGTAGTCCACTTATCCAATGCAGGGTCATACATTTCAATTGTTGCATACATGGTATTAAATCCATTCTGTTCGGCGTTAATTCCCCCGATGGCATATATTTTATCATTGACCACCGCAGTAGATAAAAAAGTCCTTGCAGTTCGCATGGAGGCTTTCCTTGTCCAGGTGTTCGTCGTAGGATTATATGCTTCCACAGTTGTAAGGCTGGGGGCCTCCCAATTCGACGTTCCTCCAATGGCATAGATTATCCCGTCCACGACACTGGTTGCCAGGCCATATCTTGCAGTTGGCATGTCGGCCATTGTTGTCCAGGTATCGCCTTGTGCCAACGCACTGGAAATGATGAGCAATATACCCATTATGGTCAACATTTGGTGCAGCGCATTATGCAGGTAGGAGGTAATATTATTTTTCATAGCTATTGATTTTTAGGGCCTGATTCCTTTTGGGGGTCAGGCGAAGTGAGTAAATGGAGTTAAGTAAAAGGTAATTAGTTAAAATAGCATAGGTTAAAGGTAGAGCAGGCAGCTTTGAGTCGCTTGTATTTGCGTCCCAAATATTTGGAGATTTGTCCCAAAACCTGTAGGAAAGGAGAAAGAAGGTTTAGTATGAGCCGCATTTTAGGGTAATTATAGCATATTGAAGTTAACGAACAAGCATTTTCTTTTCCACCCGACCTCAACGCTTTTTGCTTCTCACCTTGCTCGGATTCACCCCAAACTCCTCCTTAAAAATCCGAGTAAAATAGGCAGGGGATTTAAAACCGACCTCATAGGCGATTTCTGAAATGTGTAGGTCGGTGGTCAGGAGTAGTTCTTTAGCTTTTTGCAGTCGCATGGAACGGAAGAAATGCCCAATTGGTTGATTAGTCAATGCTTTAAATTTTCGGTAGAGTTGAGTGCGGCTCATGCCCAATTCTTTACAAAGGTCGAGGATGCTGAAATACTCATTACCGAGGTGAATTTCCAGGATTTTGTGTACTTTTTGTAGAAAAGCATCTTCAATTGGAAAATCGGCCGACGGTGGATAGCTCACGGCCAATGGGAAGACGGCATATCGTTCTTGTAGGCATTTCCTCAACTCCATTAGTTTTTGCAGCCGCACGAGCAATTCTTCTTTATGGAAAGGCTTCGCTAAATAAGCATCCGCCCCGTGTTCCAGCCCTTCTATTTTAGACGAAATATCTGCTTTGGCGGTCAACAAAATGATAGGGATATGGCTGGTGCGTGTATCCTTTTTCAGCTTCTCGCAAAGTTCGAAGCCATCCATGATTGGCATCATTACATCGCTGATGATGATGTCTGGTACTAGTTCGAGGGCTTTGCCCAAACCCTGCTGCCCGTTTATCGCCATTTCCATCCGATAGTCTTTTGCCAGGATGGATTTTAAGTAATGTGCAACATCGGCGTTGTCTTCCACGATTAACAAAATAGGCAAATCCGGTGGTTGAGTTTTAGAGTCCGCAAACCTGCCTTCTTCGATAGGCTGCAAAGCAGCAAGAGACAAAATGCTTTCTGGGCGTTCTACAACTCCCGTTTCTTTACTCAATGGAGCATTGTTGGTGAGGGGCAGTTCAATAGTAAATACAGTCCCCATTCCGATGCCACTCTCTACTGAAATTTCTCCTTTCAACAATTTCACTAGTTCTTTTGTCAGGGCTAGACCGATGCCAGTGCCTTCGGTTTTTCTCGTGGAAGCATCATCTGCCTGGTAGAAGCGGTCGAAGATATGGGGCAATTTTTCCGGTGCGATGCCGATGCCTGTGTCTTTGATGGTTATAATGGTCGAGAGTGGACGGCCAATGGCCAATGGCAAGGACATCGGATTTTCCGTTGACCGTTGGCCGGCCGCCGTAAGCCGTACATTTACTGCCCCTCCTTCCGGCGTAAACTTAATGGCATTCGACAACAAATTTGAAACAATTTCTCTTATTTTCTCTGGGTCGTAATCCATTATCAATTCATCTGAATCTGACTGAAAATGTAGTTGAACATTTTTGCTTTCCGCCATCGAATGAAAGGACTCAAGTACGTATTTTAAGTAGGTAAGAATATCCCCTTGAATGAGATTGACTGGCAAAGCACCCGATTCCAGTTTGGACAGGTTGAGCATCTGGTTGACCAGTTGCAAGAGGTTGTTGCCATTGCGCTCTATCATTTTCAAGCCTTCGTTAAACCAGTCTTGGGGATTTTCTTTAATCTGACGAACCATGCCGAGAATTACAGTCAGCGGGGTGCGAAATTCGTGGGTGATGTTGGTGTAGAGTTTGGTTTTGACAACATCCAGTTCTTTGAGGCGTTCTGCTTCCCGGTGTTCCAGGGCGAGTTGTGCTTGCAGTTGCCACTCTCTTTTTTTATAAAAATAAAAGGCGAAAACCAACGTGAGGGCAAGTAGAATATAACTAAGATAAGCCCACCACGTAGCCCACCAGGGCGACAGGATGACAAAGGCAAATGTAGTGGGTTGTTCATTCCAGAACCCATCGGGATTACAGACTTTTACCTGAAATGCATACCGTCCGGGCAGAAGATTATTAAAACGAAGACTACGGGTGTTGCCAGGGGCACTCCAGTCTTCATCCAAGCCTTCCAAATGCCAACTGTATTGAATTTTCGAAGGGTTAGAAAGATTAATGGCTCTAAATTCTACTTCCAACATATTGCGGTTCCAGGGTAAGTAGGAAGGGGTGTCCATGTCCTGTAAATCGACTTCTATTCCTGAAAAAGCAGCTTTGGTGATAGCGGTTTCCAAAACTTTCTTCTCTGCTACCATTTTTTCAGGTTCAAAAGAGAATAAGCCCATGGTGCTGAGTCCCCACATCCTGCCTTTGCTGTCTTTGTACAGCCTGAGTCTCTGATAAGCTTTATCAATCAAACCGTCGTGCGCATTGTAATTAATGATGTGATAGCCTTCTCCTGACTTTTTCAAAACCGAAATCCCTTGATAAGTGGCCACCCACACATTGCCACTATCATCCAATTCGAGGCTAAGAAAAAAATCAGATGCCAGCCCATCGGTGTTGGTGAACTGCTGCAACAATTCTAATTTTCCTTCGCCCGTGATTTTGCACTTAATAATGCCAGTGCCTTGCGTAGTCATCCACAGATGGTTTTCCTGGTCTGTTTTTAGTTCTGTAATGGATGGAATCTCTATTCCCAGCGGGAATAGGCTAGGCCGGTCATTGTCATGATCGAAATAGAACAGACCCTTGTCTGTGCCGAACCATAGTGTGCCAAATTTATCCTGAACAATAGTATTGACAACGAACTCAGGCTTGTCCTGCTCCCAATAATGGATGATCTGCTCAATGGTATCCGCTTCCCAATCCATTACAATCCGGGTCATTCCCATCCAAGTGCCTACCCACATATTCTGCTGCCAGTCTTCATAGATACAATTGAGGTCTATACATTTGTCTATGTCACTTCGGCACAGATAGCGTTCTGGTTTTCCATTTTTGAGATGGGTTAACCCTCGCCAATAAGAAGCAAACCAATAATTCCCTTTATGGTCTTTCAGGATATCAAAAATCTCACCGGAGACGGGCAGGACATCTGGAATTTCATAAGGCTTGAAATAATTGCCATTATCATAGACAAATACTTGTCCCTGATTGCCTCCTATAATCAAACGACCATTTTCTTCTTCCTTCATGGAGTACAAATCTCTTGAAAAACCATCCGCACTCTGATAGAATCTGAATTTTTTGGGAGATGCCTTGACCAGCCCTTCGGTACTGCCTAACCAAAAATTGCCTTCCTGGTCCTGAAGCCCACATGTGAAGTATTTTAATTCCCAATTCGGAGGAGTCGGATAAACATCTACTCTATCTGTCCGGATGGCACACAAACCGCCTCCAAAAGTGACCCAAAAAGCACTATCAGAAATCAATATTTCCCTGGTTTCTGTCAATTTCCAAGGGAACGAAAAAGAATCAATCCGCTTTCCATCGGTATATTGAGAGATTTTTCCATTGGCAACTCCCCAGAGACTATCGTCCAATTCCAATATTTCTTGGTTTATCAACACATGCGGTGACAAGAATAAAGTGTCCGGTTTGCCATTTGAATATTGATAAATATTGCCATCATAAACACTCCATAAAACCCTATCCTTCCCTAAAGGAACAATGGCTGTGGGCATGGCCAGCCGTTCGCCAGTCGCAGCTATCACTTGGAAGCTGTCCCGGTGATTGAAACGAAGCAGGCTTGTAAAAGTACCAATATATAGATTTCCTTTTTCGTCCCCTTCCAAGTCGTAAATTTGTTCACTCAGGATTTCAGCTTTAAAATGCTTCAAAGTCGGCACCTCCCATTCATTCCGATGAAAGGCCTCTATTTCTTCTCTGGGAAAAAGGCTCAGGAGGTGTGGGCTGCCCAACCACAGATTTCCATGCACATCCATATACAGTTGGTTAATGCCTTCGCTAAACAAACTATCTCTTTTACCCCAAGTGACAATCTGTCTATTTTTGATAAGCCCTAAACCCATTTCCATTGCTACCCAAATAGCCCCATAAGTATCTTCTTCTATATCGTTAATCTTACCTGTTGGCAAGCCGTTTTCCAGGCTAATGTTGTGAAATTCGTACCCATCATATACATTTAAACCCAAAGTGGTTCCTACCCACAACTGCCCTTTGCTGTCTTGATATAAAGTGGTGATTTCCGGTGAACACAGGCCGTCTTGCGGGTCGAATAAAGTGAAGTGGAAGGGTTGTGCCGGAAGGAGCAAGCTCCACAATACAAGTATCGGAGAAAGTAAAAGGCAATATTTGGCAAATTGGTTTATCAAAGGGCTATTGACGTTTTAGCCTTTGTTGGCAGCAGGCTTTATTTTTTCTTTTCAAATTCGGTGATAAATTCTTTGGGCGTTTGTATTGATATGTCAAAATCAGCATCCCAATATTGTCTTTAAAGTAATCATACCCGCTCATGTCTGCTGAGCCTTCTGGGATGCCTGTAATATTAGCCATAATAATAGAACCAATAATAAAACCCGCTAAAGCTAAAGCTAAAACTAAAACTAAAATAGATAGCAGGAAAGTTTTCACCGCTTCTCTCAATGAAAGGGTCTTCAGGGTCAATCCGAAGTCACTCCATTTTTCGCCACGTAGTTTGATGCCTATCCAAACATAGATTAACATTAGGATATTTGCAATCCAGACTACTAATTGTTTTAGAATAAGATTATCACCAGCAAGAGGAACCATTAATCCGACAAAGGTTATGACTATGATAAACAACAATATAATTTCGCCTATTTTAAACAGCGAATTTGTTTGCAATTGCTTTCCAAGTTGATTGGTTAATATTATATTTTCTTCTTGGGTCATTTCCTTGTTATTACTTGAGCATAACGGTCAGCGTATGCGCTGCCGAATGGGAGGCATGGACATATGCATGTTGTTATAGCACGTTTTCATTTTTTATTAATCCAATTTGCTATCATATCGGCTTTCTCAGTACTTGATATCTCTCTAAAACTATGGTCAGATTCTGTTATTTCAAAGTCAAAGTCTTCATGCCCCATTTTCTTTAGCTTTCGAAACAAAGGAAAAAAATGATGTTCTATTGGTACGGTCATATCATTCATTCCAACAATAAAAAACATTCTTTTATCCTTCAATTTTTCTGACTGAGCAACGAAATCATATTTGTAGTTGTTAAATAAAATATCAAATACATATTTGTCATAATCCCTTGCATACTTTCCTTGACCTTCATTAGAATCTCCCCAAATTGCATCCTTTACTTCTTGATTAAATTTTTTCATTTCGGTATTATGAGGATTAAATGTCTCTCGAATCAAATAACTGAAATCTGCTATTCCAAGACTAATAATTTCTTTAATTCTATCATCATGAAGAGCTGAAACTATTGCCACATTCGAACCATGACTGTACCCCGCAACAATTATTCTTGTTGCGTCAATCTTATAACTTGAACTATTCTCTTTTTCTAATACAAAATTCAAAATATTATTTAAGTCTTCTTGGCAATTCCCAGGCGTATAGGTGCCCTCTGTTCCCCAAAGTCCCCTATAATTGAATCTAATAACATTCATTCCTCTATTATTGAGTTCTATTGCTAATTTTGATTCTCCCTTTTCTTTACCACCTGGATTCCCATGGCACCAAATAATTGTTGGTTTTAATCCATCTCCTTCAGATTGGTACATATAAGCATTTAGTTCAACTCCTTCACTATTGATTGGTATTTGTTGAATTTGAGAAAAGCAAAATGATATTGCTAATAAAAAGCTTAAAATGAAAATCAATTTTTTCATTGTTTTAATTTTTGTTCTTAATATGCTATAACGGTCAAGGGTCTGCGCTGGGTCGGGCGGAGGGAGGAAAAATTCGCCGAAGGCGAAAAATTTTTCCGATCAATCCAACAAAAGCCAAAATGTTCTATAACTAAATGTATACTAAATCGCTTATCATCTAACCTTCGATAACTTTTAAGTCTACAGAACAAGTCATAGTGATCCAAAAGGAAGAACCACTTCCTCCACCTCCTAAAATTGTCATGCCATTAGTCAATGCAGCGACCAATCACAACTGGTTGATTTGACCATTTAATTGAAAAAGTGCAATCAGGATTAAAGCATTCGATAGGAACGTCAAAAATCATCTCGATTATTCCACCAGGTGGAATACTTGGCATTAATTTCGTTTTAATGGTATTGGCTGAACCAGTCGAAAATTCTACCTTTACTGTAGTTGTTCTATCTGAGGAAGGACGCTCTCCTGTATTTCTAAATACAATGGACAATTTATTATCATTTATTAGGCAATATGCAGCTGCTTCACTACCGTGTGAAGGTACAATGCCTATAACAGCATTACCTCCTCCTCCAGTTATTACTAAATCTTCCTCTGCAACGTCTTGGTTTGTTGAGTTATCCGGCCCTTCGGATGGTATATCTTTGCATTTACTTGGTGGGTCGCACTCAGTACCACCCCAATCGCCTTCGCACCACCCATCTTCTGTTCTTTTTCCCTTTTTACCTTTGTTTGGACCACTTACAACCTCACAATCAATACTCGGTGCTGAAGGCTCATGTCCTTTTATGGATTTACATCCATTTAGAATAATCAGTAAAATTAATATTACTGTTGAAGCGCATAAGTAAAAATTTATTTGATACATTTTTCTATTGTTTTTATTGAGGAATATAACTTCATGTTTAAAAAAATGAAACTTTTTCATCGCTAAGAAAATTAATATTTTTCAAAGATTAAGAAATATACCGTTAACAATACAGAATCCAGCCAATTTAAAGCTTATTATAGGAATAAATGGATTTTAAGGCAACTATTCTCATTCTTGGACTTTTTTTCTTCTTGATGGTGCCACATCGGCCCTGCATAGCCGCCGTAGCCAGCTTTTGCTGGGCATGGTCGTTTTATGCCTTGTTAGCAGTAGTATTTTTTTGAGAACTATTAATCCCATACACTATCGGGTCGTAATCTATCCTTTCCCAATTGCCCCTAAACTCTTCGTCAAAAACTATGTCATCGTCATCGTAATAAATCGATTTTTCAGGCACATTGATTTCTGCTTTTGATAATTTCATCACATCCAATGCCTCTACTTTTATTCGTTCGAAATTTATCGAAAACCCTTCAAGGGGTTTCCCCGATTCAATCTTTGCTATTGCTTCTGAAACTGATATATTATTATTGGTCATCATTATTTTTACTGAATTTATTGGTTAAATAATCCCTTCTTTCACTTTTTCTTGAACGACGTGCAGATATGATTCTGATTACGAGTTCTCGTGTTAGAGTCATAATATTTTGCATAAAGGCACTTTTTCTTAACAAATTTCCATAGTCGCTCAATGATATTTAAGTTTGGAGAATAAGTACTTTGTAAACTAAATTTCTTAATTTTTTGAACATGTCTTTTTCTCCAACTCTTCGTTGCGTACTCGCCTTGATAGCTACGACTATGGCCAGCCGACCCGTTTCGGTTCACTCACTCAAAAGCTCATCGAGCTTTTGCCCTTCGGGTTCGTTCGCTCATGCCGCGCCTTGATTTGAAGGAAAATTCAAAGCTCAAAAAGGTCAATTAACTTAAATTACAAAGTAATAAGGAGGTAAGAATAATAATTTGATACTAAATTGCCAAGCGATATATCGTACTAAGTGACAATGTTGATACCTCGCATTATCTAATAGGTTTCATATCAAAATAGTAGATTCTTAGCTGATGCAAAAATTCAACAATTGTATTGGCAGTAAAATGAAGTTTTTTAGTAAGCGCATTAACCGCCCCAAGTACATTTACCCTTTTTCTGCCAGCAGATGCTTTAATAAATACTCTTTTAAAACACCAAAGCCAACATAAAATTATGCATATCCTTTCTTTTCTCAGAATCACTTTCTTATCCAGTTTTTAGTATATTCTTACTTACCAAAAAAGTAAAATAGGTTCTATAAATTATTTCCTTAATGTAAAAATTCTTAAAGAAGATGATAATTGCAAGCTGGTTCAAATAATCAGTAATTAATAAAATAAATATGTTTTGTCTTTTTTTTTACTCCTCCACACATCTACAAGAAAGCCCTGTATTTTTATCGTGCGTTTCCTGATTAAGGGCATTAAAATGGCTATTGAAGTCGGCATAGGAAGCTCTAGACACACTGCTTTCTTTGGTCCAGTAATTGCCAAAGTCACCGAGGCAACAAAAGGTATTATCCGAAGTGCGAATGCCGCTTAATTGGGCAGAAAAATTGCTGCTTCCACCGGCCAGTAAAGCTTGATAGGCTGCTTTTTCACCACCGTAGTAATTTTTTAGAATATCCCAATCGTGGTTATTGGGCAACCGCCAGCCTGGAGGGCAGGCTCTTTGGGCAGCATTCCAGGTGTATAAACGGCCGTAGGTTTTACAGTTTTTGCCCTTATTATTATAACACCAGGAGTCTTTTTTGACTTCGTAATTCAGGTTTTGAGACATCCACTTCTTTCCGTCTTTAAGACGAATCCAGGTGTAAGTCTGTCCATCGCGCCTATCTTTAAAAGTGCCGCTTACAGGGCCTTTTGCAATAGGTCTAGCCTCCGGGCAGCCATCATTTTTGGGCAGCCCTTTATGGTTGGGGCAATGGTCTAGCTCATCGGATATACCGTCGCCGTCACTATCCATCATCCCAGAAGAGTGCCTATATTTATCGGGATTATCCGTAGTAGGTGGCCTAGTGTTTTCTGCCTCATAGGGCGTATTATAGACCTGGGAGGAAATAGACTTAGCCGGTCGTTGGCTGGTGATTTCAAAATTTTTATGATTGTAGGTGTCCAGGGCATATATGGGCAAGTTCATTGGCAATTGGCTGGCGGTCATGTGGGGGACCTGAGTCCCTGCGCTCGGTTTTTGTGTTTCGACCAAAAAAGGGACATAAGCCTGGATGTAGTCTTTTAGCTCTCCAAGTTCTATGATTTTATCATTATCGGCATCCGGTCGTAGCCCTTTGAATTGCTTATTGGCAAAAGCGGCGAGAATGGCTTCTGTAAAAGCCCCATTTCGCCAGGCCACATCTTCATAAGATTTTTCGTGTTTCTGGCAAGAGGTAATCGTCGTCAGTCCTGGATCGGACTCTAATAAAGTATGCAAAGCCCTCGCCATGTCCTCGTCTTTAATATCCTTGCTGCCCACATCTGCATAAGCTGCACCGCTATGACAGGCATCTATAAACATCAGTTTTTTGCAATTGATATTTTTTAAATACTGAATAATATCCCGCTCGTAGTCAATCGTATGGAAATCCGCATAAAAAGAATTATAGCCGCTTGTTTGAATTTTAAAACGCCGGCCGTCTTTTTGTCCATGCGAGGAGATAAAAATGATTAAAAGGTCATTATCGCTGATTTTTTCTTCGATTTCGGTTTCATAGAGGTGTTTTAGGTTATAAAATGCCTTTTTGATGCTGGTTTGATCTGTATTTTCCGCTTTGGCATGTTGATAAATAAACACTTTTTTAAATAAACGGTCTTGTTGATTGTTAAAGGCCTGGGCAAAATCCTGTGCATCCTTTCCTGTATATTGCAAGTTGGCATGTTCGGGTCCAATTGCCAGAATATGCAGGTTGACCCGTTTGGGATTATAGTGGATTTCTATGGGATAAGTCTTGACCGTTCCGTCTTCTGCAATCACTTCAATTTCAATTCGATTGATCCCTTTTTCCAACAATAATTTGCCCGTATATCTATGGCTATATCTACCTCTTCGAGCTTTTTTTGCTACTTTCAAATCGCCTTCCTCAAATTTAGAGCCGTCCAGTGATTTATTATTAATATAAATTTTAAAATCCTGCGCTTTCAATTTCGTGTTAGCCAAAGCAGTCAACTTGATCTCATATTGCTCTTCATTGGAAGCAAAGACTGTTTTTCCCGATTCGAGGGGATCGGGAGCATTCCAGATCAGTTCTATATTTTGTTTGGATTTACCCTTAGCGATTGGATTCGTTTTAAGAGCTTCTCTGGTTTCCTTGGGCTTTTTTTCATTTGCCGGAGTCGTTCCAGGTTGAGCATTGGCCAGCAAAGCGTTTATTAATATAAGAGCTAACAGATTCCAAATTTTATAAAATTTAATGCTCATAATATGTTGATTTGGTATTCAAAAAATTAGAGGGCATTTCATAAGGTGTGATGAAAAAATAACTTTCTCAAAAGTGTAATTTATCATTTTATCATGTCTAAATTATAAGGATGTGTGTTAAAATCAGTTTTTGTGCCCTCTAAATGGCTTTGATTATAAAAATAGTCCAAATTCATTTTTTGAAAAATAATAAAACCTCTGGTATTTTTTAGCGATTTTAGGGAAAAATTTATTATTTTTAAGCGGCTTTATTGGATGTTTTTGGGTACTTTTAACGGACGAACGACACATAGGCTTGTTATCAAATAACAAATTTCACAAATGTTTCTATTATGCCCAAATTGAAAATAGCCCCCCTTTTGATCCTTTTACCACTATTGTCTTTATCCGCTTTTGCCCAATACGACACCTTGAGCATTGTTCAGGTACAGGGAAGATTAGTAGAACAATTGACGGGGCAAATGACCGGCATTCCTCATGTTTCCTTAAAGATAACAGGAATTGGCGTTTATAAAACTAATGAGCATGGCGAATTTGCTTTTAAAGTGCCCATTTTGGACTATAATCGCTTTGATGCTCAGGTGGAAGTAGAAATAAAGGCAGATAACTATCAAATTTTGAGGCCGTTGGACGGGATTTTACTCCTAGACACGGCGGATTTTAACATAACTCTTGAACTACTAGCTATAGGAAAAGAAGCCTCGGAAGCTTATCGAGATCAGATTCAAAATTTAAATCAAAGGCTATCTAAACTAAAAAGGGAAAAAATATTGTCTTTGCGACGGCTGAGTGCGATGAACGACTCTTTGCTAAATAATATTCAACGCAATGAAACCCAAAGAATTCAACTGGAAAATAGCATCGCCGATTTGGAAGCCAATTTGCAAACGGCTACAGCTGGCAATGAAGCGTTAAGAGCGAGATTGGAAGCAACACAGGGAGAATTAAATACGCTGCAAACTTCTGTCGAGCGGCTAAATGAGCAATTGGCAGATGCTTTAGAGGAGAAATATCTCCGACAACAACAATTTTTTAAGGCCATTTCTGCCGATCTGCAAGACTTTTTGATTCGGACCAAAGATGTCCATGAAGTAATTCAAAATGTCAAGGAGTATTTCCCTTCTAGCAATAACCCTGATTTTGTCCGCACTTATGATAAAACGCTACAAGCTTATAACGATATATTGGTAAAAATCAATGAGGAGCATGAAAATTATATTCAAGGCGTTCAACGTTACTGGAAAGCGCCCCAAACAACTCAGCAGGTAAAAAATACTTTTGAAGTGATATTTGACCAATTGCATTACCCTAAATTACAACCAGCTGTAAGTGAAATTAATGCGTATATTCGCGCCAATAAAAAGAAAAAAGCAGCAAAGGTCGGTCATGAAACTTTTCACCGCCTAAATGCTTTGATTATCAATCTGGAAAAAATGATTGATAAAACCCTTGCTGCTTTGAGGGCAATTGAATAGCGAAAATTCATGAATTTTCGCTACATTTTGGACAAATCCGCACCAATAGAAGGAATTTTATTGAAAATTTATTAAAAAACTTATAAACACCCTGTTTAATGAAAGCCAAGCCTACTGCTTATTTTGTTTTTCTGAATATCATTTTCCTACTTTCTTGTAATCCGGATTGTGAAAACTATGCCCGAGTCGAAGCAACTATCACACCCAGTATCCGGCTTCCTGGAGAGCAAATTCTAGTGAGTACCTCTCCTGCCGACTTCTTAGCCGGTAGAGACCTTTTCATTGAAAAACTGGTTAATGGAGAATTAAAAATTGATGGAAGTACCAAATTGGTGTCGGAATATGTAGCAGAAGCAAGAGGGCGTATAGCAACGCTCCCAATGGATGTGGACGGCAACCGCAACTTATATATAGAAGATAGGGACTGCGGTGGTTTCATCCCTTTAAATTCGGTAAACGTAGTGGATGAAACTTTTTTGGTGGCCAATCAAGCATTATTTATTACTCCTCCCCGACCTCAAATAATTATTCCGACCATACCAACCTCTTCCCCAACTAATCTCGTCAATACCTGGTTTAGTCCTGACAACAGGGACTATTGCATTTGGATTGTGCCCGAATTTATTGAGCAGTCAGGTGGCTGCTATGCAGAGGGCATGCGACTAACTCCAGGCAACCTTTCTGTAGGTCCCGGAACCCCCGAATCCGGTAGCTGGGAATTAAGTGCCAATTGTAATGGAGATAATATCACAAAACCCTATCATGGCAATCCCGTCACCGAAGGAGTGATTGATACCATTTCTGGCTATGTCAGGATAACGATTGATCGGACTCCCAATGGGCTTCCGGTAGAAACCTATGAAGGGACGCTTATCATGCCTACTTCCAGAGGTGTTTCTGCTAATGACCGAACCGTTACCAACTTACCTGCAGATTGTGGACCTTCTGGCGAGGGAAATCAGGCAAAGCTAATGATCGTTATGACCTCCACCCTTACTGGGCATCAAATCGTCATTTTTAGGCAAGATTTATTCGGACTTGGTTTTCACAATAAGACATTCTGTAAACCGGAATAACCTAACTCATCGAGAAATGTCCATAAACGACCTACTTCTTTTTTGTGCTCCAAAGAAGATAGGCTATTTTCTATTAGACTTGTTACTCTTTGTAAAATGCGGATATGAAATTTGAATTTTGTTGATAGTTTTAGCCAAAAAATGAATGAATAGCCCAGCTATTGATTCATTTTTTGGTTGAAAATAGCGGCAAAAGGCATTTTCAGATGCGTGTAATTTTAAAGGGTAACAAGTCTATTGTACAAAAATTTAGCTTTTTAAAAAAGAAATCGCCCTCCAATACTAACAAATGAATAACTTTCTTTCACGGGCCGAACCAGCAAATTAGCACTTTCCAAGATCAAAGGAATCGCCCCGCTAAGGCTTAAACTAAAACTACCAGAGGGCTGAAACTGCAATCCCAAAATTCCCAATAATTGCTCATTGGTTTTTACTAAAGAATGGTCTGAAACAGCCGAGGGTGGCTTGAAGGCAATGGCATAGGAAAGTCCGGGATAGATGGCCAGTTTTCTATTCGCAATCATTTGTACGAGGAAAAAACTTCCAGTCGTATTATACAACCATTCTTCATTGACCGCGCTTGGATGGAAAGCTATACCATTTGCAATAAAGTAATAGTAAGCATTATTATTCAATTCGATGTAATAAGCAACATTAAGATCAAAACTATTCCGATCAGCAGCGAGATTTTTCTGATCTTCTTCCGACTTTATAGGCGAAAAAGAATATCCGCCATTTAGGGTAAGGGCTGGGATATTTTGAAAAGGAACCATTCTAAAGCGAATACCTATCTCTCTCAAGCCGCTGTACGTTTTATCAACTACCGCATTTTCTGCTTCGCTTTCCGATTTTTCAAATACTTTAAAAGGAGAGCTTTGTGCCGAATTATCCAGCCGCCTTCTAGCATAGCGAAACCTCGTACCAACATCCCATCGCCCACTGGCAGATGTTCCATAATAAACTTCCGCATTGGCTAAAAATTCAGACAAACGCAAACGATCTCTAATAGGAGAATCGATGACCGATTCGTGAACGGCTAGCCAATTAGAAAATATAGAGCTATAAAAATTGACCTCCACTTTTCCTCGAACCAAAACACTGGGAGAAAGGCCGGCAAAGAAAAAAGATTCTTCATCTAATAATTCTAAACCAATTTTATCATCTTGTCCAAATGAAAAAAAACTGCCTAAAAGAAAAGGTAAGATAATAAAGCACTGCTTTAAAGGGAAAGGCGTAGTTTTCATAATCTTTAGTTTAATGTGTCTGAGGTTTTAACCTACTGATGCAATATACAAAGCTTTGTGGTGACGAAAAACAGTTTGCCCTTTTTTCTTAAAGAATTAAAGAGGGGAAAGGCTGAAAGTTGGGCAGATACAAAAAAAATTAGATCGGGAGGCTATCTTTTTTAGACGACCTATTGGTGGAAAATATAGTTTGAGTAAACTATTTCGTTGAAGTATAAGTTTAAAAGTCGAATCAAAAAAATTAAAAAAATTATGACAATCAAGTATGTATCGTTAGTAGTAATGTTATTGGGACTTTGGACAAGCCAAACCTATGCACAAGCAACCTTTAAGCCAGCAATAGGCGTGAATATTTCCGATGTTACCAGAGATCCCGCCAATGCAAAATCCTCTGCACGAGTTGGCTGGCAATTGGGCGGCACCATACAGTATGGACGCAAAGCCTATTTAGAAACCGGTCTTTTTTTAACCAAAAAAAGTACAGAATTTACCGAAGATGTAGATGACATTAAATTTGACACAAAAATCACTGGCTTGCGTTTCCCTTTGGTGATTGGCTATCATTTATTAGGCAATGAAGGAAGTATTCTTGGGCTTCGGGCCTTTGGAGGAGGCGCGCTTTCTTTGGTTACAGGCGTGAACGCTCCTGGATTGAGCAAAGACGATTTCAACAGTCCTACAGGAGCCGTTTTATTAGGGGCGGGGCTGGATATTTGGCTGCTCTTTTTGGATGTCAATTATGAATGGTCACTCGGCAAAATATCCAACAGCGATTCTTTCGAGGTTGGAAAAAGCCGTTCTGCATTTTTAAGTGCAGGGATCAGAATTAATTTTTAACCCACAACTTTCCTTATTGATTTCTGTGTAAAAACGGCCTTCTAGTAAAATGTTTGGGCAAATATGTGTTAATATCCCGATGAAAATACATACTTGCCCATTTTTTATTTTTCCTTCCCTTCCTTTTTCCAAAATTGATTGTCGCAAACTATGATTTGTACTGTTCAAAGCGTACATTGGAATCGCCAAAAAATCCGGGCAATTAATAGTAGTGATTAAACGCATATTAAAGTCTAACAGAATGAGCAAAAATCCAACCTACCAACTATCTGATAAATATACTCTAGCAAAAGGGAGTATTGTGTTATCCGGCATCCAGGCCCTCATCCGCATTCCGATAGAACAGCACCTCGCAGATAAAGCAAAGGGCTTAAATACGGCTACTTTTATCTCCGGATATAGAGGCTCTCCTATCGGTGGATTAGATTTGACCTTGCAAAAGATGCCCAAAATACTGGAGCAATACCAAATTATTTTTAAGCCCGGCTTGAATGAAGAATTGGCCGCCACTGCTGTCTGGGGAAGCCAAACCACCCAGTTTTTGCCCCAACCTAAATATGACGGCGTATTGGGTATTTGGTACGGCAAGTCGCCTGGGGTTGATCGCAGCGGTGATGCGCTCAAACATGCTAACTTTATGGGCGTGGGCAAAAACGGTGGCGTATTGGCATTTGGCGGGGATGACCCCATTTCCAAGTCTTCCACAATTCCTTGCGTATCGGAAGTAGCTTTTTATGATGCTTTAATGCCTACGCTTTATCCCGGCAATATTCAGGAGGTGATTGATTATGGTCGGCTGGGTTTTGAATTATCTCGTTACTGCGGTTTTTGGGTGGGATTTAAATGTGTGACAGATATTATGGACGGTTATGGTACCGCACAGGTTAGTCCCGATCGCATCAAAATCGCACAACCCCAATTTGAGTACAAAGGGCAACCCTGGTTTTTTAATCAAACTTGGAATCATGGCCCTCCCGGCAATTTAATTATTGAAGTGGACTTGCACGAGGGCAGGCTGGAAGCCGCTAAAGCTTTTGCTCGTGCCAATGTTTTAAATAAAATAGTAATCAATCCCAATGTTGCCAAAGCGGGTATTATCACTGCCGGCAAATCCTATTATGACCTCAAAGAGGCCTTCAAGCTGATGGGCTTGACCGATGAGCAATTGGCAGCAGCAGGTATCCGTATCCTAAAGTTGGGAATGATTTTTCCGATAGAAGAAACCATCGTGGAAGCTTTTGCAGAGGGGCTGGAAAAGGTCATTATCATTGAAGAAAAACGGGATTTTATTGAAAATTTTATTACAAAAATTTTATACCATAGCCCTTCCAAACCTATCATTCTAGGTAAAAAGGATAAAAAAGGCAATCAGCTATTTCCCTTCAATGGAGAGCTTTCACCTGATTTGATTTTTCAGCAATTATCCACAGAACTAGCGGAATATCTGCCCGATGAAAGTATTCGGAAAAGACTTCACACCCTAAAAACAACTGCAGAGCGAGTGGCAAAACCACTGCCTCCACGCATTCCCTATTACTGCTCGGGCTGCCCGCATAATATTTCTACCATGCAATTGCCCAAAGGAGCTATAGCAGGAGCAGGAATCGGCTGTCACGGAATGGTGCTGGGTACGAGAGCAACCAAGACAATAGGTATTACGCACATGGGGGGAGAAGGCGCACAATGGTCTGGCATTCAGGATTTTACAGAAATTGATCACTTTTTTCAAAATATAGGCGACGGCACTTTCTTCCATTCTGGATCACTAGCACTTCGACAAGCAGTGGCTATGGGTACGAATATTACCTACAAAATTCTATACAACAAAGCGGTGTCCATGACGGGAGGACAACAGGTGGACGGAGGGGTGGAAGTACCCGAATTGACTTGCCTCCTAGAAGCTGAAGGCGTTAAACAAATCATCGTTACCACTAATGATTTGGATAAATATCCTTCCAATGCAAAATGGGCAGCTAATGTCGAGCGATGGCATAGAGATCGCATTGTAGAAGCGCAAGAAAAACTCCAAAATATTAAGGGCGTAACCGTTTTGATCCACGACCAGGGTTGTGCGGCAGAGCTGCGACGAATGCGGAAAAAGGGGCTGGTTGAAATACCCAAACAACGCATTTTTATTAACGAAGAAGTATGCGAAGGCTGTGGAGATTGTGGTGTCAAATCCAACTGTATGAGCGTAATGCCCATCGAAACCGAATTAGGGCGCAAAACAAAAATTCATCAATCCTCTTGCAACCTCGATTTTTCTTGTCTTAAAGGAGATTGCCCTTCTTTTTTAGCGGTTATTCCAGATAAAAATGCCAGAAAAAAGCCTAAACATACAATTGGATTGGCAAGTGTAGATTTTGGCATGCCTATCCCTCTTCCTAAAATGCGAGTCAATGGAACAGCCAATTTGTACATGATGGGTATTGGTGGAACGGGTGTAGTGACCATCAATCAAATTTTAGGAACCGCCGCTTTGTTAGACGGCAAACAAATTTATAACCTCGACCAGATTGGCCTGAGCCAAAAAGGAGGAGCAGTCGTTTCCCATTTTAAAATAACCAAAATAGGAGAAGCAGGTAGTAATCGTATTCCAACTGGCAGTGCAGATGGCTATATTGGATTTGATTTGCTAACTGCAGCGCAAGCAAAATCCCTCAAACATGCCACTGCTGATAAAACTTTAGCGGTCATTTCCACGACCCAAGTACCTACGGGGTTAATGGTGCGCTCCGTAGCTGCCCAATTTCCAAAAATACAAAATGCACTGCTCGAAATTGAAAAATACACGGACAAAGCCCATAATATTTACCTTAATGCAGAACAATTATCTATGCAGCTATTTGGTAGTCATTATCAGACCAATATTATAGTAGTCGGTGCCGCTTTTCAAGCAGGGCTGATCCCTATTGCTGCCGAGAGCGTTGAAAAAGCGATCGAGCTAAACGGCGTTCAGATAGAGAAGAATATCCATGCTTTTAGAGCAGGCCGACTGTATGTAGCTCAGCCGACTATTTTTAAAAAGGAAAAGAAGCAGGCTCCAAAAGAAGTACAAAATGCTCTACCTCCCCAAGCCCAGCAATTGATTAATCGCTTGGGGATAAATGGTGCAATGCAAAAATCATTGGCATTTAGAATACCCGAATTGCTTGCTTATCAAAATATGGCTTACGCAAAAGAGTATGTGGATTTCATACAAAAAGTGGCCCAAAAAGAACAGCTAGTCGTTCCTGACGCTACCGCATTGACAGAAACCGTTGCCAAATATTTGTATAAGTTAATGGCTTATAAAGACGAATACGAGGTCGCCCGATTGCATACCAAGGCGGCTGCAAAGAGGGTACTAGAGGCGGAATTTGGCAAAGGGGCAAAATATGCTATCTTGCTACATCCACCCATTTTAAGAGCAATGGGGTATAAGAAAAAAATCAAATTTGGGAGTTGGGCCTTCCCTCTTTTTCGCCTGTTAGCAAAAATGAAATTTTTGCGAAATACCCCTTTTGACATTTTTGGAAGAGCAAAAGTACGGCAGGTAGAGCGGGCATTGGTCACTGAGTACAAAGATTCCATAATAATGGGCCTGGAAAACTTAAATGCGAGCAATTATTCCAAATTATTGGAATTAGCGGCATTGCCCGACCTGATTAGGGGATACGAAGAAGTAAAGCTGAGAAATGTAAAAATATATAGAAATAAACTAAATGAATATAGCAACCTTTCTATTCAATAGGATAACAATCAGTTATTAAAAAATATAATTATAATAAACTAAAAAAGAAAAATGCAGTTTTGAAATACCCTGTTTAGATGATAGGATTGAAAACAAAGCCTTTTTCCGTTAAAAAAAAAAATTTAGGAAGCACTACTTTAGCTTATAACTTCTCTTACTAATTATAAAAATTTTTGTGCCATGATTTATATTACCCAATCCGTTCATCGAAATTGTCAAAAATTTCCCAACCAATTGGCAACTGTTTTTAAAGATAGAAAACATACTTGGACTCAATTCAGGAATAGAGTAGCCCGTTTTGCTGGTGGATTACAAAAAATTGGTGTACAAGAAAATGACCGCGTAGGCATTCTTGCGCTTAATTCTGACCGATACCTAGAATTTTATATGGGCGTTCCCTGGGCAGGAGCCGCTTGTGTACCATTGAATACCCGTTGGTCTGTCAAGGAAAATGCCTATACAATAAATGATTGTGAAACGACTGTTTTATTAGTAGATGACGAGTATTTACACATGGTACCCGGTTTGAAAAAAGAAGGCGTGTCTGTAAAGGAATATATTTATATAGGAGAGAAAGATTGCCCTGAAGGAATGTATGACTACGAAAAAATGATTGCGGAAAACGAGCCGGTTGAAGATGCCTGTCGAAATACGCTTGACCTGGCAGGCGTGTATTATACAGGAGGGACAACAGGTTTTCCGAAAGGAGCAATGATTACTCACATGGGCTTGTGGTCAAGTGCGATGGCGATGATATCCGAATCAGGAATTGGAGCCGGCGATGTATATCTTCATGCTGCTCCAATGTTTCATCTTGCCGATGGTGCTTTTTCTAATGCAGCGATGGTAATGGGAGCGACCCATACATTTTTGCCCACTTTTACGCCTCAAGGCACTATTGATCTAATCGCTAAACACAAAGTCAGTCACCTCTTACTGGTCCCTGTCATGATACAAATGGTGACAGAGGTATTGGAAAAGCAACCTGCGGATATGAGTTCATTGAGGTTTATGCTTTATGGAGCTTCTCCTATTACCGAACCTGTTCTACTAGCGGCTATAAAAGCATTGCCTCATGTGAAATTTACGCAAGGATATGGACAAACGGAGTTGTCTCCTTTAGTTACGGTATTGAATCACAAATATCATGTTACGGAAGGTCCTTATGCCGGGCGGTTGAAATCAGCGGGCCAGGCAGTCGCTTGTGTGGAGATAAAAATAGTTGACGAAGACGACCAGGTATTATCCACAAGTGGCATTGGGCAAGTGATTGTAAGAGGACCAAATGCCATGTTACAATACTGGAATAATCCTAAAGAAACAGCTATTTCTCTTCGCAATGGTTGGATTTATACGGGCGATGTAGGATATATGGATGAAGAAGGTTTTTTATTCCTTGTTGACCGTGCAAAAGATATGATTGTATCGGGTGGCGAAAATGTATATTCTACCGAAACAGAAAATGCAGTCATGAAACATCCTGCAGTCCGGCAGGCAATTGTGATTGGTATTCCACACAAAAGATGGGGGGAGCAGGTACATGCCGAAGTTATTTTAAAAGATGGTATGACCGCAACAGAGCAAGAGATTATTGGTCATTGTCGGGAATACATTGCTAGCTACAAATGCCCTAAAAGTGTAAAATTTAGAACGGAGCCTTTCCCTGTTTCTGGTGCTGGAAAACTGTTGAAAAGAGAGGTCAAAAAAGCCTATTGGGGAGACGCAGCAAGGGCTATTAATTAGCAATTGATTAAAAACAGAGGTACAAAGTCAATTGTTTTATGTCTTTGTATCTCTGCTTTTAAATAATTAATTTATCGCGACTTGCAAAATGCAGTTGCAACGGGCTTGGCTGGAAGCTAATGAATAGCCTGGATATTTTAGGGTTTACATTCCCCAAGCCTCTCCCCTCTCAAAATACGATTTTAAATGAGCATAATGATCCATTAGGTTTTGTCGGACAAAGTCAATGGGAAAATCCTCAAAGGTGCCGTAATCTTCTAAGTATTCCATAAATTGATGCCCCGCTCTGTCAAACTGCTGAAAAACAGCATCTTGTTCACCGTCAAATTCTAGTGCAGTTACATTGAGTTTATCGCACAGGCTTTTATTGAAGGCTGGAGTAGCTGCTACCCACTTTTCATTCAGATAAATTTCTGTGTAGCCGTGAGGCGTTAATTCATGGATGCCAAATCGCTGCACCATGCGATCAACAGCAATATGGTTTTTTACCTTTGCCAGATGCAATCGAGCAGGGATGCCCCTTGCCCGCAGACAGGTAATCAAAATAATGGATTTGTCCAAACAATGCCCAAATTCTCTTTGTATAATAGCACTTGCTTTCCACCTTTCCTTTTTAAAATGTAGTTGGTAGGGATTGTATAGCCAGCCATCTCTAACTGCATAAAAAATTTGAATGGCTGTTTCCGTTGGGCTACCATTTTTTAATTCTAGTGTATCCAGAAATTGTTGTATTTCTCGGTGTTCGGTATCGTAAAAATAAGTTGCTGTCAGGTAGTTTGTCATTATCATTATTTATGCACCAATTTCTACAAAAATATTTATCCGCAGTCTATGCCATTACCTCCTCCAAAGCCCTTTCAAATAGCTCTAATCCTTCATCTATTTGCGCTGCTGTTACCATTAAAGGCGGTATCCATCGGATCACATTTTTATAACTGCCACAATTTAGCAATAATAAGTTTCGGCGCAAACAAGCCTACAGTATTTTTCCAGCAGTAACCGCATCTTGTTTGCCAGTTGCATCTGTAAATTCGTAGCGACCTTTAGTCCGAGTCCTCGTACATCTCCGATAACTGGAAAATGTCCCGAAGAAGGTATGCAATGGCCCTTGTTTTGGGGTTCCGTTATTTTAACCTTGATTGGAGAAGTGTTGGTACGTAGAGCGGAGAATTGATAAAGCAATATTGGCAAGTATGCCAATTAATTTACTTTCTTTTGTTCATTTTTTATATAAAAATGAAAATGTAGCGGCTCTTACTCATTTTTAGAAATAAAATTTTAATATTTTGACTTTTTTCTTTACTTTCGCTTAACTTCTATAATTGGCAATATTGCCAATTATAGAAAAACGACATTTCAAATGAGGAAAAGAGGAAGACCTATTAGCAAAGAAGAAATAGATTTAGCAAAAGTCTATGCGGTATGCCGCAGCTCTTTTGGAGAAAAAGGCTTCGAAGGAGCTAGTACGACAGCCATTGCTAAAAAAGCAGGAATTGCTCGTTCCTTATTGCATTACTATTTTGGAACTAAGGAGGACTTATGGAAAAGTACCATGGAACAAATGATTCAGAGGTTTTGGAAGGAATTTGAGCATAATAAAAACCTGTATAAAGATTTAATGGGGGTGCCTTTGCTTAAATTGATTGTTCGACAAATCGCCTATTTCTTTGCCAATAATCCCGCTTATATGCGCATGATGTCTTATGAAATGATGAACCCCTCGTCCAGAACAGATTGGATAATTGAGCACCTGTTAAATCCCATTTTTGAAATGACTGCGCCTTATTTCCAACAAGAACGAGAGTTGGGGACTATTAAAAAGATTGCTAAAGAAAACCAAATTGCCATCCTTTTTGGAATTACCAGCTTCTTTTTTAATAATGCCTATTTTATACAAAAACATTTTCGTAAAAATCCCTTCGATAAAAAGGAAATTGATAAACAAATTGATGCGGTAATCGAAGTGTTTTTTAATGGCATTGTTCATAAAACAAATAAGAAAAACGAAAATCAAAATGTACATTAAAGCGCCATATCCCCATTTAAATCTGCTTACTACCTCTCTAATAAAACAATATAACTTTACGGCGAACAACCAATGGAGCGGTAATCATTTAGAGTTGCCCAAGGAATTGGGCGTAGGCACTGTCCATATTTTCACCACTAGGGAGTTACAGTTTATGCGAGGAAATTGGCAATTCAAGGAAGATACTTTATTTACGTCTCCCGACCCCGTTGGTACGGGCAAGTTAGTTGATTTTAGAATTAATGATTTAGGAGAGGCTCGTTCTTCTTATTTAGAAAAAAGTAGAAAATACGAGTGGGGAATCAAAAACGTGAATGGTCTTCGCTTTTTCGTGCCAGAAAAACTTTTAAATAAAAAAAAGACCATTTTATTAAATAAATTTCAATGGTATTGCTATGACTCCGATATTTCTAGGCTGATAAATGAACTGTTAAGTTGTTCTCCTAGTAACTATGAAGAATGTGTTAAAATGGAATGGAAATTTTTAGAGCTTTCCTATTATTGGCTGGAATTTTTAAATAAAAAAGATATCTCTAGGCATTTTTATGATTTGTCCACGAAACAGTTAGACGCTATTAAACTAGCTAAGTTTTTGATTGAAGATAATTATAGCACTCCTTTTTCCATTAAGTGCCTTAGCAAAAAAGTAGGGTTAAATGAAGACTACTTGAAAAAGGGATTTAAACGATTATATGGCTACACCATTCGACAATACATGATCCAATTGCGAATGGAAAAAGCTAAAGAAATGGTGCTTTACGAGGAATTTCCAATTAATGAAATATGTCACAAACTGGGTTATTCTAATCATGGGCATTTCACGCAACTCTATCAAAAATTTTATGGCTATACACCACTTCATCATCGCTTAAATCATTTTGAGGATTCAAAAAACAAGCATCAAAATGTCACAACTTGCTTGGCTTAACCCTTTTTTTTGTCATCCAACAAATTCTTCTTAAAAATAATTATGAAACTAAACATCGGTCTATTAGGCGGTGGCTCATGGGGAACCACCGTCGCTTCTCTTACCGCCCGTAACTGCCCAACCATCATCTGGGCGAGAAATAAAGCAACGGTGGACGAGATCAACAAACACCACCGCAATGAAAAATACCTGCCAGGAGCAAACCTAACCCCTTCGCTGAAAGCTTCTCATTCTATTAAAGACACCGTAAAAGATGCCGATGTCATTGTAATGGGGGTTCCTGCTCAGAGTTTTCGGCAGGTTTTAAAAGAAGCCCGTCCGCATATCCGCCCCTGGGTACCCATTATTAGTCTGTCCAAAGGTTTGGAAATTGGAACCAAAATGCGGATGACGGAAGTGATTGAAGCAGAAATGGAAGGGCATCCTGCAGGAGTCTTAACGGGACCCAACCTAGCCAAGGAGATTGCCTTGGGGCAAGCAGCCGCAAGTGTTATTGCTATGGTGGATAATACGATTGCCAAACGACTCCAACGGGTATTTAAAACGGGACTGTTTCGGGTTTACACCAATGAAGACGTAGTAGGCTGTGAGTTAGGTGGTGCCTTAAAAAATATTATTGCTATCGCCGCAGGCATGGGGGATGGAAGTGGAGCAGGAGAAAACACCCGTGCTGCTATCATCACCAGAGGCTTGGCAGAGCTATCTCGACTAGGCATTGCCATGGGCGGACAACCCATCACTTTTGCAGGTCTGGCGGGCATGGGCGACTTAGTAGCCACTTGCTCTAGTACCAAAAGTAGAAATCGCTATGTCGGTTTTCAATTGGGCAAAGGTCGAAAGATTGACGACATCATTGCAGAAATGGCAGAAGTCGCAGAAGGGGTAAAAACTGCTAAAGTGGTCATAGAATTAGCCAAAGAATACGGCATAGAAACGCCGATTGCTACAGAGGTGTATAAAGTATTATATGAAGGAAGTACGGCAAAAGACGCTTTCAGAGGCCTATTGCGAATAGATATTGGGTCGGAGGCGGAGCCGGGGTAGTTGAGTTGCCTGTTACCTGTTACTGATTTGCTCGCAAACTTGGCAACTGGCAACAAGAAACATAACTATGGCGAAAACATACAAACAACTTGAAGTGTATCAACTTTCATTTGACCTGTTTATTCGAACTCATAGATTCTCATTTAAAATGCCAAAATATGAAATGTGTGAATTAGGCAGTCAAATCAGAAGGTCAGCGGATTCTGTTAATTCCAACATTGTAGAAGGCTACGGACGAAATCGCTACAAGAAGGATTTTATAAAGTTTTTAGTCTATTCCCATTCAAGTAATGATGAAACAAAAAACCATCTTTTAAAAATAAAGACCCTTTACCCCCATTTGGAAGCATTTGGGGGCGTGGACCAACCAAGTGCTGCGGGTAAACGCTACCGATTGCTAAAGGGAAAAGCAGTTACTGAAGGTATGGATACCGCATGGCTCAAAACCTTACCAGCACCTACCCCTGTATTCACAACTGCTATTTATTCCAAAAAAGATAAAGTGATTTCCTGGAAACATTGCATAGATAAGCAAGAAGATGCCTTGCACAAAAATATAGAAGCCTATTGCACCCGCATGGGGATGCCTTATGATAAAACGGCTTTGAAGGTGGTGGCGGAGCGGTTGGCTTCTGTAGTTGGCGCCTCTAAAAACATTTAACCCCTTACTGAACTTGATTTTTCTTTTTACTGGTATTTATTTTTCTTTTTCGTGTATTTGCCTCAAGGAAATCCATCTAATTTTATATATTTTATTTTTATAACCTAATAAATTACCTATTAAACATACTCTAAAGTCATAAATACCAGTAAAACAATCATCTAAACTTAATGACATGAAAAAAACAACTCTGCTAGTTTTAACCTTTTTGACTTTTCTGTTGTGCAATTTCACAGTGGTCGCTCAAACTACCGTTTCAGGAGTAATTACTGATAGTAATGGAGAAGCCCTAATTGGGGCCAATATACTCGTTGTAGGTACGGTATCAGGAACGATTACCGACTTTGATGGCAATTTTGAAATAACCACTTCTAAGGAAGTGCCATTTACCTTAGAAATATCTTATACAGGCTTTTCTTCCAAAACCGTTGAAGTAACCCAATCCGGTCAAAGGGTGGAATTAACCCTAGAGGAGGCTTCTCAAACCCTGGGAGAAATCGTGGTATCCGCTGCGTCCAGAGTGGATGAAAGCATTATGGAAGCTCCCGTCACGATTGAAAAAGTGGATTTAACAGAATTGAGAACAACGCCTTCTTTTGATGCTTATGGGGCTATTAGCAACGCCAAAGGGGTGCAAACTAATTCTGGTAGTTTGACCTTTAACTCTGTAAATACTCGTGGTTTTGCCGATATGCAGAACTGGCGTTTTGTACAACTCATTGACGGGATGGATGCAAGTGCTCCTGGTTTAAATTATCCAATTAGTGGCGCTTCAGGACCTGCGGATATCGATATTGCTAGTATAGAGTTAGTCCCTGGTGCCAATTCTGCCTTATATGGAGCGAATGCTTTCAATGGTCTATTGGTACTGAACACTAAGAGTCCTTTTTTCTATCAAGGGCTTAGTGCTTATGTGAAAGGCGGCATAACCGTTCAGGATGCAGGAGGCACCAACCCCTTAACCGATATTGGTTTTCGGTATGCGAAAGCGGTAAATGATAAATTTGCATTTAAAGTGAATTTTGGTTTAATGAATGCAACAGATTGGACGGCGAATGATGAATCTTATTATATCAACATAACTCGTTCTGCTAATCCAGCACCCTTTTTAAGTTTACCCCGAAATGACCCCAATTTTGATGCAGTTCACGTTTATGGAGATAATGTGCAAGCACAAGTAGATTTAGATGGTTCTGGTACAACTACTGCTATTAATCGAACGGGCATTAAAGAAGCAGATTTGGTAGATTATGATGTTCAGGTATTAAAAGGAGATGCTTCTTTCCATTATCGTCTTTCAGATAATATTGAAGCCTCTTATGGCTATCGTTATATTCAAGGAGATGCTATTTTGCGACATACAACGACCTATCCCTTGGTCAATTTTACCCAACAATTTCATCGCCTAGAATTAAATGGAGGCAATTGGAATATTAAGGCATTTAGCTCTGCGGAGGATGCTAAAGATACCTATGCAATGCTGGTTATGGGCGGATTTATTGAACAAGGAAGAAAATCTAATACTGCTTGGGCAACTGATTATGGTGCCGCTTTTAGGGGAGAAGTAGCAGATGTATCTGCAGGTAGTCACGATGCGGCTCGTGCTTATGCAGACCGAGATATGCCTGCCCCCAGTAGTGCAGCGTTCCAAAGTCTGCGGGATGCTTCTTTGGCGAATACGGATTTTCGTACTGGAGGCTCCAAATTTGTAGATAAAACTAAGATGTTCGATATAAGTGCCAATTATAATTTTGATGCTATCGCTGATATTTTGGATTTGCAGATAGGGGGTAATTTTAGACGCTATACCCTCGACTCTGAAGGGGCTTTATTTAATGATGGCGAATTGGGTTTTGGTGAACCTATTCCATTAGATTTATACGGTTTTTACGCACAGGCTGGTAAAAAATTGGCAAATGAACGCATTCATCTTCGCGGTTCTTTGCGCTATGATAAACATGAAGATTATGATGGAAAAGTAACGCCTCGTGTTTCTGCTGTAGTTGCTTTAGACCCTAATAAAAATCACAATTTACGAGCCTCTTTCCAAACGGGTTTTAGAAATCCAGGCTCTCAAGAAGGATATGTATTGGTAGATGTAGGTTCTGCTATTATTTTTGGAGGTGTTCAAAATAATTTCGATAATTATTCTTACCGAAGAGATGATGGCACCTTAGTATCAGGAACGGATATTCAAAATGGCTTGATTACTCTAGGTTCTTACCTTGCCTTTTTGGGTGGTGGTGGCACCGACCCAAGTGTATTTGTTCCAGCTAATATAGCTCCTTTGATTCAAGAGCAGAATTCAACTTATGAAATTGGCTATAAAGGCATATTAGGAGGTAAATTTTTAATTGATGCTAATTTTTATTCTACCACTTATAAAGATTTGATAGCTCGCGTCACCACCGTTAGTCCACAAGCGGGAAGGGTATATGCTGTTTATACCAATATAGATGATGATGTAACTTCCAATGGCTTTGGTCTAGGTTTGGATTATTTAATAGGCAATGGTTTTAAAGCAGGCTTTAATTACACTTATACCTCATTTGATGCAGAAGAGGCGGTAAGAAATCAGCCTGGGTTTTTGCCAAGTTTCAACACGCCTGAAAATCGCTTTAATATATCTTTTAGTGGGAATAGTATAGCAGGTACGGATTTTGGTTTTAATGTTAAATTCAAAAGGTGGGATGGTTACACTTGGCAATCCCCTTTTGGTGCAGGAGAAATTGATGCTGCGGGAGTAGTAGATTTAGCCCTGACTTATAAGTTGAAAAAAATTCAATCTATGATAAAATTGGGCGCATCCAATTTACTAGGAAATGAATATAATACCGTTTATGGTGGCCCACAAGTCGGCTCTATCTATTACATAGGCTGGACCTATGACCAGATGTTTAGTAGATAAAAGAACGTTTCATCACGTGAGAGTTTTATTTATAGGTAGCGTTTTGTCCAATTGGGCAAAACGCTTATCTGTTGTGCTAGTTTTGATGTTCGTTCTTAATTTACACTTCTTACAAGGGTGCAATTTTGATGTTGTAGTAGCTATGGAATTAATTAATTTACTGACTGGTATTTTTTATTGCAGGATTAATTAATGGAGCTTTCCCAATGCGTTTTCCGCTTCCTTCCCGTCCTTTTCACTTGCGCTTCTGACAAAAGGCAAAGCATTTCAAACAACAGTCCAGCAACAATATTAGCCGAAACTTCCACAGGGTCAAACAGCGGATTGAGTTCTACAATGTCCGCTCCCCGAATATCCATGCCCCGCATACCCCGTACTACGTCCCGAACTTGTCGGGGGGTCAAGCCAAAAGGTTCTGGCAGGGTAGTACCAGGTAGGTGGACACAATCCATGCTATCGGTATCAATGGAGAGATAGACGGGACCATCCCCAATGATTTTTTGCATTTCCTCAACAATTGCTTGCGTTCCTTTTTCGTGAAATTCGTCGGCAGATACGACCCGCATACCCGATTTATGGGAAAAGTCCCAAACACACCAAGCCCTGCCTCGAATGCCTATTTGAATGGTGCGTTCTGGGTCAATTGCCCCTGCCAAAACGGCTTGCCGAAATACAGAATTGTCATTATAACTATCCATACCCGCAGGAGTTCCGCCCGTGTCGGCATGCGCATCAATATGCACCAATCCCATTGGCTCGTTTTCCCCCAACGCAATGGTTATTGGGCGAGTGAGGGTATGTTCACCGCCACAGGTCAAAGGGACAATTCCTTTCTTATAAAATTCTTTATAGACCTTATAAATATCCTCGCATCGTCCTTCGCCTCCTGTACTGGTAAAATGAATATTGCCATAATCAATAATACTACACAAATCATAAGGCATGGTCTGCCAGTGCTCGTGTATTGGACCGTGAATACGGGTCCACTTTCGAGCGGCTTGTGGACCGTGGCGGGTACCGCCACGAGTGGGGGCAGCTTGGTCCATTGGAATGCCTACAAAAGCAATATCCACCCCCTCCAAGTCTTGCGTATGGGGTGCCTGAAAAAAGCCGTTGTGCTTTAGGTGCATAAAAAAATCCGCTTCCAAAGAAACGCCTTCCGATGTTATTCGGGCGATATAGGCATCCATTTCGGCACTACCCGTACTGATGATATTTTCAGAAGATAACTTTCTATAATGCGCTAATCGTTCCGCACTCATTTTGCTCATATTGCGCTTGTTTTTACAGGTTGTGTTGTTAAAAGACTTATTCAACACACTACCGTTTTTTATAATTTTTTTATAACTATTCAGCAGAATACCCATGCTAAACTAATATGTTCTTTTTTCTTGTCAAAAAAGTACCAAAAAGACAAGACAGGCACCCGCCCCCAGGTATTCTGCCATTGCCAACCCACCTAGAGGTTGGCAGGTTGTGCAAAATCAAAGCAAAGAAATTTTGTAAACGTTTAAGAATACGCCACTGCTTGGTGGCGGCTGCCTGTCGCAGCATTGGGATGTGGGTGATAGCTTGTAGTAGAGCATTTGCTGCGACTAGAATTTTTGGTTCTTTTTTTTCAATGAAAAAAGAACATGAATAATTAAAGAGTAAAATATGCTGAACAGTTACATTTTTTTTGTCTTAAAAAGCCCCTACTTCCTTACCTTCCGAATCTACATACCCCTGCGCCACATGCATAGCCAAGCCAATTACACCCTCCGTTATTTCCTGTGCAAAGGCAGTTTCCTTTCGGGTATGCAGCCAGCCTAATCCAACCAAGCCACGACATACCAAAAACGTAGGAACCATGCTGATGTCTTCTTCCGATAGGGGTCTGACAGTTTGATAACCTTCCAGCCAGGCATTATAGATATCGCTATAAAATGGCTCAGGTTGATTGAAGAATAAAGAAGTAGCAAAGTCATACATAAACCACCCAAAACCACCATCATCAAAATCAATGACATTGATTTCCTCCGCTGTGACCATAATATTTTCAGGCATCATATCGGCGTGGATTAAGCCATATCGGTCTTTAGTCGTACCATAAGCTGCCAATTTTTTACGAGCAATGTCACGGGCTTGATGAAGGACTTGTATTTGTTCCTCCGTCAACTGTTCCAAATCTGCATACCGCCCCCAAAGAGGGTTAGCCCCCATCATTCCGTCCAAATCCCAGCTATGACGGGTAAAGCCTTCGGGTCGTTCCCAAGTCTCGGCGTGCTGATGGAGTTTGGCGTTTAATTTTCCTAAAGTGTTGAAGGACTGAACGATGTTTTCGGGTTGTGGTGGACTGCCCATTACCCAAGCCAGCATATCTACTTGATGCGGATAAGGAATATCCTCTACCGAAACGGTATAGACGGTATCGCCATTTTTTCCTCTGATGACAGGAGGGGTTTTCACCCCAAAAGCATCCAATGATTCCATCCATTGTAATTCGGAGCGCAGGGCATCGTCGCTATGATAACCGTAGCGATGAATGCGTAGTGCATATTTGCGGTCTTTTGTAGAGACGCTAAAAACGGCATTTTCCCGATAGCCCAATAGCTTTAATTTTGCATCAGGGTTTATATTATAATGTTGTAAGGCTTTTCTGGCAAGGGTTTTCATTCGTTCCCCTTGCTCTTCGGGAGGAAGTTGATAAAAATCGGTAGCAGTAGTTGTGGTATTTTCCATTTTAAAGTTGATTTTTATTTTATTTTAGTTAAAAACTGAACAGACTTCTTAGCGGTGGTACTTTCCTTTTCTGGTGCGTCCATAGCGACAGTTGAAGGTTTTTTCAGGTCTTTCTGCATCTTTTTCAATGTTTTGTGGAAAGAAATACCTTGTGGTCCATTGCCACCCAATAAGGAGAGGGAAGCGAATTTTTTCGCAATACTTACAATGTAATCCTTATCCAATTCCGACAGGCTTTTTTTGAAAATTTGCATAATTTCTTTTGCCTGCTCCATGGTGGTAATTAATGGTGGTTTGAACTGAATAGCTCGCATATCATAACCAGAAAAGAAACAGTACAAACCATTTTCATAACATTTGCACACCATCGCCAGACCCGTTGCTTCGTTTTCAAAAACGATTCCCATCGCCAATCCCAAATGTCGTAAATGAACGATTTTGCTATTTTTCTTTCTTATTAACTCTTGAATCTCGTGGTGGAAATAAGCTGCCAGCCGATTGACATTTTTTTGGAGGCTTTTTCGCATCACTATCTCCAAAGTTTTGTGAGCAGCAAGGCAACCCAACTCCGCACCACCCATCGTAGAAACATGCCCAAATGCAGCATATTTAAAAACGGTCTCATATTTTTTCTTAAAAGCAGTCAATGACATAGGATAAAGGCTTCCCGACAATCCCTTGCCAGCAACCATCATGTCGGGCATGATGTTGTATTTTTGAAAGCCCCAAACCTTACCTGTTCGTCCCATACCCGTTTGTACTTCATCCATGATGAATACGACTTTCTTTTCCGTGCATACTTTGCGGACGTGTTGCATGGTTTGGAAAGGAATTACATAAAAGCCAAAGGTCGCAAGCGAAGTTTCTAAAAGAACAGCCGCCGTGTTGTCATCAATAAAATCCTCGATGCGGTCTAGGTCGTGGACATCCATTTGGCGGAAGCCAGGTACGGTCAAATTGAAGGTTTCTTTAAGGGCATCCTTTGCGGTGCCAATGGCTAATCCTGTATGTCCATGATACCCGCCCTTCATAGAAAGTATGGTCGTTTTGCGGGTATAGCCCCTTGCCATCTTAATCGCCAAATCTATTGCTTCTCCGCCCGAAACCCCAAAAATGACTTTTTCCATGCGCTGCTTGTCGGGACCATAACCAAAGGACTTAACAAATTTTTTCGCCAGTTCTGCCCTTGGTTGGGAAGCTAGGTGGTGGTTGCCAATGTCGTAGGTTTCCATTCCTTTTATCAAGGCTTCCTTTACTTCGGAATTGAGATGCCCAAGGTTAAACACCCCACCATTACAATGGCAATTGATAAAGCGTTTGCCGTTTTCATCCCAAAAATAAATGCCTTCTCGCCTGCCCATCACGGTGGGCATATCCACATCCTTCCAGAATTTGGCTTTGTATTTCTGGACGTATTTTGAAAATTGTTTGATGATTGCTTTTTTATCTTTTTCCATTGGACTTGATTGTATTTGTAATCGCCAAATTTATTTGGCTGATTGTACTCTTAACAATTGCTTGATTATTCGTTTTATAAAACCTTCAATTAAACTCGTGAACAATAAGAAAAAAATATAATAAAAAGTTCTATAAAAAAATAACGGACTCGAAAAGCAATTTTATTGCTTTATTGAAAAATGGTAACAATAAAAACGAGTCCGCTGCTTGCAAAGATAGCGCAAGTCAGCGCTATTATTGAGCATTTAAAGGATGGAAAAATATATACTATCCTTGTATTGGCATGTTGTATTCTACGCTGCCGCAGTTGTTGTTTGAATCATTGTAAAGTCGAACATGAATGTGTAAGTGGTGAAAAAGCCAAATTAACTACTGTTTATGGTAGATTTAAGCGAGTCTTCCAAACAGGAAAAGGAGCTAAAGTCCACAAAACGGTATTTGTACTAATTCTCCATTTGGTTTACCCTTTTATCAGTCCTTATTTAATAGTTGATAGAACTGAATTTACAATAGGTTAATCTTTTAGTATTCGGTGTAGTATGCAAAGGCGTACTAATTCCTTTGGTCTGGCAAGATTTGGGAGAACGTAAATCTTCCTCTCAAAAAGAACGCCTGATACTGTTGGATAAACTGTTAGCATGGTGGAAAGCAAGCGGTTTACCTAGACCAACTTTATCTCTTTTAGGGGATAGAGAGTTTATAGGTCAAACGTGGTTAATGGCACTTCAAAGAAGAGACCTAACCTTTGTCATTCGCCTAAAAACCAACCTGAGATTCAAGGTTTGGTATAAAGGCGATTTGAAGGATAGAACCATTAGATTGAAAGTCCTAGAGAAATATATGCACAAAAAAGGACTGAATCATATGGAAATCGTGATTTTAGATGAGTTAATTCTAAATTTCGTGGTCATTCCAAATGATGATACTAATGCCAAAGAACCTTTTATTTACTTGATTACTAATTTGGATAACCTTTCAATCGTTGCAACACTTTATAGAAAGCGTTGGCAAATTGAATGTTGTTTCAAACATCTCAAATCAAATGGATTTGATTTAGAAAAAACAGCCCTAGAAGGGGCACACAAACAAGAAATCTTGTTTTCCATTCTTGCTTTAACCTATGTTTTGGCAATAATGGAAGGAATTCTTAATGATTACGACAATACAGTAAAACAAAGAACTTTTTCGAATGGCAAAACTTACAAAGAAAAATCGCTATTCGTTTTTGGTTTTGAAATACTAAAACCAAAGGTGGACAATATGAAATTGCTACTGAGGCATCTTAAACAACTTTTGATTTTTTGCCTAAAACAATTTAAATATCCACATTTTTATTATACTTGATTTTTATTGTTCACGAGTAAAACCTTCAATATGCTAAACCTGTCAAATAAATTTGACGGTTACGAGGAGAGCATTATTTCAAGCGCATCCGCCACTTTTTTGGTATAAGGCGGCGATACGGGTCTGAATCCCAAACCTTTTTGTTCCACTACCCCCCGTTCATTAGAAAATTCGATGAAACCATGATGCCCATAGCCTTTGCCAATACCGCTATTGTTGACCCCACCAAAAGGCAGGTTTTTAAAAGCAGCTTGAACAATGGTATCATTGATAGCCACCCCTCCCGAAGAGGTTTTATCCAAGTAGTAACGGGTGCGGTTTTCGTTCCTGCAAAAAATGTAAAGTGCCAAAGGCTTTTCCCCATTATTGATATATCGCACCGCTTCCTTTTTGTTTTGAAAAACAATTACAGGCAAAATGGGACCAAATATTTCCTCTTGCATCAATTGCATATCGGGCGTGATATGGGTGATAATAGTGGGACTGATAAAGTTTTCCGCCTCCTTCGTTTCACCTCCCGTCACTATTTTGGCACCTTTGGAAAGCGCATCTTCCAATAATGCTTTTACCCGTAGAAAATGCCCGTGGTTAACCATACAAGCTAAATCGGGTGAGTGGACAACCCCTTTGCCGTCGGCATTGTACATCGCTTCAAGGGATTGTTGCATAGCCGCCAGCAATTTAGTGGCTTTCTTTTCATGCACCAGCACATAGTCAGGTGCAACACAAGTTTGTCCAGCATTGAAGTATTTTCCCCAAACGATGCTACTGGCAATGTCTTCGATTTTGGCAGATTGGTCCACAATGGCAGGTGATTTTCCGCCTAATTCAAGGGTAACAGAAGCCAAATTTTCTGCCGCCGATTTCATGACGATTTTACCGATGCGAGGACTACCTGTAAAGAAAATATGATTGAAAGGCAATTTCAATAATTCGGCAGCTACGGTAGCATCCCCTTCAAACACCGCCACTTCTTTTTCTTTAAACAATTCACCTACCATTTTTTTGATAAATGCGGAGGTATGTGGGGTCATTTCAGAAGGCTTGATAATGACGGTATTGCCCGCAGCAACGGCGGCAATGAGTGGTTTAATGGCTAACAGAAAAGGATAATTCCAGGGGGCGATAATTAATACGACTCCTTTGGGTTCGTACTTGATATAGCCTTTTGCACCAGGCATGGTATCTGGCGTAGGCACTTCTTTTGGCAACACCCATCGCTCCAGATTTTCGGCATAATTGCCAATTTCATCCAGCACCCCTGCCACTTCTGCGACAATGGTTTCCAAAGGGTGTCTTCGGAAATCCATATAGACGGCTTCCTGTAGTTCAGGCGTTTTATCCTGTAAATAGTGAAATATTTTCATCAACTTTTTGATGCGGTAATCAGGAGAAGAAGTCCGTAGCTTAAGTGCGTGTTTTTTTTGTAGGTTAAAAACCCTTTCATACTCACTATTATAGGTTTGCCCATTGAGATTTAATTGGAAATCTTTTAATAAGGTCATATCATCGAAAGCTATAGGCAGTTTTTTAATTCCATTCGTTTTTTTAGTGGGAGACGAAGTCATTTTTTTCTCTCCTTTGGTAGCCATTACCCGCAGTTCTTTTTTCAAAATTTTGCCTGTTGCAGTCATCGGCATACCATCCACAATTTCAATGATGCGGGGATATTTATAAGCCGCCATTTTTTGTTTACACCAAGCGATTAACTCGCTGTCCGAAGCGGTCGCTCCTTCCTTTAATACGACAAAAGCCTTTACCTCTTCGCCATGACTGTCGTGCGGAACACCGATAACCGCCACTAAGGATACAGCAGGATGTTCCATCATGACCTCCTCCAATTCACGGGGATAAACATTAAAACCTCCCCGAATAATCATATCCTTGGTGCGGTCAACAATATAGAAATAACCATCTTTGTCCATGACTCCCACATCTCCAGAATGAAACCAGCCATTTTTAAATACTTTTTTATTAGCGTCTGGGCGTTTGTAATACCCTTTCATGACATTATGCCCTTTGATGACAATTTCTCCTTTTTCACCAATGGGCAACGCTTTGTCGTTTTCATCTACTATCGCCATTTTCACTCCCTCAACGGGCAAACCTACAGAACCAGGTTTTCGTGGACGGTCAAAACGGTTAAAACTGGCAAGTGGAGACGTTTCAGATAAGCCATAGCCCTCTAATATGGGCGCATCGTCGGGATGGTCGCAGATAGCTTCCACCACTTCTTTTCCTCCGTTGACAATATTAAATACGCCGTCTGGTAAACCTGCTTCTTTTAATAATTCGGCAATACGCACCATACTTAGCGGGACAACTTCAGATGGTTTGATTATCATACAATTACCTAAAGTTAGGGCATTGGTTATGGTCCACATAGGGACCATATGTGGAAAATTGAATGGAGTAATAGAAGCCACAACTCCTAATGGTAAATGCATGGTTCGACATTCTACCCCCCTGCTTACCTCTTGAATCTCATCATTGACAACTTGAGGAAGAGAGCAGGCAAATTCGCATAACTCAATTCCTTTTAATACTTCGGCTTTAGCTTCACTAAAGATTTTTCCATTCTCAAGAGTTATCAAATCACTCAATTCATCAATATGCTGTTCTAATAAGCTACGAAATTTGAAAAATACCTGTACTCTTTCTTTTAAAGTTCTTGATGACCAACTAGGAAAAGCATTTTGCGCTGCTTCTACTGCTTGGTTAACTGTTTTTCTATTGGAAATAGGAACAGTTCCTATTTTATTTCCATCAATTGGGCTGATAATATCAAGGGTTTCAGAAGTGGTGTCCTGAAAATTGCCTGCGATGAAATTTTTTGCTTTAGGTATTTCTATATTTGTTATAGTCATTTTTATATTATTTTTTTAAAAAAATTTATTCAAAATTCTCCATTCTACTACAAATAAAATAGCAGTAAAGGAAGGACTTTTGGCAGAAAAAGAATCAATGTTAAGATAGGTGTCTCTTTAAAAATACTCCCATCTCCCGACAAGCCTGTTGTGCTTCTGGTACTTGTGGCAATGCCTGAAAAACATGCCACATCCCATCCCATATATCCAAATGAACCTCCACTCCTGCTGCTTTCGCTTTTTGATATAATCGAATAGCATCACTCAATAAAATTTCTTTAGTTCCTGCCTGAATGAGCAGGGGAGGGAAGTCTTTAAAATTGCCATAAACAGGAGAAACTAAAGGGTTGGAAGCATCCTTATTGCCGCAATAAGCCCAAACAGCTTCTATCATGGCTTCCCAGCTATACAACATCGGGTCTTTTTGTGAAAGAGTATGATAGGTGTCGCCTATACCAGTCAGGTCCGCCCAAGGAGAAATTAATCCTATGGCAGCAGGTAAGGGAATTTGTTCTGTTTTTAATCGCATGATTCCAGCAGCGGTCAATCCACCACCAGCCGAATCTCCGAACCAAGCAATGTTTTTAGGAGAATAGCCTTGTTTTAATAAATTTTTATAGACATTAACCACATCATCCAAGCCAGCAGGATAGGGATATTCTGGAGCTTTTCGATAGTTAACAGCCAATACTTTAATACCAGTAGTATGAGCAATTTGTAAAGGTAAAGCGGCATTTACTTTTGGCTCACCTAAACAATAAGAACCTGAATAAAGATAGTACAAAATTTTGTCAGGGGTCTTTGTGTTTAGTGTTTCCATCCAAACGCAAGGAATATTTCCAATAGTGGTATCTGTCAATTTATACTCAAATTCCAAACCCTCTATGAAGGATTGCCATATTGGATGCAAAGCTGCTCGCATGGCTTCCCAACCAGCAATATCATCAGGTTGTAAAGGCTCAACGAGTTCAAAAGGAGGAAAACTTTTAAGAAATTCCTGCGCTTCTTTACTGATATGTGGAGGTAAGTAGCTACTCATTTTTATTTTTTATTGTGTTGTTTTTTCCAATAACGCATAACTCAGTCCAGCCGTCCAACCGCCATTTACATGTAGAATTTGCCCTGTAATAAATGTGCTTTCTTCTGCTGCTAAAAAATGATAAGCCCCTGCTAAATCGCTGGGTACACTTACTCGCCCTAAAGGAATATTGTTTTTGCAGAGATTCAGGTCTTCTTCGCTCATACTTTCATAAAATGGCGTATCTACTATGGTTGGTGCTATGCCGTTTACCCTTATTTTACGAGGGGCGAGTTCGAGTGCAGCCGTTTTGGTCATACTGACAACTGCTGCTTTAGTCGCTGCATAGGAGCCAGCACCTGGAATTTTAGTAAAGGCAATTTGAGAAGCCGTATTGATTATTGCGCCTCTATCCTTTATATGGCGAGGTGCATATTTCAACCCATAAAACACGCCTTTCATATTTACTTCTATCATTTTTTCAAATGAAGCGGTCGGGTATTCCTCAAATGCACCCTCTCCCAACATGATTCCTACATTGTTAATGATAACATCCAGCTTCCCCATTTTTTGCTCTGCCAATTCAAATGCTGCGGCAACTTGTGCCTCATCGGAAACATCTGCTTTAGTATATATGACACCCAGCTTTTCCAGCTCCCCTTTATGAATATCTGCTACCATTACCTTTGCTCCTGCGGCAATAAATCGTTTGACGACTGCTAAACCAATGCCCGTAGCACCGCCGAAAATGAACGTACTTTTATTTTTTAATGAAAACATAGATTAAAATTGAAATTCGGGTATATGAACAACTAAACCATCCAACTCATCCGTCGCTTTTATTTGGCAACTCAAACGACTATTTTCTTGTGGTTCTGCTGCTCCTTCCAACATTTCTTTTTCTTCTTCCGTTGGAGCAGATAATTTATTCGCCCATTCCTCATCAACATATACGTGACAAGTAGCACAATTACAGTTGCCACCACATTCGGCTATGATGCCATCAATCATATTATCAACGGCTCCTTCCATTAGAGATTTGCCATTTTCGACTTCAACTTCATGACGGGTTTCGTCAAATTCGATATAAGTTATTTTTGCCATTTTCTTGTTTTTATAATAAAGTTTTTAAATCAAAATCTTCGTCTTTTAATTGGGCTATAGTTGGGGTAATTCCTTTATCTAATAATCGGCGAGTGAACATATATTCCTTTTTAGAATTGATGCAATCCGCAGCGATTAGTTTTCCTTTTTTTAAATAAAAAGCAATAAATTTTCTGCCCGTCAAAGCGTTACCTCTAATAAGTACTTGGTCATAGTCTTTATTCAAACCAGCGATTTGCAGATTCACATCATATTGGTCTGACCAAAACCAAGGATATGCCTGATAGGGTTTTTCTTTACCGCAGATAGTAGCCGCCGCCGTAGTAGCCTGGTCAGAAGCATTTTGTACACTTTCCAATCGAAGGGAGCAATTTAATAATGCATTGGGATGGAAAGTGCAATCACCAGCAGCCACGATATCAGGGTCGGAAGTGGAGGCATATTTATCTACGACAATTCCATTTTGGACGGTCAATCCTGTTTGTTTTGCCAGTTCTGTATTTGGAATAACGCCAATACCAACTACTACAAAATCTGCTTCAAAAGTTTGTCCGTCCGTACAGACCACTTTTTGCACTTTTGTATTTCCTTCAAAAGCCGTTGCGCCCGTTTGAGTATAAATAGAAACGCCTTCCTCTCGATGAATTCTGGTATAAAAAGCGGATACCTCTGGTGTGGTTACTCGTTGTAAAACCCTGTCCATCATTTCGAGAACAGTTACTTCAAGACCTAATTTTCGTAAGACAGCGGCAGCTTCCAAACCAATATAGCCACCACCAATAATGACCGCTTTTTTACTGTTAGGAATTTGTACTTTTATTTGATGAACGTCCGCAATATTTCTCAGATAGAAAATATTACCTAACGCTGAACCAGGGATATTAATCTTACGCACCCTTGCACCTACCGTGAGTGCCAGTTTATCATAAGCCAATTGTTCTCCATTATCCAAAGTGATTGTTTTATCATTCCGATTGATGGCTATTGCTCTTCTTCCAAGTTTTAGAATAACGCCGATTTTCTCATACTGTGCTTTTGGACGAATTAAGATTTGTTCTTCCGTCTTTTCTCCAGCCAATAATGCTTTGGACAAAGGAGGACGATGATAAGGGAGGTACGGTTCTTCCCCTACAAGCATTATCGTTCCATCCCAACCTTCTTTATAAAGTCGGACGACCAATTGCGCTGCGGCATGACTGGCGCCTATGATGATTGCGTTTTTCATTGAAAATAGTTTTTAGTGGATAATTAAGTAACAAACTGAATCCAATGATGTGCTACGCCATTATAACTAATTGCTTCCAAAGGAGGAATTTCTTCTCTGACTCGCACAATATCTTTTGTCCGTTCCAAAATTCGTTGAAGGGTAACTCTGGCTTCTGCCCTCGCCAAGGCATTTCCCAAACAAGAATGTAAGCCATGTGCAAAAGAAATATGTCGGGTTGGTTTTCTGGTAACATCAAAGTCGTGAGGATTTTCACAAACTTGAGTGTCCATATTTCCAGCAATCCACTATACATTGACCCATTGATTTTTTTTGACGGGCACACCATTTACTTCCGTATCTTTAGTCGCTCTACGAGAGCCAAATCGGATAGATGGCATAAATCGTACAATCTCTTCAATAGCCCTTCTTATTAGTTTCGGGTCTTCTCTTAGTTTTTGTTGTTGGTCTGGATAATCAATCAAAAGCCGAATACCATTGCTAATTAAATTAGCGGTGGTATCGTTACCAGCGGTTAATATCAGCACACAAAAAGCATTGAGGGTCAGTCGAGAGAGTCCAGCATTAATCAAAACGGTCAGTATATCATCATACTTTTCAGGATGGGCAATATGCTCATCTATAACCGATTCAAAAAATTTGGGCATATCCCGCATCATTCGGTCAAACTCCTTTTTGGTTTGAATAACTTTTGGGTGGTCAGGTGGTAAGAACAGAAAGAAACTATCATTATGAGAATAAACTTTTGTCCAATAACGCACTTCTTCCAATCCTTTTTCGGGGATGCCCAACAGTAAGGCAATCATTCGAGTCGTTATTTTTCCAGCAAAATCTTCTACTGCATCAAATTCCTTTTTATCAATCACTTCATCAATAATTTCATCCACATATTGTTGGATAATTGCTTCTTGTTTGCGTACTTCTCCTGGTGTAAAGAGATGATTGACAATGGCCCGATGAAAATCATGGATTGGCGGGTCTTCAAATACCAATGGAATATTTTTTGGATTAGCGACACCTTTATTAGCAGGGTCAGCTTCGCTTGAAAAGGTTTTCCAATCACCTGTAATGGTTTTAATATCGTCATAGTAAAAAAAAGAAATACTTCCTTGGTCGTGCAAATAAGCACGGCATTTATCCCTTACTCTTCTAACTACCGAACGGGGATTGGAAAAATACTCAGGGTCTAAGGGATTAAATTCAAAATCTTTGCCGGTGGCTAAGGTTATCATAATTTATTTTGTTAATTGATGATGTAATTGATAAGCAGCTTCAACATGAGCGATAATTGGCGGTGCGGTAGATATATTATAAGAAGACTGTCCCACATATATAAAGTCGTCCTCTAAACTATACATTACCACTTGACCATAAATGCCTATCATTAAATTCATGCGAACCTGATTGTGAGGATTTTTTGCGAGATAAAAATAATTACTATAATGGCTCATTCCATATTCCCTATAAACATTCAAATAGTCCTCAAATGCTTCCATATTGGTCTGCCCTTTACCAATTCTAGTATCTTCTCGCAACTCATTAATTTGATTGTATAAAGATGGTGAATCAAAAATCTTATCCTGCAATGCTTTTGCGATTCGCAACATATCGAAAGCTGTTATGCACATCCCTCCTTCTCCGCCTGTTGGCTCTCCAAATCTGTTGATAGTAAATAGAGCATCGTGAGCAGCTCCTATTTTAGCATATACTTCCCTGCCAAAGAACTCATGAAAAGGTTCATCCGTAGCTGCCTCCAAAACAAAAGCCATCAAAATTGTATCTAAAGAAAAATAATTAAAAGTAGCACCATGCCCCTTTATTAAACTTTGTTCGCCTTTTGGAACGTACTTTTGTACAAAATCCATTATGGGTGTATCACATAACCAACCGCTATACATCGTAGATTTTGACAGCTCCAGTAGTTCAAAGGAATCTCCTGTAGGATACTTCTCATGTTTGAAGGAATAGAAATCATTACAAGGGGTATTCACCCGCATATCCGCCAATTGCTGAACGGTGGCATCTTCGTACATACTGCCAGCCACTTCGGGCAAATAGTCAACAACTTGCTTTTGCGGGTTCACCACTCCTTTGTCCACTGCAATGGAGTAGGCTATGCCAACGAGGGATTTGGTGACGGATTGGAGTAGGTGGGGAATATGCTCGTACTTCTTTTCTGTAAAATACTTCGCCCTTATTTTATTATTGTGATGCACCAAAATGGCATCCACATTAAATAGGTCTATGGCTTCTTTCATGGAAATAGTATTACCCTCCACATCGGAAACACTTGTATTAAACAAGGCTTCATTGTCAATGACTTCCTCAAATGCTCTTATTTTTCCCTGTCTTGGAACAATCAAAGAGGAAGCAACTACAGGGATTTCATAGTAATTCTGCCGTACAATATCGGCTTTGTCATTCATCCAGTCATTAAGTTGTTTTTCAATATGTGATTGAATATTGCTTCGAAAGCTAGAAATAGTATTACCCATTTTGTTTTGATTTTTTTAGAACGGCCATCAAAATACAGCCTGCTTTATATAAACTAAAGTCAGAAAAGGAATGATTCTATCGTATTTGGAATTTAATTCGTTTTCAAACAAAACTGTTAAAAGGAAAATGGCAATAAGGCTAAAAATTGACTAAGTAGGTGGACAGATATAAACGTCACTTTTGACGAGGCTATTTTTTTGATAGACAAGGCAAAAAATCTTTGCACCTGTCGAGCCGCCAGGCAGGATAGCCGAGTTATGGAACTATTTTTTAACGCAGTATATCGGAAAAAGAGTCCGTCAGAAAGTGTCGGATATATTTGTTTACCTACTTATTTATATGGTTTATACTTATTTAGAGTTTTGACAACTTCCTCTCCTTTCAGTGGGGAGCTGTTAAAAATAAAGTTAATATGACTTGGCTTAAAGAAGCCAAAGATCATTTATCAGGAGGCTTTTTCTTAACTTTTTTGACCACTTTAAAGTGTGGTCGCTCCTTTTTGATATTGCCTTTTCCTTTTTTTGAAGGTTTTGGCAAAAAGGGTGCTTTGTCAAAAGTTAAAAAAAGTCCTTCGGCTGAGCGACGAGTTTTAGCAATAGATAATTTATCAGGTTTCGGTGGTGGATTAGCCTTATTCCGTTCCCATTTTCTGGGGATAAATTCGACTTCATCTGATGCTACATAAAGTAACCAATTGGCTAATTGATTAATCAGTAGAAAATTATCTAAATGCTGAACATCCTCGCAATCATAACTATCTAAGAACATTTTTTGCTTATTGAACCGAAAAGACGGTTCAATATCATAGCGATGCCGATAATCCCAGTAAGATTGCCCTAAAGAGATTTCGGTTTTTCTTTTTCCGAAAATACCGAAGAACATTTCTCTTTTAAAAACGAGTGCTCCTGTATCGGCATCTACTACTTTGACACCTACTAAATCAAATGGTTTATGCTTCATACAATGACCATTTTTGGAACGAATTTTTAAATCGTTCCATCGATAAAGCTGGATAATTATCGGTCTGCCTTTTTTAGTAGTTGTTTCAAAGTGTTGTTCTTCTGAGCAAGGTAAATCGTAAATAGTGACTTGCTCTTTTTCATAAACTTCACCTGTTTTGGGAGCTTTACCTTTATGTATTCGGGTCTGATTTCTCAAATAAAAACAGTCTTCATATACTCTTGGTGTTCCTCTTGGATTATCCCCGGCAGCAGATGTAAAAACTTTTGAACCACAGCGAAAACGACTGATACAGACTAAGTTATCTTCTTCATAAAGCGGACTTAAATAGCCTGCATGAGTATAACTACTGTCTGTGGTGTTGATGATTAAATCATATTGCAAGCTCAGCAGCAAAGTAGGCAAAAGTGCCTTAATCTGTTCCACTGCATAACTACTTTCGGTATGTTCTAAAGGTACTCTACCTCTTTGTAAGGGTAAAGACCACTTAGATTCAGCCGATAAATTGATGCTTGATAATGGGTAACCTATTCCTAAAGGTTTATTCCCCTTGATTACATTATTGGATTTTTTGACATGCTGTCGATTTTCCAATGTGGGGGAATGTTCCTTTATCAAAGAGGTAACATCTGTGTGTAACAATACTCGTTTTTGCGGCTTTGCATATTTCAAACATTGTCCAAGTATTTGCGCTTTTCGGTAGTCATAACCTTTCTCTGTATATGCCAAATGATGTATTGGTTTAAATATACTAGAGAATTGATAATGAAATACTGGACTGTCACTTATTTGGACTAAACTATCAGCTTTCTGATAACTGGACAGAGCCATGATTAGGTTTGTTAGAGATTTGGAACGATTTATGTCCATCTCTAATATGTCATGGCAGAATTGCTCGCTTAGATTTTTTTTTGCTTTTTCACACTTTTTCTAATGCAAGCACTCTGCCTTTTTTTTGCCCACCTCATTTTCTGTCAAAACTCTAAATACTTATATTTCCTTTGCTAAAATTTTATAAATCCTGCTTTTTTCCTAACTTTACTAATTATGCACATTAACACTCCTATAAAAAGTCAGAAACAATTTATTCACCAGTTTGCGCAACAGGTGCAAGGACAGGAGCATCAATGCTTGAGTGTGCATTCTGTACGATTCCCAGATGATATTGGATTGGGAAAGGTTAGTTATGTCAAAAACAACTATTTTTCTTTTATCATTAGCGATGTATTATTGAAGGAGGAATTAATTTACAATTCACTAGACGAGATAGCAAAAAGCAAATTTGTTGATTTTGGCCTATTTGCGAACGGACAACTTGAGAGCAGTTTTTTAACGGGACATCATAAACAATTCCATTTGGAAGTTCCAAGTGGTGTATTCCAGCACTTCTCCATGAATATTCCTCGCCAATTGTTGCCCAAAAATAAATCCCGAAAAGAAATATTAGCAGCTTATCAGCAATTTACTGACCTCCATTCTGTACAAACGACTATCAAAGAACTGTTTACTACTCAACAAGAAAATATTGTCCAAATCATCACCATGGAGTCCAAAGGAATGGGCTTAGTAGGCGATTGGTTGCGATTTTTGCAAAGAACGATTACCCCTCAGAGTATGTTTAAAAATTAAATTAGGTAAATCTTGATAAAATGATATCAATAAAAGCTAATTGGATGAAAGCCAAAGAAGATTCTGTGGTTTTTTCATAATCACGGGTCAATCTTCTAAAGAAATTGAGCCAACCAAATGACCGTTCGATCTGCCACCGACCCGATTCGGGAATAAATCCTTTGGCAGATTCTGGTCTTTGTTCAGTTTGAACTTGGTATTTGTAATAGCTGGCACATTCAGTAAAATAGCCTTTGTAATGTTGGTCACCTCGAATCAATTTCATCCGAGAACTAACCTCCTGAATTTGCCATAATAATTCAATACCCTCTTGACCGTCATGTACATTAGCCGCCGAAATATGGATAGCTAAAGGAAGTCCTAAGGCATCAACAGCAATATGGCGTTTTCTGCCATTGATTTTTTTGCCACCGTCAAAACCAGTAGAAAGAGAAATAAAAGAACTCTTTTTTACACTTTGACTATCAACGGCACTCATAGATGCTTCAGGATTTCTTCCTTGCCTAACTCGTTCTTTCTGAACAAGATAGGCTAAGAGCATTGACCAAGTACCATCTTTGTGCCACTTGCGAAAATAATAATAGACACTTTGCCATGGCGGATATTTTTCATCTAAATTCCGCCATTGGCAACCTGTTCTGGTAATTTTGAAAATAGCATTTAGGGTAGTCCGTAAGCAATATTTACGTTTTCTGCCACTATCAACTAAATCTTTAATATATTGCCATTGAGAATCGGTTAATTCGGTGAAACGTTTACGTCTAAATTTAAGCTTTTGCTTAGAATTGGATTTAACTGCTACCATAGTAATTTAAGATTTTGGTGAATCAAAAATTACGTAACCGGTTCTCTTTTGTGTCAATTATGAATTTTCTAAAATTCTTCTTTTAGAATTTTAAACATACTCTCAGAGTATGTTTAAAAATTAAATTAGGTAAATCTTGATAAAATGATATCAATAAAAGCTAATTGGATGAAAGCCAAAGAAGATTCTGTGGTTTTTTCATAATCACGGGTCAATCTTCTAAAGAAATTGAGCCAACCAAATGACCGTTCGATCTGCCACCGACCCGATTCGGGAATAAATCCTTTGGCAGATTCTGGTCTTTGTTCAGTTTGAACTTGGTATTTGTAATAGCTGGCACATTCAGTAAAATAGCCTTTGTAATGTTGGTCACCTCGAATCAATTTCATCCGAGAACTAACCTCCTGAATTTGCCATAATAATTCAATACCCTCTTGACCGTCATGTACATTAGCCGCCGAAATATGGATAGCTAAAGGAAGTCCTAAGGCATCAACAGCAATATGGCGTTTTCTGCCATTGATTTTTTTGCCACCGTCAAAACCAGTAGAAAGAGAAATAAAAGAACTCTTTTTTACACTTTGACTATCAACGGCACTCATAGATGCTTCAGGATTTCTTCCTTGCCTAACTCGTTCTTTCTGAACAAGATAGGCTAAGAGCATTGACCAAGTACCATCTTTGTGCCACTTGCGAAAATAATAATAGACACTTTGCCATGGCGGATATTTTTCATCTAAATTCCGCCATTGGCAACCTGTTCTGGTAATTTTGAAAATAGCATTTAGGGTAGTCCGTAAGCAATATTTACGTTTTCTGCCACTATCAACTAAATCTTTAATATATTGCCATTGAGAATCGGTTAATTCGGTGAAACGTTTACGTCTAAATTTAAGCTTTTGCTTAGAATTGGATTTAACTGCTACCATAGTAATTTAAGATTTTGGTGAATCAAAAATTACGTAACCGGTTCTCTTTTGTGTCAATTATGAATTTTCTAAAATTCTTCTTTTAGAATTTTAAACATACTCTCAAGCATCAAAAACCATCCTATCTGACTATGATAAGACATGTATCAACCGAGCTAAATCCATTGCAAAGGCAAATTTTGCAAACCCTCCAACTATTAAACAACTTTCCAGAGAAGTCGGTATTAATGAATTAAAACTTAAAAATGGATTTAAAGAACTGTTTGATATCACCATTCGCCAATACATTATTTATCTGAGAATGGAGAAAGCTAAAGAGTTGCTCAAACAGACTGATATGTCCATTACAGAGATTTGCCGTCAGATTGGATATAACCACCTAGGACATTTTACTAGTATTTTTAAGCGGTTTTATGGTCTTTCTCCATTTAAGTACAGAAATCAAACAATTACTTTATAAGAAGATTGCTACATTTAATATCTCTTGACATAAAGGATTCAGTACATATCTCTTCGCTGCCCAAGGACGTAGCTATGGCATCGGATGCAAAGTAAGCATCGAGAATGCGTTCTACATCTGTTGGTGCAGGATGCGTTGAAAACTTAACAACTACTGTTGCTGTCTGCTCATTCATATAAATCATTTGCCCATGAATAAGTTAATGGACAAATTTAATCTAGACTTATCGCTCGGCGGCAAAACCGCCTCGTTATGGGGTTGTTTAGGGGGAAGAAAATTCGATTTTCCGAATGGAAAATCGAATTTTCTTCCCCCTAACACCCCTCAGTCGAGCCACCGAAGGTGGCGAGACATAAACTAGAATTATTTCTGTCCAAGCACTTACCTATGGCTAACATACAGTCTGATTTATCAGTACACCAAACTTGATTCCGATAATGCCACCCTATAAGAAGTTCACCATATTGACCTATGGCAAATAAATGCTTAGAGCTTTCGTATTTTTTCATCATTTCTACTATTGAAAAGAAGAACAATTAACCTGATATAAAAAATTTCAGAAGGATTAGTACTACTTACCGTACAACCCTGCTCTAAATTCAACCCCAACTAGTCTAGGTAAATTAGGCAAAAGAGCTATATTTAATATTTCCTGCCCAAATAAAGGATAAGTTTGGTTGGTTAGGTTTCTACCCCATAAATAAACTCCATATTTGCTATCCGCAAAGCTCACCCCAACCCTTGCATTGATAAGGGTAAAAGGCTCTTGTTTTAAATTATCACTATTATCCCCTGTAAGATAAGTTTCTCCTCTAGACTGAATATCCACTCGAATTAAACCTTTGGCACCTGAGCCAATATCGAAATTGTATTGGGGGGATAAAGAAAAAGTCATAGATGGAGCCAGTAATAATTTATTACCTGAAAAATCAGTTGTTTCATCGAACTTGAACGTTCAAAAATACTATACAATAAAGTGCATTCCTTTTCATTTCACTAAAGTAATTTTAATGTGAGAAAAATAGATGCACAAATTTCTTAAATTAAAGACTGACTATAATGGCGGAAAACGTATTGAAAAATTCGGAAAAGGAATTATATGTTTTTATTTAGTCAATCGAACTCACCAATTTGGTTAAACCAACCCATAGCATTAGAAGCTATTGCTCCCATTTCAATACCGCCCTAGTCATTCGTTGTGGATAATCTCCTACTGTAATGGTTTTAACCAATTCTTGTTTACTATAGGAATATACCTTAACAATATTATTACCCCTAACTGATACAAAAAATAAATCTCCATCAAAACCATTGGTTGCCCAGCTTGGTTCTACTCCAGCATCCAATGTTTTGATGATTTTCAACTCTGGATACGTAAGAAAGGCGACATAATTGGAAACGGTGCCAACCGAAGCTATATATTTTCTATCTGGTGAAATACTGATACCGTGGTGGGCAGCCATGAACGGGTAATTGTCTTTGGGTATTTCTCTGACAAAATCAGGAATAGGTAACGGTATTTTTCGAAGGACTGTTTTTTGCAAAATATCATATTCTACCAAGCCATGATAATAGGACAATTGCGTTAAAATGCGTTGGTTATCATCCGTAATTTTAAAAGGACGAACCCCTTCATTAAAATATAGCGTGTCTATCACATCTAAGGTTTTAGGGTTGACTACTACGATAATAGGGTCTCTTAATGAACCATTATATAAGAGCGATTCATCATGGTTGAATACAATACTATGAGGTCCCTCGCCAGTTTGATAAAATCCGACAATCTCCTGTTTGTCAAGGTCTATTTTTACCCCTTCGCTATCTGCTAAAAGGGAAACAAATAAAAATTTCCCGTCTTTAGTCATTACCTGATGGTCTGGTCGTTTTCCAATATCCAGCGTCCATAATAGTTCGTGGGTATTTAAATCCAAGGCAGCTATATCATCAAAAACTGGTCGGGAAACAATCAGCGTCTGGCTATCTGGCAATACATCAATATCATCTGCATACTTGATGCCTATTTTATAATTCAAAAACCTATTTTTCAAAGAAATAGATTTCTTGTTTTGTGCTTCAACATCGGGTATAACATCTATTTCGTCAATGACATCCAGCGAATGGGCATCAATAACCGAGACCGTTCCGCCTTTATTATTGGCTACAAGGATGGCTTTAACGGTTCTCTCCTTTTGCTTATCCCTATTAACTTTTCGAAATGTAGGGCGTTCCTTTTTGGCTATCTGCTTTGAACTGGAAGTAGATTCGCAGGAGCAATAAAAGATACTAATTAAAAAAATGCAGAAAAGAAAGATAAAATTTTTCATAGTATCTTCTGGTTGGTGAGCATTGAGGTTATAAAGCACTCATTATCAACACAATAAAATCATAATAATCTGTTTTACTTTTACTTACTAAACAGATTTAATACTTCACTTTATCAATCACAATTTTAACAATAATTTTTTTCATAATGAAATACCTACCTAAATAGAATTGGTTTTCTTTACGTTTGCCAGTCTTTCAATAATATAACCCCTCTATGCTTAGTGAAGGAAAATAAATTACGCTTTGTGCATAAAAAACTTCCATTTGCGATACATTTCCATGTAGCTAGAGTGGTTTCTTTGCAATAGGCATTTAATTAAATATTAAATGTTCATGTCATTAAGTTTAACGCCACAAACCTAATACTTACTTACAGGAATTGTTGAGCATTAGCTATAGGGATGTGGCGTTTTTTTTACTGTTAAAAATAAGTCAATGACTAATACAGAACGAGAACTTCCAGCCTTAATCAATCGTTTCTCTCCATTAAGTGGACACACCTTTTTTAAATGCTCCTCTATAGCAGATTACACAGGTAAAATTGACATTGGTATTATGAGTGTTTCATTTGATAATGGATGATTTGAGTCCAGTTGCTTGGCTTATGGCTGGGTGTTGTATGGGGTGGTACATAGGTACGCACCAAGATGATTACTACAAAATATAGAAGATTTCTTTTTCAAAAAAAATTATTTCCTTTTCGAGTAGTTAATAGGGTCTAGCTTTTTTAATTTTAGTATTTTTATGCACTAAATAAAAAAATTCTTAATCCCTTATTTGCAATTTCCTGTTTCAGGCGTTAACCGGCAGCAATTTAAGATAATTTAGTAGGTTTTAGGGGCTTAACCTTTATCCCCTATGGGATTAATTAAAATGGAACTCAATAAGTTATAGGTTTAACTCAACAAATAGTGTTTCATAGTGTGAGGGGTAATTTGCGCAAGCAGTTGCCCCTCTTCGGAGAGATAGCATCTCATAAATTTCCATTGTTATATAAAAAATAACTATTTCCGATAACGGATAAAAGGCAATTTTTACTCTAATACATCAACCGAAAAATATGGAAGAAAATAAAAAAAAAGCATTAGCCGAAGAAGCTAGTGCCAATATATTGGGCCCCAATCCAGTTATTGGATTGAATCGCAAATCTATTGTCAACACCTTAAAGACATTGACTTTAAAGACGGTCACGAATCCTTTAACAACTGCCAAGCATCAAGTCAACTTGCTCAAAGAATTCACCAATATTGCCAGAGGAAAATCAGAATTACAACCGAATGCCAGAGATAAACGCTTCAAAGACCCTGCTTGGAAAGAAAATGCTTTTTATAAAAATTCTATGCAAGCGTATTTGGCCATCACAAAAGAAATGACGGATTGGGTAGAAGATTTGGGAATGGAGCAAATTGATGCCGACCGTGCCAAATTCGTTGCTTCTCTTTTAACAGAAGCCATTGCGCCTTCAAATTGGGTAACCAATCCTTCTTCTCTGAAACGAGTTATTGAAACAGGGGGTAAAAGTTGGGCGAAAGGAATAGGAAACTTCTTAAAAGACTTGGTAAATAATGGCGGAATGCCCAGCCAATTTGACCCAGAGGGTTTTAAGGTAGGCGAAAACCTAGCCTGCACGCCAGGTAAGGTAGTGTATAAAAACCATATATTGGAATTGATTCAATATAGCCCCCAAACGGAGAAAGTTCGTACTCGTCCTCTCTTAATGATCCCGCCTCAGATTAACAAATACTATGTTTTTGACTTGGCACCAGGTAGAAGTTTGGTAGAATACTTAGTCCAGGAAGGCATTCAGGTATTTTTGGCTAGTTGGCGCAATCCTACTAAAAATGAAAGTATGTGGGATTTGGAAATGTATGTGACTGCTTTAGAAGAGTCCATAGACATCATAAAAAACATCTGTCGGGTAAAAGATATAAATGTGTGGGGAGCTTGTTCGGGCGGTATTACAATGGCGACTACTTTAGCCTATCTTGCTGCGAAAGGAAATAATTGTGTCAATGCGTTTAGTCTAATTGTTGCCATGCTGGATATGAGCAATGCCACCGATACCACTGCAGGTTTATTTACTGATAATGATGCTATTGAACTAGCCCGAGAACGCTCTCACCGTAGAGGCATTTTGAAGGGCAATGAAATGGCCTCTATTTTTGCTTGGATGCGTCCCAATGATTTGATTTGGAATTATTGGGTCAATAATTATTTGCATGGCAATAAGCCACCCAAGTTCGATATTTTATATTGGAATGGCGATACCACTAACCTCGCCGCCTGTTTGCATAGTGATTATTTAGACCTTTTTAAAGAGAATCTGTTAGCCAAAAAAGGGGGGTTCAAAATTGGAGAGTTTCCCATTGATTTGAGTAAAGTAAAAGGAGATGTGCATTGCACAGCAGGTATTACCGACCACCTGACTCCGTGGAAAGTGTGCTATCAATCTATCAATCTATTTAAGGCTGCCAATCCTACTTTTGTGTTAACCAACAGAGGACATATTCAAACAATCGTTAATCCTGTTGGCAATCCTAAGGGAAAATATTATACCAATGAAGAAGATAGTTATTTACCAGGCGAACCCGACCAATGGTTAGCTGGCGCATCGGAACATCAGGGGTCTTACTGGCCGCATTATTCCAATTGGCTGAAAGAGCGTTCTGGAAAATTGAAAAATGCGCCCCAAAAAATGGGCAACAAACAGTATGAACCAATGTATGATGCCCCGGGCAAATACGTGCTGGACTAAGAAAATGCCTGGCATCTTCCATAACTAAAAACTCCACTTTCTTACTTTAAAGAAAAAGCTAGTCAAACTAAATATGGCTGGCTACAAAAAAGAAATGAATGTTAATTACTGAAGAACGAGCGGTTAAAACAAAAGATTTATTTATTGGCAACAACCGAATTCGGGTGGCCATACGTCCAGGAGATAAGATAAGGCATCGACCCTTATTTATTTTTAATGGTTTAGGAGCCAATTGGGAGGTGGTGATGTCTGCTTTTAAGCATATCAACCCTGCAATAGAAGTAATCGCTTTTGACATGATTGGTACAGGGTCTTCTTCAACCCCCATCCTACCCTATTCTTTCAAAGGGCTTGCCCGAATGTCTCGAAAGTTATTAACTCAATTAGACTACACAGAAGTCCATGTATTGGGCATTTCTTGGGGAGGAGCTTTAGCACAGCAATTTGCCTGTATGTATCCCAATGTCTGTAAAAAATTGATATTGGTAGCGACCACTTCTGGCGTAATTATGGTACCCGCCAAGCCTTCCGTTTTACTAAAAATGCTCACTCCTTTACGTTATTGGAGTCCCATGTATATGAAAAACATAGCTGGAAGCATTTATGGTGGCAAGTTTAGAACACATAAGAAATTAGCTGCTCAATTGACTAAAAAAATAAGACCCAACAGCCTTTGGGGCTATTTAAACCAATTATCTGCCATTTCCCGATTTACCAGTTTGCCTTGGCTAAAAAAAATACAACAACCCACACTAGTCATGGCAGGAGATGATGACCCTATTGTTCCTTTAGTTAATGCCAAAGTTCTCGCAAAAAAAATTCCAAATGCTACTTTATGGGTATTAGAAGGCGGTGGACATTTGTTTCTAATGGCACAACAGGATAAAGCGCTTCCAGCTATTGAGTCATTTCTTAAGAAGGAAAATTAATGTCATCAACGAATCAACTTTTTTCATAAATGAAATTTGCAACTTTAAACAACCTCGAAGCTTATGAGGGCAAAGCAATTGGTACTTCTGACTGGCTAACCGTCACACAAGATAGTATCAATGACTTTGCCCAAGCTACGGGTGATTTCCAATGGATTCACACTGATGTAGCACGAGCTAAGCGGGAATCTCCTTTTAAAAACACCATCGCCCACGGCTATATGACCTTATCGCTGATAGGGAAATTTGTCCTGGATTTAGTGGAAGTGCAATCGCTCAAAAGCGTCCTCAACTATGGCATCAATAAAGCGAGGTTTACCAATCCCGTACCTTGTGGCAGCAGGGTTCGACTCAAATTAGCCTTAAAACAGTTAAACGAAATCAAAACCGGGCATCAAGCTATTTTTGATACTATTTTAGAATTGGAAGGCAGCGAAAGACCTGCTGTAGTAGCGGAGATTTTAATTTTAATGATGGCCTAAAAGATTAATTTATATTATGAAAATTGCTAATAAAACAACTATCATTACAGGTGGTGCCTCCGGTTTGGGAGAAGCGACTGCTCGAAATATCATAGTTAATGAAGGATAGTGCTACTCGAATGGCTCCAAAATAAAACACAAAGGATATGAATATAGGCAAAGTACTACCTCGTCACGCAATGTTTCGCTCTAGTCATCCTGCCTTTGTATTTGAAGGTAAAGAATGGACGTATCAAGAACTCAATCAGGATGTCAACCGACTGGCAAATGTATTGTCTGAGGCAGGTATTGGCAAAGATGATAAAATTGCTACTATCTTAAATAATTGCGCCCCGCTTTGGCAACTCTACTGGGCTGCTCCTAAAATTGGCGGTGTGGTCGTACCTTTAAGCCCCTTATTGAGAAAGGCAAGTTTAAGTAGTTTGCTAAATAATGCTGATACTAAAGTCATTCTGACCACTTTTCACCTACTCCCATACATTCAAGAAGTGCTAGCGGATATTGAAGTAACAGCCAACCGAATATTTCTAGTGGATGTACCTGCCAATCAGGAAGTTACTCCCTTTAAAAATTTAAATCAATTATTGAAACAAGCAACTGACGAAGAACCCATTTCGCCGCTCACTCATCAAAATGACCTTTACAATATTATTTATAGTAGTGGTACGACAGGCGACCCAAAGGGTATCATGCATTCACACCTAATAAGATTTCGGTACATGACTTTATGTGCCAATTTTTTTCGGATGACTCCCGAAAGTGTGGTATTGCATACGGGGTCCATTATTTTTAACGGCTCTTTTATCACTTCCTTCCCCAGTATGTTTTTGGGCTGCAAGTATATTTTACATAAAGCATTTGATGTAGATCAATTGGTAAAAACCATTCGGGAACAAAAAGTTACCCATATTGTCATGGTTCCTACTCAAATTATTGCTGCTTTAAATCATGCTGACTTTACTACCGAAAATATTGCTTCGCTGGAGTTTATATTGTCCGTTGGTGCACCTTTACACCAGAAACATAAAGAAGAATTAGACCGCCGAATTCCGAATGCTTATTATGAATTATATGGCTTAACAGAGGGGTTTTTAACCATTTTAGATAAAACCCATTTTAAAAATAAGCCTGGTTCTGTGGGCTGTGTAACGCCCTTGTCAGACATGAAAATAGTAGATGATAATGGCAAAGAACTACCCACTGGAAAAGTCGGCGAAATTGTAGGTACTTCCCCTATTGCTATGTCAGGTTATTATAAAAAACCAGCGTTAACCGCCCAAACCATTAAAGACGGTTGGATTTTTACAGGCGATTTGGGCTACCTGGACAAAGACGGATTTCTATATTTAGCAGGGCGAAAAAAAGACCTCATTATTTCTGGCGGGGCCAATGTTTATCCACAAGATATTGAGGCATTGCTGGCCAAGCATCCAGCCGTATTGGATGCCGCAGTATTTGGTATCCCCAGTGAAAAATGGGGAGAAACACCCATTGCAGCTATTCAATGGAAAAATGGTAAGGGCAATATTACTCCAGAGGAATTAAAAAACTGGCTCAATGCCCAGGTTGCTCGTTTTCAAAAAGTAAGCAAGGTCATAGTATTAGAAGAATTTCCAAAAAATATTGCCGGAAAAACCCTGAAGCGAATCATTCGACAAAGATATTTAGATAGTTTGATAACAAGTTGACTTATCCGGTTGTCGGTTAAGCGTATTTAAAACAAACAACCGGCAACTAAAGTGTCTATATTTCAAAATCATTAAAAAATTAAATCATGGCATCTATCTATTTTACCGAAGAACACCAACTGTTTCGAGACAGTCTCCGAGATTTTTTACAGCAAGAAGTAGTTCCCTATTTGGATGAATGGGAAAAAAATGGAAAAGTAGATAGAGGCATCCTAAAAATGATGGGTGAAATGGGCTTTTTAGGCTTAGATGTGGATGAAAAATATGGTGGCATGGGTACGGATTTTATGTACACCGCTATTTTGCTGGAAGAAATGGGTAGAATAGGAACACTAGGTTTTGCTACGACTGTTGTCGCCCATGTTTACCTAGCTATGAATTATTTGTATAAAGGCGGTTCTGCTTTTTTAAAAGAAAAATATTTAGTGCCGAGCGTAATGGGGAAAAAAATTGGCTCCCTCGCTATGACCGAACCCTTTGCAGGTTCCGATTTAAAAAGCCTAAAAACAACGGCAGAAAGAGCAGGCGACCATTTTATAGTTAATGGCTCTAAAACCTTTATTACTAATGGGCACTATGGCGATTATATTGTAACGGCCGTAAAAACAAATAAAGGAATATCTTTGCTGGTAATTGATAATGAATTGGAGGGTGTTTCTACTAGCAAGCTGGACAAAATGGGTCTGCGTTGTTCGGATACAGCAGAAATTGCTTTTGATAATGTAAAAGTACCTATTGAAAACTTATTGGGCGAAGAGGGAAAAGGCTTTTATTACATGATGGAAAGCCTACAAACGGAACGCCTGACAACCGCTCAAATATGTGTAGGAGCAATGGATTATGCTTTAGAATTAGCCTTGCAATACATTTCTGAGCGGGAAGCTTTTGGCAAACCCATTAATAAATTTCAGGTATTACGCCATAAAATTGCAGAAATAGCAACGGAAGTAGAGGTGTGGAAGCAGTTTATGCACCATACCAGCTATCGTTTTGTTCAAGGAGATTTTGTAGTTAAAGAATGTTCTATGCTTAAATTGGGGACGGCCGATTTGCTCAATAAAGTAGCCTACGACTGCTTGCAAATGTTTGGTGGTTATGGCTTTATGGAAGAATATCCCATTGCTCGCTTGTATCGAGATGTGCGAGTCATCCCCATTTATGCCGGCACTTCTGAGATTATGAAAGAAATTATTGCTAAAATTGTGATTGATAAAGTGGAATATAAGCCGGCTTATAAAACGTCTAAGTAATTTAATTTCCAGAAAAAAGTAATTTTAAGGATGAAAAAAGAACATCGCTAATTAAAATTTTATAGTGAAATTATCCCTTTTCTCATTTTATAATTTTTTATAAAAAACCCCTACTCATTTCAACCTGGCATGACCAAATCTATTTTAATTGATAAAGCATTTTGCGGCCCTCCAGAATCGGGAAATGGAGGCTATGCCTGTGGTAGTATTGCTGCCAATTTGGATTTTCCAGTACAAGTAACGCTGCGAAAACCACCGCCTCTGAATACCAAAATGGATTTGATAATCAATGGGCAAAAAGCTCAATTGATGCATGGAGAAATACTCATTGCAGAAGCCCAAAAAGCGAACTTCGAGCTAGACTTGCCACAAGCCACCCCCTGGAAAAAAGCAGTAGCAGCCACAAAAAATTATAAAGGCCATGTACACAGTCCTTTTCCCACTTGCTTCGTCTGTGGCTCTGACCGAAAACACGGCGACGGTTTAAAAATTCATCCTGGAAAGGTGGCAAAAGATACCGCTGTTGCTGCTTGGATACCCCATGAACTGTTTGGAAACAATCAAGGTATCCTCCAAACGGAATATATCTGGGCTGCTATGGATTGTCCAGGAGCATGGGCATTTATCGAAAAAGATCAAGTTTGCGTTTTAGGGCAAATGGCTGCTAAGTCATTTGCTCCAGTAAAAACAGGAGAGAAATACATCGTCATGGGATGGGTGATCGCCAAAGAAGGCAGAAAGACCTGGTCAGGTACTGCTATTTTTGATGAAAACGGCACAACCTGTGCCTATGCAAAGTCAACTTGGATAGAGATAAAACTTACCAATAAAAAGTAGTTAGCCCTTGATTGGGTATTTGCATCTTTTGATAAAAAGTTTTATTTTTGTTGTTACAAACAACTTTTGTCTAAAACAATTTAGGTGAACAAGGAAGACACAAATGGCCATGCTTCGGCATATTTCAACTTTTTGCACACTGCTTCCTGGGTAGAACAAAAGATAAAAGCAGCTTTAAAACCTTTTGGGCTAACCCACGCACAGTTGAACATTTTGGCTGCTTTAGCCAACAGACATCCATTGCCAATGTCTCCAAATGCAATCAAAGAACGGTTGGTGGTCAATAGTCCTGATGTCACTAGGCTGATAGACCGTCTTTGTAAAAAAAAATTGGTCAGTCGATCAACCTGCCCAAACAATAGAAGAATGGTGGATATCATCATGACCGCACAAGGTAAAGAGCTATTCGAACAAGCCCATATCGCCGCTAAAAGGAGCGTAGATCATTACTTTAGAAAACAAATCACCAAAGCAGATGCCAGAGAATTAAATCGCATTTTGAACAAAATGAAAGGTTAGTTTTTTTATTTAAAAATTTGTTATAAACAATTATCGTCTAAAACACTAAAAAGCTTTATTTATGAAAAAACGTAGCATAAAAAAGGTTGTTCTTAGCCCTGATGTACAAATGGGACCTATAACTTTAAAGCAACCCCTTCCAATCGGAAATATACAACAAATAGACCCATTTTTATTATTGCACCATATCGGTCCAAAAACACAAACACCCGGAGGGAAAAAAGCGATGGATATTGGGGCTCATCCACATCGAGGTTTTGAGCCTGTCACTTTTATCTTTAAAGGGGAAATTCACCACCGAGATTCAAGGGGAAATAATAGCATCATCAAGGCAGGAGGTGTACAATGGATGACCGCTGGAATGGGCATTGTACACAGTGAAGGCATACCTCAATCCTTTATCGAGAAAGGAGGAAGTCTGGAAATTATTCAATTGTGGGTAAATCTCCCTTCTAAGTTTAAAATGGTGCAGCCCAAATATCAAGGGTTTCAACAAGCAGAAATTCCTGCTTTTATTGACCAAAATGGGAAAGTAAGGGTCAATGTCATAGCTGGAAATTATGGCGAATGGGAAGGGCCTGTCGATTCATTAACAGGCATCACTGCATTAACCATAGAACTGAAAGCAGGCGGTAAAGCTCATCTGCAAGAAAAAATGGAACGAAATGCCCTACTCTACCAATTGAATGGACTAGCTACCGTAAACGGCGTGGCTACAGGAAACAATAAAATGGTCCTTTTTAATCAAGATGGAGAAAGTATTGAAATTGAGGCACAAACAGACGGTGTATTACTGTATGTAGCAGGAGATCCAATTCAAGAAAAAGTGGCTCAATATGGTCCTTTTGTAATGAACGATCAAACAGAAATATTGCAGGCGATGCGGGACTATCAAATAGGGAAAATGGGAATGCTAATTGAAGGAGACATTTGACCATTAATTAGAAAACAAAATTATGATGCCAACCATTCCTTAGTCTCTATTGCCGTTTCGCAATCGCAGTTAAAGACATAAATTCAAACATAACATTCGCAGCTAGCAAGGCCGTAATATGCAAAGGATCAAAAGAGGGCAATACTTCTACCAGATCATACCCCACAAATGGCATCCCTTTTAACCCTCTTAATAGTTCCAGCACTTGTGGGCTGCTTGGGCCACCAACTTCCGGCGTACCTGTACCAGGCGCGTAAGCAGGGTCCACAAAATCAATATCAAAAGTGAGATAGGTAGGGCCACTTCCAACCCGCTCTCGAATTTTTTGTACCGTTGCTTTTGTCCCAATTTGGTGCATTTCGGCGGCTGTTATATAATCCAATCCGTATTTGTGTACATCCGTCAAGTCTTCTGGACTATAGCCCGACCCCCGAAGTCCAATTTGTATAGAACGAGAAGGATCAATTAAATCCTGTTCGACTGCCATTCGGAAAGGCGTACCGTGGGTCTCATACTTATCCCAATATTTAGGATATAAATCCGTATGGGAATCAAAATGAAGCAAAGCGACCGGGCCGTACTTTTGATGAGCCGCCCGCAACAATGGGAAAGAAATGGAGTGATCTCCCCCCATAAAAATCGGAGTGATACCTGCCTCAAAAAATGGATAAGCCTGCTCCGTAATTTTGTCAAAAGAAGCCGCTAAATAACCCGGAACTACCTGAAAATCACCAAAATCGGCGCAAGCGCAATGGTCATATACATTTACGCCTAATACAAGATTGTATTCCCTAATGAGGGCTGATTGGTCCCGAATAGCAGAAGGGCCAAAGCGAGCGCCTGCCCGATAAGTCGCACCCGTATCAAAAGGTACTCCAATAATAGCAATATCTACTTCTTCCATATTCTGTGTATGAGGTAGGCGGCTATAGGTTCGTATTTGAGAAAAACGGGGGCTATCCATGCCGCTTAAAGGTCTGTATTTTCTTTTCATAATTATTTTGCTTGATGAAAATTGGTTAAGTAGCCAAGAAAAAAGGGTAAGGAAAGATGCTCCTATATGTTTTACATTATAGACAATGATTTTTGTAAAACAAAAATAGTAATTACTTACCACGTAGTAGAATTTTCACATAGCAAACATAACACAAATTCCGCTTGCAATAGCAACCATAAGCTGTATTTCCCAAAGGGTACCTTGCCCATTGAATCAGAAAATCCGCTAGCCCAATAGCAAAGAGAGGAAAGTAACGAAAGGGCTTGTAGATAGGACGGAATTACAAATACTGCAATTATGAATTTTTCAATGGCAATTTTTTTTAATTATTCGATTCATAATTCACATTTCCTACAAATACCTCTCCCTAATTACCTGACAATGATGAAGGTCATGCCCAATTAGTTTAAAACCCATTGCCCTTACGGATAGCACATTATCACTGGCAGTACCCGTCTGTTGCCACATTTCTTGAGTAAAACTTTTGAAAAGCAATTGAGTGCTGGTTCGGGTACAGTCAAATTCTTTGATTAAATGGTTCATAGGGCGATGATTCGCCAAAGCCATTTTTGCATAATCCTCTACTTCAAAGCCGGGTAATGCCACCGTTTCTTTTCTGGCAAAGCGCAAACAGCGATAAGCAAAAATGCGCTCCACATCAATCAGGTGCTGCACAATATCCTTAATTGTCCATTTACCCGGTGCATAGCGGTATTCGTGTTTTTCTTTGGGAATAGATTGGAAAAAAGCAACGGTTTGTTGTCTGGAATTTTCCAGTGCTTCATGGAAGTCTCCTTTTGGAACTAATTGAAGGTAATAGGCAGTGTATTCGTCGTATTCCGATGGGCTTACAATTGATATAGTCATTTAATTTCCTTTTACTGAAGTTAATAATCTCGCAAAATTAATAGTTAATTGGTATAGGTTCATGAACCGCTTTTTATTTTAATAAGAGGCCAGCTTTGCTAATTTTTCCCAAAACTGGTATCCTATATATATCAAATCTGGCATACAATAGGGTATCGGTTTAGGGCTAATTTTGGGCTAATAAAATTATTCTTAATTCAATGCGAAAACAATGAATAGGATATTAGCCCTGATGATGCTGTCTCTTTACTTTCTTTCTATTAGTGCCCTCCATGCACAAAAACAGCCTGCATTTTATTATACGCTTAGGGCTCAGGTAATGGATGAACAGGAACAAATTATTGAGCTGGGCAATGTATTATTATTGCATCCACAAGATTCCAGTTTGTTGAAAGGAGCGGTGTTTATGGATGGAAAAATTCAAGTGGAACAGATTGAGCAAACTCAATTGTTATTGCAAGTAACAGCACTGGGATACGAAGATTTTTTTCAAAAAATAGAAAATCCTACCCAACTAACAGAAATCCACCTTGGAAAAATAATATTGTCCCTTCAATTAATGGAAGGCATAGAAGTAGTGGCTAGGCAAGCCGTATTTGAACAACGGGGAACAGACCTAATCATCAATGTCGCCAATACCTCCTTACGGGAGGCCGGAACCGCCTTGGATGTGATTCAAAATTCGCCAAAAGTCTTTATTAGTCGAGGCGGGCAAATCTCCGTTATTGGAAAGGGAACTGCACTTATTTATCTGAATGGGCAACCAATCAGCTCTACTCAAATCCTAAATAGTATTAGTTCCAATGACCTCAAGCGAGTAGAAATTATCGAAAATCCTTCTGCGAAATATGATGCAGCGGGTAATGCCGTTATCAATATTATTACCAAAAGTAAATCCTTAGAAGGTTATAAAATCGGGCTGCTTCAACGAGTCGGCAAAGGAAAGCATTTTCGCTCCTATTTTCAGGCGGATACCTATTATAAAATGGGCAAACTGATGTGGCAGGCAAGTTATGGCATTCGTCCCTGGCAATGGGGCGGACGCAATCGACAAACCCGAAGCAATCGAGTCAATACCACTTTTTCAGAAATTGACAATTATTTTACCCAAAAAAATAATCGCCTCGACCACGATTATAATTTTCGTTCTAGCTATCAATTTTCGCCCAAACTCAAATTGAATTTCCAATACACGGGCACAGCGGTCACAGGAGATAAGGATGCCGATAATCTTCGAACCGCTTTGTCGAATGAAGTATCCGACTTTACAATTACTGGAAAAGTAACTGGACCCTATGACCAAATCAGCAATACGCTTAACCTTTCTCTGCAAAATACCCTCGATACCTTGGGGTCGAATATCCAATTGGTCGGGCAGTATGCTACTTACGATTTTGAGCGCAACGAACAAAATCGACAGGTATTTATAGTAGAAAATGTAAACACAGCTATCAACCGAAGGAGTTTAAATCAAAATGACATTCGAATTTACACCTTTCAAGCAGATTATAAAAAAGTATTTAATCCAAAATGGAATTGGGAAAACGGTATTAAAAATGCCTACGTCACCAATAATAGTTTGCTGACCTTCGAAGGCGAAAATCCCGATGGAAGTTATTTTAGCCTACCCGAATTTAGCAATGGCTTTGAGTATGCTGAAAACATTTTGGCGGCTTATAGCCAAATCAACTGGCAGGGTAAAAGTCTAAAATTCACGGCGGGTCTAAGAGGGGAATGGACACAGACCGAAGGCATTTCCGCCAACGCTGACGAAGAGCAAAAGTATAACAGAAATTATTTTAATCTATTTCCCTCCGCTTCTCTCCATAAGACCTTTAGTAAAAATGTAAACGCTAGTGTGGATTACAGTTATCGCATTAATCGCCCCTTGTTTCAAGACCTTAACCCCTATGTCCTTTTTGTAGATTCGCTGGTATCCCTACGAGGCAATCCCAATTTGGTGCCGGAATACAGCCATGCTATCTCTACCAATATCAAGCTAAAAAACTGGAATCTAAACCTGAATTATGTTTATAATAAAAATAAAATCAATCAAATTTTTCGCTCTCTGGATACGAGCAATCCAGAAGCCATCAGTTTTGTAAAAGAAAACTTACGACACACTCAACTCTATTCTGCCGCCCTTTCCCGTCCGTTGCAATTTAAGTGGTACAGTGCCTATTTCACAGCAGGTGTTTTTTATGATGACCATCAAGTAAGGGATACAGAGACATTATTGATGAACGATAAATGGGGCTATTATTTTCAAACCAATCAATCCGTCCAATTGCCGTGGTTGCTTAAGTTGGATGCTTACTATAATTACACTTCTTCGAGAGTAGATGGAGTCTATATTGACAATCCCATATCCTACTTGAATCTATCCCTATCCCGACCATTTTTTAATAAGCAACTGACCGCTACCCTATGGGCTAATGATGTATTCGATACCTTCAAATTTACAGGTATCTCCAATTTCAATCAAATGTATATGACGTATTTGTCAGAAGGAGATTTTCATTTTATCCGCCTATCGCTTAATTGGAATTTCGGAAAATTGGGTACAAATCATCTTGGCGGCAAGCAAATTTCTAAATCGGAACTGAATCGGATAAATCGGAGTCTTTAATTTCTCTGGATTGTAAAAAATAATCTTTTCTTCTGTTCTGCCGCAACAAGTAAAGAAAGAGAATCCAAATTTATTAGTACAGGTAAGGATTGGCCCTATCCAAATCCGTTGTCCTTTATTTTCTACAATGGATGATTAGCAACTTTACTTGATATTTCACATTTGACCAAACACAGGTATAAATAATTGAGTTGCAAAACTTTCCTAAAAATAATATCTTAACCGGTATCTGCAATGTATAGTTTTTTATCTAAAATAGATACCAGTTTATGCTGCCCTACAAAACGCTAATCCCTTTAGACCGCACCGCACGAAGCCCTTTATATATCCAAATTGCCAACTCGATGATTCGGCAGATTACTGCAGGAATCATTCCCGTTGGTTTGAAGCTGCCGGGAGCGCGAAAACTCGCCGAATTTCTAAGCGTCAGTCGTCGTACCGCTATGCTTGCCTATGAAGAATTAGAAGCACAAGGTTGGATAAGCATCATGCCCAGTCAAGGGACTTTTGTAAGTACCAAAATCCCTACTACCAAAAAGCAGTATCTAGCAACCGGAATTCAAAAAGGAACCCCCGCCAAAAGCCATTTTGAATGGAATAAAAAACTAGACTTTTTAGGGCATTATCAAGCTCCCAATTTTAAAAAAGTCCATTATGTTTTTGATACAGGTTATCCAGATGTGCGCCTAGCTCCATTAAAAGCATTAGGGCAAGCCATAAATCGAGTTTTGACGAATAAAAGAAATAACAAAATCATGAATTATGCCGCTGATTTTAAGGGGCATATTTCGCTGAGAAAAGAATTGTTGAAATATTTGGCAGAATCACGAGGCATCCATTCGAGCATAGATAATTTGCTCCTTACTCGGGGTAGTCTGATGGCTTTTTCCAATATTTTTCAAGTCTTATTGGCTAAGGGGGATAAAGTAATTGTGGGGGACACCAGTTTTCAGGTAGCGAAAAACATCATTAAAATAGCAGGCGGTTCCTTACTTACGATTCCCGTAGATGAGGAGGGCATGGATGTGGCAGCTATTGAAAAAATAGGCCAGCAACAATCCATTCGAGCTGTTTTTGTGATGCCCCACCACCACCACCCAACCACCGTTTCCCTCAGTGCTGCCCGTCGAATGAAATTATTACAATTAGCAGAAAAATATCGCTTTGCAATTGTAGAAGATGATTACGACTACGACTTTCATTATGCCAGCAGCCCTATTTTACCGATGGCAAGTTCAGACCATAAGGGAGTGGTTATTTACGTGGGTTCACTTAGCAAAACGGTTGCGCCAGGATTGCGTCTAGGCTTTGTTCTTGCCCCCGAAGATTTTATTAAAGACCTATCGAGATTAAGCCGTTTTATGGATGTGCATGGCAATACAGCTATGGAAAAAGCCATCGCTCACTTATTCCAAGAAGGCATTATTCGGCGGCATCTAAAAAAATCTTTGAAAGTCTATCGCCAACGACGAAATTTATTTTGTGCTTTATTGCGCTCAGAATTAGGCGAGTATGTAAGCTTTAAAGTGCCAGAAGGCGGATTAGCGGTATGGGTAACATTTGATAAAAAAATACCCTTGCCACCATTAAGGGACATCGCTCTACAACAAGGTTTATTAATTTCTAAAACCGTCTTTCAAAACAGTCAGGGCAAAGATTTAAATGCGATTCGAATGGGCTTCGCTTCCTTGAATGAAGCGGAATTGCAAGCAGCGATAAGCCTGCTGAAAAAAGCAATTATTATAGTTACTAACTAAAAAAAATTTATAAGAGACGCGAAGTAAACCCATAGCGTCCTTTGCGAGAAACTTTGCGACCCTTGCAGTAAAAAAAGAGCGTGGTGAATGGATAATTAATTAACTTTTAAGCACTTCTTTTACGCATCAGGGGGGAAAATCCGCTTTACCTGAGCGGCTTCGTCAATTTCAAATACGACCCCATAGCCAAATGGCTCATCAAAAGCATTTTCTAAAGGAATCTCCTTGAGCAAGCACAAAAAGGCTCGAAGTACCCCAGAATGACTCACTAGAAAAACCTGTTCATAGTTTTTCTGGCGAATTTCTTCATAGACCGCCTTTGCCCGATCAAAAACGGACTGAAAAGGCTCCCCATTGGGAGCAGGCGTGTCAACGAAATTGCTCCTCCATTTGACGAGGGTTTCCCTTCTAATAGATCGCCAGGGCTTTAACTCCCAGTCACCAAAACTAATTTCTATCAACCGCTGCTCTATTTCTATCAGAGAATTAGGTGCGAGGAATTTGGCTAGTTTATAGCACCGTTGGAGTGGGCTGGAAAAAACTTTTGTCCGCTCATTTAAAGCGGGAAGCATTTTTTTGACCACTGCTGCTTCCGTTTTAAAGCTGTCGGTCACATCCAGATCGGAAATGCCATAGCAAATGCCTTTTTCAATATCGGGTTGGGTATGGCGTATCAAGTATATTTTCATAAAAAATTATGGTTCTGTGCTGTGGATATTTGCTGCATCAAACGCGTTGCTAGTCTTGCCCGTAAGACGCTAAATTTGAAGAATCATTTCCCTTTGATCCGCTCAAATAAATCTCCAATTGCTTCGTCTGTTCCCTCCACATCTCTGGTTTGATAAGCCTTCAAACCTTCTGGGGTGGGTTCTAAAATAAAACGAAAGACATAGTCCTCTGGTCGGGCAGGCCGCTCTGCCCTAGCACCATAGCGCAAATCGCTCAATTGGTAGGTATTGTCCGACAATTTGATTACATTATAATAACCATCCGTAAACCACTTCAATACTTGTACACTTTTATCCGATTCAAATTTCTTTATCAAATCGTGATTTTTAGAAACGGTATAAAATTGATACACTTTGGGTTCTTTGTCTAAAAGGGAATACATACCGTAATAGTAAAGCGAATCCGTTTCTGCCAACCCTTGCCAAAGAATATTATTCAAAATAGAAGGGCTCGTTCTAAAACGCTGATAATCAATATTTTCTACTTGTAATGAATATTCAAAAACCCGATCAATACGCTGTTTATTAAAAACTGTAAACAAAAGGTAAGCACTGCTTAGTAAAATGCCCAAAAAATTTACATACCGGCGCATTGGCCGATTGCGCCGTATAAAAGAAGCGACTAGCAAGCAGGCCAAAAAAGGGATCGTATAAAGTGGATCTACCACCGAAATGGTATTAAAAGCTACTCGATAATTGGAAAAAGGAGCAAATAATTGGGTCCCATAAGCGGTAAAAGCATCCAGCAAAGGGTGTGTAAAAATGGATAAAAAAAAGAGCCAAAGCCATTCTTTTCGACGAACATCAATGGATTCCAAGTCTTGTTTTAAGTAATTGCTGTAAAGCGAATAGACCATCCAGCTTATTAGTCCAATAGAGATAATCAAGGTGGGATAATGCAACTGATTCCCCGCTGCAATAGGGATATAATTGACCCCGAAAGCAATGAGGACCAATAAAAGCATCCAGACGACAAAAGCACTAATTTTATAAATGTCCTTTCGATATAACCCGCTTTTATAAAAACGATCTGCCAGCCAGGCAAATAGAAAGGGCATGGTGCAAGCAAAAAAGAAGGAATGGGAAATGCCCCGATGAAAAGCCAGGGACTCCATTTCTGTCATCATAAAATTGCCCAGCACATCCAGGTCGGGGATCGTTCCGCCAATTGCCCCCCAAAGCATCGCTCGGTTGCCAATTTTTTTACCCAAAGCTGCCTCCCCACAGGCAGCTCCCAAGACGATTTGTGTAAGGGAATCCATATTTACTTAATCAATTAATCTAGTACATTATTAATTTAACAATGTACTAGTGCAAACTTGAACCACTAAGCTTCTAAAGCTTCTTCTATAATGGCATCTAGAAAATCTGTCAATGTCCAGTCCATTGCCCTAACTTGCTGAGGAACAATGCTTTGTTCTGACATTCCAGGAATAGTATTGGCTTCCAGCAAGTAAAAAGTATCCTCCATTAAAATATAATCAAAACGCACCATGCCCTTGCAATTAAGCAACTCGTAAAGCCGTTTCGAGAGTGCCTGGCATTTGGCCGTCAGTTCAGCCGAAAGATTAGCGGGCGTAATTTCTTGGCTAGCATTTTCATACTTTGCCTCATAGTCAAAAAACTCTTTTTCCGGCCGAATTTCGGTGACTGGCATTACAATGACTTCTTTTCCTTTTCGGAACACGCCATTGGAAAACTCAACGCCTGCCATAAATTGCTCTACGATCACCTCGTCGTCAAATTTAAAAGATTGGGCAAGGGATGTTTGGATGCAATGCTCATCCAACACTTTGGATACCCCGTAACTACTGCCATTTTTATTAGGTTTTACAAATAGCGGAAAGCCCATACTTTTAATAGCTGTCACATCTACTTCCTCTCCTTTCCGCAATAAACGGGAATCCGCCATAGGAATTCCATAGGGTCGCAAAAAATCCTTTGTCAACTGCTTATTAAAGGTGAGCGCACTAACAAAATGATCGCATCCAGTGCAAGGAACCCCTAACAACTCAAAATAACCCATAATGCTCCCGTCCTCCGCTGGATGTCCATGAAGGATCAAAAAAACCAAATCAAAAATGATTTTTTCGTGCCCTTTCTTTAAAGAAAAATCATTCATATCCAACACAATCCCTGAAGATTGCTCAGAAAATGCCCGTCCGTTTAGTTCAATAATATAAGCAGCATATTTTTGGTCGTCCAGAAATTTGGCAATGGTCTGTGCACTTTTCAGAGAAATGCCCCGTTCGGCTACATTGCCGCCTGTTAAAATGGCGAGATTTAATTTTTGCTTTTCCAAGGAATTGATTGATTACGCCAAATAGGAGAAGTTTAGTAAACCTTGTCTAATTAGCATTGATTATCAATGAAGTTGTTAAAAAATGGAGGTTGAAATTTATTGTAAGTGCTTGATTTTTAAGACGATGCTCTTTTTGGGTTTCGTACTTGGAAAGTACAGGACGAAAAAAAGCAGAAGTATTAGGAATCAATGACTTGCAAGAAAATCGTCTATCTATTTTTAAACAACTTCAATATTTATAAAAAAGCAAATTTAATTTAAAACCGGAAAAGACTAAAATATATTTGTTTTATGATGCAGGACAAATTTTCTTTTGATAAAAATGTAAAGCGGATTGACAATTTGTCTTATGCATTGTTATATTTTGTAACTGTACTTTAAAGCAGAAAGTATAGCTACAAAATGAGACGACGCTGATAGCTTACAAAAATTTTGAAAGTTTTTGTAAACTGGGTTTTTACAACCGCTTACTTTTTACTACCACTTTCCAACTGTTTATATTGTTTCCTTCCTGCAATTGTATCCAATATAAACCCGCCGGATATTTGGACACATCAAAGTGGATTTGTTGACCTCCAATGTTTTTTTCAACTAACTGATAGTCAATTTCTTGCCCTAGCGAATTAATTATTTTTACAAAAGCATTATTCAACTGTTTTCTAGTAGTCAAGTAGATAAATAATTGGTCGTTTACTGGATTGGGAAATATTTTAATTACTTCCAACTTGGCAGACAAATCCTCCGCAGAAGTGGAGCAAATGCCATTGGGATCAAAAGAAAAATCCGTTTCATAATAATTATTACAACCCGTGGCCTCGTCAGTCAATTCTATGCCATATATTCCCGTTTCGGAAATACAATGGGAAAAGCTGGTATTTTCTAATAAATTGCCTTCCTGAAACCATCGGAGGCTATGCTCAGTAGGTAAAATGCCCTCATTAAAAATGCTTAATAAATTGCTCTCTTGTTGTAATACGGGTACACCAGGAATCGGTAAAGGATCAATAAAAACCGGTGCAGAATTAACCACGCAGCCCACTTCACTGGTATAGCTGACAAAGTACTCCCCTGACTCTTTTACCACTAACACGGAATCTTGGATGCTCAGTATAGGGAGCTTGTCTTTAAACCATTGATTATTATTTTTATAAGAAGCAATCAAAAGACTGGAATCTCCCTCACAGAAAGCCGTTCCTCCTTCTACTAATACCACAGGTGGAACAGGCACTTCGTAAACAATGACTGAATCTCGCACTTTTATGGTATCTACCGGATGAACAAGGGTCAATTCTACTTTGAGGTCACCATCGTCCAAACGGCCGCTGGACAATTGGTTAAAATTAATAGTTCCACAAATATCATCTCCTCCATTTAAGCCGCTATCATCATCTATCACTTCCAATTTGTAATTTCCAGTAGTCAGCTTTATGTTAATTGGGAAATTTAGGGGAGGGTTGGTATTATCTACCGGATTACTTTGGAAAATAAGATTATCCTGCGGATCGGTAATGCGAATATACAAATCCGGCGTCCCTAAAAAGTCATCGCAAGCAACTTCCGCAACTTTCACCTCCGTCAATACAAAGCCAATAGTGTCAATAATTGCTTGATAATCAACATAATAAACGCCAGGAACTTCATAAGTTTGCACGGCAGGATGTTCGTCCGTTGTAGAATTTCCCAAGTCAAAATTCCAGAAATAGCTGAAGCCTGCCCGTCCATGACTTGGGTTATTATTTTCAAAAGTAACGCTTGTCTTTCCACAAGCAATATTATTGGTCATCGTAAAACCACTATTGACACTAATGGGTGGTGCAATGTAAAAATTGCGCGTGAAAGTGGCATTTCTGGATAGGATGGACACTTGAGCAGTGACGGTAATTTCCAATTTGAACATACCATATTCTAAAGGCGTGCCACAAATCTGAATACAACCATCCCTTTCGTCAGGCAAGCTATAACCCTCTTGGCTAGGTTCCCAAACCAAGCCCGCCGGCAAATTGGCAATGGATTTAATACTTAGATCATTAATGCCTATGCCAGCAGGAAGGGAAGCGTCCAGATACAAAACTTGAGAGGTATTAGTAGGCAAGCGAAAACTAACACTTTGGTCATAAGCAACTCGAAACTGACCGTCCGGGAATTCTTGCAGGTAGAATGTATCTTCCTGAAGGGAGTCCGGCAACATCAATTCGCATCCGGGACAGCCAGTTTGAGCAACCGCCACATAGTGCAAGAGGCAAAGCATAGAAACCAATAAAGGTTCTGCCAGTTTTGGGAATGAACCTCTTCGATTGATTGAAAGATTGCTGAATCGCTGAATCGCTTTTATTAGTTTCATCGGTGATTGTTAGTCTGTCGGATAAATACAAAACGCCCGGCTATCCCGAAAGACAGTTAACCAGGCGTTCTGACCTACAATATTAAGGTAAATAGAAAATTGACCCAGAGATTTAACTAAATGATTCTGCTCAATATTTAGCAAAAGGAGGTTTATCTTTTCTCTACGATCATTTTTTCTGCAATAGACCCAAATCCATCGCTTAGTCTATAAATATACATCCCTTCTGCCAAGTTGGACGCATCATAATCAAAGGTATTATAACCGGCGGTCAGGGCAACCTTTTCCATATGAAGCATTTTTCCGCTTAAATCAAAGACTTGAAAGTCAAAATCTCCATCGAGGAGAGAAGTAACTTCTATGGTCGTTTTACTAATAACCGGATTCGGCGTATTGGATAAACTAATATTTTTAGATAAGTAATCATTAACTCCTACCGTACACTCCCCAGGATTCTTTATCACCAACGAATAGCCACCATCACCAGATGTAAATGGCCCCGGAATGGTTGTTGGAAGTAAGCCTATCCCCTCTATGGCTATCCTTACCGAAATGACCAGATCGTTGATAGCTGCCATATTATTGGCACTAGCCGTACCTTCCAGCGCAATACAACCCAGCAAAGTATCCGGAAAGACGCAGTCTGGCGGATTGCATTTATAACCAATCCCTTCTGGAAGGCCTTCTACTGCTCCCTCCATATCTATTTCCGCCCTCAATAGATTAATAGGTTGTCCACCAATAGCGGCAGAGTCCGGAATTCTAAGATGAAAAACTAACCGATAAGGTTCTCCTATGCATACCGGGGAATCTGCAATTCCCCCTGTCATGGTTTCTTCATCATAAGGAAGTGGAAATACAATTTGCGTAGAATCCAAGACAGTAGGGTCCGGCGTACAAGGGACATCTTGAGCCTTTAATTGGCTAAAAAAAACAACCAAGCCAGCAAGTAGTAAAATTTTTTTCATATAAAACTAAATTGCAAAATATCGAATGAAAATATACTTCTTAGTGCAGGCATTGACCTGTACTTGCTTTATGCAGACGGAAGTCCACACTACCCTATTTCCATCAATCGACACTTTTTAAGCAATGAGGGATTAATAAAATGTACAGGTTAACGAAATTATTTTTTTCTCTGTCGAGGCAAAAAATGTAGTCGATGCAGCGCATCATCGAGGCTTTTTAACGAAGACAGAGGGAAAAAGAACGAAGTAAAGTTGCACAGCTTAGTACTTTCTCATTGCTAATTATAAAAATTGGTTAAGAATCGCGCACAATATAGGGCATTTCCCATTTTTACAATAAAAAACAAATCAAAATTGTATCTCCTGCACAACGACAGACAAATGAGTAGATATTTGAGAGTAGAAATAGGGGAATGCCCGAATTTGGTCATCGTTAGAAAACTAAATTTTCAACTCAAGGATAAAGACAATCTCCGACAAACCTATTATTTTTAGGCGAAAAAAAATAATTTATAACTTTTCCGACTTATTTTCGCAGTATAAGAGCCGTCACAAACTATTTTGCAATATGCTACTTAATGCCTTAAAAAAACTCCCAGTCCTCGCACTTACTTTGTTTGCGAGTACCCTTATGTTTGCCCAACAAGCAACCCTTAAAGGAACAATTATTGATAAAAACACCCAAGAACCGCTTTATCCAGCCACCATAAAGGTAGGTACAACGGGAACAATCACGAACTTCGACGGGAAGTTTGAATTGCGATTGTCCCCAGGTAATAAAAAGCTGGAAATCAGCTATGTTGGTTATGAAACAATCATTCGGGAAATCACTTTAAAAACCGGAGAAATTTTGGATTTGGGTTTTTCCCTTGCCGAAGAAATCAATCTACTTCAAACAGCAACCGTTACCTCCGGCAAATATGAAAAGCCGCTGAGCGAGGTAACCGTTTCATTAGAAGTATTAAAATCCAGCCTAATCGAAAACACCAACGCGATTACCATTTCGAATGCGCTGGAGAAAATTCCAGGAGTCAACATTATCGGAGAGCAGGCAAATATACGAGGGGGCTCTGGTTTTTCTTATGGAGCAGGAAGTCGCGTTTTATTATTGGTCAATGACTTGCCCGCCTTGCAAGCAGACGCCGGCACTTCCAATTTTGGAGATATTCCGGTGGAAAGCATTGAGCAAGTCGAGATAGTCAAGGGAGCTTCTTCTGCCCTATATGGCTCGGCTGCGCTGAATGGCATTTTTAATGTCCGCACCAGCTATGCCCGAGCAGAACCGGAAACCAAAATTTCCATTTTTGGCGGCATTTACGATGCCCCTAAAGACCCTACTAAAAAGTGGTATGATGACACAAAGTATGAATCAGGTGTGCTATTTTCCCACAAACAAAAAATCAACCGACTGGATTTGGTATTAGGGGGACGATATTATAAACAAAAAGATGTAAGAGAACATTCAGACAATGAGCAGGGACGTTTTTCAGTAGGATTGCGCTATCGAATTATGGACCGTTTATCTGTCGGAGTTAACTCTACTTATAATCATCAGCGAAATCAGTCCTACTTCTATTGGCTTAATGCCCAGGAAGGAAATTATCGAGCAGACCCAACAACCTTGAGTAAAACCAACCCAATCCGTTTTTACATTGATCCCTTCATTTCCTATTATGATAAAGGAGGCCATCGCCATAAATTTACCGGCCGCTTTTTTAGCATTGATAATAATTCGGAAACAGGGACAGAAAACGCTTCCGATAATTTTTATGGCGAATACCAATTTCAAAAAAAGTTTGAAAAAATCGGACTTGTGTTAACCACAGGTCTAGTCGGGGCTCGAAGTAAAGTAACCGCTCCGCTTTATGGAAATAATTCCTACAAACTTAGCAATGCGGCAGGTTACCTCCAAGTAGAGAAAACGCTTTTCGAAAGGCTGAATTTTGAAGCAGGCCTTCGATATGAGTATAATAAAATCAAAATTGTCAATACTACCGCGACTGACGAGCCTAAAAACGACGGAGAAGTTATCCGCCGTTTTGGTTTGAACTATAAGGCAGGTGGAACGACTTTTATCAGAGGCTCCTGGGGACAAGGTTATCGTTTTCCTACTATCGCCGAAACTTATATCACTACGGATTTAGGAGGCACCCCCATTAGCCCCAATCCCGACTTGCAGCCAGAAAAAGGCTGGAGTAGTGAAGTGGGTATCAAACAAGGCTTCGAAATTTCTAATTGGAATGGCTTTATAGACTTGGCCAGTTTTTGGATGGAATACGAAGATATGATCGAGTTTATTTACGCCGGCTTTTTCGAAGGATTTCAGGCCCATAATATCGGAAATACGGTCATAAAAGGCCTAGATCTAAGCGTGCAGGGGCAAGGGCGCATTTGGGGAATGCCTACTACCGTTTTAGCCGGTTATACTTACATCAATCCAAAATTCAAGGAGTTTACTGAAAACGATAAATTGCGCTCCAGCGCAGATTATAATGTGCTGAAATATCGCTTCAAACATACTGTAAAAATAGATATTGAAAGCAAATTCAACCAACTGAACATTGGTTTAGCCATGTTGAGGAATAGCCACATGGAGGCCATTGATGCCATTTTTGAAACCATCGTGGTTCCGGGGCTTAGAGATTACCGCACCGTTAATAATAATGGTTATTATCTTTTTAATGCCCGTCTAGGCTATCAATTTAACGATCATCTAAAAACCTCTTTTTTAATAAAAAACTTGTTGAATAGGGAATATACTGTCCGACCTGGCTTATTAGAGCCAACGCGCCTATGGAGTATGCGGATAGATTATCGGTTTTAACTTTTTAACTCAAATTTCCATGAAATTCCCCTATGCCCAACACCTTGGCATCGAACACCTCCGTCACGAAAAAGGCAAAAGTCACTTTCAACTAAAAATTAAAGCGTATCATTTTAATCCTCAGCAGGTCGTACATGGAGGCGTTTTATATTCTCTAGCCGATACTAGCATGGGAAGTGCCTTGTACACCCTGCTGGACAAAGGGCAGCTATGCGCCACCATAGAAATTAAAATGAGCTATTTCAAGCCCGTAACCGAAGGTGTGCTAAGATGTCATACACAGGTTATTAACAAAGGAAAAAGAATAGCCACTATGGAATCAGAAATCTGGAATCAAGACCGACTAGTCGCTAAGGCGATGGGCAGTTTTTCCATTTTATCCCTCGTGAAAAATTAAAAAAATAAAGCGAATTGTACTTGCTCAATAGTGGAAGAGCCTGTTGAGGTCGTTTTTTCAGCAGACTCAAGTTCGCCTTTTTCATACTCGATACTCTTCCCTTACTGGCTGGAAAACATCAATTACCCAACAGTCCGTTATGGATTTAGCAGAATGTAAAACATTGGAAGGAATGGTTACTACATCGCCAGCTTTGCAAACGCGAGTGTGGCCATCAACGGTCATCTCCAATTCGCCGGACAAAACATTGGTTACTTGCTCGTGCGGATGTTTATGTAAAGGAATTTCATGACCCGCTTCTATTTGAAGATGAGCAATGGATAAATTTTCAACATGAACCATCTTAGCATGATACCCTTTAATAATTTCAAAATCGGGTAAATCTTTTAGTTTTAAAAACATTGATTAGAATTATAAATGATTACAAAATGTGCCCTCTTTGACAAATTGGGTGAAACAAAGCCATTTAAAATGTTTAGGGATAGCTAATAGTACTGTTTCTATATTTGATAAAAATAGAAAAATAGCTCAAATTATAAAAGAAGCCCTAGCCTGAAATTTGCAGAACAGGGCGTGTAGGTTTTCAAATATAGCTTAAATGGCTCCGAAAATAGACTTTAATTCCGCAATACCAGAATGAATTACATCATTGATTCGGTATCCTGTATTTCCAAAATCCTTTTCTATCAAACTTCAATGAAATTTTGTAAAAAGCTACGGCATCAAGTTAGTATATTGCTAAAAAAGACCTATATTGATGCGTCATTATAGAAATTGGCTCTATATGATTTTACGTGGCCGTAACGGGCAAATTTATTTGCTACGTTTATAATTATTTAGAACTAAGAATTTTTTATTCTTACCCTCTCTTTGGCATTAATCTCTTTTTCAAAAACCCCGTTCATTAAAAAAACTCCCCTACTGTAAGCAAAGCCTTCTGATTTAATCATATTACAAAAACAAAACTATGAACTTGGCAAAAACGTCAAAGGTTTTCCTGATTGCAATTTTTGGAATGCACCTTCTTCAAAGCCAATCTGTTTTTATTAATGAATTTATGGTTTCCAACAGTTTGACCATTGCAGATGAGTTTGGAGAATTTGATGACTGGGTAGAAATTTATAATGCCGGTTTAGTTTCCTTTAATGTTGGCGGAAAATTTGTGACGGACGACCTGACCAACCCCACTAAATGGCAAATCCCCAATACAAGTCCTGATTTAACGACCATTCCCCCTGGAGGCTATCTCCTTCTCTGGTTTGATGGGTCGCCCGACCAAGGCGTTTTGCACGCAGACCCCAAATTGGGTAGTAGCGGCGAACAAATTGGAATTTTTGATACCGATGGATTCACACCCCTGGACACACTCACTTATGGACCCCAAGCGACAGATATTTCGCTGGGCAGATCGCCAGATGGCGGTCCGAATTTTGTAGCTTTTTCCACGCCTACTCCGGGGTCCGCCAATGGGATAGCGTCATTGGGAGCAACCAAAGCCCCCATTGCTTCTCTCGGTGGAGGTTTTTATACGACACCTCTACAACTCGCCTTCTCTCAATCAGAAAATGCCCTTATTCATTATACGACCGATGGTAGCGATCCAACTGAAAATGATCTACTTTATACTAGTCCTATTTCTCTGAATTCAACCCAGGTTGTCCGAGCAAAAGCCTTTAAAGCGGGCTACGATCCTAGCGAAATTACGACCAATACTTATTTTTTTAATATAAACCCCACTTTTCCAATTGTCGCATTTTCCGGAAATCCAGAAAAATTTTTTGGAGAAGAAAATGGTTTATTCCCCAACTTTTTGGAGGATATCGAAGTGCCTATTAACGTCGAGTTTTATGAACCCAACGGCAGCCAGGGCTTCAATCAGGTAGCAGAAGTAGAACTCCATGGGTCCACCAGCGTTACTTTACCCCAAAAATCGCTGGCAATCAAAGCAAAGGGCAGCCTCGGAAAAGCAACGATTGATTATCCTGTATTTCCCGATGAACCACTTAGTCAATACCGAAGCCTAATTTTAAGAAACTCTGGTCAGGACTGGGAATATACCCTCTTTCGAGATGCTATGCAAAGTAGTTTAACCAGGGATTTGAGCGATTTGGAGGTGAAAATTGAAAAGCCAAATCTGGACGGACAGGCTTTTCGACCTGCTATTGCCTATATCAATGGGGAATACTGGGGGATTTATAATATAAGAGAGCGACTGGATTGGCGTTATTTGAAAGTTCATTATGGGTTAGAGGACGCAGAGGTGGACTTATTAGAAAACCTGGACGATATAAAAGAGGGGGATTTCCAGGAATGGAATCGCCTGGACAGTCTTCTAAGAGCTAAAAGCTACGATACGGAAGCTGGGCTGAACGAATTAAAAGCACTGGCAGACCTAGATAACTATATGGATTATATCATTTTCAATATTTTTATTGATAATACGGACTGGCCAGGTAATAATTACAGGCGATGGCGACAACGAACACCCTTGGGAAAATGGCGGTGGATGGTCAAGGATTTGGACTTTGGCTTTGGCTTTTTAGAATTGAATACTAGTAATTTTAATACAGGCAATTTTAATGTGAATTCGCTCAACCGAATGCTACAGCCAACTTTTTCCTACCCCAATCCCGAATGGGCGACACTCCTCTTTAATAAACTAATGGAAAATCCCACCTGGAAGCGAGATTTTATCAACCGAATGGCAGACCAACTCAATGTGTTGTACCCCACAGAAAGAATGCTCCAACGCATCGGCGAATTTCAAATGCGCTACCAACCAGAAATTAATCAGCACAATCAAAAATGGGAAAATGTATGGACTTGGAATCAAGACGTGGATGTTTTAAGAACTTTTGCCGGAGGAAGGGTCCAAGCAGTACGCAATCATTTTATCGAAAGTATCCCAGAAATCACGGGGACTTCTGAAGTTAGCCTGACAGCAACTCCGCTTCACGGAGGAAAAATCAAAATCAATACGGTCACTATTGAACAAAACAATTATCCCTGGACGGGTACTTATTTTAATGGAATAGACATTCCAATTGAAGCAATCCCTAATCCCGGATTTATTTTTGCTGGCTGGTCAGCAACCATTCCTACAACTAGTGCAATTACCACTATAAATCTTAATGGCAATACATCCATATCTGCCATTTTTATTCCAGATGACGGAACGAATCAACCTTTAGAACAAACGATTGACTTTCCCCCTATTCCTGACAAACTCGTTTCTGACCTCCCTTTTGCTATCTCTGCAACGGCTAGTTCTGGCTTGCCTGTTACACTTTCTATTATTTCCGGCCCCGCTTCCCTCGTCGGAAATAGTATTACCTTGAATGGCGTTCCGGGCATTATAACCGTGCGAGCTAGTCAATCGGGAAATGAACAATTCAATCCCGCCCCCGATGTAGAACAATCTTTTCAGGTGTTAGACCATACTCCTCCTTCTGGCAATTATTGCGATGCTTCTGGGGAGCAACCCTGGGAGGAATACATTGCCCAGGTAAGTTTTGCAGCTATTAATAACCTCTCTGGAAAGAATCAATATGGTAATTTTACTAACCAAACAGCAACTGTAAAAAAAGGAGAAAGCTATCCAATTACTTTAACTCCTGGGTTTAGCTGGGCGCATTACGACGAAGTATTTTCCGTTTGGATAGATTGGAATCAAGATAAGGATTTTGAAGACTTGGATGAAAAAGTATTTACAGGAAATTTCCTTATCGGAATTCACGGCACACCCGCTAACCCAATTAGTGGTACTATTAACATTCCTCAAAATGCTTTGGTAGGAATGACCAGGATGCGGGTAGCCATGCAGAGAAACCAAGCCCCAGAACCCTGCGGAACCTTTATTTTGGGAGAAACAGAGGATTATTCCATTTCGATCACAGAGCAAAGTGTGTTCAGTTTGGAATTAAACTGCCCTGAAGCCGTTAGCTTGAACGCTTCACCAGAGAATACAGGGGTTCTCGTCAATTGGGACCCACCCTCTGCTTCTACAAACTGCCCTGAAGGTATTAGCTCGGTTACTCAAACGGGAGGACTGCCCAACGGGAGCTTTTTCCCGATTGGAAGCGCCCTTATTGAATATACCGCTACGGATAATTGTGGGAATACAACTACCTGCAATTTTGAAGTAAAAATTATACCTTCCAGTTCTCATTGCTCCTCTAAAGGCAACCAGCCCTGGCAGGAATATATTGCCCAGGTCACCTTAAACACTCTAAATAACCCTTCTTTTAAAGAACAATACGGCGATTTTTCAAATCTATCTACCACCTTGCAGAGAGGAGAAGACTACCAAATTAGCCTGACGCCAGGGTTTAGCTATTTTCAATGGGATGAAAGCTTCCAAGTTTGGATAGATTTCGATGGCAATGGCAGTTTTGACGATAATAAAGAGCTAGTATTTTCAGGAATTTACCCGGCTCAAGCATCCGGAAGCCCCCCTGTTCCTATAAACGGTACTATTTCTATTCCTAATTCCATTCAGCCCATTTCTACCAAAATGCGGGTATCCATGCAAAGAAATACACCTGCCACTTCTTGCGAAATTTTTGAATTTGGTGAAGTGGAAGATTATAGTATCCAGATTGACCAAGCCACAGCCGGTCCTAGAGCTTCTTCTTATCTGAATTTTACGGCTTTCCATTCGGGGAGGGCTATTGAGTTGCAATGGCTGACCAATGCAAAAAGTAAGCATTTCACCATAGAACGATCTGCAAATGGAACCGATTTTGAACCTTTAAAAAACATTCATCCACCTTCCAATAAAAACACCCATTCCTTTTTTAAAGAATTGGATGCCTACCCTCTAATGGGCAATAATTATTACCGATTGGAGCAAGTTCTCATGGACGGAAGTAGCATTCTTTCTCCCGTCCAATGGGTACCATTTCAAATCAACCTCAATGAAGTGGCTGTTTTCCCCAACCCTGCAAAAGAAGTTTTATACCTCCAGTTAAAAGAATTATCCGGCCAGTCTGGAACGATTCAATTATTTGATACTTACGGAAGATTACATTGGGAATTAAATTTTAAAAATTTCCCCAAAGCTCCCTTCTCCCTCCCGCTACACGCACTTCCTGATGGGCTATATTATTTAAAAATTCAGACAAAGGCTGGAAAAGCAGTTAATAAAAAAGTAGTCGTGAGTAGGTATTGATTTGTCCTGCTTTTTGACCAAAGACGTTTATTTTTTATTAAATAGGTTAGCTGCTTTCCCTTTAGCTCCAGAGCCAAATCTAAACGGGTATAGGCTATTTCTAATAAAATTGGGCTGATTTTTAAAAAGTTTTCAAAAAAAATTAAACATTTGTGCAAATATTGCCGCTAAAAAATCATTGACAACACAACATTCAAACAGTGCTTTCACTTTAAAGTGACAAAGTAGAATTATGCATCTATAACACTAAAAATATGAATAGATTAGATGCTGCCAAGAGCAGTAAGACCGACCCATTTACCAGCCACGATTACTATAATATGGACGAGTTATTGGGTTCCGATCATTTATTAGCCAGGGAAACGGTTCGCACGTGGGTCAAACAGGAAGTAACCCCCATTATAGAAGCCTATGCCGATAAAGCTGAATGCCCAACACATTTATTTAAAGGGTTGGGGGAAATTGGGGCTTATGGCCCCAGTTTACCAACAAAATATGGCGGCGGGGGCATGGATGAAATGGCTTATGGAATCATCATGCAAGAATTGGAACGGGGAGACTCTGGTATCCGTTCTATGGCTTCTGTGCAAGGGTCTTTAGTCATGTATCCGATTTACAGATTTGGTTCAGAAGAACAAAAGCAGCAATATTTGCCCAAACTGGGTAGTGGAGAACTTATTGGTTGCTTTGGGTTGACAGAACCTGACCATGGCTCTAATCCTGGCGGCATGGTCACGAATATCAAGGATGACGGAGACACTTATATTCTGAATGGAGCCAAAATGTGGATTACTAACTCTCCTGTTGCAGATATAGCGGTAGTATGGGCAAAAGATGAAGCAGGCATTATTAGAGGTTTGATAGTCGAAAAAGGGATGAAAGGCTTTAGTGCCCCTAAAATTCACGGCAAATGGTCCTTGCGAGCGTCTATCACTGGCGAATTGGTTTTTGAAGACGTGCGCGTACCCAAAAAAAATGTATTGCCCCACGTCCAAGGTTTAAAAGGACCTTTATCTTGTTTGTCCAAAGCACGCTATGGCATTGCCTGGGGGGTTATTGGAGCGGCGATGGACTGCTACGATGCAGCACTTCGATATTCGCAAGAACGCATCCAGTTTGGCAAACCGATTGGTCAATTCCAGCTTACCCAAAAGAAACTGGCGGAAATGATTACCGAAATCACCAAAGCGCAGTTATTAGCCTGGCGATTGGGTACGCTGGCCAATGAAGGCAAAGCCACCCCTGCCCAAATTTCTATGGCAAAACGCAATAATGTTCACATGGCTTTGGTCATTGCGCGCGAAGCAAGACAAATTCTCGGCGGGATGGGCATCACGCAGGAATACCCCATTATGCGTCACATGATGAATCTAGAAACGGTCTTAACCTATGAAGGAACGCACGATATTCATTTATTGATTACAGGCATGGATGTGACGGGATTCAATGCTTTCAAGTAACCAATTGAATTGCCCTTAACCGACAACTGGCAACTATGCAAACAAACACCTTTTTTAAAGATTTAAAAGTAGTAGAGTTAGCAAACGTACTCGCCGGGCCTGCCGTCGGAATGTTCTTCGCTGAACTGGGTGCAAGCGTCATTAAAGTAGAAAATAAAGCAATAGGAGGCGATGTTACGAGAACCTGGAAGCTACCTATGGAAGACAAAAACCAGCCCTACTCTGCCTATTATCATTGCGTCAATTGGAATAAAGAAGCGCATCTCCTAAACTTAAAAGAGAAGGCAGATCAAGCAAAAGTTTTAGAATGGATAAAAGCAGCAGATATTGTTATCTCAAATTTCAAGGTCGGCTCTGCAGCAAAAATCGGGATGGATTATGAACAGCTACGCCAATTGAACCCTCAACTTATCTATGCCCAAATTACAGCCTATGGCGATGAGGACCCCAGACCAGGGTTCGACGTCGTGATACAAGCAGAAACGGGCTGGATTTTTATGAATGGCGAGCAAGGAGGCAAACCGGTAAAAATGCCTGTTGCTTTAATGGATATATTGGCAGCCCACCAACTGAAAGAAGGCATTTTATTGGCACTATTGAATCGCTATAAAACGGGAAAAGGATGTCAAGTAAGTATTTCTCTTTTCGATGCGGGGGTCGCCTCATTGGCCAATCAAGCAAGCAACTGGCTGAACGTAGGGGTCATTCCCCAACGAATTGGTAGCCAACACCCAAACATTGCCCCTTATGGAGATATTTTTTATACCAAAGATAATAAACCCATTATTCTATCCCCCGGCACGGAAAAACAATTTCAAAGATTATGCGATTGCCTTGATATACCAGACTTGAAAAGCGACAAACGCTTTAAAAACAATGCCTTGCGCCTAGCAAACCGACCTGCCTTATCTAAATTAATCGCAAAGGCATTTAGAAAATATGAGGCGGTTCCCCTTTTAAAAAAATGCGAAGAACAGCGAGTGCCCGTCGCTCGTATTCAAAATATGCAAGAAGTGTTTGAAACACCTGCTGCCCAAAACCTGATTTTAGAAGAAGTTCTAGCAGACGGAACAGTGAGCAAAAGAGTGCGAACGGCGGTTTTTAAAATACAAATCTGATTGATAATCAACTTTCTCTATTTCTTAATTTCCAACAATATATTTGTTTTTCTATAAGCTCTCGCCAAATTAATCCCCCGCTTATTTAGACTAAATCAAAATAATTTCGCACCTTTGTAAACCTTTTTTATACTTTTTTGTATAAATTGAGAAATTAGTTTTTTTTTGCAAAAAATTTAACGAATAGCAGAGGGCAAAGGGCTTAGGATATAGGCATTAAACTCCTACCCCAAACCCTCTACTCTAAGCTGTAAAAAATGAGTGAAGTCCTTAGCGAATCCAGGCAGGTTTTGGAAGACCAAACCCGAAGCGATTATAAGCATGGATTTACCAGCAATATTGAAATGGAAACCCTGCCAAAAGGTTTAAATGAAGACACCATCAGAGCCATTTCTGCTAAGAAAAAAGAGCCGGATTTTTTGCTGGAATATCGCTTAAAAGCCTTCCGCCACTGGCAAACATTGATCGAGCCAACTTGGCCAAATGTTAACTATCCACCCATTGATTATCAGGATATTATCTATTACGCAGCTCCTAAAAAGAAGCCTACCTTAAATAGCTTGGACGAAGCGGATCCGGAATTAATCCGAACCTTTGAAAGATTGGGAATCCCTTTGGATGAACAAAAGGTATTGGCGGGAGTAGTGGCCGTGGACGCTGTATTGGACAGCGTATCCGTCAAGACCACTTTTAAGGAAACCTTATCCGAGTTAGGTATTATTTTTTGCTCCTTTAGTGATGCGGTGCAGGAACATCCAGAACTGGTGAAAAAATATTTGGGAACGGTTGTCCCTTATACCGATAATTATTTCGCCGCTTTAAATGCGGCGGTCTTTAGCGATGGTTCCTTTACTTATATTCCCAAAGGCGTTAAATGCCCAATGGAATTATCCACCTATTTCCGAATCAATGCAGCTAATACAGGGCAGTTTGAACGAACCCTAATTATTGCAGAAGAAGGTAGCGAGGTCAGCTATTTGGAAGGCTGTACCGCCCCCATGCGGGATGAAAACCAACTACATGCAGCCGTTGTAGAGCTGATCGCCAAAAAGGAGGCTTTTATTAAATATTCTACGGTACAAAATTGGTATCCAGGGGATAAGGAGGGCAAAGGAGGCATCTATAACTTTGTAACCAAAAGGGGCATTTGCGAAGGGAAAGATTCCAAAATTTCTTGGACGCAAGTGGAAACCGGCTCGGCTGTTACTTGGAAATATCCAAGTTGCATTTTAAAAGGAGAGAATTCTGTTGGAGAGTTTTACTCGGTAGCGGTGACCAATAATTTCCAGCAAGCCGATACGGGTACAAAAATGATTCATATCGGCAAAAATACCAAAAGCACCATTATTTCTAAAGGTATCTCTGCCGGAAAAAGCCACAACTCTTATCGAGGTTTGGTAAAAATAGGCAAAAGGGCAACCAACGCTCAAAACTTTTCTCAATGTGATTCTTTACTCATGGGTGATAAATGCGGGGCCCATACCTTCCCTTATCTGGAAGTGGAAAATAATACCGCTCGGGTAGAACATGAAGCAACCACTTCTAAAATCGGAGAAGACCAATTGTATTACTGCCAGCAAAGGGGCTTGAGTGAAGAGGACGCTATTAATATGATTGTCAATGGCTATTGCAAAGAAGTATTTAATGAACTACCTATGGAGTTTGCCGTGGAAGCACAGAAATTATTGGCAATTAGCTTGGAAGGAAGCGTAGGGTAAGTTCGCCTTTTTATTTTATAAAATTAAATCATATTAAAACCGACTACACATCCACAAAATGCTAAAAATCAATAATTTAAAAGTAGCAGTAGAGAACCAAGAAATCCTTAAAGGCATTAATTTGGAGGTGCATCCCGGCGAGGTGCATGCTATTATGGGACCCAATGGTTCTGGAAAGAGTACTTTAGCACATGTATTGGCAGGAAAAGAAGATTACGAAATTACGGACGGGAGTATTGCTTTCAATGGCAAGGATTTATTGGAAATGGAGATTGACGAGCGAGCAGTTGCAGGCATTTTTCTAGCTTTTCAATATCCGGTAGAAATACCTGGAGTTAGCAATGCCAATTTCTTGAAAAGCATGGTCAATTCTGTCCGAAAAGCGAGAGGGCTCGAAGAATTCAATGCTATGCAAATGCTCAAATTTTTAAGAGAAAAGGTCAAAATGGTCGAAATGGACGACCAGCTATTAAAGCGTTCTCTGAACGAGGGCTTCTCCGGCGGCGAAAAGAAACGGAATGAAATGCTCCAAATGGCCGCATCGGAACCCAAATTGGCCATCCTAGATGAAACCGACTCCGGTTTGGATATTGATGCCCTGAAAATTGTAGCTAATGCAGTCAATCAATTGAGAAGTAAAGAACGCTCTTTTATCATTGTTACCCACTATCAAAGATTGCTCAATTATATTGTCCCTGATTATGTACACGTGCTATATGACGGACGTATTGTCAAATCCGGCGATAAAAATCTAGCGGTCGAGTTGGAGAAAAAAGGTTATGATTGGATCAAAAAGGAAGCCAATAAAATTGCTATTTTTTAAAATATAAAATGGATTTGCTGAAAAAAGGAAGGTTAAAATATGTCAATACTCACCGAAAATAAAACATCTGAAGCCCTTGCAAGATATAGAACCCTTTTTAATCTAAAAGAAAAGCAGTTAAACGGACAAAAAAATCGTCGCCAACATCTAATTCGTCGTAGAGCAATGGAGCAATTAGAAGCGACAGGCTTTCCCGACCGAAAGGATGAAAACTATAAATATACCAATGTTCGCAAAATCACCAAACAAGCATACCGAGAAGGAAAAAAGGCAACTATTGGAGAAAAGACTGTAAAATCCGTAGCTTTTGAAAATCTAGAAGCCTATGAAATTGTACTCGTCAATGGCATTTTGGATAAGAATCTATCAAAAATCAGTAACTTGGAAAAGGGACTGAATATAAATAATACCATTAGTGCTTTTGAAAATAAACGAGCCGGTTCTTTAATAGAAGAGGCATTGAGCAGCGAATTGGGTGCGAATGCTTTCGTCGCTCTAAATACAGCTTTTGCCGACAATGGCATCTTTATTCATATTACTAAAAATGCAGTAGTAAATAAACCCATTCATATTTCCAATATCACTATTTCAGAAACGGAGGCCTTTTTCACCAGTCCCCAAGTCTTGGTGATAGCGGAGGCAAATAGCCAGGTAAATATTATTGAAACTTACCATTCTATCAACAATGGAACTTATTTTACCAACGCTGTTAGTCGATTTATCGCCAAAGCAAATGCACATATTCACCACTATAAATTGCAAAATGAAAGTGAAAATGCTTTTCAAATCAATAATACCATAGTTACCCAAGAAAGAGATGCTTCTTATTCTTCCTATGCAATAGATTTGGGTGGAAAAATAGTTAGAAATAACCTAAGTGTCATTCTGAAAGCCACTAACACTCATACCAATTTATACGGCGTTTATTTAGCGAATGGCGACCAACACATTGACAATCAAACCTTTATAGATCATGCCTTTCCCCATTGTGAAAGCAACGAACTTTACAAAGGCATTATTGACGACCGAGCCCGCGCCGTTTTCAACGGCAAGGTTAATGTACGTCCAGATGCCCAAAAAACCAATGCTTTTCAGCAAAACAGCAGCCTGGTCTTATCCGATAAAGCGGTAATGAACGCAAAACCTCAACTGGAAATATTTGCCGATGATGTGCGGTGTAGCCATGGCGCAACGATTGGTCAATTGGATGAAGGTTTAATTTATTATTTGCGAACCAGAGGGATGTCTTTGGAGCAAGCCAAATCCTTGTTGCAGTTTGCCTTTTTGGACGAAGTCTTGTTGCACTTTAAGCTGGAAAATGTCAGAACAAAAGCGGAATCATTGGTTAGTGAAAAATTAAAAAAAGCATAACGATCTTCTTGTAGGAGGATTACAAAAACTTTACCTTTGTAAAAGTAATAGCCTTCAATCACTAATCATCAAATAATTGAAACCAACGGCATTCATAATGTCTTTTTATATGCTAATTGGCAGTTTATTTCCCTATTCGGATTTTAGCCAATTATCCCATTTAGCGGATTTAAAAGCACATTATTTAGAGCACAAGACAGAGGCCGAGCAAAGAAATAATTCAATTACTTTTCTCGATTTTTTATATACCCATTTTATAGACAGACATAGTGATGCCGATCACGAAGAGGATCATCACCAACTGCCTTTCCAGAGCATCAACGCTTCCGTTACCTTTTTAATAACTACTATCTCTTTGCCTGTTTTTTCTTATTCCTGTAAAGGTTTTGTAAAAAAAATCGCTTACCAATGCCCTTTTTATCTGAGTGGTTTCCTTTCCACCACTATTCAACCACCTTCCTTTTTATAGTCTAAATTTTAACAAAACAGGTAGGCCCCTGTTCCTTGCAAGGAATGCATCATTCCTAATAATAGCCCAAGCTATATATTATTTATTGTGATAAGCATGTATTTTTAAAAGAGGCTACAATCCTGCTTTGCGACGCTTTCCAAGCAAAGTGGAGCAGCATACCAATCACCAGTTACTTAATCATGAACCATTGCTATGATTGATCAAATAATTGCCTTTTCAATAAAGCAAAAACTCTTTATTACCTCGCTAGTTTTCGGGTTAATCGGCTGGGGTATTTACTCCCTCCAACACCTTCCCATTGATGCCGTGCCGGACATTACGGACAATCAGGTGCAGGTCATTACCAATGCGCCAACGCTGGCGGCACAAGAAGTCGAACAACTCATCACCTATCCCTTGGAGATGGCTTTAGGTAATGTACCGGGCGTAGTAGAAGTGCGCTCTGTCTCCCGTTTTGGTTTATCGGTGATTACCATTGTCTTTAAGGAAAGTATAGATATTTATTTTGCTCGCCAATTGATTGGCGAGCGTATAAAAAGTGCAGAAGACAAGATTCCTGAAGGTCTGGGTAAGCCTAAAATGAGTCCAATTTCTACGGGCTTAGGTGAAATTTATCAGTACGTTCTACATCCAGCCCCAGATTTTGAAGACAAATTTTCTCCAGCCGATTTGCGAAGTTTGCAGGATTGGGTCGTCAAACGCCAGCTAATCGGCATAGAGGGAGTCATCGAAGTCAATAGCTCCGGCGGCCACCTGAAGCAATACGAGGTAGCCTTTAACCCCGACAAGCTCAAGAGCATGGGTATCACACTGGATGATTTGTATCAAGCCATTCAACAAAATAATGCCAATGCAGGGGGGTCTTATATTGAAAAAAAGCACTACACCTATTTCATTCGAGGCGAAGGTCGGCTGGAAAATGCAGATGATATTGGCCAGGTAGTGGTAAAAACAGTCAATGGCTTACCTATTTTGGTAAAAGATGTGGCAAAAGTGCAGATAGGGTATGCCCCTCGATTTGGGGCAGTAACCATGAATGGTATGGGCGAAGTTGTCGCTGGACAAGTAATGATGCTAAAAGGCGAAAATGCCGCAGAAGTAACCGCACGCGTAAAAGAACGCATGGAGCAAATCAAAAAATCTCTGCCCGAAGGCATTATCATAGAGCCTTATCTCGATCGCTCCAAACTGGTCAATCGAACAACCAAAACAGTCGTAACCAACCTGATAGAAGGCGGGCTTATTGTCATTTTTGTTTTAGTGCTTTTATTGGGCAATTTAAGAGCTGGCCTTATTGTGGCTTCGGTTATTCCGCTAGCGATGCTTTTTGCTATTTCGATGATGCGCTTTTTTGGCGTTTCTGCCAATTTAATGAGTTTGGGAGCGATTGATTTTGGGCTAATTGTAGATGGCGCAGTGATCATCGTAGAAGCCATTTTGCACCATTTGGGCATTCGAAAAACTGGCGCAAAGCTGACGCGAGTAGAAATGGACCATGAAGTGCTAACCGCCGCTACGCGCATCCGAAAATCCGCAGCTTTTGGAGAAATTATCATCTTGATTGTTTATATCCCTATCCTGTTTTTGACAGGGATCGAGGGCAAAATGTTCAAACCAATGGCACAAACGGTTAGCTTTGCTATACTTGGAGCTTTAATTCTATCCTTGACCTATGTACCCATGATGTCCGCTTTATTTTTAAATAAAATTATTAACCATAAAACCACGACCGCTGATCGGATCATCAACTTTATAAATCGCTTATATCAACCCGTTTTAGGAATAGCTTTAAAGCTTAGATGGCTGGTTTTGGGCCTGACCCTGGCACTTTTTGTGTGGAGCCTAATCATTTTCAGCCGAATGGGTGGAGAATTTTTGCCGACACTCGAAGAAGGCGATTTTGCCTTGCATCAAATCCTGCCCGCTGGCAGTTCCATTGCTCAGGGTGTAGAGATATCCGCCGAATTACAAAAAATATTGCTGGACAATTTTCCAGAGGTAGAAAAAGTGGTGACAAAAATCGGTACAGCTGAAATTCCCACTGACATTATGCCCCTAGAGGCCGGCGATATTTATGTGATTTTAAAACCGAAAGAGGAATGGACTTCCGGCAAAAGCAAAGAGGAATTATTTGAAAAAATGGAGAATAAAATGAACGAATTCCCCGGCGTAATTTACGAGTTTACTCAACCTATCCAAATGCGCTTTAATGAACTAATGACAGGTGTCCGGCAAGATATTGCTATCAAAATCTATGGAGAAGACCTAGGCATACTCGCTGCGAAAGCCAAAGAAGCCGAATCGCTTATCCAGCAAATCGACGGCGTAGGGGATATACAGGTCGAACCAACGGCGGGCTTGCAGCAAATGGTCGTGGATTATGACCAAAGAAAAATGGCAAAATATGGCGTCCATGCAGCAACACTAAACCAATATATCCGAACCGGCTTTGCCGGAGAGATTGCTGGTTACATTTTTGAAGGGGAAAAACGCTTTGAATTGGTGATTCGATTGGACAAGCCCTTTCGACAAAATATGGAAGATTTGAGAAATTTGTTCATTTCCCTGCCAAATGGCAATCAGATCCCTTTGCAGGAAGTAGCTGATATTCGCTTTGAAGAAGGCCCTACCCAAATCTCCAGAGATAATACCCAACGACGCATTACCATCGGGGTTAATGCAAGAGGACGGGATGTGGAAAGCCTGGTGTTGGATATTCAAAAAAAGTTAAACACAAAACTCAATCTTGCTCCGGGCTATTATACAACCTACGGAGGCGCTTTTGAAAATTTGCAAAGCGCCAGAAGTCGCTTAATGATTGCCGTTCCTGTTGCACTAGCATTGATTTTCGTACTACTCTACCTTACCTTTAACTCCATTTGGCAAACCATTTTAATTTATACGGCTATTCCGATGTCTGCTATCGGGGGAATATGGGCTTTATATTTTCGAGGAATGCCCTTTAGCATCTCCGCCGGAGTCGGTTTTATTGCTTTATTTGGCGTAGCAGTACTAAATGGTATCGTGCTAATTGCCTACTTTAACCACCTAAAAAAGGAAGGAATGATTGATCCAATGGAACGCATCCGAAAAGGCACGAGCGTTCGATTACGGCCTGTTTTACTGACAGCGGCGGTAGCATCTCTGGGGTTTTTCCCAATGGCTTTTTCCAATTCCGCAGGAGCAGAAGTACAACAACCCTTAGCAACTGTTGTAATTGGTGGTTTGATAACAGCTACTTTTTTAACGTTGATCATTCTACCTGTTTTATATTACTTTTTTGAAAAAGGGCAAACAACAATTCTATCGAAATGGATAACCATTGCACTGCTGTTTTTTGTAGTAAATGGTCAAGCACAAACCTTTCCAATTACACTCGAAGCAGCCATCGCCAAAGCCCGTCAAAATTATCCCGTTTTGCAAAGCCAACTCTTGCAAATAGAACAGGCACAAAAATTGGCTGCTATTAAAAACAGCCACCCCAGCGCAAACATTTTTCTGAGTGGGGAAGAATACGATTTTTCTAAAAATAGTGGTGTACATGCGCTGGGCATCCAGCAAAATTTTAACCTCCCAACAGTCAATCGAGCTAATCAAAACCTGTATCAACAGCAGGCAAATGTGGCAAAATCTCAAATTGCCCTCTCTGAAAAAAACATTGACTTATTGGTTACACAAGCCTATTACGAATTGATTTTTCAAAAACAACAGCAGGCTGAATGGACCAACCTCGTGGACATTTACCAAGATTTAGAGATAATCAGCCAACAACTACTAGATGCTGGAGAAACGGGAAAAACACCGCTTCTATCTGCCAAGGCCAAGCAAAGAACCATTCTTTTTAATCAACGAACTGCTCGACAGAAACACGAATTGGCCTTGCAAACCTTTAATGCCTTCTTGCTATCAGATACCCTTTTTGACGTACAAGTTAGCCAATTTCCTACACCTGATTTAATGCAATTAGACGACTTGTCTGCTCACCCACTTCTGCAATATTATCAGCAGCAAGAAGCATTGGCGAAAGCGCGACTGGAAGTGAGCAAAAGTCAATTATTACCCCAAATTAATACGGGACTTCAATTGCAGAGTGTAGCAGGGGGTATTCCGTTTTTTGGCTATCAATTGGGGCTAAATATGCCTTTATTAAAAAAAGCACAAAATCAGCGAATTGAGGCAGCAAAGGTGGGCATTGAAATCCAACAACAACAAAAAGATTTGGCCATTCAACAACTAGCACGGCAACAGCGGCAAATACAACTAAGGCTTCAGCAATTGCTTGAAAACATCAATTTTTATCAAAATGAAATGATTCCCAATGCCCGAGCAGATAGCGACTTTCTCAAAGCTGCTTTTCGAGCAGGTGAAGCGACTTATCTGGAGTACCAGCAAAGCATAGAAGCATTGATTACCCATCGAATTAATCATCTAAAGGCTTTGCGAGATTTCCAGTTGGTAAAAGCGCAACTTCAGTTTTTGTATTAAAATAAAAAAAAATGGACTATAACCGAATTATTACCCAACTTCAGGAAAATAGAGCGACGTTTCGCCAATTATTAAAAGGCTGCAAAGAAGCAGAACGTCGCTGGAAACCCCGCCCCGAAAAGTGGTGCATGCAGGAAATAATCTGCCATCTATACGATGAAGAACGAGAGGATTTTCGCATGCGACTCAAATATGCTTTAAAAACACCCCATCTACTCCCCCCTTCTATTGACCCTGTAAAATGGGTAAAAGAACGGCGTTATATGGAGCAAGATTTTGAGAAAAAACTATCTTCCTTTCTCAAAGAAAGAAGCCAATCTATTCGTTGGCTGAAATCTTTGAAACAACCAAACTGGAATAACGAACTGGTATTTCCAAGTGGAACGACCCGTTCTGCAAAAGCCTATTTAGTCAATTGGTTGGCGCATGATTACCTGCACATTCGACAGATTATTCGTCTAAAATATGATTACTTAAAAAATATTTCCGGCGATTCACTTCAATATGCTGGTAATTGGATTTAAGCGCTTATTGGAAAATATTTTGATTTGCAAATGCCTCTTTTTTGTTCCATTCCCTTGTAGTGCGAACTAAAGTTTGACCCATTATTGGCGAATTAAAGTATGGTCCCTAAATTAGAGTTCATTGAAATATTGTTAAACATCCTATTTTCTGATCATGTATTACTCCATTGAAGATCGAAGACAAGTGATCTTGGAAAAAGAATCTGGAAAAAGTTTAATTCAGATTAGCCAAGAAAGAAAAATGTCATACTCGACCTTAAAGCGTATTTGGCAATCGTACAAAAAAAGCGGAGCATCAGGATTAGAACTGAAGTATACTCATTGTGGTCCGAAGGCTCCTAAATACTATCGCATTTATCGTATGAGTACTTGGTTGAAAAGACGTCATCCCAATTGGGGTGCACCTTATATTTTAACCCTATTACACGACAAATACCCATTAGCAGCACTTCCAACAGCAAGAACTTTACAAAAATGGTTTAGAGCAAAAGGGTTCAATAAAACTTTTACTATTAGAGAACCCTCTAAAACTTCAGTTGTACAGCAAGTTCATGATTGTTGGCAAATTGATGCCAAAGAAAAATTGAAATTAGAAGATCAAACTAAAGCCTGCTACTTAACTACTGTTGATGTAAAATCAGGAGCGGTACTTGAAACGCCCGTTTTTCCCCTGCGGAAATATTAGCCAGGTATCTCCCTCACAGGTAAAGCAGTATCTGATTAATGCATTTAGCAAATGGGGATTACCTAAAAGTATTCGAGTGGACAACGGGATGCCCTTGGGCGACCCACAACGAAAGTCGCTTCCGGTTCTTTGCTTATGGCTAGAAGCTATGGGAATTGAAGTGATCTATAATCGTCCACGACGACCTACAGATAATGCCAAAGTAGAAAGAATGCAACGTACCACAAAAGACTGGGCAGAGGTTTATTCCTGCAAAGATTACAAGCAATTGCAAAAGCATTTAGATAAAGTTGGCCTGATTCAAAGAGAAAAGTTTAAGGTAAGCCGCCTCAAAGGAAAAACTCGAAAAGAGTGTTATCCCAAATTGTTTACAAATCAAAGAATTTATAAGGCAGAGCATTTTAACCCTCAAAGAGCTTTTCAAAGATTAGACAAATGGATCTTTGCTAGAAGAACAAGTAAAATTGGACAATTTACACTATATGGAAATGTGTACTATCTAGGAACGAAATTTCCCAAGCAATATGTGTCCGTCAAATTTGACTCCTCTTCAAGCCAATGGAAAGTATCCGATTCAAAAGGTAAATTTATCAAAGCCTTCAATGCGATTAACTTCGACCAAGAAAATCTATGGAATTTAACAATAAGTCAAAGAACTAGTAAAAAGGGGCAAACTTGAGTTCGCTTCAAATGGCTTAATCTTTAGTTCGCACTACATCCCTAATAAACAAAGAATGAATCATTTTTAACTCAAAAAACAAATTCCCAACAAACTCTAGTACAGAAAAAATTCAAAATGAAAAATACATCCAATAAATTCATTAGCCATTATCTATCACTCATTACTTGTCATTCATTGCTCCTTCTATTAATTTCTGCCTGCTCACATACACATACGCATTCGGCAGATGACCATGCGCACGATGATGAAATGCCGCATAAAACAGAACAGGGGCAGCATAGTGAAGATGAAGTAAGTTTAACTGCTTTACAAATGCAAAAAATCGGCTTAGAGCTGGGTAGTTTTGAACAAAAAAACCTAAAATCCACCATCAAAGTCAATGGGCAATTAGAATTGCCCCCGCAAAACAAAGCGGATGTGAGTGCCATTGCTCCAGGAAAAATTACAAAAATTCACGTACTCCCAGGACAGTATGTAAAAAGGGGTGCAATGCTGGCAAGCCTGCAAAATCCCGACTTCATCGAATGGCAACAGACTTACCTGGAAACGGAAGGGGCTTTACTATACCTCAACCGAGAATGGGAGCGACAAAAAGATTTGGTAGAAAAAGAAATTGCTCCTCAAAAGCAACTGGATAAAATTGTTTCGGAGCGAGCTATCGCACAAGCAAAATTGAAAGGTTTGCAGTCCAAATTACAGTTGCTGGGCATTGGCATCCCTTCCGGAGAATTAATTTCCAGCATTGCCTTACGCAGTCCTATGAACGGCTACGTGCGGGATATTAAGGTCAACACAGGCATTTACGTTCAGCCGGAACAAAGCCTTTTTGAAATTGTTGACAACCATCATTTGCATATTGATTTAAAAGTCTTTGAAAAAGATCTACCTTACATCAAAAAGGGACAAAATATTCAGTTTAGCTTGCAAAGCCAGCCCAATGAGGTAATGAATGCCCACATCTTCGCTATAGGTAAGGCATTAGATGAAATGCAAAGAACCGTAGCAGTTCACGCAGAAATTAAAGACGAAAAAGTCGCCCTTCTACCGGGTATGTTTGTAGAAGCTCGTATTATTCTGGATGATAAAAAAGTGTCAACTTTACCAGAAGAAGCGATCACGGTAGATAAGGGGCTGTATTATATTTTTATAAAAGAAGCAACCCATGAAGACAAAACCCATTTTAAGAAAATTCCGGTTCTAAAGGGCGTGAGTGACTTTGGATATGTAGAAATTACCCCTTTAACCGAGTTGCCTGCCGATGCAGAAATCGTCATCAAAGCTGCCTATTTTTTAATGGCGCAGACTAAAAAAAGCGAAGAAGGGGCAGGCGGGCATCATCACTAAAAGCCAATAATTTAATATGAAACAAGAACATAATGAGCAAGAAATTCATCAAATAAATCCGCTATTTTCAAAAGCACAAGACTACCTCGGCGAATTCGTTTATGGCGGGATTGATGGCTGTGTCACCACTTTTGCCGTTGTGGCCGGATCAGTAGGAGCAGGCTTAGATAGTGCTATCATTCTCATACTGGGTTTTGCCAATTTATTGGCGGACGGTTTTGCTATGTCTGTTGGGGCTTATTTATCTACCAAATCAGAAAAAGATAATTATAATAAACACAAACGGATTGAGTATTGGGAAGTGGACAACCTTCCCGAAAGAGAAAAGGAAGAAATCCGAGAAATTTATCAAGCAAAAGGATTTGAAGGAGATTTATTAGAAAAAGTAGTAGAAGTCATCACCGCAGACAAAGACCGTTGGGTAGATGTAATGATGAAAGAGGAGCTGGAAATGGCCGAGGAAAGCAAGTCCCCTTTAATGATAGGCGCAGTGACTTATGCCTCTTTTATTTTAATTGGGCTAATTCCTTTAGCAGCCTATGTCTGGGACTATAATTGGGGCCCTTTGGAAAACTTATTTTTTTGGGCTTGCACCCTCACTTCTCTGGGCTTTATTTTAGTGGGTTTTCTCAAAACTTATGTAACAGAAACCAGCAAGTGGAAGGGCATTCTGGAAACCTTGATTTTGGGAGCAGTCGCAGCGGCAGTCGCTTACTTTGTAGGGGACATTCTGGAGCGAATAGTAGATAAAAATTAAACGCCAGCTCTATTCGTCAAAGGACGCCTTTTTTTATACATTACTTTCCTCCTAATGATCATATTAAGCGATTTTGGCTTCCAGCCATTCTTTAGAAAATATTTTAAAAATATGCTGATCAATGGCAGTCATTATCTGCCAGTTTTAGATGCCTGAACCTCCGCCAATGTAGAACAACCCAATTGCAGCATATTATTTTTTATATCCTCTATAATCAAATGAGCCACATGGTCGCCCCCTGCTGCCCCTAACGCTGCCACTCCCCAGATAAAAGCTCTACCAAGTAGTGTAAAATCTGCCCCTAAAGCTATAGCCCTCAATACATCTAAACCTGACCGAATACCTCCATCAAACAGAATGATCGTTTTGCCTTTAATCAATGGAACAATTTCTCGTAAAGAATCAATTGCTGCCTTAGCTCCATTGAATTGGCGTGCCCCATGGTTCGAAACTAAAACGCCTTCACAACCAATCGCGACTGCTTGTACCGCATCTGCTGGATGTAAAATGCCTTTTAGTACAACAGGTCCGTCCCATAAATCCCTCACTTCTTTGATATATTCCCAGGTCAGACTACCTCCTAAATTTTGGCCTACAAACTGAACAATATCGCCCGTATCTCCAGAAGGCACATATTTTAACATCGTGCGCAATTTGGGCAACCCGCGCTTTAAGGTAGCGGCTGTCCAAGCTGGATGTCTCAGTGCTTGGTATACAAAATTGGGCGTAATTTTTGGAGGCATCGTTAATCCCGCTTTTAATGACCGTTCCCGACGACTGGGGTAAGGAATATCCACGGTCAGCAACAAGGTATGGAAGCCAGCGTCCTTCGCTCTTTGCAAAATATCTTTTCTAATATCTTTATTTCTTGGGGGATACAATTGAAACCATCCCATATTGCCCACTAAGGGCCCAACCGTTTCTGGTGTTTCGGTAGCAACGGTACTTAGAGCATAAGGAATTTGGAATTTTTGGGCCGTTTTAGCCAAAATACATTCCGTTTTTGGCCACATCAATCCAGTCAGTCCAATAGGCGCAATCCCAATGGGTGCGGCGTATTTTTTACCAAAAAGTTGAGTAGAAATGTCCAATATCATTTTCCCTTTCATAAATCGGGGGGTCAAAGTTACTTTATCCAAACCCTCAATATTTCGCTGTACGCCTCTATCATCTCCCGTACCGCAATTCAGGTAAGTTAAAGCTACACGAGGGATGCGGCGACTGGCTTTTTCCTGCAAATATTCAATTAAGGGGTATTTAGATTGGCTATTCATTTTTGTGATTTTCTCTTCCCATACCAATACAAAATTCTTTATTAAACCTTGAACTAACAATCAAGCGGATGGTTAACAAAACAGATTTTGGGTAGAAAGTTAAGCTATTTTTGCAGCTATTAATAAAAAATGACAGATGAGATCAAGGTTAAATGTTTTTTACTGGATTTGTGCTATATATGTATTGTTGGATATTTATACTTTTTTGGGTCTAAAATCCTTGTTTATAGAAAAAAGAGCTGGGTTGATCTTTCAGTTTGTATATATGTTGACCAGTCTTTTTATTTATTATAGCTTCTATCGTTTGTATGTAACATTTACAGGGGGCAGTTTTTTTAGCAATACATCCTATAATATTTATTTGGGCATTGTCCTAACGGCGATTGTTTCCAAACTAATATTTATACTCTTGCTACTCCCACAAGATATTGGACGCATATTTTATACGATTTATGCCATGATAGCAGGTGAAACACAAATGCCCAGTACAGGATTGCTCCCCGCCCGCAGACGTTTCCTAACCCTGGCTGCTACGGGTATTGCAGCGATTCCCTTTTCCACCATGCTTTATGGCATTACCAAAGGTAAGTATGCTTATACCGTCAATAAGGTAAAACTTGCATTTAAAGACCTGCCGCCATCTTTTGACAGTTTTAAAATTGTGCAAATTTCGGATATTCATGCGGGAAGCCTAGATAGCAAAAAGGGCGTTGCCAAAGGCGTGCGCATGATTAATGAGCAACAGCCCGATTTGATTGTCTTTACAGGGGATTTAGTAAATTTTGACAAGGATGAAGTGGATGATTATATTGATATTTTCAAGGAAATGAAAGCCAAGTATGGCAAATTTTCGACTCTGGGAAATCACGATTATTATGGGGTGCCGAGAAATGGCGAGTTGGCAAAGCAAGCCTATTGGGCGGATTTTGATAAAAAATATCGCGCGATGGGCTTTCGATTGATGAATAATGAAAATGCTTTTATTGAAAAAAATGGAGAGCGCATTTGCTTATTGGGAGTTGAAAACTGGGGCAAAGGTAGATGGTTTCCCAAAAGAGGGGATTTAGACAAGGCTTTGGAAAATATCGAGGCAGACGAATTTTGTGTGTTGCTATCGCACGACCCAACCCACTGGGACGAAAAGGTATTGCCCCATCCCAAACACATCCACTTGACCCTTAGCGGGCATACGCATGGCTTTCAGTTTGGTATCAATCTGCCTGGATTTAAATGGAGTCCGGCCCAATATCGCTATGACAAATGGATCGGTTTGTATGAAGAAGCCAAGCAATATTTGTATGTCAATAGAGGCTTTGGGTTTTTGGCCTTTCCGGGGCGAGTCGGAATGTGGCCAGAGATTACGGTAATTGAATTGGGCAAAACATAAATCGTCCCAAATTTTCACAAAATTCTGCAAAACTCCTACTCCGCTAGGATGGGCATCCAGTCCATTCTAGTTGCTTTTTAAGATGTCCAAAGTGTTGTATTACTCATTAGGCAATTCGCTGTGCTTGGGTGTTCTGGGTCAGTTGTAAATCCTCTTCAACATTTAGTAAGACCAAGCTAGGTTTTTTACCCACTTCGATACTCCCCAATTCCTTTTCAAAGCCTAATGCTTCTGCACCATTCAGAGTTCCCCATTGCAGCAAGGTTTCAAATGGTATATAAGACTGGTATTTCGCAATGGTTTTCATTTCTTCCAGTATAGATAGTTGCCAGTTGGAGGTTAAGCTATCTGTGCCAATGGTTACTTTAGCTTGAGTATCCAGAAAATATTGGTAATTGGGCAAGCGATTTTCAATGTACAGATTAGCATTGGGGCAGGTCGCCCAATAGCAGTTTTTGTTCCAACTATGTGCTTTCTCAATATCTGACCGGGTGGACATAGTATTATGCACCAGAATCGTTTTGCAGTTGGGATTCATATTTTCAAGGGCATAATCAATAGAATTTTTTCCCGTTGGTTGAAAAGCATCAATATTTATATTAAAATTTTTATAAAAATTGATAAATGCTCCCCGTTTTTCCAAAAAGAACTGATTTTCGTCCAGGGTTTCCTGATTGTGCAGGCTTACCGTGCTTCCCTCTGTATTCGCCGTTTTTAACTTTTTAAATAAACTCTTAGAAACTGTATAGGGAGCATGGGGAACTTTACTTTTATTATTTCCTTGTCCATTAGAATGCTTTTCATAAACTGCTTCATACTGTTGATACGTATCTTCTGCCCAGGCATCCTGCAAAAAATCAAACATTTCAACGAAGGTGTAGTATCTTATCTCGCTTTTCAATTTTTGCGATGCTGTATCTGCCTTGTTAGAAATGTCGCCAACAGCAACGATGCCTGCCTCGTACATCTCCCGATCGCCTGCTTCGATGGCCGCCAAAATTTCTTCTTCCGGAATATCTCTGAACTGAACAACATTAAAGAGAAAAGGAATTAGAGAAGTACCCGTTGCGACCTTTCCTTTCATATGGGACAGTTCCAAATGACAATGTGTGTTGACAAAACCGGGAACGATAATTCCCCTATAAGTTTCAAGGGTCGAATCATCAAAATCAGCCCTCTTTCCCATTTTGACTATTGTTGCATGATCATCAATAATGACCACTCCGTTTTTGATTGGAGGATGGCTTACAGGAAAAATATAATCAGCAGTAATTTTTCGCATTTTTACTTTTTAATGAGAATATTATGGTGAATATCAGCTATTTATCCAAATAAATGTTAAGTTTTTACATTGTTTTTATTTTGATGTAAAAAATAGTTGTATATTCATTGCGTATTTTTAACCAACACTCATAAACCCACATCTCAAAAATCATGATCAAGCAAATCCAATACAACGCCTATACAGGGATTAGCTGTTCGAAGAAAAATGCAATAGTACAATTTCTTTGCGAGAATCTGGAAGGTTCTTGGGTCAAACAGGATGCCATTCTGCAGGCTGTTGAATACGCTATTAAAGAAATTCCTTCCTTTGGTGGTTTTATTCTTACCACTGAGATTAATGAGCAGATCATTGCGGTAATCATTGTCAATAAGACGGGAATGGGTGGCTATATGCCGGAATATGTGGTTGTGCTTAATGCCATTGCCCCCAACTACAAGGGAAAAGGAATTACAAAAAGCTTAATTGAAAAAGCCATTACGCTTGGAAAAGGGGATATTTCTATGCTCGTCAAAGACTATGGCCCAAAAGAATTATTACTCGAAAATTTGGCGGTCGAAGCCAAATATATGCAAATGAAACCTTCCACAGAAAACCTTGTAAAAGCTAGCGCTTAAATAAAGCGTCCTGCTCTTTCACACTATCGAATCACTTTTTATTCATCGGTTAAATTGCTGTCAAATTCCGTTCTTAAATGGAATTTGCTCGGCCTCCGCTTTTTTATCCAAAACAGCCTGTTAAGTACTCGTATGTTTGCAAACATAATAAAGAAAAAGGTTTGTAGAAGGCAGTTGTGTGCCTAGTTAAATAGAGGTCAGCAATCAGACCACTTCATTGTCAAATTGCCTTGGTTATCAAATAAAAACATTGGCAAATTATCTTTTCTGTAATAATCTTATATCAAGTTGGTGTCTGGTTTCTAATAACAAAGTGATCTTTCTAAAATCAATTTTTTACAAACAGCCGACTACTCACTTGTTCTTTTTTTTCAATCCTTAACAAATAAGTAGCGGCTGGCAAGTGGGAAAGGGCAATGGTTTTTTGGAGATTTGGGGTTGTTTTAGTGGCTCTTTTTTTCCATATAGTTTGTCCTTTTATATTGAGAATAGACATTGTGAAGGAGCCATTCCAATCACTTTCTAAACTAAATTGCAAATTATCTTGTACTGGATTGGGGTAAATGCTTAATTGCCCAGCTTCGATAAGTTGATTAAAAATAGAAGTAACTTCTTGCGATTCATAAGCACCAATATCTACTAGGGCATCTCGTACATTTCCAGCCAAATCTTTTTCAGGAGCATTGGTAGTTACACCTGCATTGATAGCTGGACTAATGGCTGCCAAACGATAATCACTATTTGGGTTTTTAAAAATGGGGTCGGTGTTGTGGAGGTCTCTGGCGTGATTTAAAACTTCAGACATGGTTTCATTGATGCAAAGGTTTCCACCATTGGAAGTGACTTGTGCCGCTCCTTCTTCATTTTGAAATCCCGTCTCTGGATCAGCAAATAAATTATTTTGTAAAACTAAATTTACATTGTCTCCAGAGCCATTATCCCAAGCATAAATACTCGCGGTGTTGGCATCTGAATTATTGGCAAAAGTGCAGTTAATCATGCTGGTGACATCCTGATTTTCATCAGAATCGTTTAATTGTACGGTACCTCCCGAAACACACGAATTATTGATAAACAAGCAGTTGCTAATTTGAGCATTGGCATTAAAAGTAATAATGGCACCGCCATAGCCACCAAGGCCTTCGCTATTTTCAAAGGATTGATTGCCATCGAAAATACAGGCATCAAATATTTGTGTCTCCGTTACTACCCCTGATGAAGAGAGATTAATGGCACCGCCATTTCTGTTGGCAATGTTGCGAAGAAAAGAAGTGTTATATACCTTACTAACCGTACCGTTGAACATGCCTAATGCACCTCCTTGAACAGCCACTTCGTTTTCTTCAAAAATTGAATTCATTAGGGTCAAATGAGTGCCTTCTGATTGCAGATTGATACCACCTCCATAATCGGCTTTATTTTTTTTAAAATAACAACTATCCACTAAATAACTCGCCAAATCAAAAGCTTCTAAAGCTCCTCCATTATTGATAGCCTCATTTCCTTCAAAAGTAGAATTGGCAATACTTACGACGGTATTTTCAAAATTACTACTAATCCCTCCACCATAACTCGCTTTATTATTAGAAAAACTGGTATTGCTAATTTGAATACCTTCTCCGTCCCGAGCATAGATACCGCCTCCGTTAGTCTCCGCGCTATTTTCTAAAAATTGGCAATTATTGATTAGCAAGCCTTCTTGTATGTCCACATACAATCCTCCGCCGTCTATAGCAGCAGTATTTTTGTTAAAGACGATATTATTAAAATTATAATTGGCTGCATTTTGCAGGTAAACACCTCCTCCTTCATTGGAACTATTTTCACTAATTGTACAATCAGAAATACTTAAACTTGCACCCAGAATAGCGATGATGCCCCCCCCAGCAGTTTCAGCGGTATTTCCCGATATGGTTCCACCATTTATATTGAGCGCGGTGGGTTCGCTTTCTAATTCTATTGCCCCTCCAAGAAAGCTAGAAGTATTATTGCTAATATTACAGTTGATTAATGATGCCTTTGCTCCCAAAAAAATCGATAGTCCACCACCCCTTCCGTCAGATTCGCTCACTTCATTATTTTCAATCGTGCAATTTTCTAATTCTAGGTTAGTCAAGTCTCCTGAAATATGAAGTGCTCCACCATAATCATAAGCCCGATTTTCCTTAAACTGAGAATTTGTAATCTTACTATTTCCAATCTGCACAGATATTGCTCCCGCCGTGCCAGTAGTAAATCCATTTGTGAAACTACAATTATCAATATTCAAATTAGCATTTTGCCCACCATAATAAATGGCTGCTCCATGTATGGCTAGGTTTTCATCAAAGGTCGTCCCTGTTATGTTGATCTCTGCTCTTGGTGTTCCAACAAAAATACCTCCCCCCCTAAAATCAGAGCCATTTTCTGTAAAAGTGCAATTTTCAATTGTGAGGCTAACCCCAGGGCTGGGGTCTAAAAAAATAGCTCCGCCGTCATTGCCAGCAGAGTTTTCCATGAAAATGCAGTTTTTCAGACTAAGGGATGCACCTAAATTTAAAATTCCCGCGCCATAGCTTGAATTCGTACCATCATCTACATCAACCCTTCTTTTCGTATGTCCGCCCTCAACAGTTAGCCCGTCCAATAAAACATTAGTGAGTCCTTCTTCTAGAATCAAAACATGGATGCTATTATCTTCCCGATTAATTACACGGTTTGCAGGTAAATCATCTCCATTATTATCGCCACTCAAAATAGTAGGGTAACTGGCAATATTTCGCTGTTCCAAACTTGTTTCTGTACCAAAGAAGCTAGCATAAATATTTAGGTTTTTAGTAATTTCAAAAGAAGTAGTGATATCACCTGTAATATAAGTCCCCTGTGCGATCCATAATGTAGCTCCTTCTGGAGCATTTTCCAGGGCTGTATGTAGGTCAGTATAAGCATTCGTCCAGCTATTGCCATTATTACTACCTGTGGCATCGCTTTTAACATAAATAGTCTGTGCACTTAGTGATAATGTTATCAAAAAAACAGATAAAAAAAATGTAAGTGTTTTACGCATAGTAATTTATTTTTGAAGTTGGAGCTTTTGTGTTAGATGTGAAGCATTTTAAGGGATATATGGACTTTCACTTCTTAAAAATAAAAAGAAATAAAAAGACAAGTTTTAAACTATTGCCCAGATATATGGACATATAGTGCAGTTAGTCGAATACTTGGAAACATGATGCATCCTATTAAGGAAAAAACCATATTAGTGATTGATAATCAACTGATTGCATGTTGCATCCGTAAAGCTTTAGTGTGAATTGTGGACGACAATAAGTATTTCTCACTTTCGCACGACATTAGGAGGGTAGCCAAATTCTTGAGAAAAGGAATTAGAAAAATAGGATAAATCGTTAAAACCCACTTTGTAAGCCACTTCGCTAATGGTAAGGTTAGTCGTTTCTAATAATTTTTTGCCTTCTTGTAAACGCAGGTAGCGGATATAGGAAGCAATAGACCTGCCCGTTAAGGCTTTGACTTTTCGATAAACTTGTGAGCGACTCATTTTTAGTTCAAAGGATAGTCGCTGCACATCAAAAGATTTGTCCGACACATGAGCCAATACCACTTTTTTTAGTTTATTTAAAAACTGATTTTCAGTAGTATATTTTCGATCTTTTACCTGATGGGTATTTTTAAAAAAATGAGTTTGCATTCGGCTTCTTTGTTCAATTAAACTTTGAATGCGAATATTCAATTCTTCTTTGTTAAAGGGTTTGGTTAGGTAGGCATCTGCTCCTCTAGAAAGCCCTTGAATTTTAGCTTTTTGGTTAGCTTTGGCGGTTAATAAAATAATGGGGATATGGCTGGTAATTTCGTTTGTTTTTAAGGCTTCGCACAATTCCAAGCCATTGGTGTCGGGCATCATTATATCGCTTAAAATGAGGTCGGGAATAACTTCCAACGCTTTTTTAATACCTATTTTTCCATTTTCTGCCATTATCAATTGATACTCTTTTTCAAGGCAAAGGCTTAGGTAATGCTGCACATCTGCATTGTCCTCGACGACTAAAATGGTGGGCTGCTTTTCGTTGGAATTGCGTGCGGAAGGCTGTTTTTCCCCATTTTGAGATTCTTTGTGTAAAAAATTTGAAAGTGGGGCTATTGGGGTCGTTTCTTTTTGAGGCTTAGATATTGGTGCGTTATGGGTAATGGGCAATTGAATTTTAAATTCGCTACCGACTCCCACTTCGCTTTTCGCACTAATATTGCCGCCCATGATTTGCACCAATTCTTTGCAAAGGGCAAGTCCAATCCCGCTACCCGCATCGCTGCGTGAATCCGTTTGGTCCACCTGATAAAAACGGTCAAAAATATGCGGTAGATGTGCTGCTTCGATTCCCTTGCCTGTATCTTTTATACAAATGGCTAATTGCCCTTCAGTTTTTTTAATAATAATATAAATATCTCCGCTCTTTGGTGTGCTTTTAATGGCATTAGACAATAAATTGCTCAAAATATCCTGCAATTTATCGGGATCATAATCCATTACACACTCGCTAATTTCAGACAAAAAATGCAGTCGAATATTCTTAGTAGCTCCCCAACTTCTAAAAGATTCGCTTAGAAAACGTATGTACTGAATAATGTCATCTTGAATAAGCTGAAAGGGTAATTTGCCTTTATCGGCTTTAGATAAATCCAACATCTGATTAATTAATCGCAGTAAAGTATCGCTATTGCGCTGGATGAGGCTTTTCTTGTCCGCATTGCCTTGGATTTGCTCAGTTAGTCCTTTTATTACCGTTAAAGGTGTTCTAAATTCATGTGTAATATTGGTGTATAATCTGGTTTTGGCACGGTCTAGTTCTCTTATTTTTTCAGCTTTGTTTTTTTCTATCCGAGCAATTTTCACCTCCGTATCCAATAATCGTTTTTCCCTTCTGAGGGCTAATAATTTTTCTGAAAATAAAATAGAGAGGCAAGTCAATTCCAAAATAGTAGCACCAATATTTATCACAATAAAAGAAAAGGGCAACTGAATCACACCATTATTCACAAATACAGCAATTATAACCTGCAAAATGAGGAAAGAATATCCCACCAAAAAGAGGACATTTTGCCATTTGGGATGGTGCCAAGTAATTTTTATAATGGTGTATAAAACAATTAAACCAATCAAGCCCAAAGCTAAGACTGGAACAAAATTGAATTGGAAAAAATCGTCTTGCCAATAAGGTAAATACAAATCTTGTGTAAATACCAATAATAAAAGGCAGCTAATCAAAAAAGTGTAGATTTTAAATAGTTTTTTTGCAAAGCGAATGTCCTCTTGTTCTTCTTTGAAATATTCCAATACCATCGGGTAGAGGAAAAAAGAAGAGAGAATGACTGAAGATAATTTACTATGATGGGCAATAGTAGGCAGATGGGGAAAGAGATACTGAAAATCAAAACCAGTAATACAGATATAGTAAAAAAGTGTGGACAGAGCATATAAAAAGTACCACAGTAGTAAGTGCTGCCCCATCACGATATATAATACTAATCCCAATAGACTAACCATTCCCAAAAAGCCAAAGAAAATGCCGTAGAGTATATTTTCCGTTTGTGTCCTTTCAAGAAAAGTCGCTTCTTTTAATAAGGTAATGGGAAACTGCATGGAGTCCCAGCGTCCATCAATTTTTAGATAAATAATTCTCTCGTTCTGCGAGGGAATTTTGACTGGAAAAACAGAATTTCTATGAGGAATGAGTCGCTCCTCATAGGGCATTTGAATACCTCCCCGATAATGATCAAGCACTTTTTTCCCTTCCGTAATATATGCCCACATATAGCGCAAATAGACATCTCCCGTTTGCAGTAATAATACTTGTTCTCTATTGGTAATATTTGAAATGGAGATTTTTATCCAAATATTAGCATTGCGTCTTGCTCCATAAATTAATTCATGGTGATTCTGATATTGGTAGGGCAATCCTGCATTTTCCAAAATCTGTTCAATAGTCAATTCTTTGCTAAAATCTTCGTGGATTTCTAAGTATTTTCCGATGGGAAGGGAAGTAAATGATTCCTCAATAATAATTTCTTTTGCTAATAGGCAGGTAGGTAGGTATCAAGGCAATTAAGATTTTTTTTTAATGATTTGCAAAGACAAACAGTATGTGGAATAATAGTTCTCTCATCACATTTTCATTGGCTACCAATCTCAGGCAAGGGTTTGAACCATAAAAGAACCTAGGTCCAAATACCTATTTTTTGAATTAGTTACCCTTGCTATCCACCGTTGAATTTGCATCAAATAGAAATTTAGTCACTAGGACTAGTTAAAGGTATTAATGCCATTCAACATCATTTATAAAATCCAATGTAAGGTTATGAATTATTCTTTTTTTATCGGCATTGACATTTCAAAATTATGGTTTGATGCAGCAATCAGACAACCAGGTAAGCCTAGATATATTCGGCACCAACAATTTGAAAATTCAGAAAAAGGATTTATCGTTTTTCTCAAATGGCTGAAACAAAATCAGATTAATGATTTAAGCCTAGTTTTTGTTTGCATGGAGCATACAGGTGTTTACACTGTTCCGCTTTGTCACTTCCTTAGGGAACAAACTATTACTTATACCCTGGTCCCAGGAGCTGAAGTCACTAACTCACAAGGGATAACTCGTGGCAAAAGTGATAAACTCGATGCTAAAAGAATTGCTGCTTATGCCCTTAAAAATAGAGAAGATATAAGAGTTCATACTTTACCAAACGAGCAGATAAGAATACTCAAAACTCTGTTGGCTTATAGAGACAGAATCATTAAAGCTAGACATGGTTTTATGATTTGTGTAAAAGAAATTAAAGCCTTTGAGACGGATACCGTTATTAGCAGTATCGAGGAAGATTCCAAGCAAATGATTGATAATTGCAGCAAGCAAATCAAAAAAATTGATAAACAGATTGATGCTTGCATTGAGACCCATCCAGAGCTAGATAAAAATTTTAAATTATTATTATCTGTGCCGGGTATCGGTCGCCAAAATGCTTTGTACATGATTGTTTTTACAAAAAACTTTGTCAGTTTTAACTGTCCTAAAAAGTTTGCCGCTTATGCTGGAATTGCGCTAGACTTTACTATGAAAGACAATTAGAAAAAGGCAAAAATCAATACAGTGTCAAAAATGTAATTCGTAATAAAATTGTCGCTAGAGCTTTTGCCGTCATCAAACGAAATTCTAAATATGTCAATACGCACGCTTTCGCGGCTTAATAGCAAAACCTTTGTTTTACAGTTATATATTTTTTTTAAACTAATTAATTATGGATGATTGCTTGTTTATCAATAGAAATTCAAAAATTCAAGTCAAAACCAAAGGCAGCCCGTCCCTTCGGGTTCGGAATTGACATTCCTCATACGGGATTTGACAGGCAGCCGCCACCAAGATATACATGTTCCAAGTGGCAATTCCATGTAGAAAACGGTTATTCAATTTGATACATATTATAATTTTTCGGTGTCCATTAGAATAGCTTTCTATAAGAAAATTAGCCAAATTATATACCAAATCGCGCCGAAGCCCAAGGATATTCTAAAAGTTGTAACTTCGCTTTAACTTATGAGATTACTTAGGAACAAAAAAAATGCAAGGCATTTATGTGTAGGGTTGTTGAAACACTCAAACATCATAATTCAATATCGGTGCCAACCATTTTTCTGTCTCTTCTATGTTCATTCCTTTTCGATAGGCATAGTCCTCCACTTGATCTTTGCTGATTTGGCCGACCCTAAAGTATTTTGAATCCGGATGTCCAAAATACCAGCCGCTTACCGAAGCCGCGGGATACATCGCACAACTTTCCGTTAACTTAATACCTGTATTTTCTTCGACCTGCATCAACTCCCAAAGCGTTCTTTTTTCGGTGTGCTCCGGACAGGCGGGATAGCCAGGAGCAGGGCGAATACCCGTGTATTCTTCTTTTATAAGAGCCTCATTATCAAGGGTTTCGGAAGCAGCGTAGCCCCAAAACTCCTTGCGCACACGCTCGTGCATTCGCTCAGCAAAAGCCTCCGCTAATCGATCTGCCAATGCTTTTAATAAAATGGCATTATAATCATCGTGAGCTGCTTCAAAACGTTGGATATGCGGCTCAATGCCAATGCCCACCGTAACCGCAAAAGCTCCGATAAAATCTTCTACATGGGTTTCCTTAGGCGCACAAAAATCTGCAAGGCAAAGATTTGGTTGTCCAGGTGCTTTTTTTACTTGTTGACGAAGGTGGTGCAGGCTTGCCTTTGTCGTTGTTCGAATAGCACTCTCATATACTTCAATGGAGTCGTCATCGACCGTATTAGCAGGATAGAGGCCAATTACTGCACGAGCAGTCAGCCATTTTTCTTCGATGATTTGGTGGAGCATTTTTTGGGCATCTTCGTAGAGTTTGGTAGCTTCCTTTCCTACAATTTCATCTTTCAAAATAGTAGGGAATTTTCCTTTTAATTGCCAACTGGAAAAGAAAGGCGTCCAGTCAATATACTGCTTTAACTCCTCCAGCGGATAGTTTTCAAAAACTTTTGTGCCCGTAAAAGTCGGTTTTATTGGCTCAAAAGCCGCCCAGTCCAGTTGTAATTTATTGGCCCTCGCCTGTTTTAGAGTCAAATATTTTTTACGGGATTGGCGATTGGCGCGCATTTCCCGTACTCGTTTATAATCTTTTCTAATATCCAGAATATAATTGCTGCGGATATTACTATCTTTGGACAATAAGCTACTGGAAACCCCTACTGCGCGGGAGGCATCCAATACATGCACGACCGGCCCGGAATATTGAGGAGCCACTTTTACGGCCGTATGCGTCTTGGAAGTGGTTGCGCCGCCAATTAATAACGGAATTTTAAAACCCTGTCTCTCCATTTCTTTGGCAACATAAACCATTTCATCCAGTGAAGGTGTAATCAGTCCGCTTAATCCAATAATAGCTGCCTGCTCTGCTTTGGCCCTATCCAGAATCTTTTGAGCAGGCACCATCACGCCTAAGTCTATAATGTCATAATTATTGCAGCCTAAAACAACGCCTACGATATTTTTACCTATATCGTGCACATCCCCTTTGACGGTGGCTAGTAGGATTTTTCCCTTACTGCTGCTACCACCAGCCGCTTTGGATGCTTCGATAAAGGGTGTTAAATAAGCTACTGCTTTTTTCATTACTCGGGCAGATTTCACTACCTGTGGCAAAAACATTTTTCCCGCTCCAAACAGGTCGCCCACTACATTCATCCCGTCCATTAATGGACCTTCGATGACTTCAATAGGGGTAGCATATTTTTGACGGGCTTCTTCGGTATCTGCTTCAATAAAGGCGGTGATTCCTCTAACTAAAGCATGGGATAAACGCTGCTCTACGGTGCTTTCTCGCCAGGCCAGGTCTTTGGTAACTGCTTTTCCACCATCGCCTTTCACTTTTTCGGCAAATTCGGTCAGGCGATCCGTCGCATCGGGTCTTTTATTAAACAAAACGTCCTCCACTCTTTCCAGTAAATCTTTAGGAATGTCTTCATACACTTCTATCATGCCTGCATTGACGATGCCCATGTCCATCCCTGCCTGAATAGCATGGTACAAAAAGGAGGAGTGCATCGCTTCCCGCACCACATTATTTCCTCTAAAACTAAAGCTGATATTGCTAACGCCACCACTCACCTTTGCCCCTGGGCACAACTGCTTAATCTGGCGGGTCGCTTCGATGAAATTAATCGCATACTCATTATGTTCTTCAATGCCAGTAGCTACTGCAAAAATATTGGGATCAAAGATGATATCCGTTGGGTTAAAGTCTATTTCATTGACCAAAATATCATAAGCTTTTTTACAAATTTCTACCTTTCTTTCTATCGTATCTGCCTGCCCTTTTTCATCAAAAGCCATTACTACGGCTGCTGCTCCATAGCGTCTGACCAATTTTGCCTGCCTTTTAAATTCTTTTACCCCTTCCTTCATAGAAATACTGTTGACAATGCATTTTCCTTGCACACATTTTAGCCCTGCTTCGATCACCTGAAATTTGGAGCTATCAATCATCATAGGCAATTTGGCAATATCTGGCTCAGCCATCACCAAGTTTAGGAAATCTACCATTGCTTTTTCGCTATCCAACAGTCCTTCATCCATATTGACATCTATGACTTGTGCCCCCCCTTCTACTTGATGTAAGGCAACGGACAGGGCTTCGTCATAGGCACCATTTTTAATCAACCGAGCGAATTTTCTGGAGCCAGTCACATTGGTTCGTTCCCCCACATTCACAAAATTAGCATCTGGTCGAATAACCAAAGGTTCTAGACCACTTAGCATGGATAATCCCTGCGAGGCAGGAATTGGTCGGACGGGAAGCCCTTTTACGGCTTCTGCCATTGCGCGAATATGGTCAGGAGTTGTGCCACAGCATCCCCCAATTAAGTTTACAAAACCACTTTTAACAAAATCCTTGATATATTCCCTCATTTCTGCTTCATCTTGATCGTATTCGCCAAATTCATTAGGCAAACCCGCATTGGGATAAGCATGGACATTGGTGGGGGCAATTTTAGATAAAGCTTCTAAATGAGGGCGCATTTCCTGTGCGCCTAAAGCGCAATTCAAACCTACGCAGAAGGGTTTGGCGTGCATGATCGAAATCCAAAAAGCCTCAATGGTCTGACCGGAAAGCGTCCGTCCACTGGCATCTGTAATAGTGCCAGAGATGACAAGGGGTAATTTAATCCCTCGTTCCTCAAACAATTGTTCAATGGCAAAAATGGCAGCTTTAGCATTCAGCGTGTCCGTAATTGTTTCTACCAATAACAAATCTACGCCTCCGTCCACCAAGCCCCGGGCCTGCTCGTAATAGGCATTCCGAAGCTCATCAAAGTTGACTGTGCGCTTTCCAGGATCATTAATATCGGGCGAAATAGAAGCTGTGCGATTAGTCGGACCCATTGAGCCTGCAACAAATCGAGGTTTAGCAGGATTCTTAATCGTGTGTTCTTGTGCTGCTTTTTTAGCAATCTTAGCAGATTCCAGATTGATCTCATAGACGCTTTCCTGCATATCGTAATCCGCCTGCGCTATGGAAGTTGCACTGAAGGTATTGGTTTCCAAAATATCTGCCCCCGCATCCAAGTAGGCTTTGTGGATCGCTTCTATGATATGCGGTTGAGTAATGGACAAAATATCATTATTGCCCTTGATGTCCAGGTGCCAATCTTTGTAGCGATCTCCTCTGTAACCTGCCTCGTCAAGTTGATACTGCTGGATCATTGTACCCATTGCGCCGTCCAATACCAAAACGCGTTCTTTAATAATTTCGGAAAGGGATTTCGGCATTTGATTTACAAGTTGTGTGTTGTTGAAGGTAGTAAGGTTTTTAATTTAGAAAAGGAAAAGGTTGTACGTCAAAAATAACAAAGGGTTCAAACATTTGGTTTGAGAAAAGCAAAGTTAGGCGATTTTTAGTTCGTATTTTTGCTTCAATGTCAAAAAATAAAATCTACAATCGCTCCTGGCGCATTCGCAAAGCCTATTGGACCGCTTTTAAGGTCGTGCTATCCTATCTTTGGCTTTCTTTGAAAAGCAAGATTTTTGGTAAAAAATATTATACTACTCGAATTGTTGATTTACATCTAAAGAATGCCAACCGGATAAAGAAAGCCATTCTGGAGTTACAAGGGCTATTTATAAAAATAGGGCAATTATTATCTATTCTGACCAATTTCCTGCCAGAAGCTTTCCAAAAACCATTGGAAGCATTGCAAGACCAAATCCCTGCGCGCCCCTATGCCGAAATTGAGCAGAGAATCCTTGCCGAATTAGGCAAAAAACCAGAACAACTATTCGCTCATTTTGAAAAAGTGCCTATCGCCGCAGCCTCTATCGGGCAAGCGCACAAAGCTACTTTAAAAAATGGAACAGCCGTAGTCGTCAAAGTCCAGCATGCCAATATTGAAAAAGTGGCAGAAACGGACCTCAATATTATCAAAAAATTGACCCACTGGGCCTCCATGATTTACGACATCAAAGGCATGGAATACGCTTATACGCAGGTGCGGAAAATGATCGAAGAAGAACTGGATTTTAGGCAAGAAGCTCGTTCTATGCAGCAAATTCAGGAAAACTTAATCCTTGAAGAAGGTTTAAAAATACCAGAAGTGCAGGAAGCCTATTCCACTAATCGAGTGCTAACCACCAGTTTTTATGAAGGTGCAAAAATTAATAATGTTGCTCAATTATCTGAATGGAAAATCAATCGCAGAGCAATCGCTAATCGCCTAATTCATGCCTATTGCCAAATGGTTTTTGAAGATGGCTTTTATCATGCAGACCCCCATCCGGGCAATATTTTGATCCAAAAAGACGGGACGATTGTTTTGTTAGACTTCGGTGCGGTTGCATCCTTAAAACCAGAAACGAGAACTGGCTTGTTGGAGCTAATTGAAGCAGCTGCTAAAAATGATACCGAAAAAATTATTAAAGCTCTAAAAAAATTGGGCTTTATCGCCGATGAAAGAAAGGCAGAACAAATCGCCGAAAAAGTAATTGATGCTTTTCGAAATTTTTTACAAAATGAAGTGCAGTTTGAGGGCTTAAACCTTACAAATATAAAAGTCAATCCCTTTGAGAGCAGCCTTTTTAGCCTGACAACCCAAATCGGACTAAAAAGCATTGCCAATACCGTCCAAGTACCCAAAGATTATGTTTTGTTAAACCGAATGGTCACGCTGCTTTTGGGCATTTGTAATACGCTGGACCCCCATACTAATCCCCTCGAAGTAGTACAACCCTATTTTAAAAAATTTATACTGGGCGAAAAAGGAGATTTGGTCAAATACCTGACCGATTTACTACAAAAAACGATCGCCGACACGATCTCCTTGCCCCACGAAATCAGAAAAACTCTAAGAAAAATACAGCGAGGAGAAGTCGAAATTCAACTAGCCGGAAATACCAAAAAAACACAATTAATCTACGCTTTGGGGCAACAATTAATTTATACTTTGCTGTCAATTGCCGCCATCAGTTTTAGCTATTTATTTTATCAAAATCAGCAAACGCAACTGATGTATTATGCCCTGGGAGTCGGGGGGGTATTATTATTATTGTTATTTCGAGCCATACGAAGTGCGAAAGGAGTAAATAAATAAAGTAAAAACAGCTATTTTTGAACTATCATCAGGAATGATCTTGTTAAATATGCAAAAAAGCGTGTAAAATGATAGCAGCTACTCATAAACAGAATTCAATAATCAATTTTAACAAAATCAGAGCGGATTTCCCTTTACTCCATCGGAAAATGAATGGACAACCAATCGCTTTCTTGGATAGTGCCGCTTCTAGTCAAAAGCCCCAATACGTCCTCGATGCTATGAATGATTATTACGAAAATCAACATGCCAATGTCCATCGGGGCGTTTATCAGTTGAGTCAGGAGGCTACGGATGCCTTCGAGAAAGCACGCCGCCTGGTAAAAGCATTTATTAACGCTTCTTCTGAAAAAGAAGTAATCTTTGTAAGAGGCACAACGGAAGGCATCAATCTGGTAGCTGCTTCTTATGGTAGAAAATTTTTAACCAAAGGCGATGAAGTATTAATTAGCACTATGGAGCATCACTCCAATATTGTTCCCTGGCAGCTAATTTGTAAAGAAAAAGGAGCAGCACTAAAAGTTGTGCCAATCAATGATGTTGGAGAAATAATCATGTCGGAATTTGACAGACTACTGACGGATAAAGTAAAAATAGTTGCCCTAAATCATATCTCCAATGCACTAGGAACGATCAATCCGGTTAAAGCAATCATTGACAAAGCACATGCTAAAGGCATTCCCATACTATTGGACGGCGCACAGGCGATTCCTCATTTAAAGGTAGATGTACAAGAATTAGATGTAGATTTTTATACTTTTTCAGGGCATAAAATGTTTGGTCCTACGGGTATCGGTATTTTATATGGTAAAGAAAAATGGTTCCACGCCATGCCCCCTTATCATGGCGGTGGGGAGATGATTAAAACGGTTACTTTTGAAAAAACGACTTTTAATGAATTGCCTCATAAGTTTGAGGCAGGAACGCCCGATATTGCAGGAGCAGTTGGTTTAGGAGCCGCTATCGAATACCTGCAATCCATTGGGTATGAAGCAATTGCAAAATATGAACACGAGCTACTGCAGTACGCCACCAAGCAATTAAAAAGCATCAGAGGGGTTAAAATAATAGGCGAAGCAGTCCAAAAAGCCAGTGTTATTTCTTTTATGATCGAAGGAGCACATCCCTACGATGTTGGGGTCATTCTGGACAAAATGGGCATTGCTGTACGCACCGGACATCATTGTACCCAGCCCTTGATGGCTCACTTTTGCATTCCAGGAACGGTGCGAGCTTCGCTCGCCTTTTATAATAATAAAGAAGATATTGACCGTCTAGTGGCAGGTGTAGAAAAAGCAGCACAAATGCTGCAGTAATTACATGGAGCATTCAAAGAGCTATAGCTAACACTGATGATTTATGACCATCAACGAAATACAAAATGAAATCATCGAAGAATTCTCTTTTTTCGATGATTGGATAGAACGATACGAATACATCATTGATCTGGGTAAAAACCTGCCTTTGATCAACGAAAAATATAAAGATGATGCACATTTAATCAAAGGCTGCCAAAGCCAGGTCTGGCTGCACGCAGCAACAAAAGACGGAAAAATCGAGTTTACTGCCGATAGTGATGCCGTCATTACCAAAGGAATCATCGCCCTGCTAATCAGGGTTCTATCCGGCCAATCAGCCAAGACAGTGGCCACAGCTGACTTATATTTCATTGATAAAATTGGATTGAAAGAACATCTCTCCCCCACTCGATCAAATGGACTGGTAAGCATGGTGAAACAAATGAAATTATACGGAGTTGTATTAACCGAACAGTGAAAAAATTGCCTCGGCATTTAATTTAAATAGAGTGGCAAAATGAATAAAGAAAAAATAAAAGAACAAATCTACGAGCAAATTAAAACTGTTTTTGATCCGGAAATTCCAGTCAATATCTACGACTTAGGCCTGATTTATAAAGTAGAAGTGCGAGATAATGGAGTCGTTTATTTGGAAATGACCCTGACCTCTCCCGCCTGCCCAGTCGCAGAATCATTGCCCATGGAAGTGCAGGAAAAAATAATGCATGTAGAAGGAATCAAGGAAGTAGATTTGCGGGTAGTATTTAACCCCCCCTGGTCAAAGGAGCGAATGAGCGAAGATGCTCGATTTGCCCTGGATATGTTTTAAATTATTTTTCATCAAATAGTGTACTAATCTTATGAAAATTTCCTCACAAGATGAATATGGTCTGCGAATTTTACTACAAATTGCCCGAGCAAATAAAGCAACCGGACTCAGCATCCCTCAATTAAGTGAGTTGGAGGGACTATCTGAACCCTACGTGGGAAAACTAACCCGAACATTGCGTCTGGCAGACCTAGTCCAAAGCACCAGAGGACAGAAGGGTGGCTATATATTAGCCAGAGCAACCGACCAAATTATGATCAGTGAGGTATTAGAAGCATTAGGAGGTAAGTTATTTGATGCCCAATTTTGTGGGACTCATTCTGGCATTGGAAAATTATGTACTAATTCTGTCGATTGTTCGGTGCGATCGCTTTGGAAAATGATGCAATTTACATTGGATAATTTGTTGGAAAAAATAACGCTGGCAGATTTGATGAATACCGAAACGGAATCCAATCTAAAACTAGCGAAATTGCTTGCGCAAGTTTAATATTTTTAGCCCCACTGGGTTGAAAAGGTCCGATTCTTTAAATTCCTCGGTTCGATAAATCCAAAATGGCTGCTTGAAAATTGGGAAATTTAAATAGGTACCCTTCTTTTTCCATTCTTTCTGGCAATACCCGATTGCTGTGCAGAACGACATCTGCCATTTCTCCCATACCCATTCTAAGACCCGAAACCGGTGCGGGAATTATTGCCACTTTTTTGCCTAGTGCCTTGACCATTTGCTTTGTTAAGTCCTTGTTAGTCAACGGGTTTGGGCTTGTAGCGTTATAAAAACCTACTGCTTGCTCATTCTTCATCAAATGAATAAACATCCCGCAAATATCGTCAATATGTATCCAGGAATACCATTGCTTACCATTTCCAAAATAACTGGCTATAAAAAACTTCAAAGGCAACAGCATTTTTGCCAACGCTCCTCCCTGTGTAGATAAAACGACCCCAATCCGCAAAGCGGCTGTTCGCACCCCATTTTCCAGTGCTGCCAATTTAATCGCCCTTTCCCATAACGTACAGCATTCTACCAAAAAACCCTTTTTACCAATCGCCGAATTTTCTGTCAAGACTTCATTCCCTCTATCCCCATAAATGCCAATAGCTGCTGCTGAAAGAAAAGCCTTGGGCTTATGATCCAGTTTTTTGATGTATGTTGTCAAAAACTCAGTGGTTTTTACCCGACTATCAATTAATAGTTTTTTGCGCGATTTAGTCCATAGAGTGTCTGCTATTCCTGCACCCGCTAGGTTTATGATGTAATCCAGTCCATGAAAAGCGCGATCGTCAATAAAGCTTTTTTCCGTATTCCATACAAAGGTCGGATAGGAAGCCTCTAGTCTTTTCGCCCGACTCAAATGCACGACCTCGTATCCTGCTTCCACTAGCAATTGGCTTAAGCGATTTCCGACCAGGCCCGTTCCTCCAGCAATTAACACTTTTGACATAAGGGGTAATTTAAAAAAGCGATTGAGTAACTAAATTAGTTGGATAATGAAAACCAACCCACAAGTTAATTATTTTTCCTACTTTTAAACAGGCTTTAGAGCGTTCGGGTGTAGGACAAATTTTCTTTTGATAAAAACTTGTTAATCCGCTCTTTTAAGATAGCCTTGTACGAGGATCCGTCTTAGAGTGTTGTTTCATTTTGTAGCTATACTTTAGAGCGTCGAATCCTGTAATGCTAGAAAATCAACTGAAATTCTTTTTCCGTACTTTTAACGGCAAATATAAACGATGAAAGGTTTAAAAACGGCCCTAAAAGCTGCTCAAAAGGCAATTCCCATTGCGTCTAGTGAAATCGCTCTTGAAAAAGCAGCAAGCAAAAAATCAAGGGGGCCCATTAAGTTTGGGACATTTCAAGGGGTATTTACGCCGACTTTATTGACCATTTTGGGAGTGATTATGTATTTGCGAGCACCCTGGATGGTAGGCAATGCTGGAGTACTAGGTGCAATAGGGATTATTACTCTAGCTACGGCCATTACCGCGTGTACTGCGCTGTCTATGTCCTCTATTGTGACCAATATTCGGATAAAAGCTGGAGGCGCATTTTCTATTATTGCCAAATCATTAGGTCTGGAAGTCGGCGGTGCCATTGGGATTCCTTTGTATATTGCTCAGGCCTTCGCCGTAGCGATGTATGTGTTCGGGTTCAGAGAAGGTTGGCTATGGGTTTTTCCAGCGCACCCTGCCCTGCTGGTGGATATAATCACTTTCTTGTTAATTTTTATCATTGCCAATATTAGTACAGACTTTGCTTTTAAGATTCAATACGTCATTTTGGCTATTATCGCCCTTTCGCTGCTATCAATCGGAATGGGTTTTATCAATAATCCAATCAATACGGATATTCGTATGTTTGGCAATTATGAGGGGTCAATTGAGAATGGATTTAGCGGAACAAATTTTTGGGTCGTCTTTTCCGTTTATTTTCCAGCAGTAACCGGCATCATGGCCGGCGCCAATATGTCTGGAGACCTGGAAGATCCCCGAACCAGCATTCCTACAGGAACCTTGGCAGCTATTGTATTGTCTTATGTTATTTATGTTGGCCTCGCCATTTTAGTTGCTTATTTGGCTACACCAAAAGAGTTGTTGGAGAATTATAATATACTCATTGACAAAGCCTTCTTTGCCCCCATTGTCGTTATGGGTTTACTAGGGGCAACCTTTTCCTCTGCCCTTTCTTCTTTGGTGGGTGCGCCCCGAATATTACAGGCTCTAGGCCAAAATAAGATTCTTATTTATAACGAAGAGTTGGCTAAAGTAAATAAAAGAGGAGAGCCGAAATTTGCCTTTTTCTTTACAACAGCTATCATCGCACTCTCCTTGTTAATGCGAGATTTAAATGCAATTGCGCCACTACTAACCATGTTTTTTCTAATTACTTATGCGATGGTCAATGTGGTGGTTTTGATTGAGCAGGGGCTGGGGCAAATTAGTTTTCGGCCGACTTTAAAAGTGCCTATTTTGGTGCCTCTATTGGGTGTAATCGGTTGCTTTTTTGTCATGTTTATCATCAATTCTACCATAGGGTTGCTATCCATTGGATTGGTCGTGGCCATGTATATTTATCTGACCAGAAACAAAAATCTGGATGCGGCAGAAGGGGATACCCGCAGTGGAATGTTCAATTCGCTGGCAGAGTGGTCCGCTAAAGTGGTAAATCGATTACCCGAAGCCAACGAGCGGGCTTGGCAACCCAATCTATTGGTTCCTGCTCAGAGCGTCAACGACGTAGTGCGTTCTTATAGGACGATTTATAACTTGGCGCGACCAAAGGGTTCTGTAAAAATCTTAGGTTTTGCAACCGAAAAAAAAGAGGGCAAAAAAATGGCTAAGCGCCTACCGGAATTATGCAATTATTTTATGAACCAAGGCATTAGCGCCAATTCTGCTTTGGTAGAAAGTCCCGATTATCAGATAGGAGTGCTAACTTCTATGCAAAGCTTAAAAGCTTCTTTTTTCACCCCCAATTCTTTGTTCTTGAGCTTAACCGATGAAGCGGAAAACGACAAGTATGTAGCTAACCTCCTAAACAAAGCTAAAGAGTATGGCTTTGGAGGCTACCTTTACGTTCCATTTAAAAAGGTGGGCTTAGGCCTGGAAAAGACGATTAACCTTTGGATAGATATCAGACAAGTCAGCCGAGATCTAAAATATAAAATCGAGGGAATCAATTTAGGTCTACTAACGGCTTATTTGTTAAAGCGAAATTGGAATGCGAAATTGACTATTATCGTCGTCATTAAAAAAGCAAAAAATCCGGGAAGCGAAAAAGTATCAGCACAAGCTTTTATGAAAAAGATCATCACCCTGGCCAGAATACCCAAAGATACACAAGTCCTCTATGTAAAAGACGATTTCGCCCAAGTCCTTGAGGAAATGCCCCATGCCGACTTAAATATTCTAAATTTACAAAAAGCTAAAATTGACATCAACAAAATCCGAAAAGAGTCAGAAATTTTTGAAACCTCTTGTCTTTATACCATGGACAGCGGCGAAGAAAATGCATTGGCTTAAAAAAATTGGCGAAATAGACCCATTAGTTCTAATTTTGCGCCCAAACGATACAATTTTAGCTTGAGCGATCGAACGTTATATCTAATCAAAATGTCAGAACTTAAATACACCAAACACCTACTCAAAAAAATAGAAGCACTATTTGAAGAAATAGATTATACGATTCGCTATGAAAAGGGAACTTTCCAGTCCGGCTATTGCATCGTGGAGCATCAAAATATAGCAGTTGTTAATAAATTTTTTGAAACTGAAGGAAGAATTGGTGCTTTGCTGGATATTTTGGAGGTCCTTGAGGTCAATGTGGAAAAACTTTCGGAAAAGAGCTTAAAAACCTATAAACAAATTAGGTTAAGAAAAGATAATAATCAATCAGTAATTAAATGACTGGTTTAGCAAAATGCCAAATTTGACAGCGACTTTAATTTCTCTAATATATGCTCAATCAAAATATTCTAGATGCCTATGACAAACGGATATTGAAAGCTCTGGAAAAAGACGGTAAAAAACCCTTTTCCCAAATCGCTAGTGAGTTGGGCATTTCTAACACTATGGTTCACCAGAGGGTGCTCCGAATGAAGGAACTCAAAATATTAAAAGGCACGACTATTGTTCTGGATGAAAAAAAATTGGGTTTTGAATGGGGAGCATTTACAGGGCTGGTTTTAAAGGAAGATTCTAATTCCGAAGATATTATCGAGGCCTTAAAAAAAATTCCAGAAGTGGTCGAGTGTTATTACATTACTGGAAGTTACACCTTATACATTCGGATAGTTGCCAAAAGCAATGAGCATATGCGAAAGCTTCTGTATGAAAAAGTAGATCACATCAAAGGCGTGCTCAAAACGGAATCCATTGTTGATTTCGGTTGTGCTTTTAAACGGAACGTGCCTTTTGATATGGAATGAGCAAAGCAATTTTATTGGGTTTAAAAGCTAGAAAGTGATTAAAATATTGGATATTTGTCCAAAATAAAAGTACGCTCAAAACTTATAACTATATGAGTAAACCAACTAAAGCGAGAAATGATTTTTATTGGGTAGAAGATCGAGAACCTCATTTTCAGCGCAGGAAAGAAATATTGGCAGCACATCCTGAAGTTAAAGAACTATTTGGTATAGACCCGAAATTAAAGTATGTGACCGTTGCAATGGTCATCGCTCAACTGACTATTGCGCTATTTGTTCATCAGTTGTCTTGGTTGCCTTTTATCTTGGTCACTTATATTATTGGAGCAACGATTGCGGCGGCGCTGTTTTTAGCTATTCATGAAATTACGCACTATCTGGCATTTAAATCAAAAAAAGCCAATAATATTCTGGCTTTGATTGCGAATCTGCCCATCGTTTTTCCCTATGCTATTTCTTTTAAAATCTATCATGCGCTGCACCATTGGGATCAGGGAAAAGACGGCGTTGATACGGACATTCCAACCGTAGCGGAGGCGAGGACTTTTAAAGGCGTTTTTGGTAAAATGTTTTGGTTTTTGAATCAAATCTTCACCTATGCCTTTCGCCCCATCATCGTAAAACGCATTAAACTAGATAAGTGGCAGATTTACAACATTATTTTTCAACTAACGGCAATGGCGATTTATCTGCCTTTTGCTGGCTGGTCTGGTTTGTTGTATTTATTGCTTTCCCTCTTTTTGGCGGGAAGTTTACACCCGACGGCCGGGCATTTTATATCTGAGCATTACGTTTTTGAAGAAGGGCAAGAAACCTACTCTTATTATGGGCCTTTAAACAAAATTACTTTTAACGTAGGCTATCATAATGAACACCATGATTTCCCAACTATCCCCGGTAGTCGCTTACCCCAATTGCGAAAAATGGCACCAGAATTTTATAATAATTTGCACGCCTATAATTCCTGGGTCGGTGTGATTATTGATTTTATTTTTAGCAAAGAAGTGACTTTGTTTTCAAGGACAAAGAGGAAATGACCGTATAGCTTTTTCATTTTCAATTCGTCCAATAAGTTTTAACCTGTTGTGTTTCAGCAGATTAAGGTTCCTTGTACAAATTTTAAAATAGGAGTAGCATTATTTCCGATCAGGCAAAAACACCTCCGCCATCATACACCTGGCACTTCCACCCCCATAGGTTTCAATCACCTTTAGATCACTGTGTAAAATCTGCGTATGCTTTTCAATTTGCTCGATTTGAGCAGTAGTTAAGGCATGATAGGCTTGAGAAGACATGACTAAAAAGGTTTGGCCCTTTTTGTTTTTCACTTGCAGCATATTTCCTGCAAAAGCCTCCATTTGTGCTAAGGAAATAGCAATAGCTTCTCTCCCTGTTTTTGCAAAAGTATTTTTTAATACTGTCTTTTGTCTTTTGTCACGGATCGTATCCAGGCAAATGACAACGAAATCTTCTCCCAGCGCCATCATCACGTTGGTATGATAGATGGCTAGTCCGTCCTTATCAAGCGCATCAAAAACGACCTTTTTATAACCCATAAAATGGCAAAATTGGTCCAGCAACTCTTCGTTTGTTCTGGCACTTAGGCAAGCATAGATTATTTTATTAGGGCGATCCAGGATCATGCTTCCAGTCCCTTCCAAAAATTGATGGTTTTGCTCCCAGTTTTCTAGCTTAATATGGGTTTTAATAGTAAAATGATCATTGAGCAGGTCCATAATTTCTGCCCGACGCTCCCCCCGTCGATTGACCGAAAACATAGGATAGGTAATGATCAATCCTTCTTCATGACAAGTAATCCAGTTATTGGGAAATATAGCATCGGTCAATATCGGAATTGCTGGGTCTTGATAAACGATAACATGAATCCCTGCCGACTGTAATTTGTCAACAAAAGCGTCAAATTCTTCGATTGCTTTTTGTCTGACTTCCTCTCTACTCAAACGGCTGTCATTCGTCTGAAAAGCATTATTATCCGCCGTTTCGGGGTTAAAACCAAAATTGGCTGGGCGAACCATTAAAATATTGGAGGACAGTTGTTGGTTGGGCATAAGGTTAGGATCGTATTAGTGACTATGAAACATTAAAAAACAAATTCGACGTTTTTAAAATGAATGATTTTTGTAGGAGCTGAAAACTTATAAAATCATTCAATTCAAAAACTTAAATGTCGAATTTATCTTTTAATCACTTGCTATAGGTGCTCATTCCTCGCTCGCAGCCAAAGATCGGTCAATAATATCTAGGCACTCGTCAATTTGCTCTTCTGTGATAACCAAAGGCGGTGCAAAGCGAATTTTATTGCCATGCGTAGGCTTCGCCAACAAGCCATTATCTCTGAATTTTAAACAAATATTCCAGGCTAAGGGAGAAGTCTCTTCTGAATCAATCACTATGGCATTCAATAAGCCCTTACCTCTAACGGTTTGAATCAGGCTATTCTTTGCAGCTATTTTATTTAAGCCCGCTCGAAGCCTCTTGCCCAAATAGTCTGCTTTCCCTGCCAGATTTTCATCAATGACCACCTTTAAAGCTTCCATAGCAACGGCACAAGCTAGTGGATTCCCACCAAAAGTAGAGCCATGCTCTCCCGGCTTAATGGTCAACATGATTTCATCATCAGCTAAAACGGCCGAAACGGGCAATACTCCACCGGATAATGCTTTTCCCAAAATTAAAATATCTGGCCGCACACCGTAATGATCGCAGCAAAGCATTTTTCCCGTTCGGGCAATGCCCGTCTGGATCTCATCGGCTACAAATAGCACGTTATATTGCTGGCAAAGCGCAGCTACTCCAGGCAAATAATGGGCATCGGGAACAATCACACCTGCCTCTCCCTGAATGGGTTCTACGATAAAGGCAGCAATATTTTTATCTCTTTTAAAAACGTCTTCCAAAGCAGCCAAATCATTATACAATACAACCTGAATCCCTTCCATATACGGGCCAAAGCCCCCCCTACTGTCTGGATCACAGGAAGCAGAAATGACCGACAGTGTCCGTCCGTGAAAATTGCCCGTTGCAAAAACAATTTTCGCCTGGTGCTGTGGGATGCCTTTTACCTCATAGCCCCATTTCCGGCATAGTTTCATAGCCGTTTCAACGCCTTCCACGCCAGAATTCATCGGCAAAACCTTGTCATAGCCAAATAATTTGGTGATGTACGCTTCATACTCGCCCAACAAATTATTATAAAAAGCCCGTGAAGTAAGCGTCAACTGTTCCGCCTGTTTTTTAAGCACCTCAACAATTCTCGGATGGCAATGCCCCTGATTGACTGCGGAGTAAGCAGACAAAAAGTCGTAATAATGTTTACCCTCTATATCCCAAACAGATGCGCCTGCACCTCGCTCCAGGACGACCGGTAAAGGGTGATAATTATGGGCACCATAGCGGTGTTCTCGTTCGATGTACTGCTGGCTTTCGCTGATAAATGTTTTTGCTTCTGTCATAATAATTTAGGTTTTATGATTAGGTTACAAAATTTGTCAATATTTCTAAAAAAAAGAAATAAAATGTCAAATTAACTCTATTTATCGTTTTTTAAAGTCAATTTGATTATATAAAATGCTCAGAAAATAGTGTAGCCCTGGTCCTATTTGTAGAAATGATGCCCCCATTTTCTGTCCCCAAAATATTTGCTAATAAACACCATTAGCTTTGCAAAGCTCCCTGCTACATAACCTCACCTTTATCAGAAGTCAAGAAAGCATAATAGGGAAAAAATTAGCATATTTGCAGCTCTAAAAAATTGGGCTTCTTAATATGACTACCGCGATAATTAGCAAAGATACTAAAGGCCTAAAAGGCACGATTACACTCAATGGTTCCAAAAGCATCGCCAATCGCGCTTTGATGATTAGAGCCTTGTGTGAAGAGGATTTTCCTATTCATAAATTATCCAATTCAAGAGATACCGTATTGATGGATCAATTATTGAAAAGCAATGCCACCACTAGAGATGCAGAGGCCGCAGGAACAACCTTTCGCTTTCTAACCGCTTATTTGTCTATGCAGCAAGGGGTACAGGTTTTGACAGGTACGGAGCGGATGAAGCAGCGACCTATTGGCGTTTTGGTAGATGCCTTAAAGCAGTTGGGAGCTAATATCGAATACTTAAAGAAAGAAGGCTATCCGCCTCTAAAAATACACCCTCCTAATAAGATTGGGCAATCCAATCAAATAAGTATTTCCGCAGGAACGAGCAGTCAGTATATTTCCGCTTTATTAATGATTGCTCCCACTTTGCCAAATGGACTGGAACTGATTTTGGAAGGCGAAATAGTATCTCGCCCCTATATTGAAATGACTTTGAACCTGATGACCTATTTTAGTGTCCTGCATCAGTGGGAAGGCAATAGGATTAAGATCGCTCCCCAAAAATATCAGGCTCGACCCTTCACCGTAGAGGCGGATTGGTCGGCCGCTTCCTATTATTATGCGATGGCAGCTTTTGCCAAAGAGGTGGATGTGCAATTGAATGGTTTATTTGAAGAAAGCATTCAGGGAGATTCGGTTTTGGTGGAAATGATGCCCCTTTTTGGCATACAATCAACTTTTAATTCAACAGGGGTTCGGCTCACCAAAATAAGTCACAAACTTCCCCCAGCATTTGAATGGGATTTTATAAAGTGTCCCGATTTAGCGCAAACGATTGCCGTGATTTGTGGCGGACTGGGCGTACCAGGCTTATTGACCGGCTTAAAAACCTTGCGAATAAAAGAAACCGACCGAATTGCCGCCTTGCAAAAAGAACTAGGAAAAGTTCAGGTTTACTTATCTTCGTTGCCCAAACGATTTACACCCCTATCTGGAAAGGAATATTTTATGGTTGAGGGAAAAGCAATTATTAATGCACCCGTTTTCGCTACTTATGAGGATCATCGAATGGCTATGGCATTTGCTCCCTTAGCCCAATTTGGTACGATCCATATCGAAGAACCAATGGTGGTAGAAAAGTCTTATCCGCTATTTTGGGCAGATATTGAAAAATTGGGATTTAGGGTGATTGAGTAAAGCAAACCCATATAGGCACTATTTTTTCCTGTCTTTTCTATCCGATTTATTTTTTCGTCTTCGTCCGGAATGCTTCGCCTTGTTTTTGGAGGCTTTATTCCGTTCGTCCTCTGTTCTTCGATTATCTCGGCCTCGCCGCCTGCCGCCTCTTTTTTTCCTTCTGCGTCTTTCTTCTGGCGGCAGCTCTACTGCGCCTGTGACATCTTCAAAATCCATCACATTTTCTTCCCCTTCTATTTCTATAATGCTACTGCTTGCAAGTTCTAGTGGTCTTTCTCCCCGTGCATTCATTTCGAGTACCTCCTTCACCCGATCCACCCCAATAGTAATGAACCGCCTTCTATGGTTGGTATCTTCGTACATATACACCATAGATCGCTTAAAAATATCTGTTTTAAGCAAAATGGCTGTACCCGCTTCTGTGATTAGCTTTTCTGGATTTTTAGGAAAATCTTGTAAAGCATCCAGGTAAGTATCCAATTCATAGTTGAGGCAACACTTTAGCCGCCCGCATTGACCGGACAGCTTTGATTGGTTGATTGCCAGGTTCTGATAACGCGCCGCTCCCGTAGTAACTGACTTAAAGTTGGTCAGCCAGGTAGAACAGCACAACTCCCGGCCGCAGGAACCTAAACCTCCAATACGGGCAGATTCTTGCCTCGCCCCAATCTGACGCATCTCAATTTTCACCTTAAACTCTTTGGCATAATGTCGAATTAATTCCCTAAAGTCCACCCGTCCGTCAGCCGTATAATAAAAAGTTGCCTTCCGCCGATCCCCCTGATACTCTACATCGCCCAGCTTCATTTCGAGATTTAAGCTGCGCGCAATAGCTCTAGCTCTCACCAGAGCGCCCAATTCGAGCGAGCGGACTTCTGCCAGTTTTTCTAAATCGCGCTCATTGGCCCTTCGAATAATTTTTGGAAAAAAATTATCTTCAGAAAAGCGCTTTTTCTTCATTTGCAGGCGGACAAGCTCTCCTGTCAAAGTGATTCGACCAATATCATACCCACTAGAAGATTCTACTACAACGCTATCTCCAATAATAGCTCGGGCAGGCGGAGGATTATAATAAAAACCTTTTCTCGCTCCATTTTTAAAACTCACCTCGACTATTTCGAATGCGTTCAAGTCAACGATATCCATTTTTGTCAACCAATCGTAGCTATTTAATTTATTACAACCGCCGCTTGCGCAACCGCCGTTGTTATTACAGCCCACAGGCTTTCCACCATCCTCTGTCGAACACGATATACAAGACATTTTTATTATTTTTGATTCTTTGACAAATCCCGTAATTTAGTAATCAACTCTGCTTTTCACTTTGAAAGAGACAGGAGATATATCAAAAAAGACTATTAAAAAAAAGGTTCTTTGACAAAAATTGTGTTATGGAGGAATAAAGCCATTTAAAATACTCGTCCTTAATAGGCCTCGCCCTTTTAAATGGCTTTGTTCCACACAATTTGTCAAAGAAGAAAAAAAAATTAAGAGATAGCTTGCTCTAACATTTCAGCGCGCTAAAGTCTGTCGTGCGGATACTATGCACTACCTCCGTTTCTAAAAATTTTATTCAATTGAATCGAGGCATCCAAACTCATTACTTTGATATTTGCATTCCGTTCAATGAAATAATAGCTATCACTCAATACTTGGACAATTGGTTCTATTTGTTCAAAAGTCATTACTTTTGACAAGCCCATCACCGTTTTCAGTTCTTGATCGCTCAATCTGACTTTTTTGTTTTCTGTAATTTTATAAACCAGAAATTCGCGCATAAAATGCAACCCGTACTGAAAGAAGTGCTTTTGTCGCTCTCTGCCCAAGCTGGCAAATCGCTCTATCCAAGGAATCAACGCTGCCCCATTTCCTTGATAGCATTTTCGCATCCACTCCAAAAATAATACAGCATTATCATCCTCTGAATTATTGGTCAACGATAAGGCCTCATTAAAGTTGCCATTGGCCAAATAAGCAACCGCTTCCGCCCTTTCTCTATCAGTGCTTGTTTTTTCGATCAAGCCCATTACTACTTCTTCGTCCGATAAAGCTTTAAATTTTACAAGTTGGCAGCGAGATAATAGCGTATTTAAAATATATTCAGACTCTTCCGCCACCAAAATAAAAATGGTTTGGTCAGGCGGTTCTTCGATTAATTTTAACAAGCGATTCCCCTCTTTTTTTAAATATTCTGGCAGCCAAAGTAGGAGTATTTTATGGTTCGTTTCAAAAGATTTTAGACTTAATTGCTTGATGATCCGCAGACATTCTTCCTTGTTGATATTGCCCTGCTTATTCCCCGCACCAATGAATTGCAGCCAATAATTTATATCCATATAAGGATTGTTCAAAATTGCAGTACGCCACTGTTTCAAATAATCTACGCTCGTCATTTTTGCTCCTACTACCGGATAGGAAAAATGTATGTCTGGATGTGCTAACTTGTTGATCTTCTGACAATTCTGGCAGCTTCCACAACTTTCATTTTCTCGTCGGTGTTCACATAAAATGTACTGGGCTAAGGCAATCGCCATGGCCAGTTTTCCACAGCCACCCGGTCCCAAAAACAATAAGGCATGAGGGGTTCGATCTACCTCTACCATTTGGGTAAGTTTATCCTTTAAGTCTTGTTGCCCAATGATTTGCCTAAAGTGCATATCTCCGATTTGGGTGATGCAAACATTCATCATCTATCGCTCTTGATTGATGATCCGTCTCAAGTTAAATAAGTCAAAAAGGAAAAGTAAAAGAGTGTGAGTTTTTATGCTCCAACATTTAGGTAATATATAAAAAGGAAAGATTTTGCTCCCTTCAAGCGGCAAAGAGTGAATAGTGAAATAATATATTAAGTACTTTGTAAACTACAATCGGTCCTTTTTACATTAACCCGCCCTTCTCTTCTGTCCTTCTCTTCTGTCCTTCTAAAGCTTGTTCAAACTTTATCTTTTAGGCTGTAAAAGCCAGCTATCAAAAATGAAATTTAAACAGGCTCAATTTTTTTCACAAAAATAGTTTTTTTGAGTGTAAGTTGGGTAGTTTTGGAAAAGCAAAGTCAAAAAATAATTTTCAACAATACAAACACAAACTACAATCGGTTCAACACCTCTTCCACCAGCAATTCAAATGGCACAATTTCTACGGTGCGTTGCTCCAAAAAATTGAGGGGATTTGCCTTTAGTCGCTCATAGTAAGGCTGACATTTTTCGCGAGCTATGGCTTTGTCAAAAGAAGTATCTGCTATGGCGCATAAAGTGCGAATCATCGCATAAGTCCGCATCGTTCTGGCATTCCGCAAATACCGATAACTATAAATCTTTAGGGCTTGCGTGGTATCGAATATTTTGTTAAAATTTTCCCTTTGAAAGAGCAGCAAAAACTTAATGATCTGAATAGCTGCATTATTGCCGCTTTTGTCCTTCGCAAAATTGGGCGTTTCATTGATGAACTTAAACACTTTAAAGCTACGGGGGATCCCTTCTGCTTCAATTTTTTTCCAACCAATAAACAAGGCAACCCAGGCTTCGGCCATTTTCCATTGTTCGATCATTTTTTGCGAATTCAGGGTGCTCTTTTTATGTTTTTTTAATGCCTCATAAGCCAATTGATAATTGCCGCTATGAAAAGCAAGCATCACTTGATAAAATAAAAAGGCGTGATAATTATAAGATTTTCGGGGCAATAGCTCTAGGCAATCTCCAATTAGTTGGCTGCCTTTTTCCCAATTTTGGGTCTGAAGGCAATGGGGAATGCTTTTGGAATAAAAAAACAAATAGGGCGTAACCGGCAATGGATAAGTTTTTTGTTGAAGGGTCTCAATGGCTTGTTCACAATAGGCAATGGCTTGATTGCTGTTGGCTAGGACTTCTTGATGCGTTACCAAATTACAAAAAGCATAAAAAATGACCTTATATGTTTCTTTAAAAGACAGGTTCTCCTTAGTCAAAGAAGTACTTTCAAAAAAAGCTTCCACCAAACCCGTTAGAGGCTGTTTTTTTGCCAATGACATTTCCAATGCTATGTAATCTCGTTCTAAGAGTATTTCTTTTTCTAGATGTCTTTTTTGCTCTTCTATAATAGGGCTATAATAATTGAACTCCTTTATATCGCTTTTTGTCATAGAAAAGTATAAAAGCAAATCTCTGGCTATAGACAAGGAAAGTTCAGTAAATTCAAACTTTAGCGTTCTTTTTAATAATTTGTTTCCAATTTTAATAGCCGTATTTTTCGCCAATAGCGCAAGAAGTATTTTAAAAATGGCATAGTCTCGATAACATAAAAAATAAGCCCTTTGATAGGCACTAAAGCCTTGGTCAATCCGGATTAAAAACAGGGTCTTTAATAATTCATTTTTGAGCGCATTCTTTAAGTCGGCAAAAGCTTGTTTGGGGTTGCCCGCTTTAGGAAAAAACCGTTTTATAGCTTCTTTTTCAGAATAATTCGCTTCTTTGTATAGTTTATTGTACAATTTTCTCAATTTGCTGTTCTTTCCGCCAATTATGGTAAGGTTTTTGATCTTTTGAGGGTTGATGATTTTTATTAATTCCTGGAGGTCTTTCATTTTTATTAATGAACTAGATCTTGATCTTGTTATTTTTTTAGTTTTACCTCCATTTTCTCTCCACTATCACAGTCTAAAAAAACCAAAAATTGAAAATAATTAACTAAAAAATAGTTTGTAGTTTTGCTTGCTTGTCCTTCCTGGCTCTCTAAAGCCCAGTGTGTTTTTTTTTTTAAGCCTGTTGATTTCTAAAAGGGTATAGATATTTTCTCCTAATCTTTCCTCTCTATTTATTTCCTGCCATTGATGATTCTGCTCCCAAAAAGGCTTAGTAAGTTTGTTACATCTTACTAATAATTAAATCTTTACATGATGAAAATAATTACTATTGATCTAACAGACATTTAATCATTTACGATGATTATAGGAAGTCCCAACCCATGCTTTAGAAATGAAAAACTTCATTAATTTTTTACGACAAATTAATTAGGTCCTATTTTAAGCAAAAAGAGACTTCTGAGGTATTGAATTATTGCAAACACTCAAATTGACCAATCGTTCTAAAAAGTAGGTTTTAATGTAAAAATATACAATTTTTGAATCTATTTTTTACGCAAATTTGTTAAGGCAAGTTATTATAGATTTGAATAACTTGAAAGTTTAGGCAGGTATTCAGGAATAATTCCAACGCTTGTTTCAGGTCTATTAAAAAAGCATTATTTCAATATAAAAAGGATTGGCTATAAGGTATATACATCTTATAGCCAATTGCTTTTTTAGTCTATTAAGACCTACATTTGACTATAAGAAAAGGCAAAATACCCCATAATTTTGAAGTATCAATTGCCTCCCACACCTTGAAATAATCTAGAATTAAAGATACTAACCCCCCCACTTACTGATTCTCTCTTTAAAGCAGTAGGTTAGGGGGGGTATTTTTATTCTGGTCGTTAATAAAAAAATAGAGTATGTCAATTTTAACGATTTGTGTTGGTAGTAAATTTTAATAATCATTCCCTCTGAAAGTCTAGTTGCTAATTCTTATCGTGTTTTCAGGCCTTCTTAACCTCCGGAACGTCTAGCCTAAAACTAAAAGATCATTATTTACTCCCATTGAAATTAAACTTTATTTACCAACGCAATTCGTTATAATTTTAGCTCAGGAAACCGATAAAATAACTTGTTCTTATGGGCTGTATGTCTATTATTTATTTTCTTGTCTTTAGAAAAAACAACAATAAAATTCCGATTTAGTGCGCTGAATTACTGTTCGCCAAAAAGCCGATTGAGTACTTTTGCCAAGCGATATCCAGCCAATGCCAGCCGTTCCTTTACGATTCTTTGTCCATTTTTCAAATAAAGTTCGGAGGGCTCCTCATTTGGGCGAAGCCATTTTTTAAAGCCATTATCGCGCACCTCATTCGTTCCTCGATAGCCATATTTGATTGCCAGTTTATGGCTTTCTAAAGCCCAAAAATCGGGATCCAATTCATGAACATTATGAAAATAATTGATCGGATATTCCTCCATGAGTTCTTTTGCCAGTTTTTTAATCCGCTTGATTTCCTTTTTTTCCAGAGGCTCTTTGGGTTCTCCATAAGGATTGATGTCATTATAATCGCTCAAAAAGCCACAGCCATCATCCCAAAGGGCGTGCAAATTGCTCCATTTCCCTTTCAACTTAAAAGCATTGCCGCCAATATTGCCGCCCGGTCGTTCATTATCGTGAACCGAAGTGCTGTGTAAAGGCTGATGCAAATCGCCAACCAGGTGGACTAAAAAAGCCAGATGCCTCGCTTTATCCACTTCTTTTGCCGTTTCGCTGGCCAAAACCGTCTGCATTTGATTGATCGCCCAAATAATATCAATGACTGGCGCGTCGGCTAGAGCCAGACGAGAAGTATTCAAGGGGATATTGGTATAATGCCAAGTGTCAAAAGTGCGTACGCCTTCTGCCTTGAGGTCGTCCGGCCAAGGGCCTGTGGCAATAAAATGATTGATATAAGGGTAATCTCTATTCAGTTGTTGAGCCAATTCATCCACCCGTTTTTTGGCAGCAGGATCCAAGTGTTCGTAGGCAATCATAGCCGTTACGAGGTGGCCGTGATCCCACCAGGCTTGCAGATTGAAAGAAAATAGGACCAAGAAGGTCAAGGTGACTGTTTTTTTCATTAATTTATTTTTTATACAAAAAAAAAATTCTGTGCAGTGGACTTTAGCATGATAGGCATCAAAAATTCATTCTGGTATAGTCATTTTTCCAATTCCGCTTTCATACAAAGATCCCAAATAAATAACATCCCCAAATTGCTGCACGCTGGTAATTTCCGAAAATTTTCCAGCGGGGTCTTGCCAATTATGCACAACATGCCCATTTCCGTCCAAGCCTAGTACAAAACCGTAGTGAACCGCTGCTGGTTGCATAAAGTCAGGCAGCTTAGCTACCAGGTTTTTTATAAAAGGGCGATCAGAAATATCGTCCAAAGACTGTTGGCGTGGAGAAATAAGTGCTAGCCAAAACAAGCCATTCGCTCCCTGTGAAATGCCATCGGGAAATCCAGGCAGATTTTCAATAAATAAGTCAGCTTGACCAGCTTTCGGACCAGTTAGCCAATAACGTTGCGTGCGGTATCTGCCCGTTTCGTTCACCAAGACATAAGACTGGTCATGTGCTACCGCAATGCCATTGGCAAAACGCAAGTTGCCTAATAGCTTTTTTGTTTCGCCTGTTTTTGGATGATAACTGTACAAGCTGCCATTGCCTCTGCCTTCTAGTATGTCCAGTTTATTATTAAAAAAACCAAATTTATTGGAAGCATCCGAAAAATATATGATACCGTCGGCAGCTATTTCTAAATCATCCACAAAAAGGAGCTTCTTGCCCTTGTACTCATCCACTAAAGTGGTAATAAATCCTTGATTATCAATTGATAATAAGCCTTTTATGGCATCGGCTACGATTAGATTTTGAGCAGCATCGAAATGCAAACCCAGCGGACGGCCGCCCGTATTTGCCAATACCCGACGCTTACCGTTTTCAAAAACCATAATGTTTCCTTGCAACTCCCCTCCATAAATCCTACCCATAGAGTCAATGGCAATATCCTCGCATTGATGGCACTGGCCTTCAAATAAGATTTCCAGGGCAGCGAGCCGGTTATTTTGCTGATATGGCCCGACTAGCTCGGGTGCTTTTGGCGGTGTCCAGGCAACGGGATCAATGGGACTGGGAGTAAACAAAAACCAGGTGATCATCAAAACCAAAATGATTGTCAATAAAAGTAGTATTTTTTTCATTATAAATTCGCTGACGGATTAAGTTTTTAAAAAATGGTCTATAGATCCACAGCTATGGGCTAAAGCCCATGTAAGCACTTTTCCATTTTAAATTCGACCGAACATTAGCTTTAGGCAATTGGTCTAAGCAAAGCCTTAGAGTAATCCCATTCCAATAGTCTGTAAAAATCATAAGCCTCAGGAATGGCGACCCATTTTTTGGCTCCCTGATAATCCTTTTTTGTCAAAACGTGCAGGTCGCTCATGACCATCTGAAAAAACTCCGTATTAATATCCACTAAACGGGGAGGAATTTTGCCATTTTCATCTTCGATATCTTTCATGAAGACAGGCATTATTTCCGCATTTCGAGTGGTGGAAACGATACACCCTTTCTTTCCTTCTTCATATAGTTTTTTAACCCCCATACCCAAAATAGTGCAAAGGGTTAGGTCATAAGCAACTGGACGGTGGCAACGCAACTCGTAGCCCAATTCCACCGGACGGCTCTTTACTCTAATATCTAATTCCTTTAATCTTCTTTGAACCAATACATTAATAATATGGGCTTTACTTACATTCCCCAACTCTGGATGACCGTGGGCATCATAAGTAAAGGTGATGCCACAATTTTTGATCTCCTCCTGATCTAATATATGGAAGATTCCTTCGCTTATAATAGCGACACCATAATCAACGCCCTCCATTTTCCGCCGAATCATAGAAGAAATAATCAAGCTGATAATTTTATTAAGCGTAATTTTAGTCTTACTAAACATCTCTGGAATAATAATGATCGGAAAATGGCAACTCGCCCCAATTTCAAAGGCGAGGTGTCCCGCTGACCGCCCCATAGACGAAATGACGAACCAATTGCCGCTCGTACGGGCATCTTCATAGACAATATTTCCAATCTCCACTCCAGCATCTTTGGCAGAATTAAAGCCAAAAGTAGGCACCCTATCTGGCAGGGGAATGTCATTATCAATGGTTTTAGGTACATGAATATTTTGAATATTTACTTTATTCTTGGCCAAAAACTTTGCCAGGCGATTGCTGGTAGAGGCTGTATCATCTCCGCCTATAGTCACTAAGAGCTTTATATTATTATTTTTAAAAAAGTCGGTCGAAAATTCGTCATCTTTTGGCTTATGCCTACTCATCCTTAAAGTAGAGCCCCCTCGGGGGAAAATTCTATCTGCATAGTGAAAATTAATATTTACCGTTTCCGCTTTTCCATTAAATAAATTTTTATAACCATCATGTATCCCTATTATCTTATAACCATCTCTTAGAAATACTTTTGCAATAGTGCTAATAACGGTGTTAATGCCCGGGGCGGGGCCTCCAGCACATAAAATAGCAATTGATTTTTGCATGGCTCGATGATTTGTAATGGGTTTTTAAATTTCACAAATATAAACAATTTAGGGTACTACAAATATTTCCGATCAACTCGTTGGCTAATGCCATTTTTCGATGTATTTTTTCAACTAAATTGATCGAATTACGGAAATTTTTGTAATCTATATGATCCCATTTGGTAGATAATGGAAAATTTATCCTAAGCTCCAAATTACTAACAAGGCCTCCAAGATGTTTAAAATTCTTACATTTGTTGTTTTTAACTAGCAAAATTGATTAGAATGACCAGAAAACTGGGTTTCTTGTTATTTTCTGCCTTGTTTTTATTTTCTTGCAAGACAAAGGAATTCGTTCAGTCTCCGCCTGTATTCACAGATAAAAACTTGACAGAAACAACCGTGAATGTCAATACTATTAAAGGGCATATCTACTACCTAGCCTCTGATGAAATGAAGGGCCGGAATACGCCTTCACCAGAGCTAAATATTGCCGCCCGTTACTTAGCGACTTCCCTGATGCGGTACGGCGTGCAACCCATAGAAGGACAAAACGGCTATTTCCAGGCCGTACCCATGAAAAATGTGATTCCGCCCACAAAGGGTGTATTAACATTTGGCGATGAAAGCCTTAGCTTACCCAATGATTTTGTCCTATTAAAAGCGGCAAATATAGAAGCAAATGCAGAAATGGTTTTTGTAAATAGGGGGACGGATGCAGATTTTGAAAAAACAACCGTTAAAGATAAAATAGTCGTCGCCATTGCTGGATATGAAGACCAAAGCAATCCGCAAGAATGGTTTTTTGCCAGTTTGGAAAAGCGCAAAAAAGCACAGGCAAAAGGAGCAAAAGCACTAATAGAAATATATAGCTCACAACTAATTCCCTGGAATTTGTTGATCCGCTTTTTAAACGCACCTCAAACAATTGTAGATAATAGCACAGAAAAAAACACCTTCCCACATATTTGGCTAAATGGTGCGAATGGGGCGGCTGTTTCCAAGTTGCGGACATCAAAAGAAAAAGGAAACCTCAGCATTAGTGGGGTGAAAGAAGAGTTGGTTAAAACTTATAATGTCGTCGGCATAGTAGAAGGAACGGACCCTGTACTCAAAAATGAATTCGTTATCTACTCTGCTCATTACGACCATGTGGGCATTGGAAGAGCAGATGAAACGGGTGATTCGCTCTATAACGGTGCAAGGGATAATGCCGTGGGTACCGTGACGGTCCTTTCCGCAGCGGAAAACTTGGCAAAGCACCCAACGAAGCGCTCTGGAATCTTTATCTTCTTTACCGGTGAAGAAAAGGGCTTGCTTGGTTCTAATTATTATGCAAATAACCCCCTTATTCCCCTAGAAAAAGTAGTGTACTGTTTTAATAGCGACAATGGAGGATATAATGATACTTCACGAGCTAGTATTATTGGTTTGACCCGCACCCACGCTCAACCTTTGATCGAAAAAGCTTGTGCTACTTTTGGTTTAAAGGCAATGGAAGATACCGCGCCAGAAGAAGGTTTATTTGATCGTTCTGACAATGTGAATTTTGCCATAAAAGGCGTGCCTGCCCCCACTTTTAGTTTAGGTTTCACCGCATTTGATGACGAGATCAATAAATACTACCACCAGCCGGGAGATGAGCCACAAACCTTAGATTATGATTATTTATTAAAGTTTTTTCAGTCTTATGTTTATTCTTGCCGCTTAATTGGAAATACAAATCAATCCCTCTTTTGGAAAGAAGGAGACAAATATTACGAGGTGGGAAAAACTTTATATGAAAATAAACTAAAAAATTAAACACCCTTCCCTTAGAGTCGTTTTTGGAGGAAAAAAAGATGTATTTTTTGTTCTGATCAAGGAAATTTATGAAGTCAGAGCGAAAAAGACGCTTTTTAATAAACCCAATGAATGAATTTTTAATCATACTCTTAAACAAAAGGCATCAAATAAGATAAGACCAAAACCTGAATAAATCCAGCGACAGCTACCACAAATAACAAGCCCGTCCAGGATCGAAGCGTTTGCTTTTCTGTCATACCGCTCAATTTTCCAAATATCCAAAAGCCGCTATCATTCATCCAGGAAAAAGCCATAGAACCATAGCCAATCGCCAGAAAAATATAGACAGGGTGATAGGAAAGATCCAGGCTGGTTTCCATAATAGCTGCCATAATTCCAGCCGTTGTGATAATGGATACGGTACTCGAGCCTTGTGCAAATTTTAATATTGCTGCCATTAACCAGGCTACCACGATTAGGTTAATACTAAAGCCATTAGCAGATAACTCTTGGATCATCGCACCGATCCCCGTATGGCGAATCATCGCACCAAATGCACCTCCGGCGCTAGTTATCAGGATAATCAAGCCTGCCAATTCTAGGGGTTGCTCGGTCGCTTTACCCAGTGCTTTTAAACCCAAATTTTTCTGTTTCGCCCAAAGCCATAATGCAATGACCAAACCCAAAAACATCGCCACATTCTTATTGCCTAAAAAAGCAATTGCAGCCGTCAAGGAATTCGCCCTGCCTTCGTGAATGACCGCAGAAATGGAGGCCAATACAATCAGCAATAAAGGCAGTAAGATGGGCATAATAGCAATGCCAAAGGAAGGCAACGTGCCCGTATTCATGCGATCATTGTCGTTGATCAAAACAGGAGGAGAAATGGGCATAATCCGATTCTGCCTTTGTGTGAATTTATAACCAGCAATAGCAGGCAACAAACCAGATAATAAACCTGCTATAATGACCAAGCCCAAATTAAAATCAAGCGTTTCTGCCATTACCAAAGGACCTGGTGTGGGCGGCACTAAGGAGTGGGTAATGATAGCCCCACAACTAATTGCCATGACATATAATAAAAAGTTCTTTCCCGTTTTTGTAGCCAAAGCAATAGCCAAGGGGATTAATAAGAAGAAAACTGTATCAAAAAAAACGGGTATAGATAAAATAAAACCCGCCAATACCAGCGCGATTCCTGCGCGACTTTCTCCAAAGGCCTGCATTAATTGATTGACAATTTTTTCTGCCGCCCCACTTTCCATTAAAGCAACTCCCAACACGGAAGCAATCGCAATGACAAAGGAGATTTTTCCAGCAGTTATGCCAAATTCCTTCATCGCCGTTTCGACTGCAACGACCCAGTGATGCCCCGTTTCCGGCAAAGTATTACTTAAAATGCCCACAATGATTGCTCCCAGTAATAAGGCAATAAAAGCGTGCAATCGAAGCAACACGATTAAAACTACAACGCTTAAAGTGCCAAGTAGCAATACAATTAATGGCCAATATAAAAAAGACTCCATAATACAATAATTGATAACTAATGATTAATATCCTGCATTTTCCTTTAGCATTTTTTCAAAAATTTCATTATTTTGATAAATACCCATAAATCGCTCTGCCCCTGGTCCGTAAGCCAGCACTGGAATAAGTGCCGCTGTATGACCCCCCGTAGAAAAACTTGGATTAATACCTCGATAGTCATCTTGCTTTCGCACCGTCACAGAAGACAGGGCAAAGCCGCCCGTTTCGTGATCAGCAGTCACAATCACTAAAGTATTGTCGTTTTTTTCTGCAAAATCCAAAGCGACCCCAACCGTTTTATCAAAATCTTTCATCTCTTCAATAATATAATTGGCATCATTGGCATGTCCCCCCCAGTCAATTTGTGAACCTTCAACCATTAGAAAAAAGCCATGCTCGCTTTGAGATAAATATTGCAGTGCTTTTTCAGTTGCTTTTGGCAAGAAATTTCCTCTACCCTCTGTCATCATTGGCATGGCATCGGGTGCTAATAAATAGCCATATTTTTGATCAACCCTTAGTTTTTTAGCAGGCAAAGAAGTTGTATCTATTTCAAAACCATTATCTTTTAATCCCTGCAAATAGTCTTTCCCATCACTCCTCTGCGTAAAGAATTGATGCCCGCCGCCTGCAAAAAAATCCACTTCAGAATGCATCAATTGTTCCGCTATGGTTTCATACATTCTTCTCGATTTGGTATGTGCATAAAAAGAGGCAGGAGTCGCATGAACAATAGAGGAAGTCGCAATGACTCCAGTACTATATCCTTCTCTGGATAAAATTTCCAAAATAGTGGCAACTGCTTGCGTATCGCGATCAACGCCAATGGCACCATTATAAGACTTTACACCTGTAGAAAAGGCAGTTGCACCTGCGGCAGAGTCGGTTATCTTAGCTCCAATAGGTGTATTCTGATGCAAACCAATATGCTTGAACCTCAAGAAATTAGAGGGTTGGTCATTAAAATAAAAGCTAGTGGAAAGCTGGGCCAAGCCCATACCATCTCCAATAAGCAAAATAATATTTTTTGGATTGGGCGAAGACTTCTTTTCAATTGATTTTTGAACATTGGTATTACAAGCTAAAGAGACAATTAATAGGCTCACCAATAAAAACAAAATATATTTTTTCATATAATTCTATGTTTGTAAACAAAAGTTAAAAAACGTACAAGTGCTTTGTTCTAAATCCATGCTTAAAGAAGGGCCTAAAGGTAGAAATTATAGCTCATTAAAAAGGCGTTTTTATAAAAAGGATGTAGGACAATTCTTTTTTGATAAAAAAGTAAGCTGGTAAAAGCCCAGATTACAAAAATTTTAGAAATTCTTATAATCTACATCCGTCTTACAATAGGGTCCCATTTTGTAAATACAATGCTCTTAATTTTTGAAGCAAAATAGGATTGCAGGAAGATGGCCAACTTACTGTAGTGTAGCCTAAAATTCATTCGCTTATTTATAGTTTTTTTAAAAATCATTACCCGTTTTAAGGGCTGATCCTTTTTCATTTTTGAAATGTTTTAATAGTAAAAATTGTTATTCCTTAGAATAAGCATTTGCTTATTTTGAAAGATTTGATTTTTACACTCTTGTTTTAAAAAGGTATTTTCGTCCTTAATTTTTATAAAAATTATGAGAAAACACACTATTATCTTTTTTTTCCTTTTTGCATTTAGCAGCTTATTACAAGCCCAAAAAGTACGACCCAAAATTGGCTATGCCTTCGGCGGCGGCGGGGCGAAAGGAATCGCCGAAATCGGCGTGCTAAAAGTGCTGGAAGAAGCAGGAATTCGTCCTGACTACATTACCGGCACTAGCATTGGAAGCATCATTGGTGGGCTCTACGCCATTGGTTACTCCGTAGAAGAATTGGAAGAACTGGCAAAGGAATTAAACTGGGAGTATTATTTTAATGATGAATTGAGCCGCACAGATTTGCCAATAGAGGAAAGAATGGTTGCCGACCGCTATCAGCTACAACTAAATATCGAAAATGGAAAAATTCAGTTGCCTAGAGGTTTTGTACAAGGGCAAAAAATTGGCTTGCTACTCTCTCAATTAACCTTTCCTGTGCATGGACAAAGCAGTTTTGACCAATTTGATATCCCTTTTCGTTGCGTAGCAGCAGATTTTGAAACTGGAGTAGCTGTTGTTTTAAAAAGTGGCTCCCTGGCAAAATCCATGCGAGCCAGTATGTCTATTCCGTCCATTTTTGAGCCTATTGAAATTGACGGAAAATTATTGGTTGACGGCGGTGTAGCGAGCAATTTGCCCGTAAAAGAGGTGATAGATATGGGAGCAGATATGGTTATAGCCATTGACATTACCAGTCCTTTGTACAAAAAAGATGAACTGTCCTCGCTGCTGCAAGTATTGGAGCAAACAGGTACATATCGCTTGATAGAGTCCGTTCAGGAAGCCATTGATACGGCGGATATTGTCATTCGACCCGATATCAATGAATATGGGGCTTTAGACTTCTCTAATGCGGATTCGCTCTTAGCAAGGGGAGAAAGAGCTGCAAGGAAAAAGTTGCCAGAAATCTTGGCACTAATCAACGGAAAGGCCCCTCTACCAAAAAGATTTTTAAAACAACCCAAATCTTATGTGGTGAACGATATTCGATTTAAGGGCATTTCTCCAAAGCAGCAAAAAACGGTGGAAAGCATCGTCCGAATCCGTCCCGAAAAAACCTATTCTTTAGAGCGCATTGAAGCGCGTATAAAAAAGCTATTTGGCAGTCAGTTTTTTAAAGAAGCCTATTATGAATTTATTCTCGATGAAACGGGAAATTATACCTTAGATATTAAAACGGAGCCTCAAAGTGGCGAGTTTGTACAACTAAGTGCCAATTACGATAGTGACCTAAAAGCCGCTTTATTGCTCAATGCAACCTATCGAAATCGAGGATTGAGTGGCTCTAGGTTATCTGTAGATGCAAAAATTTCAGAAAATCCCTTTTTACAGGCAAATTACCTGGTCTATACTGCCGCCCGACCCAATATTGGCTTGCATTTGGGTGGAAAATTAAACCACTATCCTGCTTATTATTACGATGACGAGGGCAATGAAGAGGAGCGATTTTTATTGAGCCATTACGATTTGCGACTGGATGTTTTTTCGGGTATCAGCAATCATTTTATGGTATCTTTAGGCTTGGGGATTGAGCAATATTCCCAACGAACCAAATATTTTGACAAGGATACAGAGGATTTGCGGCTAGGGCAAACCGTCGCCTATTTGAGTTTATTGAGCGACACTTATGACCGAGTTAGCTATCCCCGCAGTGGTTATCACCTTTCTCTGGATGGCAAGTTCTCTTTTGCCGGCAAATTTTCCCAGCCTAATATAAGGCTGAAAGAAGATTTGCGGTTTTTCAATAAACTAGCTCGTCTGCAATTCAGCAAAATTTTTCCATTGAGCGACCAACTAGCTATTAAATGGTACAACGATGCTGGCTGGATTGACTTTGAAAAAGATAACTACCTGAATCTCTTTTATTTAGGGCGCAATGTGCCCGGTGAATTGACCCATGCCGAATTTATTGGACTGGACTATATGGAGCTGCCCGTGACTTCTTATGTCTTTTCGGGTATAAAATTCAGGACAGAACTCAAGTCCGGTTTTTTTACATCTTTATTATTTAATTATGGCCGATTCAAAGTGAGGGAATACATCAAAGTCAATGAAGGAACAACCATACTAACCAACGCAGCAGCAGATAAAATCGTCGGCATGGGTGCAGAATTCGGCTTAACGACCTCTCTCGGTCCAGTTCGAATGACTGCAGAATATAATCTGGAGGAAAAACGGGCAAATTTTTCTTTGCATTTAGGATATATTTTTTAAATAGTAAAAATGTGCGATGAACAAGCTAACTCGGCAAATTTTTGAAGCATTAAGACAACAAAACATAGGACCAAAAGCGATCATCCCTCCTCCATTTTCCAAGGGCTTAGGGGCTTCCTTTTTAGAATATATTCCCAGCAAATCTGTAAAACTTTCTTTTCCTGTAAAAGAAAGGTATAATAACCCTTTTGGAATTACCTTTGGAGGTTATTTTGGTGTGTTCTTTGACTTTGCATTTGGCCCCTTTTCAGGGCTAGTCGCCGGCAAGCCCACTACCAGCTTGGACTTGAATATTACTTTTCTAAAACCTTTATCCCCCAAAGACAAAACTGTTATTATTGATGCTTGGGTGGTGAGCAAAAGCAAATCCTACTTAATTTTACACGCAAAAGCACATAATCCCCAAGGCATTTTAGTCGCTACGGCTTCGACAAGAATGTTGATTTTAAATACAGAAAAATAGCTGTTTCTGATTACATTAACACGCCATTTTTAGCTTCAATATTGGGAGGAAGGTCCGTTTCGCCAAGCATTTCTTTCAGGTCAATTTCTATCACTCGGCACAAAGAAAGCATCGGTATATCATTGCCAAGCCCTTCAAATGGGTTTTCACTATAATCGCCAACCAACTCCATCATAATATAGACCCAACCTACAATTACCGTAAAGGGTACGGATAGCCATATTGCCCAGTGTCCCAGTTTGTGAAATTCAGAAACCATCCCAAAAGGCAACAAGAAGATAAACAAACCCACAAAAATAAAACTCATGCTCCCGTATTGCCGAGGGAGTGGAAATTTCTTGATTCGCTCGGCTTTGCCCTGGTGGGTGTAAAAATCATTAAGTACCTTTTGCAATTCCATGTGCCGAAAATCATCAATGAGATTTTTTGACCGCAAAATGGCCAAGTCTTGGCTTTGTTGGTCAATAATTTGCGTAGCAGTATTTTTATAATTAATCAGCCTTTTCAACTCGCCTGAAGGAAGAAATTCCGTCAGTTCTTTTTTCGTAACACGATCATTGTGCAAACCAACCCCCCATCGCTTCATCCGTTTTTCGGTTGTTCTGCCAACATACCCTCCCTGGCTGATATGTTCCCAGGGGGTAGGGATAAGTAATTGGCTACGCAAGGAGTAAAGATATCCGATGTGGCGATAAATCAATTTTTTGCGCCAAGATTGCATTATTTTTTCGCTTACTTCGGCCTCTGTAAATTGATTACTAATATATGCTTTGACATTGGCTCCCCACATACGGCTAGAATTGACGATAGCCCCCCATATTTTTCGAGCTTCCCAAAGCCGGTCATAAGCCTGATTATTTTTAAAACCGATATAAAATGCCACGGCTGTACCTATAACCGAAATAGGCAACCAGGGAATGCTGAACCATTCAAAATGAAAAACATTGTACAGTACAGTTACAAGAGTAGCCCATAAGGTAATCCAAATGAGATGCCCCCCAGAAAAGCGCATCACGCTTTCAAAATCAAAATTCTTATTTACATACATTTTTTATAGTTACACTGAGACCGGTTTTTAAATTTTAAATAAAATCTACTTTCCCGCTATCCAAGTTATAGTAGGCGGGTACGATTTTCACTTTTCCTGCCTCTACAAACTGGCTAATAATCGCAGAACGACTGACCAATTCTTGAGCGGTGAGTTGGGCATTTTTCTTTACTATTTCATTTATTTCCGCGTTTTCCTTACTAGCCTGAAGTGCAGGAGTAATATGCGACAACAAATGATTGAGGTTATAGCCATTATCGCCGCCTTTGGCAGCCGCTGTCACTGCTCCGCAGCTTTGATGCCCTAACACCAAAATTACTTTTGAACCACAATGTGCTACGGCGTATTCTATACTCGCAATGGAGGAACTATTAGCCACATTACCGGCAACTCGCACTACAAATAATTCCCCTAATCCTGTATCAAATGCCAATTCGGGTACGACCCTACTGTCTGCACAGCTCAATATAATAGCATAAGGTTGTTGCCCTCCCGTTAATTCATACCTTCTTGAACTATCCTGTAATTTTCCATCTAATTTATCCGAGACAAATCTTCGATTACCTTCTTTTAATCTCGCAATAGTTTCTTGTTGTGTCATGCTTTCTTTTTTATAATTTTTAGTAATGTTCGAACATTAACTTCTTTCCTTCTAGTTCAAAAGATTAGTTTGAAAAAGTTCATTCTCCATCACTTGTTTCTACGCCAATCTTTTGAAATTGGAAATGAGTAATGCTTAAGAAAAAAATTTTACAATAATAAAAATTTTTTTGTAAAAAAAATACCTCGACTAATGGGTATGCCAATCCGTCTTCCGGTGTTGCAACCATACATTAGAGTGGCGCACCTTCTTGGCGATATAATGACAAATTTATCCTGTACCTCCACCCTCATTCCCCCTTTATAAAGCCATAAAAATTTTGTATTTTTGCAAAATGGAAATAGCAGAAAAAAAGAATAAAACAGCCGCTAATAATGGCAATTACAGCGCAAGTAATATCCAAGCATTAGAAGGGCTGGAAGCCGTGCGAAAACGACCTGGCATGTATATTGGAAGCACGGATACAAAAGGGCTGCACCACCTAGTCTGGGAAGTCGTAGATAATTCTATTGACGAACATCTGGCGGGTTATTGTAACCAAATAGATACTATCATCCACCAAGACAATTCTATTACGGTAAAAGATAATGGCCGAGGCATCCCGACCGGAATGCACGAAAAGCTAAAGAAGTCCGCTTTGGAGGTAGTAATGACTGTATTGCACGCAGGGGGCAAATTCGATAAGGATACCTACAAAGTATCAGGGGGCTTGCATGGAGTCGGCGTTTCATGTGTCAATGCTTTATCTGCTCATTTAAAAGCAGAAGTACATAGAGAAGGTAAAATATTCGTGCAAGAATACAGCAAGGGGAAACCCCAAGGTCCTGTTAAACCAGTTGGAAACACAGATCTGACTGGCACCTTTGTCACCTTCCTGCCCGATCCTGAAATTTTTGAAATAGCGGAGTACAAATACGATGTGCTGGCAGGGCGTTTAAAAGAATTGTCTTATCTCAACAAAGGATTAACGCTTACCCTGACCGACGAGCGCCGAAAAGATGAAAAAGGAAATTTTGTCACCCAGACCTTTTACTCCGAAGGTGGATTGGTCGAATTTGTCGAGTTTTTAGACGAAGCTCGCCAAAAGCTAATCGCCACCCCAATCCATGTGGTCGGTAAAAAGGAAGGTATCGAGGTAGAAGTGGCTATGAATTATAACACTTCTTTTTCTGAAAGTATTTTTTCTTTTGTCAATAATATCAATACCAGAGAAGGTGGAACGCACGTCAACGGTTTTAGAAGAGCAGTCAATCGGGTATTCAAGCAGTATGGAGAGGAAAACGGTTTTTTCAAAAAATTAAAGTTCAATCTTTCAGGAGAAGATTTTAGAGAAGGATTGACCGCAGTGGTTTCTGTAAAAGTGCCAGAACCTCAATTTAAGGGGCAAACCAAAGGCGAATTGGGCAATTCAGAAGTAACCGCCATTGTTTCTCAATGCGTAGGAGAAGTCATTACCTACTACCTAGAGGAAAACCCCAAAGATGCGAAGCGAATCATTGAAAAAGTCATCCTCGCTGCTACCGCGCGCCATGCTGCGCGAAAAGCACGGGAAATGGTCCAGCGTAAAAATGTTTTAGCGGGAGGTGGGCTTCCGGGAAAGCTGTCTGATTGCTCTTCCAGGGATCCCGAAGAATCTGAAATCTTTTTGGTAGAGGGAGATTCTGCAGGGGGAACTGCCAAGCAGGGTCGGGATCGGGTCTTTCAGGCGATCTTGCCACTAAGGGGCAAGATTTTGAATGTAGAAAAAGCATTAGAGCATAAAATATACGAAAACGAGGAAATTAAGAATGTTTTTACCGCTCTAGGAGTTCGCATTGAAGAAGGAGAAGAAGGCGAGCGAATTCTCAATATGGAAAAATTGCGCTACTATAAGGTAGTAATCATGTGTGATGCAGATGTAGATGGTAGCCATATCGTCACTTTGATTTTGACCTTCTTTTTCCGCTATATGCGCCCTCTAATCGAAAATGGACACGTCTATGTGGCTACTCCGCCTTTGTACTTGGTAAAAAAGGGTAAAAATGCTGTGTACTGCTGGAGCGAAGAAGAACGCAAAGAGGCAATCGCCCAATTGGGAAAAGGAGAAAATGACGCTTCCGTGAAAGTGCAGCGATATAAAGGGCTTGGCGAAATGAATGCCGACCAGCTATGGGATACGACTATGGACCCAGAAACGCGGATACTTCGCCAGGTGACCATTGAAGATACAATTGAGGCAGATCGCGTATTTTCTATGTTGATGGGCGATGAAGTGCCCCCCAGACGAGCTTTCATCGAAGCCAATGCTAAATATGCGAATGTAGATGCATAAACGCACAACGGACTTTAGCACGAACTGGCCAAAGTCCGTTGTACGAGAAAGAAAGATATCTAAAATCCATAAGATAAGCCAATCGTATTAAACCATTGCGTCCCGTCAAATTCAAAATCCGCCTGTCTTAAGCCGAGGGTTATCCCCACGCCAATTCCCTTCCAGACATTGAATGCGACTGAGTTTATCCAGGTATATTCGAATAATGGCAGTTCTCCAGCAACTTCATCTGCTTTTGAATAAGGGAAAAAAGCACCAAGGTTGGAAGTCCACGCCACTCCGCCCGGGAATTCATGCGTATAAGTTCCTTTAATTTTTGTACCCAGCCCGCCACTGGAACCCACTCCATCCAGTCCTGAAAAAGCAATGTGATAAGTCAATGGATGAACAACAAATACCAAATTCGGGATTTGGTGAGGTGTCCAGGTTGCACCCAAGCCAAAATCAAGAGAACCAGGGCTTAAGAAATTAAAAACAGAAGAGTTCAAATCACCCAGCCCAGAAATGGCTATGTCTTGGTTCAATCTATATCCATACAGAGAGGAAATATTCAACACATCTGTTGTTCGATCGTCCAGAAAGCCATCTTTCTCATCATCATCTGTATTCGTATCCAGGCTTTGCCAGCCAATGTTAGCAATTCCAGTATTTCTCCAAAAGCTTTTTTCTTTGATATTATTGGCATAAGCATTGAGCCCAATGGATAGATTGGAAGAAGAGGAGTTGGGGTTTGCATTGCTCGCCCAGTTACTAGAGTTGGCGAAATTCAAGCCGATGACGCCATTGATTCCCTTTTGCCAGCCCGAAAGAATTTCAATCTGAGTATCAAGATCACTAATTTCTTTATTAAAAGCGTCCATTTCTGCTTGTTTGGCAGCTTGTGCAGCTTCGATCTCTGCTTTTTTTGCTTTTAATTCTTCTAATGTCTGGGCTTGAAGTCCAATAAATAAAAAAAGCATGAATGCGAGGAGTGTGCGTTTTTTGCTCATTTTTCTGATTTTACATTATAAAATTTAGTAGTAGCCGTTTAGGTTTGGCAAGGGCCAGGAGCTTAGACTTGTCCTGCTCAAACCGTATAAATTTACGCTAAATAAGACGCAATAATAGGTATAAGTCACTAAAAAACATAGCCTTAAACAGGACTTTAAATGGGTCGAGAAATTTCTCAAAGAAGTGACAGAAAGTCTAGGAAACGTGTAAAAAACAACTAGTAGCATTTGGTTGCTTCTTTCATGAATTGACGGGTAGGGAGGGAGGTTCCTTTGAGGGATCTTTCTCCTTAATAATAGAAGAAAAAAGAAGGTGTTCTGAAAGAATCCGCCTTTCCTACTCCATCAACCACCCTTTATTTCTTCTTTTACTTAGTGGATTTCTATCTGGTTGACTGCCAATTTACTTAAAGGAAATATGATCTTGGATTTTTCAGTTTTTAAAACAAAGGAACTGTTGTCTATCTCCATAATTTCTCCTTTGACGCCATCTATTGTTATGTGGTCCCCAACCGCAAACCTTTTTTTAATATAAAAAGAAGCTAAAAAATTATCCATTACCTTTTTGGAGGCGAGCCCATAGCCCAAGGCAAAAGCCCCTACGATGCCTGCAATAATAATCGTAAGGCTGGAGTTGATGAAGTCAGTACTAATTTTTGCCTGATCTAGAGCACTCATGGTTACCGATAGAAAAAGGAAGTAAAAAACAATACTGGAAATGATCTTAGCAGATGGAATACCGAGCGACTGACAGGTGGTCAATACAATTCCCCTTATTATGTCTGCAACAATTAAGCCGATGACAAATAATACCAATGCAGATAACAGGCTGGGCAAGTAGTTGATCAGATTGGTCATCAAGTCTGTCACTGCTTCTACTTCCAGATTATCGGTAGCAACCACAAAAGTTATTAGGATAAAAACATAATATACTATTTTGCTAATAACCGAGCTAGGAAGTATTCTCAGATTTGCCCTTTGAACGATGTCGATATTATTTAGCCGATCCGCAAAATCGTCAATCTTTAATACTTTCAGCAGTTTTTTGGTCAAGCGAGCGATAAGTTTTGCAATTATCCAGCCAATTAGGAGGATAATAATTGCAAAAATCAGATTGGGTAAAAATTCTATTGATTGATCAATCAAATTTTGTAATAGTCTCATTTAAAAAAGTATGTTGGTCTCCAGAGTTTTTGTTTATTTAAGGTAAGGACTTAGGAAAATAATAACCCCATTTAGGATAAATTATATAATTGCCTAAGCCCTAAAGTTGTTTTGTTTGTTCAAATTATCCATTAGCTGGTCCTCCCGGTCCTCCACTATCCGGATCGGTAGGAGGATTATGTCCAGAATCAGAAAAAAAAGTATTGCTCGGGCGTTCTGGTTTTCCACCAGTCATAGCGATAAAAACATCAACCAATTTGGAAAGATACAAGTCTATGACCCCTCCAATAGTTCTCAAGCTATCCAGGTGATTATGGACATTATGTTTTATCCCTAAAGGCAAATCTGGCAACCTACTCAATTCTTCTTCTTCCAATCGCTGAAAATTATTCTTCGCCATGACGGTTGATTTTAATAAGTGCCTAAATATAGAATAATTGCTGTTTAAAAATTTTAATAAGTTTCAATTAGTGATTTATTTAAACTTTTTAGACACTTAAGGTTAAAATACAATGCGGATCATTAACTACTTAAGTTACCGATTGTTCACTAAATAATTCCTGATACACTAGCTGTGCTTTGTGCTTGGCTCGTTTCAATTTCATTTTGATAGCGCTTTCAGATTTATTTAATATGTGAGAAATATCCCTAATGGACATATCATCCTGATACTTCATCAATAAAACTGCTTTGTCCCCTACCGGAATGATGTCCAGCACTTTTTTGAGTTTTTTGACCTCTATCTCTAGCAAAGCACTATCGGGTACTTCTTCCACAAGATCCGGTGCGTTTTCGATTTCGTCAGAAAAGATATTTCCATGCTTTTTTCTCTTTCTTATCAAGTCTATACAATAATTGTAAGTGATAGAATAAATCCAAGTAGAGAATTTGGATTTACCACCAAACTTGGAAAGATTCAAAAAGATTTTCAGAAAAATATCCTGAGTGGCGTCTTGTGCATGCGCTTCATTTTTTAACAAAGAAATACACTTACTGAATACCTTACTAGAATATTTGCTGTAAAGCTGGTTGAAATACCTTGAGTTCTGCGTTTCGAGGTAACTTCGAATGAGTTCTTCATCCGAGATTTTCATCTTATTTAGTGACTGCTCCAAACAATTTGGGTTTGTACTTTCTTTGCAAAGGTAGCAAAGTAGCACAAATTTTTACTCTAATCTAAGGGGTGTGTTGATTTTGGGTAGAAATATTCCAAAAATCTTGTAATATTTTTACAAGTCCCTCTTAGGACGTTCTGCTTTATTAAAGGGGTACAGTTTTAAGCAGAAATCTTAAAAAAAACTTAAAAAATGAACAAAAGTATTTAGAATAGGGGCAAAGGACGATTTGTCCATCTTTAGAAAGATAGAAAATTCGTCGGTCCATCACCGGCCCGCATCCAAATAAGGAGCACTCATTTGGATGGAGGCTGTGGTTGAGCTCGATAAAATTAATACGCTCGCTTGCCTGAATTAATTAGCCAAGGCCTTCCGGCGGACCCGCCTTTTAGTAGAGTCCAGATAAGCACTTGCTCCAGGCTGTTGAAGGTAATTATACAAAATTTCCTTCGCTCTGAATAATTGTGCTTTTACCGTTCCGAGTGGAATATCCAGCTCTGTAGCGATTTCATCATAGCTCAGTTCTTCAAAAAAACGCAACTCGATCATCAAGCGATATTTGAGATTGAGTTTTTGAAGGATGTCTCGCATTAGCTTTACCCTTTGTGCCCGAATAAATTTCTCTTCAGGGTCTAAGGAGCCCGCCTTAAGGTTGCTGGAATAATCGTGATCGCCTCCCGGTTCGATTGGATCATCAATGGAGAGCAGATGTAATCTTTTCTTCCGAATGTAGTCTATGCAGTTATTAATGGCAATTTTGAACAACCAGGTGCTGAAAGCATACCGAGGCGTATAGCTCGCTAGCTTATTGAAAGCTTTGCCAAAAGCTTCTAATGTCAAGTCGTCCGCATCTTCCCGATTACTGACCATTTTGTACATCATGTGGTAAATGGAGTTTCGGTACCGATCCATTAGTTTTGCATATGCTCTTTGATCGCCATCAATGGCGCGCAGGACAAGGCCATAATCAGCCTTCGCCTGAGGGGATAAATTTGTTGTTGTTGTTACTTCCATACTTGTGTTTTTCCTATTAAATGGGTACTTAATTAAAAAATAAGAAATTGGTACGTAGCATCTAAAATTGAGACCCAGATTTAATAGTAAGAAGTCCTGGAATTTGCACAGAACGTTCTTATAAACTCGAATATTAATAATACGCTTTCGTATTATTTTTAAAACTATTACAAACTTTATGCTAAAAAGCGTAAAAGTTCAATAATTTTAGCTTAATCATAGTGCAGAAGGTATTGCAAAGATAAGTGACCTACTAATGATTCGTACTTTTTAGGGCAGTTTTTTCCTGTCATAAAATAGCATTTTTATTGATAAGCAGATGATTTCCAGTATGTTCTGGAAGAAATATCAATAAATGCATCAGGATTCGTGGCGAGTATAAGCAATAATTGTAAAAAAGAATAATGTCACAACAAGGTGGCCAGCTAAAATTTTTTATTAGTCAGTTTTTGGAGCGGATTTTATTTCCCCAAACTATTTGAATAAAATTAGCCATAATGAGTTAAATACTTTGTAAATATAAGTTAATCGACAAAGTACTAAATTTTCTGCGAATCTTTGATGAATAATGCCATTCGAGAACAGGCTGTAATTATAAAACAAAAAACAGTCTGCATCCGTAAATAAAAGAACTTTTTCTTTGGCAAATGCAATGCTTGTTTTTTATAAAAAATGCTTACTATTTTGCCTTTTCCTATTATCTATTCTTCTAATAGTCTGTAAGTTAGGGCATTTAAATCGAATATCCAACTGCAATAGGTTGCTGGCCATGCAGGAATTGTTCTTTCTGTAAAAATTTTTAAATAACTGGTAGGCTTGGGTTAGAATTCGGAAATCTTTTTTTTGTTAAAATTTTGATGCGATTGAAAAGGGTCTAGAGGGTTTTTAAATATTTATAAAAAATACATTTGTTTTAAAGGTTTATAACACAGTTAAAAGCAAATGTTGTTATGGCTTAAGAAAAGGTAGAATTTGAAAGGCAAACAGCTTAAAAATAACAATAAGAACTCGGAAAACGATTTTTATTTGGACTTCAGACCTTAAAATTCAATAAAAATTGTTTGATTAAATCGTCGAAGGTTCGAGCGTCTTCCTGGTGAAAAGCCACCTCTATCGGCAAGACAAAAACAGGCAGTTTATGATCTATCAAATAAGAGCGGTGCAATTCCAGCCGCATCGCATCTTTTTCTGTAGTTAGGATGATTTTGTTGGGTGTCTGTATTTGCTCAAAATTTCGCTTTAAATGGGAAATATCGTAATTGGTAAAATAGTGGTGATCTTCGTATTGCAATATTCGCACGGAAGCGACTTGCATTTCCAAATGCTCCACCAAGTACTCCGTTCGGGCAATGGCACTAATTAATAGGATATTTAAGTTCGGGCTCAAGGCTATTCGATGAATGGGATTAAAAATGTAATAAGGCTTCAGATAGACATAATAAGAGAAAAAAACTTGCTGGTAACCCAAAGGTTGCAACTCATCAATCATCGCAGATCGTTCTTGCATAGATAATTCGTCCGGACATTTGGATACAATAATTATATCCGCCCTTTGAGCAGCAGAAGCCCATTCTCTCAACCTCCCAGCGGGTAGCAAATAATCTTTGGTATAAGGGTATTGATATTCCGTCAGCAGTATGTTTAAACCAGGATCAATACTCCGATGCTGAAAGGCATCATCGAGTAAAACGGCCTGTAAACCTGCCTGCTCCATGACCAATTGCGGAATCGCAAAAGTCCTATTCTCACTTACAGAGACCATGATATCTGGGTACTTTCGCTTGAATTGCAATGGCTCATCTCCCACTTCGGCAGCAGTGTTTCCTGGCTGTACCAGTAGAAAGCCTTTTGTTTTTCTACCATATCCCCTACTCAAAGTGGCTACGTTAATGTAATCTTTCAATAATCGAATCAGGTATTCAATATGTGGGGTCTTGCCTGCCCCCCCAATAGTCAAATTGCCAACAGCAATGACGGGCAAATTAAATTCTACTCCCTTGAGTAAATTATATTTATAGGCCACATTACGAAGGCTTATGGCAAATCCATAAAGTAAAGAAAAAGGAGCTAGTAGCAGTTGAACAAGTTTTTGTTGAATCAAATTGTCTGGTGGTTTAGTAGCTGAATGGCATTGTAATAGTTTTACTGTTTCTCCAATTTTTCTAAGGCTAGAGTAGCTGCTTCCCACCCACTTCCCCCCATGACTTGTTCCAAATCCTTTTTTTGCTGCGCATATTCTTCTGTGACTTGTTGTACGTTATTGCTTTTATAAAACCCTTCTACGGCCATCTGTTTTTCAATAGCGGCGATTTTCTTTTCGATTTCTTCAATTTTTCTCTCAGCATATTGAGCCTTGCGCTGGAGTTTTTTTCGAGTCTTTTTTTCTTCAAAAGACTCGTCTTTTTTTTTCTTTTTTTGCAGAAATTTCGGCTTGAATCTTCTCCTTTTGTAGTTCTACCTGTCGCATATTATCCATTTTTCGCTTTTCCAAAAAAGCGTTGACATCACCAATATGCTCGTAGAGTTTTTTGTCTCTAAATTCTATGGTTCGAGTTGTTAGCCCTTCCAAAAAATCTCTGTCGTGTGATACCACAATCAATGTGCCCTCATACTCCATTAGTGACTGTTTTAAAACGTCTTTAGAAATAATATCAAGGTGGTTTGTAGGTTCATCTAACACTAATAAGTTAAAGGGTTTTAAGAGCATACAGGCCAGGGCTAGCCTTGCTCGTTCTCCTCCCGAAAGCACAGATACTTTTTTATCTACATCTTCTCCGCTAAATAAGAATGCCCCCAAGATTTTTCGCAATCGGGTCCGCATTTCAGGTGGGGAGGCATTCTCCATTGTTTGCAATAAGGTTAAATTTGGTTGTAAGGTGGCGGATTGATTTTGGGCATAATAGCCCAAAGACACATTATGCCCTAATTTAATTTCGCCTTCCGTACTCGGCTCTACTCCTACCAATATTTTGGCCAAAGTTGTCTTTCCTTGTCCATTTTGCCCGACAAAAGCGACTCTATCGCTCCTGTCTAATTTCAAATCAACCCCTTCCAGGACTTTTAATGCGCCATATTGTTTTTTTATATTTTTTCCTTCTACAACGATCTGTCCCGAACGAGGAGCTGGCGGAAACCGAAGGTTTATGGAACTTGTATCTTCACTATCTATTTCGACCCGCTCCATTTTATCCAACTGTTTTTGCATAGATTGCGCCATTTTGGTTTTGGAAGCTTTTGCCATAAAACGGGTAATGGTTCGCTCTTTTTGGGCGATTACTTTTTGTTGGTTATTGAAAGCCGCCTGTTGAAGTTCCCTTCTTTCTTTGCGAAGCTGCATAAATTTAGTATAGGCAGCTTTGTAATCAAATATTTTTCCCAATTCTATTTCAATCGTCCGGCGAGTAACCGCATTTAGAAATTGCTTATCGTGAGAAATAACAATAACGGCTCCAGGGTAGGTTTTTAAAAATTCTTCTAACCAAATAATGGATTCGATATCCAAATGATTGGTCGGCTCGTCCAGCAATAGATAATCCGGTTTTTGTAATAATAATTTAGCTAACTCAATTCGCATTTGCCAACCGCCGCTAAACTCATCCGTCAGTCGGTCCATATCCGTATCTCTAAAACCCAAGCCTTTTAAAACTCGCTCTGCTTCTGCTCTCATAGTCGCTCCGCCCAAAATGGAAAAGCGGTCATTCAATTCCGTAAATTCTTCTATTAATCGGGTATAAGCATCGCTTTGATAATCTGTTCGCATTGACATTTCCCGATTGACTGCCTCGATTCGCTTTTCTATAGCAATGGCTTCTTCAAATGCCGTTAGAGCCTCCTGAATGACGGTTTTTCCTTTTGGCAAAAACATTTCCTGGTGCAAAAAACCCAAAGTTCGATCTTTGGACCTTGCAATGGAGCCCTCGTCGGGTCTTATCTCTCCTGCAATAATTTTTAAAATAGTAGATTTTCCTGCCCCATTTCTACCCACCAAACCGACCTTGTCATTGTTTTGAATGACCAGATTTATTTTATCCAACAATATTCTATCACCATACTTTACAAAAACATTTGCCACTGTAATCATAAGAAAGACACAAATTCAAAGATGAAACAAAGTTCGTTTGGCATGCAAAAATACGATTCATTAAGGAGAATTAGTATAAGTGAAGTTGTGATTGTGATAATAACCACTAAAAACCACCGGCGCCTACCCGCAAGGTCACCGATGGATAAAACACAAACCTAAAAACGGAGCATATTTTTAGAGCTGGCTGGGAAGTGCTGCCTTCCGGCATGCTCTGTTCTATGTTCTACTCTTTAAACACTTGCAATTGGTGGGCGGGTTTTGGAAAGCCCTCGATGCTATTTACTTTTAAAAACCAGGTAGCTTCCGCTCGATTTTCGAAAGGGCCCACAAGGACTTTATAAGGAGCTTGGCTGCCTTCTGCATAACCCACCCATATCGGTAGGGAGTGTTGCTGGGTCCAAAGGACTTGCTGCCTTTTAGCCCTTTGGAAGCTATCAAAGGCATAAATTTGAGCATAATGAGGAATTTGATAAACACTTGGCAGTCGTTGGAGGGCAGGAGCAGCATAGCCTTTTTTAGTCATTGGATAGGCTATCTTTTTATTCGTTTTTGTAACAGAAGTCGCCTCTTTATTATTGAACCATTCATAATCAGAAATTGGTTGTTCTTGAAATTTTATCGCAGGTTCAGGAGTCGTTATAGATGGGGGATCGCCTTTATCAGCCTCCTTCTTTTTCAGAGCCGGCTGGGGCATCACGCTGGGAGAAGTAATAAGCGTGGATTTTGAAATATCCGTTTTTTCCAAAGCTTTAGACAGGCCATAGTTTAATCCAATAGCAATTCCAATGGCTACCAGGATCGCTACAACGGTGGTCGCTCTGGTTTGCAGTTGAAAAGATCGCTCCGAAATCCGATGCTTAAGCGGAATACAGCGAATGACAATGGAGCGGATTAATTCCCGCATTTTTCGGGCGGCCAGCAAGCCAATTATCAAACCAATAATTATGCGCAGGAGCCAAATGAGTTGGGTCATTTCCATAAACAAATACTTTTGAAATAGACTCATATCTTTATTTTCTTTATTTTTTAAAGATATGGGTCTAATGATGAAATAACATCCTGATTGTTTCAGGAGAAATGAATAATAGCTCCGTTGCGGGGTGAGGAGGTGTGCCTTCAATAACAAGACGAAAGAGGGAATAGAAATCTTTCCAGTGGGTTCAAAAACAGGTATTCGCCAGAAGAATATTTGTTAATTTATGTAGGTATTAACGACTGGTTTGGAAAATTTTATACAAAAAATGAAATATATAATTGGAAATTTATTTTGATTGGCTATATTAGCGTAATAGCTTGATCAGCAACTATAATAAATAACCTATAAACAATTTGAGAATGAACCATTTTACACAAATTACCAAGTGGGGGCAGGGCTTGCCAAATCATCCATCGGTCCTCTTTCCTTGCTGTTTTTCATAAAAAAATAACTACCAATGGCCTGTTTATAGAGGCCTGATTTATTTAACCAACTGACTATGAACAAAGCCTCCACCATCAAGGATTATAATTACTTTCTGAAAGGCGATATTTCGGGGATTCAGGAGTTTATTTTTAATGTGAAGTCGGAAGGGGCGGCAAAGGCATTAAAGGGGCGGTCGTTTTTTATTGAGGCGTTGAGTTTGATTGCTATTGAGATGATAAAAAAAGAAATAGGAGAAGAAAATATAGAGGTGTTTTATAATGGAGGGGGAAATTTTTATTTAAAATTGAAGAAATGTTCTAAAGAAACTATGGATGAATTACAAAAAGAGATTAATCATTCTTGTTGGAATCACGACTTTTATCTGACCTTATCATTTATTCCAATACAAGGGTTAGAGAATTTTGGTGATGTTTGGAAGGCTATCAATAAGAAAAGTGAAGAAGAGAAATTGCAAAAATTTAAGACGTTTCTAAGGGCTTTCACAGCTTATAAAGACCCTATTCCACGAAAGCAATTAGGGGAAACAGATAAGGAATTTGAGGAAAGAAGCAAATATCATAATTGGAAAGGAGTCACGACTTTGCTTAAAGGTGGTAAAACAGGAATGGGTTTAAAGGGCTATAATTTTGAAGAAGTAATGGAACCTGATGTAAAATACCACGAAAAAGCTATACAGGCATTTGGGTTTAAATTGATAAAAGGTAAAAGAACATTTGAAAATACTATTCTTACAATGCCAGTTTGGTCTGATGATTTAATTGCACAAAAAAAAGCGACTGGAACATACCAAAGAATAGTAGACGCCAATGAACGAAAGGATTCAGATTATGAACCACCAAAATCAGGAGACATCATTGAGTTTAATTCCCTTGCCGAATTTGCTTATGAGCGAACAGGCACCAAAAAGATAGCCATTTTGAAAATGGATGTAGATAGTTTGGGAGACTTGTTTGGAACTTTACAGAAAGAATCTTCTGCAAAAAGCATTTCTAAAATAATTTCCAATTTTTTTAAAAATACAATTGAAGAGAAATTGGAAGAAAAACATTCTGACCAAACAGGATTATATAAAGATAATGTTTATACTGTTTTTTCTGGCGGGGATGACTGCTTCTTTGTAGGTGCATGGGATGTGATGCTGGATTGGGCATTAGAATTAGGAGAAGCATTTAAGAAACTTTCTGTTAAAGAGGTTCAGCCCATTGTAGAGAAGAATTTTGGAGGAGCAGATAAAATACCCCGCCATATTAAAAGGCTTTTGCCGGTTTCTATTTCGGGGGCATTTTTGATGTTGGAGCCTACTTATCCAGTAACTCGATTTGCTGATTTTGCGGAGAGTGCTTTAAAGGATGCAAAAGGATTTGTATATAATAATAAGGAAGCACCTGCTAAGAAGAATAAAATCAATGTGTTGGGAGAGGTATTGCAATGGCAAGAATTTGAGAAAGCCTTGTCTTTGGCAAAAGAGTTAAATGAATTAGTATGCAAAAAAAATGCTCCAGAGCCTCGCTCAACGATTGAAAAAATAAGGTCAACTGCTCCCATTTATAAAAAAATGCAAACAGATGCTATCAATGGAAAGCTTACTGGTCCATCGGTTTCCAGACTATTTTATTCCTTAAGAAATTCTCCTAATATCCAACAACTTTCTTTGTCTTTAATAAATCCTTTTGCTAAAGATTTGATTGCTGCATTTACTCAAAAAGCAGAGTCAAATCCTATGAAATATCCTCTAGCAGCAAGGATAGCCGAATTTTTAACTAGAAAAAAATGCCATGAAACCCAAGAAATATAAAATGAGTGTTTCGCAAATCCGTCAAGCGATAAGAAAACACTTTAAACAGGATTTGTCCAAGCTGCTAAAACTGGAAACACTTGATTCCTCTGACCATATTTTCAATCAGCTTGAATCTTTTGTGGCAGATAATTATTGGGGGATTTCCCCAACTCAACTGCGAAAGTTGGTAGATTTAACAAAAGGTAAAGAAAAAGACAGGCACTTGTTAAATATTACCCGGCCACAATTTGCCTTAATGATAGCACGACAAAAGAAAGCGGAGGCAAAGTTTATAATGTTGCTGGTTGACGAACTAGCAATACTAGCAGCAAATGACTCAGAAGAACAACTAATAAAAGGTTTCCCCTTTTTTATTGAATCTTATATAGCCTATCATCGGTTTTATGATACCGTTCAATTAAAACGGATGAAAGCCTCTGAGTTGTTAAAGGAGGTAGAAAAAGACCTAGCAGACGAAAAGAACAAAATATTTCCAAAAGTATCCGACTTACTTACAACTTCTGAATCAAACGTTGATAGTGCTTTAAATGCACTAGATAGGTTTTTGCAAAAAAATTTTAGGGGAATAACTTCTACTCAGCTTCGCAATATCTATGATAGAATTAATAATGCTGGCAATCTAAAAAAGACTAAACTACTGAAACCAGTATTGGTCTATACAGCAGCTCGCCAAGCAAGGCGTGAATCTATAAAATTGATTTTTTTGATTCTGGAACTTATCAGGCAAGCCGATAATTTTGAGCAGTTAAAACAGATTTTGCAAGCCTTAGTCTCTATCCACAAATATCAGGAAACTTTTGCTTATCGAAAATTGGAAACAAATTATGAACAACATTTCAAACAGTTTAACTATGAAGATATATTGATAATGAATGAAAAATATAGACTATTTGACCCTATTCAAGAAGCTCTGAAAAAATTTATCACCGGTAACAGAAGTGGCTTAAAATCATCTCAATTTCATCGTTTATTTGAACCCGTACAAGCTGCTAATGACATTGAAGCTGTAAAATGGCTGCGTCCTTTACTGCTTTATACAGCTGCTCGACAAAAGCATACTAAGGCTCGAGATATTATCCTCTTTCTAGTTGAACTAATAAAGAATGTAAAAGAAGAAAAGCATATAACAGGTTTCAAAAATTTGGTAGAGGATATGATTTCTTATCACCGTTACTTTGATGCAAAAAAAGAAAAAGAAAAACAGTTACAATAAAAAATCAAACAATATGAAATTAGTAGGAAAAATTATAATTACAGGCACCTTAAAAACCCTGACAGGGCTTCATATTGGAGGCTCTAAATCCTCATTGAGCATTGGCAATATTGACAACAGCGTTATTAAAACGGCATTGGATAAGCCATATATTCCTGGAAGTTCTATTAAAGGAAAGTTGCGCTCTTTATTAGCACGTGTGGAAGGTTCATTGTTTTTCTCCAATCAAAACAAGGAGGCAGAAAAAACAAGAGTTGAAAAGCAAATAAAAAGGGGGAAAAAGGATATGGAGCCTTATCAGAATCGCATCAAAGATGCTACTACTGACGAAGATGTTCCTTATATAATGGAACTGTTTGGGTACTCTGGTGATAGTGATGATAAAAGTAGGACAAAACATACACGACTTTTGGTTAGAGATGCTTTTTTAAAAAATGAAACGATACAAGAAAAAATGAAGGATGATACTATAACAAAGAAAAAGCCTAATCCAATCTTTAAACAAGGATATACCGATAGTAAATGGGAAAATGTTATTGATCGAATTACAGGAACTGCCGAGCATCCCCGACAATTGGAAAGAGTTCCCGTTGGTGCTGAGTTTGGGCTTGAGTTAGTTTATAGCATATACGAGGATGCAAAAAACGACACTAATATTTTAAAAGAACATTTAGAGCGATTGCTATTGGCTTTACAATTGCTTCAAGATGACGGAATCGGAGGCTCGATCTCCAGAGGTTACGGGCAAGTCAAGGTGATAGTCGATAAACTAATCTATAAATTAATAAATGAAGACATGACCTACGAAGAATGCATACCAACAGAGGAAGAAAGTCAAATAATGAAAAGATTAGAAAACACCTTCTCGCCTCAACCAACTGAAAATGCTTAACTATGGAAGCCATAATTTTAAAATGCCCTGAGAATGGGCGGTTTCATTTTGGATTCACTGCTCCAGATCCTGAAATTGCCTTGTCAAAAACTTCTGACTGTTTTCATAGTGATACACTCTTTTCTGCTTTAGTTGTGCTTTGTGCTAAGACATTTCCAAACAAAGTAAATGATTTTATTACTTGCTTTAAAAAAGGAGAGATAAGGATTTCTTCGGGTAGTTTTTATTTAGAACTTTCTGATAAAGAAGAACCCATCTATTTTTTACCAAAGCCTGCTCTTTTTGATTTTTATCAAGATGAAAATATCAATAGAAAAGAAATTAAGGGTATACAATACATTTCAAAAAAAATATGGGAAAATGGGTTAACTCCTGTTGATTGGAAAAAATACGGCTGTATTTGGGTGGGCAATAAATTTTTAGTGCATCCTTATGAGTTTACAAGATATTATGAAGGAGAAAAAATTATAGATAGTATTACAGAACCTAAAATTGCTGACCGTGCCCGAAAGCCGGTAGATAATATTTTTTTCCAAAAGGATATTCAAATAAAAAGAGCAACACTTGCCAAGGGGACGATCACTCGAATACATTTGTATTTTTTGCTGGAATATGAAAAAGCAAATGATAAAGTGAAAAGGCTATTTGATTTGTTACTTGATATTTTAATTGATGAAGGCTTTGGTGGAGGTATTTCTTCTGGAAATGGAAAAATAGAATCTATTAAACGAGCGACTTGGGAATGGGATGACAAAGTTTTTTCTGAACAGAATAGAAGTCATAAAATTATGGCTTCTGCATCATTGATTTCTCCAAGTGAAAATGACCAACTTGATGATATTTTGGCGGGTAATGTTATTACAAGAGGAGGCAGAAATACCTCTAAAGACGGGACTTTAAAGAGAATTAAAATGTTTAAAGAAGGTACGATATTTAATAAGGATACTATTTCTGGAAATATTCCTGAAATACACGATAAAGAAGTACAAGAATCCAATATTTATTTGCGATACGGAAAGGCTTTTCCTATCCCTGTACATGAAAAATGTGATAAGCTATGGCAAAAGGCACAAACTTCCGAAGTTTTACAATAGATATAGAAACCATTACCCCTGTGGCTATTGGCAATGGAGACATTTTATCGCCCTATACAGATTATGTATTCGCAGGTGAGGATATTCGCGTCCTGAACAAAAATAAATTAGCTGCTGAAATAGCCCAAAAAGATGAAGAGAAGCCCGAAGGTGCAAAATGCTTGATGGATGAGTATGTTGATATGCTGTATTGGGAAATGAATAATAACCGTTCCTCATTTAATCTGAAAAAAGATTTTATTGAAAAAGAATCAAAACTGGGAATTGATGCAGAAGTTTTAACACATCGAGTACATCCTTACTTTGGTTTAAATCCCAACATTCGTCAGGAGATAAAATGCATAGTCAAAGACAATGACCGCCCTTACATTCCTGGAAGTAGTATAAAGGGAGCGATAAAAGGAGCCTTGCTATATCATTGGTTTAGAAATGAAGGAAAAAGTGGGTTTGAAAACATTATGAAAACATTGGTAAAAACTTACAAAAATGCTAAAAGCAAAATCAATCAAATTGAGCGAATTGCTTCCAGAGACCATATTGGCAGAAGCGAAGCCAATGAAATCAGGCGACTAAAAAGACAAATTTGGAAAAATGATAGACAAGCATTGGATAAAGCATTTCAAAATGCTATTGATGGGCTTTTGACAAAGGAGTATCGGCATCTTCCACGTGAGTTTAATCATTTAAGATTAAAAGATTCAGGATGTTTCTATACAGATGATATACTTATTCAACAAACCAAACGACTCCACTATTCTAAGGGACGAGCATTGATTCCCGTTAATACCGAAGCTATAAAAGTTGAATTAATAACCGATTTCTCGTTGAGCATTGTAAATAGCTTTACACACAAAAGTTTACAGTTTTTTAATAAGGAAAAGCCTATTGAAAATCTTTTCAACCGCATCAATCAATTTAGCAAGGACAATATACAAATGGAATTTCATCGCCTGAACACTTTCCCAGGCTATCGAAAAGCCAAAGGAAGAGACCGAGACTTATTCGAAGAATATAAGCAAGCTCTTAACGATATTAAGGAGCAAATGGACAATGTTTTACCCAATGAAGCCTTCTTATGCCTTGGCGCAGGCAAGTCCTTTTTTTATAATTCTATTGGTTTGGCAGTACATCATACCGAAGAAAAAGACTTGGGTTTTGTTGACAAGGAAACGCCACTTTTTCGAAAATTTTTCAGGCTCTATTTCTTAGGAAAAGATGGACAAAAGAATTTTCCACTTACCCGACCGGTGACAGACATTGGAGAGCCGATGGGTTGGGTGAAGCTGAGTTGGAAAAATAAATGAGTGGGTTATGTCGGTATCTCAAATTTTCATTTCATACAGTTGGAAAGATGAAGTAGAGGTTGATAAAATTGATAGCTTCTTTGAAAGCATAGGCATTTTACTTATCCGAGATAAAAGGGATGTACAATATAAAGACAATTTAGTTGACCACATGAAAAGGGTGCATACTACTGATTTTGTTATGATGATTATTAGCGATGCTTTTTTGAAATCGCCAAATTGCATGTTTGAAGTTGTAGAGTTTTTGGGTTCCAAAGAATTTGAAGAAAGAATGTTACCTATTCGATTGCCAAACGCAACTATTTTTAACGCCAGAGGGCAAGTAAAATACTTTAAATACTGGGAAGGAGAAATAAAAGAGCTAAATGAGATATTAAGAGGTTTTGATGATTTATCTGGAATAGAAAGTATCCAAAAAGAACTAAATCAAGCTCGAAATATTAAGGCGATTCTTAGTAGGCTTTTTGAATATTTAAAAAATATACTTGTAAAAAATTTTGAAGACCTTGAAAAAGAAAAATATAAATCGCTTTTAGACAAAATAGGAATTGATGCTATTGAATTAGCAAAAAGGCTAAAAAATAAACCTTCAGAAGATACAGTAATTTCAGAAGAAATACAATCAAAAAAGCAAAAGGAAAAATCAGATGAAGACGACAAAATACAAAAGAAAAAATTGCAAGAACAAGCAGAAAGGGGCGATATTATAAATCAAAACAAAGAAGACCAGAATGTTGTGTCTTATACTGAAGTAAGTAGTTCTGAAGAAGAAACAGTACGATATTATATTTACTTGTTAAGTAAAGCAAATCACAAAGAGTGGAATTCCAAAACAACCACATTGTTAAAAGCTATAAGTGACCTTGAATTGCAAGAAATAAATCATTCAATAGAAGAATTAAATACTATGAGTTTTGGTGAAGATTACATTCTAATTGTAAATAATCTCAATGACGATTTCAACCAAGATGACCTAAAAGACTTCTTCAAAGACTCCAAATTCCTTTATATGATTTACCTAGGAAAACCTAATAAATGGAAGAGTAAAAAATACGTCCCTGGCTACCAAGCCACTGCTTTTTGGGATAGAATTTATATTACGGAAGATATAAATGAGTTAGAATCAATTTTAGAAAAACAAACCGTAAAAATTATAGAAGATGGAATATAGTAAAACACTTCAAAAGCCTTTAAGAGATAAAATTAAAAATGGTGACACCATTGGTGCACTGGAAGAATTGGAAGTTATTTTGGGAGAAAGTAATGATGAAGCTATATTGCAAATCAGTAAACTTAATAAGTTTAAAAAAGATAATAGGAAAGGTACTATTAGTCATTCTGACTTTCAGTTGGAAGTTAATAAAATCAACAATGCAACACTTGAATTAATCAAGGAAATACCAGAAGAAAAAGCCAAAAAATATATTAAGGCAAATGCGACTTTAAGTGATATTCTAATTCTTTGCAGAAAAGGAAGCCGTGTAAAGGAAATGGAAAAATTATTCCCTTGTCATTTTTTTCCTAATACAGTAGTGATTCCAGAAGAAGATTTGAATGAACAGAACCCTAAAAAATACAAAGTGATTATTTTTGATGACTTCCCTATGGAAGAATATCCTGTTGGAATAACTCATGGATTACAAGACATTTTGGACAATACGAACAGGTATGTCCTTGTCTATAGCCCGGATAAGATCCGAGAACTTCATGAGAATTATGCAAATAGAGTTTACTTTTCAAATTCTCCTTTTTCCATTCATAGTCGACTGAATGAAATGTTCCTTTTTTTAAAGATGCAAATATTTAATAACGATGACTCAAATGATGAAACTTCAGAATAAATTTGAAGATGAGAGCCCCATCCGCTCTCTAATCCTCTCCTTCCACCTCCCCCTCTACCCCCGCCAAATCCCCCAATGGCGCGGCGCCTTTATCCAGATGGCCGGCTGGGAGGACGACCTATTCCACAACCATCGGAATAGTCAGGAAGCCAACGAGTTCCACTACCGCTATCCGTTGATCCAATACCGCGTGCAAAGGGGCAAAACCACCATTTTTGCGATCAACGAAGGCGTAGAAGCCCTACAAAAAGTACTAGCAGATAAGGATTGGATATTGGATTGGCAAGGAGAAAAAGTGCACCTACAGATCGAAGACTTGCGGATGAATGAGCATTACTTTCGCACTTTGGCAACACCCAAACGTTATAAGCTCTTCAAATGGCTGGCACTCAACCAGGAAAATTATGAAAAATGGCAACAATGCAAAGGGCTTAAAGAGCGCGTGGATTTGCTGGAGCGCATTTTAGGCTCCAACTTGATCGCGCTGTTTAAGGGCTTGGACTGGCGGCCGGCAGAACGCATTGAAGTAAATATAGAAGAAGTCCGACACTCGGAACTGGTTCGATTGCACGAAGCTAGTCTATTGGCTTTTAATATTGTTTACAGCACCAATGTGCTGCTTCCGCCTGGCATCGCTATCGGCAAAGGCGTTTCTCATGGCTTTGGCTGGCAAATGCCGGATAGAAAAAGGCACCAGATAGACCCAAAACGGAAAAGAGAAAAATTAGCACCTAAGGGCGATAAGCAGTAACGGCCCTAAGTGCTTTCATATAGGAGACTAGCTGTAAAAGGCGGGGGGACGTTAAAACTTGCGGAGCGTTTAGTCTTAACTAGAATTTTTTGTTTCTTTTTTTGTAACTATTCAGCAAGTATAATTTCAGTACCTAACTCGTCTTTTGGTGGCGGTTGCCTGCGGAAATAGTGGGTGCGGGTGATAGCTTATAGTAGAGCAATTATTTCCGCTTGATTTTTTGCTTCTTTTTCATCAAGGAAAAAGAAAATGCAACATTAGGAATGCCTCCTATGCTGAGTAGTTACCTTTTTTTCCAATTGTTGATTCTAATTAAGTCGTACTAAGTAGAATCTAAAAAAGTCGTACTAATCAAATGATCTTCCCAGGTAAGAGGAAGTTTCAATTGAAAAGCTGGGAGAGTAGCTTCAAAAAAGTCTTTTCCCATCAAAATTTCTTTAGAAATTCCTTTTATAGGTTGTTGATCTATTATCTGTTCTTTGACATCGCGGAAGACAAGTAATTTCGCTCATCCCCATTAAGGGGTGAAAGAGAAAAAATACCGTTCTTTGAAAGAAAAAAGCGATGCTCAAATTTCCGATACAAGATTTGATGAATTTTGATTCATGCTACTCCTATTTACGAGAGATTTTACATCCCCAAGGGCTGTATTGTCCAAATAGCCATGCTTTGCCGCCACATCAAAAGGCTCACAAATATCGAAAAAACGGTCTTCCATGTTTCAAGTGCAAAACATGTGGCAAAGTATTCAATTTGTTCACGGGGACTATACTTCAAGGCATCCGCTACAACTGCATAATAATAGTATTAATGCTACGTGGATTTGCCAGAGGGGAAACGACCCAACTATTGAGCAAAGAATTATCTGTAAGTTATAATGCCTTGTTAAACTGGCGCCACCGCTTACAGGAATTTGCGTTTGAAAACCGGGACGTATCTCAATTAAAAGACCAGCAAGTAGAGTCAGATGAAGTATTTCAAAATGCAGGTGAAAAAGGGATTTTACACCCGAATCCGGACGACCCACCCCGTGTCCGTGGGAATAAAAAAAAGGCATAGGAACTTACAAAAATGATCGTCCGCCCATACAAGGGTTTTTCGGAAGACAAACTAAACAAATCCGATTAGGAGTTTGCTTAGGAGCAAGAATTGCCCAAATACAACCCAAAGTCGAATCACAAACAGCAGATGGTTGTCATCTTTTCACTGATGAAGCTAATGCCTACAACAGAGTCGCTGGTTCGGGACGTATCCATAAAACGGTCACTCACAGTGCCAAAGAATTTGCACGAGACGACGATGGAGATGGTTTTTGCGAGGTGCATTGCAACTCTTGTGAAGGACTTTGGACTGGATTAAGAAATTTCCTTAGACCATTCAGAGGAGTGAATAAACGATACCTCGCTCAATACGTCGCTATTTTTGAAAACGCTTTTAATTTCAAAGAACAACTTGTTCATATTATCAGGGCTATGATTGTTCCTGATTATTTTCTCGATTACTACGCTTCACCCTAAAATGGGGATGAGCGAGTAATTTAGTTTCTTCATTAAAACTAATTTGGAGGACGGACTGCTTTGGTGCATCCTTAAGGTAGTACCATTGACCTCCTAAGTGAATGGTCTTTGTTTTACCTGCTTTTCGATACCATTTTCCCTTAGCTAAAAATTGATAGATCCGTTTCAAATCAATCATTTGTGCTTCTAGTTGAGGGTAGTAGGATTTACCAGAAAATCTAGCATTTGGAAAAGCTTTTAGCGGGGCAATACCACCTAGGGTTGAACAAGGAAGCACTTCATTTAGAAGTTGACGCCTTTCATTACAATAAGAATGCAGAGATATAATAGACTCCAAAGTAGTTCCTCTCACTGCTTGATTAAATATGGTTTGATGAGTTCGTTCAACCACTCCCTGGTCGGTTGGCGTATTACTTCTACTAAAAGTAAGTGGGATACCTAAACTAATCAGCCATAAATGAAATCGAGTTGGATAAGGAGACTTTCCTTTGTTTTCATAGAATACACTAGCATGATCGCATTGTATTCGTTTGGGCAGACCGAATTCACAAAAAGCTGCTCTAAGAGCATGCTGATAATGCGTTCCAGAAGGTGATCCACTACGAAGTCCAGCAGCGTTTGGAATAGACCCACAGTACGTTCTAGAGAATACATCTTTTATATTGATTAGATGTATTCTTCCTATCCCTTCTATAGGAAATGCTCCTTGCCCGTCAATTTGCCAAATATGATGAGCATGTTGAGCACTTTGTAACTCCGTATTAGGGATGGGCACATGTTTATCGTACTTCTTGGTTAAACCTTTACTTTTTAGAAATAAGGCTATTGAACTGGGTTTTGGAATTTTGTGATTTTCAAACCTTTTATCAAGCTTTAATTCTTCCCAAATAGTACCAGGTCCCCAACCAGGATGAACATTCCTTAAGTAAAGAATTTGTTCTTTTACCATGGTTGAGAAACTAGATAAGCATCCAGTAACTGGTCGCCCCATTTCAGAATGTAGGCTCGCTTTTTTTTAAAGCGTTGTTTCCACTTCCTAACCGTCCACACAGAACAGTTCAGCTTTTCTGCAACTTGAGGAGCCGTTAAGCCTTGGTTGGAAAGCTCAATCATTTGTATTCTTTGTTCTTCCCTAGTCATAAACAGTATTTCAAGATGATTAACTCTCTTTTGAGTTAAGTTAACCTAACTTTTTTGATCAAAAAAGTTAGCACGACTTTTTTAGAATCAGGTTAGTACGACTTAATTAGAATCAACACATTGAAAAAAAGAAAACAAATACCCCTTTTACTCACATTTCGCTAAAAAGGATTTATAAATTTCAGCGAAACGTAAGTTTTATCAAAATAAATAAGGAATAGACGCATGCACCTCCGCACCCTTACACTCACCCTTTCGCACCGCATCCGCCCGCATGAAATAGCGCGCTGGCGGGGCGCGTTTTTAGAAATGATCGGCTGGGAAAACGAACTATTTCACAATCATCAAAACCAGGAGTTTAGTGGGCAAAAGGTATTTTCCACCCAAGTACTAAAAAGTGCAAAATTGCACCATCGCTATCCACTAATCCAATACTACGAAAATCAAGGAAAAGGCACCATCACGGGGATTAACGAAGGGGCAGAAGCATTGCTCAAAATATTGAATAATAAAAAGTTAACCATTCGGTGGAATGGCCGCAGTAAAGACTTAAAAATTGTACGGGTTCAGCAAGGAGCGCATCAATTTAAAATACTACAAGCACCCAGAAAATACCAACTTCATAAATGGATGGCCCTGACACAAAAAAATTATGAACTCTGGAAAAATGCCAGCGGACTGGATGTACGGGTACATTTGCTAAACAAATTACTGGTCAACCACCTCATTGGCACGCTAAAGCAGCTAAACTGGCGGTGGCCAGCCGGTAGCTTGCAGGCGCACCTTGATTTATTGCATCAGATGAAAGCCATTCGGCACAAAGGCATTAGTCTGGAAATTTTCGATGTGACCTTTAGCAGCAATGCACAGCTACCAACCGGACTGGCCATCGGAAAAGGCGTAAGCCACGGGTATGGGATCATCACCCCACAGGAAAATTGAAAAAAAAATGCCATTTACCGAAAGAATCATCCAAGCGGCTCCGTCATATAAGTGAAGACTACGGGGGAAAGTAGTGTCCTTTAGTAACGAGCAAAAAATAAGATGGACATTTGGAGATAAAGATTTTGTATCAAGACGAGGTATTTTTTGCAGTAATAGCACCGCTATTGCTAAGAAAAATAACGAAGTATTGGTGCAAAAGATTATCGGCGAAATGTTCAAGTTATTCTTTACTCGTTACTTAGAGTATGTTTAAATTTTTATGATTGAGGGAAAACGAGGAAATTTTATTCTGAACAAGGCGAAAAACACAGGCGATGCCAGCGCATCGGCGAGGCTTTTTAACGAAGTGCAGAAGAAAATTTGCCGTTTGTAGCCAATTAATGGAATTTTAAACATACTCTTAGACAGCTTTAGCAACTATTTCTTAACCTAAAAGCCGGCACGGAGTAAAGCCGGAAATTAATACTTAATTTAACCTATGAATGTCAAAACAAATCTCCGAAAACCTGGAGAGGGGCTACCGCTGAGCGTACTCCTAAAGGTTTTGAAAATGACTGTACCTAAACTTGAATTAAATGCAGCACTTTTTGAAGAAATCACCCGATTTATATTGAAAAACCCACATGCTTTTTTTGAAAAACAAAAATGGCCGATCGAATTAAAAAATTTCTTTGAATCAATAGATAAAAATGACCTGGATAACTTATTAACCGTGTTGGAGGGGGCCAAAAGCATCGTGAAACAGCACCAGTTGTCCTCTCTGGAAAACCTAGAAACCTGGTTGGAAGCGGCTAAAGAAAATACATTTTTTTATACCCCGGATCAACCTAGTAACCCCCTGCCCAACCCTTCCTTCTAGCAGAATACATTAAGTTAATTGACCTTTTGAGTTTTGAATTTTCATCTAATAGGAGAATGTTTTTCGAAACTAAAATTATCCTGTAATGGAAAATTATTGGATAATATGGAACGATATTACTGGGTAATTTCCCATTATCCAGTAATTTTCTTTCTTCCTAATTCTACTTTGACACTTTAAACAAAACTAGATGTTGTTCTTTTTTCATTGTGTTGATTCTAATTAAGTCGTACTAAGTAGAATCTAAAAAAGTCGTACTAATCAAATGATCTTCCCAGGTAAGAGGAAGTTTCAATTGAAAAGGTGGGAGAGTAGCTTCAAAAAAGTCTTTTCCCATCAAAATTTCTTTAGAAATTCCTTTTATAGGTTGTTGATCTATTATCTGTTCTTTGACATCGCGGAAGACAAGTAATTTAGTTTCTTCATTAAAACTAATTTGGAGGACGGACTGCTTTGGTGCATCCTTAAGGTAGTACCATTGACCTCCTAAGTGAATGGTCTTTGTTTTACCTGCTTTTCGATACCATTTTCCCTTAGCTAAAAATTGATAGATCCGTTTCAAATCAATCATTTGTGCTTCTAGTTGAGGGTAGTAGGATTTACCAGAAAATCTAGCATTTGGAAAAGCTTTTAGCGGGGCAATACCACCTAGGGTTGAACAAGGAAGCACTTCATTTAGAAGTTGACGCCTTTCATTACAATAAGAATGCAGAGATATAATAGACTCCAAAGTAGTTCCTTTCACTGCTTGATTAAATATGGTTTGATGAGTTCGTTCAACCACTCCCTGGTCGGTTGGCGTATTACTTCTACTAAAAGTAAGTGGGATACCTAAACTAATCAGCCATAAATGAAATCGAGTTGGATAAGGAGACTTTCCTTTGTTTTCATAGAATACACTAGCATGATCGCATTGTATTCGTTTGGGCAGACCGAATTCACAAAAAGCTGCTCTAAGAGCATGCTGATAATGCGTTCCAGAAGGTGATCCACTACGAAGTCCAGCAGCGTTTGGAATAGACCCACAGTACGTTCTAGAGAATACATCTTTTATATTGATTAGATGTATTCTTCCTATCCCTTCTATAGGAAATGCTCCTTGCCCGTCAATTTGCCAAATATGATGAGCATGTTGAGCACTTTGTAACTCCGTATTAGGGATGGGCACATGTTTATCGTACTTCTTGGTTAAACCTTTACTTTTTAGAAATAAGGCTATTGAACTGGGTTTTGGAATTTTGTGATTTTCAAACCTTTTATCAAGCTTTAATTCTTCCCAAATAGTACCAGGTCCCCAACCAGGATGAACATTCCTTAAGTAAAGAATTTGTTCTTTTACCATGGTTGAGAAACTAGATAAGCATCCAGTAACTGGTCGCCCCATTTCAGAATGTAGGCTCGCTTTTTTTTAAAGCGTTGTTTCCACTTCCTAACCGTCCACACAGAACAGTTCAGCTTTTCTGCAACTTGAGGAGCCGTTAAGCCTTGGTTGGAAAGCTCAATCATTTGTATTCTTTGTTCTTCCGTAGTCATAAACAGTATTTCAAGATGATTAACTCTCTTTTGAGTTAATTTAACCTAACTTTTTTGATCAAAAAAGTTAGCACGACTTTTTTAGATTCTACTTAGTACGACTTAATTAGAATCAACAATTGAAAAAAAAGAACAAAATTCTAGTTAAAAACAACCGCTCCGCAGTTTTTAACAGGCAGCCGCCACCAAAACTAGGAGCTAATTACACTTAAAACAATCATTATTTCTAGAGTGCCAAAGTAGAACTAATTACAACTTTTATTTTTTGTCGGATCAAGTGTTACAAAGTACTAAAAATACAGAAATGTAAAAAACTAGCACTTTTCCAACTGTTAGGATGAAAGTTTAAAAGGTTCTAAGCCGTCATGTATGTTGAAAAACGGTCTTACCAACTCCAATTTTTTAACTTACACTTTTAATATTTTTTGCAGTATTCAGAGGGGAGACGACTACTTGTAAAAAATATTTAAAGCGGCTAAAATTTTCTACCATTGAAATGGAGGGTTCTGCGCATTTTATTGATGAAGAGGATAGAGACGCAACGGTCCACTTCCTGTATCAAAACTGCCACCATGCTCTATATCTTTACGCAACCGGATTGTGCAAAAGGTTTGGCATTGACATTTCCCAGGCGGACGATTTGATGCAGGAATTTTACCTCAATGTCTTGAGAAACCATCGCCCCATTATCAGGGGATACTTTGAGAAAGGGATTCGGTATTTGTACGGAGTGATCAAGTTCGATTTGTTCGATTTTCACCGTAAGCAGAAAAGCATCAGGCGTATTGAAGAAGCTTATGCACTAGGTGTTCGGATAAATTTTAACATCCACTATCTGACAAATGATCTATTCTTCGAGCAATTTACCGACCAACTAAACTTGCTATTGCCGGAAGAGAGTTGTCGGCTATTTAAAATGTATTTACAGGGTTATTCTTACAAGGAAATACAGAAGCGACTGAAGTTAAACATTAGTACTGTTGGCGTAAAAATTCATCGGATCAAAAAAACATTGGCTAGCCATTTGGACCGATGAAGGAAAACTGTGAGAAACGAATTTACTACTAAAGAAAAAGACTACACATTAAATTTGCTAAATCTTGCATTCAGCCCCTTCCATTCTTTTGAGTCATGGAGTTGGATTTCCAATGGAGGGCTGGACGCTCAGACAGCTTTTTAGGGAATGTGGTATAATCAGGTTTTGAAGATTTTACGCACTGTAAAATAAATGACTTGATTATGCTAATCATTCCCTATTTTTTCATGCCTAAATGACTTATCCATTGAAAAAATCAAAACCAAAACTCAGTCGCCAGCGGCATCTTCATCAAAAAACCGTCTTTTGTAACATCAATAGCATCAGTGCCCTTGCCTACTTGTTAAAAACGGAAAAGCGCAAAATGCTGATGATGGCACAAAAGCCAAGATATCGCACCTTCTCTATCCCTAAAAAAGGTGGAGGAGAAAGAATCATTGAAACGCCCTTCGCCGAACTCAAAAAACTACAGTCCATCTTAAGCAATTATCTACAAAGCACTTATTACTTCGAAAAATCCAACGCAGCTTATGGATTTATCGTCGGAGTACGCAATGAAGAGGACCGACGCAATGTCGTCACCAATGCCAAAAAACACATCGGCAAACCATTCATGGTCAATATTGACTTGAAGGACTTCTTTCATTCCGTAAGCACTAAACGAGTTATTGCCATTTTTTCTGGCCCTCCTTTTCACTTCAAGAGGGATATACCTACGATACTGGGCGGGCTGACCACTTATCAAAATCGCTTGCCAATGGGGACACCTACTTCTCCAGTCTTATCCAATTTTGCCTGTCGAGAAATGGACGCAGAATTGACCGCCTTTGCGAAAAGAATGAACCTCATCTATACCCGATATGCCGATGATATGACCTTTTCGTCTGATAAAAAGGCAGATGCCCAGGCATTCAATGTATTAAAAGGAATCATCGAACAGCATGGGTTCAAAATCAATGAAAGAAAACTGAAATTCTATGGACCCCAAGACCCAAAGATCATTACGGGCTTATTAGTCACCGATAAAGTAACCCTGGAGCCGGAATATTTGCCAAAGCTAAAAGAAGAGATCCAACGACTAAGAGGCGTGATGCACTCCCAAAATGAACAAGGGCATTTTTCCACCAGATGGGTCGAACAATACAAGCGACAAATAAGAGGACGGCTCAACTTTGCCGGCTTTGTGTTAAAGCGAAGAAACGACGCTTATCTCGCCCTCAAAGATGCCTATTATAAAGCCATTCATCCTCCCGAAACAGAGTTTGGAGCCATAAATTGGCGAGGCTTTCCCTATAATATTTAAGTGCCTTTGATCCAAATCAGCCATTGAACCATAATAAAGTATAGCATGCAACTAGTTCTCGATTCTAAAGGCATTAAAATTGCCAATAAAAATAATGCTTTTCAAATAATCAGTGAAGGCGGTGAGCGCATTATTGGACCTGGAAAATTGACCAGTATTGCCATTATCGCCAATGTTCAAATTCAAACGGATGCCATCAATTTGGCAATCAAGCAGCAAATTCCGATTTTGTTTTTCAATCGCTTTGGAAAAATAGTCGGACGCATATGGAGCCCTCATTTCCAAAGTATCGCCACCCTGCGCCGCCAGCAGATAAAATTTTCAGAAACGCCAGAGGCGACCACCTGGCTAATAGACTTGTTTTGGTTAAAAACGGAAAACCAAATCCGAAACCTCCAATACCTCCAAATGCGCCAGCCCACTTATACCAGCGTATTGGGACAGGCGATCCAAGCTATCAAAAAACACAATAAATCCTTTGAGCAATATCGTGGCCGATTGGTCGAAGAAGTGCGCAATGCCATCATGGGGACAGAAGGTACAATCGCCCGAATTTATTGGCAGACAGTCGGCAACACCTTGCCCAGAAAATATCGCTTCCAAAAAAGAAGCCGCCGCCCAGCCGAAGACCTATTTAATGCAGCCATCAACTATGGCTATGGAATGCTCTATACCGTCATCGAAAGCAGTATCTTTGCCGTTGGACTAGACCCCCAACTCGGCATTTTGCACGCAGATGAATATGCCAAACCTACTTTGTCTTTTGACCTAATCGAAGCCTTCCGTCCCTGGATTGACCGAATGCTCATCGAAGCATGCTTGGATGACCAATTGCAAAAACAATTTTTTAACAAAAATCAACACGGTATTTTTTTAAATAAAAAAGGAAAAGCATTTATTATCCCCCTATTTAATCAATTATTACGCAAAGAAAGAAAATGGCTCAATCGAGAATCTTCTGTTAAAAACCACATTTACTATCTGGCAGGAAGATTAGCCCACCGCATCCGCACAACAATGGAGGATCGTTAGGGCAATGTACTAAAGTCCACGAATGCAACATAAATAAAACCGGAGCAGTTTTTTTAACCAAAAAAAAAAATATATGACTGCTCCCAATCTGGACGAAAAAACTTTAGTAGAAAAAATAAATCAATACTACCGACAAAGCAAAGCCCCCGACTACCAATCCATCCCCTATTATCGACTAGAGTGTTATTGGAAAATAGGAAAGCACCTCTGTACCCACTTTAGTAACATAATGGCAGATTTGACCGCTTTAAAAATTGCTTTAAAAGCACTTATCAAAAAACACGCTGCTTTACCTTCCGCTATTAAGTTGCTGGAAATGAGCCTATTACACACATTCTTTCCCGACTTGAATCAACTATCCCCCTTGCTTTCCTGGAGCCACTATTTACAATTGATCCAGCTAAGAGAAGAAGGGGTCAGAAACTACTATCATCGGGAAGCAATAACGGAAAGATGGACCCTGGTAGAATTAAAAAATGCCATTGCCAACCAACAATTTTATCGCCTTTTAGCTACAACACCTGGCAAAGCTCATTTTGCCAAACAAGCGCAACTCAAAAACTACTTCCAGTTCGGCTTTTTACAACAATTCGTCGGGCAAAACATACCAGAAAAAGACCTGGAAACAGCATTGATTGACCAACTACAACACTTTCTGACAGAGCTGGGAAAAGGATTTGCCTTTGTTTCCCGTCAAAAACGACTAATTACTCCAAACGGAAAGCGACTTTTTGTGGACCTACTTTTCTATAATTATATACTGGACTGTTTTGTACTAATAGATTTAAAAGTAGTCCCGCTAAACCATGAGCACATCGGCCAAATGGATACTTATCGGCGTTTATTCAATGAAAGCTGTCCCCTACCCGATAAAGCCCCCTGCATAGGCATTATCCTTTGCCCCAAAATAGACCTAAGCCTCCTGCATTACTCCTCCCTGAAGGACGATGCCCGCCTGATGGCTTTTGAATACGCCATAGAACCCCTTGCTGTACAAACGCTACTGGATAAACAAAAAAGAAAATCCTGGGAAGCCGCCCTATTCAAAAAACGAGCAAAAGAATAAACCGTTCGACAATCTCCCGTCAACCTCATTCGGTCAAGCATCAATCAAATCATAAAAATATGCCACATCTCATTTGTTATGACATCACTAATAACAATCTGCGCTCTAAAGTAGGTAAAATGATTATCTCCTATGGCTTGGACAGAATTAATAAATCCGTATATTTAGGCTCCATAATGGATAGCGCTCTAAAAGACTTGGAAAAAAAGCTGGCTGATAGCTTGAAAAAAAGGAACGACCCCAATGATAGCTTAATCATCATTTCCGTTTCCATTCAAGCCATCCAAAGCATGCGAATTTGCGGCAAAAATGACCTGGACAAATCAGAACTATCCGGAGAAAAAACAACGCTGATACTTTAGAACAGGGCAGTCATAATCATTTTTTACTAAATTGCCCACTGTAAAAACTTAAATACCAGCCCACTACATATATAAAAATAGGCACTGGCAAAAAAAGCATCAATTTGTTAAATTCTTAATAAGTCTCAGAAGCGATTGTTATAGCGTAAATGATTGAAAACCAAGTTTTTATTTTGATAAAAAATACATATATTGGCAAAAAACAGAAAATTCGTGACAATGAAATCATATTGTTATTTATATTGTTAAATCCTTACTATAAGGTTTCTGACAATTTTATGACAAAAAATGCACTTCAATTGTCTGACTTTCAATATATTAGCATTTAAAAGGGTAGGCGAGCAATCCATAATTAGAGAGGACTGCGACATATCAAACTGCCTTCCGTTTAAAAGTAACAGGTGTAGGCGAGCAATCCATAATTAGAGAGGACTGCGACGATAGCAATAAATTCTTCCAGATAAGTCTCACAGTAGGCGAGCAATCCATAATTAGAGAGGACTGCGACTCTTAGTACTTTTAAAATCAGAGTAAAAATACTTAGTAGGCGAGCAATCCATAATTAGAGAGGACTGCGACGATGTGCCGTATCAATAGAATTTCTACATCTGAGGTAGGCGAGCAATCCATAATTAGAGAGGACTGCGACCAATGCGTTGAATCGATATTTATGCATTGAAGTATGTAGGCGAGCAATCCATAATTAGAGAGGACTGCGACAAATATAGCATCCAAAAACCGCACGCCAATAAAATGTAGGCGAGCAATCCATAATTAGAGAGGACTGCGACGCATCAAAGCCATTAATTAAATCTTCCCATTCGTGTAGGCGAGCAATCCATAATTAGAGAGGACTGCGACCATCCAATCTTTCCAAGTAAATGGAGCCACTACCGTAGGCGAGCAATCCATAATTAGAGAGGACTGCGACAGCTGTCCTAAAAACGGCATTGTAACCCCTGTTAGTAGGCGAGCAATCCATAATTAGAGAGGACTGCGACAAATTGATTGTACTCGTTAAGACAACGAGTTTTAAGTAGGCGAGCAATCCATAATTAGAGAGGACTGCGACGAAGACTTTCTCCCGAGACAATATTTCCAAGCATTGTAGGCGAGCAATCCATAATTAGAGAGGACTGCGACATATTCGTGTCAGCCTGAATAACTTCAAAACTAGGTAGGCGAGCAATCCATAATTAGAGAGGACTGCGACAATTTAACAATTTTTTACCAAACACATGATACCATGTAGGCGAGCAATCCATAATTAGAGAGGACTGCGACAATTAAACTGATTAGGAATAATAAGCTGTTCAGTAGTAGGCGAGCAATCCATAATTAGAGAGGACTGCGACCAAAATCCACATCTAAGGTGAGGACTGCTGGGCCGTAGGCGAGCAATCCATAATTAGAGAGGACTGCGACCTTTTATAGCCATAAATTACAGTTTTTAATGCTCTGTAGGCGAGCAATCCATAATTAGAGAGGACTGCGACCCTCTAAGCCTAAGCTTTCAAGGTGCTCAAACGTAGGCGAGCAATCCATAATTAGAGAGGACTGCGACCGTTCGAAGTAGATTCTGCCAGAGCCAAATCGTTCAGTAGGCGAGCAATCCATAATTAGAGAGGACTGCGACGAGAGGTGCGCTGGCGTTAGTGTCTGGTGTTCCGGTAGGCGAGCAATCCATAATTAGAGAGGACTGCGACTCTATATATCATCTTTGGAATATATAGCGTACAGCGTAGGCGAGCAATCCATAATTAGAGAGGACTGCGACGTAACGAGTAAATAGTTAGCAACCAGAATGCTATGTAGGCGAGCAATCCATAATTAGAGAGGACTGCGACGTCCACATCATAAATTAGATACGGGAAGTTACCTGGTAGGCGAGCAATCCATAATTAGAGAGGACTGCGACAGAGCGATAGTAAGAAATGCTTTTAAAGCTGAAAGTAGGCGAGCAATCCATAATTAGAGAGGACTGCGACAATCCTGAAAAAACCATGGAAGAATCAGGACACACAGTAGGCGAGCAATCCATAATTAGAGAGGACTGCGACATCATTCGTAATCGTCATCGTAGTCCTCGTCCTGTGTAGGCGAGCAATCCATAATTAGAGAGGACTGCGACAAGGTCGTCGCCTTCCGGCTCTTGTAAAGCTTGCTTGTAGGCGAGCAATCCATAATTAGAGAGGACTGCGACGATTGCATTTCTTCGAATACTTCCTTCAAAAATCGTAGGCGAGCAATCCATAATTAGAGAGGACTGCGACG
>CBDCUO010000026.1:0-166053 GCA_965222705.1 Saprospiraceae bacterium | reverse complement strand
TTTGCCTTATTATTTAAAACCCAAAATAACCCACATCAGGCACTCCGGTCAGGTGGTGGGCAAAGCAGCAGCTGATTTATTGTTTGACTTGATTAATAATCGCACCACAGCATTAAATAGGCGGCTGGAATTGGAAACATTTTTGGTAGAATTGGATTCTTGTTAATAAAAAGCCATAGAAAATAGACCTTGCTCGAATTTGTGTGCTGACACACACAAACCGCCCCTAATCAGTCGTTTGGAAAATGTTCCACACGAAAATTTTTAGTATACTCTAACTGATAAGTTATAAAATTGTCAATTTCACCAATCTTCTATAATTGAAATGACTAGCTCATGATAAAATCATCGCAATGAAAGGAAAAACGCTCTTGAGTCTTTATTTTTTAACGCTATGCTCGCTTAATGTATTTTCACAAGAGGAGAAAGAAAATGAAGATGCCTTATTCATCCGAAAAATCTATGACCAGGCCTTAACCAACGGCCAGTGCTACCAATGGTTGACCCACTTGACAACCCAGATTGGTGGCCGACTAGCGGGCTCCCCTGCATCAATGGCAGCAGTAGAATATACCAGACAGGTATTAGATACAATGGATATGGACAGCGTTTGGTTACAGCCTTGCAGGGTTCCACATTGGAATCGGGGAGAAAGAGAGGAGGTCAGAGTTGTACAATCTGCTTTGGGGTCCTTTGATTTGAACGCATTAGCTTTAGGTAATTCTGTAGGAACTGGGGTGGAAGGCATCGCTGCAGAAGTTATAGAGGTACAAAGCCTGGCAGAAGTAGAAGCATTGGGCGAAACCCAAGTAAAAGGAAAAATTATTTTTTACAATCGACCAATGAACCCCAAACAAATCCGCACTTTTAATGCTTATGGAGGAGCTGTTGACCAGCGAGTTTTTGGGGCTTCCAGGGCGGCCAAGTTTGGAGCAGTGGGCACTTTGGTGCGCTCAATGACCACCAAATTGGATGATTATCCCCATACTGGTACTTTAGTATATGAAGAGGAGGTACAACGAATTCCCAGCTTGGCAGTCAGTACCAACGACGCTGAACGATTAAGTTTTTTATTAAAAAAAGGCCCGGTAACGGTATTTATAAAATCCAATTGTGAAATATTGGAAGATAAGCTATCCTATAATGTAATCGGCGAAATTAAAGGCACTACTCATCCAGATGAAATTATTCTGGTCGGTGGACATCTGGACTCCTGGGATGTCGGGCAAGGAGCGCATGACGATGGCGCGGGCTGCGTGCATGCGATGGATGTCATTCATATTTTGAAAAGATTAGATTATCAACCTAAAAGAACCATTCGCTGTGTTTTATTTATGAACGAGGAAAATGGACAGGGGGGTGCCATTAAGTATATGGAAGAATCTAATGAAAAAGGAGAATTTCATCTAGCAGCAATCGAGTCGGACGCCGGTGGTTTTACCCCTAGAGGTTTTACTTCTGACGGGGACGAAAGCATCTTTACCGAAAAATTCAGAAAAGTAACCCAATGGCTGCCCTTACTCGAACCTTATGGCCTGTTTTTACAAAAAGGGGGTTCTGGTGCAGATATCTCCAGGTTGAAAAGCCAAAAGGGGCTGTTATTTGGCTTTCAGCCCGATTCCCAGCGGTATTTCGACTATCATCACACCAGTCAGGACAGAATCGAAGCGGTCAATCAACGAGAGCTGGAATTAGGAGCAGCTTCGATAGCTACGCTGGTTTATTTGATCGATAAATATGGTCTGTAAACCTGGCCCAAAAGTCAAAGTATCGTTAAGCCTATATAAATTCTGCTCTTCTATCCGTTTTTAGTTTTAATTTCGCAACTTAATAAAATATGGTTCTTTGACAAATCGTAAGTCAAAGAAGGATAAGAACTAGAACGCCAATGGGTTATTATCCCATTTTAAAAGTATTTTTTTTCAATGAAGCATTTTCTTATTTTATTGCTTATTGCCTTAGTGGGTTTTTCTTGTAAATCTTGTAAAACCGATAAAACAGAAACCAAGCTACCTACTCCGCCCCTAACCCCAAAAATGACCATTCCCACCTTTAATCGGGATTCCGCTTATAATTATGTAGCCAAACAGGTGCATTTTGGACCAAGAGTGCCCAATACAACCGCACATCAGGCAACGAAAAATTGGCTGGCAGGTCAATTAAAAAGTTTTGGGGCAAAGGTAATCGAGCAGGACTTCCAGGCAAAAGCTTACACTGGCACGACTTTAAACGGAACCAATATCATCGGACAGTTTAATGTGAAAGCAAGAAAGAGAATTTTGCTAGCAGCTCATTGGGACTCTAGACATATCACTGACAATGATCCAGATGAGTCCAAAAGAAATCTGCCCGTTCATGGAGCAGACGATGGAGCGAGTGGTGTAGGCGTATTATTAGAAGTAGCCAGGCAAGTAGGTACAAACGATCCTGGTATCGGAGTAGATATTATCTTTTTTGATGCAGAAGATTATGGCAGCGATGAACCAAATCAGACAGCCACTTGGTGTCTAGGGTCTCAATACTGGTCTAGAAATTTACACCAGTCGGGTTATAAACCGATGTATGGTATTTTACTCGATATGGTGGGCGCAAAAAACCCTCGTTTTCCCATGGAAGAAGTGTCCACTTACTACGCTCCACAGGTCGTCGCCAAGGTCTGGAAATTGGCCCAAGAAATGGGCTATGGGAGTTATTTCTCTTCAGAAAAAACGGGTAGTGTCACTGATGACCATTTGTTTGTTAATCAAATTGCTAAAATTCCCATGATTAATATTATTAATTTGCCCAATAATGCGGAGCAGCGATTTGTCGAACACTGGCATACGACTAATGATAAAATGGAAAATATTAATAAGCGAACACTCAGAGCAGTAGGACAAGTCGTATTGGCGGTGATTTATAATGAAGCAATGGGGAAATTATAGTCTAAAAAATCGTCCGATGAATATCGTCTATTCAAATTCGCCACTTTTGTTTTTGATCCTCTTTTTTCTTTTATCCGCTGGTTGTCATTCTAAAGGACAGTCCCCAAATGAAGACCGCCTGCCAACTAGAAGAGAATTATCTAATCTATTAAGGCAAAATCGCACTCTAACTTTAGTCTATCCTTCTGATAAAAAATATCAAGATTTTTATCAAAATATGGTAAAAGAGCTAGCCAAGAATAGCAGATTCCGATTTGAGGTCAAGGGGGTAGAAGACAAAGACCTCAAAAGAGAGAATATTGAAAAAGAGATTTTATTCATTATTGGAAATGTAGCTTCCAGCAAAACGCTGACAGCTTTAAAAAACAAATTGCCCGTCAAACTAGAAGCACATTCTTTTGAATTTGACAATAAAACCTATCGCAATTCGAATGCCATCTTTAAATTGGCGATCTACCCAAATCCGCTCAATCCAACCCTGCCCATTTATTTATTAACGGGAAATGACAATCGGACTATCTATCAATTTTTAAATCAACAATACGCCAATAATTGGCTCCACCTTTTTCGTTCCTGGGGTTATGAAATTTATCAAAATAAAAGCTTAAAAGTAGCTGGTTATTTTTCTGAATCAACCTGGAGGCTAGATAAAAAGATACATTTTGATTTTACAGAAAAAAATGACACCATTTTTCAATCTCCTCATTTTCAATTTATTACACATAACACCTCTCTATCAAAAGAAGCAATCGCTTCAATTGCTAAAAACTGCGAAGCAGTGTATGCGTCTATTGGTGACTTCGTAGAGACCAACATTACATTTCCAAAAATTGACTATCATTTTTACCCCTCCATAGAAAGTAAAGGGCTTCAAAGGGATAATATGAAAATAGCTAGTTGTGACATAGGTAAAAACTGCGTTGAGGTGGTAGCTAACAATCATTTTGATGGACCTGCACAGCATCCCGAGAATCTTCTCTTATTAAGAAAAATTCTGGGCGAACCCGAAGTGGCTGCACTGGAAGTGGGTCTGTACAGCCGTTTTACTTACGACTGGCAAAAGAAAGGCTATCAATATTGGTGTGAAAAATTGTACCAATCCAATAATCTGCCTCCACTACAGGAACTCTTGGATAACGAATTATTTGCCAAAGAATCAAGGCTGGTTATGGGCTGTATGGCGGGCGTATTTGTAGATTTTTTGATCAAAAAATATAGCAAAAAAACATTCCTAAAAAACTATAAACAATGGCAGGCCGTCGAATTAAATACCTTATCAGAAGAATGGACAAAGTACTTGTCAGAGGTGTTTGTTAATCCAATGAAAAAGATAGCTTCCAATCAAAAACAACTTCCCTATCTCAAGGGCTTCAATTTTGCGCACGAAGGATATCGAGTTTATAATGGTTACGGCTCCCAATTAGCGAAAGCCTCTTTAACAAAATTGCGCCAAATAGGCAGCAACGCGATTGCCATTATACCTTATTCTTACATGCGAGATCCAAAACAAGCAGCTTTTATTTCTATTGAAAGGAATACAGGCGGTGAAAATGATGAATCCGTTTTGTCCGCTCATTATGAAGCCAAAAAATTGGGTATGATGACCATGTTAAAACCCCAAATTTGGGTGGGTAGAAGCTGGCCAGGCGAAATCGAAATGCCATCTGAAGAAGCATGGAATGATTTTTTTGATTATTACTATCGTTGGATCCGGCATTATGCAATATTGGCAGAAATCCACGGCTTTGACAGCTTTTGCCTCGGGGTAGAATTTGCAAAAGCAACCCTCGCCAGAGAGCAGGATTGGCGAGCCATAATTCGCAGAATCAGAGGCATTTATAAGGGTTCTTTAACTTATGCCGCCAACTGGGGAGAAGAATTTGAAAACCTCAAATTTTGGGAGGAACTCGATTTTATTGGTTTGAATTGTTATTATCCTTTAAGTAGCAAAGACCAAGCATCAAAACGAGAATTGGCCAAAGCCTTTGGTGGCGTAATGAATAAAGCAGCACAGATCTGCAAAAAATATGATAAGCCTTTGGTCTTTACAGAAATTGGCTTCAGAAGTGTAGATGGCACCTGGAAGAACCCGCATGAAGATTCCCAAAACCGGCCTTATAACGAAGCGGCACAGAAACTTTGCTATGAAGTAGTGTTAGAAGGCATCCAAAATAAACCATGGTGCAAAGGTATTCTTTGGTGGAAATGGCCAAGCTATTTATCTTACCGAGGAAGTGAAAATACTGGATTTTCTCCCAATAACAAACAAGGAGAGATCATTGTAGAAAACTTTTTTAAAACAAAAATAAAGTAGCTAAACGACTGATTTTCAAATGCCTATTGGCTAGTTATAAATATTTAAAACAAAAATGTTTTAAAATAATTGATTTTATCAAACTATTTGTTTTAAATTTGAGTTCTAATAATGACTTTATCACAATCTCAAATTTGAAGCATGGAATATAAACAACTACCTGACGGAATTTCAATTGACCAAATCCTCGAAGAAAAAATTTATAAGCCTCTAAGAACTATTAAACAATCTGTGAAAACATGGATCGGTCAGAATTGGTTTAAATTGGCCATTCTCGGAGTGTTCGCTTTTTTTGCATTAAAAAAAGATTTAAACCTCAACATCAATTTTAATTCTAATAAAGCAATGGCTGCAAAAATTTCTAAACAACCTTTAGCTAAAACAACTGCTCTAAGTGTTTCTGATAATTTTACTGCCCCCCATTCTGACTTTGTGCTTCCCACCCCAGAAAAACCTAAACGCAAGCCAATCGTGATGACAGAAAAAGCAAAAAAACAGTTGGCTTATGTAAAGCGTTTTGCCAAAGTAGCACAGGAAGAAATGCGACAATTCAACATTCCTGCGAGCATCACATTAGCACAGGCTTTAATAGAAACCAATGCCGGCGAAAGCCCATTAGCCACTAAAAACAACAACCATTTTGGGATCAAGTGTTTTTCTACAAAATGTAAAAAAGGACATTGTAGCAATTTTTCGGACGATTCCCACAAGGATTTTTTTAGAAAATATAGCAGTTCCTGGGAGAGTTTTCGAGCGCATAGCAAACTATTGACCTATAAGCGATATAAGCACCTAACGGAATTGGACCCAAGCAATTATAAAGACTGGGCAATTGGTTTGAAAAAAGCGGGTTATGCCACAGATAAAAATTACCACAATAAGTTGATTCAATTAATTGAAGGTTTGCATTTAGACGAGTATGACCAATTGTAAAAGAACAACTGCTTGTTAGTCGGTCTAATTCTTAAGAAGTAGTTTTTTTTGTCAACGAGGGAATCTTTTCAGAAGAAATCAGGTCAACTGCCGCTTTCATTTCTCGGGGATCATTGATGTTTTGGAGTTTATTCTCATTTGGCGCATCGAGCAAATGCACATCTGTATTGATTAAAACTTTTCGAGGACAGGCATAGCCTTGAGCCAAAAACTGTAATAATATGGCGTAACTTTTAGGTTCCCAAATACTAATCAAAGGCTCTGGAAATTCATTAATTGGATTATTAAAAGCAGTAGCAATAGCAGATGGATTTCTATTAGTTACCAAGTAATTGAGTATTTTTAAATCCAAAAAAGGCAAATCACAAGCTACGACCAACCAAGCAACATTTGGATATGTCCGAAATGCTGAAGCAATCGCTCCAAATGGTCCTAAATCGAAAAAAGTATCCGTGATAGTCGAATGTTTTTCTCCTTTTACATTCAGTTGGCCTGGACGAAAAGAAAGAAAAGTTCGTTCACTAATTTGGTCCAGTAGCTCTGCTAAGTAGAGGCGTTGCGGTTTTCCATGATAATCGATTAAGCCCTTATCTCTGCCCATTCTTTGGCTCTTCCCACCCGCCAAAACGAGGCCATACAGTGGCGGAATATTTTTTTCCAATTCTTTTTGTAAAAGAGCAATTATTTTATTGGTTTCCTCAAATTTGAAAATAGGAATAGTAAAATTGGTTAAATGATCGCTTAGAAAAGTGGGAAATTGGCTGGTTCCTTTCATTAAAATCAAGGAAACATCTGTTAGCCGATCTAGTTTTCTTTTTAATGATTCTTCTTTCGTTGGATCAATGACCACTATTTGTTTTTTTGCTTTAAAATGGTTGCCATTGACGAGTACCAAATCCTGCTCATTAAAATATTGCCGATATTGGTAGGTATCAAGATCAGCTTTGGTGTCAAAACGATGAAAATCAATTTTGTCAATATATTCCAAATTTGCTCCAAAAGCCAATGAGGTTGGTCTGTTTATTGTCTTTTCCTCTGTGCTTTTATGGTCTGCATCTATGTAACTTACTTTATATTTTTTTGCAAAAGCTGCAGTAATTTGGAAAGCTAATTGCTGAATATTTCTACAAGGCGCACCAATAATCGCCCACTCATTGCGCGCAAAAAAGCCGTAATTGAGTCTATTTAGTTTTGTGTGCTTTTGGTGCTTTTTTTTAGTCACTTTAATTTTTTTTTGAAAATCCTTACGATGCTCTAATCCTCTCCAAAAAGCGTCACGTCGGTTTCGTATAAAATTGTTTCCCCGTCGATAAATTCCACTTCTGCCACTACTACAAAAACACCATACCGAAGTTGCGTGCCATTATACGAACCATCCCACCCAGTGAGTTGGTCTCCAGGCAAAATATTAAATGCTTCATATACCAGGCTTCCGAAGCGGTCAAAGACCAACAATTTACTAATTTTTCTCACGGCTGGCGTAGTATGGATAAAAAACTTATCATTATTACCATCGCCATTGGGTGAAAAAGCATTGGGAATAAAAATTGGCCGATTCAATGTGACTGCTATATCTAAAGAGGCGGTTGCTGTACAATTGTCAGAATTAATCGCCAAAACCGTATAAGTGGTGGAGCCTGGTGGAGTGACTTCAATAGAGGAACAGTTATTGCAATTTAAGGTAGAATCCAGGGGTGACCATTGAAAAATAATACCTCCGTTGCCAATATTAGCATTGGCATGCAAATTTACGGGAAAGCCTAAATCTGCTACTTCTTTGTCTGCACTTATACTTACGCTAAATTCGCCGGGCTCTTCAATATTGGCAGCAACTTCTGCTTCACACCCTCTGTCATCCCGTACTATTACGGTATAACCACCCGCAGTTAGATCACCAAGAGTAGAAAACGATTGAAATAATACGCCGTCCAAGCTATAGGAATAGGGGAACGTACCTCCATTTACGCCAACCGTGATGGCTCCATTTGTTTCTCCAAAGCACAGGACATCTTGCACCGATTCAAGCATAGCTTCTAATGCTTCAGGTTCCATAATGCTAGCGTTATCATCAATAGAACAGCCATTGCCATCTGCTACATTCACGGTGTAATCTCCAGGTTCTAAACCAATTGCCAAACTACCAATTTGTCCATCGCTCCAGGAATAGATATAATTACCTACGCCACCTGTAACCTGGGTTTCTATTCGCCCATCTCCCGCTCCAAAGCAACTTACATCAATCGGGTTAATGGCAATAGCTAATTCACCTGGTTGATCAACCGTTATTTGAATTGCACCCAGGCATTGATTGGCATCCCGAATTTGTAAATCATAAATACCAGCAGCTAGTCCATTTAAGGAATCAGCAGCTACAAAACCATTGCCGTCATTAAAGTCATATTCAAACGGGGCAGTGCCATTTGCAATGGTTAATTGAATACTTCCATCTTCTAGTCCAAAGCAACTGGGTTGAGTAATAGTAGGCTCGGCAGGCATTAACTCCAGTTCTTGTAATTCAACATCCAAAGATGCAGTGCAATTATTTTGATCCTGAACTATGACTGCATACTGCCCATTTGGAAGATTACTAGCGATATGAGTAGTTACAAATCCGTTTCCAAAATCATATTCAAAGCCACCTGAACCACCTATAGCACTTAACTCAATAGTACCATCTGCTGCTCCGCCGCAAGAGGGGTCTGTAATCGTTGATGTAAGTGTAATTTCATTTGGTTCAGATATGGTATAAGTAGCTGCACGCTCACAGGTTGCATCGTTTGTAACTATTACAGAATAGTCGCCTGCTGGCAAACTATTGAGGTCTTCTGTTGTCACCCCATTGTTCCATTCGATAGTTGTTAGAGGAGGTGCAGAGGTGATTTCCAAATCAATGGCTCCATCTTCACTCCCTGCGCATAAAGCATCAGTGGGCAGGGCTGTTAGGTTAATACTATTGATCGTTTCACAACAAGGAGTAATAGCAAAATTGGCTGCTTCGCTGTAAATTACTTCACAGCCCAAATCTGTTGTCAATTTTAGCTCGACCATTGGTGTTCCAATAGTAGTATAAGTAACTGTGTGAGGTCCAGCACCTGATCCAATAGCAGGAGAAGCCCCCTCTCCAAAATTCCATTCCCAGTTGACAATTTCACCTCGGCTAAAAGAGGAAGCATCCGTATAAGTAACTGTTTCTCCATAACAAATTCCGGCAGGGGCATCTACTGTGATCGCCAATGATTCCGGGCTATTAATTGTAGCGCTTAATTCTATTGTGCAACCCATATCATCTTTGATAACTAAAGTATAATCGCCAGCCGACAAACCTGTAAGGTTGGGAGTGGACTGAAAAGTAAGGCCGTCAACACTATACTCATAAGGAGGTGTTCCACCTATCGCTTCTATTTCGACGGTGCCATTATCCTCATCAGGGCAGAGTAAATCCTGCATGTCAACGATACTAGCTTCCAATGCTGGAGGTTCAGAAATGTTAACCACCCGCTCAATAGTACAATTATTTTCATCGCTAATAATTACTGTATAATCGCCTACAGCCAGATTGTCAATGGACTGAGTAATTCCTCCATTACTCCAATTATAGGTATAATTTCCAGTGCCGCCTGAAGCGATAGCGATGGCGCTTCCATCATTATCTCCAGCGCAAGTAACTCTTCCTGCCTCTACGATTAGATTCAGCGGTTCAGGGTCCATTAAAGAGAACTCAAACGTACCCCGGCATTGTTCGGCATCAAACACATCTATAATGTAATTTCCTGCTTCTATGGCATTCAACACCTCATCGCCACCAGCCAAGCCATTGCCATTATTAAAATCATATTGATAAGGAGCTGTCCCATTGGAAATATTGATTTCGACTGAGCCAGTATTTTCCTCGCTACATTGAGGGTCAGTCGTATTCTCTATATTAATTTCCAACTCTTTTTCGTCCAACTCTATAGCTTCTACCAATGCGGTGCATCCGCTTGCATCCCTTACAATGACCTCATAATCTCCTATGGATAAGCCTGCCTGTATATTATTATCAACAAAATTTCCATCGCCAAAATTGTATTGGTAAGGAGGCCGGCCTCCCGTGACATCAATTGTAATAGAGCCGTCCATACCTCCGCCACAAGAAGGATTAACAGTGGTTTCTACTGCTTTGATAGAATCAGGAGCATCAAAGGTATGTGAAAAAGTTGCTGTACAGGTCGCTGCATTAGTTACGACTACCTCATAAGTACCCGGAGCAAGATCGTTTAAGTCTTCCGTCATTGCGTCATTAGACCATTCTGTAGAAACGATAGTAGAATTACTGGATAGGGTTAAATCAATAGCTCCATTTCCATCTGTGGGGCAGTCAATTTCTGTTATATTACTTTGTAAATTTATTTCATTTAAAGATTCACAACAGGGATTCACCGTGATAACGGATTCAAATACTTTGGTCGTACGGCAGCCCAAATTGGTTTCTAAAACTAAAGCAACTGTTTTTTCTCCAGGCGAACTATAAGTGACTTCATGTGGTCCTGGCCCGGTGGCTGTTTCAGGGCTTGCACCAACACCAAAAAACCATTCCCGACTGGTAATTTGACCAACAGCAAAGGAAGAATTATCTGAAAAGGTAAAAGATTCTCCAAAGCAGGCATTTCCGGTGCCATTGGCAGTTACATTTAGATCTGGTACTGGCCCTTCAAATTCTGTGGAGCCGCCAAATTCTATGGAAACACCATTCCCCGTTTCCGAAAAATTATTGATTAAAATGCCGTAGGCTTTTCCCTCTTCTAAAAATAAAGGAGCCAAAAAGTTGTCGCTTTCGCCTTCACATCCAGCAACCTCTATAAAGTCTTCCGAGCTATCCCGCAGTCCAGTAGGACCAAAACAGGAGGAAGCCATACACCGAAGTGCAACTTTTCCATCGCCATTATTTACACCATTGGGCAGTTCAAAAATAGCAAAGTCAATATCATCGACCGGATTTAAGGGCGCAATCGTCATGGTGAGCAAGCCCTGTGTACCCGCTATCCAGGTAAACCAAGCAGAGTTGCTTTCAGAAGGAGCGAAATTGCCAAAAATATCGGGTTCTCCTTCTAGGCAGGTGCCAGTCCCTTCATCACAATCGTTACCACAACTAGTCAATTGCTCTATAGTAAAAGCCGATTTATCGCATAAAACGGAAGCATCTTCGGCATCTGAGCCAGGTGTTGCGGGTCGGGCAAAGTTTTGAACACATAGCTCAAAAGTACCTGTTCTGGTTCCTTCTCCCAACACTCGGATATAATAGGTCGCTCCCGGAAGTAATCCGCTTTTATTAAGTTCAACAATATTAGAACTATTCCCTACTTCACATTGAATCGATTGGAAAACATTGCAATTATCCACTAGTAATAATTCCACTTCTGGGCGATTTAAAGTACCACCTGATTGACCAAATGCATTGCCAATCACAGTAATGGTGGCATCGGTATTGACTGCTAAAAATGAAAACCAAACATCGTTGCCGCCGTCAGAAGCACAACCGGTATTATTAGTGAAATCCGTTGGGGTCGCTCCGACATTGGTATAAGCGGCTGTTCCTGAGCAGAAGTCAGTCGCATTATTAATAAGAATGGGGCTGTCACATTCGTCATTAGCGGGTTGGGCAATTAAAACAATTGCGCTAAAAAATAAATTAAAGAGTAAGAATATCTTTTTTTTGTAAAAAACTTTATACATAGCCAAACAAGGTTGGGAGATTAATTCTTTTCGCTCCTTTGTAAGAGAAATTGTTAGTCCTTTAAGCGGATTGTATTTAAAATTCGTTTTTACGGTTTCATTTCCTTTTGAAGAGGAGCAATAAAAAAAATAAAATTTCTGGGCAAAGATAAAGTAGCATCAAATGGAATAATAGACCATAAACGACCAATGTTGTTCAATTCGTGTTTAGAGTATGTTTAAATGTGAGCAAAAATAATAGAAATGTAGCCAAGCAGGCTGTTTTTCAACAGACTAAAGTCCGTTGTACTTTTACCTTATCAAAGTAATATCTCCTTCAAATAGCTCTGTCGCTTCATCAATAAACGTCACTTTTGCCATAAAAGCATAAACTCCCTGCGGTAAACTTCGCCCGTTAAACCGACCATCCCAACCCAATCGCTCTTCATTTAGTGGAATATTAGCCGCTTCATAAACTAAATTGCCCCAGCGATCAAAAATTCTTAATTCGCTGATTCTATCAGCTGCCGGTCCGCCGTAAAGGGTGAAGAAATCATTTTTTCCGTCAAAATTGGGCGTAAAGGCATTGGGAACATAAATTGGCCGAATCGGATTAATAAAAAATTGTAAAGAATCCGTCGCCATACAATTGGTTTCATCTGTTATAGTAACAATAAAAGTAGTGTGAATGGGGGGAGAAGCAGTCGGGTTTGGGCAATCCGCACAACTCAAAAACGCTGCGGGTGTCCAGGAATAAACGACCGGTCGAAAAAAGGGCGATGTGGTCGCATTTAATTCTCCAGAAAAGCCCAAATTAACCGTCAAATCTTCTCCGGCATCTACACTCAATTCATCTGGTTGGTTAATGAAAGCACTTACATCGGCGGTACAGCCTAGTTGATCTCGGATCGTAATGGTATAGTCCCCTGCTGCCAGGTTTGTCAAAACGGCATTATTTTGAAAATCTAGGCCATCAATGCTAAATTCGTAATTGGGATTTCCGCCAAACCCCTCTACAACAATTATCCCCGTTTCATCTCCAAAACAAATAACGTCTTGTTCGTCTATTACATTTACACCGATAATCGGCGGCTGGGTAATCAAAGCTTCGCCTTGTATTTCGCATTGATTTTCATCTAAAACGGTTAGGGAATAAGTCCCGGGGCCTAAGTTGCTGATAGCTGCATTTGTTTGATTATTGCTCCAAATATAGGCATAATCACCGGTGCCGCCTTCTACAATGGCTTCTACGCTTCCATCTCCTTCACCAGCACAACTCACATCCACTGTATCCAGTAATAATTCAAGTGCCAGCGGGTCTTCGACCATAAATTCAAAATCGCCTTTGCATAGGTTTTGGTCTAGTACATTGACTGTATAAGTGCCAGCAGTTAAATCGTCTAAGGTATTATTGCTGCTCATTCCATTACCGTCGTTCCAGTCGAATTGGTAAGGGGGCAAGCCATTTACAAAATTTAATTCAATTTTTCCATTATTAAAACCAAAACAAGAAGGGGGAGAAATCGCAGCTACGGAAGAGTCCAGCTCCAATTCCAGTTCTCTTACTTCGATGATGGATTCCTCGGTACAGCCATTGCCGTCAACGATCGTTATGGGATAGTCGCCGACCGTTAAATCAGTTAGGGTGCGGCCGTTACCAAAGCCATTTCCAAAGTCAATCTGAATCGGCTCAAATCCATCGGTAATGTTGAGTTCTATGGCGCCATCTCTACCGCCATCACAAGTGGGCTTGGTGATATTCGCCAATACTTCGAAAGGCGCAACTGAATCTACCGGAAAGGTGAAAGAATCTCGGCAAGTAGCCAGATTCGTCACTGTCACCATATAAATATCAGGGGCTAAGTCTGATACGTCCTCCGTAGTGGCATTATTGCTCCATTCAATGGTACTGATAGGAGAATTACTGGAAACTGAGAAGTCAATCGCGCCTCGTTGATTTCCACAAATTACATCGCTAATAATGCCACTACCCGTAATATTATTCACTTCCTCACAGCAAGCTTCCACAATCACTACCGAGGCCTCAATATCGCTTACCTTGCAACCCAAATCTGTTGTAATAGTCAAAACAACGGACTTATCACCAGGTTCCTCATATCGCACCACATGGGGTCCGGAACCGGTCGTAGTAGAAGGCACCGCTCCTACCCCAAAGGTCCACTCGTACTCTGTAATTTCTCCTAAAATAAAGCGGGAATTATCTCCTCTAAAGGTCACTTCTTCTCCGGCGCAAATGACGTTGGTAGTACTATTAATAATGGCATCAATTTGAGGTTCGGGGCCTTGGAATTCACCGGTGCCGCCGAATTGGAGTGTGAACCCTGTTTCTGTTTCTGAGAAATTGTTGATTAAAAGGGCATAGGCTGTTCCTTCTTCCATTTCTATAAAGGAGACAAAATTATTATCTCCAGATTGACAACCCGCTATTTCTTCCATATCCATGTCATTCAGGCTTAGTCCTGTTGGACCGACACATCTTTGCCATTCTGAAAAAGGTTGTCCCCTGTTTTCTCCAGAAGCTATACACCTTAAAAGCATTTTGTTTCTACAATCATCTATGCCATTAGGAAGTTCGAATAGCGCAAAATCAAGATCATCAGCAGGGTTTTCAGGAGTAAGAATAAAAGTCAATGAACCATTCGAAGCAGCAATCCATTTATACCAAACAGAACTGGATTCTGAGTTAGAGAAAGGATCAACATCTAAACAGGTGCCTTCTCCTTCATTGGGGTTATTTCCAGCACCATTTACTTTTTCTACAAAAATGGTAGATTTATCACATAGTAAATGAGATTTGTCACAATCTGATTCAGGTGGAAAAGCAGGGGTGAAATTATTAATACATAGTTGAAAAGTTCCAGTTCCTCCACTACTACCCTGTACCCTAATCAAATATTCAATACCAGGAACCAAACCTCCCTTATTTAAACTAACGAGATTATTGCCTTCTAAATCTACTGCACACTCAATAGACTCTAAATCATTTGGGCAACTTTTAACAAAAAACAATTCTGCTTCTGGAGTTCTGAGTGTTCCTCCTGATAAATTTTGTGAATTATTTCCAATTATTGTAATAACGATATTTGGTGCAATCGCTGTAAACTTGAACCAGACATCCCGAGCATTTTCAGGCAAGCAGTTGAACTGTGCAATTTCAGAAATGGTCGCATTCTGATTAGTATATTTCTCTCGTTCTGAACAAAAACCTTCTACTATACTAATAACAATAGCATTCTCACAATTATCATTAGCGGGTTGGGTTGAGGTTTTTGAAGAAAATATAAAAAGAAAAAAAAGAAGAATTAGAGACTTTCTTTTCATAATTCACTTTTCTAAATATGAATCATATTTTTCTGAAAATGGTCTAGCACCCTATTATTCCAACAACATTACAGATGTTAAAAAACTGTTTTAAAACTACTACTCACTAATTTTTTATGCGCCTTTGTTCTGTCATACTTCGCAATAAAATTCTTAAGATTAATTTCAAAACCGTTTCTAGGTGAAATAATAGTGGTTATTTGTAAATTTGCATTGCGACAACATTACCTCTTGTCTCAGATTAAACATATATAAATTTATTGTGAAGTCTACTTGTGAATCAATTTAAAAGGTTAAAACCGGTAAAAATTAAGACCCTATTGTATCTGCACCTCTTTATAAGCATAATGGGTTGCTGGACATATAGACCCATAAGATGCAGCCATAGTGATATTAATTTTGCAATCATTCGGAGATGAGAATTCAATATCTACAGACTTGCTATTCAAATTCCCTCCAATAACTGTTACCGGTCTATCAAAAGACCATTGCCGAGAGCCTATATTACTACATGCTCCTACATTATAAGGTACAAATACCAGATGATAACTTGCACTTTGACATGTACTTCCTAGATACTTTTTAGAAACTATTCTATCATAATGACATGAACATGCTTCAATTTTGTCAGTAACTATTTCTTTAATTTTATATTCCGAAGTTCCGACTGTACTTTTTAATATGTAGGTTGATTGCATCAAAATAGGTAAAATCGGGATAAGTTGTAAATTCAGGGATGGATTTACAAAAAATATTTTCAAGCGTACCAGATTTTCGAGTTCAAGGACGGATCCGTCATCTGTTGAGTGAGATATTGATCATTAGTTTATGTGCTGTATTGAGTGGCGCTGAAGATTTCGAAGAGATTGCAGAATATGGTCGTCAAAAAGAGGATTTTTTACGACAATTCCTGGTTTTACCGAATGGGATACCGTCTCATGACACCTTTAATCGGGTTTTTCGCTATTTGGATGTATCTGCTTTTGAAACCTGTTTGGTCAAGTGGTCAAAAGAGATCATCGACCAATTAACTGACTATCAGGTTACTATAGATGGCAAAGTTTTGCGAGCTACCGGAGAGCAAGGTAAAAGGACAGCTGGACTTTGTTTAGTTAGTGCCTGGGTCAGCCAACATTGTCTTAGTCTGGGTCAGGTCAAAGTTGAACAGAAAAGCAATGAAAAAGCAGCTATTCCGAACCTGTTGAAGGACTTAGAAATAGCTGGTTCCTTAGTCAGTATAGATGCCATGGGGTCTGATCGGAAAATAGCTGGTAAGATTCGCCAAAAGCAAGCAGATTATTTGCTAGCCTTAAAGGAAAATAATAAAGGTTTGTACGAAGAAGTGCATGATTGGATGGTAAACAGGACAGCAAGCTTTGAAAAAGCCACTCAAGTGGATTTGGTTGGTGGAAGAATAGAACAACGAACTACCTATGTTTGTGACTATCTGGAGTTTATTGATGAGTTAAAGAATTGGCAAGATGCCCAAAGTGTCATTATGGTAGAATCAAGGCGTACTTTTAAAAAAGAACCTGACAAGGAGACCTTCAAAAGGCGCTTCTATGTCAGCAGTAAAAAGGAAAGTGCCGTTTATTTTAATGATTGCATCCGTCATCACTGGAGTATTGAAAACCAGTTACATTGGTATTTAGATGTCGTCTTTCGTGAAGATCAGCAACGAGTAAAACAAGATAATGCACCAGAAAATATGGCAATCCTGAGAAAAATGGCTTTACATTTATTACTGAAAAATAAAGGAAAAGATAGTCTCAAAAAAGTTAGGAAAAGAGTCGCTTGGAATGAGTTAGCTCTTATCTCAGTCCTTCAGACTTTATTTTGATGCAATCAACCTATTTAATATGTGTTTATTAGACTTTATTCTAAAAAATTTCGTATAGAGCATTTTCCAAACTACTGATTGGAGGCGGTTTGTGTGCAGACGCACACAAATCCGAATAAGGTCTATTGGCTGAAAAACCAAAGCAAATAAAAATTAAGATTATTAAAAACTTAAACTTTTTCATAGTAATTTTTTAAGGATGAGAAAGAAGAGTCATAACAACAGAGGGACCAAATTATTACAACCATATTCTGTGTGAATTGCCAACATAAACCACTTTCAAAATATAATGCTTATTCATTGGTGAAGTAATGGTAGATTTCACTATTTTGAAAATACGCTTTTGATTGCTTAAAGTTAACGAAAATAATAAGTACAAAGTGTAAATATAAAAGCAAAACGACGTATAGGAGCCAAAATGCTGCCTTTGGTCTAATGAAGAAAAATGATACTTTTGTATCAATCGTACATGAAAAAAAACATTCCACATATCATCACTTCGGTTAATTTATTTTGCGGTTGCTGCGCATTGGCTTGTATATTTTATAATCAATTTTTTCAAGCCTTCATCTTTTTATTTATCGGCGCATGGGCGGATTATTTGGACGGGATGGTTGCCAGAACACTAAAAGTAAAGTCTCTGCTGGGAAAACAATTAGATTCGCTGGCGGATATGGTTTCCTTCGGAGTTGTGCCGGGAGCAATTATTTACATGCTGTTGGTGAGAGGGATGACCAAAAATTTTGTAGAATTTCCTCAATATTTAATTTTGGCAGGACTGCCCGCTTTTCTGATTACTGTTTTTGCGGCATTGCGGCTGGCAAAGTTTAATATTGATACTCGACAATCAGAAAACTTCATTGGTTTAAATACCCCTTCCTGCACCATTTTTACCGTTGGTTTAATGCTTATTTACCATTATGACTCCTATGGTTTGCGAGAATTGGTTATTAATCCTTATTTGTTATATCCAACCATATTGGTACTATCTTATTTGTTGATTGCAGAAATACCTATGTTTAGTTTTAAGTTCAAAGAATTTAAATGGGCAGGCAACGAAATTCGGTTCATTTTTGCAATTATAGCACTGATTTTTTTAATCATATTTAAAGAGGCCGCCTTTTCTTTGATAATCGTTTTATATATTTTATTTGCTCTTTACGACCAGCTTTTTCTTCATTCTGCTTAGACTTTGTTCATCTGGCAAAATCGACTGCTAGCCTGTCTTGCGGTTAAAAAGGCAATTCTTCTTCGCCAGAAGTAGTTGGTGCATCGCTCGCAGTGGGAAAAGAGGAATCTCCCTCCTCTGTTGAAGGAGGCACTACCGATACGGGCGTTTCGCCGCTTTCTATCCTCCAGGCATTCAGGTTGGTAAAATATTTTCCCTGCCATTCCCGTCCCCTTAAATCAAAATGCACCTTGATCTCCTCTCCTTCATTATAATTATCCATCAGGCTACAGCGGTCCTGAGTTAGTTGGAATTTTATGTAATTGGGATAAGTCCCATCAACTAAAATGACGAATTCTCTGGCTTGAAAAGAGGCCGTTTTGCTTTCTGTATCGTATTTTTTGTGCAATCGCCCAGTTATTTCGAATGACATGAATTTTTATTTTTCTAAATAAAACAATATTTTTTTTATAAGTAACGATTTACTCGTGAACAATAAAAATCAAGTATAATAAAAATGTGGATATTTAAATTGTTTTAGGCAAAAAATCAAAAGTTGTTTAAGATGCCTCAGTAGCAATTTCATATTGTCCACCTTTGGTTTTAGTATTTCAAAACCAAAAACGAATAGCGATTTTTCTTTGTAAGTTTTGCCATTCGAAAAAGTTCTTTGTTTTACTGTATTGTCGTAATCATTAAGAATTCCTTCCATTATTGCCAAAACATAGGTTAAAGCAAGAATGGAAAACAAGATTTCTTGTTTGTGTGCCCCTTCTAGGGCTGTTTTTTCTAAATCAAATCCATTTGATTTGAGATGTTTGAAACAACATTCAATTTGCCAACGCTTTCTATAAAGTGTTGCAACGATTGAAAGGTTATCCAAATTAGTAATCAAGTAAATAAAAGGTTCTTTGGCATTAGTATCATCATTTGGAATGACCACGAAATTTAGAATTAACTCATCTAAAATCACGATTTCCATATGATTCAGTCCTTTTTTGTGCATATATTTCTCTAGGACTTTCAATCTAATGGTTCTATCCTTCAAATCGCCTTTATACCAAACCTTGAATCTCAGGTTGGTTTTTAGGCGAATGACAAAGGTTAGGTCTCTTCTTTGAAGTGCCATTAACCACGTTTGACCTATAAACTCTCTATCCCCTAAAAGAGATAAAGTTGGTCTAGGTAAACCGCTTGCTTTCCACCATGCTAACAGTTTATCCAACAGTATCAGGCGTTCTTTTTGAGAGGAAGATTTACGTTCTCCCAAATCTTGCCAGACCAAAGGAATTAGTACGCCTTTGCATACTACACCGAATACTAAAAGATTAACCCAACGGTCGCCTATTGTAAATTCAGTTCTATCAACTATTAAATAAGGACTGATAAAAGGGTAAACCAAATGGAGAATTAGTACAAATACCGTTTTGTGGACTTTAGCTCCTTTTCCTGTTTGGAAGACTCGCTTAAATCTACCATAAACAGTAGTTAATTTGGCTTTTTCACCACTTACACATTCATGTTCGACTTTACAATGATTCAAACAACAACTGCGGCAGCGTAGAATACAACATGCCAATACAAGGATAGTATATATTTTTCCATCCTTTAAATGCTCAATAATAGCGCTGACTTGCGCTATCTTTGCAAGCAGCGGACTCGTTTTTATTGTTACCATTTTTCAATAAAGCAATAAAATTGCTTTTCGAGTCCGTTATTTTTTTATAGAACTTTTTATTATATTTTTTTCTTATTGTTCACGAGTTTAAAGTAACGACTAAAGAATAATTTCTCTAAATATTTTGCGCTGTATCAAATGCTTCCAAATAATCTCCCACTCTTCTCAAAAAAGAACCACCCAGCATACCATCAACCACTCTGTGGTCATAAGATAAGGAAAGAAACATTAAATGTCGGACGGCAATTACATCGCCAAATTCTGTTTCCAGCACGGCTGGTTTCTTCTTGATCGCTCCGGTGGACATAATGGCTACCTGCGGCTGATTAATAATGGGAACGCCCATGATATTTCCAAAAGTACCTACATTGGTTAGGGTAAAAGTGCCTCCTTGAATTTCTTCTGGTTTTAGAGCATTCTTTCTACCTCTTTCGGCTAATTCATTTACTTTTTTTGTTAAACCCACTAAGCTATAATGGTCAGCATTTTTTATGACAGGTACAATCAAATTGCCAGAAGGCAACGCAGTTGCCATTCCAATATTAATATCTTTTTTTACAATAATTTTATAGCCGTCAACAGAAACATTCACCATCGGAAAGTCCTTGATTGCTTTTACTACGGCTTCAATGAAAATGGGCGTAAAGGTAATCTTTTCCTTATATTTTGATTGAAACTCCTGCTTTACCTTATTTCGCCAATTGACGAGGTCCGTCACGTCCACTTCTACAAAAGAGGTTACGTGAGGAGAGGTATGCTTGGATCGGACCATGTGGTCAGCGATCAATCGGCGCATTCGATCCATTTCAATAATTTCGGTATTGCCGCTAGTGGATTTACCAACTCCATTAGCTTCGACAATCGGCATAGAGGTAGCTACAGACGGACGAGTTGGAATGGAGGCAGGAGATTTGCCCGATTTCACGTAATGTAAAATGTCTTTTTTGGTCACTCGGCCATTGAGTCCAGTTCCTTCAATTTGATCCAGCTCAGCGGTACTGATATTTTCCTTTTGAGCGATAGTTCTAACCAATGGGGAGTAAAATCGTTTGCTACTGCTTGGGCGAGCCGACTTTTCGACAGAGGCCGTCGTCAAGGCCGCCTGCTCGGTTACCGGTGAGGGAACCTCTTCTTCGTACTGTTCAGTTGTTTCTAACACTTTAGGGACGGTGGGAGAAGCTTCGGGCATTATTTCCTCTCCTTCGGTTGCAATTAATGCAATGGCTTTTCCAACTTCGACTGTTTCTCCTTCTTCAAATAAGATTTTGGCGACCGTTCCATTGACGGGAGACGGCACGTCCGAATCAACTTTATCCGTGGCAATTTCTAAAAGTATTTCATCCATTTCTATTTTTTCACCTACTTTTTTCAACCACTTAATAATCGTTGCCTCCATAATGCTTTCTCCCATTTTGGGCATAAACAATTCTACTTGCGCCATAATATTAATACTTTCAGCTTATTTGGTTAGGTTTACTTTTGTTTCGTACAGCAGATTTTAAAATTAGGCCATTCAAAGTGACTAAGGTCCGCTATATATTGCAAAATTAAGGCTTTCAGCCTGCTATTCCAAAGCACTCCCTGTTTCAGTATAATGTGCCTGAATAAACAAGCGAATTCTATTCATTGCTACGACCGTTGTATATTGAATATTTTTAAGCCGATCCTTGCTCAGTTGCAGTTTTATTGTCTCTATTGTTTGTTTATTTCCAATAGCCAGCCAAATAGTGCCGACGGGCTTTTCAGGGCTGCCTCCTTTAGGACCTGCAATACCAGAAATGGCGATCCCTATATCTGCATCCAGCGTAGACAGCAGTCCCTGAATCATTTCTTTTACGGTCTGTTCACTTACCGCTCCGTACTCCATCAATGTTGTTTTTTTAACCTGAAGTTGGCTCATTTTGACCTCATTGGCATAGGCAATAATACTTCCTTTAAAATAATCAGAAGCTCCCGAAGCCGCCGTGATTTTATAGGCTAAGAGACCACCCGTACAGCTTTCTGCAGTAGCCAAGGTTAATTTATTTTCCCTTAACCTTTTTCCTATGACTCCCTCCAGCGTTTCCGTTCCATAGCCGTAGATCAGGTCAGGGATGAGGGTTTTTATTTCTGCCACTTTTTTGTCCAAAATGGCGGCTATATCTTCCCCATTTTCTGCTCTACCGCTCAAGCGCAAACGCACCGTACCCAAAGCCGGCAAAAAAGCCAACTTGACATTGGACGGGAGGTTATTTTCAATGGTTTCAATGCGAGCGGCAATCCTGGATTCCCCTTCCCCCACGGTCAAAATAGTTCGATGAGCGATTGGCTTTCCAGAGAAGCGAATTTTTAATTTTGGAATCACTTCAAATTCCATTAAATATTTCATTTCATAAGGCACGCCGGGCATTGAAACGATCACTTTTTGGTCTTTTTCAAACCACATTCCCGGAGCCGTTCCCATTTTATTATTGAGTAAGATAGCGTTGGAGGGCATAAAACATTGCTCTCGATGAGCAGGCGTGGTACTGCGTCCCCAGCGTTGGAATAATTGCTGAATTTTTTCCCAGGTTGCCTGGTGAAACTGCATCTCCGCGCCTAAAAAATCAGCAATTACCTTTTTAGTAATATCGTCTTTAGTCGAACCTAACCCGCCTGTCATTAAAACGACATCTGCTTGTTTGAGTGCTATATCTAGTGCATTTGCAATATCCTCAAAGGTGTCGCCTATAGAATAAATTTGGGTAACTTTTGCACCAATCAGATTGAGTTGTTGAGCCATCCAGGCTGAATTGGTATCAACAATTTGGCCAATCAAAATTTCCTCCCCAATGGTAATTATGCTTACATTCATTTATAAATTCATTTAAGCTTGACTTTAGCCATTTAAGCAGCTCTGGTAGCCATAAAAAATAAATGGTCAAGCCAATGTTGATTTAATTTATGAATGTCAGGTTTATCCCTAGACATTGAAAAATAATTATTTCGCCAAATTAGCAATCTAACAGAGGCGATAGCATCCGAAAAAGTCGGATGTGATTTTTGATACCATGCTGTCGTTTTTACTACTAATAAATTTTGTTGGTGTAGCTTATCGGTCATAATGGTGATGATGCTAAATAACGCCATCAAAATTGGAGTTGTTCTAGCTATTGCTTTATCAGACCATTGTCTTTGAGTTTCTACTCCTAAATGAGTTCTGACTTCTTCAAAAGTGACTTCAACCGTCCATCTTCGGATAAAGAAGTTAATAATCTCAAGAATAGGTAAGTCTAATTTAGTACATAATAAGGCACTTGTTTTAATAACTCCATTAGGGTCCTTAATCAAACCCCATCGAATAGGTAAAGGCCTCATTCCTGAATGATACCAAATGGCAGTTCCTGTAGCAATTAATAATTCTACTTGTCCATGATTGTACCATTTAGGAATAGTCAGTTTTACCCATTGAGTGGTTGGGTCATCAGCTAGTTGTTCTAGATTTTTTAATCGCTGACCCTTTTTACGATTTCGTCCAGGACGCCCTTTAGGTCTTTGAGGAACAAAATCATAAAGTGCAGCATCTAGACGCAACCGAGTGATGACACAAACATGATTACGCACAGCTGCTAGTAGTTCAATGACCGCATAAGAAGAGTCTGCCACAATGATAATCAAGCGATTAGGCAACCAACGACTTAGTTGCAACATCATCTGGCGAGCCCAATCGGTTATTTTCTTATGCTGTTTGCCATTTTGCTCATTGTACCGTTCAGAAGGAGCCAGTACCGTCAGAAATGGTAATGCCCATACTCGGTTAGCCCAACTGATGGGTGTTAGAAGCATCATACTAATCCATCTTAGACCGCTACACTTGACAAAGTGACTTTTGGAAGATCGCACTGGGTCTCTATAAATGCCTTTTGTCTTTATTGCTTTTCCTCGTCTTCTTTCTATTGTTTCATCTATGCCAAAAATTAATGGCTCAGACGATAGGGAAAAATGTTTGACAAGTTGAAGTAATAAAATATGGGCTGATTTATAGCACGACCACTTGGCTCTACTTAGGACTCGATGGTATTTATGAAAACGTTTTTCGTTACTAAGTCCAACTGCTCTTAAGGCACTACAGACTGTACGACGACCGACTACTAAAATACTACCTAGTAGTAAAAATTTTGCATGTTCAAAGACCTTGTGGCTAAATATCGGAGCAAATACCGATATTTGCTGCAAGAATTCTTTTGGAAGAGTAAACATTTTTTATTGATTTTGGCGAATCAAATTTACTCATCTTTAAGAATTCTCTTTTTATTTTCAAATGGCTAAAGTCGAGTTAAGAGTATGTTTAAATTTCGTTTTTGATGGCGAAAATTTTAGATTTTCGGTTCTGACAAAGCTCATTTTGAGTCGCATAGCCCAAGCTATGGGGCGAAAAATAGCTAAAGTCAGGTTCGAAAAGATAAATTTGCAGTCCAAAGGATGAATTTTAAACATACTCTAAACAACATATTCAATTTCTTTTAATGAAAATTTTTCTTTTCCGTTTTTGGTATCTATTATTAATTTGCCCGATTCAGAAATGTCCCTAATTTTTCCTTTAAAAATAATTCCGTTTGGTCTTTTAAAAAAGCTTGCTTTGCCTAATCGGTACAAATTATCCATATAATCCAATCGCAATTGTTCTATTCTCCCCGCTTTTAGTTGCAAATATCGAGTTTCTAAATGATAAAAAAGCTCGGATAAAAGTTGGTTCAAATTAATTTCTCTTTTTATTTCAAGTGCCAGAGAAGTGGGATTGGGCGCATGACTTCTAAAAACGATCTGATTAACATTCACGCCAATGCCTATAACAGATGCTTGTAAAAAATACCCTTTCAAACTATTTTGAATCAGAATGCCCGTTACTTTTTTATCAAAAACGTACAAATCGTTGGGCCATTTGATCTTTAAGCCCCTGGATATATACTCTTTCAAAGCATCAAAAATTGCTAGAGAAACAACTTGGCTTAATAAAAACTGTTTTTTAGCTGCTAAGAATTTAGGATAAAGAAGGACGCTAAAGGTAAGGTTTTTGCCTGCTTCGCTCTCCCATTTATTATTAATTTGCCCTTTTCCTGCATATTGGTCACGAGTAAGAACCACTGTTCCTTCGCTTGGATTGCTTTTTGATAATAAATCTAATGCAAACTGATTGGTAGATGCAAGGGCGTCAAACTGGTGGAGAACCTTTCCAACAAAAAGGGTGTTAATAAAATTGCTCAAATTATAGGTATTAAAAAATAGAAGTATAAAAATCAGGCTTTTATTTTCAGCAAATAGTTATATTTAAATCTTATCTTTGAAAGAAAAGCAGGATACTTAATAAATAAAGCAGAACTACGGATAAAATTTTCGTAATTTTACAGATTAACCGTTAATTTATCCCATTTTCATCATCAAAAAATTAGATTTTCAAAATTTGAATCAAAAACAATTAGTCAAATCCAAACCGTCAGTTGAAGAATTGAACGAATTGATAATAGACAGCATTCAGGACATTAAAGGGAAAAATATTGTCAAACTCGATTTGAGAAAATTAGAAGAGGCTCCGACAGATTTTTTTATCATTTGTGAAGGAGATTCTGTTACCCAAGTTCAGGCAATCGCCGAAAATATAAGAAAGCGAGTAAAAGAAGAAGGTGGTACGCTACCCTCTCACCTGGAGGGTCTTCGCGCGGCTCAATGGGTTCTAGTAGATTATTTTAATACCGTTGTCCATGTCTTTTATCCAGAAAAAAGAGCCTTTTATGAGTTGGAAAATCTTTGGAGTGATGCAGACTTTACGGAATATGATAACCTTTAGACCTCAAAAACGGTTGACTGGTCGATAATAAGTGCCGCTGGCTAATCAATTATTGAATTTAAAAAGTTTAATATTAAAATATGCCGGAAAGTAGATAGATAAATGCTTAACGAAAACAGATAATGGAAGAACAAAATAATAGTGGAAATAATATGGACGGAAAGCCGACCGGGCCCAAGTTTAGTTCTTACTGGATTTATGGCATGATTGCCTTATTCTTGATTGCCTTGCAGCTTTTCAATGTTTCGAATCCCAGCAATAAACAAATAGACTGGGATAAGTTTGAATCTATGGCAAAGGAGGGAGATGTCGAAAAAGTGGAAGTCACTAATTTGAAACTGGCCAACGTCTACTTGACAGAAGAAGCACTAGTTTCTGGAAAATATCCAGATGCTTCTAAAAGCAAAATCGGACCTCGCCCCCATTTTGTGTTCAATATTGGCATACCAGAAGCCTTTAAACAAGATATAGATGAATTAAAAAAATCGCTGCCTCAAAAGGAGCGATTCACTATCCTTTATAAAGAACAAAAAGATTGGCTAACTCCTCTTTTGGGCTGGGTGCTTCCCATTTTAATCATCGTAGCTATTTGGATTTTTATCATGAGAAGGGTCGGCGGCGGAGCAGGTGGGCCGGGCTCCCAAATTTTTAATATTGGCAAATCAAAAGCCACTCTTTTTGATAATAACGCTAAAGTAAACGTTACTTTTCAGGATGTAGCCGGCTTGGACGAAGCGAAGGTTGAGGTAATGGAAGTAGTAGATTTTTTAAAAAATCCCAAAAAATATACCGCTTTGGGCGGAAAAATTCCCAAAGGAGTTTTATTAGTAGGTCCTCCAGGAACTGGCAAAACGTTATTGGCGAAGGCGGTTGCAGGAGAAGCAGGTGTCCCTTTCTTTTCCATTTCTGGTTCTGATTTCGTCGAAATGTTCGTCGGCGTTGGTGCTTCTCGGGTGCGGGACTTGTTCAAACAAGCTAGAGAGAAAGCGCCTTGCATTGTTTTCATTGACGAAATTGATGCCATTGGTCGCGCAAGGGGAAGAGGTGCCATGCAAGGGGGCAATGATGAAAGAGAAAATACTTTGAATCAACTACTGGTGGAAATGGACGGTTTTAGTACCGATAAAGGGGTAATACTAATGGCGGCAACCAACAGACCCGACGTACTGGATAACGCCTTGCTACGGCCGGGGCGGTTTGATCGCCAAATTGGTATTGATCGACCTGATTTAAAGGGAAGAGAAGCTATTTTTCGAGTGCATTTGAAAAAAATAAAGACTGGCCCCGACATATCTCCTTCCGTTTTGGCGGAAATGACTCCCGGCTTTGCAGGGGCAGATATTGCCAATGTTTGCAACGAAGCCGCTTTGGTAGCAGCTCGTCGAGAAAAAAAAGCTGTCAGTCTGGATGACTTCAATTATGCCTTGGATCGAGTAATTGGCGGCTTGGAGAAGAAGAATAAGTTGATTTCGCCGAGCGAAAAACAGATTATCGCCTACCATGAAGCTGGCCACGCTATTTGCGGTTGGTTTTTAGAGCATGCTTCTCCTTTGGTAAAAGTGACCATTGTACCCAGGGGCATCGGTACATTGGGCTATGCCCAGTATCTACCAAAAGAAGAATACATTACCCGCACAGAGCAATTGTTGGATAGGATGTGTATGACTTTGGGAGGCAGGGCCGCAGAGTCGGTGACATTTGACAAAATTTCTACAGGAGCACAAAACGATTTAGACCAAGTGACCAAGATGGCTTACAGCATGGTAGCAATATACGGAATGAATAAAAAAGTAGGTAATGTTTCTTTTTATGGCATGCAGCAAGACCAGTTTAACAAGCCTTATTCGGATGAAACGGCTACCATGATTGATGAAGAGGTCAGAAAACTAATCGATTCTCAATATGAAAGAGCTAAAAAATTACTGCGAGAAAAGAAAAAAGAACTGGAATTATTAGCAAACCAATTACTGGAAAAAGAGGTATTGCTAAAATCCGATGTAGAAAAACTGATTGGTGAGCGACCTCACGGCGTGGACACGCCGAGCGATAATGGGATGATTCCAGAGCGCAATTCTATTTAGAGCTTGTTGGGATTTTATCCAAAATAAAAAGGATTTAGTCATGCATGACTAAATCCTTTTTATTTGGTATTAAAGCAGTTTTTCGCTTGGAAATAAGGAAATTGTCTTTTTGCGGATACTTGAAAATAAACTATTTCCTTCTACAGAGTATTCCAATAACCACAGAATTTGTCAAAGAACCATAAATTTTAAAATGCAGCTATTTAAAATTAGCCTATTTTTTCTATTAGCTTGCTCATTTAGTTGTGGCGTGAAATTGGTGAAATCAGATACACAGCCCATCAGCCATGCCATTTTTGATGACTTATTACAGCAATATGTAAGCCCTGAAGGAAGTGTGAATTATAAAGGATTTATCAGGGACAGCACCCAATTTAATAATTATCTCGCACTACTAAAAGACAACCCACCCAATAAAAAAAATTGGTCGAAAGACGAACAATTAGCCTATTGGATTAATGTTTATAATGCTTTCACAGTCAAGCTGATCATAGACCATTATCCGGTAAAAAGTATTAAAGACATAAAAAGCGGGATTGGTTTTGTGAATAGCGTTTGGGATATAAAATTCATCAAAATAGGTGGCATGGAATACGATTTAAATAATATAGAGCATGGCATCATTCGGAAACAATTTGACGAGCCACGCATTCATTTTGCCGTAAACTGTGCTTCTTATTCCTGTCCTCGATTGCGGAATGAGGCTTATGTAGCAGAAAAACTGGATGCCCAACTAGACGACCAAACTCGACTATTTTTAAATGACATTCGAAAAAATCAAATCTCTAGCTCTGAGAAAATTAAAATCTCCAGTATCTTCAAATGGTACAGTACAGATTTTACTAATAAAGGCATTTTTAGCCGTTTATTTGGCGGAAGCGGCCGTGCTAAAAAATTAATTGATTTTATCAATCCTTATGTAAAAATGGACATTAGCAGAGATGCGGAGGTGGCGTTTTTGGAATATAAATGGAATTTGAATGAATAAAAGAAACTAATAGACCGCTGCTGCCAGAATCTGCTCATAGTAAGCCTCGTATTGAGGCAAAATGTTTTTAATATCAAATCGTTTTGCCTGAGCCAGCGCGTTTTTTCTAAATCGTTGTAAAACTTCTTCGTTTTCCAAAATTTTTATGGCATTCGCTGCCATTTCTTCTACATTTCCTATATCACTTAGATATCCCGTCTCTCCATGAATATTGACTTCGGGCAATCCTCCCACATTAGAGGAAATAACCGGCACTTCGCAAGCCATGGCTTCTAGTGCGGCCAAGCCAAAACTTTCATTGCCAGAAGGAATGAGAAACAAATCCGAAATGGCCAATAACTCTTCTATTGCATTTTGCTTTCCAAGAAAACGAACTTCATGGCACAGATTTATCTTTCGACATAAATCCTCTAGGTTTTGCCGCTCCGGCCCGTCCCCAATTAGCAATAATTTGCAGGGTATTTTTCGATAGATTTTTTCAAAAATATAAATGACATCCTCTACTCGCTTCACCTTTCTAAAATTGGACACATGGGCTAAAATTCGCTCCCCGTCCGGCGCAATCAATTTTTTAAAATGATCCTTATCTACTTTTTTAAAACGACCAAAATCAATAAAGTTATAAATGACCTCTATATCATTTTTTATATCAAAATGTTTATAAGTTTCCTTCTTTAAATAACTGGATACTGCAGTCACACCATCGGACTTATTAATAGAAAAAGCAACCACGGGAGAAAAGGTTCGATGCTTGCCTACCAGCGTAATGTCCGTTCCATGTAAGGTGGTAATAACTGGAACATAGCGACCTTCACTCAATAATATCTTTTTGGCCATATAGGCAACTGTCGCATGAGGAATGGCATAGTGTACATGTAGCAAATCCAAATTTGCATATTTAACAACATCTACCATCTTGCTTGCCAATGCAGTATCATAAGGTGGATATTCAAAAAGCGGATAATCTGCTTCTGCTACCTCGTGAAAAAATATGTTTTCATGAAAAGGGGAGAGTCGAACCGGACGTTTGTAAGTAATGAAATGAACTTCATGTCCCCGTTTTGCCAGTCCCAATCCTATTTCAGTCGCTACTACACCACTTCCACCATAAGTAGGATAACATATAATGCCTATTTTCATCGGTACTTAGTAAGATGATAGAAAGTTAATATTAGAAATAACCGAATGAAAGTGATAAATGTTTGGAAAGCAAGATAAGATTTTTAGGATTTAACAAGATAATCTAATCAACAATTATTTTACTAAAACAAGTGCCCCATTTCCTCTTTTTTGGTTTTTAAATATTGATAATTTTCTCTTTTAGCCGGAATGACTAAAGGTATTCGATTCATAATTAAAATAGGTGAATTTTCAATCGCTTCTATTTTATCAGGATTATTGGTCAATAAATTAATAGAGCGAATGCCCAAATCTTTTAAAATTTGAATGGCAATATCGTACTGTCGAGCATCCACTTCCAGTCCCAAATGAGTATTAGCATCAATGGTATTAAGCCCCTTATCCTGCAAGCTATAAGCTTTGAGCTTATTGATTAAGCCAATCCCTCTGCCCTCTTGACGCAAGTAAACGACCACGCCGCCTTCTTTTGAAATCCTGTCTAAGGCGGCATCTAACTGTTCTCCACAATCACACCGTTTGGAATGAAACAAATCTCCAGTCATACATTCAGAATGAATCCTTACCAATACGGTTTCGTTGGTATCCGTTTTATTGCTTACCAATGCCAAATGAGGCATTAACTCATCGGTGTTTTCTGCATAAGCAATAATTCTAAAATTTCCACTATCCATAGGTATAAAAGCCTCCGATTGTCTCTTCATATCTGTTTTAGTGGTTTTAAATCTTAAGTTTCTGATCCCGTCAGCTAGAAGGTTCAGTCCTACAATACGTTGAAAATCAACAATTTGTCAAATCAATATTAGTCATTTAATTACGAATCACTACACTAGATAGATGCCGATTGGTAATCATTTAACTCTTTTGCAAAGATAAGGTTAAAACAATGGTTGGAAGTAAAGGGTTTGAAAAAATTGATAATAAAAGAAAAATAATTGAAGCTTTAAAAAGAAATAAACAATACCTCGCCCCTTTGGTTTTTTGCTAAAAAATGACTGCCAATAGCAAAGTAGCCATTCCTTCCTTTTATTTATGGTAATTTTCCCTTTTTTCGGATACATTTGTCAAACCTAATGAGAAACGAAAGAAGGCTACAAGAAGAGTTTCTTCTTCTTAAACACACAAACGATCTCTTTATCTGATGAACACCGAATTCCAATTTATGGTAGATTTTACACTACCTAAGAAATTATCCTCTGCATTTAAAGAAATGATTCCTTATCAAAAAATTGTTGTTGACCGTTTATTTGATGAGGGAAAACTTCGTTCCTATGCCCAATCTTCCGAAAAAACTAAATTATGGGCTATTATTAATGCCAATTCCGAATTGGAGGTCATGAACATTTTGGCAGATATGCCATTGACCAGCTTTATGAAAATTCGCATTAACTTGCTTTCGTCTTATAATACTGCTGAAAGGACCTTACCTGCATTTTCGAAAAATTAATTTCCAAAACTCCAAACAAACTTGCGAAATTTAAAGCCAGCGAGTTTATCGGCGGGGCAACAAAAGGTCTATAAGGGAACAACCTTTTTGAACGGATTCTTTAGGTTTATCTACTCAAATCATAAAAAACCCCTATGGAATAAGAAGGAGCAGCAGCTATAATTTCCCCGCGTACTGCCCCAGCAATAGAAGCAGACAAACCAGTTCTTTTCGTCAAGTAATAGTTGACTTCCATTGAAATGCTGGTGTATTCCGTGTTATTGGCGAAAATACTTGTACTCGTCGTATTTTCGGCTGTTGACCCGTTTTTTAAAGATTCAATCCCAAATAGCCTTCCAATTATCCATAATTTTTGATCAAATAGTCCCACGCCCGACTCAAGGCCATACCTAAATTCTTCAGAAAAGCCCTTTGTTCTGTTATTAAATCCTATATAGGCACTGGTATAGCCGGCCGCTTTTTCTCCTAATTTGAAACCAAAACCCGCATCAACTTGTACGAGTTGGTTAAACTCGCCATCTCCCGTTTGCAAGTTATTTAAAGTGCCAGCAACGCTTTTTCCGGTTGGAAGCCCTAAAACAATAGAGAGGGAAATAGGGACGCTACTGCCTGGTCTGGTGATGCCATATTTTAACCCCACATCTATATCCCCCAACGAATTGAGGGCTTCCCCCTCCACCAAAATTTCTTTTGTGGTATTAGAAACCAGGTTATTCATATAGTTTCGGCTGAATAATGGAGCATTCAGAACACCCGTCAATCGACTGGTCAAGCCATACTCCGCATAAAAAAATGTGCTAAATATTCCGGTAGTTACATTGGGGTCAATTAATCCAGCATCCGTATAGTGCTGATCAAAAACAATCCACCATTCTGACAATTTAAAGTAGCCCGCTCCTTTTTGCTGAGGCCACGGTCCGCCTGCAGTTAACATCGCCACAGAAAAGAGCATTACCGTAAAAGTACAGGTTATTTTTCTCAAAATATAAAAAGCTTTATTGGAAATAATCGAGCCATTTTTAGACGTTTCTTAAAATATTTCACCATCCCCTACTTTAACATTGAAAGGCTTGCAAAAATAAAGGATATAATTGTAGTCATTAATGCCTGTGTTTTCAATCGTGTAGCTATGAGCACCAGAAAATATTTGCACTGCTCCAATTTCAAGTGCATTGGCAGTGGTATTTCGGTTATTAGTTAAATACACATATAGACCTGGCAAAGCTGTGGAAGCCTGATAATTATCAGAAAGTTCTAGAATCAAGCTATTTCCCTCTTCAAAGAGTATAAAATCTCCCGTTAATGTATAAGAGCTAGTCGAAGCGATCGTCCCGCCTCTTTCCTCCATAGTCATTGTGGTGATTCCTCCGACGCTTACTTTTATAGAATCCTTCAAAATAGTGGTGCCATCACTGTGCTGTACAGAAATAATAGAGCTGCCAAATTGGAGTGCCTGCGCCAGTCCATCGCTCGTTATGCTTATAATTTCTGGCAGGGAACTGCTCCATTCAATAGGTACTTCCGCCGCTACTCCGACATTGTTTAAATAAATGGCTTCAAATTGAAAAAATGAATCTATAGCAAGGGTATCAACTAAGGTGTCGATCCGAAGAGTAGGCTCTACAAAATCATCGATGAAGTCATCTTTTATACAGCCCCAAATGAATAATGTAAAAATAATAAGAGTAAAAATTAATTGCCTCATTAAAAAAAGTTGATTCTTTGACAAATTCTGTTTTTTCAAGTCCATTCAAAGTGAAAGCTGGTACTTTCTTTGATCCTTTTTGCGCTTCCCTTTGAATAGGTTGCGAAATTTGTCAAAGAAGAAAAAATTTTGGCGAAGTTACCCCAAAAATGATGAAAAATCGCTAGAGTTCTTATTAAAAGAAGGTAGTTTTTATACTTATTTGTCGCAAAATGTATAAACCAGAAACATTTGTTTGAGAAAATTGTTTGTGATTTCATCAATAATTCGGTTCTTCGCTTCAACACTGGACGTGTCTAAATTTTATATTTTCTCCTTATCAACCCATTCATATACGAATGTAAAAGTTTTGGCAAAAAGTATTCTGGAAGACGCGAAGTGTTGTCTACTACAAATTAAGCCCTCGGCGTATTGCCAAAAACTATTGCTGCTATCGAATGCATCCATAGGACAGCATACGAGACATTTTATTAAATTCTACCAGTGTTTAATCGAGCAATCAAATAGTACTAAAAAATTAATTGATTACCCTAATCAACTAGTCAAAAATATGCTGTAAAAAACAAATGAAAACTCAATATTTGCCCAATTGTTTTAAGAGCCAGGTTTTTTCTGTCAAGGGAGTAGTCGCCTCTATTTCCGTTTTTAATTTTTCTATCTGGGCTTTACTATAAGGATTGACCTTAAGCAACTTTTTGGTATAACGAATGATATTTTTATAATTAGTCTTGTGATACCCCATTACTTTTTTGCGTTGCAAGTAGGCACGCATACTTTCCAGGAGCGATTCAATTAATCTAATTTCGTCCATTTCGAAATAAATCTTTAATTGTATGATTTTCGAATCAATATTTGTCAAAAAGTCATTAAAAACACTTCGCTGAAAAACTTCAAGTGCTTTATCATACTCTCCCTTTTCAAAATATAATTTTGCATAATTATAACTCATAAAGCTTTCTCTAAATTCTTCTTTTAAAAATTGATTAAAATTTTTAATAAAATTTTCTACCCAATTGTATTCTTTCAGACTTAAGCCCGCACTTATGATGTTTTTAAAAGTCCACCTTGAAAGGACTCCGTTTTCAATAAATATATCTCTTTCTATTCCTGATTTATATAATTTGAACACTTCCGCCACAAATTCTTTATTTCCCATATTGAGTTGATTGATACAAAAATTAATAGCAATCAGATAAGCGGATTTGATTTCTGCTGGAGGGATCGAATCACCGGCCTCAAAGTATTTTTTTAAGGTAAAAAAATCATTAGTATTATTTTTATCTAAGGTTATTTTATATAAAAAGTAGTAGATGCCTATTCTTGGAGTATCAAGAAAGTTTTCTTGCTCTACAAATTTTAAGATGTCGTCTAACAGTCCTGTTTTGTACTCTATTTTATAGAGATTCTGGTGAGCGAGCATTTCGCAACCATGTATTAGTTTTTCAATTATGTATGCTTTGTCAAAAAAATCTGTAACTTCTTGAAGATTAAAAGTTTCCGTTCTTTTCAAAGTACTCTGATACCTAAAAACCTCCTTTTGAAGCAAATAATTATTATAAAAATAACCTTCGCTATTCTCCTCTTTATCCAAAAGCTGCGCTATTTCTTTACTGATTTTCAAAAAATTTCTGTCAAGTTTTTTATTTCTGTAAACTTCCGCTAAAGCCAGCTTTTTTTTAATAAGCTCTTTTTCAAATTTAGCATAGGCTAAAAAAATCCTCAAGGGCCCGGAACAAGAAGTGCATAACCTGTCTCATTTTGGCATCATCAAATGCTTCATTGGGATAAATATGCTTGAATACCAATTGTTTGCTTAATAAATCATCCTCAAATAACACATTTTTTTCCAGGAGGTATTCATATAAAAGAATGACATCTTGCCGTTGATTGTGGGCAGGCGAGTTTAGCCATTTTTTTTAATTCTCTGAATTCTTTTTTAGAAAAAGCCCTCATTACTTCTATTAGTCGGCTTTTTATCATTTTTTACTTTTTTTGCTGTTCAACAAAATAACAAGGAAAACAGTTTTTATGAAAAATATAAGTCCGATGAACTTCGTTATAAAAATCTGATGAACAGGTATTTACAAATAAAGCACGCCTTGTAATTTCAAAAGGATTAATACGCAGCTAATCCCTTTTAGTTCAACAAATGTTATTTTTTGTCTTTGTTTTTAGTTGTTTTTGCCTGCATCTTTGTAAGGTGGGAAGGATACCCCTAAATAAAATCCTAAATTGCTAGTGTGATGATTGGTGATTAAGTGGCTAGTGACTGACTTCGCAAACTATAGGTTTTCAAATCGTAAAACCCATAGCCTTGTTCAAAAATTAAACGGTCGAGCCGCTCCTTTAGACGTTGGAAGTATGGATAGGCAACCCCTAAAGCAATTGAAATACTTTTTTGACCAAAAATGTTCCCATGAAGAAACTATTACGCCAACTTGTTTTATTATCTTCACTCTGCTGCCTGGTCATTTCGACAGGTACCCTCTTTGCGCAAGGCTGGGAGCGAACCTTTGGTGGAAATGCAGAAGATAATGCCAACGCTGTCGTCCAAACCCTGGACGGAGGGTATGCTTTGTTGGGGTTTTCTGAGTCTGCTGGTTCCGTTGGTACTAATGTAATCCTTATTAAAACAGATGAGCATGGACGACAGCAGTGGTTCCAATCTTATGGCGGCATTGGTGATGATAAGGGCAACGAAGTCGTGCAAGCGAACGATGGCACTTATGCCATTATTGGTCAGACCAGCAGTATGGGCAATGGAGAAGAAGATGTACTACTGATTAAAACGAACGATAAAGGAAAAGAACTATGGCGCAAATCATTTGGTGGACCTTTTAATGATCGAGGATTATCCATTACACTTGCCAATGATGGTGGCTACATTTTGATTGGAAGAACCGAAGTCATTAATAACGAAAAAGCAAATGTATACTTAATTAAAACCGATAAAGACGGAAATCTATTATGGGAAAAGACCTTTGGAGGAGATAACCTGGACATTGGAGAATCCGTCATCGAAACCAAAGAAGGGGATATTATTATAGTAGGACATACCCAATCTTTTGCGACCATTGATCCCAACAATCCAGTTATTAGTAGTATTAGCTCAGATATTTATTTTATAAAAACCAATGCTTTAGGAGAAGTATTGGTAGAGGAAACTTTTGGAAACATTGAACAAGATATTGCCTACGATGTAATAGAAACCCCTGAAGGCAATTTTGCGCTGACCGGTGTTACAACGGATAACAGCGACGCCTATCTATTGTTGGTAGATAAAAATGGAAAAGAATTATGGTCGAAAAGTTATGGCGGAACCTTTGAGGAGATTGGTTATTCTATTGACCTGACAAACGATGGAGGCTTTATAATTGCTGGTTTTAAAACGATTACGCCTACCAACTCTGAAATATATCTAATCAAAACAGACAAAAGTGGAGAGTTGGAATGGGAGCGATTATTTGGTGGGAAGGGTTTGGATATGGGACGTAGTGTCGTGGCTACTGCAGATGGTGGATACATTGTGGCAGGGGATTTTGATATTAATGATGACCCTGGCAGTCTTCTTCCATTGTATGATATGTATTTGGTGAAAACCAATTTTCAGGGCAATGTCTTTCCAAACATCATTCAGGGCGCGGTGCATCGAGATTTAAATACCAACTGCGAGAAAGATGCAGGCGAAAAACTACTGGAAGATTGGTTGGTACGCTTAAGAAGTGGAGAAGAAATTGTTTACGCAACCACAGACGAAAATGGCAACTATTCTATCTCTGTAGAAAATGGCAATTATAATGTCGGCGTGGTTGTTTTAAATGATGCCTGGAGGGTTTGTCAAAATTATAATGTAGCTTTTACAGAAAATGACACCATGCAATTGGACTTTGCTGCAAGGGCTACCGTAGAGCAATGCCCAGTGTTAACAGTAGATGTATCCACTACTTTTTTGGAGCCTTGCAAGTCGAGCAATTATACTATCCGCCTTTGCAATAGAGGAATTGCAACCGCAGAGGATGCCTACATAGATGTTCAGTTTGATGATTATGTCACTGTCAATTATAGCACCCTCCCCTGGTCTGGTCATGTTAATAATATCTATCGCTTTGACATTGGGGATTTAGCAGTAGAAGAATGTGGCGATTTCAAGGTAAATGTTACGGTCAATTGTAACGCCACCATAGGTCAAGCACACTGCGTGGAAGCTTATGCACATCCTGCCCCCATTTGCATCCCGCCACCACCGCTTTGGGATGGTGCTAGTATTCGGGTAGATGGAGACTGTACTGGGGATTCTGTGCGATTTATCATTCGAAATGTAGGAGATGGAGATGTTTTGACCCCTTTGGGTTTTGTTATTCTTGAAGATAATATCATGCTTCGCCAACATTCCGGCACTTTCCAACTACCTAGCGAAAGCGCAGATACGTTCTATCTCCCCGCTACAGCCTCCACTTACCGAATCATCGCCGAGCAGCCTCCTGGTCATCCTTATGGAGAAACAGCTTCTGCCGCGGTAGAGGGTTGTCCTTTTGGTCAGCCCTTCCATACGGGTTTCCTGACAATGTTTAGCGATGCAGATGACCTGCCTTTTTATTCTGTTGACTGTCGGGAAAATAAGGTGATTACGGGTATTGCAGACATCACCCCTTCTCCCAAAGGGGTAGGAGAAAGTCATTATATTGCCAATACGGATGCTTTGGAATACCATATTTATTTCCAAAACACCGGTTCAGATACGGTCAATCAAGTAATCATACGGGATACCTTGTCTGCCGCATTTGATATTTCAACCCTAGTGCCTGGAGCTAGTAGCCATACTTACGACTATGAAATTAGTGGATCGGGAATCATAAAATTCACTTTTAATAATATTAATCTCCCCAATAAAGCTGCCAATGAAGCTGCCTCGCATGGATTTGTCAAATTCCGTGTATCCCAAAAGCAAGGCAATCCAGTAAGTATGGTTATTGAAAATCAAGCCGTTGTGACCTTTGATTTTGGTGCGCCCATTTTATCCAACCTAACTTACCATACAATTGGTGGAGAAAAAATAGAAGAATTTGTAGAAGTTTCTACTGATATAGAAGACCTTTATATTCCCAATATAGAAATAAAAATCCATCCTAACCCATTCGATGCCCTTCATGGGACTATGGTAGAAATCGTTGGGCTGGAATCTGTTTCAGATTTACAATTTAAACTCTATGATGTAGTAGGAAGAAGCGTCCAAAGCCAGCGATTTGCTACCAATAAATTCCGTTTTTACCCCGGTTCACTGCCTCAAGGCTTGTACATCTACACCATCAGCAGAGAAAGGGGGCTTATTAACTCAGGAAAAGTATTTATTCGTTGATAATTTATATTAATAGTACTACACTACAGTTAGTACTACACTACAGTCCTTTGACTGTGTCAGCAAGACATTCCAAATTCCGATTATAGTGCAATGTTCCGCCGAAACCTTTGTAAAATAAAAATCAAGTGGTTTTTAAGAGAAACGAGTGGTTTTCGGCGGGACTGCCTGCACCTCTTTTACTTGTCAAGGTAAACCATTTTTCTTTGGCAAGTATCTGTTTGTAAATCATCACCTATTTTTCTAGAAGATACCTGCGTTGTAGTTGTTCACTTTTTTAGGAGCGAACCGCCCTCTTTTAAGCAAATACGGAACCTAACTAACTACAAAGTAAAGATGTCTTTTGTGGTTTTAAGGGCGATTGTAGCTTTTTGCTTCAATCGCCTCTTTTATTACAAGTCAATGCGATAACCTTTTACAATCCCCCCCTTATTCCTGAAAAAATACTATTTTCAGCCCCAGATGAATATCAATAATCAAAATAGCAAAATCATTTTTGGCTTAAAGTTAAGGCAGCTTCGAGTGGACAAGGGCTTATCCTCAAAAGATTTGGCGAAAGTAGCCAAAATGTCCGTTTCTTACCTTAACGAAATAGAAAAAGGGAAAAAATTTCCTAAGCCGGATAAAATCGACCGACTGGCAGAAGTGCTGGGAACAACGTATGAAAACCTGGTCTCTCCAGAATTAAGTGGAAAACTGGCCGCTGTTGGCGAATTGCTTCATTCCAATTTTTTAAACGAATTGCCGCTCGACCTATTTGGAATCGAGTTGTCTAAGGTAATAGAAATCATTGCTAATTCTCCTTTGCGAGTCGGTGCGTTTATTTCTACATTGGTAGAATTATCCAGAAATTTTGCGCTGAAAGAGGAAAATTTCTACTTCCATGCTGCGAGGGCTTATCAAGAATTGCACAATAATTATTTCGAAGACATCGAACAATCTATAGATCGGTTTATTGAAACCTATAAATTGCCGGCGAATCGAGCTGTTCCGGCCAATTTATTGGCAAGTATTCTAAAAAAGTATTTTAATTATAAAATTGTAGAAGATGATTTTGTAGAGTATCCTGACCTGGCTCACCTGCGTTCCATTTACATCCCTCAAAAAAAGGTGTTAATGCTCAATGCACAGCTAAATGAAAAACAAAAATCGCTACAACTGGGAAAGGAATTAGCTTATAATTACCTGCAATTAGAAGAGCGCATTACGACCTCTTCTTTTTTTAAAGTTCCCAATTTTCAAACGGTACTCAATAATTATATCGCCGGTTATTTTGCAGTAGGCATCTTGGTACAACGCACCTCTTTTATCCAAGATTTAAAGTATTTGTTTGCCCAACCCAAATGGGATAAGTCTTTTTTATTACAATTACTATTAAAATATGATGTATCACCGGAGGTCTTATTTCAGCGATTTAATGTACTGCCCAAACATTTTGACCTGCCCAAGCTATTTTTCGTAAGAATGATCCATGAACCCGAAAAAGATACTTTTCAAATTGATAAAGAATTGCATTTAAATCGAAAACATAACCCGCACGCAAACGGGCTAGACGAGCATTATTGTAGGAGATGGTTATCCATTAATCAATTAAAGCAGCTCACTGAAAATAACCCTGCAGGGCAGCCGATAGTAGGCATTCAACGATCCAGATATACAGAAACAAAGGACGATTACATCTGCTTCACTATTGCTCGGCCTGCTTATTTTCCTTCCCAAAAAAATATAAGTGTTACTATCGGCTTACTAGTGGACGAGGATTTAAAAAATAAGATAAAGTTTTTGGACGATACTTTTATTCCTCAAAAAAAAGTCAGCGTTACTTGCGAAAGATGCTCCATAATGGATTGTGGGGAAAGGGCCGCTCCGCCAATTGCCGTGAAAAATAGAGAAAAACGACAGCGCACGCAAGAAGCCTTGAAGCAATTGATGCAGTCATAAAGAGGCAACGGGTTTAGCTAAAATCAATTTCTGTATTATCCCCAATATTTAAGCTTTGGCGCAAGCCGGTAATCCCGGCATCATTGCCCACTACCGAGTTTTGTAAAACCACTTCTTTGATGGCGGCATAATTGCCAATAATGGAATTTTTTACGATAGAATAATGAATGGTTGTGTTTTCGCCAATCGTGACATGAGGCCCAATAATAGAATTTTCAATATTGCAATCTTTCCCAATACTTACTGGATTAATAATGATGGTATTATCATAAAGGGGAAGGTTAGCAGAAGCATAGCCTTTTTTATTGAGCAAAGTAGCGTTGGTTTTCAACAGAATAGAAATTTTACTACAGTCATACCAGTTATTAACATCCACGGTATTAAAAACCACGCCTTTTTCAATCATTCTCATCAAGCCGTCTGTTAAGGGAAATTCTTCTCCTGTTCGGACACTATTTTTAATATTATAATCCAAAGATTTGAGTAATAAAGGTAGCTCTTTGACTTTGTACAAACCCATCATAGCCATATTGGACTTTGGAATATTGGGTTTTTCTACCAGCCGAATGACTTTTCCATTATCATCGAATTCAACAACGCCAAAATCCCTAGGGTCTTCTACTTTCTGAATGGCTAAACAAGAAGTCTTAATCGCCATAAAACTTTTTAGGTCAACATCTAAAATGGCATCTCCGAAAATGATAATCGCTTCTTTCACGCCTCTTAGCGCTTTTCGAGCCGTCCAAATCGCATGACCGGAGCCCACTCTTTCTTCTTGATTGACAAATTGCTTTTTTAGGTTCGGATAGGCTTCCTCAACGTATAGCTTTATTTTTTCTCCCAGATAACCAATGATAAAAACAAATTCTTTTACCTCTACTTCCAATAGCTGGTCAATGATAAAAGAAATAATTGGCTTACCAGCAACAGGGATAAGTGGCTTTGGTTGCGTATAAGTAAGCGGACGAAGGCGAGTTCCCGCTCCGGCTACTGGTATAATGGCTATCATTATTTAGTTATTTCTCCATTTAAAAGAACGACTATCCAATGCTCTTTGGGTAGCAAGGATACCATTCAAGTGATCGTATTCGTGCTGGATGAGTTCTGACAAATCATCGCTCAACTTCCATTCTTTGAGCTGCCAGTTTTCGTCTAAAAACCGAACGGTACAATTTTTATGCCGCCGAAGTTTAACAAGCAAGTTAGGAAAACTCATACAATCATCCCAAAGCTCTATCATTTCGTCACTTAAATTAGACAATTCTGGATTTATTAACACCTTAGGGGTAACCACATTCCAACAAATAATCCTTTTCATCACCCCAACTTGGGGGGCGGCAATGGCACGGCCGGCGCTGTATTTTGCTCGAAATTCGAGAATAATATCGTGCAAATCCCGAAAAACAGGCCTCAGCCCTTCCAGTTCTTCCCGTTTTACGGGTGTGGATATCTCGTAAAGCAACGGATTTCCTAATTGTAAAACACGATTGAGTTTCATGGGCTGAAAATACGTTTTTTTTATAAAAATATAATTTTTTATACCTTCATGGAGTTTTTCTGCCAAAATCTCTAGGATATAAAAATACCTACAATTGTTGAATTTTGACCAATTGACAATTCCCCTTATAAATACCTACTCCTTATACTGGATTATTTTAGCTCTTCTTTTATTTCCCATTCAATTGAAAATAATTGCCCCTTATGGCAGACATATCACCTCAACATGGGGTCCAACAATCGGTAATCGGCTAGGCTGGATAATTATGGAGCTTGTTTCTCCCATTGTTTTTGCCTTTTTCTTTCTATCTGGGCAATCAGCGAATCAAGTTACTTGGTTATTTTTTATCCTTTGGATGATACACTATTTCAATAGAAGCCTAATTTTTCCTTTAAGGATTAAGACAAATGGAAAAAAGATCCCCTTATTAATTGTTTTCTCTGCCCTATTTTTTAATACGATCAATGCCTTTCTTAATGGCTATTATCTGGGAAGGTTTAGCAATCAATACGCTCTGGACTGGTTGTATGACCCTAGGTTTATTATTGGGATGGGTTTATTTGTAATCGGTATGATTATTAACATTCGGTCGGATAATATTTTATTGAAACTAAGAAAGCCAGGAGAGACAAGCTATAAAATTCCTAAAGGTGGCTTGTTTTCTTATATTTCTTGTCCGAATCATTTTGGAGAAATTTTGGAATGGCTCGGCTTTGCTATTTTGTGCTGGAATTTGCCCGCCTTGTCTTTTGCCGGCTGGACGGCAGCCAACCTAATTCCAAGAGCACTGGCACATCACCGATGGTACCAGCAAACGTTTAAAAAATACCCAAAGGAAAGAAAAGCAATTATTCCAGAGCTGCTTTGACATATTGTTTTTTATATTAAAATAAAAAATAAAGTGAAAACAGGGGAAATATTTTTATTTTAATGTATTTTGCCCACGAGAATTATTTGAAGCTGATATTTGCGAAACAGCACTCCAAAATATTTCCATAAATATCATCTCACACTAAAAACATATTAAAATTATGGCAGACAAATTTAAAAAAATCATTCTAGAAGATGCTAATGGGAATGATTCTATTATCATCAATGGTGGTTCAGGAAACATTGCTTTAGGCGGCGGCGGACACGGCGGCGATATAGCCATGAGGGACGAATTGGGTAAAAACACGATGCATATTGACGGCAATGATGCTAATATCACCGCAGGAGGCAATGGCCAACAGGGCGATATATTTTTGCAAAACACTGAAGGAAAAAGAACTGTCCACATTGATGGCGGGCGAGGCAATATAAACATTGGTGGCGCAGGCTCAGAAGGAGATATAGCCCTTAAAAATACAGAGGGTCAACAAACCATTCATATTGACGGTGGAAGTGCTAATATCAATATGGGCGGTGCCGGCGCACAAGGCGATATCGGGCTAAGAAATGCAGAGGGCTACCAAACTATGCATCTTGATGGTGGAAATGGAAACATTAACATCGGTGGTGGTGGCGCACAAGGCGATATCGGGCTCAAAGACCATCGAGGTAAACAAACCATCCATATTGATGGCGGCGATGCCAATATTATAATGGGTGGAGAAGGCTATGCCGGCATGCTAAAACTAAACGACGGGGAAGGAAAATTGAATGCCTCTATTGATGGAGGGACTGGCAACATGATCTTGGGAGGCGATGCACATGACGGAGATATTATGCTTAAAACTTCCGACGGAAAAACCAGAGTCGAACTGGAAGGACATGACGGACAAATCAAGTGCTATAATGGTGCAGGAAGTATGACCGTCCACGTCAATGGAAGAGAAGGCTGCATTACACTCGGCGGTGGCATTTCTGACGGAGAATTAATCGTCAAAAATGGACAAGGAGAAACTATGATCGAGCTGGACGGCAATGCAGGTACTATTAAAGTAAATGGAAATACCGTACACGCAGCAGACTACGTTTTTGAGGAAAACTATGCTTTACCTAAAATAGAAGCAGTCAATTCTTTTATCCAAAAAAACAAGCACTTACCCGACGTACCTTCCAGTGCAGAAATAAGAAAAAATGGGCTGAATCTGAATGCTTTTTCCATGAAACTATTGCAAAAAGTAGAAGAATTGACGCTCTATGTCATCGAGCAGAATGAACAGCTCAAAAGGCAACAAGAGGAAATCAATGCGCTGAAGCGCGGGTATAAAGCTTAAAATTAACGATACTTCACAATCATTTTTTGCGACTTTACCAAATAGCGCGAACCTATTCTAATTGATTGGAATGGATTCGCGCTATTTGCTTTTTAAAGCACAAATCGTCTTGAAATCAAGAGCTTACGCAAAAAAAAAATAGAATAATTAAAAAATAATTTCAAAAAATATGGAGAGTTCCATTTTTATTTCTAAATTCGCTCTACCAAAAGAAAAATTATCCCAACCGGATTATAGTAATCTTCCCTTTAGAACATTTCATCATTTAGTAATTCACAATTGAGTTTCCGCTCTTATCATTTGAATGGTGCTTATGCTTGCAGCAGGTTGAAAATTAATGTTTTATCAAATCAACTACTAGTCGCTCAATTGCGAATTATTTCGCTAGACATTCTTCTTACTATAAGAGATTATTAGTTTACACTTTCTTCAAGACTGTGATCTCTATATATCAAGGCTTTATTTAATTTTTTTTTATTCTATTAAAAGAAAGGCCATCCTGCGTAAGGAAGATGGTTTTTGTAATTACCATCACCAATACAACCGATTTAAGGACATCTCGATACCTCAACGGACTTAAAAAACTTGTATCATGCACTATGAAATACAAGCCTGTCCGTTGGGGTATTTTTGGACAGTTCTATTCATTTCTTACCTTTGCAGTATGGTTAATCATCACAAACTTTCCGTAACTAGAACAGCCCATTTTTACACCATTGGCAAGCCCGGCCCACATATAAAAAATGTATGGATTGTCACACATGGTTATGGACAATTAGCCAGCACTTTTATCCGTCGCTTTGAAGTATTAGATGACGGAAATACACTGATCATTGCCCCTGAAGGACTATCTCGTTTTTATTGGGATGGCTTTACGGGAAAGGTGGTATCTTCTTGGATGACGAGCGGAGATCGGTTGGACGAAATTGCTGATTTTTCTAACTATATGCAGCGTATTTACCAGCTTTATATCCCCCAGTTGAGTGAAAAGGTAAGCATCAATTTATTGGGGTTTTCACAGGGTTGTGCCACACAAGTTCGATGGATTCTAAGAGAATATCCCCATTTCCACAATCTGATAATCTGGTCTGGCTCCATTCCTGAAGACATTCCCTACCACGAAAAAAAAGGCTACTGGGAGCATAAACAACTATACTTTGTCTATGGGACAGCAGACCCCTTTTTGAATAAAAAACAGCTTGCTTGGTGCTATAAAGTGATAGAGGAAAAGCAGTTAAATTTTTCCACTTATACTTTCGAAGGTGAACATTTAGTCGATAAAACAGCTTTGAAAGCATTTGTTCAAAATAAGCTAAAAAGTCAATTCATCAGAAGTAATTGAGGGCAATTCTATAGGCGTTCCCTTAAGCAGATAAAAATAACTCGTACTTTTACGACCTCTAATTTTCGACTTTACAATTTTTCATAATATACTATGTATCCAGACCTGTCTTATATACTACACGCACTCATTGGAACAGAAGTTGATAATGGGTTTTCTATTGTAAAAACCTTTGGGTTGTTTTTAGCCATTGCTATTTTGACAAGTGCCTATTTCCTGAATTTGGAATTAAAAAGAAAAGAAAAAGAGGGCTTGTTAGGGGCTACTTTAGTAAAAACAGTAGTCGGGAAGCCCGCTTCTGTGAATGAGTTGATTTTCAATGCGATAGTGGGGTTTTTATTGGGATTTAAGGCTTTGTATGCGATACAAAATTTCGAGGCGTTCCAGGCAGATGCACCCGGAGTGCTTTTTTCAGGAAAAGGAAGTCTTGTCGGAGGTATCATTGGCGCCATTTTATTAGCCGGACTAAAGTATTGGGAAAAAGAAAAATCCAGATTACCCAAGCCTCTAACCGAAACCTCAAAAGTCTATCCAAGCGATCGCATTGGCGATATTACCTTAATTGCCGCCTTTACGGGCATATTGGGAGCTAAATTCTTTGCTATTTTTGAAGATATGAGCAATCTAAGCAGCGAGAATTTTTTCGATGTTCTTTTCTCGGGTGGAGGTTTGGCGATATACGGTGGGTTGGTTGGCGGCTTTCTAGGAGTCGTTTGGTATTTAAAAAAACACAATATAAACACATTTCATGTAGCAGATGCCGTGGCACCCGCTTTAATCATTGGCTATGGCGTAGGGCGGATTGGTTGTCAATTGTCCGGGGACGGCGATTGGGGAATCATCAACGAATTGGCGCAACCATCCTGGTGGTTTTTGCCGGATTGGTTATGGGCTTATGACTATCCGCAAAATGTATTGAATCAAGGCCTCCCGATAGATGGGTGCGAGGGAAATTACTGCCAAAGATTAGCCAAGCCCGTATTCCCAACCCCTGTGTATGAAATGGTTCTGGCCTTTATTATCGCAGGCATTTTATGGGCTTTGCGAAAGCGATTAAAAGTACCCCGGCATGCTCTTTTGCCTCTATCTAGTTTTAAATGGATTTGAGCGATTTTGGATAGAAAAGATAAGAGTAAATGCCAAGTACGATATTTTCGGCTTCCATCCTACACAAGCAGAAATTATTGCCGTACTTCTATTTTTAACTGGCATTATTGGGTATTTTATTCTTCGGAAACGAGGGAAAATTGCTACTTGATTTTATCTTTTCTAAAAAATCAATGAAGGACTGAGCATAAGCTAAAATAGGACTAATATCAATGATTAAATGATTTTAGCAATTCAATAATTTTTGAAAAGAGTACAAACTCCTTCCGCCCTTGCTTTCAGGGCAACTTTTAAGACTTAAAAGCGTTTTTTTTAGTACGCCTACCCCAACATGGTGTATGATTTGTAGCTTCTTAAGAAAAATACTTGAATATGCGATATCTACTACTTTTTCTCTTCTTTGTTTTTACTTCTATTTTCCTATCAGCACAAGAATCGAGGCTGGCAGAGCAATATTATCAAAATGGAGAATACGAAAAAGCAAGTACTTTATACAAAAAACTGTATGAAGAGCAAAACTTCAACGACTACTATTTCGAGCGATATGTTGAATGCTTGATTAGTCTAGAGGAATATAATGCCTGTGAAACAGCTATTAAAAATCAACTGAAAAAGCGCCCAAATCAAGTACAATTATATGTGACCTATGGCAACTTATTTGAACGGCAAAACAAAGAAGATGCCGCTATAAAGCAATACCAACACGCCATAAAGCAATTGACTGGCGATCGCTTTATTATTACTAAACTAGCGAATGCCTTTATTCGCTTAACAAAATTTGATTTGGCTATTGAAGCTTATCAAAGAGGGCGGATTTGATGAAAAACGATCAAGTTTTTGCGTATAATCTGGCAGATTTATATCGGAGAAAAGGGGACAGCAAAAAAATGATTGAATACTACCTCAACAGTGTAGAAGCCAACCCTTCCCGAATACCTTCTATAAAAACGCTTTTTCAAAGATACCTAGCGGAAGAAGATTATCAAGATTTGCAAATTCAATTATACGCCCGAATTCAGGATAATCGAGATCAGGCTATCTATCCAGAGCTATTGAGTTGGGTTTTCATACAGAGGAGAGATTATAAAAATGCCTTTCGGCAAGTGCGCGCATTGGATAGAAAATTAAAAGAAAATGGATCTAGGATTTATCAATTGGCGAATGTCGCTGCCAATGCCAAAGATTATGATACTGCCATAGAAGCTTTCGAATATATTATAAAGGAAAAAGGCATCACTTCTAGCTACTACATTCCTTCCAAACAAGAATCCTTGAGTTGCAAAAGAAAACGGATTGTTGAAGGATTTGATTATGCGACAGAAGACCTAGAGGCATTAGAAACAGAATACGAAACTTTCCTGGAAGAATTTGGAAGAAATAAAACAACCGCCAATATCGTGGCCAAACTAGCAGATTTGGAAGCACTCTATTTAAATGATCTGGACAAAGCCATTCTTATTTTAGAAGAGATGATTCAATACCCCGGTATCAATCCTGCTACCCAAGCAGAGGGAAAAATTAAATTGCAGATTTTTACTTAATGCAGGGAGAAATATGGGAGGCCACACTGCTATATTCTCAAGTGGATAAAGCATTTAAGGATGATATACTAGGGCATGAAGCACGTTTTAGAAATGCCCGCCTATCTTATTACGCCGGCGATTTTCAGTGGGCACAAACCCAATTCAAGGTATTAAAAGCTTCTACTTCCAAATTAATCGCCAATGATGCCTTAGATCTAGCCGTTTTTATTGCCGACAATCTCGGGCTGGATTCAACGACCACTTCTTTAAAGCTCTACTCCGAAGCAGATTTATTGGTTTTTCAAAATCGGTTCAAAGAAGCTTTTCAAAAGCTGGATACCTTATTAGAAAAATTTCCAGAACATGCGCTGGAGGATGATGTCTTTTATATGAAGGCACAAATTTATAAAAAGCAAAAAAACTGGGAAAATGCAATTCGTATGTATGAAAATATTATCGAAAATCACACAACGGAAATCCGAGCCGATAATGCCCTTTTCGAACTGGCAGACTTATACGAAAAACAACTAAAGAATCTAGAAAAGGCAAAAGAATTATATGAAAAGATTTTTATTGATTTTTCCAATAGCACTTTTGCCGTAGAGGCTAGAAAGCGATTTAGGAAACTGCGTGGAGATAGCATTTAATTTTCCTATCTTTTTGGTTCAACAATTTTTTAATAAAAAGCGAAATTTCGCTAAATTTACTCCGAAGTAATTTTACAACTTAATATACTTTATGTTTTTTCAACTAAATGAAGAGCAACTAGCCGTTCAGGAAGCTGCCAGAAATTTTGCTCAACAAGAACTATTGCCTGGCGTAATCGAGCGGGACATAAAAATGAAATATCCCACAGAACAGGTAAAAGCTATGGGCAAATTGGGCTTCCTGGGCATGATGGTCGCACCTGAATATGGCGGCGGCGGTATGGATACCATTTCCTACGTCTTGGCAATGGAAGAAATTTCTAAAGTAGATAGTTCCTGTTCCGTGATTATGTCCGTTAACAATTCTTTGGTGTGTTGGGGAATTGAAAAATATGGGACAGATGCTCAAAAAACTAAATATTTACCCAAACTAACCAGAGGAGAATGGATTGGCTCTTTTTGCCTGAGTGAACCCGAAGCGGGGAGCGATGCGACTAGCCAGCGAACCACCGCGGAGGATAAGGGAAATTATTACTTGCTCAATGGCACAAAAAATTGGATCACTAGTGGAGGAACCTCCAACGTTCATTTAGTGATTGCTCAGACAAATCCAGCGCTAGGCCATAAAGGAATCAATGCGTTTATTGTAGAAACAGATTGGGAAGGCATTACGATCGGGGCAAAAGAAGATAAACTGGGCATTCGTGCATCGGACACCCACACCATTATGTATTCCGATGTGAAAGTGCCTAAAGAGAATCGAATCGGGGAAGACGGTTTTGGATTCAAATTTGCCATGAAAACCCTGTCAGGTGGGCGGATTGGAATTGCTGCACAAGCCTTGGGAATAGCCGGTGGGGCATACGAATTGGCAGCAAAATATTCCAAAGAAAGAACCGCTTTTGGCAAACCCATTGCCCTACACCAAGCAGTTGGTTTTAAATTGGCTAGTATGGCAACCGATATTGAGGCCGCAAAAATGATGGTTTATCGAGCGGCTTGGCTAAAGGACCAAAATATGGACTATGATGCGGCTGGCTCTATGGCAAAGCTATTTGCCTCTGAGGTAGCCATGAAACACACGGTCGAAGCAGTACAAGTTCACGGGGGTTATGGGTACGTAAAAGAATACCATGTGGAAAGATTAATGCGCGATGCCAAAATCACTCAGATTTATGAAGGCACCTCTGAAATTCAACGAATTGTTATCTCCAGAAATATTTTTAAAGATCAACTCTATTTACCTATTGCCCCTTCCTTAGTAAGCGTGTAGCATATCGCTAGGGGCGGACAGGAGTCTTTATCCACTTCTGAAGTGCTATGCAATCCTGGTAGTCTTTATCAATATCTATAAAGGTAACATCAATCTTACCTTCTATCCATTCACTGAGAAATCTGGCTTTCTTCTCATTCACAGCAGCGACTTGGATTTTAGAATAATCTAAACTGAGGCTGGCTTTATGAGGGCTGGTTCTAGACTGTAATAAGATAACCCTATACAAAACTTCTCCGGTAGGATCTCTATATTGAATTGGCGCAGAAACCTCCCCAATCTTCATAGTATCAATAGTAAAATAAATGTCAGGCTCCAAATCACCTATTTCAAAAATAGCATTGCCAGATTGAGGATTCACCATTAATCCGTCATTATTATAACTTTGGACTTTATCGTTAGAAAACCTCTTAACCGCTCTGGAAAAAGTAATAGAATCCGCCATAATAAGATGCCTAATGCTATCAAGCTTGTGCCTGGTCAATTCTAAATCAGCATCCGTTATTTCGGGTTTAATTAAAATGTGGCGAGTATGAATAGAATTTCCCCTTCTTTCTATTAATTGAATCAAGTGAAAGCCAAATTCTGATTTTATAATTTTGGAAATTTCTTTTGGTTCTAAATTATAAGCAGCCGCTTCAAATTCAGGCACAAAACTTCCCCGTTTGGTCATCCCCAAATCTCCACCTTGTCGGCCAGAACCAGGATCATCGGAGTACTTACGAGCCAATTCGGCAAAATCTTCTCCGTCTTCCATAATTCTCCTGCGAATTTCTTCCAGTTTTTCCTTGGCTATTCTTTCTTGCTCCGCATTTATTTTGGGTTTCATTACAATTTCCCGAATCTCTACTTCCGAATTAAAATAAGGCAAACTATCGCTGGGGATGCGATCAAAAAAAGCCTTTACCTCAGAAGGAGTAACCTTTTTAGAACCTAAAACCTGCGACCTCATTCGATCCGTTAACAGTTGGCTTTTTAATTCGGCTCGCATGCTTTCTCTCGCTTCCGGAATGGACTGCCCGTAATAAGCTTCAAATTGCTCAGTATCTCCTCCCATCATTTGCAAGATTCTTTCAAACCTGGCGCTCAATTGGGTTTCTACTTCTTCATCACTCACTTCGATACTATCTAGTTTCGCTTGATTCAATAATAGTTTTTGGGCCAGTAATTGTTCTAAAATCGCACAACGAGCGTTGGAGGGAAGCGGACCCTGTTGGCTTGCGGCATACGCGTACTGCTCTTCCAGTTCTGAAAGTAATACTAATTCGCTTCCTATTTTGGCAATCACTTTATCAACCACTACTTTTTGACTAAAACCCAAATGGGAAATCAATAGGCAAACAAGTGTTATAATATATTTACATTTCATCCTACTGTTTTTATCATTCTTTTAATCCGAAACCGGAAATACCTTCACATTATTTTTATTGGTTTCTTGCTCGTATAATTCTTCTTTTTTTGCTTCTAGCAATTTTATTTTTCTCCTATGCAATATTACCTTTGAAGCTTGGTCTTCTATATAAGATAAAGGAGCAATCTCCTTCCGGTTCACTAATTCCAAAAGTCTGAATAAATATAAATAATCATTATCTCTAATGGATATTTCTTTTCTAGTCCCTATATTGGTGCTGGTTAGAGTGCCCTTAGGTAATTCTTCTGCAATTATATTGACTTTGTACCAAATGCTATCATCTAGCAAAAACTCCTCTGCGTGCTTATTACAATATTCCAATAATGGTCGAGCATCCTCCATATTATCACTCTGCCAAAAGCTCTGCAATTGTTTCAATTCTGGCGCATCTTGAGATACTTTAATAAAATTACACCGAATGATCGGTGCATCTAGCTGATACTGCTCTTTGTTTTTTTCATAAAAATCATTTAATTCCCTTTTTGTGACAATAGAATCCAGTTCTTTTTCTACCAAACTTTGTTCGTAAGTATACTGAACGAGCGAAGCTCTATAATCTCTGACCAGCTTATCAATATTCAGGTCTTTAGGAATATTTTTCTCTGCTTCTTGCATCAACAAACTCTTTCTAATCCAACGCTCGACATAGGCGTTAATAATTTTGACACTATCCTCTGAACTAGTATTTTCAGGAAGCATACCGTCTAGTTCCGATAAATATAAAGACTTATTATAGACTGTTGCCAGTAACTGATCGCCTTCCTCCGGCGTAGAAGGAGCATTATTGCAAGCAATAATAAAAATAATGGCAACAAAAAAGATACAATTGTGGTTACTACCCCAAGTCATATATTGTTTATAGGTTAAAATAGAATTAGGAGTTGAAATTCAAAGCTTTAGCAATCTTTCTATTTTTTGATGAGGCTCTTAAATACTTTTTTATCTACTCGAACCTTATAGGCTTTTCTTAGTTCTGCCAGCCATTGTTTTTCCAAAAAATCTTGATAATCCGCTACCACATATCCTCTAGCTTCGCTCAGTTTTTTAGTTGTGGAATTTAGGATTTCCTCCACTTTCATAAAAGTAATGGTCTTATTTTTTCTATCCATTTCCATTTCAGAGAATGTTCCAGCTTTCCATTCTAAAGCATCTACTCGCTTGTTTCTGCCCTTTTCAACGACTAGTTCCTGATGCAGTAGTGGCTTTTTGTCCGTGGTATTAAATTTTGCTAGGACAGCTTTGGGGGGATTATTTTTTGCAAATTTTTCTACCTTGTCAACCAAATGTGCCGCATCTTTTAGGGTATAGTTGCTGACTACTGCCCGCTTGCCCCATTTATAGCGATCCTTATTTTTGTTATAAAAATTAGCTAAACCAATCGTATCCTGGGAGGCTTTATCCCATACTTCATTTTTGGTAATTTCAAATAACAAAATGCCTTCTTCGTACTCCCTCATCAAAGCCTTGAAATCAGGATATTTGGCTTCTAAGTTTCTTTCCTCATATTTTAGCGCGACTTCATCTACATAATCGTTGTACAATTGATTCAGCACATCTACGACTGTACCGGAACGGGACATTTGCATCCTTTTTCGAGATTCCTTTTCCAAATAATCAGTAAATTGCCCCAATGTATGCTTTTCTTTTCCCAGTACAAAGAGGATTTCATCGGATTTTTCTTTTGGTGCTTCCCAGCGATAGGTGAGAAATTCTTTGTCTAAAGTTGCCGCAAATTTATTCAAAGGTCCACTCACTGACTTAAAGCCATTATCCGTTTTTATCCGGTTGACCATTGTGGTTTTGGCCAATTCAAAGCGGCTGTCCTTTTGAATACGAGCTTTCAACCTTGCTTTGGCTTTGTCATATTCAGGAATGGGTTTGTGGCTAATTCTTTTGATAATATGCCAGCCGGCTAATGTTTTTACAGGCTTAGAAAATTCTCCGTCTCTTTCTAAGGCAAAGGCCGCATCTTCAAAGGCTTTTTCATATTTACTAATTCCAAAAAAGCCAACATAACCCCCTTTTGCAGCTGTTAACTTGTCGGAGGAATTTTGCTTGGCTAATTCTTCAAAATCGCTGCCAGCCTGTAATAATCGATATAGGCTGTCAATTTTGGTTGCAGCATTGGGGTCTTTATGCCTAATCAAAATATGAGCAGCTTCGATTTCTCCTCGGGCTGGTCGCTCGGCACTCCGTTTTACAATATGATAGCCCAAAGGCGTTTTTATTGGATTGGAGTATTTCCCTACCTCCAAGTTGTAGGCGGCCGATTCAAAATCATAAAACCCATTGGGTAGAGGCGAAGTAAAATAGCCAATATTTCCATTATTGGTTTGGGCTGATTTATCATCCGATAGCGTTTTGGCGGCCTCTTCAAAACTCATTCCTCCGTCCAGCTTTTCCTTGATAGCGATCACTCTTTGATAAGCAAATAAAGTATCTTTTGGGCTGGGGTTTTTCTTTAGGGCAATCATAATATGGCTAATATTAATGTCTTTTAAAGACCTTTCATAAGCCTCTTTTATCAGTTTTTCTGTTACTTCTTTGTCAATCAAGTAAGAGTCTGCCAATTGTTTTCTGTAGCCAGCCAATTCTTTCTGGAGTGCCTGGATAGTATCTAAACGCATATCTTTCGCTCGCTGAACCTTTAATTTAAATTTGGTATATAAATCCAAATATTCCTCTAAAGAAGCTTTGGAAAAATCTGCTTTGTTTCGATTTGTTTTGGAATAGATGTACAAAAACTCGGAAACGTGAACTGGGTTCTTCTGAACAGAAAAAAGCACGGGGTCGTCGCTGGGCTGGCCAGCTAATGTAGCAGGCACAGCCAAAGCAATAAAAAGGAATAATATAAATTGCTTTATCATTGGGAAAAATAATTTTTTAAGTATCTGATTTTAGGCGAACACAAAATTAGCAAAAATAAAAATGGTACACCGCCTGCAAGGACTTATTCCAGGTGGACTTTAAAATATCTTTAACAGCCTGCAAAAGAGGATCTGTTTTTTCAAGTTCTAAAATAAATGCGCTTGACCCTGTTAGAAACCCCTGTGAAAACCTCATAAGGGATAGTTCCCAAGCAATTCGCCAATTCTTCAACGCCTGGAGAACTTCCAAATATCACAACTTCATCGCCGACTTTTGCATTGGGAATGTCACTTATATCTATCATACACATATCCATGCACACATTTCCAATAATCGGTGCTTTTTGACCTTGTACGGAAACTTTATACTTTCCGTTTCCTGTTTTCCTGGCTAAACCGTCTGCGTAGCCAATAGTGATAGTGGCAATTCTTTTAGACTGGTTGATCTTTCCACTTCTATTATAACCAATGGTGGCTTCTCCAGCAATCGTTTTTATTTGAGAAATGGTTGCTTTTAAAGTATTTACCACCTTTAATTGCTGCTGAACTATTCCGCTACTGTCTATGCCATACAGTCCAATCCCCAAACGCACCATATCTAGCTGGTATTGTGGGAAACGAAGTATTCCGCTCGAATTCAAAATATGCCGAATGGGGCGATACCTTAGATTCGAACAAACCAATTCGTACATTTTCAAAAACCGATCCACTTGCTCTCGGCTAAAAGCGTCATGCGCCGCCATATCACTCGCTGCCAAATGAGAGAAAATGCTTTTGACTTTGACAGAGGGGCGTGTTTTCAAAAGGTCAAGCAAAGTAGCTATATTTTTTTCTTCAAATCCCAGTCGATGCATGCCCGTATCCAACTTTATATGAATAGAAATAGATTGGGAAGGGGGAAGAAAGTCTAATAATCGTCGAAACAATTCAATGCTATACATTTCTGGTTCTAACTGATAACGAACCATCACTGAAAAACTCGCTTCTTCGGGATTCAAAACAAGAATGGGTAGCTGAATACCTGCCTTTCTCAGTTCTACCCCTTCATCCGCATAAGCAACTGCCAAATAATCCGCCTTGTAAAATTCCAATATTTTGGCTACTTCGACACTTCCGCTTCCATAAGCAGACGCTTTGACCATCGCCATTAATTTTGTGTTCGAATTTAGATATTGTCCATATACTTTTAAGTTATGGATGATCGCACTCAAATCTACTTCCAAGACCGTTTTGTGTACTTTTTCTTCAAAACGATTGACTATTTTTTCAAACTCAAACACTCGCGCTCCCTTTAAGAGGATTGTATTGGAATAAAAATCCTTGGATTTAAATGCCTTCAAAAAATTGGCTGTATTTTTAAAAAAAGCAACAGAAAAATCCTTGGGCAGGTATTTTTTTATCGCACTAATTTCTTTTCCGATAGCAACCAAGCTATCTACTTTTTTAGCAATAATTAAGTGGGCAACTTTTTTATAAAGCACATCGGGCGACTGGCCACTTTGAAAAATGTCTGAAAGAATCAATAGGAATTTATTATTTGAACGGCTTTTGGTCGCAAAATTTAAAGCCAATTCCAAAGAAGTTAAATCCGAGTTATAACTATCGTTGATAATTGTACAACCGTTGATACCCTCTTTGACCTCCAGTCTCATGGACACCGGCTCCAGCTTGGGCATTCCTTTTTGAATTTTCGCAATGGGGACTTTCAATAAAAGCATTATCGCGCAGCAATGAATGGCGTTTTCTATCGAAGCAGAGTCTGTGAATGGAATAGAAAATGCAAAGCGATTAAGCTGGAAAGCAATTGTGATTTCGCTCGCTTTTTCTTTTTTTGAAATGGCTATTATTCGTAGATCCGCTTCTTTTTTTTGAGACCAAGAGACTAACTTTTTATTTTTTATTTTTTGAAAAACAATATCAACTATTTCATTATCTCTGCAATAGACGATTGTTTCGGTTTGGTCAAAAAGCTTTAATTTTTCATTAATTTTTTCCTCTTTTGAGTCAAATCCTTCGCTGTGCGCTTCCCCAATATTGGTAAAAATGCCCATTTCACAATCAATAACCGGTGCAATTTTTTCCATTTCGCCCACTTTAGAAATCCCTGCTTCAAAAATGCCTAGATTGTGTTCTTCTTCAATTTGCCAAACGGAAAGCGGGACTCCGATTTGAGAATTATAACTCCCTGGATTTCTGATAATTTGAAAATCGGTATGTAGCAATTGATAAAGCCATTCTTTAATGATAGTTTTCCCATTACTTCCGGTGATGCCTATCGTTTTTAAAGAAAATTGCCGCCGATGAAAAACAGCCAGTTGCTGGAGTGCCCGAACACTGTCTTCCACTAAAATAAAGTTGGCAGAAGGAAATGCGGCAGAGTTAAAATTTTGTGTAACTATAAAGTTTCTGACTCCCTGCCGGTACAATTCCTTAATAAAATGATGCCCGTCTTGGCGTTTGCTTTTAAAAGCAAAAAACAGCGTTCGATTGGGAAAGACCAAATGCCTAGAGTCAAAGAGTAACCGCTCTATTTGGGTTTCAATTAATGGTAAGTTGAGCGGCTTTCCTTCCGTTATTTCTACTATCTGTTGAATGGAATAAATCATTCTACCGCCACGAGTTTATCTTAATCATTACTGAAAAGGTCCTGTTTTTCATTTTTATTACAAATCGAAACCAATGTCTTTCCGGTAATATTTTTTATCAAAAGCAATTTTTTCAGCATTTTTTTTTGAGATAGCTAGTGCATTTTGAAATTTTTCTCCATAAGAAGTAATAGCAAGTACCCTTCCGCCATTGGTCAGTATTTCGTCATTGACCAGCCGAGTCCCTGCATGGAATAGAATACTATCATTTATTGTTGAAAAACCGGTCATTTTTTTGCCCTTTTCATAGACTTCTGGATAACCGCCGGAAACCAGCATAATGGTCGTTGCCGCCCGCTCGTCAATTTCGACATTAATGGTGGATAAGTTTCCTTTCGTCAATGCCAATAGCATTTCTACCAAATCGTTTTGCAGTCTCGGCAGCACCACTTCCGTTTCGGGATCCCCCATTCTACAATTATACTCTATTACATAGGGATCCTCCCCTACTTTTATCAAGCCAATGAAGATAAAACCTTTGTAGTCCAGTCCTTCTTTTTGAATGCCCTCAATAGTGGGTATAATAATGCGTCGTTCTACTTTCCTCATTAAAGCTACATCTACAAAGGGAACAGGGGAAATCGCCCCCATTCCGCCTGTGTTCAAGCCTGTATCGCCTTCTCCTATTCTTTTATAATCTTTGGCAATCGGCAGTATTTTATAGGATTTTCCATCGGTCAAAATAAAAACGGAAAACTCTATCCCGTCCAGAAAATCTTCGACCACCACTTTTTTACTAGCTGTGCCAAATTTGCCATCCAACATAGCCGTGAATTCTTTTTTGGCTATTGCTTTATTATCTAAAATAAGTACGCCCTTTCCAGCCGCCAAACCATCTGCCTTCAGGACGATGGGCGGTGTTTGTTGATCAATGTAGCTTAACCCCTCGTCAAGGTTCGCTCGTGTAAATTCTTTATAATTGGCTGTTGGAATGTTTTGTTTCTGCATGAAGGCCTTGGCGAAGGCTTTGCTCCCTTCTAGTTGAGCAGCTTCAGCAGAGGGACCGATGATAGCAATGTCTTTGAGTATTTTATCAGCTTTGAAAAAATCGTAAATACCCTTGACTAAAGGGGCTTCTGGCCCAACGATGACCATATCAATTTTTTTATCTAGTACGATTTTCTTTACTGCCTCAAAATTGGTGGGGCTAACAGGGATATTGACTCCGTGATTTTGAGTGCCTGCGTTTCCAGGTGCAATAAATAAATTTTTGCAATGTGGGCTTTGACTAATTTTCCAAGCAAATGTATGCTCTCTTCCCCCTCCTCCTAGTATTAAAATATTCATTTCAATAGGCTTATTGCAATACGGTGGTTTCACAAAATCAAAGACTTGGGATTTTTCAGACCAACTCACATATTACACTGACAGTTTTCCAAACATTCAATGATTAAAGATACATCCCGCTCTTTGAGTGAATAGAGCATCTTCCTACCCGCTCGACGAACACTCAATAAACCCTTGAATCGCATATTTTGCAAATGGTGGGAAGTCAACGATTGTTCACTATCCAACATTGTACATATCTCCGTCACCGTCAAATACGGATGCTGCTCTAGTAAATGTACGATTCCCAAACGGGTCGGGTGTGCCACGATCTTTAATATAAAAGCTATCCGATCCAACTTTTCTGCCAACTCCTTATTGATAACTGTCTTTTCTTTTGATTCCATAATTTTTCTTTACTTTTTTATCCGAATGCTTAGCCAATTAGTTTCATAAAAGTACCTACAAACCAGTTGGAGTCTGCATTGATAAGCCGCCCCAGGGTAGTGTCCACTTTGGTCGAATATTGTTCCAACTCTTTAATCACTCTGGCAAATTCTTCCGATTCCTCGTCTTTTACTTCTATCTCCGAAATCTCATTCAAAACCCGTAAAATTGGCTCTAACTCCTTCTTTTTCCGCTGAATGATGATCCGCTTGACTACTTCCCACATATCTTTTTCTGCTACAAAAAACTCTTTTCGCTCTCCCGAAATTAGCTCTTTATGCACTAAGCCCCAGTCTATCAGAGAGCGGATGTTCATATTCGCATTGCCCACCGAAATTTTCAGCTCTTCTTTGATTTGCTGTGCGCTCAGAGGCTGGGAAGAGGCTAGTAGCAAAGCATGAATTTGGGCCATCGTCCGGTTAATTCCCCAGTTAGAACCAATGGTTCCCCAGGACTGTATGAATTTTGATTTCTTTTCTTGTAAGGTCATGTAGCAAAGGATTTTTCCTTTTTCATTTCTTTTAACAAGCCTATTGTCTAGTCAAGGAGTAAATCTTTCTCTTTCGAATGAATTCAAATTTACAAAAAAACTATCAATTACTTTGTACCCTCAAATGGATAATTATTACTTCCCCTTTCCTTCCCAAAGCACTCGCAGTGTATAAAACATTATTTTAAAATCCAAAGCCAGCGACCTATTTTCGATATACAAAATGTCAAAGCGCAGCCTTTGGAGCATTTCTTCAATACTGGAAGCATAGCCATATTTTACTTGCCCCCAGGAAGTAACACCAGGTCGAACCTTTAGTAGATGACGATAGTGGGGGCTAATTTTCACAATTTTTTCAATATAATGCTGCCGTTCAGGCCGTGGACCCCACTAGGGACATATCCCCTATTAAAACATTCCAAAACTGGGGCAGTTCATCCAAACGCCACTTTCGCATAACTGCTCCCCAAGGCGTGCAACGAGCATCATTCTCCTCTGATAATTGCGGCCCATTTTGTTCTGACCCTTCGTACATAGACCGGAATTTGTAAATGGTAAATGGCTGGCCATTTAGCCCAATTCGTTCTTGTTGATAAAGGATAGGTCCTTTTGAAGATACTTTTACGCGAAACGCAATATATAAATATAACGGAGCAAGTAGCACTAGCAGGAATAGGCTTGCACAAATATCAATAACTCGTTTTGCCAGCTTCTGCCAGCGAGGCATTAAATCCTGCTGAATTTCAATCAACACTGCCCCGTAAACGTGATTCATCTTTACCGTCCCCAGCAAGATATCATACATATCGGGAATGATTTTGGTAAAAATTTGTTCCTCAAAATCTGCAAGAGCATCTAGGATTTTTTTGATCTTATCGTGATCAGAAGTTTCAATAGCAATAATGGTCTCTTCTATTTCATACTCCTGAATAACTTTGGGAATATCCTTAATTTTTCCTAAAACTGGCAAATATTTAGATAGTTCATTTTTACTACTTCCATTAGAATCAATGAATCCGATAAAATGGTTGCCCGTCCTGAGTTTCATCTCTTTTATTTCTTCATATAGCTCCAGTGCATTCTGATTGCCGCCAATAATCAAAGTATTATAACTAACTTGACCAGCTTTAATTCGCCTACTAGCTCTAGTTAGCAAAATCATTCTAGAAATGCCTGTAAGCGAAAAATGAATCACAAACAAGGCAATAAAAGAAGATATATAAGTCGTATATGCCTGAATGACATCATCCAAAATCAAGGTAAAAAACAAGAAAATCACCCCTAAAAAAGATAGAAAAAAGGTGCGGCTTAAGGTGGATAAGCGGGACAGTCGATATATGTCTTTATATTTGTCGAAAATGGTATATAATAAAATCCAACCTATTGGAATTACCAAAATACCAATGTACAAATTGCGATCCTCTATCACTGTGTGGTCTAAAGGTACACGCTCGGAGATTACTTTTCGATAAACATAAAAGCAGGCCCAAGCCAGCATTGCCATAAAGTAATCGGCAATTTTATACTTTAGCGTGTCTATATATTGGCGATGTTGCTTCAATTTTGAAAACGAATAAGTTTTATATTATCAATTAAAACCTCTCGATCCGTGCCGTCTAATTGTTCACAGCCGGTGTTCCGTGTTGAGGCCCTAAATGCTAATTGATAGCTTGGCAATTGAGAAATCTGTAAGTCTTCCTGAAAATTGATATACACCTTATTCCAATCATCAATCGGGCAGAGCGTGACTTTGTAATTGGTTGCATTTACAGGATTGGTGGGGCTAGGGTCTATGCCTAACAATCCAATTTCAAATTCTACGGTCGTTTTATAATCTATTTCTAAAAAAACGGGCAAGTTGCCTGTTATTGGTAAATCCAAAAAGATAGTCGAGGAAATAAATTCTACCTCATTCAAATCATTCAAGGGTATGTGTCCCGAAGCATTTCCACTAAATACTTTGGAAGGATTAGCGGTGATACGCACTGTATTTTGACCTAGTCCTTTCAGTTTATGACTCTCGCTTTCAAAGTCTTCAACCAATTCAAAAATAATATCATCTTCTATATAAGTAGTCGTTGGGTGAAGGGGAAAAGTTTGCGCTGGTTCTAGGTTCAAATTTACTTCATATCGCTCGTAAAAAGGATAAATAATTGGCGTACTTCGCAAACCATTTTCTCTAATAACCGGAAAAATGGTAATTAACTGTTCGCCTTGTGCCAAGATCGGAAGAGTCGCAGGTAGTTCATAAATGCCTAATGAAGTACCTGTCACAAATACCCAGGCATCCGTAATTTGTTCAGAATTATTTCCTTGTAAAGGATTGGTAGTGAGCTGAAAATCAGCTATTTGCAAATAGGCAGGAACTTCTTCCGAAGGATTGACTAACTCACAAGCAGTAAATATTACGCCGAAAATCAGTAATTTCCCGCTATGAGCAATCCTATTGCTTAGTCGTATCATAGTCGTCTTTGTCTATCTCATTAATCACCTAAGTCAAAACAGCTCTAAAAGTCTTTTGCCGTTTTATTATTTCTTCCATGATTTGATAAGCCACCTTTAAAGTGTGATAGCCTTCTTCAATGGTGACAATTGGTTTTGTGTCTGCAAGAATGCTTTTTGCAAAGGCTGCCAGTTCCATTTTTATGGCATTGATGGGTTGGGTCTCAGGGGTATCGATATGGATATATTTTTTGCCTTCTTTGGTATCAAGAGACAGCAAATTTTCATTGTTTAATGATGCTTTTTGATCTACTTCAAATAATCGAATAAGCTGCGATTGTTTTTTTAATAAATCGAGGCTGATGTACGCATCTTTCTGAAAAATTCGCAATTTCCTCATCTGCTTCATAGATATTCGGCTGGCGGTCAAATTTGCCACACAGCCGTTTTCAAACTCCAATCGAGCATTGCTAATATCCGGTGAATTGCTAACTACCGCCACCCCACTTGCACTTACAGATTTCAACGGGGCTTTTACCAAGCTTAAGACCAAGTCCAGATCATGTACCATTAAATCTAAGACTACAGAAACATCTGTTCCTCTTGGATTGAACATAGTCAGGCGGTGGGCTTCTATAAATACAGGATTTAATGGAATGTTCTGAATGGACAAAAAGGCAGGGTTAAAACGTTCGACATAGCCAACTTGCACCTTAACCGCATGCTTTTGAGCTAATTGCACTAGGTCTTTGGCCTCTGCTAATGTATGAGTCAACGGTTTTTCAATGAAGACATGCTTGCCGTCTTGAATTGCTCTAGCAGCTAAATCAAAATGGGTAATCGTTGGCGTAACAATATCAACTGCTTCCGAATGCAATATTAAATCAAATAAGTTATCGAAGCGCTTGATCGGGTAAGTAGCAGCGATGGCTTCTGCCACCTTATCATCGGGATCATAAAAGCCAATGACCTCTATCGCATTGATTGCTTGTAAACATTTAAGGTGTACCTTCCCTAGATGCCCAACGCCCAGCAGCCCTAACTTTACCATAGTTGTTGTCATAGAAATTTTGCGATAATCGCAAAAATGCCAAAAATGCAGTTAAATTCCTAAAACGAATTCGGCGGGCTATTATTACAAAATAGAGGAGGAAACGCCAAATAAAAAAGGCCGCCTAGCTCTATTTCGCCAGCAGCCTTTTTTGGAAGAAGCAAACGTTTTTTATTGCACCTCGAGTTTATTTGATCGCTTTTACTTTTCGAAATAGCACATTCTCATCCCCTGGTTTGTATTTCCGTTTATGGTAAACAATATTGCCTTTTTTATCAAAGACAAATACTTGGGGTAGGCCATTTAGTCCGCCAGGCATTACTTTCATAAATTGTCGGTTAATATCGTGATAAGCCTCAAAAGTCCAGCCGCTATTTTTGACTCTTTTTACAAACTGTTCTGCATTTTTTGGAAAATCTGTGGAAATAGCGTAGAGGTTAAAGTCGGCTTCCTTTTGCCATTGCGGAAATTTTTCTTTAATCGCTTTTAGCTCCATACGGCATGGATAGCAAGTGGTCAGCCAAAATAACACGACAGAAGGCTTTCCATTTTGCTTAAAAACTTCGGAAGAATTGACCATTTTGCCGTCTGCTGTTTTTAAATCAATATTATAGGGATAATCGCTCTTAATGGGAAAGGGTCCAAGCGGGTAGCCTGGAGGCAAATTGGTTTGCATTTTTGCCGTTACTTTTTTAGCAACGGGCTTAGCCTGAACAACTTCCGCCTGTTGCTTTTGCTGGCAGGCGAAAAAAAATAGCGAAAGGGTACAAATAAAAAGTAGTTTTTTCATGGCGATTAATAATTTGGTGAATGAACGACTAGTGATCAGTTTTTATAATTCAAATTTACATACAATATTAAGTCATTTCAAGTAAGGGGTTCTGAAAAAGTACTACTGCTTAATTCTTTGGTATAAAACAGTCGCACTTGCCAGATTTAATAGTTTTGTGCCGATCCTTGCAAGAACAAAAGCCTGCCCAAGTAAAAAAGCGAATAAAACGGAGGAATTGAAATCTATATGCCAATACATAAAAAATAAAAGTCCGAAGGTAAGTAAGTTTATTAAGTACAAAAGAAAGGTTTGTGGCAAGTTTTTAAAGACTAGCCGAATAGCCTGCCAAATGGGTTTAAATAAAATGATTTTGTCCTCCTGCACAATATGGATCTTTGTATAGTCCTGCACCATAAAAAACACCATAGCAAACAACAAGTAAAAAGGGAGCATAATCAAACCTACCTGAATTATTTCCCCTTCGTTGTGAAATCGCTCCAACCCACCAGTAGTAAGGCTTGAAAAAAGGGTAAAAAAGAGCAAGAGCAATAGGGCTTGGACGATTAAAAAATAAATGGTTAGTCGCAACATTCGCCAAAAATATCTGCCGCAAGCGCTCCAAAAATTGGAAAGCCGAAATACTTCATTTCTGGTTCTGAATACATGCAAAATCCCTCCCACTAAAAAGGCTGAAAACAATAGATAAACAAAAAGCATGGCTTTGGTCTGATTGAATACCAGCCAGATACTATTCCCATATTGGTCCATAAAATCATTGACAATGGCGTAGTCAAATTGCTCGAATAGAACATCTGCCGCTAAAGTTGTTCCCAGTTTTTCTTCTAAAAATCCAACCAGGGGATAGGCCAGTAAAATAGCAAAACCAATATTTAAGGCATATAGCAATAACCATAACTTTTTCTTGCGAAAGGTTTCTTTCCAGCCTGATAGGTATGCCTCGATAAATGCCATCGACTAATTTTTTACTTTTTTTTAAATAAAAAAACTAATGCCCTGTAAAGCACTTTGCACTCTTACAACAAACTCCGTAATATATTTCCACGCCGTTTTTTTCTTTGGGGTCGTTCTTAAACTATTATTTAAAAAATTTATATCCATGTAGATTTGCTGCTTTGGATCTATCTGCACCCAATCAATCTTGTGATTTCCTTCATATTGAAAATTATGGGCTCTAGCTTGTCCATCCCAATGTTCTAGTTTTTGATCGCCATTTTCAAAATGAACAATTACTTCTACTGGAAATTTTAACTCGCCGAGCCGGTTTAAAATCACCTTGGAGTTATAGATATGGTTCTGGTTTTCCGCCAGGGTTTTTCGACTTGCTTTTGTTCCTTTTTCTTCAAAAATCCCGATGGCTTCTTTTGGCACGACTCGATTAGAAATGCTAGCAACGGAATAATCACAAACGCCCGTCCCGTACAGCGTTTGCTCGAAAAACCAGTCTATATTCTCGCCGAATTTGTCGCCGTGTTTTTCCTTGACAACCTCATTGACCACTTTAATAAAATCATGCCGGCAAGGATGCTTGAAACTCCATTGCTCAAAATAGGCTTTCAAAATGGCATCCATGACTTCTATTCCAACCAACCCTTCCAGCGTTTTGAGCATAACCGCTGCTTTGGCATAGACCAGGTTTCGATACCCACCATTGGGATATTGCCAGCCTGGGTGGGTCATATTGTCCACTTTCATATTACTCATTCCTTGATAGCGGCTTCTAAAAAATTCCATTGCGCCCATGTGTAAGCGGTAGTCAATAACAGATGTTTTTTCACCATAATAATGATCCAGAATTCGGGACTTATAGTAGGAAGTAAAACCTTCATCCATCCAAGCTTCTTCAAATTCATTCGTAGAAATCATCATCATAAAATACTGGTGTACAAATTCATGAGCGACAAAATATTCAGGAGAGCGAATATGAGTAGGCCAAGCATAAGTGCCTGGAGCCGTAATAAAGGTGGGGTATTCCATGCCTCCAGAATTGATTCCGTGAAAGGGCGGTACAACGATCGTCAAGGTCGGAAAAGGATAAATTGCCAGATGTTCTTCAAAATATTCCAAACAGTATTTAGCAGATTGCAAATACCGATCTGTACAACAGGTATATTCTGGTATAATGAGCAGTTTTATATTTACATGCTTCCATTGCTCTTCAATAATTTGAAACTCTGGAGAAGCCACCCATCCAAAATCAATGACATCTTCGGCATGAAAATAATAGGTTTTTTGATCTCCTTTTTCTTCTTCCTTGTATAAAGTCCCCGTTGCCCCTACCTTAAAATTTTCAGGCACGGTCAAGTCCACTTTATAATTGCCAAAATCGCCATAATACTCCGTTGAGGAATGGTATTGATGGCAGTTCCAATTACCTTTTTCTGAAAAACGCATTCCAGCAGGTTCATAAACGCCCAGTTTGGGGTACCACTGCACATTTAAAAAATAATTTCTGCTAAAGCCTGTGCGAACCCTAACTCTGGGAATTTTGGAAGTCCAATCCAAGTTTAAATTGATTTCGCTAAAAGGCAGAACTGGCTCGGGCAGATTTAACTGAATAACCGTTCGATCTTCTTCGTTTTCATCATCTGGTTGGACATATTCCAAAAATTGTATCAAGTCATTTCCCTTATCATCTTGGATGTGGTCTATATGAATCCAACTCCAATCTTCCTCCTTTAATAAGGCTGTGTTGGTTCCCCTCAATAAGCCGCCCGCCTCTTTCATAAAGGTCGATTGGGTATTTTTAAAAGCATTTAGGTACAAATGAAATTGTAGATTTTTAATAGTATCTGCTGAAAGATTTTTCCAGTTGATTAACTCCTTAGCATGGATTCTTTTTTGTTCTGCATCAAGTTGGGCGCTTATTTCATAATTTGCTGGACGATCGGAAAGGGGCTTAGAAAACCAGGTTTCCTGTGCAATAAGATTGGTTAAAAAACTTAAAAAACAAAGAAGGCAACAAAGAATTTTCCAGTTATTCATTTAAATAAAATTCACAGTCCCTCAAAAGGTTCGATAAAAGTTGTGAAATTACTAACAAATTGGGGAAAAGTGATTATATCCAGATAAGAACTTTTTTGGATAAATAGTTACAAAACTTTAATTATTCTTTAACTTTTTATTATTGTCACGTTTATAAAACCAACCGTCTTAATCACAACAAAAACTTTCAGTTATGAAAAAGCAATTTTATTTATTATTCGTACTATTACTATTTACAACCTTATTCGCTTGTCGAAATGGAGCGAAAAAACAAGCTGCCGCAGCAGCAGAAAACGCCGAACAAGTGGAGCAATTGGAAAAAGAAAGCCAAGTCTTAGAAGAAACGGCAGATGATATAGATGCAAAAGCCAAAGAATTAGATACCGCTCTAAAAGAACTAGAATAAGCTATTTTTTTTCTAAACCAATTTTTAAATCATTTAAATCTCTAGAACATGAAAAAGAACAATTTAGTATTTGCATTCAGTTTACTACTGGGGATGCTACTGACCTTCTCTACCGACCTCGCCGCTCAAAGTGACAGAGCAAAGGGGAAGAATAAAGCCAAAGCCAAGAAGGAAAAACTAAAAAAGCAAGTAGAAGAGGCAGAAGAAGAAGTCGCTGATCTAGAAGAGGACTTAGAGGAGGACTTAAAAGAGGAAATGGAAGAGGGGGAAGAAGAAGGAAGAGGTAAAGGAAAAAATAAAAAGGCTAAAAAAGCCAAAACCGATCACGAGGAGGATGACGAGGATGAAGTCCACGGCGAGGATGACGACGGTCACGAAGGAAAAGCAAAGGGGAAGAATAAAGTAAAAGAAAATAAAGGCAAAGCTTTCGGTAAAAACAAAGGCGAGATGAGTGGAAAAGAATTTGGCAAATCCAGGGCGGAAGCGGCGAAAGCTAAGAAGGCAAAGCATAAAATGAAGGCGGAGCGATCAGTTGCCAACGCGGAAAAAAGAATTCAAAAAGGTAAAGAACGAATTCAAAGAGCAAAAGACAAAGTCGCTGCTGCAAGAACGGACGGTTCTATGACTGCCGAAGAAATCACAGAAAAAGAGGCAGCAATAACCAAAGCAGAAGCCCGGCTCAAAGCGCTGGAGGAGAGCGTTGCTAATGGAAAAAAGAAAATCAAAGACAAGGAACAATAATCTAGGAGATGCCGAAGCCAGGAAGCTGTCCTGGCTTCGGTCAAAAACTACCTAAAAAGCACCATAGCAGAGCTGGCAGGAAGCGTCACTTTGTCAAAGACAGAAAAAATTCCCGTTTCATCTACTTTATTTTCGGTAAGGGCAACGGTCCATCTTCCTTTTGGAATATCTACCGTTTTAGCCTCTAAGTTTCCATTAAATAAGACCAAAATATCCTTCCATGAGTCGCCATTAGCATTGTCCGAAATCGTGTAGCCAATCAGCAAATCTCCTTCTCTAAAATCCATGAATTTTAAATGCTGCTGGATCATTTGGGTAGTAGGCATCCGAAAAGCAGGATGATTTTTTCTCAATGAAACCAGCCCCTGATAATAGTTGAAAACTTTTTGATAGGTCGTTTTTCTTGACCAATCCAGTTTGTTAATAGCATCTGGAGATTTAAAGGAGTTTTCTTCTCCATTTTTAGTTCGCAGCATTTCGACACCAGCGTGTAAAAAGGGAATGCCCTGAGCAGTTAGAACAACCGCATTAGCAAGCTTGTGCATTTTAATCCGTTCTCCATCGCTTACGTTGGGCTGAGAGTTGACCAGACGATCCCAAAGTGTGTGGTTATCATGGCAAGATACATAATTAATAGCCTGACCTGGCTGGGCTGCCCAAGGCTCATTGGAATAATTCACCTTCTGATAATTAATTTGAGGATGGCGTGTAGCCGCAACAATACCAAATTTAACACTTTCTTCCATATTCGGTTTGCCACTAGCAAAACCTCGATCGGGTGCTTCAAAAACGCTTCCCTTTAATCCATCTCGGATGTCATCGCTAAAAGCAGCTACTCCATTAAGACGGTGCGTATATTTTTTTAAAGCCCTATCCTCTTCTGGCAAAGGCGTGTCACCGGCTGTCCAACCTTCTCCATAAACAAAAATAGTCGGATCCATTTTGTGTAGTGCAGCACTGACCTGATTCATGGTTTCAATATCGTGAATACCCATTAAGTCAAATCGAAAGCCATCTATATGATACTCTTTGACCCAATATTTAACCGATTCAATAATAAATTTTCGCACCATCGGCCGGTCGGAAGCTGTTTCATTACCACAAGCCGAAGCATCTGAAAACCCACCTTCTGCATTTTGCCGATAATAATACCCCGGTACTAGCTGGTTGAAATTAGAACCCTCTGTTGCGCCCGTATGGTTATAGACGACGTCCAAAATGACTCTCAATCCATTGTCGTGTAATGTTTTAACCATCTGCTTGAACTCCCTTACTCTAATTGCTCCGTCATAGGGATTAGTGGAATAACTTCCTTCTGGCACATTATAATTCTGAGGGTCATAGCCCCAATTAAATTTATTTTCATCCAGTTTACTCTCATCAATAGTTAGATAGTCAAAAGAAGGCAAAAGGTGAATATGGGTTACTCCTAATTCTTTTAGATGATCCAAGCCTGTAGCCTCCCCTTCCAAATTTTTTGTCCTCTTTTCTGTCAACCCAAGAAATTTTCCCTTATGCTGGATGCCGGAGTTATCGTGCATCGAAAGGTCTCGAATATGCAGCTCGTAGAGAATAATGTCTGTTGGATGTTCCAATGGCGGTTTTTTATCCATTTCCCAGTCTTCGGGATCAGTCATTTTAAAATCAATGATTTGACCGCGCCTGCCATTGACCCCGACTGCTTTCACATAAGGGTCCGGAACTTCCGCTCCCCATTTTTCATTAATCAGCGTTTGAAAAGTATAATATTTGCCAATTAAGTCTTTCTTAACTTCTACTGCCCAAAGTCCATTTTCTCTTCTTTTGAGGCCTATTACTTCAGTAGCCTTTCCACCTACTCCTTTTTCATAAAGTCGCAAAACCGCTTTGGCGGCAGGAGGAGCCCACAGCTTAAAAGTTGATTGTTGAGGAGTATAGGTCAATCCTAAATCTGTTCCTTCATAGACAGGATAATCGTCAAAAGAAGCATATTGGGGGGGTGGATCGGAACAAGCCATTAGTAACAAAATTATGGAAAGGAAAACATACTTGATTATTTTAAAAACCATCACCTATTGGGTTTAATCAGTTTTTGAAAAATAGACCTTATCATTTTGCATTTAGATCCTGTCCCTCATAATACCCCATATCCATGTCCTTTAACATTTTCACAATATACGTCATCTGTCCAATATGGTAAGAAAAATGCTCGGTAACGTGTATCAAAATGCTTAAACCCGATTCTTTATAGCCTTGCACATCGTACATCTTTAATAAGGCAGATGCTTCTATTTGATCTAAAACCTGATCGACTGCCATTATCAAGTCGTCTAAGTCTTTTAGCATTTTTTCGGTCGAAATGGGCCCCTTTTCATCAAATTCTTTTTGCCTTTCCCTCACATCTTTTTCTCCTCCTACCCCTGCCAATATCCATTGGCGAACATTGCCGCAGAGGTGTAAGACAAGATTGCCAACACTATTTGAATGAAGATTGGGCCGATACCAGATTTGAGAATCAGTTAGTTCGCCCACGCATTTTTTTAATCGAGGAACATTCTCTTCAAATAGTCGCCTTTTAATTTCCATTATAAAGCTATCTTTGAAGACGTTTATGTTGTTTTTCATAAACTTATATTCTTAGCTGATTATTTTCGTCGGGAATGACGACGACCGGTTGGAAATTTTTGGCTTCTTCTACACTCATCCAAGCATAGGAAATAATAATGACTATATCTCCAACCTGAACCCTTCGAGCAGCAGCACCATTCAAGCAGATCACACCTGAACCCCGCTCGCCTTTGATGACATAGGTCTCAATTCTTTCTCCATTATTATTATTAACGATTTGTACTCGCTCTCCCTCGATAAAATTAGCGGCATCCATGAGGTCTTCGTCAATAGTGATGCTACCGACATAATTAAGGTCCGCTTCGGTCACAACGGCTCGGTGAATCTTTGATTTAAATCTTTGGATCATCATATTGCACACAAAATGATTTTGGTTCTTTGACAAATTAGATACTTTTTTAAGTAAAGGTACTGGTATTTGTTGAACAAATTGTCAAGAAAATAATCGTTCTTAAAACGAATTAAAAAGAAAATAGGTCACATAAGTAGCAAACTCTAAACGACCATTGCTTCTTTTTAGGAGGGGATAAGTAGATTTTGAGGAAAATATACGAAGGAAATGAAAGTTAATACATAATCTCTAATTTTTCAAGTGTTAGCTTTAAAAAGAAAGTCATTTCCAAAAAATATGTAATCTTAGGAAGATTTTACCAATAAGAGTTTATATTTTAGTAAGTTTTATTCAACTTTCAACTTTTATTCAGCAGCCATTATTGCAATGACTTTGTTATTAATGCACAATTTGTCAAAAAAGAAAAATAATTTATAAAGGTTCAGCGATTATCGTTATTAGAAAAAAATAAATATAACCTATTCGAGCCGAGGGAAATTAATCTTGATTTCTCTAGCTATGAATCGGTAAATAACGTTCATTGACATACAAGGTATTAAATCAAAGACTTGACGGATTCTTTCCCATAGTTTTTTCTTGGTTTTGCAGTAGTTCCAAGCTTTTTTGAATGCCTCATCTAATTTTTGCGCAATTTGGTCAACCAAAAATGCCAAAAATGTAAGCATCATAAAGTTGGTAGCAAGGAATTGTTTGCCATGCCCATAGGAATGTTCCAAGTTGTACCCTTGGTTTTTAAGTGTATTAAAAGTTTCATTCTCAATTTTCCAGCGGCTGCGCCCTATTTTGACCAATTCTTTGATGTTGTCTTGGTCAATAGGAATATCAGTTATCCAAGAGTTAAAATAGGTGCCTTTACCATTAGCATCAAATTCCTCATATTCAAAATAATTGGTACTAATTTCTTGATGCTGTCCATTAAGTACCAAATGATTTGTCCAACGAACCGTACTTTTTTTACCTTTTAATCCGCTGTACTGTTTGGTTTGTAAAGCATTTTGGGCTTTTAAAGCAGCCACCTGAATTAAAACATAACCATCTTGAATACCAATGACATAGCGCATGTGATATTCTGCTAGTAATTTGATATGTGGTCCATTAGGATATAAACCATCGAAAACGCCAATTAATTGGTAATCTTCGACTGGTAACCTACTACGGACTTGGGGTATCAGTCGCTTAGAGGCATTAAGTTCGCAATCATTTTTTTGCGAACCATCCTGTTTAACGATTGCTTCACAAGCTATTGGAAATACTTCTTTATGGTCTGGATGTGCCATAACCGCAGCTAAAGCTTGATGAGAATAAGTCGTTTTAGTAATTTCTCCATTTTTATTGCGATATTCCTTCTGTAGGCAATGTTCACAAGGCGTTTTAGCACTACAATAATGTTGAGTACCATCAAAGAGAATAACTTGATAAGGGTCAAGTACCTTATACTCATCCATAATACCATGTTCTACCATTTGCTGATGAGGAATTTTATAGCATTCTTGAATATCTGCAGGATTAATTCCATCAATGCCTTCTCGCATTGCGCAATCGGAAGGTAGAAAATTGACATGGTATATATTTTGTAAATTTTCTTCCCTCTCAGGGTAGTTCAAACGGTATTGATGTACCGAAGGGTCTTTTAAGTGAAACATGGCAAATGCCGATTGTAAATAGTCTTCCAAGTCTATTCGAGCATTTTTATAACGGTGTTCCGTTACTTGTTTAAATCCAATTTTAATACTTTGTATTAATTTGTCAACCATAGGCTATCTCTTTTGATAACCAAGATAGGGACTGATTTTCTAACAGTCACATATTTTTTTTCTTAATAGCGAGAATCGCTGATAAAGGTTCAAACAGCTCTTAAAATGTTTTATAATTTTTTTTACAGTCTTAGGACACACGGTATCAAGGTCAGCTTGCAGGAATACCTAACCCTAATGGAAGCCTTAAAAAAAGAAATTACCGATTATTCGGTGGATGACTTTTATGCCTTGTGCAAGGCAATTATGGTTAAGCAGGAAGCACAGTTAGACCGATTTGATCGAGTTTTTGGGCATTATTTCAAAGGTATGGAATTGATTCCGGATAATTTTTTTATGCAAAAAATACCGGAAGACTGGTTGAAAAGCCAATTGAGAAAAATGCTCTCGGAAGCAGAAATGGAAAAGCTTGAAAAGCTGGGCGGCTTGGACGCTTTAATGGAGAAATTTCGGAAACTAATGGAGGAACAAAAAGAAAGACATGCAGGTGGTAATAAGTGGATTGGCACGGGCGGCACTTCTCCTTTTGGAGCTTATGGTTATAATCCTGAAGGCTTTAGAATTGGTCAGAAAGAAGGTAGAAATAAGAAAGCTATTAAGGTGTGGGACAAGCGGGAATTTAGAAATCTGGATGATAAAATCGAACTAAACACAAGGAGCATTAAATTGATCCTCAAGCGATTGCGACATTTAACCAGAGAAGGTATTCCAACCGACTTGGATATAGACGATACGATAAAAAAAACATCCGAAAATGCCGGAATGTTGGATATTCAAATCATCCCTTCCAAACAAAATCGGGTAAAAGTCCTAATGCTAATGGATGTTGGAGGGACAATGGATGAATTTGTTAATACTTGCCAACAACTCTTTTCTGCTGCCAAGTACGAATTTAAGCATTTGGAATTTTATTATTTCCATAATTGTTTATACGAATCCGTCTGGAAGGACAATCGTCGCCGCTTTTCAGAGCGCATTCCCACCCTGGAATTACTTAATAAATACAATAAAGACTATAAGTTGATTTTTGTAGGAGATGCCACTATGTCTCCCTATGAAATATTTTACTCCGGTGGAAGTGTCGAGCATTATAACGATGAGGCGGGTATCATTTGGTTGCGACGAATGAAGGCTCATTTTTCCAATATGATTTGGATTAACCCAACGGCTGAATATTACTGGAATTTTTACGAAACAATCGGTATGATTCGCGAATTTACCGGCAACCGGATGTTCCCGATGACTTTAGACGGCTTGACGCAAGGCATGAAGTGCTTGCGAAATCCTAAAAAAGTTTATCAGAATAATATTTGGGATTTGGAGGACTACCAATGACCTCTATTTGTTATTTTACAAATCTTCATTCATCACTTTCCACAACAAATCCTTTAATTCTTGCAGACCTTGTCGAGTAATGGAAGAAATAAACAGGTAAGGAATATCTTTTGGTATTTCAGGCTTTAACAATTCCAATAACTCTTCGTCAGCTATATCGCATTTGGTAATTGCCAGAACTCTGGGTTTGTCTAATAATTCGGGATTAAACATCTTTAATTCATTTAACAAAATTTCATACTCCTCATTAATGTTTTCCGAATCTACCGGAATCATAAAAAGCAAGGTTGCATTTCGCTCGATGTGTCTCAAAAAACGATGCCCAATGCCCTTTCCTTCGTGTGCTTTTTCAATAATGCCTGGAATGTCCGCCATTACAAAAGATCGAGCATCCCGATATTTAACAATTCCCAAATTAGGAACTAAGGTCGTAAACGCATAACTGGCAATTTTGGGTTTTGCAGCAGTTATTACGGATAATAAGGTGGATTTACCTGCATTGGGGAAGCCCACTAGTCCGACATCTGCCAATACTTTTAATTCCAGAATCTTCCAGGACTCCGAACCTGCTCTACCCGGCTGAGCATAACGAGGTGCTTGATTGGTGGGAGATTTAAAATGAGCATTACCCAAGCCTCCTTTGCCCCCTTCTATCAAAATTTTGGATTCTCCGTGAGTAGTAATTTCAAATTCTATCGCTCCTGTTTCTGCATCTTTTGCAACCGTCCCTAAAGGAACCTCTACAATAATATCTTTCCCTTTTGCCCCCGTACTATGCTCTCCACTGCCATTTTCTCCATTTTTGGCATGAATGTGTTTTCGATACTTCAGGGGCAGCAAGGTCCACATATTTCGATTTCCTCTTAGAATAATATGCCCTCCTCTCCCGCCGTCTCCGCCGTCCGGGCCGCCTTTGGGGTTTCGTCTATCCCTAAAAAAATGAGTTGATCCGGCACCACCTGCACCGGAACGGCAAAATATTTTTACATAATCTACAAAATTCTGACCCGCCATACTTTGTTATAATAAGGGGCTAAAAATCAGGTCTGCCCTGCTTCTTTTTTCTTTATTTCTGCTTTACCGCATCATACATCCGCTTCACATCTTCTAATTTAAAAGAACCAACCAGCCCTGTTTGAAAAATATATTCTTTATCTCCTTGTATTCGTACATATTTAAACCCATAACTGGTCGAGGTAGAGTCGTAGTTTGTTTCATAAATAAACCCTACGTCTTCTTCTTCAATTATTTTTGAAAAATAAGGGCTATTTTTTACATCCGCTAAATGGCCAGCTTTTACAGCGTCCAGATTGGTTGTGGTAGCGTCGTAAGCAAAAATTTGAATATCATAATGGTCCTCCTCACTTTTAATCGTTACATCTTGAGAAAAACTTAAACTTCCGGCTTTTACCTTTGCACTGTCCGGTGCCATAATAGTCATCGGAATACCGTACTGCAATAAATCAAGTGGTTTTAATTCTGTTTTTGAAGTATTTTGGCAAGCAATAAAACCAAACACACCAGCCGTCCAAAGAATGATGTAGTTTTTCATATTTTTTTTTAAAAATTGAATGCTTATTTAAAAAAAGAAGGGCAAATTTAGCTTTTTATCAACAGCCGAACAAAACTATTACTTAACAACAGTTGAAAAAATCAAATTTAAATACACACTAAAGACCCAATTCTTTTAGAAACTCGCACCAGTTCACTAATGCACAGTTTGATTTACATGGTTTTAAAAAATATATTTGTCTGCAATTGTGTAAAAATGGATAAAGCAGAATTAAGAGGGTTTTGCAGCAATTTTAAAAAATAATTAATCTATCTGATTTTATGAACTATTTTAAAGAACGCCTAGCCAGTTTTAAATATGCCATTGCGGGAATAGTGGACATTATAAAATCCCAAGCAAACCCAAAAATTCATTTAATAATTGCATCATTAGCCATTGTTGGAGGCATTTATTTAAACATTTCCATAGTAGAATGGTGCATGATTATTCTATGCATTGTATTGGTCTTAAGCGCAGAAACATTCAATTCCGCCATTGAATATTTAGCAGATTTAGCTACACCCGATTACCATTTATTAGCTCAAAAAACAAAAGATGCAGCAGCAGGAGCAGTACTTATTGCGGCAATGGGGGCAGCAATTGTGGGTTCCATTATTTTTTTACCAAAAATTTTTCATCTATTTTAGAGGATAGGCAATAAGAGCTCATTGAAAATTTGTTCTTTGAGTTGAAAGTAGTCAATTTTTTGTTTGCTGGGCTGGCTGCAATTTTATTAAAAAAACGGGCGTTATGTAAATATTTTTGTCAAGGAGTTTTTTAAAAATTCTAATAATTTATTCCGCATGGGAATAGGGCATAAAATGTGCATTAGTGTAGATCGAGCCTTTGCAATGCGCACGAACTTTGTTGTTCCTCTTGCTAAAAACGACTTTTATATGAAGTATTTATTTTGGATTTTTGGACTAAGCTTAGTGCTATTGAGTTGTAATAGCACCCAAAAAGCTATAAATATCAATGCTGTTGATTTTGTCACTTCTGATAAATTAATGCCTGTATTGGAAATGGCTAATGATAAAAACAAACTAGTGTTTGTCGATTTTTATACGACTTGGTGCTTGCCCTGCAAAATGATGGATGAAGATGTATTCACAGACAAAGGCATTTCTGAATTTTTTAACCACAATTTTATCAATTATAAAGTGGATGCAGAAAAGGGCGGCGGACCAGATTTGGCTTTGCTCTACCAAGTCAATGTCTATCCAACTTTACTATTTTTGGATGAAACAGGAAAGGTCTTGGTAAGAAAGGAGGGAGCAGCCTATCAATCAGAACTTCGATCTCTGGGCGAACAGGCAATAGCGACTCATTCTGAATCGGTTGGGGATTGAGCCTTAAAATAAGTCTCAATTTTTTTGCCAGCTACCTTGCCAACAATAGCCTCTAATTCCCTATCAGAGGCCATTTTTACTTTTTTGACTGAGCCAAAATGGCTCAATAACTTCTGAGCTGTTCTTGTTCCAATGCCCTTTATATTAGTCAGTTCTGTGCTGGTAAAATTTTTAGACCGCTGATTTCTATGAAAAGTGATAGCAAAGCGATGCGCTTCATTTCTGGCCTGTTGGATCAGTCTTAAAGATTCTGATTTTTTATTAATATAAATTGGAATGGGATCCTCGGGGAAGAAAATTTCTTCCAGTTTTTTAGCAATTCCTACAACCACGATCTTTTTTTCCAACCCTAAGGCTTTTAGGCTTTTCATGGCGGCACTCAATTGGCCTTTCCCCCCGTCAATTATCACCAATTGTGGCAGCGATTTTCCTTCGCTCAAAAGGCGTTTATACCTTCGATAAACTACTTCTTCCATAGAGGCAAAATCGTCAGGTCCCTTTACGGTTTTTATATTAAAATGTCGGTAATCCCGTTTTGCAGGTTTGGCATTTCTAAAAACCACGCAGGAGGAAACTGGATAAGCGCCTTGCATATTAGAATTGTCAAAGCATTCGATATGAAGGGGCAATTCTTCCATTTGCAGGTCCTCTTGAAGCGTCCTTAATATTCTTTCTGAAGAGGTTTGTTTTTTGACATTAGCTAATTCTTGCTTTTTTTGCTGGAGCAAAAAATATTTTACATTCTTTTCTGATAAGTCCAACAGCTTTTTTTTGTCACCAATCTTAGGAACTGTAATCGAGACCTCTTTTTCTACTAAATGGACTTGGTAAGGAAGGACAATTTCTTTTGTGATGCTATTAAATTTTTCTCGTAACGCTGCTACTGCAAAAGCTAGTAGCTTCTTTTCATCATCATCCAGGTTTTTGGTAAGTTCCAGCGTGTAGGTGTTCATAATTGCTCCATTCACCACTTTTAGAAAATTGACGAAGGCTCTTTTTTCATCCGTAGCAATACAAAAAACATCTAAATCCCGAATGGAGGTGCTAACCACGGTTGATTTCCCCTGATAATCTTCAAAAGCGGCCAATTTTTCCTTTAATAGTTGTGCTTTTTCAAATTCCAGGTTTTGGGCATGCTGCTGCATGACATTTTTAAAATGCTGTTTTACCGCACCGAAATTCCCTTTCAATATGTTTTTAATTTGTTCTATTTTTTCGTTATAATGAACCAATGTTTCCAATCCTTGACAAGGGCCTTCGCAGTTTTTGATATGATATTCCAGACAAACTTTAAATTTTTCTTTTTGGATATTGGAAGCACTTAGGTGATAGGTACAGGTTCGCAATGGAAACAGCGATTTTATAAGGTCTAGGATAATTTTTATCCGATACTTCGAAGTGTAGGGCCCAAAGTAGGTAGAGCCATCCTTTATTACTTGTCTGGTAATGAACACTCTGGGAAATCGCTCTTTTTTTACACAAATATAGGTATAGGATTTTCCGTCTTTGAGCATGACATTATACCTCGGTTGATACTTTTTGATTAAAGTATTCTCTAACAAAAGAGCATCCTGTTCCGTTTCTACAATGGTAAATTCCAGGCGGCGTGCATTTTTTACTAAGGCTCTGGTTTTATTTTGTTGGTGTTTTTTATTGCCAAAATAAGAAGCGAGTCGTTTTTTCAGGTTTTTGGCTTTGCCAACATAGAGGATAGTATCATCTTGCCCCAAGAACCGATACACGCCGGGGTCGCCAGGCAAGGTCGGAGCTATATTTCGATAATCTTCCGTGGTCATTTAAAGCAATTTTAGACCATTCAGTCAATATAAGCATATTTCAGACACGCTTAAATTAACACTTTCGAACTGAAAAAGCCAACTTTTAAAAGTTAATTTTTTCATTATCAAAAACGAAATTTAGACATCCTTTATAAAACACTTTGCGATCAAAAACACTCTTGTTACATTTTTTTATTTACCAACTTAAGATAGCGTTCTAATGCCATCGTCATGGAGGGCGTTTCAGGAGCCGGAGCCTTAATGTTAATATTTAGCCCTCTTTCATTGACCGCATTGCTCGTACTATTGCCAAAAACCGCAATTCGGGTTTCATTTTGTTTAAAATCAGGAAAGTTATCGTATAGAGATTTAATGCCTAGTGGACTAAAAAAGACCAGGACATCATAGGTAATATCACTTAAATCAGAGAGGTCGCTGCTGACGGTTCGATACATCATTGCTTCCTGCCATCTAAATCCATTCTCCTCCAAGAACAATGAAACTTGCTTGCTTCCCAGATTAGAGCACGGAAGCAAAAAGCTTTCATTTTCTTTATGCTTATTCAAATAAGGCTTTAAATCGAAGATCGTTCGATTACCGGCAAAAACTTTTCGTTTCCGGTAAACGATAAATTTTTGCAAATAATTGGCGATGGCTTCCGTAAGGCAAAAATATTTGGTATCCGAAGACATTCGAATGCGCATATCTTCACAAATTCGGAAGAAATGATCTATAGAATTTTTACTGGTGAAAATGATTGCCGAAAATTCGTCGGGCCTTATCCGAAATTTGCGAAATTCCTTTACAGTAACATCTTCAACATGAATGAACGGGCGAAAATCAATTTGCAAATTGTATTTTTGCTCCAAATCAAAATAAGGGGAACGAGTAGGTTTTGGTTGTGAAATCAGGATACTCTTTACGGGCTTATATTGCTCTACTTTTTGAGCTTTACTGTTTACTGTCATTCCTAAGTCAATTTAGCAATTTAACCCCCAAACTGGCTAGGTGCTTCATGGAGGTAAAGAGGAAAGTATAGTTTTCTTGCACCTCTAGTTGATCCTCAATAAAATAATTTTCAATAGAACTATAACAGGTAAAATTTCAACGGCACAAAGATACAACAAAAAATGAAACTTATGAAGCATTAGATATCTACTACCTATCGCCAAACCTCTTAAAGATCGAAATAAATAAATTGCAAGAATCGCTCCAACTGCTACATAAACGCCTATCCTGGCGATCTCTGGGGGGGCATAAGTGATCAATAAATTTGAAGGTAATAGCAAAAGCCCTAATATGATACCAAATACCATTATGGTAAAATTATAAAGCTTGATTTCCTTTTCGATGGGGAAAATTTTTCCTACCAAAAATAATAAAAGATGCTTAGCTATAAATACTAGGCCAATTCCAGAAATTAATAGCAATAGAAAGGTGAAATGGCGAGAAAAAACCAAGCCGAATTGCCCAGCTGATAAGAAAATGAATAATCCTAAATTAACAAAAAACAACAAGTACAATAAGAAATAAGAAATAGATACCATTCCCTTATTTGTCCGGTGAATTTGTCTCAACATATTGTCATTCAGGAAGGCATGATATACTTGTTCTAGTCTTTTTCTGGAAATGCTGATAATGGCAGTGAAAAAAAGCAATACAGATAATAAAAACCAAAATAGGAAACCTGGATTTTCGGGACGATTGATTGGTTTTATGGCTGGATCTGGAAAAAAGTTTTCGTCCACACTTGTCCTTTTCGGCGAGGATTCTAATAGATCAAATGGATTAGTACTTATTTGTTTTTGAAAAGGATTGCGTTCTCGCAAACTGGAGTCTGCACTTTCTTGTTTGGGTTTTGCTATATTAAAGGGATTGGCAGGACTGTTGGGTGCTCGATGTTTTAATTCAAAAGGATTGATAGCGGATTGAGCCATCAGGCTGCAATAAGCACTTACAAAAATCAAGAATAACAGGTATTTTAGGGATACTCTCATTCATTAATTCTTAGAAGTTGCAAAGGTATAACCTTCTTGAGTAAATCCTGTGATTGATGAACCCAAATTTACACTTTCATTCATTTCTTTACCACCTTTGAATAATAGGCATTATAATTTGCCATTTCTTTTATCTCAATTCGGTCTTCCTCAAACAATAAATCCAAATAGCCCCTTAACATGGACATTCCTGGCATATTCATGCGATTTTGATACATGATATTAAATAATTCAAAAAAGCGATTTTTTCCATTTTGAATTAAGCTAAATGTTTCCTCTTTCCGCATTTGAATCCGATCTGTCTGAAATTGGATTAACTGACGGTGATTACCAAAAGGTTCATAATGGCCCGGAAATACTTTTTCTATCTCCAAGTCAGCCATTTTTTGAAAGGATTGTAACATGATGAAAAGGCTATTTTCTCTTTTGGTAGGATCAGCTATAGAAACATCCATTACTGGAGTGGGCGTTATGCGCAATAACATATCGGCAGCAATCAGCCACTTTTTTGCCGGCTGATAAAAACAGGTTTGGGTATTTGAATGTCCCGGCGCATAAATCACCTCCCAATCAAGCCCGCCTAAATTCAACTGGTCATCAATGGCAAATCGCCTTAACTGATTTTTGGGGATCGTATCCCAAGTAGTTGTCACTGCCTCCATAAAAGAAATCATCATTTTTTTCAACGCCATTCCTTGTCCATTGGGAGGTATATCTTTCCGCATCAATTTTTTCATCAGGGCTATGCGTCGCTGCCACATTTCTTCTAGATTCGTCGCCCAGTCATAACTATAATCATTTACCCAAATTTCGGCGTGGCTTTCTTTTGCAATTTTTCCTGCCATACCCATGTGGTCAACATGGGCGTGGGTAATGATGACCTTCTTTATATCTTTTATAGCTAGGTCGTATTTAGCCAATGCCGATTGAAGGGCTTTCCAGGTAGCTGGTGTTTTTTCTCCACAATCTACCAAAACAGGCTCCGGTTTTACAAAAAGGTAAGCGTTTACGGTTTTCATTCCATAGCGCGTAGGCAGTTCAATTCGCACAGGTTCCATTACTTAATTCAGTTCGTTTTGATTGGTTTATAATAATTTACTCCCGCTCCATACACCCAACCTTCGTGTCCCGTACTCGCCCGAACTTTTATCCAAGGCTCTTCTGCTATTTGCTCCTCCCCTAGATTTATTTTCTGTTTAAAATTGGTCACTTCATTTAGAAAATACAATTCCTCGTTCAACTTAAATCTTTTGATAATGGCACTGTCCAGATGCGGGCCTTTTCTGAGATTCAAGTCTTCCAAAATCACATAAAGTACGGTTCTTTTTTCAGGGACTAATTTTTTTAAAGTCTGGTTTTTTTCTTCTTCTGTATCTCTTAAGGTTTCAACTGGAGCCTGTTCTAGCTTTTTAGCAGCTTTTTGTTCGTATTCACTTTGAGTAATACTACATTTAGACATTGCCCAAATAATGAAACTGATGAAAAACACTATAATTATCAATATTTCTATTTTGGGTAACAAGCCGCCAGCGTTTTTATTTGTTTTTGTTCTGCCCATTGTTATTCAATGAATAAGCGCATGTTTAAAATTCATTTCTATCCAAAAATAGAATCTTTCATTCTAATCAAAAGAAAATAAAACAATAAATTGCACGATAGATGCCCAAACAATCTAATTTTGTGCGATAATCTTTCTTGAAAAAACCATAAGAATTCAAAATGAGTGACTGCTTGTATAAAATTGCCCTCACAAAAATTCCAAAAGTCGGCCCGGTAACTGCCCGCAATTTAATTAGTTACTGTGGAGGAATTAAAGAAGTATTTGAAGCAAGAAAAAAAGAATTGGAAAAAATTCCGGGAGTCGGGGATAGAATTGCCAGTTTAATCGTAAAAAAAGACTACTTTGAAGCGGCAGAAAGAGAACTAGATTTTATTGAAAATCAAGAAATTACGCCTCTTTTCTTCCTAGACAACGCCTACCCTAGTCGCCTAAAGCATTCGGGCGATGCCCCCATTTTGTTGTACTATAAAGGCACTGTTGATCTAAATCATCCAAGGATTGTCGCCATTGTAGGGACTCGGAAGCCTTCTTTTATGGGCGTGGCTTTATGCGAAGAGTTAGTAGAGGGTTTGGCAGCATATGACGTATTGATAATCAGCGGACTAGCTTATGGAATTGATGTAACCGCTCATAAAAAATGCCTAGATATAGGTAGTAGTACCTTAGGTATTTTAGGTCATGGGTTGAAGCGAATTTATCCTGCTCAACATCGAAGTATCGCTCGTCAGATGATAGAAAATGGTGGCTTGCTCACCGAATTTGCAAGCGATGTCGGCCCAGATAGAGAAAATTTTCCCATGCGCAATCGCATCGTGGCAGGAATGTGCGATGCCCTCATCGTAGTAGAAACGGCAATAAAAGGGGGGTCTATGATAACTGCTCAGTTTGGCAATGAATATAATAAGGATGTCTTTGCCGTGCCGGGGAGGGTCAAAGACACACATCTACAAGGGTGTAATCACCTCATCAAAACCCATAAAGCAGCTTTAATAGAAAGTGCCAAAGATGTCGGTTATATCATGCGGTGGGAAGAATTGGATCAAAAAAAAGAAATACAGCGACAATTATTTGTGGAACTAACCGACCAAGAAAAAGTCGTAGCAAATTTGCTCAAACAATCTGAAGAAATCGGTATTGATGAACTAGTCCACGAGGCAAAATTAAATCCAAGCCAAGTGGCATCCCTATTATTGAGTCTGGAATTTAAAGGTTTGGTAAAACCACTGCCAGGAAAACGCTACATACTGATATGACTCAGGCTTTAGAATCTTTTCTTATCCTTTTTAAATAAATTCTGCCTTTTCTATATTTTGCAAAAATTGGATCGTTTTTTTCCTGCCAATAGCCTTCAATCGTATCTTCGCTAAAGGCACTCCTTTTATACATTAGCTGATATTTTCTAATAAATTTTTCCCTGTTTGGATCCTCTGTCGGGTAAAGGACTTGGTGATTAAACAGCCGCATGGAACGATCATGAAAATACCTTCCCGATAAATCCATTGCAACGGGTTCTTCCTCAAAAAAAATATAAGAAGTGCCTTGTATGTGTTTGCCTTCCTTTTTTAAAATCAACTGAAATTTGTATTCTTTTCGGGGAGTTGGTCGTTCTAAGGTAAGGGTTCCTTCCCAAGTGCCATCTACGCTTTGCGCCATTGCCAAGCAAGAAATAAAAACGCAACAAAAGCATAAAATATAATCCATTGATTTGCTTATAGTAAGGTTAGGTGTTCAATAAATAAGAATTCAAGTTCATAAATTTTTAACGATTTAAGCAGCTTAATGTCGTTAAGTTGAGCTTTTGAGGGAAGCAAAAAACATTATTAAACTTATAGACTTATTTATAAACAAGTCTATTGAAAAAAAGCTTCATAGGCCCACAAAATTTTACCAAAAACTAAATGTTGAATGAGCATAAAATCTTCCCCATTGACAGAAGCAAAATATTTTTCTACCAAGGGTTTTCCATTCTGATTCAAAATTTGCTGCCCATTTTTGGCAGTTTTGACGATCGGGTAAAGACGCAATTCTTTTTCTGCTCCACTTACTGTTTTCAATCGAATAGTGCTAAAAGGCAATAAACGAGAAATAGAGTCCCGAAGCGGATTATTATTTTCAAAAGCTTCTGCAACCAAGTGGTCATAACCAACTAAGTATTTTTCAATAAGCCCTTTTTCTACAGTCCGATTATATTTTGGTGTGCTTTCGTAAAAAGGCAGCACCTCATAAGCACCATCTCTTCGCTCTAATAGGAAAGATTTGTTTTTTTGTTTTGGATATTCAATGCTCAAAGATTGGATATTATCTATTTTTTCCTGAAAAATAGTCTTATCTCTCCAATCGTACTCATCCAGCAAGTAGCGAGCTCTAAGTGTACCTTCAAATCCTGGAATGTGGGTGACAAAAGGAGCCGTTGCACCGACCATTATCATATGCGTGCCCAGTTCGTCATTCGTCACGCCTCCAACATAATAGGACTTCAGAAGTCTATTTGTTTGGTTATAAGTTTCTACCTTAATCTTATTGGTAGCAATGTCTTTTAGAATGTTCGGGACTGCTGCGCGAGGAGGGATGTATTTGATACTCACTCTTTGGATCGTCTCGAGCAAGTTGTTGATGGCATTCGGATTAGCTTTCCATTGTTCATTGACCTGCCAATGATTGCTTTTTTTTTCCAAAACAGTTGTTGTGCCATTTTTATCTGACAGCCTTATCTTGCGTATTTCATCTATATTTTTAACGGCAAAATCACCGTCTTCGGTAAGTATGGTGGTCTTTTTATCTTCTTTTTTAAAAAAATAAAAAGTAAGGCTTCCAACCAACAAAAATAAGAGCAACAATAGAACCGTGTTCTTCATAATTGAAATGGGCAATAGTCTGAATATAAAAAAGGGGTATAAAAATTGAACGCATTAATCTCTCAATACTTTGGTCATTTAAATTACTCAATCACAAACTACCTCATCTTTGGTCGCCTTCGTTTGCCCCCTGGGTTCATGGTCATTGGGTTATGCCCTGCACGGCCTGCCGCTTTCATAGCACCCCTGTTTTTTAAGGCTTTTTCAAATTGCTTTATTTGTTCTTTAAGTTGTGGTTCTGTTACTTTTAAGTCCTTTAACTTTCTAAAATGGATTTTTGCCTGTTGCCATTTATTCTTGGTAGCAGCAATATTCGCTAATTGTAGTTCCAGCATGGCCGCCTCATTATCAGAAGGGACACCAATTTCTTGTGCTTTATTAAAATACTGCTGTGCTAAATCGTTGTCCTTTTTATAAGTAGCTAGTGTTCCTTTTATCATATTAAAATAGGCTCGATTAGCAGTATATAACCAATTCGGCTTAAAGGTCAAATTCAGTCGTTTTTCTGCTTCTTCAAATCGAGAGGACTGAATGAGTTGTGCCGCCGACTGGACTGTTCCCAGCAAAAAATACCCTGCCAAAAGTATAATTCCTATCAACAGAAAGGGAAAAGCATACCAAAACCCATAAGCAAAAGCCAGTAGAACTCCGCCCACCAAGCATGAAGCAATTATTGCAAAGCGAAGGTAAATATTAATCGTAAACATACTTTTTTAGATTAAATCTTCTTGTTTTTCAAATTAGCTTACAAAAGTAAACATTCTATCGTTTCCATTTATCATAAAGCCAGGTAAAGAAAACCACAACAAGTAAAGCCGGCAGTAAATTTTCAATATTAAGCGCTCCCAATTGCAAAAGTCTAATTCCAATTCCGATTATCAATAAGCCGCCTATGGCGCTCAATTGGTCAATAATATTTTTGGTAAAAAATGGATGGGCATAAGTCGCTAAAACGGTCATTCCTCCCTGCACAAACAACATTGGAAAAATAGAAAATAAAACCCCTATGCCAAAAGTAGAAGCAAAGGCTATGGAAGACACCCCATCTAGCGTTGATTTCACTAATAATAATTCCCTTTTTCCGGCAATTCCTTCTTCTATTGCCCCTACGATCGTCATAGATCCCACACAATAGAGTAAAAACGCAGTGACCATGCCCTCCGTAAACCGCTCGTCCCCCAGCTCAAAGGTTTGTTTTAACCACTCACCAAAATTCTCTAATAATTGATCTAAATGAATAAATTCGCCGATAACTCCGCCAATGATCAAACTAAAAATTAGAATTAGTAAATAACCCTCGGGCATTTTTAAACTCATTTGAATGCCGATTAGTAAAACCCCCAGGCCGATAGCCTGAAAAATAATTTCTTTAATGTTGGTTGGAAATGCTTGCTGCAACCACAAGCCAATAAGACCGCCCACTACAACAGTCGCCATATTTATAAATGTGCCAATTGGAAGTTTATTTGTCATGCGGCGAAGATAAGTGGAAAGACCGATAAGAATCAAAAACTGTTAGAAGCTGTTAAAATTTAATTTTTTGAATAATATGGAATGGATTTTTTCGCCAGATGAGGCAGCAAAACAGGAGTTATGTTGATATAATGACTGTTTGGCTAACGAAGTATGGCGGAAAAAGACCTTCATATTAACAATTATTTATATTAAATTTTAACAGCTTCTTACTCCGCTTGGTATTTAATTTGCCCTCCAATAATGGTATAAAGCACCTTCGCATCTAAAATTTCTTCATCTCTACAAGCCAGTAAGTTTTTAGACAATACGGTAATATCAGCTAGCTTGCCCACTTCCAAAGATCCCTTGTCCTTTTCCTCAAAGGCGGCATAAGCATTGGATAAGGTGTAAGATTCAAGGGCTTCTGCTCTAGTCATGCTTTGCTCTGAGAAAAAAGCGAAACCGGTGTCTGCTCGCTTTCTGGTGACAGAAGCGTAAAAGCTTTCGATTGGGTCCACATCTTCTACTGGGGCATCTGTCCCATTAGTGACTACGGCTCCCGCATCTAACAGAGAACGCCAGGGATAAGCGCCTTCTCTCGCTCTTTTTTCGCCCAATCTTTTTTCTACAAAAGGGGCATCAGAAGTGCAATGGATACCCTGCATAGAAGCAATCACGCCCAATTCTTTAAACCTCGGAATATCCTGTGGATCAATGTGTTGCGCGTGTTCTATTCGCCAACGGAAGTCAGATTTGTTGGGGTTTGCTTTAAAGACTTCTTCAAAAATATTTAATACTTCCCGATTAGCGCGATCACCTATGGCATGTACACATAATTGTAAATCGTGTTTAGCAGCCAAACCTGCTATATTTTTTACGGCTTCAAGCGGGGTAGTATTTTGTCCGACAAAATCCAATTTGTCTTGATAAGACTCTAGCAACCAGGCACCAAAAGCCCCCAAAGCTCCATCTACTTCAGATTTTATGGCTTTGGCAGTAAAAAAATGATTGCCTGCATTAATAACGGGATACTCCCCAAGATTATCTTTCATTATATCGTAAGAATGGCGAATCATAGTCCAAAGGCGAACATCCAATTGTCCAGTTTCTGCGAGTCCTTTATAACGGCTCAACTCAGTAAAAGAAGCTCCCGCATCCTGAAAAGAAGTGATCCCTTTCCGAAGACATTCTCGCTCTGCCAACTCAATACCTTCCAACCACTTTCTTTTTTTATCTGCTTCTGAAAGCGTTCCCAAGTATTCCCGATAGGCCGCATTAATGACGCTCATGGCCCGTTCTTCAAAAACGCCAATGGCTGCCCCTCTCGAATCTCGAACAATCTCTCCTCCTGTTGGATTGGGCGTTTCTGCGGTTACGCCAGCAATTTGCATAGCTTTCTCGTTAGCAAAAAGCCCATGCCCGCTTGCATGTCGCAATACGACCGGATTATCGGGAGAAATCGCACTCAATTTGTCATGATAAGGATAACCCAATACTTGCTTGTCTAATACTTTTGTCCATTTTTCCTGATGCCATCCTCTACCTGTAATCCATTCGCCTGGCTTTGCCGTTTTTACCTTTTCTGCTACCATAGCGACTATTTCCTCCCAACTTTTGGATTTTAAAAAATTTAAATTTTGTAAACTGCTGCCTAAACCCGAAAAATGCCCATGTCCCTCTATAAAACCAGGCATAGCAAAGTTGCCTCCCAAATCCACTACTTTTGTTTTTTCGCCCACTAATTTTTTTATGGCATCATTGGCTCCCAATCGAATGATTCTATCTGCTCTAACCGCAATGGCTTCCACTTGTGGATTTTTTTCATCTAGCGTAATAATAACCCCATTAATAAAGACGATATCTGGAGGAGGTTCTTTTGATTGGCAAGAAAAAATTAGAAAAATGGAAAGGAAAAAAAAAACACGATTCATTCTGTTGGCGTTTAATATTTAATAGAAAAACAATTTTTGATAAGAGATATGCATAATTCCCTTGCGAAATAAGGCAATATTTTGATAATTTTACAATATCAAATTATTAAAATCCAGTTGAATGCTCATTGATTAAGAAAAGTTTGTGATAAATCGTCACTGCTTAACAAATGTTCATCCAGCACCTATCTATGATGAAGGGCAGTATCAAGAGCTGATTATTTTGTTACTGTTTCATTTCTTTACAGCTTCATATCTACAATTTTTTTGTAAAAAACAGTTTTTTGTTTCGTTTTTTATCCAGACGAATTGACAAGAATATTTATGAAAATACCCTTTACCTTCAAATATTACAGTCTTACTTGCCTCCTATCATTTTCTGCTAGTTTGGTCTTTTCACAAACCAGCATAAATAATGGTAGTTGTAATGTGGGAATTAATATCCCTGATAATAATTGCGTTGAGGTAGCCATTAATGTATCCGGGGCACCTGGAGTACAATTGGGGCAAAATGTTTTTTTAGAAGAAGTTCGATTAATCATTAATCATCTATGGAGGAATGATCTGGAGGTAACACTGATTTCTCCTGACGGAAATACAATGGTTCGGCTAATTGACGAACGAGGGGGTTCGGGTGACCACTACGGTGCGCCAGCTATTGGAAGCTGCTCTCAGCCGTTTGTTTTGACTGAGAATCGATGTGTTTCTGATTCTGTAAAAAATTTGAGTTCAATTTCCGAATCTGTGGGTGCCTATATTCCAGAAGAAAGTTTGAGTTCATTTTATACAACGCCCTTCAATCCCAATGCTACCTGGACGCTAAAAATTTGTGATGATAAGCCAGGAGATCAGGGTTTTTTGGATTATGCGGAATTGATTTTTATTCCTATTGGCTGTACGGCTCCTACTAATTTATCCGCTTTTAATATTTCTCCAACCAGCATAAGTATAGATTGGGATAATGGCGGGAGTTGTTCTTCCAATGCCATTGTAGAGTATGGGCCAGCTGGATTCACGCCAGGGAACGGAACAACGGCTGGCTCTGCAAATAGCCAAGTTATCGTTTTGCCTTGTTGGGAACGATTTGATTTAACAAATCTAAACCAACTGACTACCTATGATATTTATGTAAGACAAACTTGTGGGACATACAACTATTTGTACAATTCATGCAAAGTGACTGCCACTACGGATTGTATTTTGCCACCTGTAACCTTATTAGAAAATTTTGACAATCAAACCCTATGTCAGCCAGCAGGTAATTGTATAGATTGTCCTACTTTATCAGGTACATGGAAAAACGCTACCAGCGATGAAGTTGATTGGATTGTCAATGGCGGCGGAACAGTTTCTGGAGATACGGGGCCAAGTAGTGGCGAAGGCTTTAGGGGAAGATATATTTATTTGGAATCCTCTACTCCCTGCAATGGTAATAAAGAAGGAACACTTATCTCTGAGTGCATTGAAGTCAATGCAAGCATAGGCATCTGCCACTTGTCCTTTTTCTACCATATGTATGGTTTTGATATAGATTCTCTGGCTTTGGATGTAACTGCTGACGGATTGAATTGGATAAATTTATGGGATGAATCAGGCAATCAAGGAGATATATGGAATAGGGTCTATATCAACCTGTCTAGTTATCATAACCAAATAGTTCAGTTTCGTTTTCGAGGCTATACGGGCAGTAATTTTAGAGGGGACATAGCCTTGGACAGAATTGAATTCTATGGCTCACAGGTAAAAGCAAGCGATGTTTATTATGCCGATATGGATGGAGATGGATTTGGAAGCCCCAATGATTCTATTGCCGTCTGTTTTTTAACCCAACCAATGGGCTATGTAAATAATAATGCCGATTGTGACGATACGAATCCCAATATTAATCCGAGTGTATCAGAAATTCCCTGCAATTTGGTTGATGAGAACTGTAGTGGGAATGCAGATGATGTAGTAATTTTTACGCCTTCTTTTTCTGCTCCCTCAATTTGCCAAGGAGAAATGGCTATTATTACAGTAACGCCTTCTAATGCAGGACAAATTTATTATTATGACACGCCGTTGGGCGGTATGCCTATAGACTCAGGCAGCATTTTTAGTACGCCTGTTTTAGTAGGTACGACCATCTATTATTTCCAGGAAATCAGGAACTTTTCCGGCCAACGTTGTGAAAGCAGTATCATTCCAGCAACCATTCCTGTCTTTAGTCAGCCAGATATCTTTAATGCTTCGGGTAATCAAGATGTTTGTGAAAACACCCGTTTTGATTTAAGAAATTTGGTGATTCAAGACAATAATAATGCAAGCGATACGCTGCTCTATTTTACCAACGATTCTTATTCCAATTCTGCTCAAATTACCAATCCGATAGTGACCATTACATCAGATACACTTTTTTATATTCAGGCTAGGTCTAATTCAGGCTGTACGGATGAATTGATCGTTTCTTTTTTCAAACAAACCGCTCCGATAGTTAACATCAATGCACCCGATACAATGGAGCTTTGTTTTCAAAGTGCTCCTCAGCTCATTTCTGCTTCAGTTACAGAAGGAGTTGGTCCTTTTGATTATAGCTGGAGTACAGGCTCACAGGAGGCGGAGGCCGTTGTCTTTTCAAGATCAAAAGGCTTTTCGCAGGTGTACCGAGTAACGGCTATTTCTCAAACAAATGGCTGTACAGCACAAGATCAAATAGTCATCAATACACTTGCCAGCATTAGTGCTATCGAAGTTGTCGATATTCAAGAACCTAGTTTTTGTCAGGAAAACGGATCTATACAAGTTGAGCCCAAGGACGGACAAGGGCCTTATGATTATTTATGGCATGGACCCGTTGTAGGTTCCATTAATAATCTTTCTACCTCTGGTTATACGATTCACAATTTACAAATGGGTGCTTACAGTATCACTGTTACGGATAATTTTGGTTGTAGCAAAGCCCTTCCTCAGCAAATCGTTAACGGCCCTGAATTGGCTATTGAGCGCATAGAGGATGTGTCCTGCTTTGGAGATAATAATGGAGCTATTGACATAAGTATCGGAGGGTTGATAAATCCAACTTTTGAGTGGAAAGACGAGTCTGGCATTTTTGCAACTACCGAGGATGTCAATAACCTAGGCGGTGGCATTTATTCCCTAGTGGTGGATGCAGATAATGTATCCCCCTGTCCAATTGATAGTATTGTCATCATTGAGCCACCCCTATTAGAACTATTGACAGTCAGCACTTTACCCCCCACTTGTGCAGGGCTAAATGATGGAAAAATTGAACTAGTTGTAACTGGAGGAAGACAAACGGCAACTGGCTATAACTTTAACTGGGATAACGGACTCCCTAATGCAAGCGTACTAGAGGACCTATCTCCCGGACTTTACAAAGTAACCATTTCTGATACTTCTGCTTGTACGACTACCGCCGAAATAATCATCCCTTCCACGCCCCCTATTGAAGCTACTCTATCAAGCACAAATCCCACTTGTTTTATGAGGAATGACGGAGCAATTAATGCAGCAATAACTGGAGGGAATTCTCCTTATTCTTATCAATGGAATGACGTTTTGAATCAAAGCACTCCAACGGCTGTTGGGTTATCAGCGAGCGTCTATGAATTAAGCATATTAGATGCCAATGGATGTGAAAAAATAGTCAAGGACACTTTAGAAAACCCCACTCAATTAATTATCCAACTGGATACGGTCCAAAGCCCTTCCTGTAATACAATAAATAACGGTGCTATAAAGATTAGCTCAAGTGGCGGAACCGGTGCTTATGCTTACGAATGGAATAATGGCTCAACGACTGCTAATCTCAATGACATAGGCGAAGGAATTTACCACCTAATTATAAGCGACCAAAATAATTGCGAAGCTGTCCTGGATTCTATTATAGTTGAAGCACCCGAACTAATGAATATCGCTTTCAGTACTCAAAATCCTCTATGCATAGGGGTAAATAACGGATCTATAACCACAAGTATCAATGGTGGAGTGGCTCCTTATATGTATCATTGGAACACGGCTGCTAATACTTCCAGCATTTCCAATCTTTCTTCTGGAGGTTATTTTCTCACCGTTTCTGATGCCAACGGTTGTACGGCCATTTCTGATACTGCCAATCTGCAAGCTCCCCAATTAATCAATATGGAAGATTATTTGATTATTGATTCCATTCAATGCAAAGGTATGGACAATGGGGTGGTTTTTTTCAGATTTTCGAGTGAAGCACCGGGTGCATCTTCCTTTGACTTCCAATGGACAGATAGCACAGTAATTACGACCAATTCTACCGGTTTTTGGCTGAGCAGTGATTATACTACTTTATCCGCCGGCAATTACGGATTGGCTATTCAGGACAATGTGGGTTGTTTATTAGAAACAGTCTTTGAGGTTGCAGAACCCGACTTTATTACCATAGATACCGTTTTGGCAGAAGCCCCTTCTTGTTTTGGAGATAGCAATGGCAGTGCAATCGCTGACATTCGAGGCGGAACCGGACCTTATTCTTACAGTTGGACTTTTCCCGACAACCATATTTTAAGAACATCTGAGGGCGTACTAACTGCCATCGAGGGAGGAGGATATGAACTGAAAATAATTGACGCTAACGGCTGTTTATCAGATAGTTACAATTTTGAAGTCGAAGCACCTAATCCAATTAATATAGATATTTTTAAAATAGAGCATGTGAACTGTTCTAGTCCTGAAAATGGCAGCATTGATATTGCTCCCTCTGGCGGGCGCGGGTCTTTTTCTTTTGAATGGAATAATGGCTTACAGACAGAAGACTTGGATAATCTGGATGCTGGAATTTATACCATAACTTTGACTGATGGAAGCGCATGTACCCAAAGTCAGCCTTTTAAAATCGAATTTGAAGAAGATAGCTTACAAGTAGAAGCACTGGCAATCAAAAATACGAATTGTAGCGGTAGCGCCGATGGAGAAATTGAGGTCAAAGTAAATGGCGGCTTTGGTTCTTATCAGTATTTTTGGAATAATGGCGTACAAACAACAGGTGATGAAAATGCTCGGTTAATTAATTTAGAAGCTGGAATTTATGACGTAAGTGTTATTGATGAAAATAATGAATATTTATGTGTAGGGCATCTGGGAAACTTAGCTGTGCTTTCGGCAAGTAACATAGTAGTTGAATTGGATAGTTTTAAAAACCAATTAAATTGTTTTGGAGATAATAATGGAGCATTTTTTATTTCTCTTCAAGGGGGAAAAGCCCCTTATCAATACCTTTGGAGTAACGGGGATATTTCACAAAATCAGGAAAACCTCACCGCCGGAAATTATGAATTAACCGTCACAGATGCGAATAATTGTCAATGGACCAGCAATGGCTTGTTTCCTGAAATAGTCGCACCAAATAATCCTTTTACTATTGCCAATGCGATAGCGACGGATTCTCTATGTGCAGGCGATGCCAGCGGACGAATTGATGTAAATGTTATCGGTGGAACCCCTCCCTATGCATTTACCTGGAGCAACGGTGCAAATACTGCCTCTATCGAAAGCCTTTTGCCGGGAAGTTATACTTTGACAGCAACAGATGACCAGAACTGTACGGTACAATTTGATACCTCAATTGCCTTCAAAATAGAAGCATTACAACTGTCCTTAATTAGTGCAAACCTTAGCTGTGCGGACGACTTTTCTGGCTTTATCCAGGCAAACGTTATTTGTGGTGTCCCCCCGTACCGATTTAATTGGAGCAATGGAGATACTACAGAAAATATTATTAATCTCAATCAGGGAATTTATGGTCTAACCGTTACAGATGCACGGGGAGATCAAGCTACTACTATGGCAGAACTGAAGTCCCCACCCCCCATAATGGTTGATTCTATCGCTATTGATCTTATTGATTGCAAGGGCAAGATTGACTTAAAAGTGTCAGGAGGAGTACCCAATTCTTATAGTTATATCTGGAGGGATGCTTCAGGGACGATTATTTCAACAGACCCAAATGTTAGTCAATTGGCTCCCGGAGATTACATGGTAACCATTCAAGATGCCAATGATTGTTCTGTAGAATTAGGACCCTTATTAGTTGATGATAGCCTGGTTATTCAGGAAGTATTCACCTCCTCTACCTTCAATGGACAATCTAACAAAGGCGCACTAAGTGTTGATTCTATAAAAGGAGGCACTGCTCCTTACACCTATATTTGGTATAATAACAGTGATGAAATAATTGGAACAAGTGCGAGCCTTACAGGACTCCCAATTGGGAATTACTATGTAATTGTGTCCGACCAGAATGAATGTGATTTTCGAAAAGAGGAGGCAATTAGCACTTCTATTCTGGAGTTAACAGAAGTAGAACAATTTCAGCTGTATCCCAACCCCACAAACCAGACCACTTTGATAGATATTCGGTTTTCTGAAAACGTTGATGTTGACCTTACCCTTTTAAATCCAATTGGGTCGATTATTTTTACTAAACAGCAACTAAATACTTCTTTTATACAACAATCTTTTGATCTTTCTACCTATCCGTCAGGGCTATTTTATCTAAAAATTAAGGTCAACGACTATCCTGCTTTTGGAGAAAAAATACTTTTTATTAAAAATTAAGAATATTCGTTTGAACATTTAGGCTTATTCGGCATAATATTTTAACCGACTGAACAGCTGCTTTATTTAATTTTTTTTATAAAAACACCTCGATTTCTCGCCTAAGTTTTTCTGGATTTCCAGCCAAATTTTACCTTACTTTGCAACTCACCAAAACTAGCATAAAATTTTACCATGACAAAAATATTAATTAATGACAGCATCCATCCCGATGGACAATTGCGTTTAGAAGCGGCAGGATTTCAGGTGGATACCAATAAAGTTGCTCAAGAAGACCTCTTAAAAGAATTGCCGGCATACGATGTGATTTGTGTAAGAAGTGCTACAAAAGTACGGCGGGATTTAATAGATAAATGCCCCAAACTAAAAATCATCGCAAGAGGCGGGGTTGGTTTAGACAATATTGATGTACAATACGCCAAAGCAAAAGGAATAGAGATAATAAATACGCCAGCTGCTTCTTCCCAATCTGTAGCAGAACTGGCTTTCAGCCATATGTTCAACTTGGCAAGGTTCTTACATCTTTCCAATCGTGAAATGCCTGTGAAGGGCAATACTCAATTTAAGCAATTAAAGAAATCCTACTCCAGAGGCATCCAATTGAGAGGCAAGAATTTAGGTATTATTGGCTTTGGCCGAATTGGTCAGGAAGTTGGAAAAATAGGGCTGGGTCTAGGCATGAATATTTTGCCCGTTGATCTGATTGTCGAAGAAGCGATTATTGATCTCCCTACACCAAATGATGGCGTTTTAGCCATAAGAATACCAACGGTCGAGTTCGATGAAATGTTAGCAAAAGCAGATTTTATATCTCTACACGTTCCTTCAATTGGAAAGCCTCTGCTGGGCAAAGAAGAATTATCGAAAATGAAGGAGGGCGTTATTTTAATCAATACAGCCAGAGGAGGATCCATTGATGAAGCTGCGTTATTAGATGCCCTAAAAAATGGGAAAGTTGCAGGTGCCGGACTAGACGTTTTTGAAAACGAACCTACCCCTCGTAAAGAATTATTAGATCACCCCAGCGTTTCCGTATCGCCCCATATCGGCGCGTCCACTCTGGAAGCACAAAGAAACATCGGCTTAGAATTAGCTGACAAGATTATTACTTTCTTTAAAAATGGCAAGTAATCGGTGCTTATTATTTTTACCCTATTGGCTAATAAATACAGAATCTCTAAAGAGGGCATAACCAGCAAAAACACCTAAGCCATTGTCAACATTGCTATATATAGTTACTGGCTCTGCAAATGGTCGGTCTTTGTTAGCAATTTGACGAGATACGGAAGTATGATACAAATAGTAGGCTTTAGAAACGTTTCTCAACTCTCCGACAACTTTCCCCGTTTGATTATTGCTTTTATCCAGCAAAGAATAGAATTTTAATTTTATGCTTTGTCCGTCAAGGTCTTTATCTGTAAATAATACACCTCCATTATCGTAATGAAAAATAACCGCAGGATTGCCCTCATGGCTCTCTAATGGCGATAATGGACTAAGGTTTTCTTCTCCTTGCTCCGTAAAACCATCCATTGGAACGCCATTGCCTTCTGTTCTAATTGTTTCTTGATTGTAGAGGCTAAGGTGGTAATAATTTTCGGTATTTAAAGGATCGTCAAAATCTACCTGCACTTCAATTTTATAAAACATACCCTCTTTTGAACTAAAAGATTCGACTGTATCAAGCTGTATCTTTTTTAAGGGAATAGCGATTGGAACAATATCCTCGGCAATAAGAATAGGGCTTTGGGGGATGTTTATTTCTAGCCGATAGCTCCGTCCTGCTTGGGGCTGCATTCTATTGGATTGATAAAAAGGAATGCCCGAATCATTTAATTGCAATTCTTCCAGCATTTTCCCCCGTTCATCTCTTATTTTTACAGAAGCATTTTTTACAAACTCCTCCGGCTTTACAGATAAAACGTCTTTGCTTTTTGAAATCGTAAGCTGAAAAGGAACTCCAGAGGTAAAATGGCTATTGACGACGATGCGAGGTGCCTGAATATTAAGGTCCAAATCAATGGATTCTTCGCAAGAAACAGCAAAGATCATCCCTATAATTAAAATGCCAAAAATGCTATTTAATGAACGGGATTTCATGGATTTGGCAAAATTTTTAGTTCTATGAATCAATAGGTAGCAAACAAAAATACAATTAATATCTGATTAATACTCAAAAAATAAATTCGTGCCGGTCGTTGTAAACCTATAATTGAATCGAATAACTTAATGAAGGCGTAATCGGTAATAAAGTAACCTGAACAAACTCCTTTTCTCCAGAACCATCAGGCTTTTCTTTGAGCCGATAATACAATGGGTTTTTATGATTATATAAATTGTAAACTCCAAACTTCAATATTTGTTGTCCTTTCTTTTTACTTAAGTAAAAATTAATCCCAATATCCAAATGATGATTATCCGGCAAGCGAAAGCTGTTTTTCTCTCCTACATTTAGCACCGTGACTGGAGAGAATAAATTGGAAGAGTAAAAAGTGTATTCATCGCTTGGGATTGTGGTAGCAATCCCACTTTCGTAAAGCCAGGCAGCACTGAGTGATATTTTATTATTCAACTGATACGTCCCGGCAATTTTAAAACTATGGGGCCGATCGTATCTGAAGTCATAAGTTTTTCCAAAATTAATGGCTTCAAATTGCCTCTTAGATTTGGAATACGTATAACTTAACCAACCTTTCAAATCGCCCCTTACCTTTTTTAGGGATAATTCTGCACCATAGCTTTTTCCGTTTCCTATGGTCACTTTATTTTCCCAATCATTGGCGTCCAGCACAATAGATTCTACTAAAAAGCTACTGCCCTCCTGGTAGGTAATCAGATTTTTCATTTTTCTGTAATAGAATTCTGTACTCACCTCTATCCCACTCCCCAGCCACTTTTCTATCCCAAAGCTTAATTGCCAAGCTTCTTGCGGTTTTACTTTGGAGGTGGCTGGCACCCAAAGATCTGTCGGCAAACCCACCCCTGAGCTTGTAAGCAAGTGGAGGTTTTGGGTCATTTTTCCAATAGAAGTTTTAATAAACAACGATTTAGGAAACTCGTATTGAATGGAGAGCCTTGGCTGGAAAGATACATACTGGACTCCCTGGACATTTAATAAATTTGTGCGTAGGCCTAGATTCCCCTTTAGCTGGCTGGAAATAGAAAAATTATCTTCCAAATAGGCACTATACTCCTGAGAATGAGTGGTGTTATTAACAGCAATCAAAGAATCTGGATTATATAAATCATTGACCCCAAGAACCGATTTATGATCTAATGTAAAGGCACCGGGGCGAAAGGTGTGATTAATGGCACTGATGCCAAATTTTATATAATGATTGGTAGAAGGAATAAAATCAAAGTCAATTTTGGCAGCTTTATCTTCTATGCTGGAATTATATAAATTGTAAAATAAGTTTTCCTTAATCTGTTCTTCTTCCTGCGCAAAAGTTGCTATGCTCTCTTGATAAAATTCTTCTGACTTAAACCAGAACTTACTGAAAGTCAGCGTAACATTAGCAAATAATCGATCATTAAACAGGTGATTCCAACGAAAAGCCCCCACGGCATTTCCCCAATCTAAATCTTGACGGTGATTTATATTTTTAAAATCCAAGGCACTACTAGTCGTGGAGTTGTTTTCATCTTTGAAATTATCCCGCCCATGATAAAAGCTTAAAAACACCTCATCTTTTTTGGTCAAGCGAAAATTGATCTTGCTATTAAAATCGGCAAATGAATGTCGAGTTACCCCTTTATCGCCTTTCTTTTGCTTTATCCTTCGACTAATCGGCTTCAAATACGTATCAAAAATAGAGCGGCGAAAGGACACAAAAAAAGAGCTTTTATTTTGAACGATTGGTCCTTCCAAAACAGCTTTTACGGCCGTCAGGCTCAAACCTGTCATTCCTGCCCATTTTTTTTGATTGCCTTCTTTTGTACGTACATCTAAAACAGAAGACAAACGACCTCCATATCTAGCGGGAAAATTCCCTTTATATAACTGAGCGTTTTTGATAGCGCTGTTATTAAAAATGGAAAATAATCCTCCAAGATGGGTGGCATTATAAACCGGCACGCCGTCCAGCAAAATAAGATTTTGATCTGCACTTCCGCCCCTCACATGAAGTCCCCCAAATCCATCTGCGCCGGTTTGTACACCAGGCAATGAGTGAACCATCCGCAATAAATCTTCTTCTCCTCCCAGAATGGGTAGTTGGTTCATTTCGGCGACAGGTATTTTTGTAGCGTTATATGGCGTATTTACAGACTTGAGAGTTCCTTTAGAACTAATGATAACTTCAGACAGCGTGAGTGAAGGCTTCAAAAAGATATCCAACTGGGTGTTTTTCTTTAATCTAATTTTTTTTATGCTCGGCTTATATCCAAGAAATGAAAAATTTAGGTTTCTGTTTCCTGCTGGTAAGGTGATACTGTAAAAGCCATATTCGTTGGTTGCAATGCCTTTTTCTAATTCGCTCTCAAACACATTGGCAGCAATCAGTCTTTCGCCCGTTTCCGCATCCTTTATATAACCACTAATGGTTAGGTACTTTGTTTCTATTTTCCCTTTTTTGAAAAGTATTATTTGATTGTCCACAAATTTGTAGCCAACACCCGTTTGGTCAAAAAGATGAGCTAGTATAGCTCCTAGTTTTTCTTGTTGAAAATTCACAGCAACCACCTTTTTAGGAATAATCGCCCCACTAAAAGTAAAACCAATATTCGTCTGTTCGCTTAGTTTAAAAATGGCCGCTTTTAAAGTTGTTTGAGAAGCTCTAAAGTTAATTTTTTTATCCAGGATGGATTGAGCATGGCCGGTGAAAGGAAGGCAAAAGAAAAATGCTATAAGTAAAAGTTCTTTCATTAAGTTGTTTAACGCAGAAGACGAATAATGTTCAAGAGCTTATTACAAAATATGAAAAAAGCCTTATTACAAGCGGAGTAATAAGGCTTTTGGTTTTAATTTGCAATGACTAATCTATCTACACATGCCGCTTAGTTGATAAAGCTTTGAATGAACTCTTTTCATATTTATATTTGAAAACGCCAATTCAAGCTGTTTTAGTATGGATTCAGGCTCATTATCAACAAAAGAGGCATTGAACAAACAGGTTTCTATGTCTCCCGATTCTATAACTACATTTACCTGAAAATTGGTTTGTAAGTAGCTCACTACCTCTTCAATGGGCGTATCCGCAAAATGGAGCTTTTTCTTTTTCCAAGCCAGGTCTTGCCAGGATATAGCACCTTTATTACTAAAAACTTTTTTTTCTTTTTCAAAAGAAAGTTTATCTCCTGCTTTTAAGTTGTGTTTTTGATAGGTCGCCAAGTCGCTAAAGTTGACGCTTCCCTCTTCCACTTCTATCGATATTTTCTTTTCATGGGCATAAGCCCTTAAATTAAAAGCAGTCCCCAAAACGCGCACTTCACTTTCAGCCGTCCGAACGATAAAAGGTTGGTTTAGCTTATTAGCAACCTGGAAAAAGGCTTCGCCTTCCAACTGTACCACTCTTTCGTTCTCGGAAAATTCTTTTGGAAAAGACAAAGCACTATGCTTATTCAGCCAAACGGTCGTACCATCCGATAGAGAATAATTTTCTACTAAGCTTTCGGAAGTCTTAATATTTACGTTTTCCGTTTTATTGGTAAACAAATTGAGCATAAATCCAAAAGCGATCAATAAAGCAACGACCGCAGCAGCCCGGCCCACCCACTGGCGTCGGAGGAAAGGTATAGCCTTACGGGGAGCAGGTATTTGTTGATCTTTTTTAATTCGAGCCTTGAGATTAGCCAAGCCTGTTTCAATATCTGGTTCGTAGCTACTTCGATAGGTTCCGCTAAGCCGCCATAATTGTTGGAGCAAGTCCTTATTTACATCTCTGTTTTGCATCCAGTTTTTAAACATTATCTTCGATTCTGATGACAATAGTCTTTTGTGAAAATTAATTTATTATTCCTAAGCAATCCTGTGCTCAAAATTAAAACCTTTCTTTATTAAAAATTTTGAAAATCAGGACTTTGTATTATGAATGACACGAAAAACAAGCAATCCCCCTATAACAAAAGCATAAGAAATAAACTAAAATCAGCAATTTTTTCCTTCCCTTCTTAGAGAAGTATCCAGTTAGCATAATTTTGAAAAAATCGAATAATTTACCACCTTTAGATTATAATAAAAAGAAGACCGACACCAAATATAACTACCATTTCAATTCTTTAGAGATCGTCACTGCAGCCCCTTCCGTCTGCATATATACCTTCCCCTCCGCATCATATATAGTACAATTTGCCACCAATTTAAAATCCGTATTTTTTACAATTTCTATATGTACAAATAGCTCCTTTTCAAAAGGAATCGGCGCATAAATCGTAGCTGAAACCGTGGCCAAAGGTAAACTTTTTGCCCTTTCGTGATATTTTTGCACCCATATCACCATCCCTTGGTATTGAATATCCGAAAAGAAGGTATTTACTGAACGAACAGGAAACTGTCCCTGCGCAGCCGCAGGGACAATCGGTGCTTTACAAGACAAGACAATTTGTCGTTCATTCCAATCCAGAATTTTTTCAATGCCTTGAAAATAATGCCCGTGAAAAAGGGAACCATCTTTATATAAATAGTCTCCTTTAATGGATTCAAAATTGCCCCTTAGCTGGTGCTGAAAAGTGGGTGATTGTGGAAGTGACTTTTTATTCCTTAAAGTCACTTTTGCCTTATAATGATAAGTGGGTAGTTTTTTATTTTTGGATTGGCTAAAAACGGTGGTTTCAAATACAATTTTATCAGCAGATTTTTCTAATTCTTTTAGTTCTAAAGTGCAAGCCTTGACAGGATTTTTGGCATCTCCAAACACAATTCCTTTAAATAATTGCATATTTTCGACTTTAAATACCTGAAAGTCAGGAAATAATTTTTCACAACTTTGAGACATCCAGCCGCCTGCATTGACCACAGGCAAAACCACACTTCCTTGAATGACGTGATGATATAAAAATTGATTATCTTTTAAGGTAACTATTCGTTGGATTTTATGCGTTTGTAAATCATCATTGATATAGCTGATTCCTGCGGGCAAAGTACCTCCAATGACTACCTGTGATTCGTTAAAATATTCGCTGCTTAATTCATTGACACACATAGCTGCTCCACCTTCACTATTCACCAAACTAACCCCTGCTGCTTCAAACTGCTTTTTCAATGCCTCGCTGACCATGCCGCTATCCCACGCGCCCCAATTAATAGCCGAAACATGCGTATCGGGATGATTGGTTTTAAATAAATGAGCTGCTGAGCTTAGAATTTCATTGGCAATCGCATAATCGGTTTGCCCCACATTTCCATAAAAACCTGCGACGGAAGAAAAGAGAATTAAATGGTCTAAATGTTGAATATCCACATTTTGCAACAAACTCAATAAACCATCTAGTTTAACCGAAAGGACGTTATCAAAATCTGCTTCTGTTTTGTCTTGAATGTATTTATCTGCTAATCTGCCTGCTCCATGAATCACACCTGTAATTGTGCCTAATTTGGTGGTAATCTGAGCTAATGCTGTTTTAAAACTAGCAGCATCGGTCACATCTCCTCGTAAATAGACGGCTTCAGCACCATAATTAGCGATCACATCCAATGTGTCTTGAATTTCTTTTTTGGAAACAATTTCATTATAAATAGATTTGACTTTTGGCAAACTCGGTGCTTCGCCTTTTGATTTTAAATCTTCCATGATTAACCGCTTCAATGTGCCTTCATCATTTTCATCTTTGGCAAAAGACGGTATTTCAAAATCATTGGAAGAACGTCCTAATAAAATAAATTTACATTGAAAAGTCTTGGCAATTTCCTTAACACAAGTTGCCGTCACGCCCTTTGCGCCACCACTTACCAAAAAAACGGAATCTTTGGTAACGGTCGTTTTTATCTCCCGATTTTCTTTGACGTTGACAGGTGTTGCAACTATCGTTTTTCGGCCCTCTTTTGAAAAACCCGTTTCTGTAATAGACACATCTGCATCGTGCAATTCAGCAATGACTTGCTTGGATTTTTGTTCTGTTGATAATTCAGGAGCTATATCAACTGCTCGGCAAAAAACATTTGACCATTCTAAATTCAACGACTTTACTAAGCCTCTTAATCCGCCTCCTAAAACGGAAATATTCCCTCTCTTTCCTTGCCCCAGCTCTCCGTCTAATTGGCTGATAGTCAAAAAACTAGATCTTTGCACATTTCCCAGCTCTGTTAAAGATTTTTGTAAATGTTTGGCGAGTAAAAAGACGGTTTTTAAAATGATTTTTTCTGTTTTAAAATGTTGAGCAAAATTGCCATTTTGAAACTCCAAATGGGGATGGAGATGGATAAAAGTCCCTACTTTTCCGTATTGTTGTTCAATACTTTGAAGGGCTTTGGCAATCGCTTCGTCCGTATTTTCGGTCAAAGTAACCGCATTTTTTTGAACTGGATTTTCAACTACTGGGTGTAGGTTTAAGACGACCACTTTATTGCCTTTTTGTTCCAAAGCTTGTTGCAATTCAGTCGTCAGCAAAGCACCATTATTGGTGATTAAAATAATATGAGTAGGGGGTAAAGTAAATGCTAAAAAATCAGGTGGGGGAAGATATACTAAGTCAACTTTATGCCTGCTTACATCGCGAAAGGAGGCAGTTTTAATTTTGAAAGTAGCAGGCATTTTAAAAGCACCTGCTACTTCAAGCGTATTTGCTAATTTAGTTTCGAGACTTAGGCTAGCACTTTTTTTTTATCCACTCCTACCAAATAATCTACGATTTGTCCCAAAGTTCGCAACTCGGTCAAGTCATTTGGATTAATGCCACTCACTTCTGGATAATCTTCCGTCATAGCTCCAAATATCTCTACCCGCTTGATGGAATCAATACCCAAGTCCGCTTCCATATCCATATTGAGCTCCAACATTTCAGTAGGGTAGCCCGTTTTTTCAGAAATCACTGTGAGCAAAATGTTTTCTACCTTGGATTTATCTAAACCATTGCTTTTTGTTGTTGGTTGTCGGTTGCCAGTTGTCGGCAATTGGCTCACTGGCTCACTGGCAACTGGCAACCGGTAACCAGCAACAAAATCTCCCGTTTTCCCTGCCAAATAATCTACGATTTGCCCCAAAGTTCGCAACTCGGTCAAGTCATTTGGATTAATGCCACTCACTTCTGGATAATCTTCCGTCATAGCTCCAAATATCTCTACCCGCTTGATGGAATCAATACCCAAGTCCGCTTCCATATCCATATTGAGCTCCAACATTTCAGTAGGGTAGCCCGTTTTTTCAGAAATCACTGTGAGCAAAATGTTTTCTACCTTGGATTTATCTAAACCATTGCTTTTTGTTGTTGGTTGTCGGTTGCTGGCAACTGGTTCATTGGCAACAGGTTCTTTGGTTACCGCTGCTACTTTTTCTTCGACAATAGGTGGAAATGAAGGCTTGGCTGCCGTTGCAAGCGGAGTAGTCGAAAGTACATTTTCTTTACCATTAGAAATAGCTGGCCCATTAGGGACATTGCTTATACTCTCCTGGTTGTCAGCATTTTGTAACTGATGAGACAATATGCTCAATAACTGTTGGGATTGTTGGTTTTGCTCGGAAAGGAAACGCTCGAATATCTCTAGGGATTTGGTCTGCTGTGTTTTAAAATGTGCTAATGTAGTTTGGAGTAATTGGATGAGTTCTTTATTCATTGCTTCTTCTTCGTTATTTTGATAAATAATTTTTTCTACTATTTTTTCGACGGGGACTTCTATAAATTTTTCAACCTCGACTATTTTTTCAACTTCTTTAATGACTGGCTTTTCAATGACAGTCGTGCTGCCTTCTTTGATTTTATGCCCATTATTTAAAGCATCCAAATAGGCCTTTTTGGTTGGTTCACTCACATAATTATGCCCGCTTAATTTGACGTTTAATTTAGTTGCTTTTGGGGTTGCTTTCGATAGTTTTTTATAAATATCAATTTCATTAATTGGTAAGCCTAAAACCCTTAATTGCATCACCGCCTGGCGCAATTGCAAATCGCTGTCTTTTCGGGCATTTGGGTTTAAGGCAATTGCCTGAAAATCCTGTCCTTCTAAAATATCTTTTACCAAATTGGTTAGTATTCCTTTGGGGCCAAATTCTACAAAAATACGCCCACCTGCTCGATGGATATTTTCAATCTGATTTTTAAATAAAACAGGTTTTAAAATATGTGCTTGTAAAATACTTTGAATGGAAGCAGGCTCATTGGGATAGGGGTTGCCCGTTGTATTGGAATAAACAGGGACTTGTGGCGAATGGAATTTTTGTTGAGCAATAAAATTGGCAAAAGGCAATTGCGCATGCCCTACAAATTCGGTATGAAAAGCTGCTGAAACAGGCAAAGGCACTACAGAAAAGCCATTATTTTTTAAGGTAGTTGCGGCATTTTCAATCGCCGCTTTACTGCCTCCCAAGATCACTTGATTGGTGGTATTTATATTAGCTATAGTTACACCTTGCAAACTGGTAATTGCTTGTTCAATCTGCGCTAAAGGTGCTTTTACTGCTAACATCATTCCCGTTTCTGCGTTGGGATTGGTGGCTGCCATCACCTCTCCCCTTGCTTTAGCTAAGGCTAAAAAAGTGGCATCATCATAAACACCTGCTGCCCAAAGCGCTGCCAATTCGCCAAAACTATGCCCTGCGGTAAAATCAGCTTTAAAACCCGCTTGTTGCAATATTTTGTATAACCCCATGCTCAAAGTGCCGATAGCAGGTTGTGCATTTTGGGTTTGAGTCAATTCCGTTTGTTGCGTTTTTTCATCGGTCTTATTGAAAACAGGAATTGGGAAAATGGTTTTAGATAATGGCTTTTTACCTTCATTTTCAAAAGTTAAGTCAATTTTTTCAAAACTTTCCAAGAGGGGCGGAAAAGCATTGACAACTTCTTTGCCCATACCCACATATTGCGAACCTTGTCCAGCAAATAATGCTACCACTTTGGTATCATTAGCTACGCCACTTGCTAGATAGTAAATACCTCTGGGGTGTTCCCAATTAGCGGTATTATTTTGCAAGTTTTCAATGGCAATTTGTAATAACTCTTTACATTCTTTTGCATTGGATGCGATGAAACCCAAACGAGCCTGATTTTGCGGAATACTGCTTTTAGTGCTACTTTTTATTAGCTCAAAAAAAGCCCTATTTCCCTCATTATCAATGTTTTTTAGGCATTTTTTACACAATGCTAATAACTCGTCAGGTCTGTTAGTGTTTAATATAATTGTTTTATAAGGCTGATGCAAACGATAAGCTGATCGTTGTGTTTTTTGATACTCTTCTAAGGCAATATGCACATTAATGCCTCCAAAACCGAAGGCACTTACACTTGCCCGTCGGGGCGCATTGCTATTGAGCCAGGGACGGGTTTTGGCATTGATATAAATAGCAGAATTTTCAATGTCAAATTTTGGGTTGGGTTGCTCTACATTGATAGTCGGCGGCAATATTTTATGATGCAAAGCCAAGGCCGTTTTTATAATTCCCGCTGCTCCTGCTGCTGCTTTGGTATGTCCGATTTGCGATTTCACAGATCCTAGTGCAATGTGCTGCTTTTGTGGGTTATCCTTGCCAAAAATCATTTGTATGGAAGTAAATTCGGTTGGGTCGCCTGCGCCTGTGCCTGTACCATGTGCCTCTAAAAGTCCGACCGTTTTGGGGTCAAATCCCGCCTCGTCATAAGCACGTTGAATTGCCATCGCCTGCCCAGAAGAACGCGGCGCATAGACAGATTTAAAACGACCGTCGCTGGAAGTGCCTACGCCCTTTATGACTGCATAAATTTGGTCGCCATCTCTTTCCGCATCTTCCAACCTTTTTAAGATCAGCATACCTAACCCTTCACCGATTAACATTCCATCTGCCTCTGCATCGAAAGGACGAATATAGCCGGATTTGGAAAAGGCTGGCGTCTTGCTAAAGGACATATACATAAAAGGCGAATTGTCCGTATCCACACCACCAGTTAGCATCATATCCGCTCGACCTTCCACCAATTCGCTCAACGCCATTTTTATCGCACTCAAAGAAGCTGCACAAGCAGCATCCACCACTGAGTTGATACCTCCCAAGTCAAAGCGATTGGTGATCCGTCCCGAAATTACGTTGCCTAGAAGACCGGGAAAAGAATTTTCATTCCAGCCGACATAGGCCTTTTTCATTTTATCTATGATAGGTGGAATGTCCTCCTCTGTCACACCGCTCGCCCGCAAGGCTTTCTCCCATATCGGATATTGCAATCGAGCGATTAAAGGCGTAATTAATTTTTGCCCGCCACCAACGCCTAATAATACGCCTGTTTTTGCCTTTAATTCTTTGGTGAATCTTGGAGATTTTTGGCCATACCCTGCATCTTCCAAGGCATCTCTGGCAGCGACCAAACCCAATAATTGCGATGCATCTGTCACTTCTAAAATATTTGGTGGCAAACCAAACTCCATTGGATTAAAATCAATATCTGGCAGAAATCCCCCTCTTTTACAATAGGTCTTGTCGGGAGCGGTCCTATCGGGGTCATAGTAGTCTGCGATATTCCAACGCGTTTCAGGAACATCGGTAATGCTATCTTTCGCTTGAATAATATTGGTCCAAAATTCTTCTACGTTGCGAGCATCTGCAAAAATGGCTGATAAGCCGATAATGGCAACGGGTGTCTTTCTTAGAGAATTGTTTAGATCCATGTATTTTTATAATTGATTTTTCCTTCTTAGGCAATTTTTTATAAAGCTATCCGAAACAACTCCTCTTCCATAGCCAATATTTCCAGACCTTTTTCCGTACATAGTCCCCGCATATAGGGAATTAAAATGCCAAAAGTGAGTCGTTCTTTGCTAAAATGTTCCATCGGAAACAGGTTGGTGTTTTTTAATAGCTTAAGCATTTCCAGCACGGTTTTGACAGCGACTTCTATGTCCAAATCTTTTTTAAAAATGCCCTCTTCGATTCCCCAATTAGCCAGGTCCACCAGGTTTTGATGCGCAAAATTGCCCGCATTTTCATAGGATTCACTCAATAGTCCAGGATAGTAGTAGAGTATATCATTAAAAAAATTGGGGTTTACCACGTTCGCCCTTCGAATAATGGGTTGTAGCAAATGCCCCATAGCGGCAATAGCATTATCTGCTTCTGCAATGATTGTTTCGTTTTCTTTTTTGACTTCTGCATGATAAACCGCTAGACAAGCCCTTAGTAAAGCGGTCTTGTCGGAAAAGTGATTATAAACCGTTCGCTTAGAAGTATGCAATTCTTTAACAATGCGGTCAATCGTAACGGCTTTCACCCCATGTTTTAAGAATAGTTTAGTAGCAATGGATATAATTCGGCTTTTTGCTATCATATTCTTACTTATGTCTTGAAAAGACTAGTGGTACTATTTTTGTTTCGTTAGTACCGCACAAAGATAAGGCAATAATATTGGCACTAGCAACTAATTGGGGCATTTTAAGATAAAAAAATCGAAATATGCTATTAGCCGGCAGGGTCTTTTTTCAAAGTAAAGGTTCTTTCTACAGGGTTTAATCTGGCAGGTGCCACTTCGCCACTGTTAAAAATCAAGGTCAGCCTAATCGTGTTTTCGCCATAAGGCAATCCTTCAATATAATAGGACTGCCAGTTGCTAATAATGTGCTGCTCGCCGTTAATTTCTGCCAGCACCTTATAGGCTTGTCCTTCCAGCCGGCAGTTGAGCAGGTAAAAATCAAGCATAACTTTTTCGGCATCTTTGCCCACATAGGTTCCTTTCGGACGGCTGTAAAAAAGCATGGGGTCTTTAATATCTGACCGCGCATAGATCGAATTATCCCTAATACTTACCCGATGCGCCACAAAAGCATTGGGAGTTTTGATGCTTTCATGATAAGATTTGCCCAAAAAAGCCAACATGTAATAACGGCCGTCCGGTTTTTCATAATTAAAAATAGATTGATATTTTGCCGCATAAGGCTCTTTGTCGAAAATTAAGTGGATGTGTTGTCCCTCTGCGGAGTTGGCACATAGGAGTTCATTGGCATCTGGCGTTTGTGCGCCGAGCGTATAATTATTGACATTAAAAGCAAAGGTTCCCTCTGTAAATTGTTGAAAACCAATGCTTGCATTTGGGAAATTGCACTTCTGAGTCAACTGGGGTCAGGCGATATTTTTTGCCATCGGGGAATACACCATTTTTTTTACCGGAACTCGTATCCGAACTTTGGCAGCTAAAAAAGCTAACAGTGAGCAGTAAAAATAAGAAGCTAAATTTTGACATTTTAATTGATTAGAATAAACGAATATTAGTCGTAAGACCAGTGGGCGATTTAGTTAACTAAATGTTCCTTTTTCAGAACTCCTGTAGCTCCATTTTGGTGTTCTTTTTTGGGAGGTTTATAGAGGATTTCTACCCGAATTGCTTTTAGACCAGAAACCCCTTGCAAATCTTCTAACTCAAGCATTTCTATTTCTCCAAATAGTTTTTCAGCTTGTAAAAATTCGATATAATTAAGATATTCAAAAGCATCTTGGGCTTGGGAATAAACGATTGCCAGTTTGCCGGGTTGGGTCAGCCGTTCACTAGTCCCCTTGATATAGGACTTGTCAATGCGCTTTTTAATGATTTCATAGCGAGCATTATAAGCACCGTCCACATCGAATTGTTTTTCGTCCATTCGGAATTTAATCGCCAAAGGCGAGCTGTGAACCAAGATAAGCGAAGCCACCCGAAGTGGATACGGCATTTCACCGACCATCTCATAGGCGGTTTGTTCAATTGCATGCATAGTTTGCAATTGCCAGAGTCGCAAATTGTGCAAATAAATTTCATTAAATTTCCGATCATTCACTAAAGAATTGCCAATATACAGATTAAACTCTATACCATCCGTTTTATATCGCTCAAAATAATGAGGAAACATTTTTTGGGCTTCTTCTTGCCGCTTATCAAGGAGAGTAGCCAGTCTTTCATTAAGTACCGTCACACTATCTTCATAGGATTTTCTTTGACGATAGACGAGCATTAAATCCGGATCTAGTTGGTTCATATAATTATCAACAACCTTTTTTAATTCGGTATTCAGTGTCTTGATATGATTAAAAACGGGATAAATTTCCCTTTTTAAAAAAATCTAAAATGCCCGTTTCGTCTCCAGCTTTAAGCCCTTCTTTTGCCTTATTTAGGCACTCTTGCACCCTGAAAATGAGTTTTTTATAAATGGGCAAAGGTTGAATACCCATAACTTTTTTCAAGGCAGTTTATCACTAAAGACAATTGGAAAGTTAGGTCTTCTTTGATCGCTTCATTTCGAGCATTGGAAGAACCTTTGATATCGCTTTGTCCATAGAGTGGATAGACTTCCTCAAAAACAATGTCTTCTAAAATCGGACATTCGATGCCTTCCATTTTTTGGGTATTAAATACCGTAACTGCTTCCAAAAATCGCCATTTGACAGAAGGATGGATAGAAGTATAATTTTCTTGAATAGTACTTTCTAAGATATTTTGGCTTTCTTCATGATAACGTTCAGAAGCCATTTTAATGGCAGGGATGATGTCATCGAGAATAGCGGCATTGAACAAGTTTAATTCATTTTTTCGAATAGAGCCTACTTCCAATAGTTGTAAATAGTTTTCATCTATTTTAATCGGTACCAAAAGGATGCTTTTGATCCCTTTTTTGTGCAATCTCCGGTAAAAATCGTTCTTGCCAGACAATTTACCGTATAGCTCTACATCTGGCAAGGCAAAGATTTCTGATCGTTGCATGGCGCAGGAAGTTACCCCTTCGCAAAATATTTTTTTATAATTCACCGCTTCATTTTTCTTCATAAACAAGCTTTGAAAATTTCTTCCCTTTCCAAAGACACTCCCCAAGGAATGATGTGTTTTGGTATTATAAACGGAGTAGCCTATCATTAAGTCTTTAATGCCAAATAAAGCCCTCAGGTGTTGTTCAAATCGGGAGAACGAATTATTATCTTTTTTGTGAAGAAAAAGGGATCGCGTTTTGGAAATAATGGCATCCTGGGTCGTATCAAAAAGATTCATTAGACCAAAACCTTTAAAAATATAGCTATTCGGTGGAAATTTTGACTTCCAAAGCTCCAGGTCTTCTCCATTTCGCAACAATTCATCGATATCCTCTTGCGTCAGGTCAGGAGCTTTATCCGTTTTGATGACTTCCATGAAATCTGCATTAAACAAAACCCGATAATGGTACATTCTTCCAGTTATTTTGTTTGGAACCTCCATATAAATTGGGCGATTCAAATTGACTGGTTGTTGATAATAAGTCGCCAAAATAAAAGAACAGGCATAAAAAAAGACTTTATCAATATTATATCCACTTAACTCTATTTGGAAGTCCTCTCCCGCATTTTTAAGAATGTTGGAGAAACGCTTGGTCGGGCGGAAAGCAATGTATTTAAAAGGCAATACGACGGCCTTTATTTCATTCAATTGCAGAGGCTCTGGGAATAGGGGCTCTAGGATGATGTCCAGCTCTTTTTCATACTGGTCCAATTGGGATAGGTCTTCGATTCCCGTTCTTAATTCCGGAAATTTTTCCAGCCTTTTCAGCACTATTTTGCTAGATTTTTGAAAGGGGTGATCTTCTTTATTGGCGTATTGTTCGAAGGATTTTAGAATAGCATCGACACTAAATAGCACCTTCATGGGCAATTCTTTTGCGGTCGCATTAAGTTTTAAAAGTTCCATAAGATGATTTTTTTAGAAGTAAGCACAAAGAAGCCTTTCTATGCTAAATAAAAAATGGCTAGTCTAAAAAAACAATTTTTTATTGGAAAAGTTTGATTATAATCCACCCCCACTACTCAGAATTGTGTAAGCCTTCCCAATTTATCAATCCCTTTTCATCCGCTTGGATCAATTGCTCTATATAAGTTTGTAGCTTTACGCCTTTTTTAATGGCATTGATTTTTGCTACCTGATGCAACATTTCTTCTACTCTTAATACTTTTAAATTTTTCTTCATTATTGATATGATTTCTTGTTTGCCCTGATTCATAGAATAAATTCCTAACAAACTTTTCTAAGGTTTGATGGATTAACAATCCTTTTCGCAAGCTTATTTTACAAAAGTAATAAAATTTATAAAAATAACAAATGTTACTTTTTAAAAATATTTACGTCTAAGTAGTGTATTCTTTCATTAACCGACTTTCCGTTAATAATTTGAGGGCAGATTGGTGAGGATAGAGGAGCGTTATTAACGCCAAGTCAGCTAAAAGTTAATACCTTTTCTTTCCCCTTTACTCTTCCTTTGAGTAGTTAGACAAAAGTCAAAAATTTTAATAATCATGAATCAAAACATTAGATTAAAGCAGGTGGAATCCCATGCGACTAATCGAGATTTTTACGATTTGTTTCGTCCGATTATTCCCAGCATGGATTTGACAGGAAAGATTGCCCAGGTAATCAGTGCGGCTACAGAGGCAGTTACTGTTTGGTTCATTATGCAAAGTGAACTAGCAGGTACGGCTAAAGTTATCTCCATTATTTTGTCCATTATTGCTGTAATATTAGTGGTAGCAGTACTGGAATTAGGAGGGCGCAAATTTTTGCAAGTATTGACCCGTGCAATCGTTTGGAAACGATTACAGAATATTTGGTATAAAGCTTTATTTACCATTGTTGCTATTATGACCATTGGACTGGGGGTACTTTCTTTTAAATTATCTACCAACGGCATCCATCATGCTTTTACGTCCAAAGCTACCTTGGCGACTATTGAAATGGATCATTCCGCTTTGAATCGGGAATATCAAACCCGCTTGGACCGAGTGGGCAGCCGCTTTGCACAAGACTTGGAATTATTGAAAAATAGCCATTTCAGAATGGTAGAAAGTCTAAACAATCAGTACGCTGCCAAAGCAAAAGAGGCTCTGCTAAAAGCAGAAGACTACGAACAAAAATATCGCAAAGGCTCTAAATGGGCAGGCGGCCATGCCAAAAAATATCGAGAAACTGCTGCTGCGCTGGCAACTGCCAAAACCAGTAAATTGGCTACTTTAAATGAAAAGTATAGCCAACAATTAGCTTCTTGGAAGGCGGCTCGCCAAAAGGCATTAAACCTGGAGCAAAAACGATTGGATAAAAACATTGCAGCAGCGACCGTTGTGCAATCCAAAAAGGCAGCATCGGAATTGAAGATCGCTAATTTTTGGGGGTCTTTATTCTCCGGACTGGTTGGTTTTACCATTATTTTGGCCTTTTTCTGCATCGTTACAGTAGAGGTATTCAGAAGGGGAAGTGGCATTACCATAGAGTATGAAGAAGTGGAAAAACACCCTTCTACCTTGATTTTGCTTTGGAAGGGGATAAAAGCAAAAGCGAGCAGTGCCTTTAGAAAACGAGCGGAAAGACTGATAGAAATGCCCAAAACAAGCCCTCAACGATCTATCGGTTTTCAACCGATTAACACGCCCACGCCTTCTTATATGAATGAGGAAAGTGGGTATTAAGTCTAAATCTCACATCAAAAAGTAGATGTGTCTTTTCGCGAAGCGTTTTCGAACTTTTTTTAGTTAAACATACACGCTTATTGCTTAACTAATGACCAATGTGGATCTTCTCAAATTTTGATTTTGGCGGGCATGAACCCCGCCAAAATCATTTACGTGATAAGGGATTTAGCGTTAAACCTCAAAAAGAAATGACGAGTAGTCTAGGGCATAGAGGAAGAGTTTTTTTTTAGAACACCTTCTCTTCTTTGAAGAAAGGTTCTCAAAGGAATCTCCCTCCGCTACCCATCGCTTCTAACGACATGATTGCATTCTATTTTTTTGAAGATTGATTTTATTACACGACAGGAGTGCCTTCCTATTTATAAATCAGTAATTCCATCATTTCAATAGCCGATATCCTTCCTTTTTCTCTTATCAACCCCCTGGACGTTTCATCCCCAATTTCATAGGTAATACCCTCCGCTTCAAACTGTGTTAGAAACCAGCCTTTGGAAACAGGTGCTCCTACATTAGAAGGGCTTTCTACAATATCAAAAGCTGCGTTAGCTGTTTTGATGCCAAATAGCCAGTAATCTTTAAATCCAGGTAAATTTTTGGCTGGTTGTTGATTGGTGTAAAAAATATCATACCAAGTAGAGTGGAAATCCAATCCTAAAATGACTTTTGATTTGTTGCGGCGAGTAGTTTTGGCACTAAAATCTGCCACTTGTCGGGTTTCTGGTTGATGATAGTAAGCCCAATCTCGATTCAAGTCAATTCCTCCGGCATTATGTCGCCAATGCCCTAAGTCCACGCCATCAGGATTCATTAAGGGAAAAACCAGTAAGCGGAATTTTTTGCGAAAATCATTGCTCAATCGGGTATCGGCCAAAATTTCTTCCACAAATGCCTGCATAGCAAAATAGCCGGTCACTTCTGGTGGATGTTGCCTACTAAGGATGATAATAACATCTTTTCCTTTAGGTTCACCCTGACAGATATCCAATAAAGGAATTTCCCTGCCTAGTTTGCTCTTACCAACTACCTGATACTGCACACCCGAAGTGGATTGAGCCTGTTGTTGACACCATTGTTTTATATGCGTACTGGTTTGCAATTCTTGGGCAGCCACCCAAAGGGTATCTGGGCTGACGGGTATTTGCAAATAAGCATTAACACTATCCGAAGCTAATCGAGTTTTCGTAGAATCCATCCGTTGCCAGTTTTCGCCATCCAGGCTGATTTTAGGCGGGTAGCGATGGTTGCCCTCCGTGTAATTCAGTTCCAAAATGATGCTTTGAGGAATAGTTGACCATAACTTAAAAGCATAGTAGGCACTGTTATTAATTGGCTGATTTTCAGGAGAAATAGTAACACGGAAAGTATCCTTTTGCACCCATTGAAAATCATTTAACCTAGCTCCGTCAAACTGATTGTGCGCAAAAACGTTCTGTCCGACAGGTTGATAAACTTTCTTTTCCTGTGGCGTAATCGGCTTAGTAGTAGTATCTACTGGATTTGGAAAATCGAAGGTAGTGGCTTGGTAGCTGCGGCAACCGTAAAAGAATAAGAGTATAAATGCAAAGAGGAATAAATTTCTTGTCATAAAGCTGGGTTAGAATCTATTAGGCTGTCTGGTAATTGCTTATTTATTAGTAATTTTAGAAACGGTCAAGTTCCTAAATATTTTATTAATTTTGATAAAATTAGCTTTTTTTCTTTTGAAATTAGTCGAAATTATAAAATTCATTTTAGACGAAAAATAAAAAAATAATGAGGATGCATTTCATTTTACCTATTCTCTTAACAACCTAAAAGACATCCTATGGTGCTTAGTCACGCCAAATTTTTTGATGGCTTTTCGGTGGGCTTTGGTCGGATAACCTTTGTTTTGCTTCCATAAATATTCTGGATGATCCAAGTCCAACTTTTTCATCCACTCATCCCGATAGGTTTTTGCCAAAATAGAAGCGGCAGCAATGGAAAGGTACTTTTGGTCGCCTTTGACAATACAATGATGAGGAATATTTTTATAAGGAATAAAGCGGTTGCCATCAATCAGTAAGGAGCTCGGCACAATTGCCAGCTTTTCAATAGCCCGATGCATAGCAAAGAATGAAGCCTTCAAGATGTTGGCTTTATCTATTTCGGTAGGGGAGCAAGTAGCAACTGCCCAGGCGAGGGCTTCTTTTTCAATAATGGTTCTTAGCTGACCTCTTTGATTTTCAGCCAATTGTTTGGAATCTTTTAAAGCGGCATTTTGGAAATCTTTTGGTAAAATGACTGCACCCGCAAAGACCGGTCCGGCTAGGCAACCCCTTCCGGCTTCGTCGCAGCCCGCTTCGATTTGGTCTTTTTGAAAGTAAGGGAGTAGCATTAAATTTTATTTTTGAAAAAAGAATCACTCCAAAATCTGCAACTTAGCAAACTTGAGCATAATCCGCCGCTTTGGGTTATCAATTTGTCGGAAATTAATTGTTGCAACCTTTTTATCTTTATGTCCGTCCACTTGTTCCACGTATCCCTCTCCAAATTTTAAATGCAATACTTTCATACCTTTTTTAATTTCCGAACTTGGGCTGGGCTTGAAGTCGGCTATATCAATGGATAATTTGACCTCCGTTCGCACTTTTTTAAAATTCCCTGAAACGCTGGCTCTTTGTCTAGGCGCAATGCCAAAAGAAGGTTGAGGGACGTTAAAATTACCCTCTAAATGCTCGATTGGAATCTCCTCAAGAAAGCGGCTAGGTCCATTTTGACTATGCTTTCCATGTCGGTATCGCTGATTGGCAAAAGAAAGGGTTAGATATTCTTCTGCTCGGGTAATGGACACATAAAACAGCCGGCGCTCTTCTTCTATGCCCGCCCTATTTTTCATGGACATAAAGGAAGGGAATAAATTCTCCTCCAAGCCCACGACGAAAACAGATTTAAACTCCAAGCCTTTTGCAGAATGGGAAGACATTAGGGTAACATAGTTGCCTTCTTGCTCTTCATCCTGATTGGTATGGAGCGAAATATTTTGCAAATAGGTCGCCAGAGACTTGTCTGCTTGTACCTCCTCTTCCTGCAATTCATCATTCTCAACGAACTCCTTGATACCATCCAATAGAGAAGTGACATTTTCCAACCGCCCAAGCCCTTCTATGGAAGTATCGCTTTTTAATAAAGTGATCAAACCGGATTGGCGAGCAACATAAGCAGCTAACTCGTAGGCATCTTCTGTTTTGGCTCTTTGAGCAAAAGCATTGATTAAGGTTTTAAAACTTTTAAGCTTATTTTTGGTTCTGGCGGGCAGGGCTACTTCATCTATGGCTTGCCACATGGTAACTGCGCTGGCTCCTGCTTGCTGGTTGATCTTGTCTAAGGTGGCTTTTCCAATGCCTCTTTTCGGATAGTTTAGTACCCGTTTTAGGGCTTCTTCATCGTTCTGATTGATCGCAAGTCGCAAGTAAGCTAATAAGTCTTTTATTTCCTTTCTTTGGTAAAAAGACATACCACCAAAAACTTGGTAAGGAATATTATATCGTCTTAAATACTCTTCAAAAATTCTGGATTGAGCATTGGTTCGATATAAAATGGCAATATCCCTATTACTCAAATGATGGCGGTTTTTTTGCTCTACGATCGCATCTGCGATGCGCTTTCCTTCCTCTGTATCGGATAAAGCCTTGATCACTCGGATTTTCAAACCAGATCCCTTATGGGACCAGATTTTCTTTTTTATCTGCTTTTTATTGTACCCAATAATGGAATTAGCAGCTTGAACAATATGGTGTGTAGAGCGATAATTTTGCTCCAGTTTAAAAGTTTTTAAATTTTTAAAATCTTTTTCAAAATCCAAAATGTTTTCTACGGTTGCCCCTCTAAAGGCGTAAATACTTTGAGCATCATCGCCTACTGCACAGATGTTTTGTTTACTTCCTTCGTACTTGGTCAATTTCTTAATAATGGCGTATTGCAAATAATTGGTATCTTGAAATTCATCTACTAATAAATGTTTAAATTTCTTTCGATATTTATCTAAAACATTATCCGGATTTTTATGAAGCAAGTAATACAACTGGTACAATAAATCATCAAAATCCATTGCTCCTGCTCGTTTGCAACGCACTACATATTTTTCATAAATATGGTGAATATAAGGTCTTTTATTGATGCGGTCTTGGCTCATCAATTCTTGCATCTGCACATATAATTTAGGCGTAATTAAGTTACTTTTTGCAGAAGAAATTCGGGAAGCAATAGCATTAGTATTATACTGTTCTTTATTTAGGTTTAATTCTTTTATAATGGAACTAATAAGGCTTTTGGAGTCTTCTGAATCGTAAATAGTAAAATTAGATGGATAGCCAATTTTGCTGGCTTCCACCCGTAATATTCGAGCAAAAATAGAATGAAAGGTCCCTGCCCAAACCAAATTGGCTCGATCTCCAACTACCTTAGAAATTCGTTCTTTCATTTCCCTGGCAGCTTTATTCGTAAACGTTAGGGCTAATATTTCCCACGGAGGGATACCTTGTTTTATAATATGAGAAATGCGATAGGTCAATACCCTTGTTTTTCCAGAACCTGGCCCCGCCACGACCAACACGGGGCCGTCTATAGTTGTTACTGCTTGTCGCTGAACATCGTTGAGTTGTTGAAGATAATCCTCCACAGATTAAATTTTTTGACAGAAATTGATTGGTCAGAAAAAAATGAGATTAAGTAACGACAAATAACTCCGCCAAATGACGGACTTATTATTTTATTGTTACAAAGTACTAAGGAGGCAAAGTTAAGGAAATTAAATATGGTACGAGCAAGAATAGTGAGCATAATAAAAACAGCTACGACCATACTGGAGGTAGCTGTTTTTATTAATATTTATTGTCGAAATGAGGCATATGTCCCATTTCGTTAACCTTCGTAGCGATAAAAATTGAGCATGGCATTGAACTTACTATCCTTAGCCAATTCGGGAAGATAGCTGAGTAGCAAAGTGTGCATTTCAAAGTCTTCTGTCAATGCTTCCCCTAATAAATTCATCGCTTGTTTTCTTCTACCCATTTTGAACAGACAAATGACTTTGTAGTACAGTATTTCCTCCCCCACGGTATATTCTTCCGCATCTGTTAGCACATCCAATGCTTCTTGGTGCGCCCCTAAGTTAAGAAGAAAGGAGGTAAACCTTATCCAAAAACCCGTTTGTTCAGGGGCTAACTCTGTAGCTCTATCAAAATATAAAAAGGCTTTTTCATACTCTTCCAGTTGCACATAGGTTTCTGCCAGAGAGGCATAATACTCTTCGCGCTTACTTTCAATTTCGATTGCCCTTTTATAATAGTGAATGGCGCTGTTCCAATCTTGCAGGTGAGCAGCACATTCGCCAAGATGAAAATAAATCTCATCGTTCAGAACATCCAGTTTAGTAGCTTGTCTGTAGAAATCTTGAGCAATTTTGACATTATCAGAGAAGTGATAGCATTGCCCAATTTTAAAAAGCAGTTCGCCATCGGGAGGGAAATGGGTTAAAACTTCCTTATAACAATCGAGCGCCTTAGAATAATCTTTCATTTCCATGCATAGTTCCGCACAATCGCGATATGCCCACTCAAATTTTTCATCTATTATAAAGGTGTATTCATAGGCTTCAATAGCCTTAGAGTAATTGCCAAAATAAGTATAGGCATGCCCTAGATTATACCAGGCCATTTTACAGTAAGGGTCATTATCTATAACCTTATGGCAAATTTTGATACCTTCTTTAAATTTTCTCGACAATTCTACGCAAGCCCATATTCGGTCTAATGCTTCCTCATGGTTGGGATTGAGCGTTAACACTTCCTTCCATACCTCAAACATAGCGTCATAATTCTGCATTTGTTCATAGATGAGTCCTTCTGAAAAGAAAACATCAGCTAGTTCAATAGAGTTATATTTGCCGAATGAATGTTTAAGCTCATCAAGAATGGAAAGCGCAAGGTGGTGATTGCCCAGCAAGCGGTGTATGTCCGCTTTTAGAAGGTGAACTTCATAATCTCTTGGTGAAAGCAACTCTGCTTGCTCCAGGGCTACTAAAGCTTCAGATTCGTGACATACAGCAATGAGCAATTCCGCTTTTTTACAGTATAAGTTGGCGGAATAGCTATGTTGGGTCAAAGCAAGCTCGACTACTTCGAGGGCCTGATCAATTGCTTTTTCGTTTTGGTAGTAGCCAATTAGTTGAGAAAATACCGCTTCCTCATAAAAAACTACCGCTCCCTTTTGTGACATAGCCTCATACTCGGAAACTAAGTCATCTAGTGTATGTTGTTTATTGTAGTTGTGTTGTTTCATAGATATATTATCATGATTTTTCTAAGTAAAGATACATAAAAAAGGTTCATCAATGCTACCAAATTTTGAAAATAAATTAATGATATTAAAAAAATAATATTGTATTTTTTTGACGAATCAACTCTAATGTATTGTTTAATAGTAAAATACAAATAATTTTTTAATTAAAGTTTTTTTAATAAAATCTGTAGTGTTTCCAAAAAAGATAGATGAAAATTTATGGAACCCTTTTTTACTTAAAAATCTGGATTTTTAATACAGGAAAAAAGCGTTGTGTTAAAAATTATAAAAACTCAATATTTGTGACATCATTTTCTATCAAGCCATTCCTCAACAAACCGAATATTTAATTGGGAGGAGTGATTTTATTCTTTGTGGAAAATTCTTTTCAAATTAATATTGAAACTCAATCCGATCTCCGACATGTATCTGATAAGATTCTGTAAATCCCGCCAATACTTCCACTACGTATTGCGCTTTTCCTCCGGAAGGAATAGACAATTCGGAAAAAGGAGCAGCATTTTTTCGAATTCTAATAATTTCTTTGTTGGCATTGATAAAAAGAATGTCCAAGGCAAGGTAAGTATCTTTCATCCAAAAAGTTCTTGGAGCTTCTTCGTTGAAAACAAATAACATCCCGCCATTTGCCGGTAAATATTTTCTATGCATTAATCCCTGGGTGATTTCATAATCTGTTTTAGCAACCTCAATGTCAATATCGGCAATGTGCCCGTCAGATTGTGTATCTATAAATGCCAATTTACCTTCTTTCACAAAAGGAAGATTAGCAGTAAGTCCATATATACTCGTTTTTTCTTTCGGGGGGAAATAAAATTTTTGCGCCAGAAAGTAACCTGCCAAACTTACAAGAAAGATGGTAAACCACAATAAGTCATTGCTGGATTCCGCTTTGGACTGCGTTTGTTGCTTGGGAATTTCTTTTGGAGAAGCAGAGGGATTGGGCCGCGCCTGATTATTGTTATGATTATTTCTATAATTATTTTTATTATAATTTCTTTTGTTGCCCTGATACCGTTGATTTTTATTTCTATTTTGGTTTGAGTAATTTTTTGATTTATTATATTTCTTTTGTTCAGCCATATTGGAATAAAATAACTTCTTGAAGTTACGAATCGTAACGTTAATTGAAACGTTATAGCTGCTTGTTTATTTGAAAGAGGAACATTGAAAGATGCTTACCGATAAGGCTTTTACCAAAGTCTTCTTATTCGTTTGCCGCTTTTATATTCAACCAAAAAAGCATCCAAAAAGCCATATTCCTTGACCTTTTTTCTTACTTCTTCGGCTTCTTCTCTAGTCGAATAATTTGCTAATAGTACTCTAATCACGCCTTTCCCTTTCAGCTCTTCTGTTTCAAGAGTACCAATTCTTTTCACCTTTTCATACCTTGGATGGTTTTCGTTATGAAAATTGACTGCGATCAATTGCACCTTGTAATAAGTGTCGTGGTGGGATAAATTGGAGGGAGGTATGTGAGTATTTTCAGTAGCATATCCGGAAGGGTTTGTTTTTATTACTTTTTGTCTGGAAATGATTGAGGCATCTATTTGAGCAGTAGCGGTTGTATAAGGGGAGGCGAATGTTTCTTTTTCTTTTGGAGTAGTTGCCTCCATTTTTTTAGCATGTAAAGAAAATATATGTGTGTAATCAGCCTGTCCGCTTGCATTATAGGTGTCAAAATCATAAATGCTCCTCAAATAGCCCGACTTTTCGGCGACTAATCTCAATTTTTTATCAGGGAATACTTTGAAGCGGTAATCAGGCTGCGAAATTTTCTTGGAAGATAATAATTTTTCTTTTCCACCGACTAGCTCATATAGAGAAATGCGAACATCACTAATCGTTGAGGTCGCATTACTATCCATAACTTGCCCCAAAACGTATAAGTAGTCCTTTTTTTCTTTTTCACCAAATTCAAAAATATCTTCATCCCGAGTAGAGATTTTCTCTAGACCATAAAGCCTGTTGGATACCAAAAAACCTCCATTCCCAGAAGGTTTTTGGACATAATAAAAATCATCAGCACTCGAATTAATGGGGGCGGCGAGATTTTTGGTTTTTTCCCAATTATGCATAGTCCCTTTTGTGCTAAATATATCCCACCCTCCTAACGTGATTTTTCCATTGGAACTAAAAAAGAGTGTTCCGGTTTTAGCTTCATAAAAAGGAGTAATTTCATCGCCAATAGTATTGACCATGGGACCCGCATTAACCGGATATGTAAAATCAATGTCGTCACTGTCAAGGCTTCTAGTAGCATACCATATATCCATCCCTCCAATTCCTCCTTCTCTATCTGAAGAAAAATACAAAATTTCGAATCCATTTTGATGAACTATCCAGGGCTGGGTAGTAGTGGCACCGTCAATATTGATATAATCTCTTAAGCAAATGGGAGTGGACCATCTGGAATTTTCTCTCTTTAATACATATATTTCGCATTTAGAAGATAGTCCCTCTGCATTATCACAGAGCGTAAAATAAAAACGCCGAGCATCGGGAGCGAACGAACCGTTTGCCAGATGTTTTTTAGGTAAAGCGGGCAGGCCATTAGCTATTGCAGCTCTTCCCCATTCCCCTCTTTTTCTTTGAGACCGAAATAAATGGGCTTGATTTCCCTGCATCGTAGAAGAAAAATAGAGCAGCTCATCAGTAAAAGGAATAGGCGCAAATTCGATCTCGGGAGAGTTAATATTTTCGCTTAGATGATGGATTTGAATGCTGGATTCTTTCCCAGAAGCCTTCATGGATATTCCCAGTTCACAGCCCTTTATCTCATTGGAAACGATAGAAGTCAAAATTGCCTTGTCGCTACCCTGATAAGCATTTATAAAATAAATAAATGCCTCATTCGCTTTGGCGTATTGTCCGTCTTGCTTAAGAGATCGGGCATATTTTAAACCCACCAAAGGGAATTTTTCATTATTGTCTTTTACGTATTGATAAGATTGGATAGCCTTTTTAAAATCTTTGATTTTGTAAAAACATTCGCCGGCTTTAAAAATTAGAGATTCCTCTCGCGCATGCTGTTGCCAGGCCTTCTCGTAATGTTCGCCCGCATCAGCATATTGACTAGCTTCAAAAAGCTTGTCTGCCAATTTTTTATGTTTTTTCCAGCTAAGTGCTTCTTGCCCATAAACAGTAGAAAACAAAAAAAATATAAAAAGGATAAGAGGAGTCGTGCGAATCATAATTTTTTGCTTTTCATGCTCGTCTTCATTTGGTAAACTTGAAGTATTTGTATTAAAAACTATTTTAATTTGACAACAAATATCACTCCAAAATTATCTTTCTTTTCGAGAAATAGGGGTCTTTGAGCCAAGTTTGCTAGGCAAAAAGTGTTGTTTTGGAACCAACTGAACTCGAAAAAATTGATTTGTTCATTAATTAGATGCTAATTTTGCAGATAAAAATCAAGTAATGCGCTTAATTACTAAGACAACTTTGCTTTATTTACTAATTGCCTTACTCGTCTTCGGCGTTGGGGGAGTCATAACTTATCAAATGATTCGACAAATGGTAGATAGAGAAACGGATTACTCCCTGGCGCAAAATATGTATTTAATAGAGGAAGCGATCAAAGAAGGGAAACCCATAGATGCCCTGAACAATAAAAAGACCCAAATTGAAAAGGTAACCAATATTCAGCCTAAGGATACGCTCTATCTTTTTACTGACACAATGGCCATGCATCCTTACTGGAAACGACTGGAACCGCATCGAAAGCTGACCATAACCAGAAAGATAAATGAGGAATATTATCGCATCAGCATGTTCGATATTTTTATGGAGTCGGATGATGTTTCGGAAGGCGTGATCAGTGTAATGACTCGACTTTTTCTAGGGTTGGGTCTGATGTTATTACTTTGTAGCTTTCTGATTTCCAGTTGGTTATTTGAGCCATTTCAGAAAACTTTACAAAAAATTAGCGCTTTTAATTTAAAAAATGATGACCCGGTGCAATTTGCAGCGACCTCCACCAAAGAGTTTTCTAAACTCAATGATTTTATCACCCAAATGACCACTAAAGCTAGGCAAGATTATATTTCTTTGAAGGAGTTCTCCGAAAATGCAGCCCATGAAATGCAAACGCCCATTGCCGTTGCTAATGGAAAACTGGAATTATTATTGGAAAATCCCGATTTAAATTCAAGACAGCTGGAACTTATTCAGTCTGCTCAAACGGCCTTATCCAAACTATCCAAACTGGGGCAGTCTTTATCCCTACTAACAAAGATCGAAAACAAAGAATTTTCGAATTTGGAAATCACCAACTTTTCGACAATAGTAACACAGGCAACCGATAATTTCAAAGATATTAGCGAATTAAAAGGCATTTCTTTGGAAAGCCACATTGAAAAGAATATTTTGTTGGGCATCAACGCTTCTCTATCCGAAATTCTAGTCAATAATTTGCTAAAAAATGCCGTGCGTTATAACCTTCCAAATGGCTGGATAAGTATTAATTTAAATAAAAATCAATTAATTATCAAAAATCCAGGCATGCCTCCTAAAATTTCTACCAGCCAATTATTCGAGCGATTCAGAAAAAGCAATCAAAGCGAAAATTCTTTGGGCTTGGGCTTGGCAATTGTCAAAAAAATCTGCGAGGTAAATAACTTTGAAGTAAATTACCTTTTTGATAAAGGCATACATCAATTGACTGTTGAGTTCTCCTCTTGAATCCAAACTTCAGAATTGCCTCAAATTTCCTACAAATTCTGTATAGGATTCTTACGTAAATTTGTAGGGCTTAATCCTATGCTGGAAATTTTCCAAGCTGAAATCAATTGGGGAAAATAATTTAACTGGAGCTCGTCTAATGAATTGATACATCGCACAACTTCAAAATTAATAACCTGAGAAATAAAATGAGAAATTTCTCAAAAACGAACCGTTCACTTTTTTATAAGCCTTTAACCCATGAAAGATTACTCGATAATTGTATGTTTTATTATTTGCTTTTTGGCAAATCTGCCCTTTGTCTCTGCCCAAAACAATCGTAAATGGCAAGGCAAAAGAGGAAATGGGCCGCCCCCTAAAGCCACCCTTAAAGGAAAAGTATTGGACGGCGATAGCGGTCAACCACTGGATTACGCAACAGTCACGCTGTTTTCCAGGAGGGATAGCTCGATGATAACGGGCGGCATCACGAATGCAAAAGGATTATTTATGATAGAAACCCGCCCTGGCAGGTTTTTTGCCAAAATAGAATTTCTCTCCTTTCAAACCAAAGTAATTGAAAATATAGCACTTAGCAAAGAGCAATTGGAGGTTGATTTGGGTGATATTGTATTAAGCGCAGATGCAACGACACTTTCTGAGGTAGAAGTGCACGCTGAAAGAAGTCAAATGCAATTAGCATTGGATAAAAAAGTATTTAATGTAGGAAAAGACCTTGCTAATAGAGGCGGTTCGGCTGAGGATATTTTGGATAATGTCCCTTCCGTTCAGGTGGATGTAGAAGGAAATGTAAGTTTAAGAGGTAGCGATAATGTTCGAATTCTAATTGACGGCAAACCTTCCGGCTTGGTAGGAATAGATAATGCCAACGGCTTGAGGTCTTTGCCCGCTAATTTGATAGATAAAGTCGAAGTCATCACTAACCCTTCCGCTCGCTATGAAGCAGAGGGAATGACGGGCATTATCAATATTGTTTTGAAAAAAGACCGCAAAAAAGGAGTGAATGGTTCTTTTGATTTCACGCTAGGGCAACCGGATAATTACGGGATTGGAGTCAATATGAATTATAGAAGAAAAAAGGTAAACTTCTTCGCCAATTATGGTTTGGCTTATCGAAAAAACAAGGGCGGTGGAGCCACTTATCAAGAAAGAGTCAAAGCAGGTACAACCCTGATCCAGGACTTGACCAGAGAACATGAACGCGGGGGCTGGTCCAATAGCATTCGATTGGGAGCAGATTATTTTTTCAATAATAAAAACACCTTGACAGGATCCTTTTTATACAGAAAAAATAATGAAGATAACTTGGCAACAGTCAATTACTTAGATTATTTGAACACTATTGATAATTTAACCGATGTAACCATCCGAACAGATGAACAAATAGAAAAAGAAAAAGCCTTACAATACGCTATTAACTATAAAAGAATTTTTAATAAAAAAGGACAAGAACTAACGGCAAATATCCAATTTGAAGAAGATAGTGAAGTTCAAAGTTCTGATTATCTGGAGAAATACTTCCAAAGTGATTATTCTCCCGCAGACATACCAGACCTTGTCCAGGATTCCAAAAATGAAGAAGGAGAAAAGCAGTGGTTGTTTCAAATAGATTATACCAACCCAATTAGTAAGGAAGGAAAATTTGAATTGGGCTGGCGAAGTTCTATCAGGGATATTAGAAATGATTATGATTTGACAGAAATCAAAGACGGCATCTCACAACCAGTACTGAATGAGAATCAGGGCGGTATTCCTTACAGCAATAATTTTTTCTATGATGAAAACATTCATGCAATTTATGCAATAATTGGAGATAAAAAAGGCAAATTTTCTTACCAATTGGGTTTGAGAGGCGAGTATTCCGATGTAATTACCAAGCTGGTAGAAACCAACGAAACGAATGCAAGAGATTATTTTAATTTATTTCCAAGTGCCCATTTTACTTATGATTTGCCGAAAGAAAATGCCATTCAGCTAAGTTATAGCCGAAGAATTCAGCGGCCAAGATTTTGGTTTCTAAATCCATTTTATACCTTCTCGGACAGTAGAAATCAGCGTAGCGGAAACCCCAATCTAGATCCCGAACTGACCCACTCTATTGAATTTGGTCATATCAAATATTGGGAAAAAGGTTCCTTGAGTTCTTCTATTTATTATCGCTATTCTACGGATGCGATTGAGCGAAGCATTTTGACCGTGTTGGACGATCAGTCCACCTTGTCTCGTCCTGAAAATTTAAAAGATGAAAATGCCTATGGTTTTGAATTTACTTTTTCTTACAACCCCGTAAAATGGTGGCGAATAAACGGCGATCTGAATTTCTACCGAGCCATCACGGACGGCAGCAATATTCGAGAGGACTTGGAAAGCGATACCCATACTATGCAGGGAAGAGGAACTTCCAGAATAACTTTATGGAAAAATACGGATATTCAATTGCGCCTTGGCTACCGGGCACCAAGAGAAACGACTCAAGGAAAACGGCAGGGGGTTTTCTCAACAGATTTGGCTATCAGCAGAGATATTTTAAAAAATAACGGCACTTTGACGTTAAGCGTGAGGGATTTATTTAATACCCGAAAGTGGCGATACGAAACCATTCTTGACGACTTTTATTCCAAAGGAAATTTCCAATGGCGTAGTAGAACGGTTCGACTTACGCTTAATTACCGCTTGAACCAGAAAAAGCAAAGAGGTCGAAGGGGCAATCGCAGCGGCGGGGATTTTGAAGGAGGCGAAGGAGAATTTTAGTAGAAAATAAGCATTCGATCTTATATCAGACAAGTGGTTACAAATAGTAGCCACTTGTTTTGTTAGGATACTGCAATTTTTTTTAGCCCCTGCAAAATTTTTCGTCCTCTTGCTTTAAAAGCAGCCGTCCCATGAAGCATATTTTCTTCGATGAGTATTTTTAATTCATTGGACAATCCAGGCTCTTTTTTGCAAAAGTTATATAAGACTAACATAGCATGCACCCTTACAGCAACTGCCTCTTTGGGGTCTGCTAAAAATTTAAAACAATAATCGGCAACAAGGCCCATTAAGTCTTTAGGCAACTCATAATTGCTTAAAAATCGAACCGTATTTCTTTTTATTGCTACGTGAAGGGTTGGGTCTTGCAAGTTTTTCACCAATCTTTTTAGATGAGGCCGCATTAAACCAGGATAATGATCAGTGCAATGACTCATCACCCAGGCCGCCCGTTGAGCCACCCGATATTCCTTGCTAAAAAAAAGTTTCATTAAATCGTCAAATCGCCCTGGATTGTCGCCAATATAACTAGCAATCAATAGGGCTTGTTTTTTAGAATGTTCTTTTAATAGGGCTTCTTTCAAATCCATGACTTAACAAATTGCTTTTGGTGATAGTTATTAGAGCCAAGTTACCTTATTGGCTATCGCTTGCCGCTTTGCGGGTATATGGAGTAAGTGATGATATCCCATATAAAAGAAACCCAAGCAACGCTCTCCTTCTTTCAAGTTCAAAAAGGAAGCAATATCTCGAATAAATCTAGGAGAACTCCAATACGCTCCAATACGGTAAGCCGTTGCAGTTAGCCACATATTTTGGACTGCACAGGCAACGGCGGCTATTTCTTCCCATTCTGGAATACTTTCTTTAGGGTCTCGCTGCATACAAATGGCGATGATGCAAGCTGCTTTAAGCGGCTTGGTTTGCAGTTTTTTTAACTTCTGCTCAGAAAATTGTTCTTTTGGCGTATTAGTCAAATACCAGTCAACTTGCCAATCCCTTAGCTTTTCTAATGCTTTGCCTGTCAATACTTTAAATCGCCAGGGTTCGGTCATTTTATGGGTAGGTGCCCAGTTCGCATTTTCTAAAATTTCAGTTATAATAGCTTTAGAAATAGGCTGGTCGGTATAATTTTTTGGAAAAATAGAGCGTCGTTTTCTGATTAATTCAGTTATTGAGTACATAATATTATTTTATAATTTTGGTTGTCTCGACAAATTCCGTTATTCCAGGCCCGCATAGAATAAAAAGCCCTTCTTGTTGTTTGGTGATTCATCTTTGTAGTACCATGAAATTTGTCAAAGAAGTAATTTTCAAAAATCAAAAATTTATTATTTTTAATATATTTTTGAGGTTTTAAGGAATGAATAACTTATCGCCGTCAAGGATTGATGCCTATTGGATTATTTGAAACCAAATAAACAAAAAAGGCGTAAAAAAGGGTTTTCAAAATACCCATTTCGCTAGTTGACCTCAATTCAAAACGCATATACAACAAAATTATGTCTTTCCAAATTTATTCTAAGGATAAACAACGAGAATTGCCGGTAATAAAGAGGGATCCAACTATTAACGATCCCAAATTATATATGCCCTCTCCAGGTTTGATAGATGCGGTAAATGTTTCGCTTGCTCTAGGGCAACCACTTCTGCTTACTGGAGAGCCTGGGACGGGAAAAACCCGATTGGCGCACCATATCGCTTGGATATTTAAGCTGGGAAAGCCACTTGTATTTAATGCGCAGACGAGCTCTACATTCAAAGATATTTTTTATAAATATGACGCTTTGGGGCATTTTCAGTTCAGTCAAACCAATTCAAAAGTATTAAGTCCGGATGAAGTAGAGGAACGGTTTATTACTTATCAAAGTTTGGGAAAGGCCATTAAAGAAAATAAACAATTTGTCGTTTTAATGGATGAAATAGATAAAGCGCCGAGAGATTTGCCTAATGATATTTTGGCAGCTTTAGAAGATTTGGAGTTCAAAGTAACCGAAACGGGAAAAACATATAAAGCATCAGAAGAAAATAGACCAGTCATTATCATGACTTCCAATTCAGAAAAAAACTTGCCGGATGCTTTTTTGCGGAGGGTGTCTTTTTACCATATTCCTTTCCCTGATGCCACCCAACTTTTAGAAATATTAAAAGCGAAGGTTTCCAGTTTTTCTTCAGCAGATTTAAAAGCAATTGTTGAACATTTTGAGGAAATTAGACAACAAACAAACCTTCGGAAAAAGCCAGCGACAGCAGAATTGATTCATTGGGCTTTATTATTACAAAAATTGAATTTTAACACTTCTAACTTGACAAAGCTCGATAAACTATCAGATGAAGAAAAGGAAAGCCTAATCGTTTCTTATTCGGTTTTAGCAAAAAACAAAGAGGACATGATGACGCTAAAAAAGCGTTTAAAAGCCTAGTGATTCAAGTTAGCTTTTATTTACAACAAATAAATTTCAAATTCAAAACTCACCTCTGAAATATCGGCTGTTAGCTGAACTTCTAAGTGCTTTAGAGGAAGAAGGCTTTTATTTTGGAACGGAACAACACCTCCAATGGCAAAAAGCATTGGACATTTTGCCCCCTGATCTATCGCTTTCTCAGCTAAAAACAATATTGTGCCCTTTAATTGCCACCAATGAAGAGGAGCAAGCAGTAGTTTACGACATATACGATCGGTGCTTGGAGCGTGTTCGATCTACGGATAAAGCCTTCCGAAAAATATACAATAAAAAGACAACAACATCCTTTCTATCTACCCGTGAACTCATTTTTCTATTAGGAATAACGGCACTTCTTTTGTATTTTTTCAGTCGCGCTATAAAAGACAATGAGCCGATCATCAAAACCATTGAACCCACCTATTTTACCATTGCTCCCGGCAGGTCCAAGACGGTATGTATTGAGGAAAAGAAATTGAGAGGAAAACCTCAAATGACCAGAGCGTTGGTATATAAAAGGCCGCCTGGATTTCCCACGCTTGGTAATTTCACCCTTGATAATTTCTGTCTGACTTTTAATGCAAAAGACTCAACGGGCATAGATTCGGTAAGGGTTCGATATATAGACGTTAAGAGACAGCAATGGCAAACCGCCTTTTACCTCATGGTGGAGGCACCTCGCCTAGATACAATCGAGCAAGAAGTCCCACAGAAGCGAATCGCAAAAAGGAATAAAGCGGATTTTAATATAAAAAGATACCCCTTCCTCAATGATATAAGAGACATTGAGGTTCCTCCCTTATCGGCTTGGGAAGAATTTTACCAAAAATATGCTAAATGGATCAAGTTATTATTAGCGGCCATTCTTACCCTTATTTTAGGAAAAATCCTTTTGAATAGGGATAAAAAACGAAAGCGGCTAATAGCAAAACTAAACCATGACCTTAAAACAACCCCAGTATGGAGTCTAAAACCTGGGGCAATTGAAGAAATACTAACAGGGGATACTTTCGTCAGAATATTAAATAATTTGCGAAAGAGAACTCCGGACGATTTTTACCGATTAAATATCCCAAAAACGGTCAACAAAACGGTGAGAAATGCAGGAATGATTCAATTTCAATATGAATTACAAACGCGTCCCGCAGAATATGTGCTACTAATTGATAACCCATCAGAAGCCAATCATTTAAGCCAGCTATATGAGTTGCTCTTTGAGCATTTTAAACAGAATGAAGTGTATTTAGAGCGGTATTTTTTTGACGAAAAAATGCTACTCTGCCGCAATGAAACAAACCCGAAGGGAATCAAACTAGAGGAACTACAACATAAGTATTATGCTTCTCAATTAATCATTCTAGCCGCTAGCTATCGTTCTGAAGCTTCATTTATCAAAAAACTCCAAGGTTGGAAAGACTTATTTAACGGCTGGAAATCGGCTGCTATCTTATTACCTGCTCCAATTTTTGATAAAGTAGAAAAGGATGTTTCTTTAAGAGAAAATTTTACCTTGATTCCTGCCACAATACATGGGCTGGATACTTTAATAACGCAATTTAATGAAGAAACGGTCATAAAGAGCAATGCCTTTGAAGAGGAAAAAACCATTAACTTCAAAGCAGCTAAATCGACTACCATTCCTTTTCTTCGACAATATTTTACTCCATTGATCACGCCTTGGGTAGCTGCTTGCGCTTTTTACCCAACGCTTCACTGGAATTTGACCGTTCATTTGGGTAAATTTTTAGCGGCTCGCGATAATTTATTCCTATCCATTGAACAGTTGTTTGAATTGGTCAAAATACCCTGGTTTATTGAGGGAAAAATACCGGATACGGTTAGGGTCAAGCTGTTAAAATACTTGCATGGGCAGCATCCCAAACTTTATCAAGACCTCAAGAAAGAAATCGCCCAATTATTACAAGCGCACGCTCAGTTGGGCAAGGAACAAATTTTTGATAAACACGATACCATTCTCGGCCTGGAAGAGCGTTTTGCAACTTTTGAGTACGCAGATCCTATTAATTATAAAAATAAAAGAGCAGAAATTCCAATAATAAGCAAACTTGCTCGAAAGCCTAAATTGGAGGATTTTATTATACCTAAAGAATGGAAAAAGTATTTAAATAAAATTGGGTTTCCCAATTTAGGGATGAAAGGCTTTTGGAGAGATTTTTTATTTATTTTTCCACTTTGGTTATTGCTGATGAGCTTTATTTATTGGTTGCCTGAAAAATGGGAGAATTGCGATGGCGAATTGGTGATCTATGAACACAGAGGCACACCACTTACCTTGTGCATTTCTAAGCCAGAGCATCGAATATTATACAATGAATATCTCGGCAGAGATGCCATTCAGCAGCAACAGGAAATAATTGTGGATAGCCTTACTAAAGCAGTTCAGAAGATTGTGGAAACGGACGCCTTGAACAACACTTCGGCAAATAATACAAAACTGGATTCTGCCAAATTGGCCTATTTCGGGAATTTGGGAGTGGAATATTTTAACCGAGGAGTGCAGTTTTATAACAATTTAAGTCAAATAAAGCAAATATCTACGGATTCTAGCTCTCTGAGGATTTTAAAAGAAGAGGCTTGTTATCATTTTAATAGAGCTATGTTATTTGACAGTTTAGATGCAGATATACAAAGGGCCATTGCCTGGTGTTTAAAAGAGGAAAAGCCTGTTGAAGTCTCCCTCCAAGGGTATATATTGAATGAGCAAACCTTAAAACCTATTCCCAATACAAAAGTCGTTTATAAAAATCAATTTGTCGTTACGAATGCCGAGGGCTGGTATTCATTTGATATTCTTCCAGATACTGCTATGCAAACAGTGAATCTGGATATTCAAAAAATGGACTTTTTATCAATTCAAGATAGTTTTAAAATTATTTCAAAGGATTCGCTTATATACCAAATTGATACGATTCATTTATTGCCGGCGGATGATTTAGTTGAAAAATATACTATTCAAGGCAAGATTATTGATCTGGCTACGGGTAATGCCCCTGTTTCTGAAATAAGCATTTTTTCTGAAGAAGGACTGGAAAGCATTGCCTCCAAAGGTGAATTCTCCTTCCAAACAACTATTAAATTAATAAGAAATAATAGGGTATTCATTCGGTTTGAAGGAGAAGGATATCAGACTTTGAAAAAGGAAGTCATTTTTGACGAAAAAAGCAAAGAAGCGACCCTAAATATTGAGTTAGAGGCGATACTTGGCAATTTATTAGATTCTATTGATGCAACGGCAGATATAGGAATATCTGATTCGGTTGATTACTTATTAAAGAGACTTTTGGAAATTAGAGAAAGTCCATCGCTTAGAAATTTTGCTATCCCTCTTCCAAAAATGAGCTTCATTCAAGGCAATACTTTTGCAATGGGGGATGTAATGGACGACCAATTAGGGGAAGAGCTACCCCATGTAGTCACTTTAAATAGCTTTTACCTAGGCGTTTATGAAGTTACTTTTGATGAATTTGACCTCTTTTGCAAGAGACAAGGACTGGCCTTAAGCCCGGATAATGGCTGGGGAAGAGGGAACAAACCGGTGCTGAAAATTAATTGGTATCAAGCAATAGAGTACTGTAACTGGCTTAGCGAAGAACATGGGTATGAGAAAGTTTATACAATCGATAAAGATGTCCAAGACCCTAATAATCTTAGCGAATCAGATTCTCTAAAATGGTCAGTAACAGCGGATTGGTCTGCCAATGGCTATCGACTTCCAACGGAAGCCGAGTGGGAGTTTGCTGCTCGACAAGGCGGCGAAAAAGTACGATTTGGCAATGGCAAAAACAGAGCAGATCCCGAAGAAATCAATTTTGCAGGCGCAGAATCTGGCGAAGTATTTCATTCAATTGAGGGCACTTACCGCCAACAAACGGTAGAAACAGGTAGCTTTGAACCCAATTCGGCTGGATTATATGATATGAGTGGAAATGTTATGGAATGGTGTTGGGATTGGTTAGGTCCTTATCCAAAACATCCTGAAACAAACTCCCAGGGACCTTCTTCAGGAGCGTTACGGGTATTGAGAGGCGGTGGCTTCAATCTTCCAGCTACCCATATTAGAACTTCTTTCCGCTACGGCAATGCCCCTAATAAAGGCAATAACTTAGGGTTTCGGCTTTGTCGTAGTGCAAAATAATCAAACTATAAAAAAAGGTAATTTTACCAAAACATTTTTCAACTGAAAATAAAAAACACTATAAATCAAGATTTTTAATAAATAAAAACAGACCAATCCTTTTAGCTCAATCACAATGTAATGGACATTTTAGAAAAGATAATTGCTTATAAAAAAGCGGAGGTAGCCGAGCGAAAAGCATTATTTCCAGTTAAGCTGCTAGAAAAAAGTATTTATTTTGAAACGCCGACCGTTTCCCTCAGTCACTATTTATTAAGAGAAGATAAATTGGGAATCATTGCAGAGTTTAAGCGGCATTCTCCCTCTAAAGGGAATATCAACCCTTATGCAAAAGTGGAGGAAGTGACAATTGGTTATATGCAAGCGGGGGCATCCGCTTTGTCTGTTTTGACGGACACTCAATTTTTTAAAGGCAAAAATGCCGATTTAACAGAAGCTAGAAAATTTAATTTCTGTCCCATTTTGCGAAAAGAATTTATCATTAATGAATACCAAATTATAGAGGCAAAATCCATTGGAGCAGATGCCATTTTATTGATTGCTGAATGCTTGGATAAAAGAAAGCTGGCACAGTTGGCTAAATTTGCCCAATCGTTAGGTCTAGAAGTATTAACCGAGATTCACGCTGCTGACCAATTGGACAAACTAACTCCTGAAATTAATGTGGTAGGCATAAACAATCGAAACTTAAAAACCTTCGAAGTCAATATCCAAACTTCTAAAGATTTATTCCCTTTAATCCCTGATCCATTTATCAAAATTTCGGAGAGTGGCATCAGCGATCCCGGAACAATTATTGATTTAAAAACCTATGGTTTTCAAGGTTTTTTGATTGGCGAACAATTTATGAAAGCAGCGAGTCCAGCAAAGGCTTGTCAGCAATTCATTCAGGCTGTAAAAGAAGGACTGGAAACCGAAAAAATAAAAATGGGAAATTGAGCAATCATCAATCAAAAATACTAATAAAGGTCTGCGGAATGCGCGATCCCAATAACATTAAGGGCTTATTGGAACTACCTATTGATTTAATGGGTTTGATTTTTTATAAAAAATCTCCCCGGAATGTGTCAGATAGTGCTGCCAAGTCCATCTTGAAAGCAAGTAAAGGAAGAGTCGAAAGAATAGGTGTATTCGTGGATGAAGAGTTGAAAATAATTGTGCAAAAAATAGCAAAATTTGAGCTGACGTATGTCCAGCTACATGGCAAGGAATCGCCGGATTACTGTTATGAACTGTTAGCCCAAAGTGCTCAAACTTTCGGTTGTAATGATAACCTAAAAATTATTAAGGCATTTTCAGTAGATGAAACTTTTGATTTTTCAATTACGAAAGACTATGCGCCTTATTGCAAATATTTTTTATTTGACACCAAAGGCAAAAACCCAGGTGGTAATGGGCTGCCTTTTGATTGGACACTATTAAAAAAATACAAAGAAGCCATTCCTTTTTTGTTGAGTGGAGGACTGAGTGAAGATGCTGCAAAAAAGATAAAACAGTTAGATTTAGAGTGCCTGGCAGGTGTGGACTTGAATAGCCGATTTGAGATTGAAGCAGGTTTGAAAGACCCCAAAAAGGTAAAAATTTTTATAACTGCATTATTCGCTAAAAAAGAAATGCTGGGTTCTAAATGAATTTACGGGGTTCTCAAAATATCGTTACCGATTACCCAGTTGCCTGTTAAGAGTATGATTAAATTTTTATGCTTGAGGAAAAACGAGGAAAAAATGATTTTTTCTAAAAAAATAGTCGAATCAAAAATAATGATAATTACAAGCAAATATACGGTTGATGCTCGGGGCTATTATGGAGAATTTGGAGGAGCATTCATTCCTGAAATGTTGCATCCTAATATAGAAGAACTTCGCAATTGCTATTTAGAGGTCATCAATGATCCGATTTTTCAAAAAGAATTTCAGCAGTTATTAAGAGATTATGTCGGCCGACCCTCGCCGCTTTATTTTGCAGAGCGGCTCTCCAATCATTATCAGACAAACATTTACCTTAAAAGGGAAGATTTGAATCACACCGGAGCGCATAAAATCAATAATACCATTGGCCAAATTTTGATGGCGAAGCGATTGGGGAAAAAGCGAATCATTGCAGAAACCGGTGCGGGACAACACGGCGTAGCGACAGCGACGGTTTGTGCCTTAATGGACGTTGAGTGTATCGTGTATATGGGCGCAGTGGACATTAAGCGACAGGCACCAAATGTAAGCAGGATGAAAATGTTGGGGGCAGAAGTGCGACCTGCTTATAGCGGCAGCCAAACCCTTAAAGATGCGACCAACGAGGCCATTCGAGATTGGATTAGCAATCCCATAGATACCCATTATATTATTGGCTCAGTCGTGGGACCGCATCCTTACCCTGATATGGTGGCGCGCTTTCAGTCGGTGATCAGCGAAGAAATGAAGTGGCAATTGAAAGAGAAAACAGGAAGAGAAAATCCCGATATTATTATTGCTTGTGTAGGGGGGGGGAGCAATGCAGCAGGGGCTTACTTTCACTATTTGGAAGCTCAAGACGTGCGGTTAGTAGCGGTAGAGGCAGCAGGCTTGGGGATTGATAGTGGTCAATCTGCGGCGACAAGCGTATTAGGTACAAAAGGCATTATTCACGGTAGTCGAACCTTATTGATGCAGACAGAAGACGGTCAAATCATAGAACCTTATTCAATCTCTGCTGGCTTGGATTATCCTGGTATTGGCCCCTTGCACGCCCATTTAATTAGCTCTGGTCGAGCAGAAGCCGTAAGCATTACAGATAAGGAAGCAGTAAAGGCTGCTTTCTTTTTGACCCGAACGGAAGGCATTATTCCAGCCTTGGAGTCAGCTCATGCCTTTGCGGCTTTGGAGCATATTTCTTATAAAAAAGAGGATGTGCTTGTCCTAAATTTATCCGGTCGAGGAGATAAAGATCTAGACGCTTATATAAGGCACATTGAGAAATATAGATAAACCGGATCACGCTACATTTTCTCCCCGCTTTTAACTTTTCTCTCCCTTTCTCGTTGGGTTAACAATCAAAAATATATTCTTTATGAATAATAAATTTAGGATACAAAAAGCCTTGTTTTTTTTAATGGCAGTATTCTTATCTATTGCAAGTTGGGCACAATCTACTATTTCAGGTACAATTACAGATACAAATGGCGGGATACTAAGCGGTGCAAGCATAATAGTAGAGCACCTAAATAAAGGTACTCTAAGCAATGAATTCGGTAAATTTGAATTACAAGTCCCCGAATCGGGGACCTATAATTTGGTCATTTCCTATTTAGGGTTAAAAACACAGAAAAAATTAGTTGAGATTGGCAACAGCATCACGGATTTAATGATCCAATTGAGCCCGGACCCTTTGGAGTTGGGAAGCATAATCGTTACGGGTACATTCAATGAAGCCTCAAAGCTGGAATCCTCTGTTGCCAGTACCACGCTTACTCAGAAAAACATTCAAAGTCGAACCGCTTTTGGCACGGCGGATTTATTAAAAGCAGTACCTGGCACTTTTGCAGACGCTTCGGCTGGAGAAATATTTACGCGGGTTTATTCCAGAGGTATTGCTGCTTCTGCGGAAGACGATATTGGCTGGTACTATATGTCCTTGCAAGAGGACGGCTTACCTGTTACAAACTACCATACTACCTATTATGGACCGGACCTATTTCATCGAGTGGACCAGACAGTCCATCGCTTGGAGGCAATTCGGGGCGGGTCTGCAGCTACCACCAATACCAATGCGCCAGGCGGTACTTTTAACTTTATTTCAAAAACGGGGGCGAATGAATTTGCCGGACAAATGCTGATAACAGGCGCATTACAAGGAGAAAGCAACCCCTTACTGCGCTATGATTTGAGTATAGGCGGCCCTTTAAACAATACCTGGACTTATAGTATAGGTGGGTTTTATCGCTATGACCAAGGGGCAAGAAATACGGATATTACCTGGGGCAATGGAGGGCAACTAAAAGGAAACATTGTTCGCACTTCTCCGAATAGCTATTTTAAAATTTATGCTAAGTATTTAAATGATAAAGTCAATCGCTATCAGGGTTTGGCGGCTATTAACTGGACAGATCCACAACCAGCCTTTGGACAACGTTTTAATTATACTGCTTTAAATTTACCGAAAATTTCTACCTATATTGCAGATGGCCGTTTCGCTGGAAAGGACGCCGATGCAACCTATGGGTACAATACCAATAAAGGTGTACAAACCAAAGACCTCGCATTGGGTTTGGCTTTTGGGAAGGAGTTTAATGACTGGAATCTCCAGGGCAACTTAAAGATCAGCAATAAAAGCGCGCATTGGCAATCAAGCATTGCTAATCAACCACTAGGATTAGAAGGCTTTTTTCCGTATTTATTGAATGGCATCGATCCAAATTTTATGAATATTCCTTTGGGGCAGGTCGTGTTTCGAGATGCTCAAACGAATGATGTTCTGGCCAGGGTAAATAATTTTGGCATCCTCAATGTCTTTCAAGGGCAAGCTCCTTCTTTTGAGTATTTAGAAGGTAGTCTGCCCAATGATGCTATTTTGGGCATCGCCCCCTGGAAAAAATTGGATGAAGCTACAGAACTAATGGAGCAACTCACTCTTAGTAAACAATTTGACAGCCACAAGATTACGGGAGGTATATATGCCGCCTATTCGGATATTGAATCTTTCACCTCTGCTAGTTTTGCCTATGCTACCTATGAAAATAGTCCGCAGGCATTAACAGTGACCTTAGAAAATCCCGATATGCCAATCGTCCAATTGTCTGACCCGACAGGTATTTCTAATTATGGTGGACTACTGTACAATCGGGCAAATGCTTCTATTGCTCAGTTAGGTCTTTCTATAAATGATCGTTTTTACGCGGATGAAAAAATGATTATTGATCTAGGATTGCGTTATGACCTTATTCGACATAAAGGAGAAAAAGATCGGGCAAGTCCAACCTTTGCACTTGGTGGCCTTGACGGTAATGAGTTGACTGCTTACGACAATTCCGTTTTATTGGCCGATGCTGTAAAAGATCCTTTTAATTTCACCTACCATTCTTTTTCTTGGTCTTTAGGCATCAATCACCAATTATCAGAAGATATGGCTTTATTTGGACGTATGTCCCATGGACATAAAGCACCCGAAATGAATTATTATTTTAATAATTTTGACGGCATTCCTATTGATAGAAAAGGTGCCGTGCAAGATATCTGGCAATATGAATTTGGATTTAAATTCCTGGCTCCAAAATTCAGTTTGTTTTCTACTGCATTTTGGAGCCAGTTGGGTAAGGTGCCTTTTTCAGAATTTGTTTTGGATCAGGCAAGCGGCAACATCTTTTTCACACCGACTCAATTTAATGAAGCAAAGACTTATGGCCTTGAAGTCGAAAGTGATTGGGCTTTGCTTAAAAATTTCCACATAAATTTTACAGCTACTCTTCAAAAGGGAAAGGCCATAAGTTTTACCTTCTATAATGCCAATGAAACGATAGAATCTAACGATGATTTTACATTGGATTATTCTGGTAAAGCCTTACCGCATAATCCCAATATAATGCTAGAAATAAGCCCTATTTATACCAATAAAAATTTGGAAGCTTTTGTAGCTTGGCGGTATATGGGAGAACGGGAAGGAAACTATGCCAATGCCTTTCAACTGCCCGCCTTTTCTACTGTTCATGCAGGAGTGAATTATCAAATAAATCGAAGTATTAATATTTCCTTGATTGGAAATAATTTGTTGAATTCAGCTGGCTTGATGAATTTCTTTGGACCGAATGAATTTGGGAGTAATGCTAATGCAGCCACCCCAGCATACATCGCTCAAAACCCCAATGCCTCGTTTGTCGTATTTCCTATAAGCCCCCGTTCCATTTATTTGAAAGTGGGCTATGATTTTTAACTTGAAGGAAAAATCTTTTCAGAAATAATGAATAGACTAGATCAACTTTTTACTAGAAAAAATAAAAACCTCCTGAATATCTACTTCACAGCGGGACATCCCAAACTGCACGATGCCGAAGAGATCATTCTTACTTTAGAAGCCGCAGGAGTGGACATGATAGAAATAGGAATGCCCTATTCAGATCCTTTAGCGGATGGACCAACGATCCAAAAAAGTGGGATGGCTGCCCTAAAAAATGGTATGACTTTGCCCTTGCTATTTAAACAAGTAGCCGCTGTGCGAAAAAAGACCCAAATTCCGCTAATTCTAATGGGTAATTTTAATCAAGTGATGCGTTACGGAGAAGTCGCCTTTTTTAAAAAATGCAAAGCCGTGGGTATTGACGGATTGATTTTGCCTGATCTTCCAGTCTATGTTTTTGAAGAAGATTACCGGAACCTTTTTGAAAAAATAGATTTAAGAATCAGCTTTTTGATTGCCCCTCAGACCAGCGAAGCCCGAATTCGGCAAATTGATGAATTGACTAAAGGTTTTATTTATATGGTGTCCAATACAGCGATTACTGGTGCCCAAAAAGGACTTTCTGAGATGCAATTGGCTTATTTTAATCGGATCAATAATATGGGATTGAATAATCCCCGTATGATCGGCTTTGGTATTTCCGACCATGAAACTTACACCACTGCTTGTCAATACAGTAGTGGAGCGATCATCGGTAGTGCTTTTATTAAAGCCATTGATAAGACAGTTGACTTGAAAGGAACAATTCAAGGTTTCGTGAAAAAGATTAGAATGCCTGAAAGGGTTTTTGACTAAAGCAAATAATTATCCGATCTAGGACATCTTTCACTTATGACCGCTAGCGAAAGAGCGACTTCCTCTCAGTTTTCGAATAATGCTCTTATTGTTGATAATAATGCACAGCTAACTTAGCACCTAGCTTTCTTTTGGCTTTACCGTATCAAGTTAACATCCCCTTTAAACACTTCTGTCTCGCCATCAATAAATAAAATCTCTGTAAAGAAAGCATAAACTCCAGGAGGAGCCTCTTGTCCATTGAATCGCCCATTCCAACCATGCGTAAACTCATCATTAGGTTGAAAATTAGCAGGGGAAATATAGACTCGATTGCCCCAACGATCAAAAATTTGTAAGGTCAATACACTAGCCGCATCGGTACTGGTGTAAATAGTAAAACGGTCATTTCGTCCATCACCATTCGGACTGAAAGCATTGGGCGTATAAACCCGTCGGGTGGTAGAAAGATAAACGATGACGGATGCTTCCTTAATGCATCCATTGTCATCGCTTACCGTAAGTGTGTAAGTGGTGGTTTGCGTAGGTGTGGCAGTAGGGTTGGGACAGTCCGTGCAACTTAAGCCGGCTGCGGGAGACCATTCAAAGCTTACATTGGTCGTAGCAAAATAGTCAGCAGCTATTTGAAGATCATCTCCTAATCGGAGGGTGAGGTCGGAAGGTAAGCCCAATTCCAGTCCAGAAGGAGCAGGCACTTGTATTTCCTTATCGCCGTAACAGCCCGCTTCATCTTGAACAGTGATTGTATAGGCATCGCCAGCATTGACCAGAAACTCATTTTCTGGTACAAAGTTGATACCGTCCAGCGAGAATCGCATCGCTCCCCTGGCGTTTTGAACATTATTCACAACCAAAGTACCTTCGGTTTCCAGTTCACAAATGGATAAACCATCAACGATGGCCTCAACCGTGATTTCGGCAGGTTCTCTTATTTCTACGGTATGAGTTCGGTTGCAAATACCCGTTGCATCTATTACTTTTAAATCATAAATTCCTGCCTGTAAATTATTGAGATTAAAATCATTGCCACTTTGTCCATTCCCAGACCATTCATAAGTAAACGGAGGGTTTTTACCGCTTGCCTCTATTTTTATAGCACCATCTCCTTCCCCAAAACAGCTAATATCCGTGGATTCAGTACGCATATCAATCCAGCCATCTATTTTGATCGTTTCGCTTTGAACCAGCGTGCAGCCATTGTCGTCTGTGACGGTTACTTCATAAGTCCCTTCTCCTAATCGGTTAATTAAGGTAGAGTTAAAGACACCATTATTCCATTCGTAAGTGTAGGAGCCCGTACCGCCTGAAATGGCAGTAATTTCTACTACTCCATCCATGCTTTCTGCACAATTGGTATTTGTAGCGACCATATCCATAATAATTGGATTGGGGGCACTAATCGTTCTGGAAACGGTAGTCCCTGCATTGCGAGCATCAAAAACCTCAATATCATAACTGCCGGGAGGAACATTGGCAATAGTAACTGTAGTATTTGTTTCGTTGACTATCAAGCTATCTACTACTTGCGTTTGCGTGTTGGTCCATTTAATAGTAAAGGGGGAATCTCCTCCATTTATTTCCACAAAAATATCAGTTACATCATTTGCGCAGGGAAGCATACTTTCTTTTAGACTGATCATGACATCCAAATCACTAGGGCAGGATGCGCTACTTTCGGCAACTCCATTATAAGCATTGGTAGGCCCTACACCGAGTATGGAAAATAGGTTACCAACGTTGATATTTTGAGAATTCGGAGGAATAAAAGGGTCTGTACGGTTATCAATAATAGCAATAGCTCCAATACAATCGCCGCTGTTTTGGAAAGTAAATAAAATAATTTCTGTATTATTATTATAAATTATATCTTCTACTGGTCCACCTAAGGAAATGGAATAATAAGAGAAGTTAGGATTTTCGGTAGGAGCTTCTACAATAGAAGCAACATCCCATTGTCCTGTTATGCTTTGAAAATTGCTAACATTTAGTCCTCCAACAGGAGCGACTAAAGTGATTTGTGCATTATTGGTAGTACTCAGAGGCGGACTGAAATTAATCGAAGGAATAATAGAAACCTGATAGGTTTTATTATCCGGCAATAGTATTATTTTTCCACTAATCTGACTGTAGATAGATAGATTTGCAAAAATTAATATTACTAATAAAAGAGTATATCTTATGCACATGTGATTGCCTTTATTCTGTTATTTTGTAAGGTAATTGTACTTTGCTCTAATTTGGAATTGAGTAGAGAACACTAGTAAAGCTTGATTATCTCGACAAAGTAATTGGGCCAGAAAAGAATTGCTCCGAACCATTTACTATTACTTTTAATAAATAAAAATAGACTCCATCAGGGAGGTTGAGGTTATTGAACGTGCCATCCCAGCCGTTATCGTTGGCATAATTTTCTTTTTGAAAAATCCGATTGCCCCAACGGTTATAAATAATGAGATTATTATCGGGGAAACTCTCTATATTTTTAATGGTAAAGGCATCATTTATGCCATCACCATTGGGGCTCATACCGGTAAAAAAGACCAATCCTTCTTGATTGACATCTACTCTGATAATCGTTGTATCACAAATTTCTCCACTGCATAATTCCAGACAGAAAATATCTTCGCCAATGAAATCTGATCCCGGCATGTAATCAAAACAGTTATTGGGGCCTAAGCTTAAAATACCTGTTTCGGGGCTTTCACAAACATTTATTTCCAGGTTTTCGGTACCCGTTATATCGGTGTCAAGGCATTGGTCGTTGATGGGCGTATTGATTTGGGTTACTAGATCCATCGTGTCGCTATTTGAAAGGCTACCTCGTATTTTAATGATTAGATCATCCTCACAATCATTGATTGGGTCTTTTACTGTATAATGTTGAACACCTGTTCCCTGAAAAATTATGCTTTGGTACATCGTATTCATATTATTAAGTTGTAATTCCAGTGTAGTTGAAGAACCAATATGATGAATATTTAAACTTCCATACTGATTGTCAGAGGAAAAGCCCTGGATAATTTTATTATCCTCATCTAACACCCAATTAGTCTGGGAATCAAACTGATTCATCTGGGTCACCAATTCTTCTATCGTTTGAAATTCTATATCTATTAAAGCGCCCTCGTTGGTCGTCCAACGCTCCAGAAGATAAGGTGCATTGCCGAGTGTGAGCAATACATCATAGCCGTAGAAGATGGATGCTTGCATACATTCTCCAAATCCCATATTCACTAACTGGCCGTTTAGGAAATACTGAAATTCCGATAAATCCATATCCGCTACCGGAAGGCAAACGGCTACTTTATCATCTGCAACCACTGCATTAAAGGTATCCAAACCAACAAAAATCTCACAAGAAGGAACCTCACAAGTAGTCCCTGTACTAAGGTTTTCCCTAATAACACTACAGCCCGAAGAGCCAGTAATTGTCAAATTATAGGTAGAGTCTGAACTCAGCCCTGTCCGAGTTGGTCCAGTAGCCTTATTAGGCTCCCAGCAAAAAGTGAAGCCATTGTTATTTTGATTAACAACAACGCCAATAGCACCATCGTTATTTTCGCAGCTTGCGGGCGTGGTTTCAATATCTATTTCCCAATTGTCCGTGTTTTCGCCAACTCTTAGTGTGAATTGGTCACTTATTGTACAGCCGCTTTCACCGATCAAAGTAACGGTGTAACTGCTTGTATCGCTAGCCAGGTCAGTATCAAAAGTCAATACACCGTTCTCTATTTCTGCATTTTCAAATGGACCACCAGTGATATTAAAATCTGCAATATTTTCATTGATTTCCAACTGGAGCGTTCTGCTTGCTTCTTCGCAAATTGTTCGATCACCCGGAGACTCCATTATTTGAATAGCTGCCTGCTCTATCAGTTGTACTGGATTGCTTTGGTAAGTCGCTTCGCAATCGCTATTTTGAATTCTAACGACAACGGTATAATCTCCCTGTTCCAAATCCTGAAACAGGCCTGACTCCTGCCAGGTATTACCCCCATCAATGCTATATTCGATGACCTCCATACTATCTACAGTAGCTCGAACCAGAATAGAGCCTTTTTCATTGGTGCAATCATTGGGACTAATTGGATCTATTCCTTCTATCACTGAAGCACCTGCTATCACAAGGGCAATTTCCTCCGGCCAGGAAACAGTACAACTTTTATCTTCATTGGTCACAATAACCTGATAAGTGCCTGGACCCAAGTCTGTAAATTCGGTTGAATTTTGATACGTAGTACCATCATCAATACTATATTGTAGATTTCCTTCTCCCCCCTCGGCAGTGATTAGTATTACGCCATTATTCATACAGTTGGTGAGCGGTTGTGCAGCTACTTTGGAGATGTTTGGTACGGCCAAAATAGAAACATTAAAAGTATCCCTGTCCATACAGCCATTACCATCACTACTCATCAAAATATACTCCGTATCCATATCTGGGCTTATGGAAGGGTTGGGGCAGTCCGTACAACTTATATTTCCATTGGTTATCCAGGTAAAGTTACCCGTTCCGCCAAGTGGATTTAGCTCGATAGTTTCGCCAGTACATATACTTAAATCGTTGCCCAAATCCACTTTTGGGCAAAGAACCAAAATGGTTGTATCGCAACTGTTGGCGTTACTTTCCTCACAATGAACGATACAAATTATTTCTGTTTGGTTAAAGTGTTCGTCGGTTTGAATATCTGCACAATTACTGCCATCTGTCAGGGTAGTCATTACCGTTCCCCCATCATTACAAAGGGATGCATTCCCAATGCTTCCATTGGGGATTTCCAATTCGTCTTCAATACAAATCGTCGTTGTCTCATTAACGGGAATCGTAATAAACAAGGTGTCCTTATCAAAACCGCCCGGGCCAATCAAATCACCACAATCCGTAATACTATTGCTGTTAATACAAATGGTTGCACCACTTCCATCCATTCCTAAAACGGTTAAATGCTGACCTATGTTAGCGTTTTCACTATTAGGTGGGAAAAAGGGATCGATATTATTTTCTATTAATAAAACCTGCCCACCAGTACAAGCCCCGCCGTTTTCAAAAGAAAATAAGCGCGTTTTTTCTCCTTTAGTATAAAAAATACCCTCTGCTCCGGGTTTTACTAACCCAAAAGAAATATAGTCGTACTGTGGGGCTTCTAAAGGCGCATTGGTTCGGGCATTTTCAGCAAATGAAACGCCATCAATCAGGTTTTCAAAATTGCTTGCCTGAAAATCACCGGTTGGTACTTTCAGCGTAATCTGAGCAGTAGATGTAATGTTTTGAGGAAAAACAAAGGTAGTGTCTGAAAGGACAGAAACGACAAATTTGCCATTTTCTAAATCCAGTACGTAAGTAAACACGCAATCGTTGTCGGGTCCTCCGTTTGAACATTCTGCAGCTACCACAATTTCGTCCACTTCATCATAACATGGGGCATCTTTAGCCCTTACTCTGGGATGATAAGTGCCAGCAGCCAGATTGCTGAATATGCCATTACTTTCTTGCCAGCTTTGTCCTTCATCAATGCTATATTCCAGTATTACACTACTGGAAATCGGAACAGCCTCAACCGTAATGGTACCATCAGAACTATTGCAATTGTCTGGAGTCGAACCTGTATTGACAATAATTGCATCGGAAGGCGGACCAAGTTCCACGAAGCCATGTTCTACTAAGCAATTGGGAACTTCATCTCTGACAGAAATGACGTATCTTTTTCCAGATACCAGACCCGTAAAAACCGAATCGAGCTGCCAGTTCTCTCCATCATCTATAGAATATAACAAAGCCAAATCCTTATCAATGCTGGCACTAATCGTAATCGTTCCTCCAACCAATCCACACTGGCTGGGATTTTGAGTAATTACTGTATCCACGACAATTCCGCATTCTTCCACGCCACTTTGTGATTCCTGACAGTTGGCAATTTCGCCATAAGTGCCGGAGAAAGCATTGACAAAACCCGCTCCCAATACTGATATTTGATTGCCAATATTGATATTTTTAGAATTGGGCGGATAAAATGGGTCATCATTTTTTACAAACTCCAGTGTTCCAGTACACTCCCCCACATTTTCAAATGAAAATAGTTCTGCTTCTTCTCCGGCCACATAATCAAGGTCAGAAATATTGCCGTTTAGATTAAATACCAGATAATCTTTTTCGGGATTTTCACTGGGGGCAATGACATTATTGCCGTTTTTCCAGTCCCCTTTTATGCTCTTAATATTAGCAGCCTGAAAGCCCCCCGTAGGCACAACAAAAGTGACTTGAGCATTATTTGTTGTATTTAAAGGTGTAGAATAAGAAACGCCCTCTGGTCTTAATTTTACCAAATAAGTGACTTGGTCTGGCTGTAGCTCAACCGTAAAGAAAATCTGCCCTAAGACTTCTGTCTGTAGAAACAAAAACAATATGACTAGTAAGTAAAAAAGCTTTCTCATGATTTTAGCTTTGAAGCGTTCCGGCTAAAATCATTTGAAAAAGGTCCAACCAATTAAAGTAGAAAAATGCAACGGAGCGGATGGCAATAGCCCATTCAGTGCTATTGTACCTGCTAATTATAAACCTATGGAAAGAAAAATAAAGTTTGAGAACTGTTTATACCCCTCCAAAAATAGAGCCAAAAAAATCATTTGATTTCCACGTTTTTTATTCGGTAAAAAAATATTTATTGAAAATGCTTACATGGAGTTTCATCATTTAATTTTAAATAAAAAAATTGTTTATCACATACAATATTGACAGTCAACTTTTTAGTATAAATCATTTTGTTAGAATACTGAGAAATAGAAGATTTTACTTTTTTTTATTCAAAGAAGTAAAAAAATAAATGACAATTCTCTACCAGAAGAAATAGGCAGAATATTTAAAATGGCATGGAATTTGACCACTTTTGTTTGATTTCTGCCCTCTCTTTTACCCTCTGTGTGTTTCCCCTTCAATTTTCTAATTTTTTTAAAACATTATTGGCATATGAACAACGCTGTATGCAAACACTCAAAGAGAGTTGCTTTCCCTTTATACTCACATTCAAACCATCTACCCTTTCCGTTGATATTAATTTTCACAAAATTATATATTATTTGTCCATTGGGACGAGCCAATTTTTTTAATCGAAAAATTTTTGACAAAGTACAACTAGTTTTTCAAAAAACATACAAACGTAATTGTTTGGTTATCAACTTATTAAATTAAGTATTTTATTGATACAATATTAAAAAAACGAACACTTTTCGGCTTGCTTCTTTTGAGAAATGGTGCGCCTAGCTGATTACTAAAATGTTATCTTTTCAGTTCAGCTTGTTTTGCATTTTTCTAAAATTCCCTCCCCTCGTTCTTAAATGCTTCCCCCATGTAGGGTTATTATTATGATAACTTTTCATTGTTTAAGATAGGAACAGCACATTATTGAAGTGAACATTTGAAAAGGTCGTAAACCATTAAAAGTAGATTGCCCATGGTGAAAAATGAAGTTTGAGTGCTACATGCTTCTTGAAAAGAAGCTAGGTGAGAATTTAATTTAATAAACAAAAAGCTAAAAGATGAATTAAAAAAATTTACTACTAGCCGTTTACTGCTGGAGAGAGAATCTATTTCCCCGCCTTTAAGATGCTTAACAATCTTTCTTGCAGTTAAGTGAATACAAAACCGAACTATCCTCCTGTCGTTTCGGTGAAATCCCCTTATGATACTATTACAGGCAATTTAGTTGATAATGCACTTTGTCAACCTTGTCAGATAGTGCCTTGATCCTACTGTAAGTAAGGGTCGCTTACTTAACCACTTATTCGTTAAAAGCAAAAAAAATCAAACTACATGAAAAAACGTTTTCACACCTATAAGAGATTTTTAGGCATACTGCCTTTGTTGCTCTTTGGGTTCTTTACATCCATACAAGCACAGGATGTATTTGAATTCAAAATACAATATATGGAATCGAATGATTCTACCTGGGGGGTTTATGTACGCCCCATTTCCAACTTTGCTCCTGGAAGCAATGACGCCGTGACGGGATCGGGACAGGTCACAATCCTAATGCGAAGTAAAACCCACCCCAATGGTGGGATGGACTCCATTTTTAATATTCAAAGCGTCAGTGGGGACTGGAATGCGAACTATGATGTCGTAGATGGTCCTACAGAAGCCCCCAATGTAAAGTATTTCTTTATCGGGATGAATGATGGAGATGGTATTATTTATGAAGACGGAGAAGAAACACTTTTATTTACTTTTCAATCCTATTTTGGATGTCCTGATACACTAGGTTTGATAAATAATGATACGGATCCATTCAATGCCTTACCCAACTCTGTCGGGAACAATCCAGGTATGGATTTATCCGTTTTTAATTCCAGTACTGGAACAATTCACAACTGGGAAGCCAATTATAGTCCTTTGGCTTATAGTTGTGCAGATTGTGATATGGATGGCATTCCGGATGCACTGGAGGATTATGATGGCGATGGCGACCACACTAATGACGATGTCAATATGAACGGAACACCAGACTATTGCGATCCTTGTTATCCATTGGGCATTAGCGAATATACGGCGACCATTGAAGGTGGCGATATGTTGACCATGTGCGATGAAGCGATAAACACGGACTCTGTCCCTTTTACTGTTACAATGACCGGCGGCTGGTCGCCCTTTACCGTTGTTTATCAAGATAGTAATCATGTAACCAATGCAACTTCCGTTGATTCGGTGGTCAATTATGTTAGTGGCGATTCTATTTGGGTATCTCCACCTGTGACTTCTACTTATACACTAGTTACTGTAATAGATAGTTTTAATTGTGAAATTGATCCGGATAGCTTATTTGGAAGTGTACTGGTTATTGTAGAAGGGCCACTTACGAAAGACCCCGGAGGAGATCCGATTGATGTGACTTCCTGTACTTTAGATACAATTGGATTTGGCGTTTCCTTTTCTAACGGAGGAGATGGCACCATTTTATACCAATGGCAAGTCAGTACAGACGGCGGCACGAATTGGTCTGACGTAATTGATGGCACCCCTTATGCTTTTGCTACAACCGACTCCTTAATTATTAGCAATCCGGATGGGTTGGATGGCAACTTATATCGGGCGAAAATCTATACCCCCACTTGTGATACTTTATATTCTAATCCTGCTTCCTTGCAGGTAGATGGCCCATTTGTGATAAACTTTGGACCGTCTGATGCCAATATTTGTGCCACTTCCGGACACACTTTTATTGGCGATACAGAAAATACAGGTTCTGGAACTTTATTAAAAGTTTGGCAGGTTAATGATGGCTCTGGTTGGACGGACTTGACAGATGGCGGGTTTTATTCCAATACGGCTACGGATTCTTTATCCATTGCCAATACGGATGGGGGCGGAAATTCCGTCGCTGCCTTGGATAGCAATCGGTATCGTATTAGAGTGTATAGTGCAGATTGTGAAAACACCTATTCCGATTCTGCCAGATTGGTCGTAGAGGGTCTTTTGACGGTGGATGTACAACCAATTGATGTGTCAGTTTGTGCGGATACAGCAGCCTGTTTTGGGGTAACGATTGGCAATGAGGCATCTGGCAATATTCAATACCAATGGTATGTAAGCATTGATAATGGATCGAATTGGACAGCTTTGTCAAATGACGGTGATTACAGCGGTGTTCGATCTGATACCATGTGCATCGCTCAGCCAATCGGAAAAGACAGCTTCCTCTATAGAGTCGATGTTTTTACAGATTTATGCGCAATTGTAACGTCCGATTCCGCTAGATTAAATGTGGACGGTCCTATTCAGTATTCTACACATCCACAAAGCGAAGAAATATGTGCAGGGGAAGATGATGTCTTTTTCACGGCTGTTTCTACCATTGGGCAAGGGGTTATGACCCAAAGATGGCAAGTGAGTAGGGATTCTGGTGCTACCTGGGTAGATGTTGATTTATCCAATAGTGTCTATTCCAGAGGCTCAGGCACAGTGGCTGGAGTCAATCCGCTTGATCCAGATGAATATTACGATACCCTGTTTTTGGCAACTAGCACCATATTGACTATGGGAGATACAATGGATGGTTTCCAATACCGAATAGTAGCCAATGGGGCGAATGGCTCTAGCTGTAAAGACATTCCTTCTGATGAAGCTACCCTAACCGTTCATGGACCTTTTACCATTAATGCTTTATCGAATGATACAACTATATGTGCGGGTAAACCTATATTTTTTGAAATAGATGTACTCAATGACGGCTCCGGCACATTGCTGTATCGCTGGCAGAAAAAAGGGATAACTGGGAATTGGAATGATATTAACCCAAGCAATGTTCACAATGGGGTGACCACCAATATTTTAAGTATTAGTGATGTTTCAAAGGTGTTAAATGACCAAAATGTTGATAGTGTTTATTATCGGGTTAAAATCTCTACCAGCGAATGTAACGAATTTTTCTCTGACTCTATTAAATTAAGAGTAGAGGGACCTTTTATATTTGATAATATTGTGGATAGTCCACACGATACCATCGTATGTTCGGGTGAGCAAATTTATTTTAGAGGTAATCCAACCAATTATGGGTTAGGAGAAATGCTTTATGAATGGAAAGTAAGTAATGGCGGCGGAAATTTTGGACCTGTCTCGGCAGACGTGAACCTGATGAATATAGTGACAGGTACGGACTCTACGGTATTAATTATTGATACGGCAAGCGCAGCTATGGATGGCATGCTCTTTAGACTAGATGTAACTTCTGCAGCCTGTGCAGATGAAACTCACTCTTTAACAGCCTTATTAAGGGTGGATGGACCATTGACTTTTGATGACCAACCAGATGATATTGTTAACTGCTCTGACAAAGGGGTTATTTTCGCAGTAGATGCCAATAATTCAGGCTCAGGCGGAGAGTTGGGGATTCAATATAGATGGCAGTATTTACATCCTCATCCAGATAGTGCATGGACAGACATTAGGAATGAGGGCGTCTATAATGGTGCAAGTACAGATACTTTAAGTATTGACTTAACAACAGGTTTAGACCAATTCAAATACCGCGTAATTATATGGACGGCGGACTGTTTCCAGGACACCTCTTACGAAGCAACTTTGACGGAAGAAGGGCCCATTGTTTTTGTGGACCATCCAGACGATGTGATTATTTGCTCTGGTGAACCAACTTCTTTTACTGCCATTTCTACCAATGCAACCGGACAAGGTAAAGAAACCCATACCTGGCAGGTAAGTTCTAATAACGGAATCTCCTGGTCTAATCTTTCCTATGGAGGAAATTATGACACCGTTAATACCGCTCCTATTCGAGTTAATCCTGGAGTAGATTCCTCGACAACCATTACTACCACTTTGACTATTGATGATGTCGCTGGTTTGGGTGGTAACCGCTATCGAGCTGCGATTGTTACAGGAAGTTGTGATACAGTATTTTCACAATTAGCTAGACTAACGGTTGAAGGGCCATTTATTATCACTTTGGATAAAAATGTGGATAATGTTTGTGGTAACGTAGGTACGGATATTACAGCAACGGTTACCAATCTCGGCTCGGGTATTCCGATGTTGCAATGGCAATACAAGTCACCCGATTCTACCAATTTCTCTAATGTCCCGAATGACCATATTTTCGAAGGCGTTACTGGAAATAAACTATTTATAGATTCTGTATTAAACCATACTGGGCGATTAAATAATGGAACTAAAGATACCCTTTGGACTTTCGATGGATACCTATTCCGTTTGGCAGTGACAACAGATACTTGCGAAAATGAGGTCTATTCTGACACAATGACCCTTAATGTAATTTCAGACCAGCTAGGTATTTGTGATTGGGACTTGGACGGATTGGACAATGATACCGATTTGGACGATGATAATGACCGATTGACCGATAGCGTAGAATTATACATTACTACTGGCCCCGGATCAGAACCACAAGACTCTGTTGCCCAATTTGATACGGATACAGACGATAATAATGTACCGGATGCAGAAGAAGATGCAGATGAAGATACCATAAGCAATGGTGAAGAGGTAGATGACGATGACGGCGACGGCCTGGCAGACGGTATCAATACAAGTACGGGGGTCTTTGATGGCTTCCCTGCTAGTCCAAATCCTTTATTTGAGGATGACGATGATGTATTCAACGGAGATCCACTCGATCCCTGCGATCCTATTCTAAGCCCTTCTTGTGTAGGAGTAGTGCTTGATATTAATGTAAAACTGCAAGGTGCTATGACACCTACAGCTACTCCGGGACAAGTAAATGGCGAAACTCTAATGAGGGACGACCTAAGAGCAAAGGGTATGATTCCTTTGATAGAGCCTTATACAGAAATCGAGATATTGGATTCTCTGGGAACGCTGGTTTCTGCCTTTGAACATACAGGTGATGGTGGTGGCGAAAGCATTGCTAAAGCTGACTCTTCAACTGTTCTAGGTGTTGCTAGTCCTATAGATAATTCTGTTGTAGATTGGGTATTTGTAGAGATCAGGAGCGGTATCAAACTGGACAGCATCATTTCAACCCGATCAGCACTACTACAACGAGATGGAGATGTAAGGGATGCTAGAGATGCTACAACCCATGGCTTGAAAGCAGATTCAGATGGCTATGCCTATCTGACCTTTGACAGCACTTTGGCAGGCGAATATTATGTATCTGTAAGACATCGAAACCACCTAGGAGTTATGACCAGCGAAGCTGGATTGTTTTCCCCATTGGTGACTAAAATTGATTTTACGGATATGAATACTAATGCACTGGGCATTCACCCGATGAGGGTTAATTTGGATAGCACAGAGCAGTTTATGTGGGCAGGAGATGTAACTTCTGACAGGCGAGTGATTTATCAAGGACCAGGCAATGATGTAGATGAAATGTTCTTCCGAGTAATTGCCGACCCAGGCAATGTAGATCAGTTGGATAATTACATCGTTGACGGATATTATCGAACCGATTATAACCTGGACGGAAATACGATTTTCCAGGGGCCAGCTAACGATCGGCAGATGCTTATATTCCAAAGTATCTTGCAATTTCCTGACAACCAGCGAAAATTCCTTGCAAACTACGTGATTCTAGAACAATTACCTTAGCGATTTTTGGTAGTCGCAGCAGCAGTTGAAGCCAACTGCTGCTGGAACTGCTATAATTGAACCAAATAAATTCGGGTAAAAGCATCAGATATACATTCAATTTCGAATTCGAATCTGATGCTTAAACCTGAGTTTCACTGACTATAAAAGATCGAAATTACGCTACAACTTTTATATCAACAAAAAATTGTTGCCTTCTTAAAAAGAGAAACGTTTAAAAAATGTTAAAAAACAAACCACTACTGAGAATATTGTCGCTTTTATTTGTACTGCATCTCGCTGGGACTTCAACCAGTGCCCAGATTGAATTGACTTTGCGTTTACAATCAGATCAGGAAACTTTTGTTGTCTATGCAAGGCCGCTTGCAAGTGCCAATATTTCTACAAATACCATTACGGGGACCGGTCAGATAACACTAGTCGTCCCTACTGGATTTGATTACAGAGATTTTCAAAAACTTGGAGGGGATTGGAGGCAGAATGCCCGCGTAAACAAGCCTCTGGAAAATCCGGAAAAAGATTATATTTCTTTTGGACTGAATAGAGACCAACCTAAAATAGTTTACCGCCCAGGTGAAGAAACGCCCTTATTCTCTTTTAAAAAAGAAGGAGCTTGCCAGGGGCGTTTGTATTTAATAGATAATGGGACAGACCCTTTTGCGCAAATTCCCAATTCCGAAAATTCTAATCCAGGAAATGATCTGGGGATCATAGATATAGGAAATAACCTGCTCAGATTCCGCTATATTGGCAACTATGCTCCTTTCGCTGGAGATTGCCAAGATAACGACGGCGATGGCATTCCCAATAGTATTGAAGATACCAATGGAAATGGAATGGTTGATGACGGCGAAACCGACCCCAATAATCCCGATACCGACAATGATAATATTGGCGATGGTGATGAAGATGCCAACCAAAATGGTTCGCTAGACAATGGCGAAACGGATCCACTTGACCAATGTGACCCAAATACAACCGATCCCGTTTGTGACTTCGACGGCGATGGTATCCCTAATGAAACAGATACAGATGATGATAATGACGGCGTAGCAGATGTAGATGATGTAAACAGTTTCGACCCTAATTCTGATTCCGATTTTGATGGTACTAGCGATATAGATGAAACCAACGGAGGAAGCGACCCACTAGACCCTTGTAGCCCAGATAATTCAGTTAGTGCTTGTAATGGCGTAGATAATGACGGCGATGGTTTCTTTGCAGGCATTCCCGAAACAGATCCTCAGTATGATCCAGACGATACCGATCCCTGTGTCCCCAGCAATGCTTCTCCCACCTGTGATTTGGATAATGATGGTATCATTAATCAACAGGATGAAGACGATGACGGCGACGGGGTGAAAGATGTCAACGACATTGATCCTCACGATCCCGATTCTGATTCTGATAATGATGGCATTACGGATATTGTAGAGACCGGAGGGGACGGTACTTATGACGAAGGAACAGATACTAATCCTTTGGATGCAGATACAGATAATGATAAAATATTAGACGGCGTAGAAGATGCCAATCAAAACGGATCACAGGATGACGGCGAAACAGATCCCTTAGATGCTGACTCTGATGATGATAAATTAAATGACGGTGTAGAAGATGCCAATCAAAATGGTACACAGGACGATGGCGAATCCAATCCTTTAGACGGGTGTGATCCAGAGGCAGTTCATCCTGATTGTGATTTTGACGGCGATGGTATTATCAATGCCAATGACCCTGACGATGATAATGATGGCGTAAATGACGAAAGCGATTCAGAAGATTTTAATCCCAATTCTGATAGTGATAATGACGGTATTGTGGATAATGATGAAACGGGAGGGGACGGCGTTTATAATCCTGATACAGATAGTAACCCTTTGAACCCTTGTGATCCTAATACTAATACGACTTTTTGTGACCCAATTGACGATGATGGCGATGGTTACTTCCCCAACTATCCCTTTGATGATCCTAAATATGATCCAGACGATACCGATCCCTGTGTCCCTGACAATAAAGTTGCAAAATGTGATTTTGACGGTGATGGTATTGAAAATGGTACGGATCCAGACGATGACGGAGACGGCGTCAATGACACCAATGATATTGAAAATTTTAACCCAAATTCTGATTCTGATGGAGATGGTATTTCGGATATTATAGAAACGGGCGGAGATGGAACCTATGACCCCGATACAGATACCAATCCACTGGACGATGATACGGACAATGATTTTATACCAGACGGCATAGAAGATGCTAATCAGGATGGTCAACAAGGGGTCGGAGAAACCAATCCTTTAGATCCTGATTCCGACAGCGATGGCTTACAAGACGGTCAGGAAGATGCCAATCAAAATGGACAGTTAGATGACGGCGAATCCAATCCTTTAGACCAGTGCGATCCTAATGTTACTAATGAAGGAGGTTGTGATTCTGACGGCGACGGTATTGTCAATGAAGAGGATCCAGATGATGATAATGATGGCGTTTTAGATCCAGACGATGCCAATCCAACCGATCCAAATTCTGATTCTGACTCCGATGGTATCACAGATATCAACGAAACAGGTGGAGACGGTACTTACGATGAAGGCATAGACTCTAATCCGCTAGATCCGGACACAGACAAAGATGGTATCCCTGACAACCTAGAAGATATGGATTTGGATGGAGAAGTGGATCCGGGCGAAAGCGACCCAGCTAAAGACGATACCGACGGGGATGGCTTGAGCGATGATGAAGAAGATGTTAATCAAAATGGTATCAATGATAATGGCGAATCCGATCCAACAGACATCTGCGATCCATTGAATGAAGCAGATATGTGTGACTTCGACAATGACGGCGTGGATAATATTGATGATCCGGATGACGATAATGACGGGGTAGCAGATGCAGACGATGCGGATCCATTTGACCCTAACTCCGATTCAGACAATGATGGCATTACAGATGATATTGAAACAGGAGAAGATAGCGTTTATGATCCTGGAATAGATACTGACCCATTAAATCCAGACACAGATGGGGACGGTTTGGACGATGGGGACGAAGATAGGAACCATGACGGTAGCCTAAATAGCAATGAGTCTGATCCATTAAACCCTTGTGATCCCGATTCTAATAGTGCCACTTGTACAGGTTCAGATGCTGATGGAGACGGCTATTCTGCTGATTTTCCGGCAGATGATCCTAAATTTGATCCAAATGATAACGATCCTTGTGTGCCAGATAATACCGCCCCTACCTGTGACTTGGACGGCGACGGAATAGAAAACCAAAATGATCCGGATGATGATAATGACGGGGTAGCAGATGCAGATGATAGCAACCCATATGACCCAAATTCTGATTCTGATAACGACGGCATTGCCGATAATGTAGAAACAGGTAATGATGGCAATTACGACCCTGGTACGGATACCGATCCATTAGACGCCGATACGGATGATGATTTAATACCAGATGGTATTGAAGATACCAATCAAGATGGAGCCGTAGATGATGGCGAAACGGATCCATTAGATGCCGACACAGATGGAGACGGGTTAGAAGACGGCGAAGAGGATAGCGATCAAAATGGTACAGTAAATGGCGGAGAGTCTGATCCATTATTCTTATGTGACCCAATTGCAACCTTCCCTTCTTGCGATTTTGATGGAGATAATATAGATAATGCAAATGATCCAGATGATGATAATGACGGCGTAGCAGATGCAGATGATGTAGATGATTTCAATCCCAATTCTGATTCTGATAATGACGGCATTTCCGATAATGAAGAAACAGGCGGCGATGGCAATTATAATCCAGCAACTGATAGTGATCCCTTGAGTGCCTGTGATCCAAACCCAAACGCAATCGCTTGTACCGCAACAGATGCAGATGGAGATGGTTACTTCCCTGGCATTGATGTCAATGATCCCCAACTCGATCCCGATGATACGAACCCTTGCGTTCCAAACAATGCTTCTCCTACTTGTGATTTTGATAATGATGGGGCTATTAATTCGGAAGACATTGATGATGACGGTGACGGTGTGCCGGACAATAATGATGTTGATCCCTATGATCCCAATTCGGATAGCGATAATGATGGAGTAAGCGACGTTGAAGAAACGAATAATGGCAGCGATCCATTGGACCCCTGCGATCCAAATCCAAATAGTATAGATTGCAATTTGGCAGATGACGATGGCGATGGTTATTTCCCTGGTATAGATGTGAATAACCCATTATTTGACCCAGATGACACCGATCCTTGTCTGCCAGACAATACCTCGCCTGTTTGCGATTTTGATAATGACGGTATTATAAATAGCGATGATAGCGATGATGACGGAGATGGAGTCAATGATATAGCTGATAGTGATCCGTATGATCCTAATTCAGATAGTGATAATGACGGCATGACAGATAGCGAAGAAACGAATAATGGCAATGACCCCCTAAACCCTTGCGATCCGAACCCAAATGTGACCGCTTGTGGAGCAGAAGATATGGATAATGACGGCTACTTTGGCGGTATTAACCCCAATGATCCATTATATGACCCGAATGATAGTGATCCTTGTGTGCCGGACAATACTGCTGCCGGATGTGATAATACGCCTCCTCCATGTACTGATGATCCTACTGATCCTGATTGTGATTTTGACGGTGATGGTATCGCTAATGGAGAAGATCCGGATGACGATAATGACGGCATTCCAGATACAGACGAAGATACGGATAATGATGGCATTCTTACCAATGATGACACCGACGGAGACGGCTTGCCGGATTACTTGGATGAAGATCCATTTGTATTTGTCGGCATGAGGGCATATCTACAAGGAGCCTATGACAGAACAACAGCTTTGATGACCGATCATTTAAGAGCGAAAGGTTATCTGCCAGAGATAGAGCCATATAGCACCATAGAAATCGGTCCAACCAAACCATTTATCCACGTCGGCAAAGGCGGCGGTGAGATGATAACAGATGTCAGTGTATTCGATGACAAAGGAGAAAATTCTATCGTTGATTGGATATTCCTCGAAATCAGAAATGCGGATGGTGAAACGGCCATAGCCACTCGATCCGCGCTACTCCAGAGAAATGGGAATATTGTGGATGTAGATGGTGTTAGCCCGGTTTACTTCCCAGTGACTGAAGGCGATTATCACCTAGTAATCAAGCACCGAAACCATTTGGGCATTATGACCAAAGATCCACTTACAATGGACAGAGATAAAGCTATGCCGCTGACACTTGACTTTACAGACGGCTCTACGAATATCTACGGAATGCATGGACAAAAAGACCTAAATGGCATCTTCGCACTTTGGGGAGGCAATACAGACGGCAACCGATACGTCATCTTCCAAGGCGGTGGTGTGGGTAATCCGGATACAGATGGTATCTTCTTTACCATATTCTTGGATTCATCCAATAATCCACCTAACTACAACCACATTACAATGGGTTACTTCTTAAGTGATTGTGACTTAAATGGAGATGTAATCTATGGAGGAATAGGCAATGACATTGACGACTATATCTTCTTCAATGTATTAACCCATCCTGTTAACGTGAATAACTTTACCAACTTCTTTATAGAAGAACAAGTACCAGTGAGGAAATAACCAGGCAGCGATGGTCGGTCACTTATAGGTGATCGACCACCCTTTCCTGATGCTTAATTATATTAATATAAACCTGTATCCAATGAAGCAACTATTACAAACAATTTTTATATTTTTAATTATTAGCCAAGGGACTGTTTTGGCTCAAGTAAAATTTTTAATAGAAAAAAATGCCTTTACTGGAAAATATTCCATTTCTATGCTACCGGAAAGAACCTGGAATTCTCCGATGAATATTACAGCAACCGCACAGGTTAGTATCAAGGCAACCGCAGGCGCATTGGAAGTGAGCGAGGTACAAAGCTACGACTTGGGCGCGGAATGGGTGTATGGAGGAAGCGTTTTGAGCCCGAAAGAAAGCCCTGGTTATGACTATCATTTTTTTAACCTAGCAGGGGAAGGATTTGTGGAATTGACCTATAAATCCTATACCCCAACCCAATTGTTTTGGTTTAAAGCCAAATCCAATTGTGTGCCCGAAATTATGTTAGTCAATAATTATGAAGACCCTTTTCGCCCGCCTAATTCCAGAAAAGTAAATGTTGGAAACTCCATTGGAGCTTTAGGTGCAGGCGGAGAAGCCTATTCCGGCAATTTAAGCGACCTGCCGATTGTTTGCAATCGGAATATTTTTTCCTCCATAGCCAATACAGAGGTCAACCTGATTACCGAAGATCTAAAAATTTCTCCCAATCCTGCCATTAGTAAAGTCACTATTCAACTAGCGTGGCATGGAACCGCAGGCGATAAATCCATTTTGGTCTATACAAATGCTGGTGAATTGGTTCGATTTTATAAACAAGAAATACAGACTGGCCCTAACCAATTTTCTTTAAATGTGGCAGATTTGCCCGCCGGTATGTACCATTTAATAATAATGGAAAAAGGACAGAAAATGGCTTTAAGTAAATTGGTGAAAGCAAGAAATTACTAACCCCTAACATTTCGTTTGAAGCTCTAAAAGCAAAACGAAATCCACACTCACATTGACAAAAGTAAAGAAGGGAAATTGTGTCCTTTTTTACTAAAAGTAAAAGAAAGGGGTACTAGCTAAAAAATATTTCTATGCTGGTTAATAAAAAAGGAGTAGCTGCCAGTACTTCCCTTTTCTTTGTAAACCTGCTCAATAAACACTTACCCGAACAAATTGAAAGGCTTGAAGTGTACTTCCTTCGAGGTGAAGGGTCTATGGAAGAAAGGCTTTTTGAGTTTTCCTTTCCAGCACCTGTTCTTCTTGGCAGGAAGTGCATTTTCAAGGTAAGATGATTTTGGAACAATGATACGCTTTTTACAAAGAATTACTTTTGGAATATTACTCATTGCATTGGGTATTTCTTTAATGGCAGCAACATCTTTAAATTCTTTGGCTGCCGAAATCTGCTATAATGGAATAGACGATAACGGAGACGGCTTGGTGGACAGTAGAGATCCGCTTTGTAAAATTATTTTTGTCACAACAACCGATGATTACATTGATGGAGATATTAGCTCTGTTAAAAATTTGATAGCAACTCCGGGAATAGATGGGCGTATTTCTTTGCGGGAAGCCATTGCTGCTACCCAGTCAACCATAAGTAAGGATTCTTTTCATATTATAAGTTTTGATTTACCAGATTATGATGTCCATCATTTCTATTATAAAGACGATGGGGTGGACGGGCAGGTTGCTATCGAGAATATCATGCGAACAGTGACCAATGATGACTCCGGTATAGTAGATTTAGACCCCGATTTCCCACATAGCTGGTGGAGATTTGAAATCAATAACCCCCTGCCGGCTTTGAGTGATAATGTGATGATTGATGGGTACAGTGTCCGCCAAACGCAGATGAACACTAATGAGTTTGGTGCCAAACTCAACATTGTTCTTAGAATTGAAATTGCAGGAAGGGGAGATTTTGCTCCCTTTAATTTCTACCAGGCACAAAGCCCAAACAATCATATTGTTATAAGAGGATTAAGCATACATGGAAGCCAAAAAGCAATCCATATTAATAGTGGGACAAAGGGAAAAATAGAACTTTATGGCAATTATATTGGACTGGACCCTTCCGGCTTATTAAAAATGGGCTCGACAGAAGAAGTAATTACGCTGAATGGTGTAAATAGACCAATTATTATCGGGAGTAACCAGGACGGAAATAATGACCGTGGAGAAATTAATATTTTTGCAGGGGCCAGTAAGAATAAAGCGGTCATTCAATTAGAAAATACTACCCAAACTCAAATCAATGCCAACTATTTTGGGGTCGGCTTAACGGGGAATAACAATATAAGCGGCGGCGAGGGAGTTGCAATTAAAGCCATAGGCGGTAGTGGAAATATTTTTGCTCGTAATTTAATTGGTTTTGGTGAGTTCGCTTTTGTTCTAGAACAGGTTGATAATTATCTAGTTCAAAATAATTATCTCGGTGTCAACCCTGAAAAAACGAACCACTTTCCATTTGTGACAGCAATAGGTGTTTGTCGCCAATGTACGGAAATAAGAATTAAAGATAATTTGGTCGCCAATGCGCCCCTAGGCTGGCAATTCGACCAAGTAAGCAATAGTTGGTTTCAAAACAATGAGGTTTTTGGACAGGCTACTGTCGGGCTGGTTTTGGTAGATGAAACAAAAAACAATTTGAAGAAAAATGAAAATAACCTCATTGCTAACAATATTTTTTATAATAATCAGATCGGTATTTTGGTAGGTTTGGGCGCAAAGGACAATGCCATTATTCAAAATAGTTTTTATAATAATAATAACGGAATTGATTTAAGCCTGGCTGATTTCGACCCCGATGGCAGAACAAGAAATGACCTAAATGATCTGGATGAAGGACCAAATCAATTGCTCAATTATCCTGAAATTGAAGTTATTAATTATACCTTAGTCACCGCAACCATTCGGATAAATCTGGATATTAATGATCTGTTTATGCATACTTTGGATGGCTATCGCCTGGAGTTTTTTGCCAATAGTACAGCCGATAATGGATCAGGAGAATTACATTTAGGGTATCTAGATGTTGAAAGAGATGTTTATGGTGAAACGATTACGCTTCCATTACCAGAAGAAGTGGATAGTACCTACTATATATCGGCAACAACGACCGAAATAATCAATGCTGACTTCATAGACCTTGATCCTAAAGCTGCCTTCGGTTCAACCTCTGAACTAAGCCTCTCTGTTAATTTGCCGAAAGCAGAGGTATGTAATAATGGGCAGGACGATGACGGAGACGGTTTAGTAGATTGTGCAGACCCCGATTGTGCTAATTATTCCCAGGCTGGTCAAATAGCAGGAGATGAAATCGGTTGTGAGCTACTCGACCCGATGCTCATTGAAAGTATCAGCACTCCTTTTCAAGATAGTAGAGAAAACGTTTTTTATCAGTGGCAACAAAGCACCGATAATGGGCTCAATTGGGAGGACATTGCAGGAGCGAATCGTGAGAGTTATGATCCCTCTACGATTAGCCAAACAACTTATTTTCAGAGATTAATAAAAAAGAATAGTTGTAACGAATGGCTAATATCCAATTCCGTTGAGAAAAAAATAAACCAATCACCGGTTGCTCGCATCAGTGCGGCTCCAAGCGAAACTAATGCTTGGCTTTGTGCAGAAACGGACTATATTTTCGAAGCAGAAGACGCAGGAGAAGGAGCTATTTATAAATGGGATTTTGGTGAAAATGCGATACCTATTGCCCTCAATGGGAAAGGCCCGCATAAAGTACAATTTACAACGCCTAACGCTATTGCCCCAATCAATCCAACAATAAGATTGACTGTCAAACAACTGGGCTGCATTAATTCGGAAAACGTTTCTATAAATCTTCACCCAATATTACAGATCACTGAAGTCAGCGTCTCCAACCCAACAACCTGTGGAGGCGCTGACGGATCTATTGCCGTTTCTGTACTAGGAGAAACAGGGGCATGTATTGCTTTGAGCATCGACGGGGGAGAAACTTACTTGCCTCACAATCAATTATCTGTGCAGGATTTATCCGCAGGAGCTTATGACTTGTTTGTGCGTTATTGCGAAAAAGGTTGTCCGACAAATGTGGGCATTGCAACGTTATCAGACCCCTCAGAAATGCGAGCAAATGATGATGAATTTAGTGGCTATTGCCCCGGGTGTTTTGTTTAAAGGAAGCGTAATTGACAATGACACCCTAGAGGGCGAGCCTGTTTTTTCCATTCCGGTTGATGCCGTTTATGGACGCGTCAGTATTGATGCAGAGGGGACGTTTACTTATACGGCAATTGCAAATATCTGTGGAGTGGATGAGTTTTCTTATCAAGTGTGTAATGGCAATACTGGGTGCTGTGCAACGGCGAGTGTCAAGGTGCATTTTGGCGATACCCATCCCCCAACCTTAAGCTCTTTACCAGAGGATATAACCATTGGCATAGACGATGAAATTCCTTTGCCTGCCGAAGTAAAAACCATTGATAATTGTCCAACAACCATTTTAGAATTAGTAGAAAATACTACCAAAAATAGTACAGATTGTAATAAATACGATTATACCCTTACCAGAACCTGGACGGCCACCGACCAATGTGCCAATGCCACTTCTTATACTCAAACGATAGAAGTAGTCGATGAAACGGCTCCCGATATTTTCCGGATTCATACCTTGCCTAATGGTAAAAAAATGGTTGCAGGGGTAATGGAATTTACCAGCCAGCATTGGAAGACCGTTTATTTGCCAATAGATTTTTTGAAAGAGCCTGTCATTTTTACCCAGTTGATTACGAATGAAGAAGCGACTCCTGCTACCGTTCGTTTGAGAAATGTTCAAGCGACTCAGTTTGAAATCAAATTGCAAGAAGAAGAAGCAAATGACGGGTTGCATCAAAAAGAAAAAGTCGCTTGGATAGCTATGGAAAGAGGTAATCAAGCCGAAATCTACCAAATGCAAGTGGATACTGTTTCCGTAACGCATGGTTGGACAAGCATTAACTTTTTCCAAAGTTTTCCCAATATTCCATTACTTTTTGCCAATATGCAAACCATTAATGACGGAGATGCCGGCACGCTGAGAAATACTGGGGTGAATTGGAATAATGCCCGGCTAAGAATACAGGAAGAAAATTCGGTTGATGCCAATAACGCACATAATAAAGAAATAACTGGATACTTAGCAATTGATAATATTGGAAATATAACGAATAAGGCAGCCGAAATAATAGGAGAAGTGGGCAAGCTAAAGGTAGATAATAACTGGTCCACCGTCAACTTGAGCAGCAGCTATCATAATCCGGTAGTCATTGCCAATAGTCTTTCCATTGACCATTTTGACCCAGCGATGGTCCGCATTAAAAATGTGACTACTGAAAGTTTTGATATTCGGATTGAGGAATGGGATTATCTAGACGGCAATCATGGGCTGGAAACGGTTGCTTATATGGTGGTAGAAGGTAGCTTGCCATTGGAGTCACCCAATTTTTGTAAAAACAATCGAGATACTTTTGATTTTGAGAAAATGCTAATTGCAGTGGATAACACCAATCAGTTTTTACCAATTTCTTATGAAGAGATATTGGGATTTAGCGGAACGGAACAGTTGGTCCATCGCACTTGGTTTGCAACGGATATTTGCGGCAATAAAGGGGCAGCCGTTCAAACAATTGCTTGCCCAGGTATTGCCCTGAGGGCAAGGGCCGTGCTTCAGGGGGCATTATTAGATAGCGAAGAATCCGGATTGATGCGGGATGATTTGCGACGGAATGGATTATTGCCCTTGCAAGAGCCTTATACTCAACTTTCTGGCTTCGAACACATAGGGTCAGGAGGCAAAGAATGGATGAATGCTGGATTGCTGGATGTAGAAGGAGAAAATGCACTTGTAGATTGGGTCTTACTGGAATTGAGAGATATTTTTGATAAAAATGAAGTCGTTGCCACTGCTGCTGCTTTACTACAGCGAGATGGAGATATTATCTCTCCCAAAGGTGATTCGCTAATCATTTTTGCCAGTGCTCCTCATGGAAAGTATCGGGTAGCCATCCGCCATCGGAATCATTTGGATATATTGAGCAAAGCGGTCTATACCTTTTCTCCGGACCATATCCCGTCCATAGATTTCAGGGATGCTCAAACCGCAAGCGGGAGAAATGCTGGCATATCTATGGAAAATATGCAGTCCATGTGGGCCGGAGACCTGAATAATGATGGAAAAGTAATCTATCAAGGACCTGGAAATGATGTTTTCGATATATTTTTTCATATAATAGAAGACAAAGAAAATCAAAATTACCTCCCTAATTATATCAGTAGTGGATACACTAAAAACGATTTTAATCTAGATGGGAAAGTGATCTTCCAAGGACCTAATAACGACCGATCCATCTTATTGTTTAATACCATTCTAGCCCACCCTGCCAATAATCGCTTTATTCCCAACTTTATTATTGAAGTAGATATTGAGTAGCTAAAAAGTCAAGCTACTTTACATGGTTGATAATCAATCTCTAATACATAACAAGTATTTTACTTAATTTCATTCTCCTTTTGTAGGAGCCAGTTATTCATCGAGTTCGTTTGTTATGGAATGTTTTTTGTAACTATACTAAGTTGAAGTTTTCTCTATCCCCCAGTTGTCAATTAAACCCCTTTCAAAAGCTATTTTCCAGAGAACATTACCCTGGTAAAATAGCAAAAAAACATCTTAATCAATTAGTCTTGTGTCCCTTTCTACTGCAGTCAGCTTAAATAGAGAGTCCCATAAATAATTTAACCAATTCAACACATAAGCTGCCATGAATCATTTGCGGAAATCCGCATATTTAAAATTATTAAAAATAAAAACGGTATTTAATTGCACTTTACTCATAGTCCTGATTGCAAAAGGCTCTTCGTATGCTCAATGTGATCCTGCTCAAAATGTTCCAAACTACACCATAGACTTTTCTGCTACTTCTGATACAGCGACTACCCAATCCTATGAGCTTAAAAATAAATGTTGCAGTGGGCAAAAAAATAAATCCTGTGGCACATTTACAATTATACTAAACCCCAATACAGATAAGGTAAGTATTACTTCAAGCCCGCCCTGTTCTATTGAAGGACATGCTACTTTTTCCTGTATGATGGATGGCAGTTTGAGTACTTCTGGTGCCATAGATATATGTATGACTACCCTGTGTGTTTCAGGCATGGACTCCTTAAAGTTTTTAGTGTGC
>CBDCUO010000025.1:0-74004 GCA_965222705.1 Saprospiraceae bacterium | reverse complement strand
CTTAGTTCTCAATTCAAAACGGATCTTCAGGGTAACAATTTGTTGTTTTACTTCTATATGACATCTCAACAGACCGATTACTCATTGAAGAAGTAGTTCGGTAGGCTTAAATTTTTTAATCTTATCAAGGGAAAACCCGCCGAACTCGCTTCTTTTTAACCTGTCAAGGTATGGCAACTTGGCCAAGGTCTCTCCATTGCTGGAATTGTCTCCAAATCAAATAAATAGTGATTAAAAAAAACGAGGGTATTCACAGGAACAATAGCGTGATAAATGCCATTCACCCCATATATATAAGGCAATATCAAGACTATGGGAACAAAAAGGGCTATTTCTCTAGCGACCAGCATATATCCTGCGGTCTTTGCCGCTCCTATCGCCTGAAACAAAGTATTACTCATAAAGAAGAATGGAAAAACTGGAAGCGAAACCATCATCATTCGATAATTAAAGATATCTGTGGTAGAGAAAGTGGCCTCGGGCAACATCCAACGCAAAACCATCTCTGGAAAAGCCATTAAAAATAACCAAATGATCACTAAAAGGGTAGAACTGCCCTTTGTGAATATTTTAAAGGTTGCTTTGACCCGATCAAATGCTTTTGCGCCAAAATTGATCCCTGCTACAGGCTGCATGGCTTGTGCAAAGCCAAAGGTGGGTAAAATAATCAAAACAGTAATGCGATAACACGCACCCATAAAAGCAATGTGCCAATCAGAGCCATAGTGGGCAATGGAGCGAAAAACAACCGCCTGCTGCACGAAAAACATGATTTGCAGCATCATTGCAGAAATCCCTACACTCAATATAGGTTGGCGCAATTTTTTTTCTAAAGAAAAAGTTTTTAAGTCAATCGAATAATTGGTTTTTTCCTGCTAGGAAATACCGCAAGCCCATAATCGTGAAAAGGACCATTGCCACAATTGTTGAACCTGCAGCTCCAGCAATTCCCCACCCAAAATAAGCAATAAATAAAGGGTTTAGTGCAATATTGATTAGAGTGACAATGATCGAATAAGTCATCGCTTCTTTAATCTTCCCTTCTGCGCGAATCAACATATTTAAAGCAACGCTATATATCCGAAAAAAAGTCCCCAATAACATGATTTGATAATAATAAGTTCCCAAATCCAAGATTCGACCGGTCCCCCCCATCATGGCAATCAAATCTCTGGCAAAGTATAGCCCCAAAGAGGTCAAAATAATAGCGGAAATAATGGAGAGTAGAGTTAAAGTACCGAATACTTTTCGTTGTATTTCTTGGTCGTCTGCCCCAATCGCTCTGCTTAACAAGGAGGAACTACCCACCCCTATCATCGCTGAGAAGCCATTGGTGATCATTGTAAGCGGAAAAACTAAAGAAACAGCAGCTAAAGCATCTTGGCCAATAAACTGACCAACAAAAAGGGCATCCACGAAAGTATTAATGCTATTAATGGACATGGCAATAATAGCGGGAAGGGATAATTTGGCCATCAATCGCCATATATTTTCAGTCAGGATTTCTTGAGTTAAGGCGTTCTTGGCGGCTGATTTCATCCTATAAGTTATATGGAATGTTGATGCAGTGAAAAGGCTGCAAAGATGCCATTTTTATTTTGAATCTGGCTGTAATTTTGAGAAAATGATTGCAGTTTGGATAATGCAACAAATCTGGCAGAATAATGGTAAAAGCCGTATATTTGCGCAGTTTTTTTCTAACCTTATTTTTTAATAAAGAGAACTTGGATGAGAAAATGCATACCGCACTCTTCTAATTTTCTTTAAAAATTTTCTAAAAAAGTATTAGTCATGCAAGGAAAAGGAACCATTCGTTTTTTCTTGATCGTCATGGCATTGGTGTGTTTATACCAGTTTTTACTGGTCATCCCGACCAATCGGGTGGACAATAACGCCACGGAGTATGCTGAAGCATATGCAGCCAACTTCCCCGAAGAAGAACGGGACGCCCAAAAGCGTGCTGCCAAGACGGCCTATCTGGACTCTATGTCCAGCGAAGTAATTTTTAGCATTCCATTGCTGAAAGATTTTACCTATGAAGAATTAAAACAAAGTCAACTAGCTTATGGCTTGGATTTAGAAGGAGGCATGAGTGTCATTTTACAGGTTGATTTAAGAGACTTCATTAGGGCACTGGCCAATGACTCCAAAGACCCTACTTTTTTAGAAGCGTTAGAAAAAGCATCCGAAGCACAGAAAAGTGCGCAATCTGATTATGTGACTTTATTTGTTAACGAATTTGATAAAATTGCTAATGGCAAAACGTTAGCGAATATTTTTCAAAGAAATGAAGCCCTTAGAGAAGATATTAATTTTAATACCTCTAATACGGAGGTTGCCCGTTTAATTCGACAAAAGGCAGATGAAACGGTGAAATTAACCCACCAGCGATTAAAAGATCGCATTGATGAGTTTGGTGTAACGCAACCAAACGTTTCACTCGATGCCTCCAGAGATTTGATTATTGTAGAATTGCCGGGTGTAGATAACCCGGAACGCGCCAGAAACTTTTTACAAGCAACGGCTAAGCTGGAATTTTGGGATGTTTACAGAATCGGAGATGCCGGCATTATAGACGCTTTTACTCAAGTAAATGAACGTTTGAGAAGAGAAGCCGCTGGGGAAGAAGGCGATGCACCCACGGTCCGATTGGATTCTTCCTACACTTATGCTAGGGATTCCTCTGGAAATATCACCGATTCTACATTAAAAGTAGAAGAAGTAGCTGTTACGCCTTCTATTACAGACGGACCACTGTATAGCATCTTTACGCCCAATGCCGTAAATGCTTCTGGGCAGATTAACTTTCCGACTGCCGTAATGGGCACTGCCAAGAAAAATCAACGGGAAGCGATTATCCAAATGCTGGAACGTCCTGATATGAAAGCCCTCTTTCCAAGGGATTTGTCCTTTCGCTGGTCCTCCAAACCGGTGACAGATTATAACACTAAAGAGTTGACGGATGACTATGAGTTGTACGCCATCAAAATGCGTAGAGGCTCTAATAAAGCACCTTTGGAAGGTGATTTGGTGATTGATGCCCAACCTACTCCTGATCCACAAACGGGAGAAATGGGTGTTTCTTTACGGATGAATAGCCAGGGCGCAAAAATATGGGGCGATATGACGACTCAAGCCTATAATGATAATCAAAGAGCTGTAGCGATTGTGCTCGATGACAAGGTTGTATCTGCACCGAGCGTAAGGAGCGCCATTTTAAATGGGAATACTTCTATTACAGGTAACTTTACTATTCAAGAAGCTAATGACCTGGCAAGTATCTTACAAATTGGGAAACTGCCGGCAAAAACGGAAATCATCCAGGAAGCCGTCGTGGGACCTTCTTTAGGAGCAGATAATATTAGAAGAGGACTTACTTCTATTGTGATTGGATTTGTTCTGGTTTTGATTTTTATGGTCTTATATTATGGTACAGGAGGGATTGTTTCGATCATTGCTTTGTTGATGAACCTGTTTTTTATTTTTGGAACCTTAGCTTCTCTGGGAACTGTGTTGACTTTACCTGGTATTGCGGGCATCATTTTGACCGTTGGTATGGCAGTGGATGCCAACGTAATCATTTACGAGCGTATTCGAGAAGAGCTGCGAGAAGGCAAGACCCTTCTAATGGCCATATCGGATGGATTTAAGCATTCCTATTCTGCTATTATTGATGCCAATGTTACGACTATTTTGACCGCTATTGTGTTAGCCTATTTTGGACTAGGACCGATTAAAGGCTTTGCGGTTGTTTTGATTATAGGTGTATTATCTTCCTTATTTACAGCAGTTTTAGTGGGGCGTTTGATGATCGACTGGTGGACGAAGGATAAAGGAAGGGAGATGACTTTTTGGACAGGGTTCTCTAAAAATATGTTTGCCAATTTGAATATTGACTGGTTGGGTAAACGGAAGATAGCTTATATGATTTCTGGTGCTATTATTATACTAGGATTGGGGTCTATGTTTATGAAGGGTTTTGATTTAGGGGTGGATTTTAAAGGCGGCTATTCCTATAACGTGGAATTCGCAGAAGGAATGAATGTTAATTCCCAACAACTGAGAGAAGCTCTGGCAGAACCTTTCGGTTCAGAGCCAGTTGTAAAAGCGGTAAATACAGAGAATACTTTTAATATTGTGACCGATTATTTGGTGAGTGAAACCACCGAGCAAGCGGCAGCGCAGGTAATGGCAAAGTTGCACGAAGGCATTTCTACACTTCCGGGGATTGAGGTTGATCTGGAAAGGTTTAAGTCACCAGATTTCAATGGGACACATGTTATTGCTTCCAGCAAAGTTGGACCAACCATTGCAGATGACATTACAAGCAGTTCTTTTAAAGCGGGTGCTTTTGCCTTATTATTGATTTTCCTTTATATTTTTATTCGATTTAGTAAATGGCAATATAGCGCAGGAGCCGTTGCAGCTTTATTTCACGATACGCTAGTCGTTTTGGGCTTGTTTTCCTTGCTTTGGGGAATTGTGCCTTTTGCCTTGGAAATAGACCAAGCCTTTATTGCAGCTATTTTGACGGTGATTGGTTATTCAATCAACGATACTGTAGTTGTATTTGACCGAATTCGGGAATATATGAATGCTTACACCAATAAAAGCAAGCACGAAGTGATCAATATGGCAATCAATAGCACCGTCAGTAGAACGGTCATTACTTCTTTGACTACTTTATTTATGGTATTAATGCTGTTTATTTTTGGGGCAGGAAGTATCAAGGGTTTTGCTTTTGCGCTGGTGATTGGCATTATTGTCGGTACCTATTCTTCTATTTTTGTGGCGACTCCGATTATGTCGGATTTAACAGGAGAGTTAAAACCTAAAGAGAAAAAGAAGAAGAGCTTTTCCAGAGCAGCGGCAGCGAGGTCCTGATTATTTTGTGAAATTATTTTGTGAAACAAAAGATTAACACTACCTTTAATGCGTTCTTCCATGAAGAACATTATAGCGTGTTTAGAAGTCCCGCTGGAACAGCCCTTGTTTCAGCGGGAATTTTTTTTCACCATTTACCAACTGCTAGTTTTCTACCAAAAAAGCTATTCCAAATAGGCTCTAAAACCGATCCTCTAAATGAAAGTTAATATACCCGAAACAGATCAGCAAAGAATTGTTATTATTGGCGGCGGATTTGCTGGGCTGACTCTGGCACAGAAATTAGCTAAATCTGATTATCAGATCGTATTGGTGGACAAAAATAATTATCACCAATTTCAGCCCCTTTTTTACCAGGTGGCCATGGCAGGTTTGGAACCAAGCTCTATTGCTTTTCCTTTGCGAAAGCTATTTCAGCGGCATAAAAATATTTATATTCGGGTAACAGAAGTGAAAGAAGTGGTACTAGAAAAGAAGTATCTAAGGACCTCTCTGGGCATTATGTACTACGACTATCTGGTAGTGGCTACGGGGGCAGACACCAATTTTTTTGGAAATGAAAACCTAAGGAAATATTGCATCCCAATGAAGTCGGTAGGAGAGGCCTTGTTCTTGAGAAATGCCATTTTTAATGATTACGAGATTGCGCTTTCTATGGATGAATATGAAGAAAGACAAGGCTATATTGATATCGTTATTGTGGGAGGGGGACCGACGGGCGTAGAAGTTGCCGGAGCTTTAGCAGAAATGAAAAAATATATTTTGCCCAAAGATTATCCCGAATTAGATAATGAAGAAGTAGATATTTACCTAGTGCAAAGCGGTCCCGTTTTATTAAAAGGAATGTCTGCAAAGGCCTCTACAAAAGCACTCAAATTTTTGCAAAATCTAGGAGTGAAAGTTATTCTAAATAATCGGGTGACAACGGTGGACGAAAGTTTTGTCTATATGAAAGACGGCTCAAAAATCCGATCCCGAAAAGTGATCTGGGCGGCTGGTATCATTGGAAATAAACTAAAAGGCCTACCTGAATCCTGTATAATTCGCGGCAATCGACTCAAAGTCAATCGTTATAATCAGGTGGAAAACTTTGAAGATATTTTTGCCGTTGGGGATATTGCATATATGGAAGAGAGGGCTTATTCACAAGGGCATCCACAAGTAGCGCAAGTAGCGATTCAACAAGCCAAACAATTGGCAAGAAATTTTAAACGACGGAAAAAAGAAAAACCAATGGAAGTCTTTCAGTACAAAGACTTGGGATCAATGGCTACCATTGGTAGGCATTTGGCGGTGGTTGACCTGCCCCGCTTTAAACTGCAAGGCTCTTTTGCTTGGTTTATCTGGCTATTTGTGCATTTATTTTCTCTGATTGGTATGCGGAATAAGGTCATCGTTTTTATCAATTGGGTGTGGAATTATTTGACTTACGACCAGTCCTTGCGATTGATTATTAAGGTGAAAGATCGAACACATAGAGAAAAACCCTAACACGATAAATGCAAACAAACTCCCTGTTTTTATTAAGTGTGCAAAAAGGGAATTATTCCTTCAAAACAAAAAAAGTAGCGGTAACTCCATAGAACTACCGCTATTCTTACATACTCACATTGAAACCTGTAAATAGTGTAAACCTAAAATTGAACACAAGTTTCAAGAGAGTAAATGCTCAAAAAAGATGCCAATAATATTTATATAAAATTATTTTTTTTGTATAAATTTTACACTAACCCCACAAACTCTTTCATTGTATTATTGAGTAAAAGCTCCTAATAAACCTGTGTACCGTCTGGCAACCTTATTGTTATTTATTGCCATGGACAAAGCTTTGGTCGTACCAATTAAAATGACTAGTTTTTTCCCACGCGTAATCCCTGTATAAAGCATATTTCGATAGAGCATCATATAGTGGGTGGTATGTATGGGCATAAGGATACAGGGGCATTCACTACCTTGGTATTTATGTACAGAAACGGCATAAGCCAACATCAACTGGTCTATGTCAGAAAAATCATAGCTGACGATTTTGCCTTCAAAATCAATGGATAGCTCTTGCTCGATCCGATCAATTTTTTTGATGCGCCCGACATCGCCATTAAAGACTTCTTTATCGTAATTATTGCGTATCTGCATGACTTTATCATGGAGGTGGAAGGTTCTTCCTGCCTTGATGAGTGGGTCGGTAGAAGGATTGAGTTCCTGCTGCAAGGCCTTGTTTAGATTGCGAGTGCCAATAATTCCTCTATTCATGGGACTTAAGACCTGAATATCATCAATAGCATCCAGACCATATTTGTTGGGCAGGCGGGTTTTAACCAGACCGGTAACTAGTGGGATAATGGCTTCTGTATCTTCTTTTTCAATAAAAAAGAAATCAGCATCCGGCTCGGTTTTAATATTGGGGAATTGACCAGCATTGATACGGTGGGCATTAATAATAATTTTGGAGTGGGCGGCTTGTCGGAAAATTTCCGTTAGTTGACTTACTTTCGTTTCATTAGTAATTATTAAGTCTTTAAGGACATTTCCGGCTCCCACGCTGGGCAGTTGGTCCGTATCGCCTACCAACACTAATCGAGCAGAACTAGGTATTGCCTTTAGCAAATTATACATCAATACCGTATCGATCATACTGGCTTCATCTACAATCAATAGATCGCAGTCTAGTGGATTGTCGTGGCTTTTTCTAAAGCCATTAATTCCAAAATCAAACTCTAACAAACTATGAATCGTCTTTGCTTCCAGGCCTATGATTTCCGATAGTCGTTTGGCTGCGCGTCCGGTGGGTGCAGCCAGCAAAATCTTTTTGGTTAGTTGCTGGATAATGTGTAAAATGACTTTTGTGATAGTACTTTTGCCTGTTCCTGGCCCACCAGTAATAATATGGATTTTTTCTGTAAGACTTTGGCTGACAGCGACTTGTTGCTTGGGAGCTAACCGGATGTTTAGCTGTTTTTGCGCCCAGGTGATAGCTTTGTCTGGGGCGATTTTTCGGAGAGTAGATGTGCCTTTATGGAGCCGTTTCCATTCTTTAACAATGCCTTGCTCGCACAGAAAAAAGACTTTTAGCCAAATACAAGCGCAGGGTTGTTTGTCAATTTCCAATGACTGGATAACGATTCGGTCGGCGGCCAGTATGGCGTCTAGTCGGGCATCAATCAGATTGGCTTCTACAGCCAGCAATTTTTGAGCTGCTTCCAAAAATTTATCCATCGGATAGCAGGTATGCCCCTCATTGGATAATTCTGATAGCACATACTCCACTCCAGAATCAATGCGAATGGCGGCATCAACCGGAATGCCCATTTTTCGGGCAGTTAGGTCCGCCGTTTTAAAACCAATACCCCAAATATCTCTGGCAAGTTGATAAGGATTTTCTTTGACGGTTTCAATGCTGGCTTCGCCATAGGTTTTAAACACCTTTTTGGCGTAGGTCGGACTGACACCAAAACTTTGCAGAAAAACCATCACTTCCCGAATGGCTTTTTGTTCTTCCCAGCAGCTTTTAATGCGCGCTAGTCGTTTGGCTCCAATGCCATTCACTTCCAGCAAAGAATCAGGGTTTTTATCAATGACAGCTAATGTTTCAAGACTATAATATTCAACAATGCGCTCTGCAAAAGCAGGTCCGATTCCCTTAATCAGACCCGAACTAAGGTATTTTTTGATACCCTGTTTGGAGCTAGGTCTTTCTACTTCGTATTCCTGCACTTGAAATTGAAAGCCATAATTCATATCATTTTTCCAAAACCCTTTGCAACGCAAGGTTTCGCCTACTTGTACAGAAGTCAATGTGCCGACAATGGTTGTCAAATCTTTTTTTCGAGACTCTTTCAGACGAGCAACGGTATAGCCATTGTCAGGGTTTTGAAAGGTGATGCGCTCTATATGGCCGTAGATTTCGTCCATTTTTTATTTAGCAGCTTTCTCATATTCTTTTTTATCAATGACCATTTTTGCAATAATTTCGCACATAATCTCACTAGTGCCACCGCCTATTGGTCCCAAACGGCTGTCCCGAAACAATCTTGCCAATGGGTATTCTTCCATATACCCATAGCCACCCAACATTTGCAAACATTGATAAATGACTTTGTCTGCCATTTTAGTAGAAAGGAGTTTGGACATGCTCGCTTCTTTTACTACATATTGGCCCTCATCCAGTCGTTTGACAATAGAATAATTGAAAGTCTTGTGCATTTCTACCTCACTGGCCATTTGGGCGATTCGGTGTCGAAGCACCTGAAATTCGTTGAGTTTTTTGCCAAAGGCTTTGCGTTCTGACATATAGTTCATGGTGTAATCCAATGCATATTCTGCTCGAGCATGGGCATTGATACCCATAATCATCCGCTCTAAAGCAAAATGCTGCATAATGTAGGCGAAGCCCTTGCCCTCTAAGCCCATTAAATTTTCTTCAGGAATAGCAACCTCATCAAAGGCTATTTCGCCAGTATCAGAAGCTCGCCAGCCCAATTTGTCCAATTTAGATGCACTAATACCGGATGTATCGCGATCAAGGATAAAAATGCTTATGCCTTTATGCTTTAAGCTGGGTTCGGTTTTGGCAGCTACTACCAAATAGTCGCTATAAACACCATTAGTAATGAAGGTTTTCGAGCCATTGATAATGTATTTGTCGCCTTTTTTTATAGCAGTAGTGCGGATACTTGCTACATCTGAGCCTCCGAAAGGTTCGCTAATACATAGACAACCGATCTTTTTGCCTTCGATACTAGGGCTTAAGTATCTTTCTTTAATAGCTGGACTGCCTTCTTTATGAACATGGGTCATGGCCAAATAGGCATGTGCCCACATAGCAGCAGCAAACCCACCAGAACCGATCCGCTGCAATTCTTCCAGAAAAATGACGGTATAAAACAGGTCCAAATTTAATCCCCCATACTCTTCGGGATAGTTGATTCCAAAGTAGCCCATTTCGCCAAACTTTTCCCAGATAAATCGGTCAATTGTGCCGCTTTGTTCCCATTTTTCAATCTGCGGAACAACTTCTTTTTGTAAAAAATTGCGAAATCCTTCTCTAAAAAAATGGTGTTCTTCCGTAAAATACATATAAAATTGGTTTAACTGATGAACGGAGTAGATACAAATAAAAGCTTATCATTTTTGCCAATGCAAAAGCAATTTATTCTGTTTGCAATACTAACGTTTTTTTACAAAAGTGGTTATGAAATATTTGAGATTTTCTATGGTGTTTGCATAATTGGGCAAGAAGCAAGAGTAGCTATAGACTATTGAATTAAAAAAGCAATTATAGCCAAAAAGAAGCTTAGTGCTAAAATTACCTGATTATTAATAAACAAGTGGCTAGAAGCGCAGATTCCGTAATTGGGGCATTTAGAAACCAAGCCTATAATTAATGCATAATTTTTAAAGCTTATAAGCTAAGAAGACTCGAATGTTGAGTAATAGCTCCTTCTGAAAGGACCGGTCCTAGCTCGTCAGAAGGCTTTGGCAATAATAGCCAAAGTTGTCCATAATGGTGCAAGGCCATGGCTTTGTTCTTACCCTCTTCCCCAATGCCGCAATAAACATCTACATGACCAGTTCCCCTAATTGCTCCGCCCACATCTTGAGCAACTACAAATTGGTATTGATGATGAGAAAAATTACCATCCTCATCGATCACTGGTAAAGCTGCCAATAGGCAACTACCCAACGGTAGATATTTTTTATCTACTGCTATAGAATAATCTCCTGTAAGCGGAACATGACCAGCACCGAAGGGCATGGAATTGGATTTTTTAAAAAAAGTATAAGAAGGGTTGACAAACAAAACGGGTTCAACCATTTCAGGATGATGGCGGAGGAAGTTTTTGACCCCATTTACCGAAATATTTTTGAGCGGAATGCTTTCATTGTCTTTTATATATCGGCCAATACTTTTGTAGGGATGGCGGTTAGAACCTGCGTAGCCAAAATATTCGCTTTCTCCGCTAGGATAGCGCACTAGGCCGGAGCCTTGTAGTTGCATATAATAAATATCTTCCAATTTTTCGGCGTAAGCTAATTCTAATCCTTTTCCTTGCAGAGCCTTTTCTTTGTCAATGGCTGCTCGGGAAGGTAATGGCCCTTCCCAGCTTTTAGGATAAGCATATAGCGGATATTTATAACGACTGTCCTTTTGTTTTTTCGCTTTAATTTCCGGTGTATAGTATCCAGTAAAATAAACATTGCCCTTCTGATCTTTTCCTTTTAATTGATAGGCGTTTAGATGTTCTTGTAGGCCTTGGGGATAGGTATGCTGCCACAAGAGCAACAACTCAATCGTTGTTTCTAATTCAGCGAGGTTGAGCGATAAATTGCCAAAATGTTGCGTAAATGGTTGTTTTCGCAGTTTTAACAAACGGAGTTGTTGCGCTAATGCAAAAGTCAATTTGCTATCAATGATAGGCAGAGAAAAATTGGATAAATTGGTTTTTGTATAAATATCTGAAAGTAGTGGTGCATCTCCTAACAGTCCCGTTCGCCTAATTTTGGGCAGTTCAACTGGAAGTGCCTTTTTAGTGGAAACAGGAAAAGCCTGAATGCTCTCCAGCGCAATAGCAGGATTGTCAAAAACGCGGGTATTCGGGGAAGTAGTGCAATGCCATTGGATTAATACCAATAATAACCCGAAGGTTATTGGATTAGCGTACATGGGCCTAGTCTTTGGTGATTTTGAGACCGACAGTTACATTTTGATTGGTCACTTGGTACCGATCAAAGCGCATTGTCTGGTTAGTATTGAAATACTAATTTTCTAATAAAAACCGCAAAGGTAAGAATTAAATCGCAAAATACTATAATACCTCTCGATCTTAACCTAAATTTGCACCTGAACGGTGTTCGACCCAGTAAGAATTGATGGAGGAGTGTGGTTTGCGGAGAAGATATTATTGTTCACTTTGAATTGGCTTAAACACTAAATGAGAAATAGTAATGAGAAAAGAATAGTTTTTAATTGAATTTGGTGGAAACCATTTAGTAATGCTCAAAAATTAACTTCCCTTCTTCTATTCGAAAGATTAGCTTGAAAAAGTTCATGCTTCGCCACTTGTTTTTGGACTAATTTTTTGAAATTGGAAAACGATTGTTTGAGCGATGCTAGCAATTAATTTTATTTTATTTATCGCTTATCATTACTAAAACATGATCAAGACACTTCAAATAAAAAACTACGCTATTATTGAAGAATTAGAGGTTCGATTCTCTAAGGGCTTGACTATTATTACTGGAGAAACAGGTGCAGGCAAGTCTATCCTTTTGGGAGCTTTGGGGTTAATTATGGGAAAACGAGCAGATTCCAAGTCCTTATATAACACAGCGCAAAAGTGTGTCATTGAAGCCTGTTTTTTAATAGAAAAGTATGGGCTAGAAGAATTTTTTGAGGCCAATGACATTGATTATGAAATAGAAACGGTTGTGCGAAGGGAAATTACTCCCTCCGGCAAATCGAGGGCATTTGTCAATGATACACCCGTTAACTTAAAAGTACTCCAAGAGCTATGTAGTAATTTAGTGGATCTGCATCAACAGTTTGATAATCAAGAACTTAATGATGTTTCGTTTCAACTAAAAGTCTTGGACTCTTTAGCTGAAAATGAAGAAGTCTTGGGTAATTATCATAGTTTGTATAAAAAATACCAATCCAATCAAAAAAAGCTAAAAAGCCTTTTGGCTCGAAATGAAAATGCCACCCAGGAAATAGATTTTCTGCATTTTCAATTGGATGAACTGAATAAAGCTGAATTGGAAGCTGGAGAACAGGAAGCATTGGAAGCCGAACTCTCTAAACTTACTAATGCAGAGACGATCAAATCTCGACTCTCTAGTGCTTTTATGTACTTGAATCAGGCAGAGCGATCTATCTTGAGCCAATTGAAAGAAGTGGAGCTATCTTTGAATCAAATCCGGCAATTTCATCCCGACCTGGATCAGTTACTACAAAAACTTGAAGGCTTAACTTTAGAACTGCAGGAAGTCGCTGGTGAGTTTGAGGACCTTGCAGAAGGCACAGAACACAATCCTCAACGAGTACAGGAAGTACAGGAAAGACTCGATTTGATTTATAAATTACAGAATAAGCACCGCGTTAGTACTGTTTCCGATTTATTGCTTGTTCAGGCAGATATAGCACAACGACTGACTTCTTTTGAAGACCTATCCAATGAAATAGTCAATTTGGAAAAAGTTATTGGAAAAGAAGAACAGACTTTGTATCAATTGGCTCAAATACTTTCCAAACGCAGAAAATTTGTTGTAAATAATTTTCAGGAAAAAGTGCATCGCCAATTGATACAACTCGCTATGGAATACGCGCAATTAAAAGTGCTGGTGGAGCCGGTTAAAGAGTTGTTACCCACAGGAACGGATGATGTAGAATTTCTTTTTGCACCCAATAAAGGCAGTCGCTTCTTGCCCATTAAAAACGTAGCCTCCGGGGGAGAACTATCGCGTTTGATTTTGTGTGTTAAATCCCTGGTGGCCAGTTCTATTCCCTTGCCGACTTTGATTTTTGACGAGATAGATTCCGGCATTTCGGGTAATGTAGCCTTAAAAATGGGCAAGATTTTAAGAAAATTATCAAACGAGCACCAAGTAGTTGTTATCACGCATTCTCCACAAGTTGCCTCTAAAGCAGATCGGCATTATTTTGTGTACAAACGAGTCAATGAAACCCGTACAGTTGCCAAAGTTCGTCATTTAAATGAAGCGGAAAGGATTCGTGCTATTGCAACGATGCTAAGTACCAGTCCTCCTTCTGATTCGGCTATAGAAAATGCAAAGGAATTATTGGCAATGGGGTAGAGATATTTTAGGGATAGATTTTCCGTTAAGGTATTAGTAAACCAAAATAACTTACAAAAGTCAAATAATTCAAATCAATATGAATGTTGTTATTGCGGGAGCAGGAGATGTAGGCTTTCATTTAGCCGAATTGCTTACCATTGAAAATCAAAACACAACCTTAATTGATTTAGATGAAAAGGTGCTGGAATATGCAGATAATCATCTGGATGTATTGGTTATGAAGGGAGATGTTTCTTCTTTGAATGTACTAAAAGAGGCCAAGGTTAATCAGGCGCACCTTTTCATTGCAGCAACTACGTATGAAACCACTAATTTGCTGGCAGCTATTCTTGCTAAAAAACTGGGGGCAAAGAAAACAATTGCTAGAGTAAGTAAAGTGGAATACTTGGAAGATGTTCAAAAAAAGACTTTTTTTGATATGGGGGTGGACAACCTCATCTCTCCTCGCATACTTGCCGCACAAGAAATAGAAAGATTAATATATCGCAGTTCTGTAACGGATATTTTTGAATTTGAGAATGGACAAATTTCTATTATAGGTTTTACCGTAGATAACAGCTCCAGTCTGGTTAATAAAAGTTTTGAAGAATTGGATGCTCAAACACCTGATTTTCTGGTCAAAACCATTTGCATACTTAGAAATGGAGAAACGATCATTCCGAACAAACAAATGAAAATTAAAAGAAGTGATCACGTTTATTTAGTAACCAATAATCAGGATTTTAGCCAACTGAATAAATATATAGGTAAGAGCCTTAGAACGGTAAAGAAAATAATGATTATTGGCGGTACGCCATTGGCAGAGCAAGCAGCTCAAATTTTAGAAAATAAGTTTTCGGTTACAATGGTCGTCGAGAACGAAGACAGGTGCAAAAAATTACTCACTATGCTGAACAAGGTGCTTGTTATCAACGGTGATTGGGGAAATATTGAATTACTGAAAGAGGAAGGACTAAAACAAATGGACGCTTTTATAGCACTAACTAACAATTCGGAAACTAATATTATAACTTGTATTACTGCAGAGCAAATGGGTGTTTACAAAACAATTGCACTTGTGGACAACTATGCTTATACGCATATTTCGCAGAATATTGGTGTGGATACGCTTATAAATAAAAAACTCATTGCTGCCAACAATATATTCAGATATGTAAGAAAAGGTAAAGTGGAAGCTATTGCATCTATGCATGGGGTTGATGCAGAAATTATTGAATTTGAGATTCATAAAAAAAATAGAGTTACTCGCGTTCCTATCTGTGAACTGCATCTACCACAAAATGCAGCAATAATAGCAGGCGTTATTAGAAATGATATAGGAATAATGCCTAGTGAAGATTTTCAATTAAAGATAGGGGATAAGGTCGTCGTTTTTGTATTGCCTAGGGCAATTAAAAAAGTTGAAAGTATTTTTAGATAAAAATAATGATAAATTTCAAGACCGTTGTAGGTGTTTTGGGGATGATATTGTTGGTTTTTAGTGGATTTATGTTAATGCCTTTGGGATGGGCAGTATATTATGAACAAGTCGAAACGAGTGCATTTGTCCATTCCATTATCTGCACATTAATTTTCGGGGGCGTTTTTATACTGCTAAAACCTAAGTCCAATAAAATAGGCAAGAGGGAAGGTTATTTAATTGTTGCACTTGGTTGGTTGGCATTGTGTTTTGCAGGAACACTGCCTTATGTTTTCACAGACATTACAGCAAGGTTTTCAGACGCTTTCTTTGAAAGTACCTCTGGGTTGACAACAACAGGAGCAACCATATTTAGAGATATTGAGGCACTTCCTGAAAGCATTCTTTTGTGGAGGAGCTTAACGCAGTGGGTCGGTGGGATGGGGATCATCGTATTGACTGTTGCTTTGCTACCTCTGCTTGGGGTTAGCGGGGTAGAACTGTTTGTAGCAGAAGCCCCTGGCCCAAAATCTGAAAAAATTCATCCTCGAATAAAAGAAATGGCAAAAAGACTATGGTTCATTTATGTTGGTTTGACAGGATCATTATGTGCCATGCTCTTCTTTTTTAATAAAATGTCCTTTTTCGATCCCTTAAATCACTCACTTACCACGATGTCCACGGGCGGATTTTCAACCAAAAACGCCAGTATTGCCTATTTTGATGCACCTGGTGTTCAATACGTAATCATTTTTTTCATGTTTTTAGCAGGAATGAATTATACCATTATTTATTTTAGCTTTAAAGGAAAACTGAAGAAAGTATGGGCAAGTGATGAGTTCAAAACCTATCTTTTTTTTATTATTGGATTGACTTTAATAGGTAGCATATCCATTTACTTCAGTACAGACAACACCATTGAAAAATCCTTTAGAGAAGCAGCTTTCCAAATTATTTCTATAGTGACTACGACGGGGTATATAACCGCTGATTATACCGCATGGAACAACGGGACAACCATGCTCTTTTTCTTTCTTTTATTCACAGGAGCATGTGCTGGTTCTACAAGTGGAGGGATTAAAATCATTAGACATTTGGCTTTTGTTAAAAATTCTATTTTAGAATTTAAACGATTATTACACAACAGAGCTATTATTAGAATTAAAATAGATAAAAAGCTAGTGTCCAACAAAACTATTACGCATATTTTAGTGTTTTTGTTGATTTATTTGTTTTTGTTTTTTGGGGGCTCAGTGTTGATGAGTATTATCTTGTCGGGGTCGGAACATCCCTTTCTCACGGCCATAGGTTCGGTAGCAACTTGCTTGGGAAATGTTGGACCTGGAATAGGAGAAGTCGGGCCCGTTGATAATTTTGCCAGTATTCCAGCGATAGGGAAAAAACTGCTTTGTGTTTTAATGATAGTAGGCCGGCTAGAATTATTTACTGTTTTAATAATTTTCACCCCTTATTTTTGGAAATCAAATTAAGCGCATTTTTTGTAGCCCCAAAGATGAATTTTAAGCAAAAGGATCACTGTTATTTTATGATGTCTAGATTTGCCAAAGTGCCGCATTTATTTATCTTACTGTCTCTTTAGCCGCAGGCATTTTTTTCTTCTTTTTGCGTCTTGTTTTAAATAACTCTATCACTTCTTTTTCTTTTAGGAAATTCAAATCCTGAAAAGTAGTAGAAACGAATTTTTTAATATCCTGATAGTCCTTCCCACGCTTGTCCGTATATTTCTTCAAGAGTTTTCTAACATATTTCATACTCAAGTCCTCTACATCTTGATTGAATTGTTGATTGCTAAAAATCTTCATGTAAACGGGATAATTTTTAGCTAGTTCGAACAATTCATTATAGTCCCTTTCTTCCAGATTATTAATAAGCCGGGCGTAGTATCCATATATAACTTTTCGAACACATTCATTGATGAGGGATCGCCCTTCGTGCGCATTATAAAAGGTAGTAACTGCTTCGATAGCGGGTTCATTTAAGTATCCTTTACTATGAATGGTTTCCATTAAATCATAATACTCAGACAAATCATCCTTGGTGCTGCGATCAACAATAGTCGAAGCTCGATTATCTACCACTGCGTCTATATTCAAATTACTATTTTGTAGCTCTAACAAAAAGCTTAGATATTTTTCAGAAAAATCAGGTATTTGGGTTCTTACTTTATTAAAAATACTGTTTAAATGGGCCAGATGTTCTTTGTCTAAATCCCAGAAATTGGCGTACAGGGCCAAAATCTCAATAATTTCATCGGTTTTTTGAAATGCTTCATTGTCAATAAATTTGGCAATGTGAGGGATCAAACTCTCATTATTGTCTTTTAACTCCAGTCGGTGCATTAAGAAGGATCGGATAGAGGAAAATAAAATCTTTAACTCTGGTATTGTTTTGGGGAAAACAGCCGAAAGATAACGAGCATCTTTAAACTGCCTTTTATAGCGGTTATAGCCATTTATCCGGTGTTTTAATATTCGATATTGCTCTTTTCTCATACCCTTCAGAAAGTAATTAACTTTTTTGTTGGTCACTTCATTCAGCAAATTAGTGATCCAGATATCGCTGCTCAAAGCAAAGCCCACCTGGACGCTTTGCCCGATTCGCTGCCGGATAATGTCAAAATTGGAAGAATTGCAAATGGCCATAAGCACTTCCTTAAAATGGTTTTGGGGCAAGATATACTTATAGCGATCATTAATTTCGCCTCGAAGAACCGAATACCCCAATATTTTTGGTAAAAACAAGCCTTCGAAAGACTCATTTAGCAAGTGTTTCTCTAGAGCGATTAATTGCAAGGGGTAGTAGGCAGATACGGATTCATAAATAGCAGCAATTCGAGGTTCAAACATATCTTGCAGTATTTTATAATCCGCTTCTTCTTCCTCTTCCAGATACTTTGCCAGTTCATCGGATGCCTGAATCTCTTTGGCTATTTCATCTAGTTTTTCCACGTAATAAGTGTCTAATGCTTCCATATTTTATTTTTTTGCTTCCTTATTTTAAAGGTAAACCTAGTAGTGCAACTTGAGCCCTACTAGGTTTATTTTATAAAATGAGTTAAAAATTTTCTGACTTGATTTTTCCTTCTCTAACAAATCTAATATCCTTTGCTGGAAGGAACTACAAATATACGCTAAAAAAATTATTTAATAAAATTCATCAAGCAAAACCAGAATTGAAAATTAAAAATTTTTGCCCTTAATCTTTTACCGGTGTACCGGTATTGGCAAATATACTATTTAACTGGTCGGTGAATGCCTGGTCTTTTAATTCCTGTGCAAAACCAAGTAGGCTGTTTTTGGCATTATTAGCGAGATTTTGGTCACTAGAAAAGCCGGCAGCAAGGTCATCTGGATCCAATGAACCATAAAAATTGAGAAAGTCAGCTGTTTCCCTAGCGAGTATTAGCGCATGCTCTTTTGCCTTTTCCGGGGCTCCCGCAGATACGTAAGAATTGATAAAATAAATCGTCTGGTAGTCATAGGGGAAGTTCATATGAGGAAAAGCTTCAAAGTATTTATCAGTCAAAGCGATTGCTTTTTCATTATCACTTCGACGAAGAAATTCTTGAACGGCCCGAAGTATCAAAAACCGATGGCTTTGTATGCTTGGTCCATAGCTTTTATCTACGAATAACTCATATTTATCAAAATTTCCCCAACGGAATTTTTCCATTACATTAGTATAGACCTTATCTGCATCTACTCGCCCCTTTCCTAAAACACCAGGAACCAAGGGGTCTTTTCCTGTTTTTATAGGGACGATTCGCAAGCCCAAACCTTCCATTTGTAAATAATTGTCCAAACCTAGCAAGGATTCTCCTCTAACTGTTACGGCAAAATAAATGGGACGGTCCCATAGATTGGAAGCCAGAATATCCAAAACGGCCAAGTCCCCTTTTAACAGATATTGGCGATTGATTTTAAAGTCAAGCGCATCAATAACATTTTCCATATCTTTTACTACGCCATTTTGAGCCACTTGGCTTCTGTTGATAGGAATATATAATTGCTTGCTGGGTAAATATCCCTCCATTTTTCGACCGCCCTGCAACTGAACAGAGTGGCTTTCTCCACAGTGCTTGAGGGCTTCTTGAAGGCTCATTCGAGGGCCATTATTATAGGGGTCGACAAAGACCTGATTCCTTTTGTAGCCCCGATAGGCTTCTTTGGGAATGGTCATTTTTATTCGGGGCGAATCGTTTACTTTCCTTCTCAGTTGATCTATGTACCAATCTACTGCGATCAAACTTAAATTCACCACCCGAACATCTCTTCGAATATTTTCTACCTCTTGTGCATACCATAGCGGATAGGTATCATTATCTCCATAAGTAAAGATGATTGCATTGGGTTCACAGGATTCTAGAAAATTACTGGCATAATCTCTTGCGCCTGTATGATGCCTTCTATTGTGATCATCAAAATTTTGAAAGCCCATCAATAAGGGGGCAATTAGGACGATGGCTGCTGCCGCCAATGCGCTAACAGGCAGGCTCAATTTAGCTTTTTCTTTAAAAATTTCATACAACGCAAGCACTCCCATGCCTATCCAAATACAAAAAGTAAAGAAAGAACCGACCAATACATAATCCCGTTCGCGTGGCTCATTCGGAGGCTGATTGGAATAAACGATAATGCCTAGTCCGGTAATGACAAATAAACCAAGTAGGGCAATAAAATCGTTAGGTCTATTCTTTGCATGGAAAAATAAACCCAATAGCCCAAATAATAAAGGGAGTAAATAGTAGGTGTTTCTACCCCTGTGCTTCTTCATTGTTTCGGGCAATTGGCTTTGATTGTACAGGCGGGCACTATCCAGGAAAGAAATGCCAGATAGCCAATGTCCGTTTTTTTTGTCCCAGGAGTAATAGCCCTGAGCAGCATTTTGCCGACCGGCAAAATTCCACATAAAATAGCGAAAATACATCCAGCCAAATTGATAACTAAACATAAATTTCATGTTGTCCATAAAGCTTGGATTTCCGTTGGGCTTGCCAATCCATTGACGGTATAGACCAGGCCGTCCCTGGCTGCCGTCACTCATCCTGGGTAGAAAAACTTTATCCGATTCGTTATAAACATAAGCTATTTTTTTATCGACAATTTCATATTTATCACCGACTCTTCCATAGCGATCTTCTTCCTCCACTCTTAGTGGAGAAGCATCGAAATTGGGGCCTCTTAGCAATGGACGTTCGCCATATTGTTCCCGGTTTAGATAGGGTAACAGGCGCATGGCATCATTGGGACGGTTCATATTAATCGGCGTATTGGCATCTGCTCGAATAACAATGACGCCAAAAATGGAAAAACTAATAGCAACGAGGCTGAGGGCTACGATTAGCTTCTGAACCAGCCCATTTCCCTTATTATGAGCATAGCGAAGCCCCAAGTAAATCAATCCGCCAATGATGATTAAAACAAATAACAACCCGCTATGAAAAGGCATACCAAGCCCATTTACTGCCACCCTTTCCATATAAGCCCATAGGGTAGGGATGCCCGCGATGATAAATTTTTGTAAAAAAACAATAAAACCTAAACCAATAGCAACGGCAAGACCCATTCCCAACAGGCTGTGTTTTTTATATTTTTTAAAATAATAAAATAATGCTAATGCCGGAAAGGTCAAAATACTCAATAAATGAACACCAGCCGATAAACCAGCCGCATATATAGCTAATACCAACCAGCGGTCTGCATCGGGCTTGTCGGGCAGCCCATACCATTTCACTACTGCCCAAAGTGTCATCGTAGTAAACATGGTGGACATTGCGTAGACTTCTCCCTCCACAGCAGAAAACCAAATGGATGTAGAAAAGGCGGTTGCCAACCCTGCCACTAAGCCTGCACCTGCCAAAGCATAAGACTCTCCAATTTCTGGCTGTCTTTCTCTGCCTACGACGGCTAATTTGCCCAATATGATCGTTGTCCAACAAACAAACATGGCCGCAAAAGCGGAACATATTCCGGACATTAAATTAACGGCAAAAGCAATATTGGCAGGATCACTGGAGAATAATTCAGCAACCCAAGTAAACATTCTCCCAACAATCATAAATAAAGGTGCACCTGGTGGGTGAACCACTTCCAACTTATACGCCCCAGTAATAAATTCTCCACAATCCCATAGACTGCCTGTTCGCTCTACGGAGAAAAAATAAACCGCAAAGGTAATTAGGAACACAAGCCATCCGATGAGCGTTTCCGGCTTTTTAAGTGAATTCATTTTTTTGTTATTAGTTGTTGTTAGCTAGGAACTATGAATAGCCCCCTTTCCTAACTTGGTTTTATTTTAAATTTAATTTTGCAAAATGAGACAAAAAGAATATTTTTCTCTTTCTTTGTTGGCAATTTTTGAACTTATGCGCAAATGTAATAAAAGAATTGCATCTTGTAAATGAAGGACTTGGGAGTTAACCATCCATTAACCTCTATTTTGCTATCTATTTAATTCTATACCTTCTTTGACAAAAATTACTTTATTCTACACAATTTGCAAAGAACCATTTCACAAAATAGAAACCAAGCCTAGTCGAATAAAATGTTCGTTAAGATTCCAAGACATCAATGCGGAAAAAAGCCAAAAATGTTGCAGTAAAACAAAATTATTTGCCGTTTAACAGATGCTATTCCGTAAATTTCCGTCCAGTCAAACGATTTGCTATATCGTCGGCCGTCAATCAATCCGAACCATGTTAAAAAGAACTAATCCAACACAGACCGTTACTTGGAAACGATTAGAAACCCATTTCCAAGCCATGCAACAAGTGACTCTAAAAGAGCTGTTTGCGACCAACCTAGATAGATTTGAAGAATTTTCTCTTGAAATGGAAGACATTTTTGTAGATTTTTCCAAGAATATTATTACTAAAAAAACCCTTGAATTATTGCTTCAATTGGGTAGAGAAACTGGCCTGGCGGCGGCCATAGAACAAATGTTCCAAGGAGCAATTATCAATGAAACGGAAGGGCGGGCGGTAGCACATGTCGCCCTGCGAAACCAATCGGGCCAACCAATGCTGATAGCAGGAGAAGATGTGATGCCCATGATTCAAGGGGTGCTGTACCAAATAAAAAACTTTACTCAGGACTTGGATTCCGGAAAGTTTCGGGGCTATACAGGAAATCGAATAACAGATATTGTTAATATTGGTATTGGGGGGTCAGATTTGGGATTAGTCATGGTAACAGAAGCTTTGAAACCCTACTGGAGCCCCAATATTCGAGTGCATTATGTTTCTAATGTAGATGGAACTCATATCATTGAAACCCTCAAAAATCTATCTCAGGAAACCACCTTATTTATTATCGCTTCTAAATCTTTTACAACGCAGGAAACCATGACCAATGCCCATACTGCCCGAAAATGGTTTATGGATTATGCTATGAATGAAGCTGCTATTAAAGATCATTTTGTGGCAGTTTCTACCAATTTGGAAGGGGTAGAACAATTTGGAATTGCACCCGAAAATATGTTTGTCTTTTGGGATTGGGTCGGTGGACGCTATTCGCTCTCTTCTGCTATAGGGTTGTCTATTGCCTGTACCATTGGTTTTAATAATTTTGAAAAATTATTAGAAGGTTTACATTCAATGGATCAACATTTTCGAAGCACGCCTTTTGATAAAAACATTCCGGTCATATTAGCTTTAATCGGCATTTGGTATAATAATTTTTTTGGTACTGAAACGGAAGCCATTTTACCCTATGATCAGTATTTGCATCGGTTTGCTGCCCATTTTCAGCAGGTTAATATGGAAAGCAATGGGAAACAGGTGGATAGGAACGGCGATGACATTGCTTATCAAACGGGCCCAATTATTTGGGGAGAACCCGGTACGAACGGACAGCATGCCTTCTATCAATTGATCCACCAGGGAACCAAACTAATCCCATGTGATTTTATTGCCCCTGCTATTAGCCATAACCCCGTCGGTGACCACCACCATATCTTATTATCCAATTTTTTTGCCCAAACGGAAGCTCTAATGATGGGGAAAACCAAAGACGAGGCCATTGCCGAGCTGAAAAAAAAAGGAAAGTCTGTAGAAGAGATTGAGCGACTTGCCCCTTTCAAAGTATTCAAGGGCAACCGACCGACCAATAGCATTTTAATCAAGAAAATAACGCCGGAAAGTCTGGGTAGATTGATTGCTTTATATGAGCATAAAATATTTGTACAAGGAGTTATCTGGAATATTTTTAGCTTCGACCAATGGGGGGTACAATTGGGAAAAGAACTGGCGAATAAAATTTTGCCAGAGTTGAAAAATGAAGAAATAATCCGCACCCATGATGTTTCCACAAATGGCTTAATTAATCGATTCAAGACCTGGCGAAAAGAAATTTATAAGAAAGCAGAAGAAACTACGCTTTCTTGAAAAATGACATAGATGATGAAATTTTTGACCACAATTGCCCACTTTTTTAGCCAAATCAATGAATTAGTTGGAAAAAATGTGTCCTGGATAACGACCTTATTGATGCTGCTTATTTGTTTTGACGTGGCCATGCGTTACTTGTTCAATAATACGGCAGTCTGGATTATTGAACTAGAATGGCACTTGTTCGCCTTGATTTTTTTATTGGGAGCGGGCTATACCTTGAAACATGATAAGCACGTAAGGGTGGATCTGTTTTATGCCAAATTTTCCAAAAAAAGAAAAGCATTGGTCAATTTTATCGGGACCCTAATCTTTTTGATTCCCTGGTGTATTATTGTCCTACTATCCTCTTTTAAATACGCTAAAACGGCTTTTCAAATAGGCGAATCCTCTCCTGACCCTGGAGGCCTACCCGCTCGGTATATTATCAAGTTTGCGATTACTTTGGGCGTATTCCTATTATTTTTGCAGGCGCTTGCCTTACTTTTTAATTCTCTAAAAAAACTATTGGAAAGAGAAACAGGCACCAAGCAGCCATCAACGAATCACTAACTCAAAAAAATGGAATTTTTAGCCATCATCCTTTTCTTGCTCATTTTTATTTTAATTCTTTTTGGCTATCCAGTTGCTTTTACGCTAGGCGGCTTATCTATGCTATTTGGGCTATTTGTATTAGGGCCAGACTATTTTAATTTTTTACCTTCCCGAATCATGGGAACGATGAGCAATTATGTCTTATTAGCCGTTCCTCTATTTATTTATATGGGCATTATGCTGGAAAAATCAGGACTAGCTGAAAGCCTCTTGGAAACGATGGCCATGCTCTTCGGCAAAGTAAAGGGTGGTTTGGCCATTTCAGTAGTAATAGTAGGGGCATTACTGGCAGCCTCGACAGGAATCGTAGGGGCTACGGTGATTACTATGGGTTTAATCAGTTTGCCGACTATGCTCAAAAGAGGGTATAGCACCGAATTGGCAACGGGAACAATTGCTTCTTCTGGTACTTTAGGGCAAATTATACCTCCTTCCGTTGTATTAGTTTTATTGGGAAGCGTTTTGAATGTATCGGTAGGAGATTTGTTTGCAGCCGCACTAGTGCCAGGAGTTTTATTAGTTGCTTGTTATGTTTTATACATCGTTATTTTTGCTCTCTTAAACCCTGAAAAAGCCCCCAGCATGCCTGCCGAAGAGATTGCCGAATTTAGAGGCAAAGGATTTTTGTTGCGGGTCATCAAGGCCTTTTTTCTACCTTTATTACTGATTGTGGCTGTTTTAGGCTCTATTTTTGCAGGGATTGCTTCTCCGACAGAGGCCGCAGCCGTAGGCGCAATGGGAGCGAGCATTTTGACCATTATACAAGGAAAATTTAGCCTGCAAGTGCTAAAAGAGGTAATGCGAGAAACCACTCATTTGACGACAATGGTTTTTATCATCCTATTAGGAGCAACTACCTTTGCACTGGTTTTTCGGGGTATGGGGGGCGATGATTATTTAATAGATTTAATCGAAAGTTCAGCCTTATCACCCATGACTTTTTTGGTGTTGGTGATGATTGTTGTATTTATAGCAGGCTTTTTTATAGATTTTATTGAAATTATTTTCATCATTGTGCCAGTCGTTGCGCCGATTTTTGCCAATTATGATATGAACCTGATTTGGATAGGCATTTTGCTGGCGCTGAATCTACAGACTTCTTTTTTATCTCCTCCCTTTGGTTTTGCTTTATTTTATTTAAAAGGGGTTGCACCAGCAGGGGTGACTACCCAACATCTATATCGAGGGATTATTCCTTTTGTGGTAATCCAACTAGTATTTTTGGCGGTGGTGATGTTATTTCCAGAAGTAGTATTTTTGCTGATAGATAGGTGACAGAGATTTGGCATAAAGTTAGAATTCTCGTAACTTGGTGCATCTGCTAAAAACAACTTATTATGCGAATTATATCTCTACTTGCTGTCCTTATTCTAACCCTTGGATTTGCCTTAAACAGCAGACTGCCCACTAAAACTTATCCCCAAGATTATTTTCGTTCGCCTACTGACCAACCGATTCGACTATCCGGTACTTTTGGCGAATTGCGTCCCAATCATTTACATTCCGGCATTGATATAAAAGCAACAGATGGTAAAAACGGCGAACCCTTGTATGCCGTAGCAGACGGTTATATTGCCCGCATCAAAGTGCAATCTGGGGGCTATGGCAATGCACTATACCTGGTACATCCCAACGGTTATATGTCCGTGTATGCTCACCTACAGAATTTTAATTCTAAAATAGCTGCTTACGTAAAGAAGGTGCAATATGAAAAAAAATCATTTGGGGTAGATTTATACCTAAATGCCCAAACTTTTCCAGTAAAAAAAGGGCAACAAATTGGAAACTTGGGCACTTCTGGACGATCCTTTGGACCACATTTACATTTTGAAATTCGGAATAACGCGACCCAAAAACCAATCAATCCGCTATTATTTGGTATCGAAATGACGGATAATATCGCTCCAAAACTACACAACCTGAAGGTTTATCATTTGAACGATAAAAAAGAAACTATTGGAACGAGAACCTATGGGCTTTCTCAAAATGGCAATAACTATTACTTACAAGGAGATACTTTGGAAATAGGAGCCTGGCGAGCTGGATTTGGGCTAAAAGCCTACGATCACCATGATGGCGTTTCCAACTGGAATGGTATTTATGCATTAGAAGTATATGAAAATGGCAATTTAATACATGGCTTTGATATGGAAACTTTTGCATTTGGCGAAAGCCGCTATATCAATGCCCACTTGGACTATGAAGAACTGCAATTGAATAAAAGTTATTTCAATCGAAGCTATGCTCTGCCAGGCAATCGCCTTTCTATTTATGAAAAAAATGAAGGAATCGTTACTTTACATAAACACCAACCAGCCCATATAAAAATGGTAGCCATGGACGTTGACGGTAATAAATCTATTCTCGATTTTTGGGTGAAACGAGTAGAAGTGCAAGTTGCTAAAAGCAAGCGGTTTAATTATTCTTTTCCCTATAATCAGGCCAATATCATCAATAATAGCTCTTTAAAGGCGACTTTTCCGAAAGGCACTTTCTATGAAAATGCTTACTTAAGTTACAAAACCACTACAGATCACTCAGACGGGGTCTATTCTTCTATGCACCACATTCATGATGTAACTATTCCCGTTCACAAATATTATGATTTGGCTATTCGGCCAGTTGGTTTGCCGGAATATTTAAAAAATAAGGCGTTTATTGCTTTTTGTGAAGATAACACTATTGAAAGTTGTGGTGGGCAATGGAAAGATGGATTTCTAAAGGCGAGGGTTCGTTCTTTGGGCGATTATTGCATCATGGTGGACGATGTACCCCCTCAAATTATCCCAATCGCATTTAATAACGATATGAGGGGGAGGACTAAAATGACCTTTAAAATAACAGACAGTATGCCTACAACAGGCAAAGCAAAAGGGCTTTCTTATCAAGCAATGGTTGATGGGAAATGGATTTTGATGGAATATGACGAAAAAAAGAATTTATTGACGCATCATTTTGATGATCGAATTAGTGCAGGAGCACATACTTTGAAATTGCGCGTTACGGATGATCGCGGAAATCGGACCTTACTTGAGCGTTCTTTCAAAAGATAAGAAATATAAAGCCTCCTTTGGTAAATTTAATGACATTTTTCTTAGCTTAGCCCTATGATATTCAATCTTGCAGATCACAATTCCATTGCTAATCGTTTTTTAGCTGAAGTTCGGGATAGTCAAATTCAGCGAGACGCTATGCGCTTTCGTAAAAATATGGAGCGCATCGGCGAAGTACTGGGCTATGAAATCAGCAAAAAACTCGATTATAAAGCTACTGAGGTAGAAACACCTTTAGGGATTGCAGAAATATTTTTGCCTTTGGATTCTATCGTGCTGGCTACCATCTTGCGAGCTGGGTTGCCCATGCATCGAGGTCTGCTCAATTATTTTGATAATGCAGAAAATGCCTTTGTTTCTGCTTATAGACAACACCATAAAGACGGAACTTTTGAAATCAATCTAGAATATGTTTCTTGCCCTAATCTGGACGACAAAGTGTTGATTGTTGCTGACCCAATGCTTGCCACTGGTGCATCTATGAACCTGACTATCAATACACTGAAGGAATATGGAAAGCCTAAGGAAATTCATCTCGTTACGGCTATTGCCTCTTCTTATGGCTTGAGATTTGTTCGTAGAAAACAGCCAAAGGCCCATATTTGGATGGGAGCTTTGGACGAAGAGTTAACCGCTAGGTCTTTTATTGTTCCAGGTTTGGGAGATGCAGGGGATTTAAGTTTTGGAGAAAAATTACAGGACTGACTTTAAGGACTAATTACCCGACTAACATTTACCTTTTGAGCCAATACCTCAGGAATGGTTATTTCTTTTCCATTACTTTCGATGAAAATTGCATTTTCATTTTTTTGAACCAATTTAAAAGTGCTTTCGGGCAACAGGCCCAACTTCCAGAGTTGAGTAGTGATTGTTTCGCTGACTTGCTCGTTAGCAATTGTGGCAAATTGATTGATTTTTAAAGAGCTTAAAGCAATGTCTGGAAAGCCTGATTTAGATGGAATAGGCGAGCCATGCGGGTCTTTTTTGGGAAAGCCCAGCGTAGCATCCACTTCGTCCAGAATTTCTTCTGTCAGTAGGTGTTCGTATTTTTCAGCGTCTTCATGGATTTGCTCTGCTGAAAGGCCAATTTGATTGACCAAATACGTTTCCCAAAGGCGATGTGCCCGAACCAGACGTAATGCTTCCTCCTTGCCTTTTTTGGAAAAAGTAATTTGGTTATTTTGAAAAGCGAGCAATTTTTGAGCATGCAGAGATTGGAGCAATTTTGTTAAAAGCGTTGTTGAAAAGCCTAGTTTTTCTTTTAATTTGGTGAACGTTAATGCTCCCTTTTTTTCCAGTTTTAACCCCTCTTTTAAAATGTCCTCTACCTGTATTTTTCGTTGGAGTCTTCGCTTTTGGAAAAACTTGTAAATCAAGCCTCTTTTGGGAGCAAAAAAAACAGCTAATAAGTAAAATCCAGTGGCTACGACTGCCATGGCTGGGCCCGGGGTCGTTTCAAAAACAATGGCTCCTATTAACCCAATGATCGCTGAAAATAACCCGATTATTCCAGCCAGTGTTAATACATTTTTTAATCGATTAGATAATAAAAGTGCTGTGGAGGCAGGAGTAATTAGCATGGCTACTACTAAAATAACCCCAACTGTTCCCAGTGAAGCTACAACTGCAAAAGATAGCATCAGCATCAGAAAATAATGAATCAACGTTACGGAAATGCCCATTGTTTGTGCAATAACTTCCTGAAAAGTAGTAGCAAATAAGTATCTGTAAAAGACAATAATAGACACAACTACATAAACAGTAGCACCAGCTGTCAGATATAAATCTTCATTGGAAACACCCAGTACATTGCCAAATAGAAAATCTTTTAAATCCAGATGGACGCCTTCTCTAGCGATGCCAGAAATGCCCATTACACCAATCGAAAACATGGCGGTAAAGACAATTCCAATTGCTGCATCATTTTTGGTTTTGACATTTTGCTGAATCCAGGTAATACCTACAGCTGTTAGTAGCCCTGCTACTACGGAGCCAACAAAAAAGCCTAGTGTACTATATCCCACGATCATAAAGGCAACAACGACTCCAGGCAAAATAGCATGTGCCAAGGCATCCCCGACCAATGCCATATTTCGCAAAACGATAAAGCAGCCCAGTACACCGCACATTAAGCCAACCATAGAAGAGGCTAATAAGGCCCGGATTGCCCATTCCTGCTGTAGTATTTCTAATAGATTTTCCATGGTTAACAATTTGATTCTTTGGCAAATTTATACAATAATTAGGATATATAAAATATATTTTTAGACTAATCTAAAAATATAAAGAAATACGACTCGAAATAGGTAATTTCAGAAGAAATGCCTATGTTTAGCTGGTGATTAGTGAACCAATTAATGTTGATTTTATGCCTGATCCGCTCGACTCAGCTATTGTTCCTGCCAAAATAAAATGGCTTGATAATATTTCTGCTTTTTTAGATAATAAATTTCGCATTCCCGGTACCAATACTCGATTTGGCTTGGATTTTATCATTGGTCTAATACCTTATGCGGGTGATGTTATAAGTTTTGGTATTTCTGGCGTGTTGGTATTAACGATGGTGCGCTATGGTGCTAGTGGGCGAGTAATTGTTCAGATGTTGTGGAATATTTTTCTGGACACAATTGTTGGAGCTATTCCTTTTTTAGGAGATATTTTTGATTTATATTATCAATCCAATCGCCGCAATTTTGACTTGCTTCGAGCGCATTACGCAGAAGGAAAGTATCAGGGAAATGGACTTTGGATAGTGGGTTTGGTGCTACTATTATTGATCGTTTTATTTGTATTAATGATTTGGTTAGTAGTAAAAATTGCAGGATGGTTTATGGGATTTTTGGGGTAAAAGATAGGAGATAGGGCAATAGCGTTTATTACTCGCCCCCTATATTTTTTTAATTTTGGCTCAGTGCCCTTTTCATGGTAATGCCAATTTCGGCAGGTGTTTGTACCACGTGGATACCGCATTCTTTCATGATTTTCATTTTGGCTTCTGCGGTATCTTCCGCCCCTCCAATAATGGCTCCTGCATGCCCCATAGTTCTCCCTTTGGGGGCCGTTCGTCCAGCGATAAAGCCCACTACGGGCTTGGTTCCGTATTTTTTAATATACTGAGCTGCTTCTGCTTCCATGCCGCCGCCAATTTCACCGATCATGATAATACCGTCTGTTTCCTCGTCGTTCATCAGTAACTGAACCGCCTCTTTAGTGGTCGTTCCGATTATTGGGTCGCCGCCGATGCCAATGCAGGTAGATTGCCCCATACCTGCTTTAGTCACTTGATCCACTGCCTCATAGGTCAATGTACCTGAACGTGAAACGATTCCGACCCTTCCTTTTTTATGGATAAAACCAGGCATAATACCACATTTAGCTTCTTCTGGTGTAATTACCCCTGGACAATTTGGACCAACAAGACGACATTTTTTATCTCTTAAAAAAGCTTTAACTTTTACCATATCTTGTACTGGAATACCTTCCGTAATACAAATGATTACTTTAATGCCTGCATCTGCTGCTTCCATAATAGCATCTGCTGCAAATCTTGGAGGGACAAAGATGACTGAAGTATCTGCTTTTGTCTTTTTAACAGCTTCCGAAACAGTATTGAAAACGGGCTTCCCTAGATGTATTTGACCACCTTTGCCAGGGGTTACGCCGCCGACTACGGTAGTTCCATACTCGATCATTTGCTCTGCGTGAAAAGAGCCTTCTTTGCCCGTAAAACCTTGAACAATTATTCTTGAATTTTTATTGACTAATACAGACATTTAGTTAGTTGATTGATTATATAGGTTACAGAAATAATTTTGCTTTAATGCAGAGAAGTAAGATACTAGGAGAATAAAATTTTATTTATAAAGTATTGATTTACAAATAATTAGTAATTAATTCAGCAACTAACTACCGATCCTCTTCGTTCCGTATCATCAAAAAGATATCCTCATTTTTCTTTTTCATATAATACTTTTCTCTGGCAAATTTTTCTTTATTTAATTTAATATCTAGGCGTTCCTGTTTAACTTCTTCAATTTTTTGTTGGTAGAAGGACTTATCTGCTTTCAATTTATTTAGAGATTGCTGAAGTTGGTATTGGGTCCAGATATCGTGTCGGTCAAAAAAAATGAGCCAGGCAAAAAAGAATACTAATACCAAGAAATATCGATTTCTTAGCGGTTTTGGAATTTGCCGAATTAAGGGTTTAAATGGATTACTTCTAACAGCCATAATCATTGATTAAAAACGCAATTTAGAAAAAATTGCGAAGGAAAGTTAGTATTTCCAAATAATCCTATCCCAATAAGGCTCTTCCTGGATAGATACCGGAATCACCCAGTTCTTCTTCAATCCTGAGCAACTGATTGTATTTTGCGATTCTGTCTGAGCGAGAGGCCGAGCCAGTTTTTATTTGTCCGGCATTCAAGGCAACCGCTAGATCAGCGATGGTCGTGTCCTCTGTTTCACCAGAGCGATGACTCATCACGGAAGTAAAAGAATTTCGGGTAGCCATATTGACCGCATCAATAGTTTCCGTTAAAGAACCAATTTGGTTCACTTTTATTAATATAGAGTTAGCCGAATCTTCATCGATACCCTTTTGCAAGCGTTTAGTATTCGTGACAAATAAATCATCCCCTACCAGTTGTACTTTATTTCCCAGTTTTTGGGTTAAGGTTTTCCAACCCTTCCAATCATCCTCATCCAAGCCATCTTCAATAGAAAAAATCGGATATTTTTTTACCCAATCTGCCCAGTAGCTTACCATATCAGCCGTAGATAATTTATCTCCGGTTGATTTGCGAAAATGATAGACTTTTTCCTTAGCATTATAAAATTCAGAAGCGGCTGCGTCCATGGCGATTAGTACTTCCTCACCGGGTTTATAGCCCGCTTTTTCAATGGCGGTTAAAACGATTTCTATAGCTTCTTGATTGGATTTGATGTTGGGTGCAAAACCACCTTCATCGCCCACATTGGTAGAATAGCCCTTCTTTTTCAAGACGGTTTTAAGATTATGGAATACCTCAACGCCCATTCTCAGACCTTCAGAAAAGAAATCAGCTCCAACCGGAACAATCATAAACTCTTGAAAATCAATGCTATTGTCTGCATGAGAGCCACCATTTAAAATATTCATCATCGGGACGGGCAAGACATGGGCGTTGACCCCGCCAACATAACGATACAAGGATTGACCTGCTTCTTGCGCTGCTGCTTTGGCAACGGCAAGAGAAACACCCAAGATAGCGTTGGCACCCAATTTACTTTTATTGGGGGTTCCGTCTAATTCGAGCATTAGATTATCTATATAAATTTGCTCAAATACCTCTACGCCGACCAATTCTTCTCGAATGATTTCTTCTATATTTTTACAGGCATTTAAAACCCCTTTGCCTAAAAAACGGTTTTTATCACCGTCTCTAAGTTCTACTGCTTCGTATTTTCCGGTAGAAGCACCGGACGGAACGGCTGCCCTTCCTAAATATCCATTTTCGGTTAAAACTTCTACTTCGACGGTAGGATTGCCTCTGGAATCGAGAATTTCTCTAGAACGAATGTCTAAAATGGTACTCATTTAATATAATATTTTTTAAGTATTTTGAAAACATCAAAATCGTCAATCACTACCTCGACTTTTGTCTTCTTGCATCAAACCAACAAAATAATCAAACAAATAGCGGGCATCGTGAGGTCCAGGAGAGGCTTCTGGGTGATATTGTACGGAAAAAGCCTTTTTGCCTTTTATTCGAATGCCTTCAATTGTTTGGTCATTTAGATTGAGATGAGTGATTTCGATTTTATCTTTATTCGCTTCTAGGACATTGGGGCTAACTCCAAAACCGTGATTTTGACTGGTAATTTCACATTTTCCGGTTACCAAATTTTTTACCGGATGATTGATACCTCTATGTCCATGATGCATTTTGTAGGTAGGGATATCCATAGCTAAAGCTAAAATTTGGTGTCCCAGGCAAATGCCGAATAGCGGTTTATTTTTTTTCAAAATAGCTTTGGCGGTTTTAACGGCATAGTCCATCGGTGCCGGATCCCCTGGCCCGTTAGATAAAAAATAACCATTTGGATTCCAGGCCTCTAATACCTGAAAATTCGTTTTAGCAGGGAAGACTTTGACGAAACAATCTCTGGCAATCATACATTCCAAAATGTTCCTTTTGATACCAAAATCAAGCGCGGCTACTTTATAAGTCGCACCGGGGTTGCCCAAAGTGTAAGCTTCCTGGGTGCTGACAGCAGAAGCGAGTTCCAGTCCATCCATATTGGGGACTTTGGCTAATTGTTTTTTTAGTTCCTTTAAATCTTGGGTTTCAGAGGATATAATGGCATTCATAGCCCCTTTACTGCGGATATGACGAACCACTGCACGGGTATCTACTTGGCAAATGCCGACCAGGTTTTCTTTTTCAAAATATTCTTGGATGGAAGCATCTGCTTTTGTGCGGGAATATTGCCAGGTAAAGTTCTTACAAATTAGTCCGGCAATTTTAATATTCTGGGACTCCGTTTCGCTTTTTTTAGTACCATAATTACCGATGTGAGCATTTGTTGCCACTAACAACTGCCCATAATAGGAGGGATCCGTAAAAATTTCTTGATAGCCGGTCATTCCAGTGTTAAAACAAATCTCTCCTGTGGTTGTACCAATTTTTCCAGCAGATTTTCCATAAAATACAGTACCGTCTTGTAATAATAAAACGGCGGGTATTGGCTGCATAAGGAGTTATTTTTAAAATATGGAATTGATAGTTTTTTTTAAATTGGCGCAAATATAAGGCATCTGTAGAGAGAAAGTAATTTTATAAGAGAAGTTTTTTCTGGATGCCTGACTACTTTGATCCTGAAAACTGAAAAGAAATGCTTTAAATGCTTGTAATTACTGATGCTTTTGTATTTTTAGCAAAACTCTTTTATTGAGTGAAATTTATGAAAATACAATATAAAACCCCAAATATTATTGTTTTCGAAAGTGCACTTTTTCGAACGACTTCCACTTTTGTTGTAACGGATGATTTGGCTTTGCTTGTTGACCCAAACTGGCTGCCGATAGAAATTGAAGCTATTCAAAATATGATTAGACAACAAATTGGAGAGCGACCATTTTATTTGCTTTTCACTCATTCTGATTATGATCATATTATTGGATATAAAGCATTTCCTTCAGCACAAGTAATTGCTAGCCAGACATTTGCGAATAATCCCGACAAAGCTGCAATTCTTCGACAGATCAAGGATTTTGATGAAGAAAACTATATTAGAAGAAATTACTTGATTGAATATCCAGCCGTAGATATTGCGATTGAAAAGGATGGAGAACAAATAAAGATTGGTGAGACAGTCTTGACCTTTTATTTGGCTCCAGGCCATAATGCAGATGGCATTTTTGCAATTATTGAACCACTGGGAATCTGGATTGCTGGAGATTATTTAAGCAATATTGAATTCCCTTATATTTACCATAGTAGTTTGGAATATGAAAGGACAATAAGAAAAACAATATCTATTTTGACTTACCATGAGATCAAAATGTTAGTGACGGGACATGGAGATATTGCTTTTACTGAAACGGAAATTTTAAAGAGAAAAAAAGCTGCCTTGAACTATATTCATATTCTTAGAAATAGTATTGAAAAGAATATTCCCTTTGACCTAAAGGGCTTATTCCAGCAATATCATTTTCCCAAAATAATGGGACATTTTCATAAAAAGAATATTAAATTATTAAAAAAAGAGATCGAAGAACATGGCTCAACTTGATGAGGCGTATAATTGGCAGCTCTGTTTTTCATGTTTGAAAATGCAAAAGCATTTAACAATTTTTTAGAAAATTTTACAGAACTTGATGGCAATGTAGCTGTTTTCTTTCATGTTGCTAACTTTCTGAATAAAAAATATATAGAAATGAAAAAACAACTAATGCTACTTAATTTATTAGCTTGCTTTGCCTTAATTAGTTGTGGGCAACAGCAGGGTAATGCACTTAGAACAACAGCTGGCAAAACTCTACTGATAGCAGAATATATTCAAGGCAAAAATCTAGATCAGTATGCGGTGGCTACTTTTGCTGGCGGCTGTTTTTGGTGTACGGAAGCTGCTTTTGAACGCATAGAAGGAGTAAAAGAGGTCATTAGTGGTTATTCAGGAGGAGAAATAGCTCATCCAAGCTACCGGCAAGTAGCAAGTGGTAGCACTAAACATGCAGAGTCTATACAGATTTTTTATGACCCCGACGTTATTTCTTTTGAAAAATTATTGGCTGTTTTTTATGTAGCCCATGATGGGACACAAGTGAACCGGCAGGGACCGGATGTTGGTCCGCAATATCGGTCTGCAATTTTTTATCACGACGAAAGCCAGAAAGCAGTCTCGGAAGCTTATATTAAAAAGCTAAATGATTCCGGTAAGCTAGGTCGTCCGATTGCAACGGAAGTGATGCCGTATGAGGAATTTTGGGTTGCTGAAGCTTATCACCAGGATTATTATCCCAGCCACCAGGACAACCCCTATGTTGCCAATGTCAGCAAGCCAAAAGTAGAGAAAGTAGAAAAGTATTTTGCAGACATTTTGAAAAAAGAATACCGAAATTAGCAGGTAGCATCCCTAATTGATATTTTCCAAAATAGTGCTTAGCCTTTTCACCATCGCTGCTGTAATTTCCATATGGAAGACAAATCGAATGGTTTGAGGTCCAAAAGTAACCGCATTGATTCCATTATTTGCTAATAACTCTAGGAAAGAGATCGCTGTATGAGGAGGCTGTACATCAAAAATAACAATATTGGTTTGTATCGGTCGGATATTTTCAACAAAAGGAAGTTTTTTTAACACCTTTCCTATTTTCAGGGCACTTTTATGATCCTCTTTTAGGCGTTCGATGTGATTATCCAGTGCGTAGATGCCTGCAGCCGCTAAAAAGCCTGCTTGTCGCATTCCGCCACCCATTACTTTTCTATATCGCCTTGCTTTTTTTATAAAAGCCTGACTACCAATTAATAAAGAACCTACGGGTGCGCCCAGACCTTTTGATAGACAAATAGAAATGCTGTCAAAGTAAGGACCCATTTGTTTAGGGCTCTCTTTTGTTTCTACCAAAGCATTAAATAATCTGGCACCGTCCAGATGCAGGACTAAGCCTCGTTCCTTACATAACTGATAAATGGGCTTAATTTCTTCCAGCGTGTAGTAACTGCCCCCTCCTTTGTTGGTGGTATTTTCTATTACCACTAGTTTACTAAGAGGTAACCAATCATGCACGGGCTTAATTGCTTTGGCGATGCTTTCTGCATTTATTTTGCCATTTGCTCCCTGTAACAGATTGATCCCTACACCTGAGTTAAAGGCATAACCTCCAGTTTCGTATTGATAAACATGGGAGTACTTGTGGCAAATAACTTCATCTAGAGGTTGGGTATGAACTTTGATAGCGATTTGATTGGTCATGGTGCCAGAAGGGCAAAAAACAGCAGCTTCTTTGCCGAACATTTTCGCAGCTTTGGCTTCCAACTTATTGACGGTAGGGTCTGCTCCAAATACATCATCTCCAACTTCTGCTTGTATCATTGCCTCCAACATTCTCGGGGTGGGCTTAGTGACAGTATCGCTGGATAGATTTATTAACATACAGCTGATTATTTTTTAGAAATCGCCAAAGATAGGTTTTAGTTAATTTCTAAAAAATAATCAGCTATAAAAACTTGTACCATGAGCTTTGTTTGATCTATTTAATACCCCTTGTACAAATTTTTCATTCAAATACCACTTTCTCCACGTCTTCCCAATAGATATAAACAGGGCCATCATTTTCATTTTCAAAAACCAAAATTCCGGTATTTCGTTCATTTACATCTTGTGAGTCTTCCAGTTCGTATTTTTCGCCACTTTTTAATGTGACCACACTTTCATCACTTTGCCTCGGCTCTATGCTTTTGACTAGGCGGAATGGGATTTCGAATTCGGTGTCTTTAATTGCTCCATTTAAAATCTCATAGGAAAATTCTTCATCTAAATCATAGACAATCCGACCGGTATAGGTCTTTCCATTTTGAGTAGTAACAGTCCCGTGGATTTTTTCTGGTTTGGTAAAGCTATTATAGGTTTTCATATCTATACTGGGGACATCTTTGAAGGTTACTTTTTCAAAATCATCCCAGGCAATCACTACTCTACCTTTGCCAGGCATGACTACTACAATGCCCCGATTTCCGTCATCAACATCATTGGAGTCATCCATTCGGTAAGATCGGCCACTTTTCAGCGTCACTTCACTACCATTGCCTCTTTCCTCAATACTTACAATATTACCAAATTCGATGGACATATCTGCGTCTCTTGTTTCTCCATCCAATTTGTCAGAAGTTACTCGCTCATCTTTATCCCAGATAATATAGCCCTCATACTTACCCGTCCAGCTTTCTACCTCGCCGAAGAGGGGACTACCAATTTTGCTTTCCCAGTTTTTGGGCGTTGCTAGAAAATCAATTGTTTCAATGTCACTCCAGTTTAATTCCAGCTTTCCAATTTCGGGGTCGTAAACTCTTATTTTTGTACCAATGTCATTATACCCGCTGCCTTCGAGCCGCATTTGCCGATTATCTCTCATAGTCACTTGCACTTTTGACCTACTGCTCTTTTTGATCTGTTTGATTTCACCAAACTGGCAGGAAAACTGATGGGTAAAGTCATAATTGCTCAAGCTAATATTTTTGCTGATCCAGTTGCCCCATTTATTGCCATGTCCCCAGCCGCGACTTTCCACCAACGCTCGTTTAGTATCTCTGTCCAAATATTCCAGATTCTCATTTTCTATTTTACTGGCATTGAACATATCAGTCCAAAAGGCCTCCTCTTTTCCCCAGCGAAGTTGGCCTTCATAGATGTCGCCACCCCAAGTAGTTACTTTGCCATAGAGCCAACCTTCAGAAGCAGACTGAGCGATTAGAGAAAAAGAAAAGCAAGCGAACAAAAGGGTGATTAAATTTCTCATGATACATAAATTTTAGTAGTTCTTTGACAAAAGTTGTGCTTTGGAAAAATAAAGCAACTTGCCAAAGAAGGATTTTTTTTATTGTTAAATTGAAATGGTATTTTTTGTAAAGACACAGAATTATTTCTGTGGATGTAATGAGAACATAGACAAAAGGGAAAATTTCTGGCGTACCGAGGTTAATTTTGACCCTAAATCGATTTTTTAAACTGTTGTCGCTGTAATTGCCAATCTGCTTTTTTTATAAAGGTAATTGGAACATATTCTTTATTAGGGTCGCCAATGAAATAAATCATCCAGTCTTCATCATAATCACTTAGCATATTTTTAATGCATTCCACTCGATTAATCACTGGAATTTTACAATCTTCCCAGTAGAATAGTTCTACCCGGTAGTGCAATTGTTGCTTTTTACCATTGATAGTCATTTCTATTTCAATGTCTTGTTTTCCGTTTCCAGGCGGGATGGGAATGGCAATGTGTGACATATTTATTTATTTAATGTTGAAAAGTTTTAAAAAATAAGTTAGAATTTTACGTTCAATGGATATGCCAAACTAGCAATTTACTGATTATCAATAAGATATGGAAAAGAAGAAGCTAAGTTTATCAAAAAATTGTCCGAATATGGACGGTAGGTGTTCGGATACGGACTTTCTGCTACAAATTATCCAACAAGATTTCAAAAGATTGTTGTTCATAGCCTCTAGGGATATCTCCAATTTTGGAAGAATTAAATGGGCCGGTGGGGTCGCAAATGTAAAACTTTTTACCTTTATAGGAAATAGCGGGGCCAATTGGCTCTTCTAGAGCGACTGCCACGGTTAAATGGTCGGGAAAAGCAATAACGATCATGGGTAAATCCAATAACTCTTCTACTAAGCCATAAAAAACGGCAGAGCGATCTTCACAATCGGAATAAGGGTAAAAGAATACTTCATCTCGAATCATTGGTTTACTGCGTCCAAAATAATCTTCATCTTCTCGATATTTGAAGGCGGAACGGGTAAAAGTGCTCAATATTTCCAACGACTCAATCGTGTTTTTTCCCTCTAAAATCTTTTTTAGGCTAGGAAGTAAACTCCCTTTCAGTTGACTGGAAAAGGGGGTTTTAAGGTAGCCCGTTTCATCAATTATTGGATATTTTTTCATAATATCCACCAAAGTCTTATCCATTTTAATGAGCATTTCAAAAGTTTGCCCTGCCCAGGTAAATTTGAAAGTTTTGCCCTCGATTTGTTCTTTTAACTGGGGTAGTTGTCGCAGAGAAAAGGTAAAAGGGTTTCCGTTCGGAGCCGCCAGAAAATTCAGTAAATAAACAGCTTTATTGCGACGGGTTCTCTGTTGCTGCATTTCCGTCAGACCAACAAATTTTGTCCCACTATCTTCAATCAGAGGGGTTTCGTAAATATTGTCTTCTGTTCGGACGTAGATAAACGCTTCATTATTTAAAAAAGCCAATCGGGTGTCATAATTCATTTTTGATAATAAAAACCAGATTGTCAAGGTCTTTTGTCTTTTAGCTTTTCTAGTATATATGAGTTGGACGGTTTCTTTTATTAATTCATAACATAACCAGTCATTTAGTCCCAATTGGTACTTATTCTTTTTCAATGAATTTAATAAGGATTCGTAGGGCGCATCCTCCAAAACCTGGTAATAATTGACGATTTCTTTTTCTTTTAAGCTATTTGGACCAGAGATGATTAACTGAGGGTCGTATTGTATTTTCAGATTTTCTGAGTAGAAGGGAACGCTAATTTGTATCTCAGAGGCAAAACTAAAGGCTATTATGGAGGGTAATAACGAAAGTGCAAAAAAGCATTTGAGTACTAAATTCATATTGAGAACAAAAAGTGGTTAAATGACTGCCTCCAAATAGGCGCTCATTTTATAAAATAGGAGTAATAAGTACGACCATTAATCAAAACCTTCACTTCATAAACGCCTTTTCTTAGAATATATTCCAAATCTAATTGTTCAAATTTTCGAATAGCAGGAACCCTCAAGGAGGCAATTTCCTTTCCAGCCCAATCTTTTATTTCTATTTGGAAAGGCTCGTTAATAGAAGTTTTAAAAACCAGGAAAGCGCCTTGGTCAGAAGGGTAGGCATCTACTAGGGCATTTGGTTGCCCTGCTGGAATGCCTTTCAATAGCTGATAAGCTTTATAAAAATCAGGAATTCCATAGCCTAACTCATTATCAGGGTTATCTGCCTGGTCTGCGCTATCTTCAATGATATTTCTTATTTCCTGATTGGTTTTATTGGGAAAAGCTTGCCAAAAAGAAGCAATCATACCCGAAATCAAAGGAGCAGAAAGCGAAGTGCCATTTGATCCTGATACCGTATAGCCACTAAGGCCTGCTACTGCAACGCCCTGCCCCATAGCAGCAACATTAGGCTTTATTCGACCATCGGCTGTTGGACCAAAGGAACTAAAACCCGCCTTGGATTGATAAGCGGTAACTGCTCCAATGCTAAACATCTCTCGGCTATCTGCTGGAACGCCGATGTATTTCCAATCATTATTGCCAGAATTGCCAGCACTATTAACTAAAAACATACCTTTGGAGAAAGCAATATCAGCTGCTCGAGAAGCTTTACCTATTTGACCGTTTAAATCTTTATAGCTGTAATTTTGGGAGTGATCGGTAAATCGAGTGTAGCCCAGAGAAGTATTGATAATATCTGCCCCAATGCTGTCTGCAAATTCGGTAGCAGCTATCCAGTTACATTCTTCCATCCAAGACTCGGAACGAACTTCTTCCGTTTTGAGGCAGATATACGTTGCGTCGGGTGCAGTGCCTACTAATAAGCCTGGTAGATTAGCCGCCATCATAGACAGGACCGCCGAACCATGTCCACTTGATTCATACACAAAATCATCCTGATCTACAAAATCCCGCCCTGGCAATAATTTATTTCGAGTGCGAAGACTGTCAAAAAAAGGCATGACATCTACATTGCTAAATCCGCCATCATTTACTGCCACCAACATTCCTTCCCCCGAATATCCCATGCGGTGGAGGGCATAACCATTGACCATTGCTATTTGTAAGGTACCATAGCCGTAATAACTTTCTGTTTTTTCATAATCTGGACGGGTTGTAGTTCGCTTATTAGGGACTCTTATTTTGGGCGGATGATAAGTCCCGACTTTTTCAGTCGAACGCACAAAAGGGAATTTTTGAACTTTGCTTATTATTTGGGAATCGGCTACAATAGTAGCAGCATTGAACCATCTAGAGCTGTGTTGTAATCTAGCCCCAGCATCTTTTAACTTCCGAATGTATTGGGGATTGACTGGCAAATCTTCTGGCAAAACAGGTATCCCAAACCGATCCCTGCGCTCCAACGCTCGTGAAGATAAAAACTCGTAGGGACGAAAAACACTAAAAGGTGAATCTTTTTTATCTGTGAATTCGACCCAATAATTGGCTTTTTCCGTTTGGCTAAAAAGGAAATTAGAGAGAAAGAGTAAAAGGAAAAGAAGGTATTTTTTCATAAAAAGATTTGAGTATGGTCAGTATATATAAAAAGCAAAAATGGCTTTTCTCTATAAAATTGGGATTTATTTTTTCTTCTTTTATAAAATTCCATATATTAATACAGCATTAAAAGAAGCTTATGTTTTGTAAAAGCAAATAAAATTTCCTCTGCTTTTGTTCTTCATTATGGATGTTTTTTTTACAAAAATTAAAAATTTTTAAAGAAATAAATCACTTACTGAATGAATGGAAGTTTAGTACTTGTTTTATTGAAAATCTGTTAATTTTTTACGACTTTTACAGTTCTTTTCTTTTTTTAGAACAAAAGAAACCAAATCAATTTTTTGGGTAAAAGACCAAAAAAATTTGGCTTTTTTTCTAAAAAGAAAAATCCTGCCGAATAAACCAGCCCGAAATGGGATGCCTGAATCAATAAATTTTTAAATATGCAGCAGCAGCGTAAAGGTTTATATGTCCCCAATATGGAAAAAGATTCCTGCGGAACGGGCTTTATTGCGAACCTAAATGGTGTCAAATCCCATGAACTGATTGAGAATGCTTTGACTATGCTATGCAATATGGAACATAGAGGAGCCTGTGGTTATGAAGAAAATACAGGGGACGGAGCTGGCATTTTGATCCAGACGCCACATGAATTTTTCAAAAAAAAATGTAGCGAAATGGGCTTCGCCATACCCGATTTTGGTAGATATGGCGTAGGCTTTGTTTTTTATCCGACAGACAAAACGCTGCGTGAGCAGTGCCGGATTTTATTCAATGACTATATTGACGAGCTGGGCTTTGACTTACTAGGCTATCGGAAAGTTCCCACCGATCACGAAGATTTGGGGGACGCTGCCATTGCTGTAGAGCCGCGTATGGAACAAGTTTTTATTAAGCCGAAAGAAGAAATGGACCCACAACACCTGGAGCGAACGCTCTACGTTCTCCGAAAGTTTTCAACACATAAAATACATCAAATCTATCCCCAAAGCAAAGACCATTTTTATATTACTTCCTTTTCTTATAAAACGGTTGTTTATAAAGGACAGTTGACTACGGGGCAGGTTCGGCCTTATTTTGCCGATTTGCACGATGTGGACTGTAAGTCTGCGATTGCCTTGATTCACTCCCGTTTTTCTACCAATACCATTCCCAAATGGAAGTTGGCGCAGCCATTTCGCTATATTGCTCATAATGGAGAAATTAATACCATTAGGGGCAATATTAATTGGTGGACAGCGAAAGCTAATTTATTAAAATCCAGTCTATTTTCAGAAGCGGAATTAGAACGCTTGCATCCGGTTTGTGGAGAGAATTTGTCGGATTCGGGTAATTTTGATAATGTATTGGAATTTTTGGTTTTGAGCGGCCGTTCTCTACCGCATGCCCTGATGATGATGGTGCCTGAAGCCTGGCAAAACGATGAAGCTATGCCAGACTTTAAAAAAGCCTTTTACGAATACCATAAAGCTTTGATAGAACCTTGGGATGGCCCTGCCTCCATTTGCTTTACAGATGGCATTTTGGTAGGGGCAACCTTGGACAGGAATGGCTTGCGACCTTCCCGATATACTTTATTGGAGAACAATACCTTAATTGTGGCTTCGGAGGCAGGCGTTTTGCCCATTGACCAGTCTAAGGTGATCAAAAAAGGGCGTTTGCAGCCAGGTAAAATGTTAATTGCAGATTTGGAACAGCATCGGATTATCGACGATGGTGAATTAAAAGAATCTATCTGTAAAGCTTTTCCCTATAAGGTTTGGTTGGACAAGAACCGGATCGAACTAAAAGACTTGAATGCTAGTAATGGTATGGCTTCTATAGCATTAGACGAAAAAAAATTACTGCACCGACAGCAATTATTTGGCTATACCAAAGAAGACCTAAAAGTTATCCTCGGTCCCATGTTGAAAGCTAAAAAAGATCCAATTGGCTCTATGGGAACCGATACACCTTTGGCGATCCTTTCCAACCAAGCTCAACACCTGGCAAATTATTTTAAACAACTATTTGCCCAAGTCACCAATCCGCCAATTGATCCGATCAGGGAGCGTTCCGTCATGTCTTTATTTGCCATGCTGGGAGGATCAAAAAACATTTTGGAAACAGTTGAAGACCATGCCAAATTTATCCATTTGGAACAACCCGTTTTGACCAATGATGAAGTTTTAAAAATCAAGCATATACACCACGAAAATTTTAAATCGGGCATCATTAATGCCATTTTTCCTGCTGACGGACAAGCAGGGAGATTGGTCGCTGCTATTGACCATATCTGCGCAGTGGCAGAAGATTTGACTAGGCAAGGCTATAATATTTTGGTCATCTCAGATAAAGCAGTGGATAGTAAACATGCCCCCATTCCCTCTTTGTTGGCAACGGGGGCGATCCATCATCATTTGATTAAAACCGGGCTAAGGGGCTCCACTTCTCTGGTGATTGAGTCGGGCGATACTAAAGAAACCCACCATTTTGCCACCTTGATCGGCTATGGGGCAAGTGCAGTAAATCCCTACATGGCTTATGCAACCATTGCAGATTTAAGAAATAAGCGATTTTTTGAACAAAACTATTCGTTAGATGAGTTAATAAGCATCTATCAAAAAGCCATTGGCAAAGGCTTGTTAAAAATTATGTCCAAAATTGGGATTTCTACTCTGCAGTCTTATCAAGGCGCGCAAATATTTGAAGCATTAGGGCTTGGTCAGGAGGTGATAGAAACCTGTTTTAAAGGAACGATTTCCAGAATTGCGGGGATTGGATTTGATGGCATTGCCAAAGAAACCCTCGTTCGACATAAATTGGCTTATCCAGATATGGCTATTCCCAATCCCCGACTAGCGGTTGGAGGTGTTTATCAATGGAAAAGAAGGGGGGAATACCATTTGTTTAATCCGCAAACCATTCATTTGTTGCAATATTCTGCCCGAAAGAATGATTATACTAGTTATAAAAAATATGCAGATTTAATTAATGACCAATTAGAGCAAGCTTGTACTTTGCGGGGCTTACTGACTTTTAGGAAAGCAAAGCCCATTCCCATTGAAGAGGTCGAACCTGTCGAGCAAATTCTGCGTCGTTTTGTGACGGGGGCTATGTCTTTTGGTTCTATTTCGCACGAAGCCCATACAACTTTGGCGATTGCGATGAATCGGATTGGTGGGAAGAGCAATAGTGGTGAGGGAGGAGAGGATCCGATTCGTTACGAAAGAAAAGAGAATGGAGACTGGGAACGGTCTGCTACCAAACAAGTAGCTTCGGGTCGTTTTGGCGTCACTAGCCATTACCTGACGAATGCAGATGAGTTGCAAATCAAAATGGCACAGGGTGCAAAGCCCGGAGAAGGGGGGCAATTGCCTGGTCATAAAGTAGATCAATGGATCGGGCGAGTGCGACATTCTACGCCTGGAGTCGGTTTGATTTCTCCACCACCTCATCACGATATTTATTCCATTGAAGATTTGGCGCAACTGATTTTTGATTTAAAAAATGCCAACAGGGCTGCCAGAATCAACGTAAAGCTGGTTTCAAAAGCAGGAGTAGGAATTATTGCTTCTGGTGTAGCTAAAGCACATGCAGACGCTATTTTGATTTCTGGTCATGATGGTGGCACTGGAGCTTCGCCCATTTCTTCCATACGGCATGCAGGTTTGCCTTGGGAATTAGGACTGGCAGAAACCCAACAGACTTTGGTAAAAAATAAATTGAGAAGTAGGGTTATCCTCCAAACCGATGGACAGATTCGAACCGGCAGAGATATTGCCATTGCTACTTTGTTAGGAGCAGAAGAGTGGGGGATTGCTACTGCCGCTTTGGTGGTAGAAGGTTGTATTTTGATGCGAAAATGCCATTTAAATACTTGTCCGGTTGGCATTGCTACTCAAAATCCAGAATTGCGGAAACGCTATGCAGGGAACCCCGATCATGTTATTAACTTTTTCCGTTTCTTGGCAATGGATATGCGCGAAATTATGGCAAGCCTAGGCTTCCAAACGGTGGATGAAATGGTGGGAAAAGTGGAATTGTTAAAACTCAAAAAGAACATTGACAACTGGAAATACAAACTGCTAGACCTTAGCCCGATTTTGTATAAGGAACCTAGTGGTGAGGACGTAAAGTTGCATAAGTCTGTAGAACAAGATCACGGAATCGAAGATGTGCTTGACAGAAAATTAATTGCTTATTCCAAGCTGGCTCTGGAAGAAATGCAGCCGATTAATAGTATCTTCCCAATCCTTAATACGGACCGAGCGACAGGAGCTATGTTGTCCAATGAAATTTCTAAACGATACAAAGGGGAAGGGTTGCCGGACGGTACGATACAGTTTCGATTCAGGGGCTCGGCCGGGCAAAGTTTTGGAGCATTTGGAGCTAAAGGAATCGAATTTACGCTCGAAGGAGAAGCGAATGATTATTTTGGCAAAGGGCTTTCGGGTGGGCGACTGATTATGGTGCCTGACCGAGATGCTCAATTTGTGCCAGAAAAGAATATTATTATTGGCAATGTGGCCTTTTATGGCGCGACATCGGGAGCGGCCTATATCAAAGGCATGGCGGGAGAGCGATTTGCCGTCAGAAATTCTGGTGTGAGGGCAGTCGTAGAAGGCATTGGTGATCACGGATGCGAATATATGACAGGAGGACTGGTGGTCGTTTTGGGAATCACGGGCAAAAACTTTGCAGCGGGAATGAGCGGAGGGGTAGCCTATGTTTACGACCTTGAAAAAACTTTTTCTGAGAAATGCAATACAGAAATGGTTGGCCTGGACCCAATGAAGAAAGAGGATTATAAAGTAGTAAGAACGATGATTCGCAAACACTTTAACTATACTAGCAGTAAAGTTGCCTTAAATATTTTAAACAATTGGGAAACCTTAAAAAGACATTTTGTAAAAATAATGCCGAGAGATTATAAAGTAGTATTGGAAAAGAGGAAAAAGGCAGCAAGCGAGAACAAGAAGAAAGTAGCTGTGTAGTGACTAAGTAATGTTCACTCAAATTTAAAATGATGAATGGGTAAGGTACAACGAGCCTTAGTTTGTTGTAATACTGTTTACATAACTTGACAACAGAGAGATAAAATTACAAGCAGAAAAATTTTAATTAGCAAATATGGCTGATCCAAAAGGATTTTTAACAATAAGCAGAGAATTGCCCGACAAACGGGCGGTGAAAGAGCGCATTAAAGACTATAAAGAATTGTATAAAGATTTTGCAGAAGAGAAAACGGTCAAACAGGCTGCCAGATGTATGGATTGTGGAGTTCCTTTTTGTCATAATGGTTGCCCCTTGGGCAATATCATTCCGGAGTTTAACGACGCTGTTTATGAAACGGATTGGGCCACTGCTTTTGAAATATTAAGTAGTACTAATAATTTTCCGGAATTTACGGGGCGTATATGCCCTGCTCCTTGTGAGTCCGCTTGCGTATTGGGGATTAATCAGCCCCCCGTAGCTATTGAGCATATAGAAAAATCCATTGCAGAAATGGCTTTTGAAAAAGGCTTAATTCGCCCCAACCCACCTACCTCCCGAACGGGTAAAAAAGTGGCAGTCGTGGGATCAGGTCCCGCTGGATTAGCCGCTGCTGCCCAATTAAATAAGGCAGGGCATCTAATAACCGTTTTTGAAAAAAATACACGAATTGGCGGACTTTTGCGTTACGGTATTCCTGATTTTAAATTGGAAAAGTGGGTGGTTCAGCGCAGAGTGGACTTAATGACAGCAGCGGGTATTAAATTTCGAACTAAGGTTAATGTGGGCAAGGATATTAAAGCGAAAGAACTGTTGGAGAACTATGATGCCGTAGTGCTTTGTGGTGGCTCTACCATTCCGAGAAATTTGGACATTCCGGGTAGAAAACTACAAGGCGTTCACTTCGCCATGGAATTTTTGGAGCAAAATAATAAACGGGTTGCTGGCGATAAAATACTTCAAAAAGCAGAAATTTTAGCTACCAATAAGCATGTAGTCATCATTGGTGGTGGAGATACTGGCTCCGATTGTGTAGGCACTTCCAATCGCCATAAAGCCAAATCGGTCACTCAAATTGAATTGTTAACGGAGCCTCCCTTAGAAAGACACGAAAGCACTCCTTGGCCATTTTGGCCAATGCAATTGCGTACTTCCACTTCGCACGAAGAGGGTTGTGATCGGCATTGGTCCATTTTGACAGAAGCATTTATCGGCGACAAAAAAGGAAACGTAAAAGCGCTTAAACTGGTCCATATTGAATGGAAATTGGATGAAGTTACTGGTCGCTATAAATTTGAAAAAATACCCGGTACTGAAAGAGAAATTCCTTGTGACTTGGCCTTGTTGGCCATTGGCTTTTTACGCCCTCAGTACGAAGGCATCCTCCAGCAATTGGACCTAAAAGTCAATGAACGGGGCAATGTAATTGATCATCAATACCAAACGAATAAGGATAAAGTATTTGTAGCCGGCGATATGCGTCGCGGCCAATCGCTTGTTGTTTGGGCGATTTCTGAAGGACGAGAAGCCGCTAAAGCTGTGGATAAATACTTAATGGGGACTTCCATGCTGAAAGGGAAAGATGATTCGTTTTTGGATTTATGAAAATAGCTTGTTTGCACCCATTACACGCCTGTTAATGGTCTGAGAAAAATTTACAAAGGATGTGTAACTCATTTGATTTTTAAGCTGATGACCTCTAACTAAATTCTTATCAACTTTCCTTTCTTGACCATTTAATTTCATCAACTTTTAACCTTTCTCTTCGTAAATTGGAGAAGTACTCAAAAAATGCCTGTTTTACATTATTCTAATTATCTTTGGGCAATTTTTTTATAAAAGCACCTTTTTGCCAGATCGGAGTACCTAACTAAAAGGGAAATATTCTTGATGATAAGGAAGAAAATTTTTCTAATCACTCAGATTCAAACCCATTCATTCAATTTGGCAAAGAACCTGAAAATAAAACTATATGGGTCAAATATTACTTAAAAAAGCCTTGCCTCACCTTATCGCAATTGCTACTTTCTTGATTTTGAATATCTTTTATTTTTATCCGCAGTTGGAGGGAAAAGTAGTGCGGCAGGGAGATATTATATCTAACAAAGGAATGGGGCAGGAGATGAAGGTTTATTCCCAAAAAACAGGCGAAAACATGTTGTGGACCAATAGTATGTTTGGTGGGATGCCGGGCTATCAAATTGGAGTATCTCATACTGGTAATAAGATTGGATTTATAGAAAGAATCGGTCGCCTGTTTTTTAAGGCCCCTATTGGCGTATTCAATACTTTGATGATTGGCACTTATTTGCTGTTTATTTTACTGGGGATAAATCCTTGGTTGAGCATAGTAGGAGCGATTGCTTTTGGACTAAGTTCCAATCATTTTATTTTATGGGAAGCGGGGCATACTAATAAAATTAGAACGATTGCCTTATTTGCACCTGTTGTAGTAGGTATACTTCTAACCTTTCGACATAAGTATTTGACAGGCGGGTTATTTTTTGCAGTAGGAATGGCTTTGAATCTTTATGCCAATCATGTTCAAATGACCTATTACTTAGGTATGGTATTGGGTATTTATGTGCTTATTCAGGTTATTAATCATTTGAGAGAACAAAGAATTGCTGAATTATTAAAAGTAGGTGGCATTTTATTAGTCGGCTTACTACTAGCCATTGGTTCTTCGGTTTCCAATTTATGGACTACTTATGAATACTCGGAAGATACAATGAGAGGAGCGCCTATTTTGGAAAAAGAAGCAAGCAAAACACCTTCCAGCAGTAGTGAAGTGGAAGGTTTGGATTGGAATTATGCAATGCAATGGAGTAATGGATTCTTGGATGTTGCTGCAGCCTTGATTCCGGGAGTGGTTGGAGGAGGTTCGAATGAACGTATTGGCCCTTCTTCTGCGGTTGCCAAGAATATGAGATCGAGAGGGGCACAGATTGATGCTGCGCCTCTGTATTGGGGGGCTTTGCCTTTTACGAGTGGGCCGATTTATTTTGGTGCTGGCATGTGTTTTTTGTTTATTTTAGGTTTGCTAGTAGTAAAAGGTCCCTTTAAATGGTGGATTGGTATTGCTGTATTATTGACTGCTTTGATTTCTATGGGGAAAAATTTTGAATTTTTTAATCGGTTGTTATTTGATTTGCTTCCAATGTATAGCAAGTTTAGAGCACCTAGTTCTATTACAAGTGTTACGGCTTTACTAGTTCCTCTATTGGGAGTTGTAGCCTTAAACCAGGTTTTGCAAAATAAAATTCCTAATAAAGCGCTTACTAAAGCCTTGATGATTGCTGGAGGTATTACGGGTGGAATTTGCTTATTTTTTGCTTTAATAGGCCCTGCTTTATTTGATTTTTCTAATCCGGGTGATGCTACCTATGGCACGAGGGGTTGGGATATTCCTTCGATTATTGCAGATCGAAAATCTTTGATGCGAACCGATGCTTTTAGGTCTTTGGCTTTTATTGCATTAAGTGCAGGCCTGATTTGGGCTTATGCCAATGGCAAAATAAGGCAAATGCTATTGTTGGGCGGCATTGGCTTATTGACTTTATTTGATCTGTGGTCTGTTGGAAAACGCTATTTGAATGCCGATAATTTTGTGACGGCTGTTCAAAATAAAAGCGTTCATACTCCGAGGCCCGTTGATCAACAAATTTTTGCAGCGGAAAATATTACATTTGATGCAAAAACCAATAGCACTAGTAGTGATAAAATAGGCAGGGGTGGCTATCGGGTTTTAGACCTTTCTATTAATACGTTTAATAGTTCTAGCACTTCTTATTTTCATAATACAATTGGCGGCTATCACCCAGCAAAATTACAGCGCTATCAGGACATTATTGATCGTTATATTACTTCTGGAGATCAAAGGGTATTAGGTATGTTAAATACCAAATATATAATTAATGCCCAGGGAGCATTGCAACAAAACCCGAATGCAATGGGCAATGCCTGGTTTGTCGAATCAATTAGAAAGGTAAATACACCTAATGAGGAAATAGCCGCATTGAAGAATACAGACCCAGCCACGGTAGCCATTGTATTAGATAGCGAATTTAACGATTATATTGGTGCTTTTGATCCACAAAAGAATGGCACAATTGCTTTACAATCTTATCAACCGAATCACTTAGTTTATACCTCTAATGCCAGTAGTGAACAACTAGCGGTCTTTTCTGAAATTTGGTATGGACCGGATAAGGGCTGGCAAGCATATATTGATGACCAGCCTGTTGACCATGTTCGGGCAAATTACTTGTTGCGGGCCTTGAAGATTCCGGCAGGACAGCATCAGGTGGAATTTAAGTTTGAGCCACGATCGTATACACTAGGAAGTACGGTTTCTTTAATGTCCAGCTTGCTGTTGATTTTGGGATTGTTAGGTTTATTGGTATATAAAGGAAAGGATTTGACGAGGGCATTGGAAGAAGAAAGAGAAATGGTAAAAGCCCCACCAGCAGCACCTACTAAAAGGAAAGTTGCAAAAACAAAAAAGAGAAGAAAGAAGAAATAAGGGTGAGGATTTATTTTTAAATTATTTAACATGGAGCCGCATTATCAATTGACAGACCAAGTTTTCGAGCAACAGTTCGAGGCTTGCATATTAGAGCCGAAAATTTTCACCCATGAGGCGCATTTGAGGCTTGCTTGGCTTCACCTTAAGAAGTATGGAGAAGAAAAAACGCTAAAAAATATTTGCCACCAAATCAAACAATTTGCTGAGTACCACGGCGATAAGGATAAGTTTAACCAAACCGCTACCATTGCCAGCATAAAAGCAGTCAATCATTTCATTAAGAAATCCAACTCTTCTGACTTTAAAGGATTTATAGTGGAATTTCCTCGACTGAAATTTCATTTTAAAGCCTTGCTGGACTGTCATTATAGTTTTAATATTTTTAAAAATAAGATAGCAAAGACGCAGTACTTGGAACCAGATTTGCTGCCTTTTGATTAAAGTGGGAACCGCTGAACATTTGCTTCTGCCTCCAATTCTATCTTGTTAGTGAGGAAATCTACCAATTGTTTTGCCCAATAAGGAGCGATAGAAGTTCCTTTGGTTCCCAAACCATTAAAGATAGCGATTTCGGGCGAATTGGGATGTAAACCAATTGCAGGTCTTCGATCTTTCAGTACTGGACGAACTGCTGCCAAATGTTCTATAACTTCATAGTTTGCTTTTAAAATTCCTTCCAATTGTTTGATTAAATACTCCTTTCCAGCAGAAGTCGGTTGGGGACTCAGATTCTCCCATTCATAATTAGACCCAAACCAAAATAATTCTTTTCCCAAAGGCACTAAAAAACACTGTTTTTTAATAATATTATTTGCTTGAAAGCCGGGAATTTTTAAAATTAACACCTCTCCTTTTGCGGATTCAAAGGGTAAGTGCTGGAACCAGGGGTTTTGAAAAGCTAGATGGCCTTCGCAAAAGATAATTTTTTTAGCTCGATGATTTTTGTAACATACATGCCCAGCTTTTATTTTGATTTGCTGGTAGTCTATATTTTCTAAAGACAGACAACCTTTTTCCATAAAATATTTTTGGAAGGCGGCAATCAATTTTCCCAAGTCCATTTTAGCCCCTTTCACAATTCCGCAAGATGCTGTATTAAAGATGAATGGATCCAATTCTTTAGTTTTTGCAGCTTTATTTAAATACTTTTCGTATTCGGGCTGCATGGTTTTGGATAACCAATTGTTTTCCTCTGCAATGCTGGAGAAAAAACGAATGATATCTATTTCTTGCCAGAGCGATATCCCCAACTTTCGCTCAATGTCCTTATAGGTAGATTTAGCAAAGGGCAATAGAACATCAATCATCCAGCTTTTTACAAATCGGCGGCCTGTAATTGGATTAATGATTCCGGCGGCAATTTTGGAGGAAGCACTACGATGTCCATTATCAATTATTAGAAATCGTTGGTCGGTTTTTTGCAAAAACCAACCAATCAGCGACCCCGCTATTCCTTGTCCAACGATCAAATAATCCAGGATTTTTGATGAGGATAGGGATTCTTCGGCTTGTTGGTGCATGCATCACATTTATAAAAATTGCAAACCTACGCAAATCTCCAATGCAAAAAAGCAAGATGCTGATATTTATTTGTTATTTGGTTGAATTGAGTGCTTCTGAAGAATGATGCCCCAAAATTTACTTAAACTCGATTCCGGCTTTGAAAACAGTGCGGTTTAACCATAGTGAAAATCTGGAATTGACTGGATTGCCAAACTGGTCAAAAAAAATGTCCTCTCCTTTGGTATGTTGAATGTATTGACCTATCGAAAGAACAAATCGGGCATTTTTGCGGGAAGCAAAGTGAATACCAACTTCTGGCTGAAATAATAGACCGCCGGTTTCGGCATCACTCCAGGCAATTTCAGAGGCAAAACCGAAGCCGAGTTTCGAGGCTGCAAATATTCGGGCACGTTTGTGGGTAACGTAGTATCTGCCATAGGCGTAAAAGGGGATGAAATCACTGGTCGTCCAGATTCCATTAAAAGAAGCCTCATTAAAATGCAGCCCTGTTCCCAGGCCTGCGGACCATTTTTTATTGAATCGCTTGCCTATTACGAAATTCTGCTGGAAGGAAGCATTTCCATTTTCTGCGGCTCCAAGGGTGGTGGATATTGCCCAGAAGAGTCCTTTTTTAAAATGAAATTTACCCCCATTATGAATTAAAACATTTGTCGAGTTTCGGAAAATTTTCTTAATAGATGCCTTGTTTAGATGGAGCGTATCTGATGTGGCGGCAATCATTATTACCTGAAGTGGGTCTTCCTCTACGATGGTCCCGATGAAAATTGACCCATCGAAGTAATGGATGATTGCTCGATTTTCCCACTCTAATTGAGCCAAGCCGGTAGGGGTAAAGCTCAAAAAGTAAAAGGTAAAAAGTAAATAATGATCTATTCGCAAAGTGATTGAGTGACTGGTGAAGAGGTAGTCCGACAAAGAATATTTTTTCTCGAAAATGTTTTTTACAACTAAAATTATCCAGTAATGGGAAATTACTAGATAATATGGAACGCTATTACTGGATAATTTCCCATTATCCAGTAATTTTCTTTCTCCATATTACGATTTTTATTTTTTGTCGGGTCAGGATAAGAATTGCTGCCTTGCACTGCTTGATGCTTGATCTGGCAATAATTAAAACGTCATCCAACTCATTAGAGATAAATCGGTAGCTCCTTCGATTTTATATTGCCCCAAGCCTTGTGGACCGGCTATTAGCAAAAGATCATTTCTGGTTGGGTGATGGATCACGTCATAGGCTTCAATGGATTTGTCCCAATTTTCGAGTGATAGCTGTCTGTTATCTGTTGCATCGAAGATTTTCAGGCCATTTGCCCCCTCGCCTACGTATAATTTATTACCTGTCAGAGTCAACCCATAAGGACTTTCCATTTCAATTTCCTGTATAGCAAGTGGATTACTTAAATTTTTAACATCTAGGACAATTAAAGCATTTTCATCACCTGGACAGTTGGAAAAATCTCCTGTGCGCAAAGTGACATAAGCAACTTCGCCAAATGGATAAACCGGATCGCATGAAGTGGCATGCCAAAAAGAAGATACCTGAATGGGTTGAGCGGGATTAGAAATATCAAAAATTTCCATAGAATTTCGAGTACCGATAAACAGACGACCCTTATAAGGAAATATGGTTTCCATTTCCCAGCCTATTTGATTACTAGCCAGTAAACTAAAATTGTCCTCATCGCTGAAAGAACTAAGCACCGTTTTGCTAATGACATATACATTTTCTTTATGATAAGCAATTCGATTGACCGAACCGATACCCTGACTACTATTCCCTGCAAAGGAAGAAGGGACTGCCGAGGGCGGAATTAATTGATTGGCATAATCAAAATAGTAAAATTCTTGCGCTCCCCAAATTTGCTGATAAATATCGTTATCTTCATCCATTTTTTCCGTAACTACCTCAAAGTCAAAACCAATTAATGCTTTTCCTTCCACATTTTTAAAGTCTTGTGCAAAAGCATTTTCTATCCTCGTTTCCAAAAAGGGTTGATTGATATTGGAAATATCAATTTTTAGCATGTCGTAATAACTCTCTGCATATATGCTATGCCCATGTACATAAAATTCTCTATTACCTGGAATATTAATGAAGTATTTAACCTTGGGATTAGCGGGGTCAATATTATCAATCACATGAATGCCTTCTTTCTCTTCTCCAATAAGTAAAAGGTTTTCTCCTACGAATATCTTTCCTGGGTTGACCACCTCTTTGGCAGTCGCTATCAAGGGTAGTTGGCGGATTTCATCTAGGTCGCCATAAATAGCGGTGGCTTTTGTATAAGTGACCTCCACTGAGCCAAAATCTTTGGAGCAAGAATGAAATACAAAAAGAGTAGGTAAAAAAAAGAGTATTAGTTTTTTCATATAAACATATTTTTAATTCTAATTTTTGAACCAAGCAAAACTTATAAAGTTATAGCTTAAAACGTTCTATAATAGATATTGGCTGTGCTATTTATCTATTTTAACATTTATTGAAAAACTTTTTGAAAGTTTGACAAATTTTCCCATTTTGGCCAAAAATCCAACTTTAGCAGGTTGTTAATAATTCCTTGCAATCCAATCATCTCCGAAAACCTTCATTTTTACCCGATTTTTGTACCGAACTCAATTTTATGCCAAAAGCAGCGTGAAAAAGCGATTTTTATCATTTGAAAAATAGCTATTTCTATCACTACAACTTTCAAGACAAGAATAATTTATAAGTGTCAAATTTCTTAGGCCCTTTTTGTCCGCTTGAAAGGCATAAACTAAACACTTAAGCACATTACTTGAATATACTCTATTATAGAGTTATGCTTACTAAACACCCATTATTGACCACTTGGGTCATGGCTGTCATTTTATATTTTGTTGAAAACTACAAAGAATTATGGTGTTTAAAGTTGCTATTATTATTGGCCCCGAAATTGGAAATGAATATGAAGCCCTTCGTCAAACACTAGAATGCTTCGGTGCGATTGTGGTTGTTTTTTACATAGGCCGCCCTTCTGATTTTATTCAGATCATTAATGGGAGAGCTTTGAAAGGCCTGGGTGTTTCTTATATTATTTTTTGTTTTCATGGAGTAGAAAGAGAATTTGTTATGCCCCAATTACATCCTGATGCTTATTTGAAAAAAGAGCCACTCGGCAACTTTGGCTGGAAGCAAATTCAAAAATATTCTCGTTTTAGAAAAGAAATTATCCTGACGAATGCCTGTACCTTAGGGACTTTAAAAATGGCGAATACTTTTAGAATCGCTAACGCCCAAGCCTATATTGCTCCAGAAAAAGAGTTGGATAGTAATGCTGCCTTATTGTTTTTTATCCACTTTTTTTACGGAATAATTGATCAGAAAAAAACGCTAGCCGAGGCGTTTTCTAGTGCGCAATCACTCAATGAAGAAACCAAGAGCTTTAGACTAATGTAACAATGGAACCTTTTGGGGACAATGCTCTGATAGCGATTTCGCATGAGCAGGAACAGGTTTTGGATTTTCTAAGGCTCGCTTTTCAGTGTACACGACAGGATTATAAGCTAAAAAGTAGTACGAAGAGAGGCTTTAAAAGACTGGATTTTGCGACCCAAATGAATACTTCCAAACAAACTTTTAGTCCTTCTCCCATTCCATGGCTCGTTTGACTGCTTTTTGCCAGCCTTTGTACAGAGAGGTTCGCTCTTCGGCAGCCATTTTGGGTTTAAATGCGCTATCTAACTGCCAGCCGGTGGTAATTTCCTTTTTTGTCCAAAAACCAGTAGCCAGCCCAGCCAAGTAAGCGGCTCCAAGTGCAGTGGTTTCAATAATTTTTGGACGTTCTACTTTTGTATTTAAAATATCTGACTGAAATTGCATTAATAAATTATTGGCACTTGCTCCCCCATCAACTCGCAAAGAAGCTAAAGGTACACCCGAGTCTTTTTCCATTGCCTCTAGGACGTCTTTGGTTTGATAAGCTAGAGACTCCAAAGTAGCTCGCACGATGTGTGATTTATTAGAACCTCTAGTTAACCCAAAAATAGCCCCTCTGGCATACATATCCCAATAAGGCGCTCCCAGTCCTGCAAAAGCAGGGACCACATATACTCCGCCATTATCTGCCACTTTGTTGGCAAAAAATTCTGAATCAGGAGCGGCATCTAATATTTTCAAGCCATCCCTCAGCCACTGAATGGCTGCGCCAGCGATAAAAACGCTTCCTTCCAGCGCATAGCTCACTTTTCCATCAATGCCCCAGGCAATGGTTGTCAATAGACCAGATTTGGACTCTACTGGTTTTTCTCCAGTATTCATGAGCATAAAACAACCTGTGCCATAGGTGTTTTTTGCCATTCCTTTTTCGATGCAAGCCTGTCCGAAAAGAGCCGCTTGCTGATCCCCAGCCATACCAGCAACGGGGATAGTTGCCCCCAATAGTTTCTTATCTGTTTTTCCGTAAACATGGCTAGAAGGTTGGACCTTGGGTAGAATTGCTTCAGGGATATCAAATCGCTGTAGGATTTTTTTGTCCCATTTCAAATCTCTTATATTATACAGCAAGGTGCGAGAAGCATTGCTATAGTCGGTGACGTGTTGCTTCCCTCCTGTCAATAGCCAAACTAGCCAGCTATCAATAGTACCAAATAGCAATTCACCTTTTTCAGCTTTTTTTCTCGCTCCCGGGACCTGGTCCAGCAACCACTTAACCTTAGTGCCCGAAAAATAGGCATCAATCACCAAGCCTGTATTCTTTTTAATATAAGATTCCCAGCCCTCTGCTTTTAGTTCGTCACAAAAGGGGGCTGTTCGGCGGTCTTGCCAAACAATCGCATTATGGATTGGCTCGCCGGTTTTTTTATCCCAAAGGACCGTTGTTTCCCTTTGATTAGTGATTCCGATGGCATTAATTTGCTCAGGAACTATGCCATTATTTTTTAAAACCTCCTGTGCCACTTTCAGTTGGGTTTGCCAGATTTCTTGAGCATTGTGCTCTACCCAGCCTGGTTGAGGAAATATTTGGGTAAATTCTTGTTGTTCAACAGCAGCGATGCTCCCATTCTTATCAAATAAAATGGCTCTTGAACTGGTAGTTCCTTGATCGAGGGCTAGAATGTATTTCATAAATTGGATAAGTTTGGTGCAAAATAAAGGAATTAATCACTGTTTTTTAGCATGCAATCCAATATTTTATTTTTAGCTTTTTAAGCTTGAGAAAGCTTATGCCCTTTGCTTTGATTTTAAAGTTAATATTTTGTGACGGGGCTTTTTAGGCTAATCATTCTTAACGAAGCCCTTTTTTTGCTAATCACAAAGGAAATAGATAAAATTATTAATAATTGACATTAAGCAATTGGTTATCAGATATTTGAATAATTTTTTATTTAGCATTAATTTTTAAAAAGCTGTCACAAAATTGAATTACTGAGGAGCTATTTGTACTTATGATAGTTATTTACAATTAATAGAAAAAAAAATTTGTAGGAATCGAAACGGACTATTTTTTTTACCATTCTTTAATGCTGTTTTATTAATAGGTTGATTATAAGCAAATTATAATGTGAGTTTTCTAATAATATGATTCCATTTGCATAAGTAACACTGTCACAATGACTTGTAAAAAATAACATTTTGGAGGTTTTTCAAAAAAAAAATTGCAACGCGCTTGACAGTGACACCCAATCGTTATACTTTTGAATTGTCAAACAAACACACACCCAAATTTCTCCTCCACTATAATCTCCCCAAATTAGATAAAAACTAAAGGCACACACTTACCTACATCCCTCTTTTCTTAAAACAAATACTATTTACAAACACTTACTCTCCGTTTTGAAAATTAGGCTCCCTGATTTTTTTTAACTGATAATTGTTTAATCTAAAGTTTAAAAGCAATGAGAATGATTGCCCTAAGCCTTACTATCATATTGATCACTACTTTTACTACTATTGTTTTTAGTGAAAATATCCCTCCCGTGCAATTACAAGGAACTGACATGACTTTTGGCCCTATTACTACTGGAAATATTTTTTATCAAGATCCCGAAAATAAAATTTTACTGATTGATTTTAAGGAAGTTAGCGAAAAATTAGTAGCCGTCAAGGTATCAAAAGAAAAGACCATTATACTAGAAGACAAAGTGAATGATCTTGCAGACGATAGCATTTATGAAGTAGATTTGAATCAGTTGGAACAGGGAGATTATCTAATTACCTTGATTACTGCTAACAAAAACTTTATTGAAAATCCTTTTTCTGTGGAATAATACACTACTTAGCAAAAGAGCGTAAACATTTTGAGTGAACACTATCCTTTGCAAAGACAAATCGAACACTTACACAATACACTACAGCATCACTTGAGCAAACATGAGAAAGCAATCATTAAGGGCAAACACACCATTTTTTGAGAATCGAAGATTAATCTAACCTTCAGACAACGCTAGAGCAAATAACTACTAAGAGAGAATCAAGAACGAAGACAAATATTCACAAAAACACTAAAACGACATTATAACAAACACCTACACGAAGCAATCATTAAGGGCAAACACACCATTTTTTTGAGAATCGAAGATTAATCTAACCTTCAGACAACGCTAGAGCAAATAACTACTAAGAGAGAATCAAGAACGAAGACAAATATTCACAAAAACACTAAAACGACATTATAACAAACACCTACACGAAGCAATCATTAAGGGCAAACACACCATTTTTTGAGAATCGAAGATTAATCTAACCTTCAGACAACGCTAGAGCAAATAACTACTAAGAGAAAATCGCAACGTGAGCAAACACTCACAGTAAAGCATCACTAGGAACAAACACTCTATTTTCATTACAAAAGGCGAACGTTTCGCCGAAAAATCGACTTAACGAGTATTAGAATAGTCTTGAGTTTTAATACGGAATTCAAAGGTACTTGATCTGCTTATGGGTCAAGTACCTTTTTTTAGTTAGGAACTTTTTCTCCCTTCGAAAAGTTTGTACCTTTACATACAGTTTACTTTATGGGGCCGTATTGGAATCGACAGGAAAGATTACTTTATAGTAAGCATGCCGGAGCAGGATCGCTCACTCCGTTATCAAATGGTAATCAAACTTTTTAATTGGCAATCGTCAATTAGCTATGGCTGCCTAAGACTAGGTCTTAGAAAGCCTTTGGGCCCTGCGCTTGATGTCTGATATACAGCGTACCGCCCATCAACCAACCCTCAGGCTAGTTGAATAGACTGCTCCGGCTATTTAGCGAAATTCAGGAGATAAGGTAAAAGAAGGTGCGTTATTCGATCTCCCTTTTACTCGACAATCTAATGGATAACTAAGCATGTAGAAAGCTATTTAGAGCTTTGTCTGGACGGGGGTTCGACTCCCCCCGGCTCCACAATAGATAAAACTAATCAGAATCAATGCAATCATCCACTTTCAAAATACAATTCAACCAACTATCTTCTGCGTGGAACGATTGGTGGCCAGCCTAATTCAAAGTAGAATAATCTCCTTCTAATCCTATCGGAAGAAAGGAACCGCGGTGTAGGATCATCTCGTCCTTTCCTTCTTTTAGATGCATTTCCCCAGTTTTCCAATTTAGTCGTCGTTCATAATCAGGGCATTTAGGGCAGGTAAAAATGAGCCAGTCCCCATTTCGGTTACTTTCACAGAGGTGAATATGCTCACTTTCTGAGTCGTTGTGAAGTTCAAATTTCATGATAACGTGTTTGATAAAAACAGGCAAGGATCATACCTAAAAACAAATTATAAGCCGGATTCTGGCTTGGGCAGCCGGTTGCAAAACTAACCGAACTCAAAATCTCCACTCGTCCAAGTATTTTCTAAATACTTTTGCCAAATTTTCAGCGTCTGCAATTCCTCGGTGATGGATGCCAGTAAACTCGAACCCTTCCTTTTCTACAGCCGTTCTTAAACCTCTCGCTTTTTTCAAGCGCTTTATTTCCTGATATTGTCGCTTTAAATTAATATGTTCTTCTAGCCAATCGCAATCTAGATCATGCAATAAACAATCCTTGATTAGGGCGTTTTTATCAAAATTTCCCCATGAACAGAGCAAATAATCCGTTTCAAAAATGTCTATCCAGTCTTGAAAAGCTTCAATTACCGCAGGAAATTTGTTTGCTCGGTTTATCTGTGCTTGGCTAATAGATGTTAGCTCCATGCAAAAAGAAGATAAATAGGGATTGATCACTGGCTTGATGAAGCGATTGAACTGCCCTTCGATTTCTCCAAAATTATTGATTTTTATTGCCCCGATCTCGATTGTTTCCTGCCTGTAACCAGGAGGGCGCCCCCTCCAACAGGTAGCCTCCAAATCAAAAATAATGAACTTCATACTGGAAAAATAAAGTAAAGTTTTACAGAAAAATGCTTCCTTTCAAGTAAGTCACAGCGTTTCCACTTATATCCACCCGTTCTTCTTTGAAGTGACCATAAATTAAACCTCCTCTAGCGGAAATTTGTTGGGCAACCAACTGTTTTTTTCCTAGTTCTTTACTCCAATAAGGGATCATAGTAGTATGTGCAGAGCCGGTAACAGGGTCTTCATTGATGCCCGATGTAGGAAAAAAGCACCTAGACACAAAATCTACGCTATCGCCTTTTGCTGTAGTTATAACGCCCCTCGCTGTTTTCAATTCAGCCAATTTGGCAAAATCAGGCTTTAAATTGGCTATGCTTTTTTGATCTTTCAAAATAACCATGTAATCGTCTTTTCCTTTAAAAGTAGCTAGAGGAGTAATGCCCAACCCCTGTAAAATTTCTGATGGCGTGGAAGTTTGGTTAATTTTGTCTGCGGGAAAATCCATTGTATAATAATTTTCTTCTTTCCTGACCGACAAAAGCCCGCTTTTGGAATTAAAAACGATTTTTTTCTTATCAAATCCTAATTCTGTGAAAAATATATGGGCAGTTGCCAAGGTAGCATGGCCACATAAATCTACTTCCAAAGCAGGGGTAAACCATCGGATGTGAAAATTGTTGCCTTCTGGTATAATGAAAGCAGTTTCGGATAAATTATTTTCCAAAGCGATTTTTTGCATCACCTCGTTGGGTAGCCATTCGGTCAAGGGACAAACAGCAGCGGGGTTTCCGCCAAATAATTGGTTGGTAAAAGCATCAACTTGGTAGAGTGTAAGGTTCATTTTTTGATTGGTCTATTTTAAGTAAATAATGCAATTTATATAAATCGAGGAAAAGCAAACGAGGACGTTTAGCCTTTAGTCGTTTAAAAATGAATGGATATAAAAAATCCAAAATGAAAAATACAAGGCTCTTCATTTTCCATTTTTTACACCAAACAAATGTTTGTAGCAATTTGGTTTCCAGTAAGGGTTCTTTTTGGTGCAATTGATAAAGATTCGCAATTGCTTGCTTTTGTTTGGTTAAAAACTGCTCCCTTTTTTCTAATCCAAGATGCTCTACGGAATTCTCCAAATGCACTATTTGAATCTGTTTTTTTTGAAGCTCCAACCCAAATAAAGTGTCTTCGTGCCCATAGCTATCAATGTGCTTATCAAATAAAATGCTTAAAAACAAGCTTCGAGAGATTACAAAATTATTAGACATAAAAGAGTAATAAGGCGATATTTTATTTTCCTCAGTTAGAGTTTCCTCTCTATTTTTTCCAAAATAATAATGTAATAAATATTGACTATTGCTTGGTGGGAGAGGGGGATATTTTCGACCGCCGTAGAGCAAAGTTTTGGGCTGTAGTTTTTCAATATAGTTTTTAATATAATTCTTGTTAGTTATTTTTGAATCACAATCCAGAAAGAGGAGATAATCATATTTTGCAGTTTGACCCAATAAATTTCTAATTTTTGCCCTTCCTAAATTCTCTGGCAATTCTTTATAGTGAACCTTCGAAAGCTGACGGATAAATTTATTTTCTTTTCTAAAAGATGCTTTAGAGTAATCATCAAAACAAAGTATTTCAAACTCAATTTGATTAGATTCGCATTGTTGACGAAGGGTATTGACTAATTCTATTACATTAAAGTTGTATATGGGTAAGAGAATAGAGAGCATAGATTTTATGGCAGCGCTTAATTTGTAGTCTATATTGTCAAATATGATAGGCAAAATTATCCTTTAAAAATTGCTAAATGAACATTTTCTTACAAATTTCTCCATAAGATTTGTAAATTTCTCATTTTAAATGTATTACATAATAAAACCTTTTTTATTTTATTTTCGTATTATAAGCTTTGAAAATTAACTGGAATTGTAACTACGGAAGCATGAAGTATTAAGTTAGGAAGTAAAGTAAGGCAGAAGGGTGTCGTTTTTTCTAAAGGTAGGACACTTTTTAGGCTAATTCAGTGAAAAAACACTTCCTAACTTATACCTAAGTAATTATCTAAGATTTTATACTATCAGCTAAATAAGCAATCTTGAGCCAAACCATTTTGTGATAAATATATTTTTTCACCAAAAGCTCTGTGGCCTTGAAAAAAAAACGACATCAACCCCTGATTGCTTGGCTTTTTTCATTGCTGGTATCCCTTCCTCTGCTGGCGCAGGATATTCATTTTTCTCAATTTTGGAATACACCTCTTGAGTTGAGCCCTGGATTGGCAGGAGTCGCCAAAGAAGATATGCGTTTTTTTGGTACCTATAAAAGCCAATGGGCTTCCGTTCCAGTCAATTATTCTACTTTTTCAGGTGCATTTGATTCCAAATGGTCGCCATTTAAGGTAAAAAATGGTTATTTTGGAGTTGGATTATTGTTTAGCCACGATCAGGCCGGGGATTCAGACTGGACTTTGAACCATTTTAATGGCATTCTTTCTTTTACGAAGCAATTGCATAAAGCAGTTTTTGCTTCTGTCGGTGGACAAATTGGTCTTGGGCAACGTTCTTTTAAGTTACAAGATTTGACCTTTGACAATCAGTTTGACGGAGAAGTCTTTAATCCCTCACTAGATACAAGAGAAAACTTCACAGATACCAAAACCGTTTTTTTTGATTCCAGCATTGGACTAAACCTTCATTTTCAAAAGAATGATGGACGGACTAAGTTGGATGTCGGCATTGGCATACACCATTTGAACACCCCCTCACAAAATTTTTATGCAAATAGCACTATAGATATTCCAGTCAGAAAGGATATTTATGCGATAGGCGCTTTAAAGTTATCAAATGATTTTGATTTTTTAGTTAATGGGTTAATGAGGTATCAAGCTGAATATCAGGAAGTCATACTGGGTGCTGCTATTAGAATACATCTGAATACTGCTCGAACAAAAGAGTTCGCACTGGATATTGGCGGTAATCTAAGAACGGGAGATGCCGTACTTCCGTATATAGGATTATTGTTTAGACAGTGGCGATTTGGATTTGTTTATGACATTAATACATCACCCTTTCAAGCGGCTACTAACAATGATGGCGGTCCGGAGTTTAGTGTCATTTATACCATTACGAATCCAGAATCGCCCCATAAGAAATTGTGCCCCATTTTTTAGTAAATTTCACTAGACGGATTGCCAATCCGTTTTAAGAAATAAAACCGTCTTTTCTTTCAAAAGACTTGACAAAAGATTACCAATTTTTGAACGATCCAAATTAAGCGTATATAGCTATGAAGAGACGTCTAATTATTATCCCAATCCTTGCTTTTACGGTTGGCTTATTGAGTGCCCAGACCTTGAAGCAGTATGAAAAAGCGGCAAAAACAGCTTTTGAAAAACAGGACTATTATGGTGCTTTGTACTACTTGGACATTATTCAGAGCATTGATAGTACCAAGATTGACCTTCAGTACAAACAAGCAGAGGCTGCCCGCCATTTTAATGCCTATAAATTGGCAGAAAAAAGATATAAGCAGGTTTTGGAAAGCGATGAAGCAAAGAAATTTCCATTGGCGATTTTTTGGTTGGCATCGGTACAAAAAATGCAGGGTATGTACGAGTTGGCAATTGCTAATTTTCAAAAATATTTGGAAAAGAATTCCGGAACTAATGACCCTTCTATCGTAGAAACCAAGGCACAGATCGAAGCTTGTGAATGGTCCAAGGAGCGGGTTAAAACTCCAGATAAGGGACTGAAGATCATCCAGTTAGAAGAGAAAGTCAACTCTCCCTACTCTGAATTCGGGCCAACGCACTCTGGCGATGTATTGCTATTTTCTTCTCTTAAATTTGAAGCGGATAATGATAAGTCTTTTCCACCAAAACTATATTCCAAAATTCTTAAAACTCGAGAAGGCGAATACGATACCTATGAATTGGATTTGGGCATAAAAGACCAAAAATTACACACGGCACATACGGCATTTAATGCTACTGGAGATCGCCTCTTTTTTAATATTTGTAAATATGTCGATGGCAATATTATTCAGTGCCGACTGGTTTATAAAGACTTGATTTCGGAGGATAATTGGAGCGAAACCAAAGAGTTGCCTGCATATATCAATGTAAAAGAGTCTACGACTACTCAGCCTAATGTCGCTTATGACGAAAGCCTGGGAAGAGAAGTCTTATTTTTTGTTTCTGATAGATTGGGAGGAAAAGGTGGTCTGGATATTTATTACAGCCCTTTAGACGAGCAGGGTTTGCCGGAAGCTCCTATGAATTTTGAGGCAGTTAATACATCTAAAGATGATGTGACACCGTTTTTTCATGCCAAGTCCCAAACGCTTTATTATAGTACCAATGGCCGGCAAAGCCTGGGGGGGTTCGATGTTTATAAAACTATCAAGCAAGATGGAAAATGGTCAAAAATAGTGCATACGGGCTATCCATTGAGCACTAGTTATAATGATATTTACTTCACCTTGAATGATAATGGAAACGAGGGCTATTTCGCCTCTAATCGTGAGGGATCTAAATTTTTAGCCGCGGAAATTACAGCTTGTTGCAATGATATTTTTAGAGCAGAATTCGAAGATTTTCTATTGGATTTGTTGGCTTTTACCTTTAATGCAGAGACAAAAGCGGATTTATTAAATACGGAAGTGGCTCTTTTTGAAATGATGAACGGAGTGCCGAAAGAGATTACATTTAAAAAATTGCCAAATGGTAACCAACATTTTTATCAGGTTAGAAGCAATCGCTCTTATATGCTCATTGCTAAAAAAGAAAATTTCTTTCCTGATACGATTTATTTTAATACTAATGATGCTACTCCCGGGGAAGCACTGAGAAAAGACCTTTATTTACAGCCTTTGAAACTGAATGTACTAACCTTTGAAAGCAACCTCAACACACCTTTGGAGGGCGTTATAGTCAGTTTGATTGAAGTGGATGAAAACGGGACCGAAAAGCCGATAGACTTGATTACCCCACCTATAGGTAATAGTTATTATTTTCCATTAAAAGCAAATAAAAATTATCGAATAGTTGCTGAAAAGGAAGGGTTCGAACCCACAAGACTTGAGTTTAACACACTGCCTTGGAGCGGAGGACCGGTGTTGACTAAGAATATTATTCTGGAGCCAATAATTGAAACGATTGTTCTGCCCACTTTTGAGGCCTTTCCGCTCTATTTCGATAATGACCAACCAAATCCAAATACTTTGGATACTTTGACCGAGATGACCTTCCCTTTGACGCTGGCAGAATACAAAAGCCAGAAAGATCGCTTTAAAAGAGGATATTCGAGCGGCTTAAATGGAGAGGCGAAATGGCTTGCAGAGCAAAAAATAGAAGATTTTTTTGAAAAAGAAATGGATACAACCTATCTCAAATTCATCGAGTTTACCGATGCGATTTTGGATCGCTTGCAATTTGGTCGAAACGTAACGATAAGTGTAATGGCTTATACCAGCCCTTTGGCATCCAGTGAATATAACTTGAATCTCAGCAAACGTCGGATTAGTAGTATGATCAATTTTTATCGAACTTATAAAAATGGAGCGATGAGAACCTATGTAGATTCAGGAAAATTGAGAATTGAATTGGTATCCTATGGCGAAACCAAAGCTCCCAGAACCGTAAGTGATAGTCCTGTTGATAGGAGAAACTCCGTATTTAGTGTGGAAGCATCCAAGGAGCGTAGGGTGGAAATTTTAGAAGTTAGGGCGAAAAAAGATGAAAACCCCGATCCAAACGAAAAGTTAATCTCTTCAGGAGGCGGATAAAAGACCAATTGGTAAAAAACTGACGGAATAAATCTCAAAAGGAAGCACTATTGCTGCCGTCTGCGGATTATCGGTATCCGCTATTTTGAATCATTCGGCAAACAACAAATAATGAAAATCCCCCTTTTAAAAAGCACATTTCTAGCCTTTCTATTTTGTCTGTTTGGCTTCCAATCCCTTTATGCCACACACATTATTGGCGGCGAGATGAATTATAAATGTCTTGGCGACGATCAATATGAAATCTCCTTGACTGTCTATCGGGATTGTTTTCTCGGCGAGGCCCTAATGGACGACACTGCCTATATTGCCATATACGACATTAGTAGCACCTTAGTTAGTACACTACCTATTTTGTTAAAAAAGGTGGATACAATTGTTCAGGTAGAGGAGTGCCTGATTATTCCTCCCAATATTTGTGTGGAAACAACCACTTATGTAGATACCATTGAATTGCAACTCCGAGGAGGGGGGTATCATATTGCCTATCAAAGATGCTGTCGAAATGCGACTATTTTGAATATTGTTAACCCCTTAGCCACCGGGGCCACTTATGATATAGTTCTTACGGAAGAAGCCATGCGACTTTGTAATAGCAGCCCAAAAATCAAAGATTGGCCTCCTACTTTTATTTGTGTTAACCGACCGATCATGTTTGATCATTCTGCTATTGATTTGGACGGCGACTCTATTGCCTATAAGCTTTGTACCCCTTTGACTGGTGGCATTTATATTGTAAACCCACGCCCGAGACCTGCTTTCCCACCGCCTTATTTTGATATTTTGTGGCAAAGCCCTCGATATGGAGTCAGTAATATGCTGGGGGGAAATCCTTTAAAGATTGACCCTAATACAGGCTTATTGACAGGAACTCCTAATACCATTGGGCAGTTTGTGGTAGGCGTTTGTGTAGAAGAATATCGCGGTGGAAAACTTATTTCAGAAACCCGACGAGATTTTCAATATAATGTTGTCCCCTGTGAGAACATAACAGCGAAATTTGATATGCCTGAAACACAATGTGATGATTTAACGGTTAAGTTTGAAAATACCACTGAGGGAGAACCTGGGGGATTTCTCTGGAAATTCTTTGACCCAGCTCAGCCTGGGGCAGTGTCCAGAGCGACAAATCCAACTTTTACTTTTTCAGATACAGGAACCTATGCCATTCGATTGATTGTCAATAAAGGTAATATTTGTGTGGACTCTATCGAAAAAACAATTCGTTTAGTCAATAACACTTTGTCAGCAGATTTTGACTATACCATTTTAGATTGCGTTGATAGCCTCATTGTTCAATTGACCGATTTTTCGCAGGATTCGGCGGTAGAAATTTCTGAATGGTTATGGACGATTACTGGAGCGATGGATACCATTATTCGTACAGAGCAACACCCCATGATCGTTATTAAGAATAGCCAAATGTTAAATATCAACCTCCAGGTTTATTCTCAGAATAATTGTGTACGGGCGCATAATGAAACACTCAATGCATTTATCATTCCCGATAGCTTTTCCATTTCTACTTTTGATACTTTGGTGGTTTGCAGAGGCGATTCTATTGAACTAAATCCCGTTTTCAACCCAAATCTGACGTATTTCTGGTCGCCGCCGAATGGCTTGAGCGATGTAAATGCACCGAATCCCAAAGCATTTCCGGACACTTCGACTGCTTATTTATTGATTATTAAAGATAGTTTGAGCAATTGCGAAATTAGACGGAATGTATTTTTGGAAGTATTAAATGTAGATACGACTTTTGATTTTAATATCAATTTACTGGAATGTGGAGATAGCCTGCAAGTGCAGGTTCAGGTGGATTCTAATTATAACATGAATGGAAAAGTCTTCTCATGGTTCATTTCTGACAATGGACAAGTACAGACATCTGAGGCAATCAACCCATTTTTCACGCTTGAAAATCAGTTAATTATTAATGTTATTGGGACGGTAACGGATGAAAATGGTTGTGTTTTACAAAGAAGCAAGTCTTTGAATGTTGATTTTATAGAGGAAGCAATTAATCCGGTTTTCAACGTTTGTAAGGGCGAGTCTTTTGAAATCAACCCCGATTTTAATTCGGACTACCTTTATAAATGGTCACCAGAAGTTCTGTTTGATAATCCCATTTCGCCCAACCCCAGCATTGCAATAGATACTTTTACGAGGGTCAGCGTCGAAATAAGCAATCGAGACGGTACTTGTACAGTTAATAGAACAGTTGAACTTAATATTTTAAATGAATTTCAGACGGTAGATTTTCAATTTAGGATAGTGGATTGTCTGGACTCTTTGATACTGGCAATAAGTGAGGTAAATATTTTCCCAATTGATACGGCTTCCGAATTTCTTTGGGAATTATCGGGTGAGCTAGAATCGGCCATCTCTATGGAAAAACTTCCTGTTTTTACTTTGAAAGAAAGTCAACTGGTTAATTTGTCCTTGACTTTAAATCCCGAAGGAGAATGCCCAGAAACGATTAGCAAATCATTGAAAACCAGCCCATTAAAGAATGTTCAACTCAGAGATAATTTAGTAATTTGTCAAGGAGAAACAGTATTTTTAAACCCTGATGAAGCATTTCCCGAATATACTTATCAATGGATACCTTCAGAAGGGTTGGATAATGCGAATGCCATTAATCCAGCAGCTTCTCCTGAAGTGACGACCCATTATCAGTTGGTTTACAGCGATAGCACAGGGCAATGTCAAATAGAAAAAAATATCAAAATCATCGTATTAAATAAACTCGCAGACCTTGAAATTGAAGCTTTGCCCAACTGCGACGGCCGAATGGTCGCCTTTGCACCTAATACAAATGCTGCACTTTTGTGGGATTTTGGGGATGGTAGCCCTAAAATTGAAACGAATTCAAATACTGATTTTTTTCATGTTTATCAAAAGGGGGGAGTTTATTCCATTTCTGCTAGACTTATCGCAGCAGATGCTTGTGCAGATTCGACGGGTTTAAGTATTACCTTGCCCGATAATGAAAATGGAAAGGCTGATTTTTCTTGGAATGTCATAGCTTGTGAAAATAATACCCCCCAATTAGAGCTAGTGGATAGATCGCAAGCTGCTATTGGTACGATTACAGACTGGATTTGGCAGTTAAGCAATAGTTTAAATAGTATAGAGCAAAACCCTTCGCTCTTAGTTAATACTGCGGAAGAATTGGTTGTGAATTTAAAAATTACGATAGATAATGACTCGAATTGTGTGGACACCATTTCCAAAATACTCCCGCCTTTATTAATAGAGGAAGGGTTAGAAGACTCCTTATTTGCCTGTTTTGGAGAGCCTCTTTCTCTGAATTCAGAATTTAATAGTTCCTATAATTATAGCTGGACACCCATAGAAAAATTGAGCGACCCAACTTCTCCAAATCCAACGGTAGTCATGGAAAGAGCGGGTCAGTATATTGTTCAAATAAGCAATGAATTTGGTTGTACTTTTACAGATAGTATTTTTGCGAATGTTGCACCTAAAATTGTTATTGAATCATTGCCCCCGCTTGTTGCCTGCGATACTACGGCGCAGATACTATTGGCGGAAAGCGAGCAAGCAGTTCGACAATGGTGGTTGAATGAATCGGGAGATACATTAGGACTTGAACCAGAATTAATGGTCAGCGTTTTGACAGGAAGTAAGTTTATTGCTGGGTTTGAAGACGAATTTGGTTGTGTAAATTCAGAAACCTTGTTTGTTGATTATCAGGCAATTGAACTAGCCTATGAAAAGAATCAAAATACTTGCCTCGGAGAGAATGCTGTCATTTTGGTCGAAAATTTGCGACCAGAAAATGCTTTAAAATTCGATTGGCAGCCAACTGCGGATATTATTAGTGGAGGGGATACCAATAACCCCATAATTAATCCTGCCGAATCAACCATTTTTGCTTTTACAGTATCCAACGAATTTGGTTGTGAATGGACAGACCAAATTGAAGTGATCGTCAATGAGATTCCAATGGTAGAAGTGATGGCCAGGCCAGATACCACTTACGAGGGCGACCCAGTACAGTTGAGTGCAACGGAAAATTTCGAATATAACTATATTTGGTTTCCAGCTACTTCTTTGAATAGTTCGACCATTGCGAATCCTTTAGCAACTCCGAGTACGACTACTACTTATACGGTTCAAGTAATGAATGAAGCCGGTTGTACAAATGAAGCCTCCTTGACTATTTTTGTACGCCCCACCTTTTGCGAAGAACCCTATATCTTTGTTCCATCCGCTTTTACACCCAATGGAGACGGTGAAAATGATGTGTTATATGTACGAGGAGCTGTTATTGATGAGTTGGAGTTTATTATTTATGATCGTTGGGGCGATAAGGTGTTTGAAACCTACTCCAAAGAGATCGGTTGGGATGGTACTCGAAATGGGAAGAAGCTATATTCTGGCGTTTTTGGCTATTATTTACGGGTTATTTGTAGCAATGGAGAAGAGTTTAGAAAACAAGGAAATATTACCTTGATTCGGTAGAGAAAATTTATGAACAGGAAAGCCAATTTCCAGACAAGCAAATGGTTTTTTTCATGAACAAGAAAGAAGTGCATAACAAGAAGCCATTCTGCTAATATAGCTCTCTTTTTTATAGTTACCCTTGTCATCGTTTCTTTATTTTTATACGAATTTAATGTGAAATTTAGGATTAAAATTAGTGTTCTAGCTGTTTAGTTTTTTTTTAGCCTACTCTGTAATTTGTAACCTTTCTATAGTAGTAGAACTTTACCTACTAATTTCTAATCCAGATAAATTCAGTAACTAACCCTCCTTCAAATCATTTTAAAATTAGGTTTTAATTCTTAATCTTACATGAAAATAAGCATTGTGGTAGAATGTATGATTAACTGTGTAGGCGGGTGGGTGTCAAAATATTGTTCGATAGGAAGGAATATATTTCTGAATCCGAAGGGGCGGACTGCTCATCGCTTCCTAGATAATGCATGTGTGCATACATTTATACTAATTAAAGAATTAACGTATGAAAAAGATACTCCGTATCACCCTTATATTAATAGCCTTACTTTTAACCATAGGCTGGATAGTAACCACTTTCTTCCCTGAAAAATTAGTGTCGATGATGTTGCAACAGCAACTCAAACAGCAACAAACCCAAGTAGCAAAAAACAACCGACTTTTAACAGATACCGAAAGTATCTATGGTCTATACTATAGGTACAGCCTCACCGATGCCTGGGGATAGAGTTCAAACGGGAACAGCCGTTATCGTCAATGGTCATTTTTTTATGTTTGATGTTGGGGATGGAGTTGTTAGACGAGCAGAAAATATGGGGTTGCCGCTCAATAAATTAGACGGAGTTTTTATTACCCATTGGCATTCTGACCATTTTATGGATTTGGCGAGTTTGGTTAGTCGCTCTTGGTTGTTGGGCCGCACCAATGACTTGCACTTATACGGCCCTGATGGTACAGATAGCATTAATCAATCTATTAAAGGTTATTTACATTTAGAAAATAAACACCGGGTTGACCATCATGGTCCTCAAGTCATGGATTTATCTAAAGTTCATGCCATATCTCACGAGTTTAAAAATGTTCAAAACAGTAAGGAAGTAATTTATCAAAAAGATGACATCATCATTACCGCTTTTGATGTAGACCATGCCCCTATAGAACCTGCAGTAGGCTATACCATAGAATACCAAGGCAAAAAAGTGGTCATTAGCGGCGATACTAAAAAGAATGACTTGGTATTGGAAATGGCTCAAAATGCAGATTTATTACTACACGAGGTCATTCTTAATTCTTTGCTTCAACAAATGGAGTCTACTTTGGAAGCGCAGGGTTCAACCAGAAACACTAAAATTATCCATGATATTCAAGATTATCATACTCCACCTGCAGAGGTAGCAGCCATAGCTGCCCAAGCCAAGGTGAAAAAATTAATTTTACATCACTTTGCCCCTCCTCCTGATTTTATAGTCATCAAGAATTTATATAAAAAAGAATTGCGGGATTATGATGGACCAATAGTTTTTGCAAATGATGGGGATTTGTTTATTGTAAAATAATGGTAGCTTCCGTCTCCCAATTTTTGGCATACCTAGATGAATTAGCAAAGCACTTCATTAACTTTATAAAATCTGTTCGGCATTGAATGAGATGATATTTGTTGAGGTGAAGTAAGCCAATAGTAACTTTCCCATAACTGTAAGTGCTTTTAATTGACCATTGTCTAATTCAAAAAAAAGTATTGATCTTAATTTCACCTATAATAATTTATTGAGTCATGTTTATTAAAAAATACCTAGGTATAAAAGATTATTTAGCCTTAACAGGGAGACCTATTATTTTTATGACTGCTTGGGCAATTTTAGTGGTACTCTTATATTCCTATTTTGAATTACAATGGATTGACCTTCCTTCAATGCCTTTGGCAGTAATCGGTACTGCTGTTGCTTTCTATATTGGATTTAAAAATAACCATGCTTATGAAAGAGTATGGGAAGCTAGAAAAATTTGGGGTGGAATTATCAATGATAGTAGAAGTTGGGGGGCTTCTGTCAGGTCGTATATCGGAAATATGAATTCGGATAAGTCCTTACAAAACAGAGAATTGGCATCCATCCATAAAAGAATTTTATATCGCCATATAGCATGGTGTTATACCTTGCGTAGTCAATTACTAATTCCTACTCCTTGGGAACATATTAATCAGGGGAAGCAACAACAAAAAATTACCGTGCGGCAGATGAAAAAAAATAGGAATGACCCCTCACTCTGAAGGACTTCAAAAAGAGGAAATAAGTGACTTTTTGGAAAAAGAAGAATTAGAAAATCTATTTTCCTATACCAATAAAGCTACTCATCTTATTGATTTACAAACACAAGAATTGGCAAAATTGAGAAAAAGTGATTATATGGATACCTTTTATCATACCAAGCTACAGGATTTGCTGGGTACCTTTTACACCCATCAAGGTAAATGTGAGCGCATTAAAAAATTTCCATTACCAAGACAGTATGGTAGTAGTAGTGTTGCCTTTATCTTAATCTTTATGGTTTTACTACCTTTTGGGATGATTGCTCAATTTCACAAGCTAGGAGATTACGCTGTATGGTTAGCGGTTCCGTTTTCGGTATTAGTAAGTTGGGTTTATTTAATGATGGAAAAAGTAGGAGATTATACTGAAAACCCCTTTGAGGGAATGACTAATGATGTTCCGATGCTATCGTTGTGTAGAACGATTGAAATTGACTTAAAAGAAATGTTAGGCGTATCAAATATTCCTCGTCCTGT
>CBDCUO010000024.1:0-15414 GCA_965222705.1 Saprospiraceae bacterium | reverse complement strand
GGTAGTTCAGGATCGTTTGGACCGTTTTCAATTTGAGACCCAATTTTAATAGTTCTTCTCGACTTGCCGTATTGGGATCAAAGAGGAAAGGGGTCCCCTTTTTTTCAACTGGTTTGGGGGCGACAATTTGGATTTTTCGATTTTTTCCAATTAGGATAAAAGGTTCTAAGCGAGTATAGTCGGCTGGTTTTAAGCCATAAATTTTTTTCAGGTCATCTTTAACGAAAAATTTGCCCCCTTTACTTCTGTAATTAATAAGCGTTTGGGCCACTTTTTCGCTTAAGCCCAATCGCATACAATCGGCTTTAGTGATCACATTGGGGTCGAAAGAAAAGGGTGCTGTCGGCACTGCCAAAGAGGGGACTTCCTGGGAGTTCAAAGCATTTTCAAAGGTTTCCACTTCCTTTTGAAATTCAGAAAAATCTGTTATCTTTTTTTCTTTTAATAAGGGTATCAAGCTGGGGGTCAACCATATTAATAGGCAAAGGCAAGCTAAAGTGAAGATTCCATTTCTTTCCGTTTTGCTGAAATAGAAGTATTCTTTCCATTTGATGTTCATGATATAGGGTTATATTGCGAGTGTACTGTTTACTCGAAGATAGATTTTTTTTGCAAATACCTTACTATTTTCACAAAAAAATTAATTTTTTTTAGAAATTATGAATAATTCCATTTGTTAAAATTACTGGAAATTTGAACATTTTTTGGTAAAATATTTTGGTGAGAAGTTTTTTTTTCCATTATATTTGGGAGTGAAAAACATACTATGAGAAAATGCATTAGGGATTTTATCAAAATGCATATTTCTTATTACACACATTAAAATCCAGGCATTTTACCAATTTAATGCCGAGTTCCCTCCTACGAGAAGTGATATGTTCAGTTCTGTGATATATCACTTCTTCTTGGTTTGGGCTTTACTTACCGCCGTGCAATAATTTAGCTTTTAAGTCGAAGGGCATGGCGATTTTTCTTTTGGCTGCAAAATCATAAATGACGATGACTGATTCTCCGTGGGCGGCGATTCCTGCATTTTCACTTTGAATCAAATGCTCTAAAATCACGCTTGTCCGGCCCATTGTTTTTACTTTGGTTCCAACTACTACTTGGTCGGGGAAGCTGATGGGCTTTACAAAATGGCAATTCATATAGGCGAGTACCGGGCCAATTTTAGAGCTGCCTCTTTTTTTTAATAATTCTTCAAAAATTTGTACTCTGGCATTTTCAAAATACCTGAAATAGACGGTATTGTTCACATGTCCATGCGCATCCATATCGCCCCAGCGAACGGTGCAGTTCAACTGAAAAGGATAGTCTTCCAATTTCATAATATCGATGATCTTTAGTTGTTAATATTGCCCATTTTGTGCAAGATTGGTAATTGTCCACCATACGCTCTGGCAATATTTTCTTCATTGAAAACCTCCTCCGTATCTCCATAAGCAATCATCCGTTGGTTGAGTAAAATAACTTTATCAAAATATTTTCGCACGGTGGCCAAATCGTGATGGACGACCAGCAGAGTCTTCCCTTCTTTGGCCAGTTTTTTCAAAATTTGAATGATTTTCTGTTCGGTTGTGGCATCCACTCCAACAAATGGCTCGTCCAAAAAGAAAATATCAGACTCCTGGCACAGCGCCCGAGCAAGAAAGACTCTTTGCTGCTGTCCGCCGGAAAGCTCTCCGATTTGGCGATCCTTAAAGGCGGTCATTCCCACTTCTTTAAGTGCGTGTAAAGCAATCGTTTTATCATGGGACGAAATTCTTTGGAATATTTTTTTATGGGGGTATCTGCCCATTAACACAATATCGTAAACGGTAGCTGGAAATTGCCAGTCAACATCATTTTTTTGTGGAACATAGACGACCTTTTTTCGCTGCCTGACGATCGGTTGCCCTTCTACTAAGACCGAGCCACTATCCATTTCTATTAGGTCTAGTATTGCTTTAAACAACGTGGACTTTCCTGCCCCATTGGGGCCGATGACGCCATATATTTTACCAGATTCTATTTCCAAATAAATATTGGTCAATACTCTTTTTCGGCCAAAAGAAACAGATAGGCCTTTAACTGAAATTGTTGACATTTAATCTCTTTGTATATTTTTATCAAAATGAATCTTTTTTCCAACTATAAAAAGATAATCACCCAAGTCATTTTCGTATGATTTCATTATATCCGCAATTTTTCCATTTTCAATATCCCATTTCATTTTAGATAAACCTAAATTTACTTCTTCCCGATTTGCAAGCGATGAAAACGAAGATATTCCATTTCTTACTTCAGGCTTGAAGTATAGGTTTGGGTTATGTTTTCCACTATATAAAAATAAATCCATTAAGTTTGATCGGACAGAGTAGATTTCCGTTCGGATAGTCGTAAATCCTGCTTTATATATCGCTTGTTCAACATTTTTGAACGACGGCATTTGTTCGATGGAGGCCTGGAGCATTTTGGGGAAGTAGTGATTCAACCAATAGCCTTTCATTTGTTTCGGGGTGGAAGTAAAAATCACTATATTTCCCTCTTTTTTAAGTACTCGGAACATTTCTCTGAACCCCTTTTCCAAATCGGTCCAATGATGGATTGTCAGGCTTCCTATTATTCCATCAATACTTTCGTTCTCTAGGCCAGTTTTCTCTGCTTGTCCTATTTTCCAATGGATATTTTTGTTTTGTTGCTTTGCCTTATGGAGCATTTCATTGGAAGGGTCAATACCAATAAAATGATAACCGCTTTTGTATAGTTCGTTGGTATAATTGCCTGTGCCACAACCTATGTCCAGATAGGTTCCGGTCGGTGAAGGGGTCAAATTTGCTAATAATCTTTGAGTCAAGTATTGGTCCGCTTTCCTCGTTACATTATATTTTATGCCAATTTTGTCATATTTAGCCTTCATATTTTACTTCAATCAGTCAATATATTCCACTACCCTCAAAAAGCGCAAGCCAACACTTAGCTCCAAAGAAACATTTACAATTTTTCGCTCTGGAATGGTAATGGTTTGAGCGGGGTTGTAGGGGCTGGTTACATTGCCAATAGCAGGTTGCTTGTATTGAAAAGATAAATCGGGATTAATACTAAAATCAATGACTGCTCCTATTAGATCTGAAAGGGCAAATTCCAAGCCACCGCCAACATGTACGCCATAATTAAATTTCCGAACATAGAAATTGTCCGGCAAAAAGGCGGGCGCAAAACCATTGCCGTCCTTATACTCATCTAGGTTGGTGCTTAGTGTATAATCCGCTCTTAATCCAAGCGAATAAAAGGCTTTGGAGCTTTCGCGAAAATCAAATTTTTGCTTTGCTCCGAGTGTAAGTACTAAATTTCTAAATAAAAATTCCTGGGTAGGAGGGCGATAAACATCGCCATTGGTAAAATTAAGTTGAAAGTTTCTTATGGCACTTCCCTTTATATGGTATCCTCCTTGTGCAAAAAGAGCAAAAGCATTGCTCTCTGGTACGGACTCAATGAACAATATACCGTGGTATTTTAATAAAGGGTCCCGTTGAATACTTTCCCATTTTTGTGTGCCGATTAGTAAGCCTCCCTTTAATCCCCAAGCAAAAGTTTGTGCTTCTAGGGCAAGAAAAGAAAAGCAGGTACTCAGTAGCAGTAGCAATCGTTTTGTCATAGCAAGAATGCTTTAACTTTGTTTACAATAAAACAATATTAAGCATCTTACAGACATTATTCAACCCGAAGCCGTAATCCTATTGGGATAATTTTTGAATCTAACTGATTCCATTGCATAAGTGCCTCTACTGTGGTGCCATACTTCCTGGCAAGACCAAAGAGGGTTTCGCCCTTTACAACAGTGTGAAATTTTGTTGAGGTTGTTTCGGGAGCAAGCAAATCTGCTACTTTGCTGTTTGGCTTTTCTTCCTCCAATTCTAGCAAAGGTTCTTCCTTTTCAATAGGTTCGCCTGCCACTTCTTCCCATTCCAACAGTATTTCTTCTTCCCTGATTTGTATGGGGGTAAGCGGCTTTGTTTCTATCAATACGGGCGGCGGCGGGGTTAATTCTTTTTCTCTTAATCGAGGGGCTTTCTTTGTCCTTTTTCTAATGTAAATTTGTTCTCCTACTGCTGGTTGGGTGTTCGGCTTCATTTTATTTTTGCAATAAAGCTTAGATAGTTTTAACCCATATTGCTGGGCGATGTCATACATGGTTTCACCTGTTTTTACTATATGTGTTTTTTGTTTTCCTCTATAATTATTCCGCTTTTTCTGTAAAAAAACCTTTGTATTTGTCGCCAGAGACTGGTTTTTTCCGTGCAGTTCCTCATTGTATTTCAAAATTCTATCCACAGAAGTCTTATGCCGTTGAGCGATCATGTATGGGGTATCGCCCTCTTTCGCCAGGACCATTTTGGCATCGTTCACCATAAAGAAATCTTTTGCAATCTCAATTTTTGTTACAGCAGTTTCCGAAGAAGTCATTTGATCGTAGCGATACAGTTGGTACCGCTCAATCAGATCAATGAGTTTTTTATCATAAGAAGAGCTGGTCGCATAGCCCGCTTTCTTCAAGCCCTTTGCCCATTTTTTATAATTCAAAGGGTCTAGCTTAAATAGCGTACTATACCGTTTATTTTCCAATAAAAAATCGGAATGACCCCTGTAAGAAGCAATGGGGTCTTTATATACCCGAAAACAAGACTTGACCAATTTCCCTTTTTTATAATCATCATCTTTTCGATAGTAAGTTTTTCCTTTCCAATTACTACCGCATTTAATTCCAAAGTGATTTTTTGCCTTGCGGGCGAGTTTGCTTTTTCCAGCTTGGGATTCTAGTATGCCTTGGGCCAGCGTGATGCTGGCAGGCACGCCCGTGCGCTCCATTTCGCTGACGGCGATATATTTATACTCATCAATGTATTTTTGATGGTCTCCATTGGTGGCAAATAAGGCTGTCCAGGAAAACAGCAAAAGCGCCATACTATTTTTTTTTACAAGCATCGCAATCATTTTTTGGGAACAGTGAGTTAGATAAAATATTTAAAGGGCTTTTTCTAATTTTGTTCTTTCTTAACGAGAAAAGTTTCTTAAATATGTCTAAAATAGATGTTAACACCTTATTAATATTTCTAATACTATTTCTTTCCTGCAAAAATGTTTCCAAGGAAGCAGTTGCCGATTTAGAAACAGAAAAAGCAATCGTTGAAGAAGCAAAAGCACCTCCTCTTGTAGAAATCTATGTTTGGGTGGACAAATTGCGATTAAGAACCGTAGCAGATACTAAAAGTGATATAATTACTGAACTAAGAGAAGGAGAAGCGTTGGTGTACTTGGAAGAACGATCAGATTTTACCGAAAAAATCAGTCTGAGAGGAACGCTTTTTGACGAACCTTGGCTCAAAGTAAAAACCAAAGACGATAAGGAAGGTTGGGTTTATGGAGGAGGCGTGAAGTTTTATAAAATCGGTGTGGACGAAGCTCCTACGCCCTATGACGACTGCTTCAAATTGCAAAAAGACCGAAAGAGACAACAGGCAAAAAAATGTTTTGAGCGCGTGCAATTCCGACAACTAAAAGCGGAAGGTTCTTTAGTAAAAGCGGATCCCAATGCTATCCATTTCAGGTTATTGAGCGGTGATCAATTTTCTTTAACAAATGTCAGAAGCGATACTATTTATAATTACCGGTATTATATGAAAAGCATGGGTTTTTTTGTTGTATTTGCAGATTATCAACAGTCCGAAGGCTATGTTTTTGTTAATGATAAAACGGGAAAAATGATTTATGCAAAGGGGTTTCCAAAAGCTTCTACAGATGGCAATTATATCGCCTGCCTTAATGCCGATTCGAGCAATAAAAATGGATTCAACGGCATCCAATTATGGGGCTATATGGGTAATCAATTAAACCTAATCTATGAGAAAGAACTGGAAACATTTAGTCCGGTTATGCCCAAATGGATAGATGATAAAACGCTGCAATTTACTTTAATTGAAAAAGGAAATTCAGGTAATAGGAAGTCTAAGTATGGGCAATTGGTTTTAAATGAAGAGGGGGCATGGGAATTAGAAATCTAAACGATTAATTTAATACAAGTGTTGAAGTATGGCATTTTTTTTGCATTAAATAAAAAACATATATAAAAGAAGTTTTACAACAATGCTGCCCCCTACGGACTATGTGACACTAATAGCAAAATCAATCACTAATTTAGCTTTTTCCTAAAGTCCTGTCAGCGGATTGCATTGCGAAAGTAATAGCCAACAATTTTCCCATCCATCCCGTGAACCGATTGATGTCGTTTTGTTGGTGTATTTTTTAGAGTATGTTTAAATTTTTATGATTGAGGGAAAACGAGGAAATTTTATTCTGAACAAGGCGAAAAACACAGGCGATGCCAGCGCATCGGCGAGGCTTTTTAACGAGGTGCAGAAGAAAATTTGCCGTTTGTAGCCAATTAATGGAATTTTAAACATACTCTTACCCAATAAATGCTTAATCTTTATGAGAGGCCTCCCTTTTATCGGCATAATAGCTATTTTTTTTAATTCAATAGCTGCCGCTAATTCCGATATTCCTATTCAAAAATACATTGACCAATACAGTGCCATTGCCGTTGAGGAAATGCACCGAACAGGTATCCCCGCTAGCATTACACTGGCACAGGGGATCGTGGAGTCCCGCTGGGGGACCAGTCAGCTTGCTGTCAGATCAAACAATCATTTTGGTATTAAATGCAAAGGAAATTGGTCGGGAGGCAAACATTTCTATAAAGACGATGATTACGTCAACGGAAAGCTAGTCAAATCTTGCTTTAGAACGTACGAAAGCCCCGAAGCATCTTATCTAGACCATTCAGAATTTTTGATGACCAATAGCCGTTATCAATCCCTATTTAACTTGCCAAAAACGGATTATAAGAGCTGGGCAAAGGGTTTGAAGAAAGCGGGCTATGCTACCGATAGAAATTATGCTAAAAACCTTATAGTTACTATTGAAAAATACCAACTGCATCGCTTTGATTATGAACTTGAGGAAGCATTTGTAAAAGAAGAACTGATTGCTCCCCAAGCAGAACTAATTCCTGATTTTGTAGAAGCAGCTATTGTCCAAACGCCCCCTCCTGCGACTTATTTAATTCCAGATAATTATCAAAGGGGAGATGGTCTAAAAGAAGCGCAGGCAATTGAGCAAAATAATTTTTATAAACTGGTGTATGGCCGGTCTTCTGAAAGCTACCTGGATGAGATTAGTCCCCGAAAATACCTGTCAAAAGATTAAGGGATTGCGAAAAAATAAGTTGCTCAATTTTAAGGGCGTATTTTTGCTCAATCCCTAAGGAACGTTCCAAGCCTACGAATAGTACCCTCACACTTGAATAAAAAAGGGGTGGTCTCATTCAAATAGCTTTGAGATGCCCCTTTTTTTATGTAGCATTGCTTTCAGATACTTTGAGTTAATATTTTATGTGGAAGCAAATTCAATCTTACAAACTATTTTTCAGGAAGCCGCCCAAGTTAGCGGATTAGAATGGTTGGCGACGGTTACTGCTTTAATTTATGTGATGCTCGCAGCTAGGGAAAGTGTTTGGTGTTGGTGTTTTGGGATCATTAGTTGTGCCGCTTGGGCTTATATTACCCTAATCTCCTATGACCTTTATTTGGATGCTATTTTAAATGTTTTTTATGTCATCATGGGTTTTGTGGGGATTTATCAATGGAAATTTGGTGCAAAAAATAAAGAAGCCTTGCCAATCACTAAAATGATGCCCAAGCAGCACCTTCAAATTCTGATAGGTGGTAGTCTTATCGCCTTGCTATTTGGCTATTTTTTTGATGCATATTCACCTGCTGCCGCCACTTATCTGGACGCCTTTACGACCATATTTGCGATTATTACCACCTTTTTAGTCATTCAAAAAAAATTGGAAAACTGGCTGTATTGGATAGTCATTGATGCCGCTTATATTTATTTATATGCCAGCCGAGGAGCTTATTTATTTATGCTGGTTTATGCAATTTATATGCTTATTGCTATAGGCGGATACTTTAAGTGGCGGAAAAACCATGCCCTAATCAGATAAAATAAACCCGCTCCCATGCACATTGGTAATTTGTATGCGCTGGTCTTTGGACAAATATTTTCGCAATTTAGAGATGAACACATCCATGCTTCGGCGGTTGAAGTAATCGCTTTTTCCCCAAATATTTTTTAAGACATATTGGCGGGACAATAAATTTCCCTTATTCAGGCAAAGGAGGCGCAACAATTGGGCTTCTCGCTCAGTCAAGTATTTTTCTTCTCCCTGATAAGTCAGCTTTTGATTTTTACTGTCAAAAGCATAATCGCCCACCTCAAAAATTTCTCGCTTTTGGTTCGGTTGTTCAGATCGCCTTAATACCGCTTTAATTCTGGCTACCAGTTCCTCTTCATCAACGGGTTTGATGATGTAGTCATCTGCTCCCAGACTAAAACCTTTTAAGATGTCTATTTTCAAAGATTTAGCGGTCAGAAATAGCAATGGAATGCCTTCTTCGGATGTTTTGATTTTCTCTGCCACTGTAAATCCATCCATTTCTGGCATCATCACATCCACAATGCATAAATCGAAGTGTTGCTCTTTGAAAGCCTCCAGTCCTTCCAGTCCGTTTCTTACCCATGTGACTGAAAAGTTTTTCATTTCCAGGTATTCTTTTAAAATATACCCTAGAGTGTTATCATCTTCGACTAGTAATAATTTTGGATAAGCGGGCATAATTTTTTATATAGGAAATTCCATAATAAATGTCGAACCTTCATTCTTTTTGCTATTCACGAAGATAGAACCACCGTGTGCCTCTACAATGTACTTTACATAACTTAAACCCAGCCCAAAGCCTTTTACATGATGCAAATTGCCATTGGTGATTCTGTAAAATTTATCGAAGAGGTGTTTTTGGTGCTCTGGGGCAATTCCAATACCATTATCACTGACGGCAACGGATAGCTTCTGCTGGTCGCTTTGAGTGCTGATTTTGATTTCGGGTTGCTGCTCGCTATATTTAATGGCATTATCCAGCAGGTTTTGGATGACATTTTTTAAATGGGTCTTATCCAAATTTAGCTGGGTGCTAACGGCTTGAAAGACCTTAATCAATTTGCCTTGCTGGGCATCAATTTTTAGGGCAAAATCGTTAATGGCTTCGTTGATAATTTCGTGAAAATCGCAGCGCTCTTTTTGTAAATTATACTTGCCATTTTCTAAAGAAGCCAGCTCTAGCACTTTATCAATATGCCCTTTTAGCTTTTTGTTTTCATTTTCCAATAAGCCCAAGTATGCCTCCAGTTTTTCTACTTTATTTTTTTTCAAATTTTCTCTAAAAACTTTTGCCAGTAAGGAAATAGAAAAAACGGGCGTTTTCAACTCATGGGTCAAATTATTGATAAAATCGTTTTTTATGGTCAATAGTTGTTTTTGCCGGTTTAAATTATAAATCAGGAAGCTAAACCCCGCTACAATAATTAGCAAAAAGAGCAGCGAAGGCACCAGCAAATAAGCCAACTGACTAAACAGATAATTATACAAATTCTTTTGGTGAAAATGCAGCAGAACATTGCAACCACAAATTACTTCTACCATGCTTAACCGCGCCGTATAGCGATTGAACTTGAATTGATCCATGTCAAAATTGGTACTGGCAAGTAGGAGGTCATTAGATTGGTCTGTTAGCGCAAATGAAAAATCTATGGCGATACCTCTAGCTGTCAATTGTTCTTTCAGAAGGGTATCTATTTCCTTTAGGGTCTGGTGGGGCAAAGAATCATTATTAAAAATCGTTCGTTTATCAAAATCTTTGCTTAGGTTGGCAATTTTCTGACTCAGCGCTGAGTCAGAGTATAATTTCGTTCGGACGGTGTGCATGATTGCCTTTACCTCTGTGTCGTAGGCCTCCTTTTCCATTATCAAGCCAATACGCAAAAGTCCGACTTGAATAATAATTAGCCCTAATAAGGACAAGACAATAAAAGCAATAACCGTTCTGTTCATGCTTACAATTTACGATGAAAGCGGAAATGATACCAGTCCATTAGCCATTGATTAAGGAGATTAACGTTTCATTTGCATTTTCTAAAAATTCACTTCATGGACTGATAATTGAGTAATTGCTCGCTCTGAAACGAGATGAGCGACATACCCTTCTTGAATATCTAGGTTTTGAAAATACCATTTTTTATCTGCACACAAGAGATCGTTTTTAAAAATAGTGATTGGTCGAACGTCTATGCCCAGCCCTTCTCCAAGGGCCTTGGTGACGGCTTCTTTTATGGTCCATATTTTAAAAAAGGAGCGGTAAGTATTCGCCGTGTCTTCGCTGAGCCATTTCCTATCTCGATCATTTAATACGTAATCAAAATTAGCTAAATTAATAGGTTTGACTTGCTCCACGTCTATACCTATCCGAACACTTTTCGAAAAAGCACAGGCGACCAAATTGCCAGAGTGAGCAATACTAAAGTTAATATTTTCCAAACATAATGGGCAGTTTTTTTTATTATAATAAATACTTTCTAATTTAAAATTTTTAAATCCCAACTCCTTCATCCCGTGCTTCAAAAGTAGCCGTCCTAAGAGCAATTGGTGTTTGTTTTCTAATCTTTTATAACGATGAATACGCTCCTGAATGTCTAGGGGCATTTGCTGAAAATAGTGCTGCCATTTTTCTTCGGAAACATCCGATAATTGAGTATAGAATAAATGAATCATACGCTATTGTAAGGCGGATTGCCTCAATTTGGGGAAATGAATAATTAAAACGGTTTTTGGGAAATTTTTATTTCCAGATGAAGTTTATTGAGCGAAAGGCATTTATTTTGCCCCATGATTTTTTATTCGCATAAAATAAAGTGCAATGTCGCTTAGAAAACTGGCAGGGGAAACGGTTATTTATGGAGTGAGTAGCATTCTGGGAAGGGTTTTAAATTTTTTACTGGTTCCTTTATATTCAAACATTTTTCCAAAAGAAGAATATGGAGTAGTTGCCTTATTGTTTTCTCCAATTGCTTTTTTAATGGTGCTTTTTACCTACCGAATGGAAGTGGCTTACTTCCGATTTGGAACGGATATGTCGCTTGGTCGGCAAAACACCTTCAATACTTCTTTTTTTTCTATCCTCATTTCTACTCTTATTCTCGGCATTCTCATTTTTGCTTTATCTCCTCTGTACGCTTCTTGGTATGCGATAGAAAAATATCAACCTTACATTTATATATGTGTTGGTATAATTTGTTTGGATACACTGAGTGAATTACCCTATGCCGAATTGCGGTTGCAAAGCCGTTCTATGCGATTTGCAATAATCCGGCTAGTCAATATTTTTGTCAACTTAGGGCTGAATCTTTTCTTTTTAGTTTTTTGTCCCTGGGCATTGGAGCACGGTTCGTTTGAATTTATGCACGGTTTTATTCAGTCTGTATATTCGCCAGAGATAGGGATAGGCTATATTTTTATTGCGAACTTGGCAGCTAGTTTGGTAGCTTTTATATTACTTTCGCCGACCCTTCGACAATTTAAATTTCAGTTTGATAAAGAACTGTGGCGTGGTATGATGAGCTATGTCTTACCTTTGGTATTAGTCGGTTTTGCTTATTTAATCAATGAAATGTTGGATAAACTACTATTGCCCAAATTGCTTCCTGGCACCCCCGAAGAGAATAAAGCTGCTTTGGGGATTTATGCACTCAATTATAAATTAGCAATTATTATTTCCCTGTTTACACAAGCTTTTCGCTATGGTGCAGAACCCTTTTTTTTTAGAAATAAAAATGAAGAAAATGCACGGTCATTATATGCTACGGTTGCCAAATATTTTTTAATTGTTGGGGCTATTGGGTTTCTTGCCGTTGCTTTATACCTTGATTTATTTAAGCTAATAATAGGAAAAGATTACTGGGAGGGGTTAAAAATTGTACCCATTATCTTAGTCGCAAATGTATTTTTAGGGCTATATTACAATTTTTCTGTTTGGTATAAATTAATTGATAAAACAATGTGGGGGGCTTACATTTCTATTGGGGGCGCGATCATTACCGTTCTATTAAATTTTTGGTGGATTCCCATTTTAGGGTACATGGGTGCTGCCTGGGCAACGCTTATTTGTTATGGAGCAATGACCGCAGCCTGCTATTTTACAGGCAAAAAATTTTACCCAATTCCCTATTCTATTTTCCGAATGAGCTTTTATTTAATTTTGGCCATTGGTATTTATTTACTAAGCGAATTGCTAAGAGGAGGTTTAAATGAAAATTTGTTACTAATTCTGCTTGTGAATACCTCCCTACTGCTAGGTTATTTAGCTTTTATTTATCTTCAAGAGCGGAACAACCTTCGAGCTATTTTGAAATCGTAAAACGGATTGTTAATCTATCAAATGTATCCTGGCAAATTAGCAATCTGCCTTATGTCATTAAATTTTTATCATGAAGAAATTCTTCAAATACCTACTCTATTTTATCACTATTTTATTGCTAACTATCCTTGTTTTGGCCCTTAGTGCCTATGCCCCTGATCGATCGCTGGAAAGTTTAAAAACTGATTGGGCCTACGATAATTCACAATTTATCACCGTTGACGATATGCCTGTCCACTATCGAATCAATGGGACGGGAATGCCGCTTGTATTGATTCACGGCACAGGGGCTTCCCTACATACTTGGGAAGCATGGACGGAAATCTTAGATGATGACTTTAGGGTAATTTCTTTGGATATGCCCGCCTTTGGATTGACTGGTCCTAACAAAACCGGAAAATATTCGCTGGAATATTACGCTCGATTTTTGGATGATTTTTTAACCAAAATCGGTGTGGATTCCTGCCATATTGGCGGAAATTCTCTGGGCGGAGCTATCTCCTGGCGGTATGCAAGTCTATACCCCCAAAAGGTAAAAAAACTGATTTTGCTGGATGCAGGGGGCTATCCAGCCGAAGCAAACGAAGAACCACCATTGGCTTTCCGGTTAGCCCAAAGCCCTTTTTGGAGTAAGGTTTTACTAAAAATCACCCCCAAATCCCTATTTGAGTCCAGTATGAAAGAGGTCTATCATAATGACGACTTGGTGACAGAAAAGCTCATAGACCGCTACTATCAATTATACCTCCGAGCGGGCAACCGGCAGGCGTTTATAGATCGAGTGAATAATATCGAATACACCGATCCCTCCAACATTAAGACCCTTAAAGTCCCTACTTTAATTCAATGGGGCAGAATGGATGAGTGGGTCCCCCTTATCAATGCCTATAAATTTCAAAAAGACATCGCAGGTTCTGAACTGATTATTTACGATAATGCTGGACACGTTCCTATGGAGGAAATATCAGAACAAACTGCCCGAGATGCTCGAGCTTTTTTGTTAAAACGTCCATGAACCGAAAGTCTTTAATCCTTTTTTAGGACATACTTATTGCGGAATTAACCTACGACAATCGCCCTGGCAGACTAATGCTCGCGGTTCATTTTTAAGATATTTCTTATTTTGCAGACCATGAATAAAGCTGCCAAAAAGAAGTATTTTACAAAGACATTACTAGAGTGGTTTAATAAAAATGATCGCCCTTTGCCCTGGAAAGGAGAAAAGAACCCCTATTATGTCTGGCTGTCAGAAATTATTTTGCAACAAACCAGAGTAGAACAAGGGTTGCCTTATTTTCAAAAATTTAAAGAAAACTTTCCGACCATTTTTGACTTGGCTTCTGCCTCAGAAGATCAAGTAATGAAACTATGGGAAGGTCTAGGCTATTACTCAAGGGCGAGAAACTTGCATTTTACAGCAAAATACATCGCCAATGAATTGCAAGGTCATTTTCCCAATAATTATAAAGCCATTCTCGCTTTGAAAGGAGTAGGGCCTTACACGGCGGCAGCGATTGCTTCTTTTGCTTTTGGGCTTCCTCATGCAGTCGTTGACGGAAATGTTTATAGGGTTTTGTCTAGAGTATTTGGAATAGATACGCCAATTGATACCAATGCTGGAAAAAAGCAATTTTACCAATTGGCTAGTGAATTGATTGAAAAGCAGGCTCCAAGCAAATACAATCAGGCAATTATGGATTTTGGAGCCACCCACTGTACGCCCGCAAAGCCTTCTTGTGCCGCTTGCCCAATGAGTGAACACTGCATCGCTTTGGCAAATAGCACCGTTCACCTACTACCTGTAAAGTCAAAAAAGATAAAGAAAAAAGATCGCTATTTTAATTATCTCATTTGTCGAATCGGAGAAAATCTTTTATTAAAAAAACGAACGGAAAAGGATATTTGGCAAAATTTATATGATTTTCCTTTGATAGAAACTTCGGGTCTCCTTACCAAAAAGGAATTAATTACGCATCAAATTTTTCAAAAAATAGTTGGTAATAACGCTTGTCAAATAAAAAAAATTTCCCGTCCTTATAAACAAGTATTAACCCACCAAAAAATCATCGCCATTTTTTGGGAAATTGAACTAAATGATAACTTAAAACAGAATGATTTGATTTTTTTTCAGGTAAAACAAAAAAACATTAATAACTTTGCCTTTCCTAAAATAGTAGATTTGTATTTAAAGGATAAATCCCTATATTTAGAGTTAGTTTAGCTTTTTGAAGCCAATTTTTAATAAATAAGAAATCTGCACTATGGTCAATAAAGTTACATTAATTGGATGGCTAGGGCAAGACCCCGAAGTCCGTCGTCTGGAAAATGGTGTTGCTGTTGCAAAATTAAGGCTGGCAACAAGCGAACGATATAGAGATAAAGAGGGAGTGTGGCAAAGCCAAACCGAATGGCATGACGTAATCGGATGGAGATGGTTAGCCGAAAGAGCTGAACAATACTTCAGAAAAGGCAATTTGATTTATGTTGAAGGCAAACTGACAACCCGAAAATGGCAAGATAAAGATGGTAATGACCGATATACCACCGAAGTGGTTGCTAATAACTTTAGATCCCTAGAAAAAAGAGAAGGCACGGGTAGTTATACCTCTAGTTTTCCTGGTGCAGAAGATGCACCCCCTACTGTACAAAAAGACAAGGCGAAAAAGGTGGAAGCGGCTACTGAAACCGCCCCTGCGACAGCCGAATCTGTGGCAGATGCGCCGGAAGATGACCTGCCCTTCTAATGCCTGGAAAGCAAATATCTGAACATCAAAAATTGCAAAAGTCAAAGCTGGTGTGATTTGCATAAGCCATGCATCGGCTCTATTCTGATAATAGACTTATTCCTAAATAAGCCTAATAACTAAAACTCCTTTTGAAAGCGGAATCTGATTTGCCTGATTTGGCTTTATATCTACTATCTTCTGCTACTCCTGAAATCTCAAGCCTCGCACTTGTTGTGGCAAGCTTGTTGGTTTTAATATTATTACTATCCTCTGCTTTAGTTTCCAGTTCCGAAGTGGCTTTTTTTTCGCTTTCTCCAAATGATCTGGAAAAGTTAAGA